>JAHDCU010000003.1 GCA_020629715.1 Saprospiraceae bacterium
TCTTCTTTTCAATTTTTATCCACTATTCTTTCATAATGGGAGCGCAAATATAGGGGCGATATTTTTCCTAAACAAGTCTCATCGAAATAAAAATACTTTAGATCCTATCAATGGGGTCATATATTTTTAAACATATATGTAAGTAATTACAAACTATGATATTAGCCTTCATTTTTTTATCGAAAAAAAATGAAAAAAAATTTAACACGAAAACATCCTAAATCAAGCTAAAGTCATAAGTTATTGATTACTAGAACATTGTAATATAATGTTCAAAAATGTCTGATGAATATTGTTTACTTAATTGATAAAAAAGCGAACTTTATGGCATTAAAAATAATCAAATGAAGCATAATTTTTCCGCAGGTCCTGCAATTCTTCCTAAGGTCGTTTTCCAAAAGGCATCGGATGCTGTATTAGATTACCAAAATATAGGCTTATCATTACTTGAGATATCTCATAGAAGTCCAGAGTTTGTCGATATAATGAAGAATTGCTCCTCATTAATCAAAGAGATACTTAATGTTCCTGATGACTATGAGATATTATATCTTACTGGAGGCGCTAGTAGTCAATTTTACATGACCGCCTTAAATATACTTGGAAACAATCAAAGAGCGGGATACATAAATACAGGAACTTGGTCAACAAAAGCGATAAAAGAGGCTAAGCTGTATGGTATCGTAGACGAATTGGCTAGTTCTAAAGACTCCAATTTTAATTACATACCTAAAGAAGTGGAAATCCCTGAAGGCCTTAGATATGTGCACTATACTAGCAACAATACTATTTTTGGTACACAATTTCATGAATTACCAAATACTGATACGAGGCTTGTTTGTGATATGTCTTCCGATATCTTTAGTAGACCTGTGGATGTGAGTAGATTTGATATTATCTACGCTGGAGCTCAGAAAAATATAGGACCTGCAGGGGTGACTCTTGTCATCATTAAGAAGGACATTGTAGATCAGATCGAAAGGGATATTCCCACTATGCTCAATTACAAAACGCATATTGAAAAGGGTTCAGCTTTTAATACACCGCCTGTCTTTCCAATATATTGTTGTATGTTGACCTTAGAGTGGATATCAGAACAGGGCGGTCTAGAAGAAATCGAAAAATTAAATAAAGAAAAGGCTTCATTATTATATGATGAAATTGATAGAAATACATGCTTTAAAGGCACTGCTGAAGTAGGCAGTAGATCATTAATGAATGTTTGCTTTCTATTAAACAATGAAGAATTGAATGATTCCTTTTTGGAAATGGCTACCAATGCTGGCTGTGTAGGTATTAAAGGTCATAGGTCAGTTGGTGGCTTTAGGGCATCCATTTATAATGCTATGCCCAAAAGCAGCATTGAAAAGCTGATTGAGGTTATGCAAGCTTTCGAATCGAAATATGCCTAGCCAAACATCACTTCTATTTGAAGTGGGAGACATCAGTATACCGATTTTAGTTTCTCAAGAAAATAGAAGAAACGTAAGAATCAGTTTTACTAAAGATAGTGTAAATCTGCGCTTACCGAGGTACTTCAGTGCTGGCGCTATAAATGCTCACACAAATAAGGCTAAAGATTGGATAGCGAGAAATATAGAGATTAATCCCTCTCTTAAGGACAGATTTAGAAGTTTTACGTTCAAATTAGATGATACTATCACTGTTTTTGATAAACACCTTAGAATCGTTGAACGGAATTACTTACACGACAAAGTCTTAGTAAAAATCAATCTTCTTGATATCAGCTTATCAGCTCCACATTACTCAAATAAAGATAGGGGTTATATAAGCTCAGCAATTCAAAAAGCATTGAGTAGGACTATAGCAAAAAGATTGAGGCTAGAATTTGAGCAAATGGTATATGAAACTAACGCCAAGACTCTAGCAGCTGACTTTTCAAAAATAACACTCAAATTTAATTCTAGTAATTGGGGAAGTTGTAGTAGTAAAAGTAATTTGAATTTTAGTACAAGACTCTTGTTTGCTCCTAGTGACACTATTCGCTACGTAATCATTCATGAGCTTTGTCATCTATACGAAATGAATCATAGTCAGAGATTTTGGAATCTAGTTGCGCAGCACTGCCCAGATTACAAAAAGCATGAAATGTGGTTAAAACACAATAGCTCTTCATGCAATTTTGTGCCTGATCGCTATAAATCAGGCATTTAGTATAGCTTAACCTGTGCTAGAAGCTAAAAAATCCACTGCGATTATATGCCGGTGCAAATCAAAGGCTTTGCCTACTGATCTTTCCTAACCTTAGCAATGCTATGCTTTTCGAATATAAGCAATTGACTAATTGCATTTGAAGCTCTCATCACAAAGTTATAACGCATAATCCAGATTAAATTCTCTATCAAAAAGAGCTGAAAGACTTCACTGTAATTAGATATTCATAGAATTAAAAAAGGGGGTTCTGTACTAGCAGAACCCCCTCAAAATATCTCTTTAGCAAACTTTTTATTCAGCTACGAGACTAAACTCTATAGATGTTTGCACTTCTGGATGTAAATTAAGTTTTGCACTGTAAGTACCTACTTCCTTTACCTCTTCCTCAAGTTCTATTTTACGTCTATCTAGCTCTACTGATAGTTGATCTCTTAGAGCATTAGCAACTTGAATATTCGTAACACTACCGAAAATCTTACCAGATGTTCCAGCTTTCACACCAATCTTCAATGATTTACCTTCAAGACTCTTAGCTAGCTCTTGATATTCTTCCATTCTTGCTAGTTCAGCAGCTTTTTCCTTAGCGACTATAGCATCTAACTTTTTTAAGTTGTCCGCATTTGCGATAACAGCCATTTTTTGTGGAATTAGGTAATTTCTACCGTATCCATTCTTAACTGTCACAACATCATGTTTGAATCCTAGAGGATCCATGTTTTTTAAAAGTATAACTTGCATGATCCTTGAATTTTTACTTTAATAAATCAGTGACATAAGGCAAAATAGCTAAATGTCTTGCTCTCTTTACTGCTACTGCAACTTTCTTTTGGTATTTGAGCGAATTACCAGTAATTCTTCTTGGTAAAAGTTTTCCTTGCTCATTGATAAATTGCATTAGAAAGTCTTCGTCTTTATAATCAATGTGCTTAATACCAAATTTTCTAAATCTGCAGTATTTCTTTCTTGATTTTCCAATATTGGGATTACTCAAAAATTTTATATCATCACGAGATGCCATGTTCTTTGTTTTAAATTTGAAAAATTACTCCTCTTCTGTTGAGGCATTAGGTCTTCCACCGTCAAGTTCATCTTGAAGTGTTTTCAATTCATCCCACTTACCATCAGCAGCTAATCTTGCTTGTCTCGGCCATGTGGATGTATCATGTGAAGAAAAATTACCTTCAGCAGCTTCTAAAACAGCCTTTATCTCAGCAGGTCTTTTGGTAGCAACACCTACAAAAGAGGTAATAGCTGCTTTTGCTAGGGCCTCAGCGATCTTAGGACCGATACCTTCGATCTTAGTAAGGTCATCTTTTACAACTTTCTCATCTTCCACTTTTGCTTCCACTTTTGGCTTCTTTTTGCCAATCTTACCAGCTCTCTTGTCGTCATTGTATTTTACACCATACTTATCTAGAGCAACAGTCAAGAATCTCATGATTCTCTCGTCTCTTCTAAAAGCCAATTCCATCTTAGGTACAGGAGCACCAGTTTCTGCCTGAAATTGTAGGCAATAATAAACACCCGATGATCTTTTATTGATCGGGTATGCTAGTTGTCTCAAACCCATATGCTCTGTATGTACAATCTTACATCCTTCATTGGCAAGAAGATCAGAATAAGTTTGAGCTGTCGATTTAATTTCATCGCCTGACAGCACGGGATCGACGATGAAAGTCACTTCATAATTACGCATGAAATAATTCTGTTTGTTATTAATTTTTCAAAAAGTGCTGCAAAAGTAAGCTTTATTGATCAATTGACAAACACTTCTTAAACAATAAGGCAAATAGGCTTTCATATAAAAAATAATATCATATATAGAGTTGCAATCAAGTAGAGTAAGAAGTTCAAAATAACTTATATCATAATCTTATCACGAACTATTACCATAAGCTATTATCTTTGAGTCATGAAAAGAATAATAATATTACTGGGAGCCTTGGTTTCAATATTTGCAACTGGATGTAAGGAAAATAAAGTCACTCACGATCCTATAAATAACATGACCTATTTTGGAGAAGAGTTTGAAGTGATCGAAGATTTATCTTATGATGTGTATTACGCAAAAATGCAGACTCAAGATTCTTTACAAACTCAACTTACTGGAGTCGTTGAGTCCGTATGTAAAGTAAAGGGTTGTTGGGTAAATATTACTTCTGCCGATACACCTGAACTTGAAGGAACTTTTGTCAAATTTAAAGATTATGGTTTTTTCTTACCACTAGATTGTGAGGGTAAAAAGGTAACATTGAATGGAAAAGCATATAGAGAAATAACTCCTGTGGACGAACTGCGTCACTACGCAGAAGACGAGGGAAAATCCGAAAAAGAAATCATGGCCATAACAGAACCCGTAGAGGAGCTGAAGTTCATGGCTGATGGAGTCGCTATGTATAATTAGTAGAAGATTTTTATAATTAATACCATTTGACCTCCAAAATACCGCATATCTTCTTGATGATTTCATCAATTACTACGTTAGAAAGCCTCATCATAGCTAAGGCTTTGCTTGCGTTTTCTGCCTTGTACTTGAAAAAATTATACTAAGAATCTTATACGACATTCTGAAAGTCAAATGGTATAAAAAGCCTTGAAATTATGTTCGTACATCTATCGATATGCGATCATAACTTCGAAGGCCAAACATTATAGAACAACTTCCGGATAAAAGACTTTAATAATATATACAAGTCACATTATCAATTGTTAAGCTTCTAAACTTTAACACAATACATCATTCGTACTATCAGGCTCCTATTTGTTTGACATCAACATTGTCTTTGATAAGCTGTATGGCTCGTTGGACTTTCCAAGGGGTACTTCGATTGATCTTCACCTCAATTTTACTAATCTTAATAACTGATCCGTAGGTGTCTAGATCTGTTCTGATGAGTGGAATTTTATTTTCTTCTATGTACTCAATAGTATTAGAGTCTATGAATCCTTGTCCAGTGGCGACGATGCCCGATAGGGGACAATTTTCGATACCATTGAGCGTAGATATCGTTTTTATTTTATTGATGGCATCATTGATCGATCTCGTACTTACGACTAATAGTAGATCTTTAGATGATTTTAATTCTTTTAAATCAATCAGACTGCCAGCGAGAATAGATTCTACTTTATTGAATCGATAATCCGCATGGTAAGTAATGGTTCCTCCTATGGCTTTGGCAACCGCGGTGATCAGTGGATAGGCCAAAGTCTTATCATAAGGTACGACTCCCAATAACTTTATATTATTCTTTTTAAGCCATTTGCCCACGTACTTTTTGACGACGTCGTATTTATCGATCCTTACTTTATTGATGATTACGCCGAGTATCGGGACATTTTTTTCTCGAAATAGAGCGGTACACATATTGAGCTTGTCGATCGTAGAGCCTATACCGCCCTCTGCGATCATGACCACTCCAGCGCCTAGTAACTGTGCTACATGAGCATTGGATACATCCGCTACACTGCCCACTCCTGGGTGACCAGTACCTTCGTATATGACAATTTCGTTTTTATCAATAAGTGCCTCTTTCGCCTTCAGTATTTTTGTATCCAAATCAAATTTATCAGGATCATCGAGGTAAGTTTTTGTGGCACCTTTACCCAAAATAATGGGACTATGCACCTCTGGCATCAATTCGAAGTCAATGAGATCACTGAAAAGTACCGTGTCTTTATCTACCCGAAGATTTTCAATATCAAGGAACTTCTGGCCAACTGGCTTGCAATACCCTACTTTATACCCCTGAGTGATATAGGAAGATACTAAACCTAAGGTTGAGGTGGTCTTGCCAACATGCTGACTTGTGGCTGCTACGTAGATATTTTTAGTCATGAGATACAAGGTAGTAAAATCGAAAAAAATAATGCGAAACAAGACATAATAGTATGCGCATACCATTTTAATAATACCAAGGAAACTAGCTATACAAATTGTAATAATGAAGATGTGTTGTATCATTGTAAGATGAAACTGCTACTTGTATTGGCACTCGTATTGGGTTTTTCTAACTGTCGAACTCAGATAGAAACCTTACAAGTAACTGAAGTGGATAGAATACATGGGATCACCATGGTAGCACCTCCAGAAGAATTTGTGAATGACCCCATGAAACCCATTTTAAAGGTCAATGCCGATTGGATATGCTTGGTACCATATGCTTTTTGTCGTCAACAAAATCCAACGTTGAGATTTAATCTTGACCAGCAATGGTGGGGTGAAAAGCAAGTGGGCATAGAAAAGAGTATCCAACTGGCTCATGATAGTCAGCTATCGGTGATGATCAAGCCACAAATATATGTCCCAGGTGGATGGATAGGTAGACTTGAATACAGCGACGAAGACTGGATACTATGGGAAAAGGGATACCGAGAGTACATCTTATCTTATGCACAACTTGCTCAAAAACATAATGTTGCCATGCTATGCATTGGAACTGAGATCAAGGTCTCTGTGAAAAAAAGGGTGGAATTTTGGAAACAGCTCATCCATGATATACGAGATATCTACGATGGGGAAATAGTCTACAGTGCAAATTGGGATAGCTACGATGATTTTCCGTTATGGGAGGAGTTAGACTACATTGGTATATCAGCCTATTTTCCGTTGTCAGATGTACAGACACCCAAAATAGCAACACTAAAAGATCAATGGAAAAAGATTAGTAAGGCGCTCTCCTCTTTTTCAAAGCGGCATAAAAAGCCTATACTATTCACAGAATTTGGTTATCAATCAGTAGATGGATGTGCTGGTAAAGCTTGGGAAATAGAAAAAGATATATACAATCGATCTATCAATGATCAGGCACAGGCTAATGCATATGCTGCTTTATTGCAATTCTGGAAAAATGAAAAATACTGGGCTGGTGGGTTCTTGTGGAAATGGTTTCCTAATATGCGAGGGCATGAAGGATACCCAGAAAGAGATTATACACCTCAAGGAAAATTGGCCGAAGAATATATCACCCAGGAGTACTTAAAAAAACTACATCATGAAAATACTGAAGACCAATAGAGGCTTACAAAACAATATAAGTAAGGAGCGAAATAATAAAAAGAGCATCGGTTTTGTACCCACCATGGGAGCACTACATGATGGCCACATGAGTCTTATCCAGGAGGCTCAGCAAGGATGTGATGTGGTAGTGGTCAGTATATTTGTAAACCCAACACAGTTCAACGAAAAATCCGATCTAGAGAAATATCCTCGACCGATCGAACGAGATACCGCTATGCTTAAAGAGCATGGTGTAGATTATCTTTTTTTGCCAAGTACAACTCAGATATATCCCAAAAATCTTGCCCCTACACCCAAAATCAATCTAGGTCAACTTGCTACGACTATGGAAGGAGAGCACCGCCCTGGGCATTTTGAAGGAGTGATTCAGGTAGTACATCGATTGTTAACGATTGTTTCGCCAGATCAGCTGTATATGGGGCAGAAAGATTTTCAGCAATTTACTATCATCCAAGCGATGCTGAATCAAACGAATCTCAAGACTCAGCTGCGAGTATGTCCTATACATAGACAAGATGATGGCTTGGCTATGAGTAGCAGAAATGCAAGGCTTTCGGCTGCAGCAAAAAAGAAAGCAACGGCAATCTATGAAAGCCTGATGTACATAAAAAACAACTTCATGACTACCGGTCGTGATCAGCTTATCAAAGAAGCATTAGAAATACAAAAATCAAGCGGCCTAGATCCAGAATATATAGACATTGCTGACGGTCACACCTTGCAAAGTCTAACAGATCTTAGAAAAGCAAAATACGTAGTCGCATGTACTGCATCATGGCTAGAAGGCATAAGACTGATAGACAATATGATATTGCGAAAAGAAGATGAGTATTGATGAAACTTTAGTATCAAAATTTTGATTGCAAACATCGATAAGAAATATATACCTTTGTAATCCGATGTTACTACAAATACACAAATCAAAGATACATAGAGCTACCGTTACAGAGGCTAACTTGAACTATGTGGGATCTATTACCATAGATGAGGCACTTATGGAAGCTGCCAATCTCTATGAGGGAGAGCGAGTCCAAATTGTAAATAATAACAATGGTGAGCGACTAGAAACCTATGTAATAAAAGGACCAAAAGGATCCGGAACGATATGTCTAAATGGTGCCGCCGCTAGAAAAGTAGAAGTTGGAGATGTAGTGATTATTATTTCTTACGGATTGATGACCCCTGAAGAAGCAAAATCTTACAAAGCGGTAACAGTATTCCCCAATGAGAAAAATCAGCTGAGCTAAACTCTAGAAATGCTGAAGGGGATTTTAAAATTTTTCATATTTCTCAGCATTGGGCTCACCATTCTCGTTTTAGTATATAAGAATAATCAAAGCAGTTATGAAGCAGAGTGCATACTCAAAGGTATAGCGCTAGAGGATTGTAGTCTACTAGACAAGGTCATATCTGATTTTAAAAATGTCTCTTTTCGTTGGATCTTCATTGTTGCGGTACTTTTTATGGTAAGTAATATATTCAGAGCACTTAGATGGGATATGTTGCTTCGATCTCTAGGATATAAGACTCGAATTTTCAATCTTTTCGGTACTGTGATGCTTGGATATTTTGCTAATCTAGGCATACCTAGATCTGGTGAAGTCATCAGAGCGGCAACTCTTTCGAAATATGAAGATATACCTGTCGAAAAAGTAATGGGCACCATCGTTGTAGATCGCATCATGGATGTATTGAGCCTGCTAGTAGTCATCTTCATCGCTATGTTATGCTCTGGCAATTTGATACTCGATTACTTTAGCCAAAATGCTGAGTTTGCACTTATTGAATTCTTTTATTATCCCCTTTTTTGGATAGCCGTAGGATTGGGGATACTTTTAGTATTTCTAATCTACAGATACTGGGACAGGCTTACTACATCAAGTCTTGGACAGAAATTAGCCAATATCATTTCGGGTTTTTATGATGGTATAATGAGTGTAAAAAAAGTTAATAATGTAAGTACCTTCCTACTCTATTCAATAGGTATATGGCTCTGCTACTACCTTATGACTTATCTCTGCTTTTTTGCATACGACCCTACAACACATTTAGGTCCGCTGGAAGGGCTCATCGTATTTGTTTTTGGAACATTCGGCATGGTAATTCCTGCGCCTGGAGGCATGGGAAGCTATCAGTTTTTAGTAAATGAAAGTCTCAATCTATTTGGCATAAATCCTGCTGATGGATTTTCATTTGCCAATATCATATTCTTTTCTATTTCGATCTTTTGCAATGTCATTTTCGGCATAATATGTCTTATCACTTTACCTATTTTTAACAGGCAAAAGAAAAAGGTATGATGATATTTCAAAACGTAGCTCAAGCCTTGGATACAATCAGAGATTGGAAAAAGGATCAAGAAAAAATAGTTTTTACCAATGGCTGCTTTGATCTCCTACATCTAGGACATATTGATTATCTGACCAAGGCCAAATCCCTCGGTGACAAACTTATCGTTGGCCTAAATTCTGATACCTCCGTAAAAAAACTGAAAGGGCACTTACGTCCTATCAATGATGAACAGACAAGAAGTACATTTTTGAGTAGCCTACGGATGGTGAATATGGTTATTCTTTTCGAGCAAGAGAATCCGCTACAACTTATCCAATCAATACTACCAGATACCTTAGTCAAAGGTGGAGATTATACGATGGAAACAATCATTGGAGCGAGAGAGGTAAATGCCTACGGTGGCAAAGTACAAATCATTCCATTTTTAAAGGGCCATTCTTCGACTGCTCTAATCAATAAAATAAGTGAGAGATATGGATAATATCAAAGTATCAGACTTACTAGAGTTCTTAGACAGTATAGCGCCATTTAGGCTTCAGGAGTCTTATGATAACTCAGGCTTATTGATAGGATCCGAAGAAGCAAAAATTTCAGGTGTAATCACTGCGCTAGACATGACCGAAGATGTCATAGACGAAGCCATAGAAAAGCAATGTAATGTAGTAGTCGCCCACCACCCTATTATCTTTTCAGGACTCAAACGTATCACAGGAAAGACCTATGTGGAAAGGGCTGTAATCAAGGCAATAAAAAATGACATCAATCTCATAGCGATACATACTAATCTCGATAATGTGCTACAATCAGGCGTAAATGAGAGAATTGCAAAACGCTTAGGGCTTACTGATTTAAGAATATTATCACCGAAAGAAGATAAAAACACAGATATCGGGTCGGGCATAATTGGTTTCTTACCAGAGCCTGTTAATAAAAATGAACTACTTAGACTTATTAAAACCAAACTAGCCTGTACTGCTATTAAGTATACCCATAACAATGACGACAACTACCAAAAAATAGCGATATGCGGTGGATCGGGATCATTTTTATTGGATACTGCCAAGAAACAAAAAGCGGATTGTTTTATCACCAGTGATTTTAAATATCACGAATTTTTTGATGCGGAAAATGAGATTATGATCTGTGATATTGGTCATTATGAAACAGAACAATTCACCGCGACGTTATTACAAGAGTTAATACAAGAGAAATTTAGTACCTTTGCAGCCCATTGTACTAAAGCAATTACTAATCCAGTAAATTACTATTTCTGATATGGCAACTAAAGAACAAACTGTAGAAGAAAAATTAAAAGCATTATTCAAGCTTCAGACGATCGATTCTAAGCTTGATGAAATCGAAATACTTAAAGGAGAATTACCTATAGAAGTAAAAGATCTTGAGGATGACCTAGTAGGTCTAGAAACTAGAATTGGTAGACTGAAAGGCAACGTAGAGGATATAGACCATGAAATTGCTAAGCATAATGCAAATATAAAGGAGGCAGAAATGCTTATCGAGAGGTATGAGAAGCAGCTCGATAATGTAAAAAATAACAGAGAATACGATGCTCTTACCAAAGAGATAGAGCTACAAAAGCTTGAAATTCAACTTTCACAGAAAAAAATAGGCGAACAGGAAGCTCAGAAAGAGATAAAAGGTGGAGCACTTGGAGCATCTGAAGCTAAATTTGAAACTCGACAGAAAGAGCTAGAAGTAAAAAAGGTAGAACTAGATAAGATAATCGAAAAAACTACCAAGGAGGAGAATAAGCTAATGAAGAGTTCGGAAAATGCCGCTAAAAAAATAGACGATAGACTGCTCAAAGCATATAAAAGAATAAGAGGAGCATATCGTAATGGACTCGCAGTAGTTACTGTAGAACGTGATGCATGCGGTGGATGCTTCAATAGAGTACCTCCCCAAACCATCATAGAAATCAGCCTGAAGAAAAATGTGATCGCTTGTGAACAGTGCGGAAGAGTACTCATAGACGATATCATTGCTGGTAAAAAGGTAGAGGCTGAAGCGTAAAAACTACTATATTAAAGAATATTTAAAGCCCAGTAGCAGATTGTTTGCTACTGGGCTTTTTAGTTAAATTTAGGTATGGTATACAGAGTAAGGAATATCCTTCTTATCCTAATTACATTTATATTAACGCTTACAGGCGGTGACCTTGCAGCCCAATACTATTTTGATGATTCCCCCAATATCAGAAAGGCATATGTAGCGGCAACCAGTCTAAAATTTACCGAAGCAGATTCGATCATTCAAATTATCAAAAAAGAAGAACCCGAAAATCTTCTTGTCGTACACATTGAAAATTACATCGATTTTTTCTCACTCTTTATCTCAGAAGATAAAAAGGAGTTTGATAGATTGATAAAAAATAAGTCCAAGCGTCTTGATTACATAACTGAATACGGAGATCAGAATTCTCCGTATTATCTATTTGTACAGGCGGAAATAGAATTACAATGGGCGGTAGTAAGAGCTAAGTTTAAACAACTATTCAAAGCAGGCAGCGGAAGTTATACCGCGTATAAATTATTGAAAAAAAACGTGGAACTCTACCCTGAGTTTGTTGCCAATAAAAAAAGTTTAAGTGCTATACATGCCCTGGCTAAAACAGTACCTGGAATAGTAAAAATGTTATTCGGTATAGACGGGTCATTGGAGCAAAGCATATCAGAAATAGAAGAAGTCATCAAATATTCTGAAAATAATAATTTTCTCTACCGAGAAGAGGCTATCGCTGTCTACGTCTACATTCAATTTTATCAAAATAATCAAAAGAATAAAGCTTATGAGTATTTACTCAATAGTGAGTTAGACCCAAGTAAAAATCCTTTAGCTTGTTTTCTGATCGCTACTATGGCTCAAAAAATGAATGACAATGAAAAAGCATTGGAAACTTTACTATCAAGACCAAGAGGAAATAAGTTTGCACCTTTTTACTATTTGGATTTTATGGAAGGGAAATCCTGGTTGTACAAATTAGATAAAAGGGCTAAAGCACCTATCCTCAACTTTATCAAAAATTTTAAAGGACGTCATTACATCAAGGAAGCATACCAAAAGCTAGCATGGTATGAGCTATCCATTCAAGAAAACTACCCGATGTATAAATATTACATGAAGGAGGTAGAAAAGTATGGTTATGATCTTATCGATGAAGACAAGCAAGCGCTCAAAGAATCTCATAAAAATCAAAGACCCAATGTAATTTTACTAAGAGCTAGATTATTATATGATGGTGGGTATTTGCAAAAAGCATATGCACTTTTGATCAAAAATGCATATCAATTCACTTCAAAATCAGACTGGTCAATTGAATATAATTACAGACTAGGAAGAATCACTCATGCACTCAAGAGTCCATTTGATGCACTATCATATTATGGCAAGAGCCTTCTCCTGGGTACAAACTCAAAAGAATACTACCCATGCAGCTCTGCCCTGCACATGGGATATATTTATGAAAATGAAGGACTCTACAAGGAAGCCAGAATGAGCTATAAAAAGTGTCTTGAGCTAAAGCCTTCGGATTATGCCAACAGCCTTCATCAGAAAGCTAAAAGTGGATTACAGAGATTACCAAAATAAAAAAGAGAACCTAAGGTTCTCCTTTAATCAACAAGCTCTCACTTGCTTATAATAATAGGGTGTTTATGCATGATGAGTCAAATAAACATCGTTTATAACTTACAATACAATATTAGTATATTTTATCACTAAATGAAAGTTTAAATCACATTAAACGCAATTATTTCATATTTGTAATGCAAATGTGATATATTTGATATATGGCTAAGAATTACTTCCATTATAATCTTAAAAAACTTAGAAGAGACGTTGGTCTTTCGCAAGAAGACCTAAGTAATATCCTCGGAGTTGGTAGAACAAGACTAAGTAGAATAGAAAACTATAAAGAGAGGTTATCTGCAAATCAGGTCAATAACTTCAAAGAAAATTTTTCTAATTATGAAGATTATAGAATCATCGAGTTTGAGGAAGAAAGCACTGAAAACATTTTACAAATACAAGATCTCAAAAAGCAAATACAGACTCTAAAAGATATACTTGCTCTTAAAGATGAAATCATTCAGTCTAAAAATGATCAAATAGAATTATTAAAAAATCCTTCAAACCGCCCATATTCTAAAGGTGAGACCCCTATTTCTTACTCTACCTTGAAACCCAGTGGGAAATTTGTCAACTGGAATGCGGTGGACATCCCCTCTGATAAATATTTTGAAATCGTTCCTGGTATTTTTGATCGCATCATCCACGCAAAAGACCATTTTATACATGAATGGGAGATCATATTCAAGAATGCGTTGAAACAGATTGACTTCACTAAATACAAAGTAATTCTAAACCACTCAAAGAAGGGATCTATTTTCAAAATGCACTATCACGTAGAGCCTGAGACACTCGTATGTGTCAATGGCAGCTTTAGGGAAGAACTAACAAATAAGACAATACTAGCCGGAGAATCAATAGAATTTGCAAGTATGCAACCTCACGAAGTAACCACACTAGAACAGTCTTATTTAATTATTATGATTGAAAAGAGAATCTAAACTATTCTTCTGTAATTATTCCACTAGTCTGAAAGCCTATTGGATTAAAGCTTTCTTTCTTCTTATTATCGTCGTCATAATCCTCCCATTCGGTAATTTCCTTCATCAGCGTCTCAACATGCCGAATTATAAAGCCTTCTTTTATCTCATCTGGCTTCAGTATTTCTAACATTTTAGGTGGCTTTGCCTCGCCATAACCCTCAATACTTGGATTAAGCGTCATAACCATAATCTTACCATTGAATAACTGTTGATAGATGAGAGCACCATTACTTTTGATCATGACTCTTTTGACTCCGCTATCTTCTATATGCTCATATAATCCACTGCTCGATCTACCGAGGTCTAAAACAACTGCTTCTAAATTTTCAATATTATCTCGAACCTCCACCTTAGCAGAGAGTTCGGTTTCTTTATTGATTATCTCCAGAGCATCACTAATCTTGCTCTTTACTCCAGAATTCCACATTTTTCTGAACTCTACCGTATTGCTCAAGATTTTTTTATACCCTTCAACTTTAGAAGGGAGGCTTCCTAAATCCATATGTTTTCTACTTTTTTCTAATGATATTTTCTTGCTGATCTATTGATTCATCATGCACTGCTTTGATGAATTTACTAATAAATCCTTCACTTAGATTAGAAGATGCAGCTTTCTCTTGGTATTTTTCTAAAATAGTATTCCATCGATCACTTTGAAGGATGGTCATGTTATTATCCTTTTTGTACTCCCCTATTTCTCTGGCTATACTCATACGACTGCTCAATATATTGATCAATTCATCATCTACATGATCAATCTGAGATCTAAGCTGAGCCAGCTTATCCTCATCAGGGATATTATCTGGATTGTATTCTCTCAACTCCATATCGGTGATCATCTGACCTAACACTTCAGGAGTAATTTGCTGCTTTGCATCACTCCATGCATTGTCAGGATCTATATGAGACTCTATCATCAATCCATCAAAATTAAGATCCATTGCCTTCTGAGATACTTCCTGCAATATATCTCGTCGACCACAGATATGACTTGGATCACATATCATGGGGATTTCAGGCATGAGACGTTTAAAATCAATAGGGATCTGCCACTGTGGACGATTTCTGTATACTTTTTCACCGAGGTTAGAAAATCCTCTGTGTATGGCTCCTATTTCCTTAAGTCCAGCTTTTTGCAATCGCTCTACTCCTCCCATCCATAAGGCTAAATCTGGATTTATCGGATTTTTTACCATCACGGGGATATCCACGCCCTTCAGTGCATCAGCAATTTCTTGTACAGCAAATGGATTGACTGTAGTCCTAGCTCCTATCCAAAGGATATCTATACCAAACTCTAGACAGAGTTCTACATGAGAAGCTTTGGCAACCTCTACCGTAACAGGAAGTCCTAGTAAATCCTTTACTTTTTTCATCCAAGGAAGCCCCTTAGCTCCCACACCTTCAAAAGAATTTGGCCTAGTCCGTGGCTTCCATATTCCTGCTCTAAAAATATTGACTTTCCCCGTACGGAATAATCGAGTACAAGATTGTATTACTTGCTCTTCTGTCTCTGCACTGCAAGGCCCCGCAATAACAATAGGTTTCTTATCTTTTGAAATCCATGACTGATTCATACACTTAATTTTTATCCTTTTTTAAAATTCTTTTTATATCATTGGCTTCTTCCATCAGAGCTACCGAAGCATTTTGATTCTCCATATCCAGAGCCGTCTTAAATTCTTTTAATCTATCGATATATTGACCAAGTGCCTTAGATAGATGATCTTTATTTTTTGCAAAAATAGGTGCCCAGGTTTTGGGGCTGCTTTTGGCTAATCTCACTGTACTGGCAAATCCAGTACTCGCAAGATTAAATATCTGATTCTCATCTTTTTCTATATCTAATACGGTCAAACTTAAGGTAAAACTACTTATGTGAGATAAGTGACTTACATAGGCCATATGCCTATCATGTGCATCTGCAGTCATCAAATCATTACTCATTCCGAGGCTCGTAAAAACACGTTTTACCAAATCAAGTGCATCATTTGACGAAAGTTCAGACTCGCAAATAATGTTTTTCTTTCCAATATAAAGTCCCTCTACAGCTGCACTCGGACCACTATATTCAGTACCTGCTAAAGGATGTGCCGCTACATATTGACACCGATTAGGGTGATCCTTTACAGCTTTACAAATATTTGCCTTCGTAGAACCTACATCAGTCACTACCGTATGATCAGATATGCGATCTAAGATTCTTGGTAGCAAATTTTCAATAGAATCCACTGGGATTGCCAAAACTATGAGGTCTGACTCCTTTATAGCCTTATCCAATGATGCAATTTCATGAACTAAACCCAATTTCAGAGCCTTTTCGCAGTGCTCCTCATTTACATCTACCCCAATCACTTTGACATTCAGTTGCTTTACTAGACCTAATCCAATAGAACCACCAATAAGACCTAAGCCTACTATGCTAATCTTCATGCTACAGTAGTTTTTATTCTTTCAAATGCTTCTTCTAGCCTTTCATCTACCGTACAAAGAGAAATTCTCAAATATCCGTCTCCATTAGATCCAAATATTGAACCTGGAGTAATAAAAACTTTAGCCTTTTCTAAGATCCTATCACTCTCAACAAAGGAATTAAGCCCTATCGGCAGTTTACCCCAAACAAATAATCCTGCAGAGTTTAGCTGATAATCTACACCCAAATGATCAAAGATCTTAATAGCAATCTGCTTTCTCTTTCTATATATTTCATTGAGACTTCCAAACCATTCTCCACCTAATTCGAGCGCTTTGGCAGCAGCAATTTGCATGGGTTTAAACATGCCAGAGTCCATGTTGCTTTTGAACTTTATGACTTCTGCAATGATCTTTGATGATGCTGCAAGAGCCCCTATCCTCCAACCTGCCATATTATAGCACTTGCTTAACGAGACTAATTCTATGGCGCAATCCAATGATCCTTTGATCTGATGAATGCTATGCACCTCATCATTAAGTATGAAAGCATAAGGATTATCGTGGCAAATTAGGATATCATGTCTTTTCCCAAAATCAACCAAGCTTTGAAATAAGTCTTTACTTCCTTTGGCTCCTGTGGGCATATGAGGATAGTTGACCCACATGATTTTCACTTTAGATAGATCTCCTAATTGTTCAATTTCTTTAAAATCTGGGTGCCAATCGTTATCTGCTGAAAGATAATATGGTATTATTTCTGCGCCTGCAATCTTAGCAGTTGCGGCATATGCAGGATATCCTGGATTAGGAATCAACACTTGATCTCCTGCTTGTAGAAAAGCCATTGAGATGTGCATGATTCCTTCCTTTGAACCTATAAGAGGTAATATATTTTGCTCGGCATCGAGTCTTATGTCAAAATACTTTTGATACCATTTTTTAAATGCCTGCTTTAGTAATGGATGACCATAATAAGATTGGTAGCCATGCGCATCTGATTGACTAGAAGACTCCTGTAATGTCGCGATAACTTCGGGAGGAGGAGGTAAATCTGGACTACCTATACCCAAATTAATAATATCCATTCCAGAAGCATTCATCTCTCTTATCTCGGCCAATTTTTTGGCAAAGAAGTAAGTCTCCACAGCGGATATTCTATGTGCAACTTGAATACTCATGAGACTTTTCTTTTGATAAATCTTAAATACTCTTTATTCGTGATGGGATCATGGACCGTACCGCAAGCCTCAAAACCACACTTTGCTAAGACTCTTTTGGATCCAATATTTCCTAAAGTTGTAATTGCTAGAATGACGTCAAACTTCAGGACTTTCATCCCATACTCTAATATTTTTTGAGCTACTCTAGTCATTATTCCATTTCCTTCATGAGCGGGTAAGATACCAAAACCTAAATCTGGATATTCTAGATATGGCCGCTTGATGTACCCTATGAGACCTATTGCTTGGCGATTTGATTTTTGTACAATTACGTACATGCCATATCCTAGTTCTTTATAGGATGATATCAACATACTTTCTATATATCTCGAGGCATCTAATATGGTATTTATACTTCGATCACCAATATATTTTAACCATGAGCTAGAATTCATTAGTTCATACATGAAATACTTATCACTACTTTGAGCATTTCTTACATAGTGATGCTCTGTCTCAATGATATGTTGCTCAACATTATTCATGATATCTCAAAATGATCCCTCTTATAAACACCTAGCACCTTTGACTCTGTCGATAAATTGAATAATTGACCTATAAATGACTGAAACTTACTGTACTCATCAAATTCTACATCCATATGAAAAAAATACTCTCTCAACTTTCCTATAACTGGAAAAGACTGTAGTTTACTCAAATTCAAATCTAGATTTTCAATGCATTGTAGCACCTTAAGTAATTGACCTTTCTTATCTGGAATTCTGACATATACAGAAGCCTTATCCACTTCTGCTTCATTTACGATTTCGCGATCTCTCTGTAAAATGAAAAACCTAGTATAATTTAGTTTATTAGTCTCTATCCCTTCATCGAGTACATGAAGTCCATATAGCCGTGCAGCATCTTTACTGGCTATACATGCTTGGCGACCATCTTGACTCTCACTTATTTTGAGGGCACTTAAAGCGGTATCTTCTGATTCTATGAGCTTAGTATTATTGTATTCTCTTTTTAAGTATTGTATGCACTGATTTAGAGCCATCGGGTGAGAGCTGATTGCCTTTATATTTTTTTTCTTTACACCAGGCAGTGCCATAAGATTGAGTTCTATCCTATGATAAATCTCTCCACTAATCCAGAAACCATATTCTCTCAATATTCTGTAATTTTGCAAAATGGTTCCTGCTATAGAATTTTCTATAGCCATAATGGCCATATCTACTTTTGAATCCATCAATGTATCTGCCAATATGCCAAAAGTATCTGCTGGCACCAACTCTAAAGAGCTGTCATTAAAATATCTATGAGCCGCTTCTCCATGGAAACATCCAGGATATCCTTGTATGACAATTTTTTTACTCAATTTCTGATTTCTTATAATCAAAAAAGGAGCCCAAAATGAATTGGACTCCTTTTTAATATTCTTACGATATACTTATTCAGCAGTCCTTTTCTTCCGAATAGAAATAGTAAAAGCTAAAAAAGTATGTTCGATAATTTCTCATTTCGATCCAAACATAGTGTATTTCTTCCAATTAATACAAGCGTTTGGTGATAATATATATTAAGCAGCCTTTCAATCAAATGTTATAATCATGGGTGTAAATTGAAAATAATAGTTGTGTAAATTGAAAATTTTATACTGCTTTTATAGATATCTATATCTCTAGAAGTATAATGCAAGGTATTGAATACGAGCTCACTAAATTTCCAATATTGATAATCACTGGGCCTCGACAACCAGGAAAAACAACCATGCTTAAAAATGAACTTTCTCAGTACAGATATGTCACTCTAGAAAATCCTGATAATCGAGAATATGCAGAAAAGATACTAAAGGCTTTTTAGAAGAGTACGACGATAAAGTTATTTTTGATGAAGTACAGATAGTACCTAGACTATTTTCATACCTACAAGCTATTGTAGATGATAAGCGAATTATGGGGCAATATATTTTGACGGGTTCTCATAATTTCCACCTCATGGAACAACTTACTAAGACCTTAGCAGGGCGAGTTGCCATTTTCACTCTATTTCCTCTGGACCTAAAAGAGCGTAATTCGCATGGTTTAATACCAGAAAACATTAAAGAACTGATCACTACAGGTTTTTATCCAGCCATCTACGATCGTATAATCAATCCAGATCGATATTGCTCTGATTATATCAAGACCTATGCCAATAAAGATGTCACTTTATTGGTAAATATTCAAAACCAAACTGCATTTAATCGATTTTTGAAGCTTTATGCAGGGAGAGAAGGATCATTACTGAATTATATCAAGCAGGTCAGCGACACTGGGATAAGCCATGCCACAGCTAGTAACTGGAAGACACTTCTAGAAGCAGGTTACATCTCATATGAGCAACTTCCATTTTTTAATAATTTCAATAAACGCCAAACAAAAAGCCCTAAACTCTACTTTTATAACACTGATCTTTTATGTCATTTATTAAACATAAGGAATGAGGAGTTGAGCCCGAGCCACCCTTACTGGGGGCATATTTTTGAAAACTTTATCATTACAGAATTAGTAAAGTTAAATGCCCACTTTCATCAATACAAAGAGTTTTATTATTGGAGAAATTCACATGGTAATGAACTAGACTTTATCGTCCCAGACTTAAAGGGAATACATGCTTACGAAGTAAAAGCAACTAGGACGATCGAAACAAAGTTATTTAAAGGATTGGATTACTTTAAAAACATTGCTGGAGACCTATTATTGAGCCAAACTCTTTATCATGCTGGCACAACTAATCAAAACAGGACTAATTATACTGTAAGAGCTTGGAGATCCCTCATAGATTAATCGCTCTTGATTTTAGATTTTACAATACTACTAAAGCTTTTATTCTCAATTTTTGTTTCTAGCCAGGAGATGATGTCAAAATAAAGCATAGGACGGCGCTCATATCTTTGTTCAGCTATCACCTCCAGCTTGGCTTTAAAAATTATAAATTCTTGTTTCATCTCTGACCTAATCATATTTGGAATACGTCGTATAAATCTCATCATCTCTCGTTGTATAGCTTGCATATTATACATTCTGAGTAAAAATCGATATACTGATTTAACTTGATAAGAGACCAAACTATCATTACCTAGCTCCCAGTGGCTGATAAGACTTAAGATCCGAGCAAAACACTGCAAATCTTCTAACAAAGAACTATACACTTTATTGATGATCAGATTGACATAATCAATAGTCTTATCATAGTGCTCTGCACCAAAATAAATGCAAGCCATCTTGTAATATAGAGTAGTCAACTTCTGCACATCCCAACCATGGTTTTCGTTTTCTAGAAAATGAGATATATGATCTATGTAAATTACCCCCTCTTCGTATTCTCCATTGAGAAAGTATCGATTACATCCATGTACAAATGTATATAACTGCCACTGAGATTTTACATTTATACTCAGATTATACTGCTCAACAAAAGAGACAAATTGATCATACTCAGGCATAAACTTATCTAGTCTATTAAGCATAAACAAACTATTGAGTTTATTATTCATCCCCTTCAGATAAAGTATCTTCTTCCACCTAAACAGATTTTGATCCGCCCTATACAATTCGACCCATTTTAAACTATATCGATACGCATTTGGAAAATCCTGAGCAAGATTATAAAACCAGACGTAAGATTGATAGAGATAGACTTTTTGCAAACTCTCTAATTCACTCTCTGATGCGGGGGGAAGGTTGCTATTGAAAAAGTGCTTAAGACGCTCATAGCCACGTTCAGATTTGACGTATCCTTTTTCTAAAAAAAGGCCATAGAGCAGGAGGCTCAAATTCGATAACTTTCTTGTTAGGTTCAGATTCTTAACTACCAAATCAGACTGCTCATTTAAGGCCAGGGCCTTTGGAGACATACTACCCGTCACATGTTGAGATTCTACCAGCTTTTCAAAATCCAGTATCCCAAGAGCCAGAGTATCACGTTGTATTTCTAATGCTTTTCTCTTGACCTTGTCTACGATATCAAGGCTAGCCCGATACATGCCTTTAGAATAGAGCACCTCGGCATAATCCACATGTTCTCTGATATTTATAACCTCATTGGTCTTACGATGCAACAATCTTAAGCACGTCAATAATTGAGCATATAAACTCGATTTAACGTTTGACAATTGCGACTCTTTTAGTTGAGGGATTTTATTAAATATTCTGATCTCATCATATTTCGATGATTTATCCAGTACATCAAATAACTTGATGAATAGCGGCGCTTGTGCTGACTGTATTCTATTTACGTACAGCTTAAAAGATCGCTTCTCCGACTTAGTCATTCGAGAAATCAAATCAAACAAATAGCTATTTTTATGTTTGGGCATTGACCTATTTTATACTCTATTCTGTTGATATCTAATTATTTAAATATTAAATAATCCATTTGAACTCCGTAATACATCAGAAATATAGTCTAAACAACATAGACTATCAAAATATTTTTACTGTAGATAATTAAATCAATAGTATGGGTACTACTAAAATACATATTTTCGACACCACTCTTAGAGATGGAGAACAAGTGCCAGGATGTAAACTCAATCACAACCAAAAGATCATTGTGGCTAAAGCTTTAGAAAATCTTGGTGTAGATGTTATAGAAGCCGGTTTCCCGATATCTAGTCCTGGTGATTTCGAAGCTGTTGAACTCATCAGTAAAAATATAAAGCATACGACCGTTTGTGGATTATCTAGATCAGTAGAAAAAGATATTAAAACAGCCGCTGAAGCTTTAAAGTATGCAGCTAGACCACGAATCCATACTGGTATTGGTACTTCTGAGATGCATATAAAGTATAAATTCAATAGTACCCGAGATAAGATTTTGGAAAGAGCCGTAGCTGCTGTAAAATATGCAAAATCATTCGTGGAGGATGTAGAATTTTATGCCGAAGATGCTGGTCGTACTGACAACGAATATCTTGCTAGAGTATGCGAGGCAGTCGTAGCGGCAGGAGCTACAGTACTGAATATACCAGATACTACGGGGTATTGCTTACCTCATGAATACGGTGAAAAAATTGCGTACCTAAGAGATAATGTAAAGGGAATAGAAAAAGCAATCTTATCTACTCACTGCCATAATGATCTTGGCCTAGCAACTGCCAATTCCATAGCAGGCATCGAGAATGGTGCTCGTCAAATAGAATGCACTATAAATGGTATTGGAGAGAGAGCGGGCAATACTTCACTAGAGGAAGTAGCCATGATCATTCAACATCGATACGCAGAGCTTTTCAATCACAATATCGTATCAAGACAATTAAACAGTATAAGCCAATTGGTATCAGATAGTATGTCCATGCCGGTACAGCCAAACAAAGCAATTGTTGGTGAAAATGCATTTGCACATTCCTCAGGAATACATCAAGACGGGGTCATCAAAAACAGAGAAAATTATGAAATTATAGATCCTGCAGAAGTAGGGGTAGATCAATCTTCTATAATACTTACCGCAAGAAGTGGTAGAGCAGCCCTTGCTTATAGAGCAAAAGAAATAGGACATAACCTAAGTAAAGATGAATTAGACATTGTGTATGCTCAATTCATAAAAGTAGCTGATCAGAAAAAAGAAGTATACGATGCTGATCTGCAAGGTATACTTTCTACATCATTTGCAAGAGCGATATAATTATTATGGCAAAGACTTTATTTGACAAAATCTGGGACGCCCATGTTGTGAAAGATATTGATAGCACTAGACAGGTTATTTATATCGATCGACATTTTATACATGAAGTGACTAGCCCTCAAGCCTTTTCTGGATTAAGAAATCGAGGTATTGAATTGTTCAGAACTAAACAAACTACCGCTACAGCTGATCATAATGTACCTACTTTAAACCAACACCTTCCTATCAAAGACCCTCTATCAAGATCTCAGGTAGATACTTTAACAGAAAACTGCAAAGAATTTGGAGTTAACTTATATCATCTAGGTCATGAATTACAAGGTATAGTCCATGTAATAGGGCCTGAACTCGGTATTACAAGACCAGGAATGACCATCGTATGTGGCGATAGTCATACCTCTACACATGGTGCATTTGGAAATATTGCATTTGGGATCGGTACTTCTCAAGTAGAGCAGGTATTTGCAAGTCAATGCTTGATATTATCGAAGCCAAAAACAATGAGAATTACGGTTGATGGCATTCTTCAAGACGGTGTTTCTGCAAAAGATGTGATCTTATATATCATCTCTAAGCTTACAGCAGCAGGAGGTACAGGGTATTTTGTTGAATACGCGGGTAGTACAATCAGCTCAATGAGTATGGAAGAAAGAATGACTGTATGTAATATGAGTATTGAAATGGGAGCTCGTGGCGGAATGATTGCTCCGGATGAAACTACTTTTGAGTACATAAAGGATAGAAAATTTGCTCCTAAAGACAAGGAATATAAGCAGGCTCTACAGCAATGGAAAACTCTATATTCTGATCATGGAGCAAGCTTTGATCAAGAATATACTTTTGATGCAGCCGATATTGGCCCCATGCTTACGTACGGCACTAATCCAGGAATGGGTATTCAAGTAAACGAACAAATCCCGAATATATCAGAATATCTTGATCCCAAGCAATTGACTAAATCTCTTGACTATATGGGATTACAACAAGGTCAATTACTTGAAGGTCAAGAAATTCAACATGTATTCATCGGATCTTGCACCAATGCCAGAATAGAAGATTTGAGGAAGGTAGCCAATTTCGTACAGGGCAAACAAAAAGCAGATCATGTACAGGCCTGGATAGTCCCTGGCTCCAAGCAAGTAGAAAAACAAGCCAAAGAAGAAGGACTAGACACGGTATTTGCTGATGCAGGATTTCAACTTAGAGAGCCAGGATGCTCTGCTTGTCTGGGCATGAATGAAGATAAAGTACCTGCAGGTGATTATTGCATTTCTACTTCAAATCGAAATTTTGAAGGAAGGCAGGGTCCTGGTGCTCGTACCATTTTGGCTAGTCCACTAAGTGCCGCAGCCGCAGCAATAGAAGGAAAAATTGTAGATGTCAGAAAATATATGAACTAATGGAAGCATTTATCAAGTTCGAGAGCACCGCCATTCCGCTTCCAATAGAGAATGTGGATACTGATCAGATCATCCCTGCCAGATTTTTGAAAGCAATTACCAAAGAAGGATTTGGTGACAATCTTTTTAGAGATTGGCGATTTGATCGTAACAATAATGAGATCGCAGATTTCGTACTCAATAATCCAAAATACAGTGGACAAATACTCGTAGCTGGAAAAAATTTTGGCTGTGGATCGAGCCGTGAGCATGCGGCTTGGGCTTTAGATGGTTATGGGATAAAAGTCGTAGTATCCAGTTTTTTTGCTGATATTTTCAAAGGGAATGCATTAAATAATGGCATCCTCCCCATACAAGTATCAGACGATCAATTAGATATAATTTTTAAAACCATCGAAGAGGATCATCAAGCAGCTTTTGAGATAGATCTCGAAGCTCAACAATTTACAATATGTAAAAAAGGCATCCATATAAACTTTGAAATAGATAACTACAAAAAAGAGTGTCTACTAAAAGGCTATGATGACATAGACTATCTACTTGACCTCAAAGAAGAGATCGTAGCATTTGAAAATCAAAGAACGATATATTAAAATTAAATGAGCAAACTACAAAATATAGCCGTACTAAGGGGAGATGGTATAGGTCCCGAGGTTGTAACTCAAAGTTTAAAAGTGATAGATGCAATTAACCAAAGATTTGGCCATGAAATGCAGCTCGAAGAAGGCCTCATCGGTGCTATCGCCATAGACAAAACTGGATCACCATTGCCTCAAGATACCATAGACATATGCAGAAAATCAGATGCTGTGATCTTAGGTGCGATAGGCGATCCTAAATATGACAACAATCCTAACGCGACTGTTAGGCCGGAGCAGGGTCTTTTGGCTATAAGGAAAGAGCTAGGACTGTTTTGTAATATAAGACCCATCACGATATACGATAATCTAGTAGATCTAGCCCCCTTAAAGCCAGAAAGACTCAAGGGAGTGGACTACGTGATATATAGAGAGCTTACTGGTGGTATTTATTTTGGTGAAAAAACTAAAAAATCAGATTACGCATCTGACCTTTGTGAATATAGTGATTTTGAAGTCGAAAGAATAGCTACATTAGCATTCGAAGCCGCTAGAAAAAGACGAAGAAAATTAACGCTAATAGATAAGGCCAATGTACTAGAAAGCAGTCGCCTCTGGAGACGAGTAGTCATGGAACTTGCCAAAAAATATCCAGACGTTGATTTAGACTTTTTATTTATAGACAACGCGGCCATGCAAGTCATTTTAAATCCTGCACAGTTTGACGTTATTGTCACCTCAAATATGTTTGGAGACATCATCTCTGACGAATCAAGTGTATTAGCAGGTTCTTTAGGTTTATTACCTTCAGGTTCTATTGGTACCAGTAGTAAACTATACGAGCCAGTACATGGGTCATATCCTCAAGCTGCAGGTAAAGATATAGCCAATCCGATCGCAAGTATCCTATCCACAGCTATGATGTATCGCGATTTTGATTTGGATGAAGAAGCAAACTGTATAGAAAATGCGGTAAAAGATTGTATCCAAAAAGGTGTAATGACACAGGATCTGCATCCTGATAAGGACTTTGCATGCTCTTACTTAGGGGATATTATGCATAGTATCATTTTAGATGGTGCCGATGCAATAAAGCCTAGAAGCGAAGAAGAATCATATAATAATATAATTTAAGAATTCAGAAAAACTATTGAAATGAGAATACCATCAACCATCAATATTTCTGTTATCTTTCACCAGTATTATGAAAAACATGATTCAAATTATCGTCATTATTAGCATAATCATTCTTATGAATGGATAACGGACGATATTTTATTCAAATAAAAATTGAAAGCCGTTCTCAACCAGAATGGCTTTTTTTAATTTATGGAGAAAAACTTAAATAAATATAGCAAAAGGGTAACTCAAGATCCTACTCAACCAGCAGCACAAGCCATGCTGCATGCTATTGGGCTCAGTACAGAAGACTTGCAAAAAGCTCAAGTTGGAATTGTAAGTACAGGATGGGAAGGAAATCCTTGTAACATGCACCTCAATGATCTAGCAAAACAGATCAAGATAGGTATCCAAGACCAAGATCTTATTGGTTTAATATATCATACCATAGGTGTATCTGACGGGATATCTATGGGTACAGAAGGCATGAAATTTTCTCTTCCCTCACGAGATATTATAGCAGATAGTATCGAAACGGTAGCTTCAGCACAATGGTATGATGCCATAGTGGCAGTAGTGGGTTGTGATAAAAACATGCCGGGTGCCATGATGGGTTTAGGAAGATTGAATAGGCCTGGAATTGTCGTATATGGCGGTACCATCGCTCCAGGTTGTCATAATGATAAAAAGCTTGATATCGTATCTGCTTTCGAAGCACTTGGGCAAAAAATATCTGGCGAAATAGATGATACTGAGTACAAAAAGATCATACAAAACGCATGCCCAGGTGCAGGTGCTTGTGGCGGCATGTATACCGCTAATACTATGTCATCAGCTATTGAAGCAATGGGTATAAGTCTACCTCATAATTCTTCGATACCTGCAGTGAACGAACTCAAGGCACAAGAGTCAATAAAGGTTGCTAAAGCGATGAGGACTTTAATGGAAAATGATATTAAACCCAAAGATATCGTTACCAAAACAGCTATCGAAAATGCTCTGAGAGTCATTACTGTATTAGGAGGATCTACCAATGCTGTATTACATATGATCGCCATTGCGAAAGCTTACGGTTTATCCCTAAGCTTAAAAGATATACAAGCTATATCTGACTCCACTCCATTCTTGGCCGATCTTAAGCCCAGTGGTAAATATGTGATGCAAGATCTATTTGAGGTCGGAGGCGTACCCGCTGTAATGAAACTCATGCTAAAGGAAGGATTATTGGATGGTAACCCAATGACAGTAACAGGTAAGACTGTGGGTGAAAACCTTGATCAAATCAATGACCTTACAGCTGGTCAAAAAATAATACATCCTCGAACTAATCCAATCAAAGAAACTGGACATCTTCAGATGCTTTTTGGAAACCTAGCAAGTGAAGGTTCAGTAGCTAAAATTACTGGCAAGGAAGGTCTAATATTTGAAGGAACAGCAAAGGTTTTCGATTCGGAGCCACAAGCTAATGATGCCATTAAAGAAGGTAAAATAGTGTCTGGTGATGTGGTTGTCATAAGATATTGTGGCCCCAAAGGCGGGCCTGGTATGCCTGAAATGCTAAAACCTACCTCGGCCATCATGGGAGCTGGACTGGGTAATGATGTGGCACTGATTACCGATGGTAGATTTTCTGGTGGCACCCATGGTTTTGTTGTAGGACACATTACGCCTGAAGCTTACGATGGTGGACTCATAGGAATCCTACAAGATGGTGATAAAATAACCATCAATGCTGAAGAAAAAACAATCACTGCTCACCTAGAAGATCAGGAAGTAAAGGATAGGAAAGCCAATTGGACTCCTAAGTCAAAAGCACTTAAAGGGGCGTTGAAAAAATATAGAAAACTCGTTTCATCCGCCAGCGAAGGCTGCGTAACAGATGAATTTTAATACTAATACTATGGCAGTAGAAACGATTCAAGCAAAAAATAAAAAGCAATCTAGCACTAGAACTATGACTGGAGCGGAGGCCATCTTGGAGTGTCTCATTGCAGAAGGAGTAGAAACTATCTTCGGATATCCAGGAGGTGCTATCATGCCTGTGTATGATGCATTATACCATTATCAAGACAAGCTTCAGCATATATTGACCAGGCATGAGCAAGGTGCCATACATGCAGCTCAAGGATATGCACGAGTAAAACGTCAATCTGGTGTATGCTTCGCTACCTCCGGACCTGGAGCAGCTAATCTTTTTACTGGACTTGGTGATGCGCTTATGGACTCTACGCCACTGGTTTGTATTACAGGTCAAGTCTATAGCCAACTTTTAGGCTCCGACGCATTTCAGGAAATAGACGTAATAGGCTGCTCTATGAGCCTCACTAAGTGGAATCGTCAGATCACAAAAGCTTCTGAAATTCCTGGAGTCCTAGCCAAAGCTTTTTATGTAGCTAATTCTGGTAGACCTGGTCCTGTATTGATCGATATCACTAAAGATGCTCAGTTTGACACCCTAGATTTTGAATATAGTCCTAAACCATTTATAAGGAGTTATATCCCAACCCCTACCGTGGACGAATCAAAAATAGAGGAAGCTGCAACTTTAATTAATCATGCCAAAAAACCATTAATACTTGCTGGTCATGGTATTCATATTGCGAAAGCTCAGGATATTTTCAAAGACTTTGTAAATAAATCTGGCATCCCTGTAGGTGCTACGATTCACGGTCTCTCAGCATTACCAGATGATCATGAACTTCACATGGGTATGTTAGGAATGCATGGAAATTATGGTCCAAATATGATGACTAATCAATGTGATGTATTGATAGCGATAGGCATGCGATTTGATGATCGAGTGACTGGTAATCTTTCAAAATATGCTAAGCAAGCCAAAGTCATACACATCGAAATAGATCCTTCTGAAATCGATAAAAATGTAAAAACAGAAGTTGCCATTCTCGCTGACGCTAAAGATGCATTGGGCAAACTTATCTCAAAAATAGATCAGAAGGCTTATCCCAAATGGATTCAAAAATTTAAGGACTGTGATGCCCAAGAATATGATAAAGTAATCGCAAGAAATCTAGATACCTCTCGTACTGATACTCTTACTATGGGCAGGGTCATTAAAGAAGTTTCTCGTCAGACCAATGGTCAAGCCATCGTAGCTACGGATGTGGGTCAACATCAAATGGCAGCAGCACGATATTATGACTATAATGGCCATGATCAATGGCTATCATCAGGTGGTGCGGGTACGATGGGTTTTGGACTTCCCGCAGCTATCGGAGCACAATTCGCAGCTAAAGATCGTACTGTAGTAGCATTCATTGGTGATGGTGGTTTTCAGATGACTTTGCAGGAATTAGGTGTCTGTAGCCAATGGAATGTTCCTGTCAAGATTATATTATTAGATAATGAGCACTTAGGTATGGTACGTCAGTGGCAAGAGCTCTTTTTCGAGCGTAGATATAGTGCTGTAGAATTACAAAATCCCGATTTTATAAAAATAGCCGAAGGCTTTGGTGTAAAAGGTGAAAAAGTATCCGATCCAGCGGAAATAAACGATGCCATAGCAGAAATGCTGGCATATCCTGGAGCATATGTATTGCATGTGATGGTTGAAAAAGAAGAAAATATATTCCCTATGATCGCTAGCGGAAAAGCGGTAGATGAAATTGTTTTGGAATAGCCAAAGGTTATTCCAGTTTAAGGTTTAGCGTTTAAAGTTTAAGTCATGGGAGATATTAAAAAATTTGGTTTTGAAAATCTGGATGCTTGGAAGCTCTCAATAGAGTTAAGTAAAGAGATTTATAAAATCACTACGCAATGGCCAGAGTCTGAGAAATATGGTTTGACTTCTCAGATTCGCATAGCTATAAACTCCATATCTCTAAATATTGCAGAAGGAAATGGGAAATATTCATTAATGGAGAAAGCCAAATTTACAAGTATCTCTTATTGTAGTTCACAAGAAGTAATGAATGCCATAATCCTTGCAAATGCCTTAGGTTTCATAAGTGAAAATATCGTAAATCACTACCGAACCAAAATCAAAATATTGACTAAAAAGTTAGCATCTCTTAGAAACTCTCAACTCAAAAGGCACGAAACCCAAACCATAAACCCTAAACATAATAAACTATAAACCACGTAGGTATGGAATTCACAATAACCGTATTTTCAGAAAATAAGACTGGTATCCTCAGCCGCATCGTTGGTGTATTTACCCGTAGACATATCAATATAGAGTCTTTAAGTGTATCCCAATCATCACTAGAAGGTATACATAGATACACCATCGTGATTGCTATTGAAGAGGAATTGGTCAGAAAAGTAACGCAGCAAATAGACAAGCAAGTAGATGTGCTCAAAGCATACTATGACCGCAATGATGAGATTGTATATCAAGAGATTGCACTTTACAAAGTATCTCCAAATTCATTTTTTGGTGGTAATGAATTAGAAAAACTTATCCGAACTCATAATGCTCGAATCATTACGATCGAAAAAGAATACATCGTTATCGAAAAGACTGGATACCAATCAGAAACAGAAGCATTACTAGAAATATTAAAACCATTTGGTGTATTCGAATTTGTCCGATCAGGACGAGTAGCGATTGTCAAACAAATGGAAAGATTGAACACATATTTAAAAACTATACAAGTAGAACAACTCAACTAGCAAGCTACTTAAAATTGTAAGCATCATGGCAAAATTAAACTTCGGCGGAACAGAAGAAAATGTAGTCACTAGGGAAGAATTTCCTTTAGAAAAGGCTCATAAAGTACTCAAAGATGAAACCATAGCCATCATAGGTTATGGAGTACAAGGTCCGGGACAGGCACTCAACCTAAAAGATAATGGATTTAATGTGATCGTAGGTCAGAGGAGTCCATCTAAGTCATATGACAAGGCGATAGAGGATGGATTCGTACCGGGTGAGACGCTATTTTCCATAGAAGAAGCTGCGGAGAAAGCTACTATCATCCAGTACCTATTATCGGATGCGGCTCAGATTGCGGTTTGGCCGACCCTAAAACCTTACTTAACCAAGGGTAAAGCATTATATTTTTCACATGGTTTTGGTATTACCTATAAAGAAAGAACTGGAATCATACCACCCGATGATATCGACGTGATATTAGCTGCTCCAAAAGGATCTGGAACATCATTAAGAAGATTATTTCTTGCTGGAAAGGGTCTCAACTCTAGCTATGCCATATTTCAAGATGCTACTGGTCGAGCTAAAGATCGAGTAGTTGCGATGGGAATCGGTATAGGTTCTGGCTATCTTTTTGAAACAACTTTCAAAAAAGAAGTGTACTCAGATCTTACCGGTGAAAGAGGTACATTAATGGGTGCCATCCAAGGATTATTTGCAGCACAGTATGATCTACTTAGAAAAAGAGGACACAGTCCATCAGAAGCATTTAATGAAACGGTCGAAGAAGCAACAGAATCACTATATCCTTTAATTGCTGAAAATGGTATGGACTGGATGTATGCCAATTGCTCTACCACCGCACAAAGAGGTGCACTAGATTGGTGGAAAAAATTCCGTGATGCCACGGCCCCTGTATTTGAAGAGTTATATGATAGCGTAGCATCAGGTAATGAAGCTCAACTCTCCATAGATAGCAATAGTCAAGAAGACTACCGTGAAAAACTTGAAGAAGAACTGGCTGAACTTCGCGAAAGCGAGATGTGGAGAGCTGGTCGCGTAGTGAGAGGTCTGAGACCAAAAAATTAAGGCTTCGCCGTTTAGAGTTTAGGGTTGATGGTTGACCTATCTCAACTTCAACCCTAAACCTTCAACCCTAAACAAAAAATATGATTTCACTCTCCGCCATCATGAATGCTCAGCAAAACCTCAAAGGAATTGCAACTAAGACGCCATTCATGCTCAATCATAATCTCTCAGAGCAGTACGATAGTAATATCTGGCTCAAAAGAGAAGACATGCAGGTCGTGAGGTCATTTAAAATAAGAGGTGCATACAATAAGATGTGTGAACTTTCTGAAGATCAACTACTTAATGGTGTTGTATGCGCAAGTGCCGGAAATCATGCACAAGGAGTAGCTTTCGCTTGTAATAAATTAGGAATCCATGGGGTCATTTTTATGCCTAGCACGACCCCAAATCAAAAGATAAAAAAAGTCGAATACTTCGGCAAAGAATATGTCAATATAGAACTTATAGGTGACACCTACGATGATGCATATGCAGCTGCACAAGTATTTTGCAAGCAACAGAAGTCAACTTTTATCCATCCCTTTAATGATGAGAAAGTTATTGCTGGACAAGCTACAGTTGGTGTCGAAATGATCGAACAGGCAGAATATCCATTAGACATCTTACTTATTGCAGTAGGCGGTGGCGGATTAATATCTGGTGTGGCGAGTTATTTTAAGGAAGTTTCCCCCACGACTAAAATCATCGCGGTAGAGGCGGCAGGAGCCGCAGCACTAGACGCTTCGCTACAAGCAAATGCTCTTATACACCTCCCTACTATCGAGCATTTCGCAGATGGCATTGCAGTTCAAGAGATGGGAGATCTTACTTTTTCTATTTGTCAAGAGGTAGTTGATCAAGTTATTAAAGTACCAGAAGGACATATCTGCTCTACTCTACTACAGCTCTATAACGAAGAAGCTATAGTTGTCGAACCTGCTGGCGCAGTTTCTATATCGGCTCTAGAGTACATCAAAGAAGATATCAAAGGCAAGCACGTTGGCATTATCGTATGTGGTGGTAATAATGACATTACTCGTACCGAAGAGATCAAAGAAAGAGCTCTACTTTTTGAAGGACGTAAACATTATTTTATCATCAATTTTCCACAGCGAGCAGGGGCGCTCAAGGACTTCCTCAATGTACTAGGCCCCAATGATGATATCGCTCACTTTCAATACACTAAAAAGAATAGTCGTCAATCTGGGCCTGCACTTGTAGGTATAGAAATTCAAAATAAAAACGACTACGAGGCGCTTACCGAGCGCATGAGTGCAAAAGGAATAAACTTTCAACATATCAACCATGATCGTATGTTGTTTGATATGTTGGTATAATTTTATTGTTTTCAATATAGAAAAAAGGAGCCGCAACCTTTCGGATGCAACTCCATATAGAACAATAAATATTGATACTGAATATTATTCTTAATGTGAGAGCAGCTTAGCTCATTCGATTAGTCTCAATACTTTATTCATTCGTATAACTAAATCAAATTGTATGTGTGATTATGGTAAAATAACAGTGTCAATTACGTGAATGACACCATTTGCTGCCTGAACATCTGTTACCATGATGGATGACCTTCGATCGTTATTATCAATAATTTCAGGACCATTATCAAGATCTATTCTGAAGTTAGCCCCACCTAGTGTTGCCACATCCATATCGTCTGTAAGCATTGTTGATAATACATTTGCACCTGCAACTACATGATATTTTAATACTGCATCTAGTGTATTTATATCGATATCTCCAAGCTCACTTGCACCAAGCTCATTTAATAGAGCACCGAAAGCATCATTAGTCGGGGCAAATACCGTGAATGGTCCTGTACCGCTAAGAGCCGCTACAAAGTCAGTAGAGTGATCTCCTCTAGTCAAGGCTGCCACAAGTGTAGAAAAAGTATCATTTGTAGTGGCGAATGTCACTACTGAAGGAAGACCGATAACAGCATCTACAACATGAATGACACCATTACGAGCACTCACATCCGCTGAAGTCACTGAAGATTGACCATTAAGCGTAACACCATTACTAAGATCAACATACATATCAATGAAATTCTCAGTAGTAGATTCTTGAGCATTCGTCTTAATATATCCCGTTGTTAAATCACCCGATTGAGCAACACCAGTCACTACGTGATTTAATAAAACTTGAGTAAGTATATCAGTAGGTACATCATCCAGAGAGGCAAAACCATTAGCACTTAAAAATGCTGCAAATGCGTCATTGGTAGGTGCAAATACTGTAAATTCTGTTTCACCATTTAATACATCTACTAAACCTGCTTTAGATACTGCGGCCAATAGGCTACTGAAATCAGGATTACTTGCAACTATACCCGCAATTGTTGGATCTACGATATCTATGACCGACTGTGGTAAGATTACTCTATCTATCGCATGGATGACGCCATTAGTACCTTGTACGTCAACTGCCACAATATTTGTTTTCATACCAGTAGCGTCTACTATACCAGCTCCACCATCTAGATCAATAGTAATATCTTCTCCTTGGAAGGTTGTCGCTGTCTGGCCATTTGTTAAATCGGTAGATCTCACGTTAGCTCCAGCAATCACATGGTAATTAAGTACCTGCTCTAAAACGCCTGCTGGGATATCAGCAAGACTAGAGAAGCCTAGGCTTGATAATAATGCCGCGAATGCATCGTTGGTAGGCGCAAATACTGTGTATGGTCCATCAGCAGATAAGATAGAAACATAATCTGTGTTTAAATCAGCTCTTGTAAGTGCAGCCACTAAGCTAGAAAAAGTATCATCCGAAGTCGCAAAAGTCACTACGTTAGGCATGCCGATTACAGCGTCCACGATATGAACGACCCCATTTGATCCTTCTACATCAGCGGCAGTTACATTACTCATATTGTTAATGGTAACACCGCTGGTTGTATTGATATACATGTTGATTGGTGCATTCTCTCTCGTTGCTAATGTTGCTTCATATCCTGTAGAGAGATCAGTGGATTTTTTAGTACCTGATACAACGTGATTGAGTAATACTTGGGTTAGGGTTGAGGTAGGTACATCGTCTAAAGATGCAAATCCGTTAGCAGAAAGAAATGTTGCGAATGCATCATTAGTAGGAGCAAATACAGTGAACTCTCCATTACCGTTCAAGGTATTTACGAGGTCAGCCTTTTCTAGAGCAGCTACAAGAGATGAAAGGTCATCAGTCTCTAAAGCTAAGTCAACAATCGTCTTAGGATCTTCTACTGGCGGTGGAGTTGGATCTTCATCATCTCCACAAGATGTAATTGAGAAAACCACAGCAAATAGAATCATTAGATAACTGAACTTTTTGATTAATTTCATTGGATAGTATTTATGTTTTTAAAAATTATTGTTCAACCTACTATGTGCATTAGTTAAACAAAACGTTGCTTATGTATCGAAAAAAATTTCAATTTTTAATTTCTATACTGCTTTTAGGCGGTTGCGGTACTACAAAAGAGCCTACAAATAATATTACCAACGAGCTTGAGCAGGAGACTAATTATGAATTGAGATTGCGTAGTGATAAGCTAGGATTAAGTATCAAAGATTGTGAAGAATCACAGGAAGAACTTGAAGCTATATTATTCAGTACTGTGATAGCATCAAATGATGACTTCATTGAGAGTAGGAAAGTAATCTCTAGAGATGTCATGTGCATCATGAAAGGGCTGAAGAATAATCGATTTAAAGGTGAAGGACAAATTGACATAAAGACATGTATCGACCGTATGGGCAATGTAGTCTATACAGAGCTTATAGAAAATGAAGGAGCTAGCTATACTCCAAGGGCATCCAATGCGCTGATGAAATGTATTATGAATTATAAATTTCAGGTAAAGTTAGACGATCTATGCCTACGCTGTGGTAAAATGAGCATCAATACTGATCTCAGGAATATCAATTAACTAGAAGATTATCTGAAACTTACGTAGTCCATTAAGTCAGGACGTGATGCTGGTAGTTGAAGCCCATCTTTAGGTTTACCTAGATAAAAGAGACCAAGACAAGATTCATTTTCTGTACAGTCAAAAAACTTTTTTTCCTTACATACAAATGAAGGACTACTCCAATATCCTCCGTATCCCATGTCAGTCGCAGCCAACCATAGGTTTTGAATAGCGCTAGAAGTCGCTGCTAGATCTTCCCAAGCTGGCAACTCCCCACTTTCTTTACTAATGAGGGCAATAATGTGACTTGATTGCATAATTTTCTTACCAAATTTCTTTTGCTTCATCTCGCTAAATTTCTCAGGAGCTGCTAACTTTTGATAATTTGATTTAACAAATTCTGCAAGATCTTCTTTTGCATCACCGCCAAATACGATGAATCGCCATGGAAAAATCTTCTTATGGCTAGGTGCCCAATGAGCCGCTTCTAAGATTTTTAGAATATCCTCCTTAGAGATCTCCACATCATCAAACATGACAGGTTGTATAGATCTTCTTTTTTTGGCTAATGTTAAAAACTGACTCATATAGATATATGGATTAAGGTCACAAAGTTAACAGAAACTTCAATCCGCAGGTTTTACATGAGCCCAATTCTCTTCTCGTTCGATTCTTTTGATTTGAGTACTAGAGACTCCAAATCTCTTAGCAATCATTTTCTTACGAGTTTTTCCATTGATCAGGGCACGTTTGATCAGAGCAACTTGTGCCTCCGTTAGCTTTTTATTACCACCGCCCTTAGGGGTCTTAAAACCGTATATTTTTTTCCGTTCTTTTACATATAACTTCCAATCTTCTTCTGTGACCCATTTAAGATCTTTAGTTGAGTTACGATCTCGTTTATGATGTGGATGTATGACATATTTATGCTCTGGTGATGGAGGCTCTATGAAAGCTAGAGCAACTTCTTTATGCACATAAATAGCGCTAAATCCACCATCAAGCTTGATACTTGCGGTCTGAAATCCACGATGATCGGCTCTTGTTTTGATCAAGCGCTCATCTTTAGTGTTCTTATTTACTGATTTTACACGACCTAGGTTGGAGACAAAGTATTCATTTCTTCTAGTAGGTTTTTGAAATGATACACGAGACCATTCCTCCGATAGAAGGTTTTCAATTGTTGAAGGCATTTTTTTTTAAAACTAAGTTATGAGCGGCAATATAGATACTTCATGTCAAGCAGTCAAATTTTTATAAATTTTATCAGGTTGTGCAACCCTTGTGACATACATGTTGTCTTTTAATTATCAAACAAGACAAAAATTGAGCAACTACGACCTACAATATGATTTAATCAAAAGATGTAAGTCTGGGAATCGTAAAGCTCAATATCAACTTTACTGCCAATATGCCAAAGGTATGTACAATGTCACATACCGCATTGTAAATAATGAGCAAGATGCAGAAGATGTTCTGCAAAACTCTTTCGTAGATGTTTTTACAAAATTGCATCAGTATAAGTTCGATTCTACACCAGGTGCTTGGATCAAGAGAATCGTAGTTAACAACAGTATTAATCATCTTCGAAAGAACAGATTAAAGTTTGATGAATTAGGAGAAAATGATGTAGTTGACCAACCTGCCGTAAAAGAGAAATCTTCGTTGACTTATGATGTAAATAGAGTTTATAATGCAATAGAATCTCTACCAGAAGGATATCGTATAGTGCTATCTCTCTATCTAATGGAAGGATATGACCATAATGAAATCGCAAAGATCTTAGATATCAGCCAAAATACATCTAAATCGCAATACAGCAGAGCGAAAAAGAAACTCAAACAAATACTAGCAGAAAACGAGTCAGGAAAAAAACAACAATTGGCATAAAATCATCTAAAGTGATATACCTCATGAATGAAGACAATTTAGAAAAATTTATAAAATCCCATCGAAGCCAATTGGATAGGCTTAGCCCACCGCTTGACTTATGGAGTAAAATAGAACAACAGTTACCAGAGGATAGAGCTGCTACACGTAGTATAGATTTTAGGACATTGATGATTGCCGCATCTATGTTGATCATCATGGGCGTAGGTATCATCATGGGCTTATCGATCAATCAAAATGTGGAGTCACGAAGTGGTGATATGGCGGAAATTCAAGATGCCGAAGAATTTTATACACAACGAGTATCTAATAAACTTCATGAGCTAAAAGCAATGGGTGTAGAGCATGATGACTTTAGAGAAGATCTAGATCAACTAGACGAAGTATATATCGAATTGAAAGCTGAGCTAGAAGGTTTACCCAGCGGAAATTCTGAGATCGTACTTCAAGCTCTTATTCAAAATTATAAAGCGAAAATATTACTTCTAGAACGTATACAGGCAAGGCTGACTGACTCTAGTGAGACTTTGAATATAACTAAAATGAAAAACGATGAAAATATTGAAATATAATCTAGCAGTCATTATTATATGCTGCATAAGCATTGCAAATACAGCACTTGCTACTAGTACTGACGATTATACCGAGTTTACAAAAGAGGTGGACAAGATTTTTGACATAAACGAGAAGGGCACAGTATATATTGGCAACAAATATGGTAATATGAATATCAAAACCTGGGATAAAAACAAGGTAGAAGTTCATGCAGTCATAAAAGTAGATGCCAAAAACCAACAGCAAGCCGACGAAATATTCGAGAGAATCTATGTAGAGTTTAATCACTCATCTAATCATGTATCAGCTCAAACCATCTTTGAAGATAGCGATAAAAGTTGGTGGAGCTCCTTATGGTCCGGGGGCAATAATGCCGATCATTACGAGATACATTATGAAGTGACCATGCCTAAGACATGCATGGCAGATCTAAGTAATAAATATGGCAACATTAGTATTGAGGACCTTGCACATCATGCTAAAATATGGCTCAAGTATGGGAATCTAGATGGTGGTGATATACAAGGAAACTTGGAGCTTTATTTGAAATATGGAAATGGGAAACTGCTAAACATTGGAGATTTACAACTTGATCTAGGCTATGGAAATTTTGCAGCAATCACATGTGCCGATGCTGAAATCACAAGTAAGTATAGTGAAATCACTTTGGTCACTGCTAAAAATATAATCGTCCAGTCTAAATATGACAATTACTCCCTAGGTACTGTCAAAGCATTGGAGTATACAGGTAAATATGATAACTATGTAGTGTTGAATGCTGATAAAATAAGTATTCATACCAAACATACTGACTTTGAAGTACATATGCTAAATGAATCTATTACCATGGAAAGCAAGTACGGATCAGCCAGCATTCACGGCACTTCTCCTTCATTTAACTTGGCTATTTTTGACTCTTCTTATACTCCAATTGAACTTATCACTAAAGCTAATTTCTCTCTTGATGCGGAACTAAAATATGCGGATGCCAATATCACCGATAGAATTAACTTCCACAATAAAGAAATAGATGATAAGTACACAAAATTAATAGGTGATACTGGTGCAATCGATGATGTCGCGATTATCAAAGCGGACTTAAGATATGGGCACCTAGTCATACAAGACCAATAAAAAATTTCTCTATCAAAATAGGATCTGTCCACTAACCAATTGGTAAGAGCCCTTTACTGAGTATCACAGTAAGGGGCTTTCTTTTCTTGGGCTATGGTAGGTTTAAAAAACATCAATATATGTGTATCTTACCGAAGTAGAAGATAGCATAACGTATGAAGATTAAATTTTGTGGTGCCGCAAGAAATGTAACGGGGAGTGCCCATCTCATCACACTAGACTCAGGATATAGAATACTCCTCGATTGCGGATTATTTCAAGGGAAGGGGCAACATGTATGGGACAACAATAATAAGTGGGGTTTTGACCCTAAGTCAGTAGATACCGTAATACTTAGTCATGCACATATCGATCATACTGGTCGAGTACCAAAGCTCGTAAGAGATGGATTTAGAGGACCGATATATGCAACTCATGCCACTAGAAGTCTATGTGGAATCATGTTATTGGATAGTGCCAAAATACAAGAACGAGATGTAGATTGGCACAACAGAAAAGTACTTCGTAAAAAGAAAAGAAGGGGTAAAAAACTACGTGTAGCGTTGTATGAAACTGAGGACGTAGGGCCTGCGATGGAAATGTTTACTGGATGTGCCTACAATCAATGGTATCAGATCACTCCTGAGATCAGAATGATGTATCGTGATGCTGGTCACTTATTAGGTTCAGCCAATGTCACACTTGAGATCAAAGAAGGAGGTCAAGTGACTACAGTCGGCTTTACAGGAGATATCGGGAGACCTGATCGCCCCATACTTAAAGACCCTCATAGCATGCAACAGGTAGATTACCTCATATGCGAGTCCACCTATGGAGCTAAAGACCATGAAGGTAATCCTGAGCAGTCTGAAAAATTTTTAGAAATCATCAAAGAAGCTTGTATCAAAAAGAAAGGTAAACTTATAATTCCAGCATTCAGTTTAGGTCGTACCCAAGAGCTTGTCTATATGCTAGACAAAATGGAGACTGCAGGGCTTTTACCGAAGCTACCGATATACGTTGACAGCCCTTTAGCGATCAATGCTACGCAAGTTTTCGGTGCCCATCCTGAGTGCTTTGACAATGCACTACATGAATACCTTCTGATCGACGATAATCCTTTTGGCTTCAATGATTTGCACTATTATCGCGACGTAGCTGATTCAAAAAAGCTAAATGAAAGTAATGAACCATGTATCATTATCAGTTCATCAGGCATGATGAATGCAGGTAGAGTCAAGCACCATTTGTATAATAATATCGATGACCCAAAAAATACTTTTCTTATAGTCGGTTATTGTTCTCCAGATACTCCTGGGGGTATGCTTAGAGCTGGTATACCAGAAATCAAACTTTTCGGTGATATCAAAGAAGTAAAAGCAGAGGTGAAAATCATGGACTCTTTTTCAGCTCATGCTGATCGCCGAGAAATGTATGAACATATTGAAAACCAAAAAGACGGTCTAAAACAGCTATTCTTAGTACATGGAGAACATGATAGTCAGGAAAAATTTAAAACATATCTCGAAGAAAGAGGATTCAATAATATATTGATACCGACACATGGATATGAAATATCCATCTAAATATGTTGCTAATACATGACCCATGCGTCTTGATAACATGAATCTCCATTTGATGATCGCAAAAAAATCACTTTTCGCATCTTTATTTCTACTTCTATGTCTTGGTCTAAGCTCATGCTATGATATTCAAACTCCTGATAGTATTGAAGTAGAAAATCTACAAGCCGAGTATGCCATTCCTATCATAGATACTTATGCTACTATACTTGATATAGGAGAGAGCACGGGAGAGAATACCTCGATTGAGGTAGATGAAGAAGGACGAGTTACCGTTTTTTATAACGGAAATGTGATTCGTAATTCAACGCCAGATATTTTTCCTCCAGTGCCAGGATTTCTCATTGGAGAATTTAATTTGGAACAACCTGAAACTGAATTGGTATTAGAAGATCTTGTTCCATTTGAGGGTGGGTTTATACTTAAAAAAGCGACATTTAAAAATAACGGATTGGTATTTAGGTTACGGAGTGATGTACAAGAAGAAGTCTCTGTGGAAGTGACAATACCGCAGATCACAAAAGATGGAATCGCCTTCAGTGCCTCTTTTGTAATCAATGAAAATGGAAATTGGGGAGAGGAGATATTGTCGGAATTGATAGACCTGAATGACTTCACTCTAGAATCTGACGATAATACCTTAACTATCAATACCACAGCACAAACGGCAAGTGGCAATCCGGTAGCACTTGATGTGGCTTCTATGACTTTCAACATATTGCAGTTTTCATACGTAGAGGGTTTTTTCACTAAAAATGATAATAACGAATCAGGAGATGTCATCACTGTAGGTGTATATAGCACATGGATCAGTGGTGGATTAGATTTTGAAGACCCTAAGCTTACCGTTGAAGTAGAAAATTCATTTGGATTTCCAGTAAGGGGATTATTTAACAAACTCGAGTTTACTACCATCAATGATGATAAATTTGACATCATGGGTACTGCAATCGATGCTGGCTTTGATTTTAACTACCCAGGACTCAATGAGGTTGGTCAAGTTGCTACAAGTCAATTTTTGATGGATAAAAACAACTCCAATTTATCTCAGATTTTTAATGAAAAAGTACGACTAGTCAGATATGATGTCAATGCCATTGGAAATCCCGATGATGACAGTAGCATCATAGGTTTTTTGACGGATAGCAGTTACTACAATGTAGATATTGCGGTAGAACTGCCATTACAAGCTAAAATTAATCAACTTGTTCTGTCAGATACTTTTGATTTAAATATACCAGAGTACGATCTCATAAATCATGTAGAACTATTGTTGACGACAGAGAATAACTTTCCGTTTGAGATGAAAGTACAAGGCTATTTGATCAATGGAAACGAGATCATAGATTCCCTATTTCTAGAGGAAGCATACACATTGCCTGCTGCACAGACCACTAATGGTATTGTATCTCAATCTTCCAGTTCAACTAGTATATTACCATTCGATAATGCACGATGGACTGATTTATTGTCTTCAGACAAAATAGCAATGACCGCAAGGTTTACGAATGAAGCAGAAGACGATATTACTTGGATCTATAAAGACTATGGACTTGATATGAAGTTAGGTGCTAAAATCTATATCCAAAAGTAATATGAGACTCCTATACATTTCAATATTCGCCTTTATCAGCTTCACCTCGTATGCACAGTTTGATATGCTCAGCAATCTGAGTAATGATCCTAACGTACGATTTCAGAATAACCCTGCTGCCAGGGATTCTAATTCTTTTGTGATCCAACTACCCGTACTGCAAAATAGTAACTCTTACATAGGAGTATCCTATGGAGATGCAATCACCACAGATGGTACGATTGCAAAAATAAATGCGGAAGAGATACTTCAACATTTAAGCTCAAATAATCATTATGCTAATCATACACATGCTACGCTTATAGGATTAGCCTTACACCGAAAAAAATGGTCTATCCATGCATCGTATGGGTACAACTTGCACGGATACGGAACCTACTCTGATGATATGGCAAAATTTGCCTTAGAAGGCAATGCCCAGTACATCGGTGAAACTATTAACATCAATCCTGACATCCTTTTACAAGCTTATCACAATCTCCAGATAGGGGCTAGTCTCTCCTTATCTAAATTCAATTTAGGAGTAAGAATAAAGGTGTTATCAGGTATAGAAGACATTAGTACCATGCCAGAAGGTACAATAGCCATAGAGACAGGTACTCAAAATTATGCTTGGAACTTTGACAATAACTGGCGCCTCAATAGTAGTAATGCCCTAAGCATCAATAATCTCAATGATATCGAAACTAGTTTTAGTAGATTTAATGCAACTCCAATAACTGAAAACCTCGGTATCGGTATTGATCTAGGTATAACTGCACAACTTACCAATCAATTAAGTCTAAGTGCTAGTATACTAGATATAGGTTCTATCACATGGCGCTATCGCGTCAACAACTACTCCTCTACTCGCAAGGATAGCTATTCTGGGATCGATCTTATCGATTACATAGATAATACTGACGATATAGATCTATCGGATACCTTATACAATATTCTAGAGCTTGAAGAATCTAATATCGACTATACCACTAGCCTACCTACACGATTTTATGCACAGTTGGAGTATGATATTTCTGATCATCAGAGAGTTGGGCTTTCATATTTTCAGATGTTGGCACAAGATCCTGACTTGTATGCCATTGCAATCAACTATTCTCAAGAGTTAGGGCGGTGTAGGTTATATACTCAATATACCTATAGCAACACATCTCCAGTCAATATTGGATTAGGAGCTGAAATACGACTAGGTAAAATAGGTATCCATGCATTTTCAGATGGAATAACAGGAGTTTTTGATCCTATAAATTCTCCTTGGGTCAGCCATCGGATCGGCGCTTATATACGGCTATAAAAAAATAGGCCTATCCGAAATGATGCGAATAGACCTAATATTTATTGTTGATTAAGTAAAACTTATCTTCTTGTTTTTACCGCTTTTGGATCACCTAATTTTTCAAACATAATACCTATTCTTACTCCAAAACTGGCAGCTACATTATCAGATCCAAATGTGTCTGCAAATAATATTTCTTCGTATGAAGGTCTGTCTATCGTGCCATTTTGGTTTTTAAAACTCCCTCCGAATACATGAAGTCCTCCAAAAATATCAAGAGCAATCCTATTTTGTAGTATCCACTGTTTACCTATATCGATCCCACCGTGCAGGGCAGAAACAGTACGTTCTTCCGTTGACCAGCTGTAGGTCTCTTTGGAATATCCATATCCAGCTCTCAATCTTAGGTAACCGCCAGCTAATAGGTGATCTGGACGATATTTATCTCCTTTTGTTATTGATTTTAGCTTGATCTTATAACCCAAATCGAAAGCAATTCCATCAGGTACATTGTTTTCCTCAGCATTTACACCTAAACCGAGGATCTTAAAACTCGTTTCCCAGCTGGAATATAGATTGATAGATCTTTCATAGGTAAGTGACGTAGCCCCTGTTAATAAAGAGAAAAAGTTTAACTTAATATTACTTCTATTATCGTCATAGAAATAAGAATCACTCAACGCCTCCTCTTTTTCTTTAATGACCTTACCATAAGAAAATTTAATTTCTCTGACCTGACCTCGATTAAGTGTAAATACAATCTGACTTGGATCTTCTACCTCCACATATTTGATTTCGGTTTCACCAAGTTCCTTGATATTACAACTGATCTTATCACCATTTTTGAGTAAAATGAGATCTTGCGCCAGTATATTGGTACTAAAAAAGAGTAAAAACAAAAAAGTAGAAATTGCAATTATTGGTTTTTTCATAGCAGTTACCTTTTAATGATTAATGAATGGTTAGTAATAAAGACTTTGACAATATATAACGGATATGTGATAAAAAAGTGCTAGTTAACAAAGCTTAACGCCCCTTAAACTATCCATAACTTAAATTAATCGATAAAAACAGTCAATTAGTATATAGTACCTTGTATTTACTAGTACTATGTATTGCATAGTACTATATATTCTTCTATCTTTAGAGTATGAAAATTGAAAACACGAAAGCACAAATGAGAAAAGGAGTTTTGGAGCTCTGCGTTCTTTCTATTATTTCTAAAGAAGAGGCTTACCCTTCTGATATTATCAAAAAGCTTAAAGAAGCAAAATTGATCGTAGTAGAAGGTACTCTATACCCTTTACTAAATAGACTAAAGAATGCATCCCTACTACATTACACTTGGAAAGAATCCAATGCAGGACCACCACGCAAATACTACCACCTCACGGATGAGGGCTCAGGATTTCTTACCGAGCTTAATAAAACTTGGGATGAACTAAACCATGCCGTTTCTCAATCTACTAAAACCAATGCATAACTATGAACAAAATTTTTAATATAAACCTCGGTGGATTTCCCTTCACAATCGATGAAGATGCCTACCTCAACCTAAACCAATATTTGAAAACCATCAAATCTCATTTTTCAGATTCTGAAGGTTGTGAAGAAATCCTAGAGGACATCGAGATCAGGCTTGGAGAGTTATTTAATGACCAACTGAAAGGACGACAAATCGTAACCAATAACGATCTAGAAGCAGCCATCAGCATCATGGGTAAGCCAGAGGACTTTGGAGCGGAATCTATCAAAGATGACCATACCCACCAAAAGCAATCGAATACCTCGGATTACAAAAAATCTAAGTCTAAAAAGAGGCTTTTTAGAGATCCTGATAATAAAGTGATCGGAGGAGTATGCTCGGGTCTAGCCGCATACTTTGGCTTAGAAGATCCTCTTTGGATCAGAATAGGATGGGTTGTACTTTTCGTTACCGGAGGCATGGGCTTATTCTTGTATTTGATACTTTGGATTGCTATGCCCGTAGCTAAAACTTCAGCTGACAAACTCGCTATGCGGGGTGAAAATGTCAATATATCGAGCATAGCTAAACAAGTAGAAAATGAACTCTACGATATAAGTGACAAAATCGGAAATACCCTAAAGGACTTCGGTAGTAAAAAAAAAGGCTAGTTACTCGTGATCAACTTGTAAAACCTTATCGACAGGGATTTTTGCTTTAATGGATAAATTTCATAATGAAAAGATGATGAAGCATGTGTGATCTTGAGTTGCACATGCTTTTTTATTACCTTTAGGAAAATTGTTTGTTATGAAATATCTTTACGCTGCTCTTATTCTAATCTTAATTCTCTCCTGTACTAAGTCGGATTCTGAACTAAATCCTATTGAATATAAAAGTGAAGATCATTTAGTTTGGCAGAAAGACTATTCTGATGAATTCAGTTTTACAGATAGAATCCAGAATGTTGATAATTATATTGTTACTACTGCATTTGATAAAAATCTTAGCGCTGAAGTGCTTTTAAATATTGACGCATCAAATGGTAATATAAACTGGATTTGGCGGGCAGATGAAAATCAAGGTGATTTCATAATTCGAGACCTTGAATTCTCCGATTCTCAAATTATTCTCTCCAAAAGGAAATACGGGATAACAATTATTGATATTGATTCTGGGAGTAAGTTGTTTTCATATGATAACCCTGATAATGATTCTATTAGCTTTGGCAGTGTATTTTTCTGGGAGGGAAGTGCTTTTTGGTACGAAATACATGAAGGTACCTTCTCAGAATATCCTCAAGTTATCCTCAAAACTAGAGATCATCAGTCCAATAAAATACGGACTATTTATGAATTCGAGTTCCAAACTACGAACGGAGCAAATGCTGGAAAACCAATTTTCTTTAAAGAAAGTGATACCGACACCATCATTATTGTTCCGCTAATAGGATCACCTATTTACCATAAGCTGCAAGCTATAAATATGAAAAACTCCGAAATAATATGGAATCAACATATTAGTGGCACTACGGATTTTTTGGTTTCAAATAAATTAGCACTGAAGTCAATTGGGAATACTGTAATTCATCAAAGCAATGAACAGATAAAAGCTTTCGATAGATTTACGGGTACACAGCTTTGGTTTAAAGAAGTAGACGATGATAGCGAAATTTTCAACTTCCAATTAGATGGAAATTATATCTACGCTCGAAACGGTAGATATTTAATTAAAAGGAGTATAGAGAACGGATCTATGGAATGGAAAAGAAAATACATTGCAACTGATCGTCACAATCAAATATTAGACAAAACATTAGTTACACATGATTTTAATGTCACTAAGGGAATATCCACAAATAGTGGTGAAAATAAAGTACAATTCATACATAAAGAACTTACATCAAATTATAGCCCTATTTTCTTCGTAGATGGTAGTAAAATGATTGTTAATGATCGATTCAATATTAGAGTATATGACAATATATTTCGTTAATCACATAGATCTAAAACACCTGGTTATAATCTAAGAAATATACCAATCGGATGGAAAAGCTATTGGATTGTCTCTCTTGGAAGATATCCCTAAGATTCTCAACATAATTGAGATCCAGTTGCTGACCAAAACTCTGAAGACTCTGTCTCCACACAAAAAATAAATCGCTCCCTGGTGCAAATCGCCAGCGATAGTCTACATCGATGTTAAAGAGATTAAAATTGGTGCTATATGCTGAAGTAGCATCCTCCAAAAAATCTTGATCATCAATCAAATCGATGCTACCAACATTATTTAATAGCCCAAACCCCGTATAATCGACCTTATCCCAATAGTGACGTACTCTGAATGCTAAAGACATCACATTATTGAAAATATACTGCCCCGATATCGTATTGGTAACCACTAGTCGGTCTCTTTGACCAAACAAAATGTCTTCGCCGCTAAAAGTACTACTTTCAGGATCTACGAGTAACTTATTGACCCATCCTTCATCTACGTATCGATCAAAGACATTAAAATTCCATTGCATAAAAAACTTATCACTGAATCTATATCTCGGTCTGAACTGATAATTTAAATTTATACGTCCTTCTTGATTGAATTTTCTCACCCCAAATTCAAGATCAAATGCAAATGGCTTATCATAATTGGTACTGATAAATGGTCCCATACCATAGCTAGTCGGGATATGAAATACTCGCGTAAAATCACTTACCCTAGCCTCAAAATAATCATCACTACCTTTCGGCGATATGCTAAACCAAGAACCAAAGGCGAATATTTTTTTGGTCAACGCAAAGAAACCCATATCAAGGCTCATATTGGTCCATAGATTGGGGTCATATAATTTACCATAACTAGCATCCCCCCAAATTTCGAATCTATTGAATATGCCGATGGGCTCAAACTGATTGAACGCCGCATATAGACTTCCACTTCTTTCATTAGGATTAAATAAAAATCCTAGATCATTAGGATTATAATCGGGAGATTCCTCTGCATAGCTGAGACCATACACAAACTTCCCTTGATTTTCAGATATAGATGCTCTCACAGTATGACCTATATCAGCGTATTCACTAAAATATCGTTGACTTATACCCACCTTCCCGCTTAAATTCCACTTAAGGTCATTAGAATTTAAATTATAATCTAATCCAGTCAAATTAGCATCGTAGGTAGATCCACGACGCAATACATTGGTATTGATCAAACTGATGCTCGAGTTATTTCTAAGGTTTTGGTCAAGTACTAGCACATTATAATTAGTCAGAGGATTGGTCTCTACTTGATATTGACTTCCATCAAGTCTTTGTAAAGTTGCACTAGATGCTCCCTCTACCGCGTTAAAAAAACCAATACCCGTTCCCGAGCTATTACGACCTGAAATCTTGGTTGCATTATACAATTGATTATTTACTGGATTATCTATGATGGTAGCTTCGTTTTCAATGGAAGATAAAAATGCTTGAGCACGATTGATAGGAGAACCTCCGATTCTTCTAGAATAGAAAAATCCCCCTTTATTAAATATCTCTACACCCTCTGTAAAAAAGAGTCTATTTTCTTGCAAAAACTGCTCAAATGGACTAAGATTCAATACTAATTGATCACTAGATACCTGACCAAAATCAGGAATCAAAATCATATCAAGCGTAAAAGCATCATTAATTCCATATTTAAGATCAAGACCAGCATTATAGGATGTACTCCATCCTAAATTACTTACTGCGCCGGGAGCTACTTGATTTTGTAGATATGTAGTGACATAAGGTGTAATTGATAATCGTACCGGTGGTTTTATATTTTGAATACCTGTCAAATTTCCCGCCTGATTCAAAAATCCTTGAACCTCTGGAGTGATGGGATTCCACCAGCTCACCTCCCGCAATCTACGACATTGACGACCGAAGTTTACTGACCATTCTTGAATTTCTTCCTCGGGAAAACGTAATGCAGCATAAGGAATTTTATATTCTAGCGACCATCCATCATCCTGCATTTGGACAGCCGACTCCCATACCGCATCCCAACTTGCATCCTCACCTTGCTGAGAATACTTAGTATCTAGCTGAACACCCGCAGCTGATACTACAAATCCTACACCATCGACACCACCTTTATAGGTATCAAAAATTGCTGCAAACCAATCAACACTTGGCAGTTCATCTCTTTCTGAAAGTTGCTTCATGATCAATTCGGGAGAATCATCATATAAATAAGCTGCGATATAGATGGCTTCATCATCATGTAAAATCCTAACTTCTGATTGAAAGCTAGGCTCTATATTAGGGTTAGGTTGTCTTTGGACAAATGCATCGGTAACTTCACTACTTTTCCATATCTCTTCATCGATAAGACCGTCTATCTTGATAGGCTGATTGATTCGATGACACAGTATCTCTTTATGTACTATCAGACTATCCTGAGCATACAACGTAATGCAAAAACTTACTAGTAGAAAATAAGAAAATATATACTTGTACATCTGGTATTATTAATCTGTGAACAAATTTCGAAATTTATAATATGTAATCGATCATTATTAGACAAAATTTAGATTCTTAACTATCAATGAATTGAAGATTAACTAAACTCAATAAATAGCTAAAATATATTAATCATTTAGCTTTGTCTAAATATTTATTTAACACAAACTAAATTTACAACTAAGTGGCTTATTGTATTTATCAAAATACTAGAAAGATTATGTATTTTTACACTTCAGAAATTAAAGAAACATGAGTATAGTCGAAATGAAAGTGCCAACTATTGGCGAATCAATTACGGAGGTAACACTCTCGCAATGGCTTATAAAGGACGGTGATTATGTATCACTTGATGAGCCTATTTGCGAATTCGAATCTGATAAAGCAACCTTAGAGTTTCCAGCAGAAGCTTCAGGAAAGTTAATTCATGTTGCGGCTGAAGATGATGATTTAGAAATTGGTGCCTTAGTCGCAAAAATTGACACCTCAGTTTCAAAACCTACAAGTAGTGGATCTGCTGATCCGGCTCCTGCTATTACGAAAGAAGCTGAAGCCAAACCAAGCACTTCTCCTAATAGTGAAAGCACCTATGCTTCTGGGCATCCTTCACCAGCTGCCGCTAAAATACTAAGAGAGCAGAATATCGATCCAGCATCGGTAAAAGGTACTGGTAAAGACGGAAGGATTACAAAAGAAGATGCGCAAGCCGCGCAACATAGCCCAGTAAAAGCTGATACTAAAGCCTCAGCTACAAACGATATAAGTATATCAAATGCTTTATTTTCTAGAGATGAAAGACGTCAGAAAATGAGCAGAATGAGAAGAACTATAGCATCCAGGCTAGTATCTGCCAAAAACAGTACTGCTATGCTCACGACATTCAACGAAGTAGATTTGACTAACATCATGGCGCTGCGAAAGCAATACCAAGAAAAATTCGTTGCCAAGTATGGTGTAAAATTAGGATTCATGTCGCTCTTTGCTAAAGCCTGTGCCATGGCATTACAAGAAAAACCAGATGTCAACGCTATCATTGACGGGGACCATGTCATTTATCATGACTATGTAGACATAAGCATAGCAATATCAACTCCTACCGGCCTTGTGGTTCCACCGGTACATAATGTAGAGTCTTTAGGATTTCATGAAGTAGAATTAAAAATCAAAGAGCTTGCTTCCAAAGCACGTGATGGAAAGCTGACCTTAGATGAAATGAAGGGTGGAACTTTTACAATAACTAATGGTGGAGTATTTGGATCAATGATGAGCACCCCTATACTCAATCAGCCTCAATCTGCAATACTCGGTATGCATGCGATACAGCAAAGACCTATTGCTATCGATGGTGAAGTGGTGATAAGACCGATGATGTATCTTGCATTATCCTATGATCATCGCATCATTGACGGCAGTACATCTGTCACATTCTTGGTAAGAGTAAAAGAACTACTTGAAGACCCTATGACACTCATGATGGGTATATAATTGATACTTAGTATAAAAAAATGAGGCCTGTGGTTGAAAAAAACTTCAGGCCTTTTCTTTTATATAACCTTAACATTTATAAATATCTATATATGTATTTTACTGATAGATCATAACTTACTCATTGAAATCAATGAATATATAAATATATAATTCATATTAAATATTATCATCAATTGAATTGGTATTCTATTTGCAGATTCGTAAGCATATTGAAATCAATTAACTACACTTTTGATAAATAAGTAATATGAGCAATCTACTACGCCACATTATTCGAAATAGCGCGATAATCGTCTCTTTACTGATGATTACTAACATCTATGCCACGAATAGTCCTAAAACGGTTCAGTTTTTTAACGGCAATTACCAAGAAGCAAAAGATAAAGCCGCCAAAGAAGGTAAATTTTTTATGTTGGATTTTTATGCTGATTGGTGTATGCCATGTAAATGGATGGACCAAACCACATTTACCAATAGTGAGGTTGCTAGCATCTTAAATAAAAAGTACGTTGCTCTAAAGGTAAACATAGATGATATCGAAGGTTTTGATCTCAAGAAAAAGTATGAAATACAATATCTACCAACAATCTTAATCTTCAATCAGAAAGGAGAGCTTGTTGACAGAATCGAAGAAACTTTACCACCTAGTAAACTCATTGTAGCATTAGGTAAGCATAGCATAGCTAATAGTACAAAACATGAGGTATACACATACAATACTTCTCCAACTCAAAACAAGAAACTGATCAGTAATAATGATGATGTATCAGATGATTATAATTTGGATAGAAATACACTCAACAACTATAAAGAAGCCAATAAAAATAGAAGTTTTAGAATCCAGATAGGTATATATGAAGAGCATGAAAATGCCTTTGATGTGGTAAATAATCTAAGAGATAAATTTATCGAACCTATCATTGTCCTTAACGATTATAAAAATGATAATGTCATCTATAAGGTCATGATGGGCGAATTCAAAACTATGGGCGAAGCTGAGAGTTTCAAGTCTATACTGAAAAATGATTTTGATATTGATGCTATAGTACAATAATAAAAATAAAGAATAATAGAACCTTAGTGACCGACGTCCCATCCCAGGAACATATTTTTATACGCTTCGATATTATCATTATCTCTTATATTGAGACATGATTTTGATCAGAGATATAAAAGAACTAGTCGGTATACTAGATAAGCCTCACTCTTTCAAAAAGGGTGAGGCTTTGTCTATTGTGGAATCCTTAAAAGATGCTTTTCTGCTAATAGATGGTGAAGTAATAAAGGATTTCGGGCCTATGAACCAATGCCCAAAAAAACAAAATTTCGATGAGGTCATTTCTGCCAAAGGTCAACTTGTATTGCCATCATGGTGCGATAGTCACACCCATATCGTATATGCCGACAGTCGAGAAGGAGAATATGTTCAACGAATAGAAGGAAAGTCTTATGAGGAAATCGCATCCGCAGGCGGAGGCATACTCAATAGTGCTCAAAAATTACAAGCCACTCCATTTGGTGAATTATATGATTCTGCAGCACAAAGACTAGAAGAAGTTATGTCCTTGGGTACCGGACTGATCGAAATAAAAAGTGGATATGGCCTGAGCTTCGAGAGTGAAGTAAAGATGCTTAGCGTCATACAAAAGCTAAACGAAAGTTATCCAATAGATATCAAAAGCACTTTTTTGGGAGCTCATGCTATTCCAAAGAAATATCAATCTAACAGACCAGAATATATATCACTACTTACAGAAAAAATGATTCCTTATGTAGCTGATCAGGGTCTAGCCCAATATTGCGACGTGTTCTGTGATAAAGGTTTTTACACCGTAGACGAAACCGATACTATACTTACTGCAGCAGCCAAGTATGGCCTCAAAGCTAAAATACATGCCAATGAGCTGGGCATCACAGGAGGAGTACAGATTGGTATCAAGCACAATGCAATTTCTGTAGATCATCTAGAATGTACTGGAGACGAAGAAATAGAAGCATTATTAGCTAGTGACACCATCCCTACCCTACTCCCTGGGACCTCTTATTTTTTAAATATCCCTTATGCTCCGGCTCGTAAAATGATCGATGCTGGATTGGGTGTATGTCTTGCGACAGACTACAACCCGGGATCTACTCCGTCAGGTAATATACCTTTCCTGATGTCACTGGCCTGTACCAAAATGAAAATGCTCCCTAAAGAAGCATTTAATGCAGTAACTATCAATGGTGCATATGCAATTGAAGAAGACGTTATGTACGGAAGTATTACCAAAGGCAAGTATGCCAATCTCATCGTAACAAAACCAATAAAAAACCTAGATTATATATCTTACGCATATGGTGGTAACCATATCTCAAAAGTATTTCTGAAGGGAAAAATTCTTTGAAAATTGTTACCCGATTAAGTTTAAATTACCCCATCTTTACGCAACATTAAACAGCAGATTTGTATAGTATAAACAATATATGAACTGCTCATCCGTTTTTTGTTGACTTCCTTTTATTTCCGACGAGTATTTAAGTCTTGAATTACATAAGACATTAAGGTATTATTATATATTTTTGTGGCTGATTTTCAGATGAATAATCGGCAATCGAAATCATGTACATGAACATTAGAGTTTTTATAATCATTATAGCGTTTTTGGGATGTCATCAACTCAACTCTCAAGATTTATTTGGCTTCGGTAATTGTGATGAAGAATATGGCTCTACTTTTACGGTAGAACTGGCATACAACTGCCCTACTGAAGTATATCAAGGTGATGTAGTATGTGTCGATCTAATCGTCAATAATTGGGATCCTGTAGAGATCTTTCAATTTACTCAAAGTTGGAACCCATATGTATTAGAATATATTTCCAACCCCATTATGTCTACAATCTTACCACCACTGGGAAATCCCTTTAATGTAGGCGTCGATGGTGTCAATGAGATTTTGGCAGATGAAGGAAACCTTGGAGTTATTATCAGTACACTCGATCCTGCAACTTCCAATGCTGTTACTTTACCAGATGGTACAATTTTGTTACGAACATGTTTTAATGTAATCGGTGAACCTGGGACTAATTCACTCATCACCTTTACGGATAATCTCACTCAATTAGATGAGCCAGAAATCTCAACCACGCCTATAGGAGAAAATTCATCATGTAATCTTGATTGGTCATTAGAAACTTGTACTATTCGTATATTATGTGATGACCTTAGTATTCAGGCAGGATGGTGCGATAGCCCGGATAGTGGTCCTAATGGCAGCGCTAACTTTACAGCCTGCGGTGGTACCCCACCATACAACTGGGAAATAAATGGTCAGACAGGTACTAGCAATGGAGAGCAGGTCTTTATCAATAATATACCTCCAGGAACACAAACTTTACTTGTGACCGATGATACAGGTAGCACGACTACTGCTTCCATTGTCATTAGTCAAAGTAACTCTCCGCTGAGCGCAAGCCCACTTATAATTGAAAATCCACTCTGCGTAAATAGGCCTGATCGTGGGACTATTACATTGGATGAATCAAGTGTTAACGGTGGGACACCTCCATATACTTATGCATGGTCCAACTTTGAGTTTAACGTCACTGAGATAGATCGGCAAGAGCCAGGCGATTATGAGTTGACAATCACCGATGCCAATGGCTGTAATCTTATTTTGCCAGCTACCTTAGAAATCGATACTCTAAAGGTGACTGCAACGGTTATACAAGATGCAAATTGTGAAGATGGTGGAACAATACTCTTGGAAGCTACCGGTGGAACTCCTAATGCTAGTGGTGAATATTTCTATAATGGTTTGAATCTCGGTGTAACCTATACCGAAACAAATTGGCCAGGTAACAGCTGGTATTATTATCAGGTAGAAGACTTTGCTGCTCCTAGATGTACTACGGTAGTGGATTCTGTATGGATTGAAGAAATAGGCTCCCCTACCCTATCTATTGAGATAGACAGTATTTCATGTTTTGGTAGTAATGATGCTAGTTTCAAAGCTTGGCTCAATAATAGTGCTGCAGATTTTCCTCTTCCCATGGTTACCGATCAAGATGGAAATATTCTTCAAATGGTAGTTGGTGGTGGAGACCCTGACAATGGAATACCCGATACAATTTCTAACTTCAATCCTGCCGGTCTTTCTCCTGGTAAATACTTTATAACTATTACTGAAAGAATATTTGACCCTACTATTGGAGCACCTGTAGATGGATGTACATTAGACACATGCTTAATCATAACTGAACCAACAGAATTGCAAATAGGTATCAGTAATGATCCTCCAAGTTGTCTAGGTAATGATGGTAAAATATATGTTTCTGCAACCGGTGGTACCGAACCCTATACCTACACCTGGGATGGTGCTTTTGAAGGAGATACACTTTGTGACCTCATGGGAGGCATATATAATGTCACCGTTACTGATGCTAATGGATGTACGGATGAAACTAGCTTATTACTACCAGACGGAAGTGATGATCAGATAGATATAGCCATCATCGTAGTCAATCCTGTATCTTGCTTTGAAGGTGAAGATGCAGATCTTCAGGTAGCGGTATTTAGCGGCGGCGGGCCATTTGATTATGCTTGGGAAGATGAAGATGGGATTTTATTGTCTACTACCCCCAACTTAACCAATGTAGGAGCAGGAGAATATTATGTGACTGTCACTGACCCTGGAGCAAATTGTCGAGCTATAGATACATTCAATCTCATACAACCTCCATCTTTGGAAGTAGATATAAATGTAATTCAACCTGATTGTGTCAATATATCAAACGGTAGAATCGAAATTACTCCGCTTAGTGGACCAATGCCATTTACCTATCTATGGGAAAATAATACTACACTACCTATTCTTCCTGCTTTGTCGGCCGATGAGTATTGTGTTACGATTACCGATGCCAATAATTGCTCCATCGATACATGTATAGTACTTATGAGTCTACAACCACCTGTAGAGCTTAGTATTGATCAAATATTTGCAGCTGAATGTACAGACGAAGACACCGGAAGCGTTCAGGTATCGGCAAGCGGAGGAAATGGAGGTCCACTCTATAGCTTTACCGCTGCAAGCGTAATTGATGGTTCGATAATAAGCACAGGAACATCTACTAGTCCTTTCGTACTGGAAAATTTACCCGTCGGAGAGGTTGTAATCACAGTATCAGATCTCACCTGCCCGTCTGAATCCGAAACAATAACCATCCCAAATACTGCACCATTATCATTAGACCAAAGCTTTACAACTATTACAGAGCCCACTTGTGCTGGAGCTAGTGATGGTAGTGCTACGATACAAGCCCTAGGAGGAGCTGGAGCATATACGTATATATGGCAAAGTGATAATTCAACGGGAAATACCAATAATAACTTATCAGCTGGCATTCAATACATTACGATCAATGATGCTAATGGCTGTACCATGCTAGACAGTATAGAAATAGGTCAACCAGATAGCCTTATTGCATCTATAAATACTTTTTTGACCTTTGATATATCCTGTGCATCATCTAATGATGGATCTATTGCGATAGATGTCATCGGTGGCAATCAAACTGGATATACCTATACATGGGATCCTGATGTTTCAGATAATAATTTTGCCAGCAACCTAGGTCTCGGCACCTATACCGTAACTGTTTCGGATGAATTAGGGTGTAGTGATACTGTATCTTATACGATGACTTCTGCACCACCGATTACAGCTGTGGTAGCGACACCAGAAATGCCAGAATGCTTTGGAGGAACTACCTGTATCAGTATTGCCAGTGCATCCGGTGGTCAAGGAGGTCCATATACCTTTACTATTGCTGATGGTGGTTTTAATATACCTATAGATAGTTGTGTAGAAGTGATTTCAGATACCTTTGACATTAAAGTATTTGATGGATCATCAGGGGCAGCATGTTTTTGGTCTACTTCACTATATGTACCTCAACCTGATGAAATAGTCGTCGCTTTTGATGCAAGTACTGTAGAAACAGCCCTAGGAGATAGCAATATTACGGTGACTGTTGATTACGACACTCAATTACCATTAGACACTATTTTATGGTCACCAGAAGGTATCGTAGAATGCCAAAATGCAGATTGTTCCTCCGTTTCCGTCTTCCCAACAGTAACCACAGATCTTACTGCAACGGTGATCGATGAAAATGGATGTGATAACAGTGCCAGTATACAAGTCATCATTGATGATACTAGATTAGTTTATTTCCCTAATGCTTTCTCACCCAATCAAGATGGTGTCAATGATGACTTCACTGGTTTCTTCGGTGAAGGTGTAAGAGCGGTTGAATTTTTTAATGTATTTGACCGATGGGGTAATCTTATATATGCAGAAGAAGGTATTGCTAATGGAAATTCATTAACACTAGATGGCTGGGATGGTAAATTTAAAGGAGAGAAACTCGACCCAGGAGTATATGTGTATCACTCAAGGGTAAGTTTCGTCGATGACCGCATTATAGACTACAAAGGAAGTTTTACTCTATTACAATAGAAATCAATCATTTTGATCTATGTGGTAAAGCGAATCATTCAGGTTTAATACAGGTTTTGGATTTGAAAAGCATAATCCAGGTTTAACTATTACCATATGTGTCGGACCAGGTTTTAGAGCGTCTTAAGTATAATTAATTGTCACTCTATCATGAAAAGCCTAATACTTTCTACTTTTCTTATGCTTATCGCCTTAGTAGCTAATACTCAAACTGAACAGGACGAAATCACGCTAAGATCGTTACACAAAAAAGGTGATCAGATCCTGAATGCAGGAGTTGGTTTTCTTAATGCAGGCAATACGAGTTTTGCGCTTTTAGGAGGTAGCTCTAGTAGCGGATCACCAAGCCCCTCATTAAATATTTCGTACGACTACGGCTTAACTGATCAACTAAGTATTGGAGCATTTACCAATTTTTATCGTGTCGAAAAACAAAATACCGTCAGCCTTACTCAGTTAGAAAGTTTGATCGATGATATCAATGAAGACCCTCTATGTGCCTTACAATGTGCCACAGGCCTAGGGTTTAGTGATGGATGCATATGCTCTACTGAAATAGAACAACGAGTAAGTGTAATTTCTTTTGGAGGCAAACTAAGTCTACGTAGATCATTGATCCCAGAGCTAGACACATATGTAAGTACATATCTAGGATACAGTTGGAATAGGCAAAAGACAATAACGGAGTCAGCACTTGATGGTATCCTCAATGCTACCAACTCATCTATCGAAGTACCTAGTATTATATATTTTGGAGTTGTAGGCGCAAGATACTTTGTATCAGAAACATTTGCAGTTTATGGAGAATTCGGATATGGAAATGTACATCTGATTCAGCTAGGCTGTAGCTATAGAATTCGATGATGCTATAAAAATTTATAATTGAGGGTTTCCACAATTTACATTAGATGTCCACCCGCCCTAAGGGCATTTATACATTTCAAAGGCACAATCTGGATTTAATCTCTAGGCCCTACGAAGCCCTCTATGTATAGTTTCCATACAGATGGCTCAGTATTAGCGGTCACCGCTACTACACTGGTCTGGGCACCGATTTTTTCATCACTATTAAATACTATATCGATATTCCCTTTAGCTCCGGGTGCAATAGCCTCCTTTGGATAATAAGGAAATGTACAACCACAAGAAACCTTAACATCTTTTATGAAAAGATCATGCTCCCCGATATTTGTAAATTTAAAACTATGTCTGATAGTATCACCTTGGGTAATGGTATCATAATTGAAGAAATTTCTTCTAAATACCATTTCTGTATTGACAATTTTTTTGTGAGCAGGCTTTTCTACTTGTTTTACCTTCTTTACTTCAGGATGACTCACAGGTTTGGGAGTTGTTTTTCGTGGTTTCGCTTTTGGCTTAGGCGCAATTTTTTCCTTTGATTGAGGTTTCGCCATTATAGGTAACCTAGGTTTCTCAAGCTGCTTTTTGATTATCTCGATTGAATCTGCCAGGCTATCAGTAACGACTTTTTCCTTTATACTTGCTGTCTTCTCAATTGAAGCATGCTTTACTTCTTCACTTCGTTCTTTCTCAGGGGTGATCTCTTTACTCTGATCGCCACCACATGATGCCAAACAAAAAATAATTGCCAAAGCTAAGGCCTTTGTTATTCTCAATATTGAATTGATATTACTCATGTTATCGCAGAACTGAAAAACTATTTGAAATACTATAATCATTGCCTAAGCAAGTATACTCTACTTTATATACATACATTCCAGGGTTGATTCTATTCCCGCCAATGGTACCATCCCATGATATTTCTTTATCGCTCGTTTCGAATACCTTTTGTCCCCACCGATCATAAATTTCAAATCGCCTGAGGTCATCAATAATAAACTTATTACTGATACCATAGCTATCATTGAGCATATCGCCATTAGGCGTAAAAGCAGTAGGTAGCAAAAGTCCTTCGCAATCTAGAGAATCTCGATTGACTACATTGATCCTAAGGGTGTCGTTGATTATACAACTATTATTGGCCAATCTCACCGAGTATAATGTAGATTCATCAGGAGTAGCTGTAGGTTCGAGAATATTATCGTCATCTAGTCCATTTGCTGGTTGCCATTGTATAATATCCGCACAGGATGGCCCCACATTGATAGTAACTGATTCTCCCAAAAAGATTGTAGTATCCTGCGTTAATACCTGATCTGGCTGACGGTAATATGCTCGTATATCTGATGCTCCAGCTGAAGTATTAAACAATTCTATTTCATCTAAACTTCCATTAAATGTCTCTTCACCAATATTGGCCCCTTGATTTGATGCGATAATGATCGTTGTATCTTGCCTAAACTGTAGCTCTTTTGAAGATAATATTTCATCGCCTAACTCTCCGTTGACATAGAGAAAGTAATTAAGTCCCTGCTTTGACAATACAATATGATTCCAGCATAGATTGGTATCCAAATCAGCACTTAGGTCAAGAAAGCTGGCTGGAGATTCTGCCATTTGGACACTTATAGTCTGCTGTACTGGTAAGTATCTGATATTAAAGAATGAGTCTACACTTATACCTTTCCGTAGACTCAAAATAGAAGCTGGTGTAGTATTATTACCTAGTTGCACATAAAAACTTAACGTGAAATCTCTATTGAAAAAGTCATTTATACTCAGTGGCATTACTAGTCGATCAGCAGAATCATCAAATGCAATGCCTTGATCAACTACGCCACAAATACAATCCATATTGGAACCCATCAAATCATCATGTAGACCGCTACTATCTCCATAATCACAGTTATCAAATGAATAAGACATGACTCGTGAATCAATAAAACTACCCATCTGCGCATGCATATGGCATGAGACAAGTAGTAAAACTACTATTCTGAAAATGTGCTTCATAAGAGTATAAAGATACAAGTACTTTATTACTGACGGTAAAACTTGAAAAAGGATACTATAAAAAAGGGTCTATTTGTACTATTTGACAAATAGACCCTGGGGTATTGGTATTGGTTTTATGATTTTATTGTTTTACAACTCTTTCTACAAGTGATTCTCCTCGTTGAACAGCTCGGAATAAGTAAACACCAGTCGAAAGATCGCTAAGGTCTACTTCATTTCCATTTTCAACAGAAACAGATCTTATATACTGTCCATGTATGCTCAGTATATCAATATCTAATGTTGAATTTTCCTGATCGAAGTATACATTTACAGACCCATTTGTTACATTAGGTCTGATAGACAACGTCTTGGTAGATCCTTCAAATCGTACGCCACGAATCTCACTATATTCATATGCTCCATCTTGATCAACTTGTTTCAATCTATAATAGTTGACACCTTGATTAGGTGATTTATCAATGTATAGATAGTCGATCTTTTCCGTTGAGTTTCCTTGTGCTTCAGCAATATGAATAGTTTCGAAATCAATAGAATTTGAACTACGTTCTATTTCAAAGTTCTTACTATTTATTTCATTAGAAGTAACCCATTTTACCAAGGCAACATTATCTCGCTTCTGAACATCAAAATCCAATAATTCTACAGGCAATATGGCGGAAGTACAATCTGCCGGCACAGTAAACATACTCTCAGTAGTACATCCATTAGCATCTGCTACCGTGATAGTATAAGTGCTTCCTGCTGTTAAGCCTGATATATTATCCGCAAGAGATAATGCTATATTGGATGCATCATCATCAGTCCCTGTGACTGTGAAGGGACCCGTACCAGTGGTGACATTCACTACAAACGGATTATCTGGGCAACCTGCATCATCAATAGCAATAGTCATAGGTTCTACAACCTCGATATCCAAAGCAAGCTCAAAAATACAATCAGACGACATACCAATCTCTCCATTGTCGTAAGCACTACAATCACCACCTAGATAATCAATACCATTACCTGTGGTAGAAGTTTGATAGCCTAGTTCTACAATTCTAATATACAGTTGCTCTCCATCATTAGCTGCGGTTATAGTTTGAGTAAATCCAGAAGCAAGCGTAGAAACAGATGTCGATGACCCAAAAGATATTCCCGATCCATAGCCTGCAACCATGGCGGGACCTGTGCTATTCGTACCAGAGATCAGCATGCCCATAGTTGGAGCTAGTGTTTGATTATCAATCTGAGTAAAGCTTACAGATAACATATCTCCGTCGCAGATTGTGATCATACCACCGCTTCCACCTAATGCATTTTCTATGGCTAATTCTTCGTCTTCGAGTTGTGTCAAACTTCCTATATCAAATGTTACACCATTGATCGTAAGTTGATATGCTAAAGCATCATTCGCTAATCCAGGTGTTGGAGTATCATCTAAAACGTAAGTAGATCCGTCCCAAGAATATGAAGTAGAACATGCAGTTTCATTACCTAGATCAAACGTACTGTCATAGAAAGAAGCATCAGAAGCTGCTGGAAAAACAATACTACTTGCACTTGGACAAGACCTACCTCCACAACTCTCAGGAATAGACTTATTAATTGGCAATCCTTCTCCGCCTCCCCAGACTACTGCATGGACAGGGTCTGAAAGATCACAAGGATTAAAAATAGCAAGCTGCTCAGCAGGATTATCTAAAGTTATATCACTAATTAAAGTAGGTGAAGAGCATTGAGTTCCATCTTCCCATATTCCCTCAGTACAATTGCAGGATGCACAAGAGCTCACATCTAGATCATGGCTATATCCACCATTGGCTGATAGATCATGATTGAGAATATCTCCGACCATTCCATTGGCCGCAAGGTTTGATCCAATCGTGTAGTATGTTCCTGCTGTTAATACAGTCCCATCTGGTATAACTACTAAAAACTCTCCATTGGAAACATAATATCCACTAATATCACAAGTACCTGTTACGCATAATAATTCTATCCACTCCCCAGCAGAAGCATCACCTGACCCTGGATCGGTCTGTATTTCAGATATAATTACATCGGCATCAGTGGGTGCCGAGATAGTAGGTGCAGTGAAAGAACCACAACTAGAGCATGCTCCAGAATACCCAAAAGTGGTAGAACCATCTTGCATATATCCCGGTGAAAAATCTAAAGAAGATCCGAAAGTACTTGAATTGTGTTGCACTAAAGCGCCCGTGAAGTCAGGATCCAATGTAAGTGATTGATTACTTCCTCCTTCAGAACCATAGGCTTGATTATTGACACTGTTACCGCAAACATCCTTTATGCATACATCATCTCCACCGTTATTTAAACCAAGACCACCATTAGAAGATACACTTACTAAAGCTCCACTAGCTAATACCGCTCCTGTGGGTGTTCCACCACCAAAAATTACCGCAGCTTGTCCTGGATTTAAGGTAGTCGTACCTGTACCTATATCTCCTGGAAATAGATGTACAGAACTATTATCTGAACAGCCCGCATCATAAATACTCCAACCGCTTATATCCACTATTCCGCATGTATAGTTAATAATCTCAATAAATTCATCTTGAGTAGAACTTACTGTACCATCACCGTTGGAGTCCCCAGTTGAAGCATCTGGATCAGCTAGTATTTCATTTACAACTACATTTCCTACTGAAACCTGAATATTAGCTGTACCATCTCCAACAAAGGCAGAACTCGAAAGCGGACCTGCAGATTGAGGATTATTTGCCGCATAAGTGAATGGACCAAATGATTCTCCACCTATAAATATATTATAGGTGGTACCTGCTACACTTGCAGGATCAGGGTGATCATGTGTCACCGTTGTGATTTCATATAAATTACAATCATTAGTTGCTGCGGTGGTGACCTGTACGTTCGATGCAGGACATATAGGAAGGCTAATTGGCGGGGGACATTCGCCCGGCACAGTAATTACACTGCTTATTGTACTGCTCATAGACATATCAGAATCACAATTACATCTAGTTTGAATTGTAATAGACTGATCATCATCATAACTCGGAATAGAAGCAGACCAATTCGTTCCGTCTAGACTATATTGCAGCGAAGATCCTGCAGGGCACATAGTTGTAGGGGGATCAATACTTCCTGGAGTATCTTGACCTACAGTACCTCCCGGTGTGGTACATGTGCTTTCTACAACTTGAACATCAAGATCGCCTTCACTTATGGAACTAAAATCAGGACAACCACCACAATTAGCAACCATAGTACCACATATAGTAAATTCATCAAACGCAATAGTCTCACTACCTGAACCTAATGAGACACTCACTTCAATCACTAAGGTAGAAGAAGTACTTCCAGCACCAGCAATTGTTGCAGAAAATGATTGAGAAGATGAACTTAGGTTTGTACCTGCTATTGCGGCTCCAACATTAAATCCAGTGCCTTGTCCGTCCACATCAATGAGAGTCTGCGGTGCACCGCCATCTAAAATAGCGACAACAGTAACATCGTCCGCTGAATCAAATCCCCCTTCACTAGAAGCGAATAAGCCTGTAAAAGTCATATTTTCCCAGCAACTCACATCAACAGTATATGAAAATGTTGCAGGTAAAGTTCCACTTCCACCATCATCGTCCACATCTTCTGCAGCAAAAAAACTACCACAAAAACCCGAATATCCTCCTGAAATATTAGTTCCATCTGTCACACTAAAATGATCGCTAGATCCATCATTAAAAAAAGCAGTCCCTCCTGTAGCGGTTAAATCTGAATTGCTATTAAAAGACTGTTGGTTAATTAATGTTCCTCCTGTACAGGTAACCGGGCAGCCAGCCACTGGTATGCAGTCAGGCGAAACAAGCATTTCCGACAACATGCAATTTGTATTGGATAATGTTAATGTAATATCCGTTCCTTCAGGGATACCAGTTACTGTAATAGTACCATCAGCTGAAATTGAAGATACACTTGCAGTACCAGCACTTGCTAATACACTTAGTGCCTCAGTTTCAGTACCATTAGTATAGCTAAATGTTGCTGTATAAGTATCTGTTCCTGCAGTTTCAGCATCACAAGCAACTGATCCCGCAGTCAAAGAGGCAGTACAGTTTGCTTCAACACTACAAGCTCCAGAAACTGCCGCATCCGCACAAGCTGCAGCTTCAGCGGAATCATAGCATACTAAAAGAACATTATCGATAGTCATATTTTCTGAACTTGCCCACATGGACATAACGATACTCAGATCTACGCTAGTAAGTGAGGCTGGCGGAATAGGGGTGCCATCTGGTAGGTTGGCACCACATATTGCCTGAACTGTAGACCCATTATTAGGAACTGAACAGTCATCTCCAAGTAAAATCGTGTTATTTGTAATGCCACCACCAAAATCTAATTCTGCATATAAGAAATCCCAACATGTATCACATCCGCCCGCTATCGGGTCATTGATATCTCCTGCGCATCCACCACATTCATCAACACATTCCAAATTTCCAGTTCCTGAATATCCTACCGAGCTGTAATCGAATGAAAAAGAAATAACATCACATCCTGTCAAATCTAAGCCAGTAACATTAAAGCTAGCAGGCCCATTAGTATCTTGCCCTTCAAGACCGCCATTTTCAACCCATAAGTGATCGCCTGTTGTCTGCCCTCCAGAGCAGCTAGGACAAGCCACACTCCATGCAATGCCATTCGCATCGGTACCGGAGGTAGATTGGTCTCCTTCATCGAAAGTTTCATAAAAAACGTTAGTTCCGACTGCTGATCCACATGGACCTATTTGACTAAATATTTGAAAATAATAAAAACATACAACTAGAATAAGTAAAATTCTCTTCATCAGATTGATATTGATTAATAAACAAGCACTACCCCCCTACCGAGGATATTAGATTGTTAATTACATCAGTCTTAAAGGAAAAATAAAATTAGAGAAAATGTCTGCTAGTTAGCACTTGGTATAAACGGGAGTTATCCACCAGTTATTCACATTTTTGATTTAACATATATGTATATTAATACCCTCCGTATATTGCCTTCACAATATCTCCATTCAAAAATGAATCTGTATCAATCTGGCTTTGTAGCACGATGCCAGCGTATTTACTTTCTAGCAACTCTATTGCCATCTGGCATAAAGGTCCTGCTGTAGTTGACTGAATAGCCCTTAACATATGATTACCTACTTTAGAAGGCATCACTTTATAGGATTTTTCAACTTGACGTAATACTCCATTAGCATCTTTACCTTTTACCGAACTATATACGATCACAACATCATCTTCTACAGACGGTATAGCGTTGAGCATTTCCTTTTCTAAGATTTGGATCAAATTAGACTTATCTGTCTGAGCATCGATAAATTTCTTGGCCCAATCATAGTGCCCTGGATATCTAAGCGTTTTATAGTCGAGATCTTTGATTCTACCTGCAAAAAACTCTGGTAAATCTGCAGCACCACCACTAGTGAAATTATCCTCATACGTCTCTCCGTCAATGATAATCGTCTCTGCTCCAGAAAGCGCAGGTACTTTCATTTTTTGATAGTCACGTACAGCATCGGCATCTTTAACATATTCTGTAGCAACACCGATAGGAGACCATGTAAATGCATAAAAGTGTGGTGCTTGGGCATGCTGACTCAACGCTCCAACTTTCATAGTCATACAGTCTGCTTTATCAACCTTGTGATTTGTCGCAAAATCTTCAAACACCTTACATGCCAATACGTTAATGAAGCCCGGCGCCAATCCTGTTTGTAACACAAAACCTCTCGAAGCATCTTTAGCCATCTCCATGATCTGTTCAGTCTCAGCGACATATTCAGTAAGATTTGCATAGTGCATGTCATACTTCAATGCCCAAGACGCAAGCTTAGGTGCCTGACTACCTGGTAGACAATCTAAAATGATATCGCAAGTATTCATCGCAGTACTTACAGCTTCATTTTCACCTTCTAGAGACATCAATACTGTAGAGATTGTGCATTTGTTGGTCGTACCTGAAGTCACAAAGTTCTTCGCTTGTGATAAAGCACTCTCACTGATATCTCCAATATATATGTGAGCAGCATCTCCGTAGTGCTGTGCCAAGATAAGACCTGAAGCCTGTCCTATTCCGCCTGCTCCTGCTATAAATATATTGTGCATAACTAGTTGTTTTTATATTTCGCTGCAAGCTATCAAAAAACTAAAATATTCAGATTGAATTAAATTAAAATATGGACCACTTATCTCATTGCAAAACAATAAACTATGTATTGATAAAATACTAATTGGTTGCAATTATCAGATTAACAGATTAAAATATATGTGTAAATATTGTAATATGTTATTTCCAGCTGTATATTTACAGTCCCAAGAATGGTGTTACTCATTATATAATACCATAACCGATTTCTATCATGGCTTCTAAAAAGAGTACAAAGTCCCGTAAACGAAAACAACCGAAAAAATCTTTTCTACAGGATGAAAGAACACCAAAAATACTTGGTGCTCTCTGTATCTTTTTATCCATCTATCTGACAATTGCCTTTGTGTCTTATATATATACATGGCAAGTCGACCAAGACAAAGTCCTTCTAAACTCATGGAACATAATTTTCGATGACACTCAGGTCGTACAAAATTGGTTGGGCAGACTTGGTGCCGTGATTTCTAACATGTTTTTCTATTGGGGCTTTGGACTCCCAAGTATATTTTTCATAGTCATGTTCTGTAAACTAGGAATAGATCTTATCAGGAAAGTATCGCTAAAGCCTTGGATTGAAATGGTGAAGAATGGATTTTTATTAATGGCATTTTTCTCCTTATTACTAGAATTTATTTTTCGGAACTCTGAGTTTACATGGGGTGGTGCTTTTGGTGAAAGTACATATCTATGGCTGAGTAGTTTTATTGGTAATATAGGCCTGTTTGTATTGATTTTATTTACAATGATTTTTGCATCGATCTGGCTTTTCAACCCACAATTAGATCAATTAGTAGTAAATACTCCATCTGGCGAATTCAGAATCGGTGAATACTTAAATTTCCTTAGACCGCAAAAAGCTACAGAAGCAGAAGCTACAACTTTACAACCTCAAAAAGAAACACAAGAACAACCTAATTCCCTTAGACCTTTTTATGATAATAGAGAGAGGTCCATCTCAAAAACTGATTTAGATAATGCCCAGGATAGTTCGGGTCTCGAATTCGAACTTCCTGAAGCGTTATCGCCTGCTGAGATGAGGAAAAGAAAAGCAGCAGCTACCGCGGCACCAGCACAGTTTGAAATCAATGATATCGGTGGCATTGCTATCGATCAAGAAAAAGGTGCCGCTGCTCCTTTGGAAAAAGTAGAAGCCCCTAAAACGGAAGAAATCCTTCCTATCCAAGAAGAAAATGCAAATCATGTTGAGCCTTATGATCCTACCTTAGATCTTTCTAATTATGTGCCTCCTACCTTAGAACTGCTAGAGGCTTATGAGGCGTCAAATGTAGAAGTAGATAGATCTGAGCTAGAAGCTAATAAGGACCAGATTATTAAAACATTACTTGACTATAAAATTCAGATTACTAAGATCCGAGCGACTATTGGACCTACAGTTACTCTGTATGAAATTATACCAGCACCAGGAGTAAAAATCAGCAAGATTAAAAATCTAGAAGATGATATTGCTTTGAGTCTGGCAGCATTGGGTATACGTATCATTGCACCGATCCCAGGCAAAGGGACGATTGGTATCGAAGTACCTAATAAAAAGCCTCAGATCGTATCTTTTAGAGAGGTCATCAACTCTGAGAAATATACTAATGCGAAAATGGATCTTCCTATAGCTTTAGGAAAGACTATTAGCAATGAAGTTTTTGTAGCGGACTTAGCCAAAATGCCACACCTCTTGATTGCAGGTGCGACGGGACAAGGTAAGTCGGTAGGTATCAATACCGTATTGATGTCTCTGCTCTATAAAAAGCATCCTTCTCAGGTCAAACTTGTATTAATTGACCCAAAGAAAGTAGAGCTCTTCCCGTATGCAAGTTTGTACAAGCACTTTTTAGCATTCTTACCTGATGAAGAAGAGCCAATCGTAACGGATACAGCTAAAGTAGTCATGACGCTAAACTCTCTATGTATAGAGATGGATGCGCGATATGATTTACTTAAGAAAGCGAGAGCAAGAAACTTAAATGAGTACAACGAAAAATTTACATCCCGTAGATTAAATCCAAATGATGGTCATAAATTTTTACCATTCATTGTATTGGTCATAGACGAGTTTGCTGATTTGATCATGACAGCGGGTAAAGAAGTTGAGATGCCAATTGCAAGATTAGCACAGCTCGCAAGAGCAATCGGTATACACTTAATCATCGCTACACAGCGACCATCTGTGAATATCATCACAGGTATCATCAAAGCTAACTTCCCTGCAAGATTAGCCTTTAAGGTAACTTCAAAAATAGACTCAAGAACCATTCTTGATCAAGGAGGTGCAGATCAGTTGATCGGACGAGGAGATATGCTACTATCTATCGGAAGCAATACTGTGAGACTTCAATGTGCTTTTGTAGATACTCCGGAAGTAGAAAGAATTATAGATCACATCGGTGATCAACAAGGATTCCCTGAGCCATTTTTCTTACCAGAATATACCTCTGATGAAGATAAAGGTATAGATGGATCATCTTTAAAAATAAGTGATTTGGATAGTATGTTTGAAGACGCAGCACGGATCGTAGTAGGTGGTCAGCACGGATCTACTTCTATGCTACAGCGTAAGCTACAGTTAGGTTACAACCGAGCAGGTAGAATTATGGATCAAATGGAGTCACTAGGTATAGTCGGTCCTGCTAAAGGATCGAAACCTCGAGAGGTACTATTCTTCAGCGAGCAAGAATTAGAGAGCTTCTTACAGCAAATAAAAATAGATAGTTAATTAACCAACTATAAAAAATGTGTTTTGAGGTTTCTCCTTAAACACAGTCTGAACTGAGCCCCAAATTTCCCCAGATTTGGGGCTTTTTATTTGGATGACTTTATTTTACTTTGGTCTAAAATGAAGTCAGACCATTTAGCCAAACACCACCATACTTTTAATGAGTAATTTCAAATTAACACATCATTAACCGCTTCCTTATTTACTTTTCAAACTATATCTTCGTCTTTGTGTTAAACAGTTATATTATGAAAAAGTATATCTATATCCTTTCTTGTATACTATGTCTCCATGTATATGCTGATGCACAGATGGGCCAAGATCCAAAAGCTAAGCTTATACTTGATGATATAAAATCTAACTACGATAGCTACGATGCCGTGCAGATGAATTTCACCCTAACCCTTGAACTTCCTGAGCAAGCTCCTGAAGTGCAACATGGCATCGCCATTCAATCAGGTGATAAATATAAGATGGAGCTAGATGATCAAGCCATATACAGTGATGGTACAGCGGTCTGGGTACACCTGAAAGGTAGCAACGAAGTCCAGATCAATGATATAGATATGGATGACAGTGCGATGATGTCACCAACCGATATACTCAAAGTATATGAAAATGGTGAATACGAATATGCTATTACCAATACCTATAAGCAAAATGGAGTTTCGATAAGTGAGATCGAATTTAAACCCACAGATGAGGACTCCGAATATAGTAAGATGAGACTAATGGTGAATGGTAAAAATAATGATGTAAAAAGCTTTAAGATATTTTCCAGAGATGGATCAAGATACACCCTTGATATACATGAGATTGTGACTGACAAGGTGTACCCAACCGATACCTTTGTATTTGATGCCTCACAATATGAGGACATTTACATTGAAGATCTGAGAATTGATTAGAACCTGATTCTCAACCTGCTCCGATAAGATAATTTTAGAACCTTAAGAATTATTCGGAGTTTACCGACCTTGGCGATTTCCAGAAATGGAGATCGCCTTTTTTATTGGAGAAATTATTGCTTTTCTCTTTAAGCTTTGGATCCAATCCACGTATTTTTACTCCATGAGTATGATCAAAGTGCAAGGTGCTAAAGTGTTGGGAAGGATACTTCATAAACGTATCCGCCGTGATCAGCAAGAAGCCTTAGCAGATCAGCAAAAGTGGATGACCAAGCTTATCAAAAAAGCTAAGCAAACTCAGTTTGGGAAGGATCATCATTTTGATAGCATCGATTCATACGATGATTTCAAACAAAATATTCCTATCTCAGATTATGAAGGTCTCAGAAAATATGTTGATCAAATCCGCACTGGGAAAAAAGACATACTATACCCAGGGCAACCAAAATATTGGGCAAAAACATCAGGGACTACGTCTGGTGTAAAATACATTCCATTGACTGCGGCTAGTATGCCTAACCATATGCAGACTGCCAGGAATGCCATGCTCAATTACATCCATCTCGCTCAGGATGCCTCCGTTTTTGCAGGTAAAATGATGTTTCTATCTGGGTCTCCTACTCTTGACAGAAGTACTACAATTCCTACTGGGAGATTATCGGGCATCGTCAATCATGAGATCCCTGCATGGGTCAAAGGAAACCAACTCCCTAGCTATGAAACTAATTGCATAGAAGATTGGGAAACCAAACTAGATCGCATCGTGGAGGAAACGCTCACCCAAGATCTTAGATTGATAAGTGGAATACCGCCTTGGGTACAGATGTATTATGAAAGAATACTCGAGCGAACTGGGAAATCCAATATTATGGAAGTATTTCCGAATCTTAGTCTTTTCATGTATGGTGGTGTCAATTTTACACCATACAAAGCTTCACTTGATGCTCTAGTTGGAAAAGAATTGGATTCTGTAGAGCTATATCCCGCATCTGAAGGTTTTATTGCATTCCAAGATCAGCTCAATAGCCCTGAGTTATTATTGAATACTAACTCAGGTATATTCTTTGAATTTATACCTCTGTCAGAGTATTTTAATCAAAATCCTACACGTTTATCACTTGCCGATGTAGAGTTGGGTAAGGACTATGCTCTTATCATCAACAATAATGCTGGTCTCTGGGGTTATAGTATAGGTGATACGGTCAAATTTGTTTCAAAAGAACCTTACAGATTATTAGTCACCGGAAGGGTAAAGCATTTCATCTCCGCATTTGGGGAACATGTTATCGGTAAGGAAGTGGAAGAATCTCTACAGCTTGTCATGAGTAATCGAAAAGAAGCAACTTTTGAGTTTACCGTAGCTCCTCAAGTGAATCCTCCCGAAGGTGGTCTACCCTATCATGAATGGTTTATTGAATTTGATCATATACCTCATGATTTAAAAACCATGGCAAAACAGCTCGATCAAGAGATGTGCAAGCAGAATATATATTACAAAGATCTCATAGAAGGAGCAATACTTAGACCTCTAGTCATACGACCCATGGCACAGGATGCATTTAGATCATATATGAAAACTAAAGGTAAACTTGGCGGCCAAAATAAAGTACCCCGATTAGCCAATGATCGAAAGATCGCTGATGCACTAAAACCATTTATTACGTAGTGCATGGGATGGAAGTCAACTCTTATTAAGCCATTTGCTACACGTATACATAAGCAAATAACGGATCAAAAGCAGAGACCTCTAGAGTATCAGAAGAAATGGTTTCACACCCTTATCAGAAGTGCAGAAAACACTCAATTTGGTAAAGATCATGATTTCAAATCCATCTCCACCTACGAGGATTTTAAAAATTCAGTTCCACTTAGAGATTTTGAATTACTGAAAAGTTACATAACATCTGTCAAAGAAGGACAATCAGACATCCTGTGGCCAGGTAAACCAAAATATATGGTAGGAACATCGGGGACCACGTCAGGCATCAAATATATACCTCTGAGTAAAGAGTGTCTTCCATTTCACCTCAATACCGCTCGAGATGCCGCTATCAATTTTGCTTACAAATATGATTTGTTAGATTTATTTGATGGAAAGCTAATTTTCTTATCGGGAAATCCAGATCTTGATTACAGCGGAGCCATCCCCATAGGCAGACTATCTGGGATCATTAATCATGAGATACCTTGGTGGCTACGTAAACTCCAAATACCTAGCCCTGCAACGAATAGAATAGATGATTGGGAGCAAAAAATAGCGGCCATTACCAAAGAGACGAATGCGCTCGATGTACGTATGATTGGAGGGATCACCCCTTGGATCATGATGTATCTTGAGTCATTGATTAGCTACACAGGTAAAGCTACCATTGCTGATATTTTTCCCAATTTGAAATTGATGATACATGGAGGTGTCAATTTCAGACCTTATCGAGAAAAGTTATATCAACTACTAGGCAGTGATGTGGCAGCCTTAGAAACCTACCCTTCTACTGAGGGGTTTGTGGCTTATCAAGATGAATATGACTCTGACGAATTATTGCTCAATGTCAATGCAGGAGTATTCTATGAATTCGTTCCTATGGATAGGTTTAATGACAAGAATCCTCCTCGATATGATTTAAGTCAAGTAGATATTAATCAAGATTACGCCATAATAATCAATAACAACGCAGGATTGTGGGGATCTAAGCTTGGAGATATTGTTAGGTTTAGCTCGATAAATCCGTATCGATTGAAGATTACAGGTAGGACTGCTCATTTTATCTCAGCATTTGGGGAGCATGTCATTGCCCATGATGTAGAGCAGGCCATGACTCGTACTTGCCAGCATCTAAAAGTCTCTATCCAAGAATTTACGGTTGCTCCCTATGTGGCACAGAAAACTTCTGAAGTAAGCTACCATGAGTGGTATATTGAGTTTGAAAATCAATCTATACAAATTCAAAATTTTGCCAAAGTCTTAGACTTAGAAATGCAAAAACAAAACTTCCATTACCGAGATCTTGTACAAGGTAAAGTAATTGCACCTCTTAAAATACAACAGGTACAGAAAGGAGGATTTTCAGCCTATATGAAAAGTATTGGAAAACTTGGAGGGCAGAATAAAGTTCCACGATTGATGAATGATCGATCCTTGGTGATGAGCTTACAAATATTAAAGTAGAGATAGACTTTTTATATATTTCAACTATTCATCGACACGTTTTACACGTCTTCTTCGTTATTGCATTATCAAATAATTGGTATGTTATGAAAATGAAGAATATTGTGTTGTTATGTTCGATTCTATTAATTTCCGGATCAATATCAAGTCAAAGTAGCTTTGGTCTGTATACAGGAGTCACTGGTATGGAGTATAGCCGATTTACCGATGCCAATACATTATGGACCTTAGGAGCAGAGTTTAACTTTGGATTAAGCGATCGTTTATATGCATCAAACAGCCTTATAGTGGGCCCTTCTCCCTCTACACAGTTCATTAGCACAAATACAGATATTAATGGCTGGACTACCATCTACGAGATCAAAAATAGAGCTCCAGTATTACTATCAAGTACCCTCAATTATAAGGTAATAAACACTCCTCATCATAGTCTAGATCTTGGAATCGGAGCAGGAGTACAATCCGTACGTAGTTATCTAGAAATGACCTCTCAGATATCTATTACACCGACTATACCCTTATCGGATCGTCTACATATCGCTATGCCCATCAGTACAAATATGGTTCTTTGGAGTAAAGAAATTTATATCAATGCAGGAGTCGCTATACGATTTGGAAGTAAAGCGAGATCTTTTAACGAAAAATATTGATAATAGCCCGCTAACAATAATTTAAATTGATCTCGAATATCTCTTTTTCAACCAATCATCTAATAAAAATAGAAATGGTATTGCAATAAATACAATGAGATACCGAAAAATGGAAGAGTCCACCATCCATAAATCAAACTGATATGAAGCTGAGAAATCTGATTGCCAAAATGTCATCAACGTCATAGCTGTACCGATTAATATCGTAAAACAAGCCGTCAACCAATAAAAATCACCTCGAGAGGATGAAGTTGTAATCTTAGGAACGGAAGCTACAATCTTCTCTGTGAATGCAGAATCTAACTCTTGCAGCGGCATCTGTACCAAGCCATCATGAATACTTCGAATGACATCATGCTCTTTTTTGAGCTCTAGATTATCCTTCAGAAACTTATCAAATCGCTCCATTTCAGATTCTGATAAATTTCCCTCCACATAATCCCATAACTGTTGCTCTAGCTTTTCAGTCTGCATATCTTAAGGTATTTATCTCGTTTTTAAAATACTGCTCCATAATCTTTTTTAACGCTGCCCTTGCCCTAAATAGTTTGATCTTAGCGTTACTCAAGCTTAAATCCAATATTTCACAAAGCTCTTGTACGGATTGCTCTTCAAGATAATACAATCTCAACACCACTGCTGCATCTGGCTTCATCAGATCTAATGCCTTTTCAATATTACTCTTCAAGTCTCTGCGTTCTGTTGGATTTCCGCTCGATTCATGACTTGCCTTTTCTGTTATATGATCGAGATCAGATGTATATTTTATACGTCGATAATGATCAATAGCTGTACGATAAGCGATCTTATAAATCCAAGTACTAAATTTTGATTTCCTGTCATAACTTGATAATGACTTATAAACCTTCATAAAGACATCTTGACTTACCTCTTCTGCGATATCTCTATTTTTCACAATCTGTATTGCTATCGAAAAAACATAATTTTGGTATCTCGACACTAATGGAGCAAAGGAGTTTCTCTCTCCATTCAATACTCTTATTATTAGCGCCTGATCAGTAATCATAGTATAGTTGTCTATGATACGAGTATTTTCTGAGAATGGTTACAATCTTGCGATTTCGCGACTACTCGACTTTGCGCCTGAGCGATCCATCACCACGCTTTAAAGAGGGCTTACGGCAATTTTATTTTGAAACCACGAAGATCACAAAGAGTATAGAGTTATTAATGTCGCAAAATGCAAACAGAAAGTAAAAAACCATAGAGACATGTAGGGGTAGAGAGTATTTATAGAATGCGGATTATGAGGATCAAGCGGATTTATAAGGAGTTTTTTCATTCCAAAATTACTATTTAAAAATGGTCAACGTATTTTAGGCATTAAGACATTAAGAACTGACAATTAGCAACTAGTCAACTAAAAATCTACTTGATCTTCTTCTGCATAATATACATCTCCTTAGAACTCAGATTACGCCACTTTCCTATTTTTAGGTTATTGAGAGAGATATGCATGATTCTTGTACGGCGTAGAGACTTCACTTCATATTCAAAATGCTCACACATTCTTCGTATTTGGCGATTCATCCCTTCAGTGAGTGTTATTTTGAAAGTTCGAGGTGATTGGACATCGATTTTGCATGGCTTGGTTTTTTTACCAAGAATAGGAACTCCTTCTAGCATACCTTGCACGAAAGCATCCGTAATGTCTCGATCTACTTTGACGAAATATTCTTTTTCATGTTCATTTTCAGACCTAAGTATCTTATTGACTATATCGCCATCATTGGTAAGGAAGATCAATCCAGTAGACATTTTATCCAGTCTTCCTATGGGAAAGAGGCGCTGAGTATGGCCGATGTATGTAATGATATTTTTAGGTTCTTTCAGATCTGTAGTGCAGACTATACCCATGGGCTTATTGAACGCAATATATATCGGTTTTGATTTCGACCTTAGTTTTTTACCATTCACCTTCACATGATCTCCTGGCAGTACTCGATTACCCTTTTGTGCTCGTTTTCCATTGATAGATACTTTTCCAGACTCTATTAGGCGGTCTGCCTCTCTCCTGCTACAGATTCCTGAGCTAGAAATATACTTATTGAGACTTATCGAGTTATCATTTCGGGATTCCATATCATGAAGATAAAGAATGAACTATCGAATAATTGCATATCTAAATTTAAAACAGATCTTAAGCCATGTGTAACCAAAAATGCAATCCTTCCGTATCATCAATAAATAACAAAAAATCATGGCAATACCCATCATTGGAATTATAGGATTTTGGATAACGGCAATCACATTCATTGTCTATTATTTTAAAAATAAAAGGCTAAGTCTGAATACAGTAGAGATGGACAAATCAGCTTTTAACTACAAGAAAAAAGTAAAACAACTCAATGCCCTAAAATTTGGGATGGTACTCGTATTAGGTGCTGCTGGATTTGTTGTCGGAGCTATACTTGAATCATTATTATGGTTTGATGATGGTATTTTGATCGTACCTATGACCATAATTGGCGCTGGCGCAGGACTTATTTTATACTATACGTATAGCGTAAGTATAGATCGAGAAGATGTAGGTGACGAGGACGTAGTATAAGCTTTTATCAACAATATCGTATCCAAGTGACATTGTTATTAATACTTTTCTGCGATACTTCTTGTTGTTAAGACTTTCATAAAGGCTACGTTTTGAGAATACTTATCATTTTCTTGTGCCGTTGGCATAAATGAAATAACTTTGCAGGCTGATGAAATTGAGGTATCTCCTATATTCCCTAGTATTGATAATAATCTCTACTTCTTGTAAAACAGAATTTGAGAAAATACGTAGCTCCAATGAGCCTGAGCTTATTTTCAAAACAGCTAATGATTACTACAATCAGGAAGAGTATCTCAATGCGCAGACCCTGTATGAACTTGTGATTCCATATTATCGTGGAAAGGCAGAAGCCGAAGATTTGTTTTATCAGTTTGCATATTGCCATTATTATCTAAAGCAATACCAACTCGCTTCTCATTACTTTAGTAGCTTTTCTAGAACTTACTACAACAGTGAGCGAAAAGAAGAGGCGGAGTTTATGTCTGCATATAGTAAATATCAGCTTTCGCCTAATGCAAAATTAGATCAGAGTTTTAGTGCTGATGCAATCAATGAAATGCAGTCTTTTATCAATAAGTATCCTACGAGTCTTCGTGTAAAGGAATGCAATGATCTTATTGATGAAATGCGGGCAAAATTAGAAGAAAAGGCATTCATGCAGGGTGAATTATACTTCAAAACAGGAAATCACATATCAGCAATCAAGTCTTTTGAGAATATGCTCAAAGATTTCCCAGAAACAGATCGTGCAGAAGAGGTACGTTTTTTGATACTTAAATCAGGAGATATCCTCGCAAATAATAGTGTTTACGAAAAAAAACGTGAACGTTTTGAGAAAGTATTGGGTTATTACGATTACTTAATGCGACGATTTCCAAAAACAAAATTCAAAAAGGATGCTAGAGGTATTCGTGAGAATGCGGAAGCTGAATTAAAAAAGTTCAAGGTATGACAGATATAAAATCTAAAGTGCAGGGATTAGATGCTAACCTAAGAGCCCGTGACATTGAAGGTATGGCTAGCGAAAAAGTAGGTAGTATATATGAAGCTATCGCTGTAATCAATACACGAGCTAAAAATCTATCTAAGCAGATCAAGGAAGAACTGCATATCAAGTTGGATGAGTTTGCCGTACAGACTGATACGATCGAAGAGGTGCACGAAAATAAAGAGCAAATCGAAATCTCCAAGTTTTACGAGCGTATGCCTAACCCTGCTCTCATTGCTACAGAAGAATTTCTGAATGATGAGTTGAAGTATGAATATAAGCAAATAGAAGAAGATCAAGAAGGTGATGATGCTATTGCCGCATCGTGATCGTGACCTTATATGTCTACGTCTAGAGGCAATATCCTACTAGGAGTAAGCGGCAGTATTGCGGTTTATAAATCTTTGTTACTTACTCGATTATTGATCAAAAAAGGTTATGAGGTCAAAGTCGTTATGACTTCTGCTGCCAAGGATTTTGTAACTCCATTAAGCTTTGCTACGCTTTCAAAAAATCAAGTTTTCTCTGATATTTCATCAGACCAAGAATGGAATAATCACGTAGATCTAGGGCTATGGGCTGATGTTTTGCTTATAGTCCCAGCTACCGCCAACACCATCGCTAAAATGGCTCACGGTATTGTAGATAACATGCTACTTGCATGCTACACATCAGCAAAATGCCCCGTACTGTTTGCACCAGCTATGGATAGAGATATGTGGTTACATCCTAGTAATCAGGCAAATATCAAGACTTTAAAATCATATGGCAATCATATGATCGCGCCAACTAACGGAGAGCTAGCAAGTGGCTTAGAGGGTGTAGGTCGCGTTGCAGAACCAGAAGATTGCCTCCTTTTTATAGAAGATTTTCTATGCAAGAAGCAAGATTTACTGCATAAGACCGTGGTAATTACTGCAGGCCCAACGTTCGAAGCCATCGACCCTGTGCGGTTCATCGGAAATAAGAGTACTGGCAAGATGGGTATTGCCATAGCAGAGGAATGTATCAGTCGAGGAGCTACCGTACATCTCGTGCTAGGCCCTAGTCATGTACCTATAAGTGATGATAGAATACAGGTACTTCGAGTGACCTCTGCCCAAGAGATGTATGATCGGGTGCATACGTATACATCGGCAGATATATTCATTATGGCCGCTGCAGTTGCAGATTATAAACCGAAACACTACTCAGAGGAGAAAATTAAAAAAGGGCAAGGCAAAATGTCTGAGATAGAACTCGAAAGAACGCTTGACATTGCTAAAAGTATAGGTGATACCAAATCGGATCAGCAAATATTGGTAGGCTTCGCTCTAGAAACTAAGAATGAACTTGCTAATGCTAAATCAAAATTAGAACGAAAGAATTTTGATCTGATAGTGCTAAACTCCTTAAATGACAAAGGTGCAGGATTTAAACATGATACAAATAAAGTTACCATTATCAGAAAAGACAATAAGTCGACCGCATATGAGTTAAAGTCTAAGTCTGATGTTGCTAAGGATATCATACAAGAAATCATAGACTATCAAGAACAGCTATAATAAGCCGATGAAACAATTTATTTTATTTTTCTCTCTTTTTGTTTTTACGTCATCCATTTCTGTTGCACAAGAATTAAACTTGGATGTAACAATTAATTATGGTCAGCAATTGCAACTAGCCGATCCTAGTATATTAAGTCAAATGGAAACTCAGATTACCGAGTTTTTCAATAATAATCGATGGACAGAAGATGAGTTTGAAGAAGAAGAAAAAATACAAGGCAATATCATCATCAATATTACGAAAGAACTTGCTGTAAACCGTTTTGAAGCTAACATTAGGATACAAACCATCAGACCTGTATATAAATCAAATTATACGACTCAGCTTTTCGGATATAGTGATAATGTCACATTTAACTTTGAGCAATTTCAACGAATAGAGAATAGTGCTACTAGTTTTGTAGATAACTTCTCCAGTATATTGACATTCTATGCCTATGTCATATTAGGTTATGATTATGATAGTTTTTCGGAATATGGTGGCACTGATTACTTTAAGATTGCTGATCAGATTGTCAATAGTATTCCTACCGGAGTAGCAGCCTCTGATCCTGCATGGACATCCCTTGGTACCGATCAAAATAGATATTGGTTAGTTCAAAATATCATGAGTCCCTCTAGTAAGGATTTTAGAAAAGCCATGTATACCTACCATCGTGAAGGACTCGATCTTATGCACCAAGATTATGACCAAGCACAAACCATTATGATGAATGGCGTTGCACTTGTTGATCGAGTATTTAAAAATTTTCCAAGAGCACATATCCTCAAGATGTTTTGCGATACCAAAGGACAGGAGCTCGTAGAAATTTTTAAAGTAGCCGAGCGAAATAAGAAAAATAGAGTCCACGACATCTTGGTCGCGATCGATCCCGCTAGAGCGAATATCTATAGTCCACTAGGCAGTAAACGATGAATCGTATAGCCATATTGGCATCAGGCGGTGGTAGCAATGCCGATAAAATAGCACAATACTTTAAGGATCACCCTACCATAGAAGTAGGCCTCATATTGACTAACAGATCAAAAGCCGGAGTAATTGAAGTTGCCAAACGACATGATATAGCTTGCTACTACATAACCAATGCGCAATATGAAGATCAAGCCTATATGTTAGATCTTTTGAATGAATGTGATCTGATCGTATTGGCAGGATATTTAAAGCTAATACCCTCCTATCTCATAGATGCATTTCCCAACAAAATCGTAAATATACACCCTGCCCTACTTCCTAAATACGGCGGCAAAGGTATGTATGGCAAGCATGTACATCGTGCAGTATTTGAGGCGGGTGATAAGGTATCTGGCCCTACCATCCACTATGTCAACGAGCAGTATGATGAAGGAGCCATCATTGCACAATTTAGCACCGATATCTCTGCCTGCACATCACCCGATGAGGTCGCCATTGAAGTACTTAAGCTAGAGCATAAGCATTATGCGCAGGTGATAGAAAGCCTATTTTAGCCTTTAGATTTAAAAATATTGCCCAAACTATAGCTCAAGATTAGATGTGCATTTAGCTGAACTCCATGATTATTTCTATAGTGCATAGCTTCTAGTTGAAGATTCAATCTAAGTCCCTTAAATATATCATACCGAGCTTGTCCACCTAAGAAACCATAAAAACTATTGATGGTGACACATTCAAAACATAAACTCTCTTGACCATCAAGCTCTACATCAATAATACTTTGGGAGCCCTTCATATACCCCAATCCTACTAAAGGTCTAAATGATATGCGATGCTTATTAAGGACCGGTCTTAAATAAGCTGAAGCAGATATTCCCCTGACGATCCTAGTTCCAAATCGAGTACTATTACGATTTACCTTATCAGCAGGGCTTTGATTATGTTGGGACCAATATGCCAGCTGGACACGAGTTGAATCTCTATAATCTAATCCTAAAGTAATGATAGCTGGTAATCGACTACCAGGCTCAGCATTAAAAGATGAATGAAAAAAACTATGATGAAAATTATACCAAGCACTAGAACCTAATCCTAATTCGATACTTTGAGCATTAAGATTTGGAATAATCAAAATGCCAAACCATACTAACAATAACAAGATATACCTCATCGCTGAAATAATTTAAACCTGAATGTAGCTTCTATCCACGAAAGCTCTCGCTCCTCTTGAAAAAACCTATTGTATCTGTAAGATAGACCGAGTCCAAGTCCTTTATATACGTCAACATCTACTGCTAATTGAACAATTACACCTAAGTGGTTGTATGACATAGGTGTTACATGCGCATTTACAAAAAATCCTGTAGGGTCCACAAAAGGTCTTTGAAAGTATGTAACACTAGCTGTTGATTTAGTTCTATTTCTACGATTCACAGCTCCTAGGCCTAAAATACCTTTTACGCGAGATCCAATTTTCACTTTTTGTAAAGCCGTAATTCCGTAAAATTTTTGACTTCTTCCCGATATTAAAACTTCTAATGTAGTTAATATCTCCTCGGAGTTAAAATCAGGGATTCTCCAACTAAATGCCCTTCGACCCAATTGTATACCACGTCCTTTAGTATTCCATGCAGTCAGATATAGGCTGAAATCAGTGTAAGTATTATCTAAAGAAGCTCTAGAAAACCAAGCTGATTCATCGTGAAAGTTATAGTGTGAATGAGCACCTATAGATAATTCTATGGATTGTGCTATGCAAGCTCTCGAGGACAATAAGCCAAAGGTGAAGACAAGTCCTAGAATCAATGATCTAATCCAAGTGACACAACTACAACTCATATCGGTATACTTATATTTTATATCAATTAGTGAACAGGCTGCTGAATATCCTCAACCACTTAAATATAATAAAATTCAAAAAGAGATAGAGTGATAATTACTTCACAAAACTTAAAAGACCATCATTTAAATAATTAAACCCAGCTAGTCCTTGAAGGCCACCGGAATGAATCATGAGATATTTTCCTGGTCTTAATTCACCCTTACCGCAGAGGTCTAACAATCCATAAAAGTGCTTAGCAGTATAGATAGGCTCTACGGCAATTTGAGTATGCTTATACCAAGATCGTATAAACTCTATCAGCTCAGTATTCCATCTGGCATATCCTCCGAAATGATAATCCGTATTCAAACACCAAGATTGGGCATCTGACTTCAGTCGCTCATCAATATCTTTCTGAAGAAAATTTCCTTTTAAACTACTGAATACTGTAATAGGGGCACCCACTCCTTCATTGATGAGGCCTGATGCTGTACCACCTGTTCCCGCAGATATACTTACTCCATCAAAGTTGGTCTCGTAAAACTTAATTTGCTTAGCAAGCTCTCTAGTGCCAGCTTCGCTATATGCATTAGTGCCACCTTCTGGTATAATGAAGTAATTAGGATTACGCTGTTGAACTTCAGAAATAAATGCTGCATCATTACGATCTCGATACCTTGATCTATCGATCATCATGATCTTTGCACCATGCTTGATACAGAAAGCTAAGGTTGGATTATGCGGATCTATTTTATCGCCTCTGACATATAAAATGAGTGGAATTTTTAAGACAAAACAAGCATAGGACAACGCATAGATATGATTGCTAAATGCTCCCCCAAAACTAATAATGCCTGCGTGATGATCGATTACATGTAGAAGATTATACTTTAGCTTACGCCACTTGTTGCCACTGACATGCTCATGAGTCAAATCATCTCTTTTGATGTGGATTTCATAGTCATCACTTAGCCATGGAGATACATCCACTTTTTGGATGGGAGTATCTTCTACAATTAGATCCGAAAGATGATTAAATGCTAACATTGATCAGATATGATGTACCCTCACCTATTGCAGTATCTACCTCTAGGTTACCTTTCATATAATGTACTCGTGACTGTATATTACTCAGTCCCATACCCTTGGATCTGATATTTTTAGGATCAAAACCTACTCCGTCGTCTTCATATTGTAGTACGAGTTCTTCACCATCTTTATTGAGCTGTATCAATATTTCTGAGGCTTTAGCATGCTTGATCGAGTTATGCAATAGTTCTTGTACTATCCGATAGATAGATAATGCTACTGAAGGTGCAAGAGACTTAGGTATATCATAAAATTGAAAGTCAATATCAGGATACTTATCATTATCAAAACGATTGATCATATCTGTGATCGCTGGTATCAGCCCCAGTTTGCTGAGAGCTCCAGGTTGCATATTTTGAGATATGGTACGGATCTCCTCTACGGCTGTATCCAATAATGAATTCGCCTTTTTGTATTCTTTGATATCAGCAATATCCTCTCGCTTGGCCCTTACACTATCAAACTGCAGTTTTATGGTACTCAGTAGGCCACCCAAACTATCATGTAAATCCTTAGCTACCCGCTCTCTTTCCTTTTCCTGTCCCTCTAGCATGGATTGCATGCTGCTGATCTTTACTTTATCCTCTAGCTCTCGTATTCTTTGGGCATCAAGCTCTCCTTTTTGTTCCGTGATGATCCCTTCTGTTTTTATTTTCTGAGTATAAAATCGAATGCTATAGTACAGTAGCAATGCCAAAAGACCTAGACCAAACATCAAGAAATAAAGTACCGTTCTTTGTTGAGTATTGCGATCTTCTACAAATTTTTTCTCCCGTTCGAGATTCAGAATATCTTTATTTTTCTCATTGATCTGATATCTGATATTTGCATTATTCAATGCCTCTTGACGGTCTTTATCTAGTATACTATCATTGAGTGCTGAGTATCGCTGATTGTATTCATATGCTTGCTCATAATCAGACACTAAAGCATAGCAATCTGATAATTCTTGATAAAAACGCAATCTATTTTTATCATAATCACGGGTACTTAGAAAAGCCTCTCCTCTCTTGAAATATTTAATTGCTCGCTCATAGTTACCCTGTAGTTTATTGACATATGCAATATCAAATAAAGTCTGGGCTTTTAAGTCGCTGGAGCCTATACTATTACTGTATTCGAAAGCTTTGAAAGCCTTAATAATCGCACTATCCAAGGTATTGAGCTGTATCAATCTTTTGATATCTTCCCTTAAAAACTGAACATGCGCTGAAGTATCCCGTATACCTAGATTAAGATCAATAGCTTCAGAAAGATAGATCTGTTGTTGATCTAGATCACCTCTTTCTTTATAGACCGAAGCCAACTCCGAATAGATATTAATCATCTTAAGCGTATCATGCTTCTCTTGATAATAGGTCAATAGCTCTTCGTATATATCGATAGCATCGCTATATAGCTCAGCTTCTTTAAATCGATATGCTATCTTTTGCTCTACATTTTTGATCTTAAGCGTATCATTCAACAATTTGAAGTAGGTCAGACTATTATTGTAGTGATCAAAAGCTTTCGCATAATCATATCTCACGGTTTCTTCATGCCAAGCTAGATTGTAGTAAGCATCGGCCAACTCCTTGTGATCCATCAGCTTTCTAGCATTGCTCAGATCGTCATTTAGACTTTGATAAGTAGCTGTGGATTGACCATAAGAAGAATAGGTACATGCAAGTAATATACATGCGTAAAATACCTTCCGCAGGATAATGGAAATGATATGTTGGAAAATGAGCAAACTCCTAGTTTATGAAGCCAATTTGATACGACCCAAAGATGATTTTAAAAAGTGTCATAAAAAAAGAAAACCTCCATCTTTATGGAGGTTATTCTTTAAATGCAATAGTCAATCCCAATGAGTATCTAAATTTTGGCGATCACCTACCTCGCATGACTGCTGGTTAGGTGATCTTTATATTGTTATCAATTTTAGTTCTTATTGTAAAAAGTAGAAGGAGAATAGAGGGTATTAGCAGATTTAGGAATATAAATTCCAAGTACCGAGCTTACTGGAATCTACACTTGTTCCTAAACATGGCTAATACCCAGTCGATTTCGAATAATAATTTCATCCATCGAACTGCATTCACATGAGTGATTGCGACTATCTCTTTTGATCTTTTAGATCATTCTATTGCGAATAGCTAAAAGATCAAATACAACGAATCTATCAAGAACTAAAACATGATTTTCAAAGTAACAAGAGCTATGCGTTCATGCCCTGTACGATCAATAAAACCGAAACCAATAAAGTCCAACATATACTCTTTTCGATGTTAATATGTCTAACGTTTATCATTATTTCGTATTGATTACATTCCAAAGATGCAGGCATTTTTAGAAGCAGTAATCGTTGGATTCCCCCATTTTAGTGATTAGGGGATTACCCCTAGAATCTCAATGAAAATGCCTATATATTCGTAGTGTTGAATAATTTACACATTTATAAAATTTCTCTTTATGATTAAAATAATGGTAGCTGATGATCATACCATGTTTGTTGATGGTATTGACTCGATCTTGAATAAAGAGAATGACATGCAGGTGATTTGCAAATGCTACACTGGTGAAGAAGTCTTAAAGCAACTGAAAGAGGTGCAGCCAGACATTATTTTATTGGATATTAATCTACCAGGTATCACTGGCATAGAGGTCAGTAAGACTGTATTGGCCGAATACCCAGAGGTCAAGATCCTTGCGATCAGTATGTTTAACGAGGAGAGTTTTGTAACTGAGATATTAAATAATGGTGCTCAGGGATATATTTTGAAAAATACGGGTCGCAAAGAGTTGCTCGATGCCATACGTACAATATGCGGCGGCAAAACCTACTTTAGTAAAGATGTGACCAATACCATCATGAAATCTCTCATGAAAAAGCGTATGGAATCCAAGGGTAGCACCAAACTTATACCAAAGGTCTCAAGAAGAGAAAAAGAAGTGCTCAAACTTATCGTAGAAGAATTTACCACTCAAGAGATTGCCAAAGAACTGTTCATCAGTCTCAAAACAGTAGAATCTCATCGTAGTAGCTTACTCAACAAACTCAATGCACGAAATACCGCTGGCCTCGTAAGGATCACTATGGAAAATAAGATATTGGAAAATTGATTGTTCGAGTTCCAGATAGCGAGATATCGCGAGTTCGAGATGTCGCGTAGTCACAAAATCACATTCCAAAGTAACGATCAGCATTAAACTCTTTAAAAGCAATATTGAGTTCTTTAAAATCTAATTTCCCTTGAGTAGACTTGAGATAATCTAAGATGACCAACGCTTTTTCTACTCGCTTGGCACTTGATTTTGGCTTCGTGGCGATATAGATTAAGCTTCGCTGTTTTCCATCTGTCAATTTGTGAAAATAGTGACTACCCTCCTCATCTTGATCCAATAATTCAAGCATTTCTTCGGAAATATTCATCCCATAGCGACTATCATCTTTGCGTATTTTTACTTTTACTTTTTCCCCTAGTTCGAGCTTCTGCTTCTTTTGAATTTCTTTATTTAGAAGTAGATAAAAACCACCATTACCGTCGGGCATCATAGCTCGATGTAGAGGCTCTGAATCCTTTACATGATACACAATACGTTTATGATCTTCAGAGATCAACTTATCTACAAGCTCAGAAGGGATAGGTATGTGTAGTCCCCAAATTAAATTATCAAGGCTGCATATTTCTGACTCAAAAAATAAATATTTTAATTCCGTCAATAGTTGCTCTTTTGATTTGAATAATCCAAAAATAAAATCACTTTTACTACCTTTAAATATGCTAATGCAAAAAATAAAGGCGGCTATAAATCTAGCCAAAAATCTTAGAACAACAGGTGCTGTAACACAAACTAGCCGTAGGTGTCAACGTGAAATGTGTAGCAATATAGATCCAAATCAAGCACAAACCATTGTAGAGTTTGGGGCAGGACCTGGGAATATAACTCGTGAGATTTTAGACACTATGCATGCAGAGTCACGACTCTATACTTTTGAGGTAAGCAAAGAGTTTTGTGATAAACTCGAAAATGAAATATCAGATGCCAGAATGCAGGTAGTCAATGATGGTGCTCAGAATCTTGATTTACATGTAAAAGATAGGCCTGATGTCATCATATCGTCTCTACCCCTGACTATTTTCTCTAAAGATCTTAGAAATTCGATCTTACAATTGTGCTATGAAAGACTACCTAGTGGTTCTTATTTCTCCCAAGTGATGTATAGCAAAATACACAAAGGTCTCTTAAGTGAAATTTTTGAAACAGTGAATATTACTACACTGCTCAGTATTCCAATCGAAAATGTTTACCACTGTCAAAAAGCTTAAGTATAGGTATTAGTACTTTGTTTTGACAATGCCGCAAGTTGTTTTCGTCTGTGTATATATTAGTGAGTATATTCAGGATCTAAAGATTAATCTAATGTTGCAGCGTTTACTATTACTTACGATAAGCATATCGTTATGTTCTTTTTCTTTATTAGGTCAAAATTGGTCTTTTAAATCTGATCGTAGTATCAATACTGATCAATCAATCAATGAGACTATCCCTAGATCATATCAAATTGTATCAACTCCTTTTTCTGATATCAAAAAAGGACTTCAAAAAACGATCACAAGCCAGAGAAAAAGCACTATTATGCTTCCTTTACCCGATGGAAGAATAGAAAAATTTATAGTCACCAATGCACCGGTATTTGATGAGGTACTAAGGCAGAAATACCCTTCTATACAAAGCTTTCGAATCAGAGCTGCTAGCGGAAATCACATGTCTGGACGTATCGGATACTCACAAAAAGGGTTTCATGCAATGATCACTGGAGATGATATGAGCACTGTTTTCATCGATCAGTTATATCACGATAATAAAGATGTATACATCTGCTATCACCGTGAGGATTATGAAAAATCCGTGGATTTTCACTGTCATGTAAAAGAGGACGGACCTACTACAAGCCAAGATAATCATGATAAAAGCCTCGCTGGTGATTGCCAACTAAGATCATATCGGCTAGCACTCGCTTGTACTGGCGAGTATGCTCAATATCATGGTGGCACTATAGAGTCCACCTTAGCTGAATATAATGTAGCCATATCAAGAGTGAATGAGATCTATGAGCGAGATCTCGGTATTACATTTGTCATTATAGCTGAGTCTGAGCAAGTCATCTACCTTGACGGTAACACCGATCCTTATACCAATAACGATGGAGGTGAAATGCTTGACGAAAATCAAGAGACCTTAGACAACGTAATAGGAACGGAAAACTATGATATCGGCCATGTTTTTAGCACCGGTGGTGGTGGTATTGCAAGCCTCAGATCAGTATGTAATACCAATCGTAAAGCTAGAGGAGTTACAGGTCTAGGAAATCCGATCAATGATCCATTTTACGTAGATTATGTATGTCACGAAATTGGTCATCAATTTGGTGGAAATCATACGCAAAACAACAATTGTAATAGAAATGGTAGCACTGCCGTAGAGCCGGGCTCCGCCAATACCATTATGGGATATGCGGGCATATGTGCTCCAAATACTCAAAATAATAGTGATGATCACTTCCACGCGGCAAGTATAGCAGAAGTAGCAGATTTCATTACCAATGGGCAGGGTAATAACTGTGCCATGTTTATTAACACTAATAACAATGCACCATCCGTCACCAGCGCTCAAAGCAGCTATGTATTGCCGATAGCGACTCCATTCGTCTTGACGGCGGAAGCTAGTGATATAGATGGCGACATGTTAAGTTACTGCTGGGAACAAATGGATACTGAGGTAGCAACGATGCCCCCTTTGACGACAAATACTGGAGGACCAGCCTTCATATCACGACCACCGACCGATAGTCCATCTCGGTATTTCCCAGCCTTATCAGACATCGTGGCAGGCAATACTCCGGAGTGGGAAGTCATACCTTTCGTCAGTAGAGATATGAATTTTAGATGTACCGTGAGGGATAATTTTGCAGGTAATGGATGTACGGATGAGACCGATGTGCAGTTGAGTTTTACGGACGAAGCCGGTCCATTTCTCGTAGAATCGCCCAATGGAGGAGAGTCTTGGTTTTTAGGAGACGATGTCACCATCACATGGGATGTTGCCAATACCGATCAAGCGCCGGTATCATGCTCAAATGTTGACATCTTACTATCTACGGACGGTGGGCTAAGCTTTGATACCGCGATCGCAGAAAATGTGCCTAATAATGGAAGCCATACCATGGAGACGCCTGACATTGCGACTGAGCAAGCAAGAGTCATGGTGAAATGTTCGGAAGGATTATTCTTAGATATATCCAATGAAGATTTTGAGATTATAGTACCATATACTTTAATATTATTGACCAATAATGCACTTACACTATGCAATGGAGAAAGTGATTTTTTAGGTTTTGAAATCAACACCTCAGAAAACTTTTCAGGAAGTATTGATGTCGAAGTGAATAATATTCCAGCAGGAATAAATGTTACTGCTCCTACAGCACCAATTACTGGACCAGATATGATCACAATCAGTATTGAAAATATCAATGCTGCTCCTGGAATCTACCCTATTACCGTAACAGCCTCTGTAGCAGCAGATGGAACGAGCACCTCTGAAATCATTAATGTGATCATAGAGCCTAATGCTCCGACTATCAACCTACTCTCACCGGTTGATGGATCTAGAGATGCATCGAGTAATACAACGCTTGTATGGGAAGAAATCATAGGTATACGAAGCTATGAAATACAGGTATCCGAAAATCCAAGTTTTACTGATGCAACTTTCTACATGACTCAAGGTCAGGCTTCTGTTACTATCCATAATCTTAGTGAAGGAACGGTGTATTACTGGAGAGTAAGACCTGTGGGTGAATGTTTCAGTGCTACATATTCTGATCCCTTTGCGTTTCAGCTAGGATTTATAGAATGTACCGAGTATGTAAGTCTTGATACGCCCATTGAAATTTTAGAAACTGAGGTAGCCTCTTACACTTCACTGCTTACCATCCAAAATGCACAAGAAGTGGACTACATCAAAGCATATGTAGGCCTTGATCACTCTTATATGGGAGATGTGATTGCAAGCTTAATAGCTCCAAACGGAGTTGAATATAGACTTTTTGATCGTATAGGATTTCCCGAGTCAAACTTCGGTTGTAGTGAAGACAATATCGTCGCGGAGTTTTTTGATCAAAGTCCAAATAGTGCAGCGTTTTTAGAGGACTCCTGTCCACCAGAAGAGGATTCTTATCAAAGTATAGATCCACTAGCAGGTATTACTGATATCAATGGTCAATGGATACTTAAAATAGATGATGAATACAATGAAGATGGTGGTGCTCTCAACTTATGGTATCTCAGTGGATGTAGAGCTCTAGGTATAGATCCTCTAAATGTAACTACAACTGATCTGCTACTAGAAAGAAATGAAAGCATCATCGTTGCTGGAAGTGGAACTACAATCTCCAATGCTGATGATAACAGTACGAAGATTATCATCACAAAAATGCCGCTGCATGGTGATTTGATCCTAAGCAATGGTGCTGGTGCAAGCTCCACGCTGGCTCTTGGTAGTAGTTTTACCGTTGCTGATATGAAAGCTGATCTAATATCGTATCAGCATAATGGCAGTATTGATATTTTTGACTCATATTCCTTTGATGTTATTGATAACACAGACCTACGCTGGGCATATAGCCAAGAGCAAAACTTCACCATCATACAAGAAGCCTTTGTAGTCGGTGCTACATTGACCCAAGCTATTTCATGCAACGATGCGATGGATGCGATCATAGAAGCTACAGTTTCAGGTGGACTTGCACCATATGAATACAGTATTGATGGTGGTTTGTCTTACCAAAATTCTAATGTCTTTGAAAATCTAGGAACTGGCAATTATACTATCACTATCCGAGATGATTCTGGCATGGTGATACAGAGCAATGAGCTACAGATAACAGCTCCCGATCCTATCAGCCTAGAAGCAACTGTAGAGTTTGATGATCTCGTCATCATAGCTAACGGAGGTACTGCACCTTATCAATATAGTCTAGATGGAACGACTTTCAATGATGATGGAATATTCTTAGATATCACAGGAGGCGAGTATACGATCACCATTATTGATGCCAATGAATGTATGTATACAGAAACTTTTGAAACGCCAATTTTCGAAATATTGACCATATCAGAGAGTCATACAGATCTCACTTGTCACGACGATGCTTCGGGGCAGATCATCGGAAGTGCTTCAGGTGGTTTCCCTCCATATTTATACAGTCTTGACGGAGTAGATTATACTGAAGAACATACTTTTGATGATCTCGACGCAGGAAATTATACGCTTTATCTCCTAGATATGAATAGTACTGAGCTGTCTGTGACCGTAAGCATATTAGAGCCTGATCCGATAACGTTTGACTACGATGGGGACTTTTTCAATGGAATTACAATCTCCAATGTACTTGGTGGTACTCCTCCATATATGTACAGTTTTGATGGAGGAGCAAATTTTAATATTGACTCAACGGGGTTAATCATAGCACCAGATGTAGATAGTTGGACATATGAGCTAGCGGTGATGGATGCTAATGGCTGCCGAGACAATTTAGAAATAAGTGCTTTTGTCAGCAATAATCAAGAGGTGCTAGATCTGTTCGATTTACAAATCTTACCTAATCCAGTTAGAGATCAACTTTATATCTCTTTAGGAGAAAAATCACCAAGTAGATTACAATTATCCATCTTAGATATAACTGGAAAATTAGTTTTTGAAAAGAATATAAAAAGTACTCAAAGTATACTCCTTACTATTGACATGACAACATTTATCGCTGGCAACTATTTACTTAAAGTGGAAAGTGAAAGTCAGCAAGGACTATTCAAATTGATAAAATTATAAATACCATCATAAAAAGAAAACGGAACATAGTAGCAAAAGGCATTGTCTTAATTATCCTTATTGGAAGTAGTATTGCATGTACAGCACAGGATATACTCTTTAATACAAGTCAGAGTAATCTACTTTCCTTTTTTCCAGACGATTGTAGTTTTTCGGCTGTAGCCGAAATAGGAATCTTTACAGATCTAGCGACGCATCCCGATGGCTTTCTTTATGGTCTCAGCACCAACGGTAGGATCACGCGTATCGACCTCACCACTGGAGATCAAACATCGCTTACGGTACTTCCAGGAAATCGTTTTTATGGATTGACCGCTAATGCCGAAGGAGTCATATATGCCGCGTCGGAAAATGGTGACCTCATATCATACATTCCTAGTCTAGATGAACGGACCATCTACCCGCAGATGGGCTATGGTGCCTCTGGAGATCTCACTTTTTATCAGCAAGAGCTCTATATGGCTACTACAGATAATTCCCTAGTCAAACTTGATCCAGAAAATCCTGATAACAACGAAGTTGTGATAGATTTTTCAAACTCAGGAGCTAGTATATTTGGGATCGTGAGTACCGTAGAAGACTGCCAAGTCAAAACATACGCTATCTCAGGTGGTGCATCTGCACAGGTATATCAGATCGACTGGGATAATCTTGAATTCAATTTTGTATGTACCCTGCCCCGAAGCGTCTATGGAGGCACGAGTGCCTTTGAGTTTTTAGCATCAGATAATCCTATAGCAATTGACTCCATTTTCATAGATCAACAGGGCTGCGATCAAGCGATCAATAATGTAACCATAAGTGCTACCAGCGCCAACCCTGGCCCATTGAACTTTGCAATAGATGAAGGAAACTTTGGCTTAGATTCTATATTTACTGATCTTTCTTTAGATCGTCATATTGTTGATATCATCGATGGTCGTGGCTGTGAATATCGAGATAGCTTCGAGGTCCTAGCTGGTGGTATTGAGAATATTATGATCAGTGCAGAGCCTACTGTATGTGGTCAAGAAAATGGAATAATCTCGATTACTGCTGAAAGTCTAGATACCGATCTCAGTATCTATATCGATAATGAAATACGGGTTGATGGTCTTGCAGATGATCTTGCTGTAGGAGAATACCGTTATCGACTTGAAGATACACGTGGATGTGTAGATAGCGGTATTGTTACTATCGACTCTCTACCTAGTGCAGAGCTTGCTAGCATCACACTTGATGAAACCAACTGTGGCCTTGCAAACGGAAGCATCCATATAGAATATGAGCCGACTGATATGATCAGCAATTATACGATCCAAGGCAATACAAATTCAACAGGAATATTTCCTATGATCGGCCCTGGAGAATACCAGATTCTAGTCGAAGACATCAATGGATGCCAATATGCTGAGCTAGTCGAGCTAGAAGATACAGGCGAAAATTGTGACTTATATATACCTAATGTATTTTCTCCCAATAATGACAATATCAATGACAGATTCAAAATTTATAGTGAATATGATATCGTCATTGATCAATTTCGGATATATGATCGATGGGGCAATCTAGTATTTACGCAAGAAAATAAATCTATCGCAAGTGATGATTTTGGCTGGGATGGTCTATTTCAAGGTGAAGAAGTTGTTCTTGGGATCTATAGCTATCACATACAATTGTCTATCAATGGTAATTCCATTTCTAGATCAGGTAGTGTAAAGGTGAGTCGATAAACTATTTAATTCTCATCATCAATAATGAGTTAATCACTATTGATACTTCTATTTTTGATAATATCCCTAGATCTATCCAAGTATTGCTAGCAATAGTCGGATATATTGGTCTAGTTAGTTTGAGTTAGGCATCTTTAGACAAAGTAAAATCATGAGTTATTATCCAAATATCTTTGATCGTGTAAAGGCTGTACTTTTTGATACTGTCATTATCATAGGCTTGATGTATGTTATATCACTGTTATTTCAAGCCGCTACTGGTGAAAATACTTCATTACGGATCATCGCCTTTGCTACAATATGGCTAATCTATGACCCTCTAATGACCACGATATTTGGCGGGACTTTAGGTCACCAACTCATCGGTCTTCGTGTAAAGAGTAAAAAGGATGAATCTAAAAACTTAAACTTCTTTCAAGCGATCATTCGATATATTCTTAAAACCTTACTGGGTTGGATTTCTTTTATCACCGTAAGTACTAAGCTGAATAAACAAGCGATTCATGACCTAGCCGTATCATCGGTGGTCATCAAAAAGTGAGCTCAGTAGACTTAGAGTACTATGATGGCGTTATACTGATATGTATTCAAGAAAGTATCTCTCTCTACTTATAATCGTATTATTTTCTATTTCTTGCAAAGATCGATCATCCAATTCTGCGGAAAAAATAGTGAACCCAACAGAAGCTGCGATCGACATACAGCAGAAAGAAGATCAAACAGTGATCGAAAGATTTAAAACAGCAGAAGGGTTTGAAAGGCAAGAATTTGAACAGGCATCATTTCCTCAATACTTAAGACAACTTAAATTGAAAGCTACTGGCAGTCAAATATTGCTACACAGTGGTCAGCCCCGATATGATCAAGAAAGTCATATAGCCGTAATAGATCAAAATATAGGGAATAAAAACCTTCATCAATGTGCTGATGCCGTTATCAAACAAAAAGCTGACTATCATTTCACAAGAAAAGAATATGATAAGATTTCCTTTTATCTAACCAATGGCATGAAAGTACCTTTCTCTAAATGGTCAGAAGGTTATCGAATCAAAGTCGATGGGAATAGAACAACGTGGGTAAAGTCGGCAGAACCATCCATATCCGTAGGTATCTATCAAGAATATCTAGAATTGATCTTTATGTATGCTGGTACTGCTTCTTTGGAGAAAAATTCTAACCAACGTAATATATCTGATATTGAGCCTGGTGACTTTCTAATAGAGGGAGGCTTCCCCGGCCATGCGATCCTTATACTTGATAAAGCTATAAATGAAAATACTGGTGAAGTAATAGTCCTTTTGGCGCAAAGTTATATGCCAGCCCAAGATCTGCATATACTCAAAAATCCAAATGATCATGAGCTATCTCCCTGGTACAGCATAAATACTGTAAATCTAATCAATACGCCAGATTGGAGGTTTGATACGACACAATTACATACATGGATACCTGAGCTATAAAGGATATTTTATGCCTTTATTTGAAAAGTATATTCCAAATTACAACCAAATGATCTTATTATATTTACTTGACAATCCGTAAAAAGAGCCCTATGCGCATTCGATTTAATCTTATTCCTTCATATATATTTATTGCGATTATTCTTCTTAGCTCTTGTAGTGAAGATGAACCCAATAACCCTTCGCAACCACCTACCGATATTGGGATACTTCAGTTTGATGACATACTTCCTCAAATAAATATCACGACATTAGGTCAAGAAATCTTAGACGACCCTAAAATACTTTCTAGAATAACCATTACAGAATATGATGATCAAAAAAATGCTACCATTGTCTACTCAGGAGATATAGGCATAGAGCTGAGAGGATCATCATCTCAAGCACTTTTTGATAAAAAATCATATAGCTTTGAAATATGGGATGCTAATAAAGAGGGCATAGATACTACATTACTAGACTTACCCTCTGAAGAAGATTGGATACTTAACGGCCCATATAGCGATAAAACAATGATCAGGCATATGCTTGCTTATACTCTGTCTAACGATATAGAACGCTATGCTAGCCGTACTAGATTGGTAGAATTAAACATCAATGATAATTATCAGGGCCTCTTTATTCTGATGGAAAAATTAAAAAGAGATAAGAATAGAATTGACATCTCAAAACTCAGAGAAGAAGAAAATAGTGGCGAGGATGTCACTGGCGGATATATTATCAAACTAGACAAAGCTACTGGCGATGGTAATGGTGGATTGGACTATAATGAATCCAATTCTTTTGAATCAAAATATGCCATAGACGGCACTATAAATGGAACGAAACGAACTCATTTCCTTTATGAGTATCCAGATAAAAATGATATTACCGGTGCTCAAAAAGAGTATATCGCAGACTATATGCAACAATTCGAGGATGCATTGATCTCTGATGATTTCACAGATGATGATATTGGTTATGGTGCATATATCAAAAAGAAAACCTTCGTTGATTTTTTACTACTCAATGAGCTGATGCACAATCCTGATGCATATAGATTGAGTACATATATCGTAAAAGATAAAAACGAACAACTGGCGATGGGTCCGATCTGGGATTTCAATATTGCGATGGGTAATACAAGCTTTTGCGGAGGCGAGCGATGGGATACCTGGGTATTTGACTACAATAGTGTCTGCCCTAATGATCCTTGGCTCATACATTTTTGGTGGCAGCGTCTCTTAGAAGATCCTTCTTTTGTGCAAGATATCAAAGATCGTTACCAAGAGTTGAGGATGACCTCATTTTCTAATATGCACATTATGTCACGCATCGATGAACTCACAGGAGCTATTATAGAAAGTGGAGCTGATCAACGAAATTTCAATAAATGGGATATTTTAGGTGAAAATATTTGGCCCAATAACTTCGTCGGTAATACCTATCAAGAAGAGATAGATTTCTTAAAAGAATGGTTTGAAAACAGATTGATGTGGATGGATGCTAATATTGAGAATTTGTAAAATTAGGGTATAAAAAAAGACTTGACTGATTATGGGAGCATGGGGACCTGGAATATTATCAAACGATATAGCAGCTGATTTAAACGCATATTGGAGAGAAAACTTGGCTGAAGACCATGAGCCAGAAGAAATTTCGAAGGCATTTATCAATAATGCAAAGGAAGAAGGCATATTTGATGATCCAGAGGAGGAGTATGAGTTCTGGCTTTCCCTGGCATTGATTCAATGGAAAACGGGTAGATTACAAGACAATGTAAAAAAGAAAGCTCTTGAATTTTTAACTAATGATAAAATCGAAGAAATAGAAAAAGATCGTTGGTTTGAAAAAAGCGATTATCGAAAACGATTAAAGAATCTCGAAAAGTTAAAAATTCAATTAACCTCACCGCAGAGAAAGCCTCAAAAAATAAGAAAACCTTACAGACAACAAACGACATTAAATCCAGAAGACATTCTTACTATAAAATTGGCATCTGGAAATTATGTTATTTTCGAAATCATTGATATTGATGAATCTCATCAATCTAGAACTCCAGTTGCTATTCTTTATGATTACCTACAAAAAGAAAAACCTAATTATGGTGATTATTTAAAGGCGAAAGTTATACAATTTGAAGCGGAATTTATTTTTGGTGGGTATACTAATTTTAGACTCGCGTCAGTGAAAAAAAGTCAAAATGAACCTCTTCATAGAATTGAATTCATAAAAGGAAAATCAAAAAATATCATCAAAGCACATATGTCACAAGGCATAATATTCTGGGACGAAATTGATGAAATATTTGAAGAATGGATAAATAATCCAAAACATAATAAAATTTGAAACACTTATAGTTGAACTGAATAAAAGGCTTTCACTATCTCATCAAAGTCACTGTGCTCGTGTTATCCTCCAGCTCACCATTGATGAGCTGATATTCTATGCGGACCACGTATACTCCTGGCATCACGTCCTTACCCTGAAAAGTACCATCCCAATAAGCAACATCTGTATCATTGGGAGTAAATGAACCAGTATTGTGAATCTTATTCCCCCAAGCATCATATATCTCTAGGTCATTCACCATGTTTATAGCGTTGGAGTATCCTGGTTGATAAATGTCATTATTATCATCACCATTAGGGCTAAATGAATTGGGTAAATAGACCGTATTGGTCTCATCTACCGTAATTAACAAGGTATCCATCGCCACACATCCTGAGTCAGTCTCTATCCAGACGACTACTTCACTTGTTTCTAATGGAGTGGCTATGATCTCCTCGCAGTTGTCACAGAAGTCATTATATAAGTCTACATCCCATATGACCGAATCTATGAATTGATCAAAAGAACCTGCATTATGATTCGCAATCAATAGTACAGAATCGCCAAGATTCATGGTAAAGTCATCGCCGAGATTGACCTCTAAGATGATACCATCCTCGAGCTGGTATGAATAGCTAGTTTCGCAACCATAGCGATCCATAGCAGTCAATACATAATCACCAGAGGATAACATATCGAATATAGTATCGGCTTGTGTCGCTCCCTGATTCAATTGATAGGAGTATGGACCATTTGCAGAGCTTTGATTTTCCAATATAATCTCTCCATCACTTTGTCCAAAACAAGAAGGATCGTTTAATGTGGCTTCTATCAGAATACTTTCTTCGACTCCTTCTATAACAGTTGTAGTATCTATGGTTTTACATCCATTAGAAAGATCTACGAGTTCTAGATAATAATCGCCTACCGATCCTATACGTACAGTATCTAAAGTATGATCACTAAGTAGTAAGCCATCCTCAGTGCTCCAAGTATAAGCATAGTTGGTAATAGTGTCCACGATCTCTGACCCTATCATATAGCTTTGTTGATCACAAAGTATGACGTCAGAATTAATGATCTCAAATATAGGCGGATCTATATCTAAACTTAACTGTATAAACTGGGTATCCTTACAGAAATTTTGTCCTGTCACGATTACAGAGTATTGTCCGCTATCCTGAGCTGATGCACCATTATTTCCTATAAAATTATCTAAAGGATCATACCACTCTACTAGCATATCATCATCAACATTAGTGGCAATGAGTTCAACATTAGGCACATCACAAGTGACTAAGTAGTTTTCAGATCCGAAAACAGGAGGAATGGGGATGTCGAACACTGTAAAGCTATCAGATGCTATACATCCATTCACCCCTTGAGCAAATACGATATACATTCCCGTATCCCTGACCATCGGACTTTCTGATATGCTATAATAACTATTGGGTCCAAACCATGTGACGTCATTAAACTCTTCAAGATTGTCGATTACTATGCTGATACTATCATCATTACACGGAAGGAATTGATCTTCTATATCTATAATTCGAGGCTGTAAGTCATCTACAATATTTACGATAGCGGTGTCCACGCATCCATTATCTGCTTCCATGATGAATGCATAGTCCCCAGGGACGTTGATGATAGGATTTACCATCGTTGATAAAAATGCTTCTGGCCCCTCCCATCTAAAATCAATTACATTATCTGAATAAGATGCATCGATCTCGATTTTACTTTCATTACAACTGAGAGTTCCTCCTGTGAGTAGAGCGCTAGGAGCTATTGTATCCGCTTCTATTTGGATCAATTGCGTATCTGTACATCCATTAGTAGCGAATGTAGTGACTTGTAATAGACCGGGAATATCAAGGCTTATTTGATTTGATATAGATATTTCTGATAATCCACCAACAGTCCAAACCACAGAGTCAATATCAAGAGAACTATTGACCGTTAGATCCAATGTTGGTACTAAGCAACTGATCGTATCAATTCCCTCTATCATTACATCAGGGTCTACCAAATCTTCTGTAATCAAAATACTATCGATATAGGTACATCCCGATACGCTCGTTAACGTCAGGTAATGATATCCTTCCTCTTGAGTATCATAGGAGTCTTGTTCTATAATGGCACCACTTGGAGTTACCCAACTAGCTTCTGTCATGGGAGATACAATATCTACAGCAACATTACCAATTGGGGTATAGCAATCGATACTCTGCCCCGTTACATTACCCACAGCGTCAACATCTGCTGCGATGACTTCTATCGAATCTGATACTATACATCCATTAATACTTATAATTTCATAATAATAGGTACCTGCACCATTGACTACAATGATAGAATCACTTGTTGACATACCATCTAGTCCTGTCCACGAAATCGCTGTTATTGGCTCATCATAAACAAGACTGAGCTCATAATCATCATCAAAACAAGAAAACTCTAGTGATCCTAGCACATCTACGGAAATAATGTTTGTATCTGATTGCACCTCAATGCTTTCTTGAGCAGAGCATCCGTTTACAGAAGTCACAGTTACTGTATATAATCCTGCCTGAGATACTGTGACATTCATCTCATCAGATGCAAAATTATCAGGTCCTGACCAATCAAACGTCTCTCCTATATCAGTAGTTAAGGTAATCTGAGCCTCGATCTCAGAACAACTCAAAGTATCACTTTGTAATGAAATACTAGGTAGTGTCCCTATTCTTGGTATTTCTATCGTATCTAAAAACGAACAGCCATTTTCTCCAACTAATTCTATGATATAGTCACCTTCTGTCTGAGTATAAAAGCTGGTATCCATAGAGGAAAATGAAGGGCCGGACCAACTAAAACTTTGTAACGAATCGATAATCTCGATCGCAACCAATACGGAATCCGTATTACAATCTAAAACCGAACCCTCCAAGTTATATGATGGAGCCAAAGTGTCAGTTTCTACCAATAAGGAATAGTTTTGAGTACAGAGCGGGTTATTTATATCTGTCACGGTAACACTATATAGTCCTCCTTCTGAGACAAATGGAGATGCCGACGTAGAATTAAAACCTGAAGGTCCATTCCATGTATAATCATAAGGAGTTGTAGTATTAGCGATTAGTTGGATTGATGATTGATCACAACTCAGCGTATCATAATCATATTGGAAAGAAGGCGTAGAAATATCATCAAAAACAAAAATGGTATCTGTACGTATACAACCATTGGAGCCCGTTGCTACTACAGTATATTGACCACTGCTATATGCAAAGGGTTCTGCCTCATTGGAGCTGTAGTTACCTGGGCCAGACCATTCAAAACTAAGATTCGCTGTCAGTACATTATTAGCAATCTGAATAGAATCATCACCACATGCTAGCTGTTGATTGAATATTTCAAAATCAGGGATCTCATCATCACTATCGACCGTAAATTGTGCGGTAGTAATACATCCATTTTCCGTAGAGGTATAAGACATGGAATAGTTTCCAGCCTCACCAACGATTATCGAATTATCAGTAATATTGATAATAAGAGGACCATCTGCCTCGATATTACCCTCTAAATCAGCATTAACTATTACTTCTGCGGTGATGAGATTACATTTTAGTTCAGGTACATCCAACTGTAGCGTTGCCCCTGTGGTATCTATAGCTTGTTCATAAATGATTGTATCAGCACAGCCATTAGATTCCGTATAAATCAACTGATAGTTTCCTGGCTCTGTAATTTCCGGACTTGCCATATTACTGATTGCTTCATTATCCATTGTCCAAGCATAAGAAATCGCTCCTAGATAGTCAACCTCTAACAAAGTACTATTTACGTCACAATTCAACGTCTCAGAATTAATCGTCAAAGGATTGATAGCAAAGTCTTCCATGACCGTTACCTCAAATGAAGCTTGGCAGCCATTAGATAATGTTACCTCAAGCTCATAGCTACCCCCTTGCGAAATAATCGGATCTTCAATAGTTGAAAACTCAACACCATCTAGTGTCCAAGAATAGCTTTGTATAGGTCTATCAAAATTAGCATTGATCACCGTAGAGGGTTGGAAACAGCTTAAATCATCGAAGACAAAGTTGCCGTTGGGTAGAGAATTATCATTTACAATTTGGATAGAATCGAGAGAGTTACAATTATTTTCAGTTATCTCAAGGTAATACCATCCCGGAGTATCGACCCACACTCCTAGCATATTGCCGATCACATTTTGATTTTCATCTAGCCATTGGATCTGACCACCTACCGAAAAGCTACTATTGAGCGCATCTAAATAAATAGAATCAATCGTACAACTCAATTGATTAACAACAGTATTAATCCTAGCCTCGATCTCCAGAACATCAACTCGTACTTCATAATGTTGATAACAAGGGTCAATAAATTCTTCTACGAAATACGTTCCCGCATCGCTAAGCTCCAGATCGAATATATCTAAGATGTCTCCACTACATATAGTACTATCGATAACAATCGTATCTAAGGACTCGAATATATTTACAGTAACACAGGTATCTCCCAAAACTGAGCAAACATCAAACTCTTCTATGTAATCTTGTAACTCCATTTTTGAAATTCCTTCTGAAATTTCTTCTTTTGAATCAAGGTTTATTCCCGTGAGCAGACATATTTCATACTCTCCGGGACTTAGTATTTCTAATGCCACTTCACTTTGTAAATGACTAATCGTATCCTCTGAAAATATAAGATATCGCGATTCAAAAACCTGCATATCTACATTCCCTATAGATGATGATGTTGGATCAAAAATAGAGGTAGGAGTCGCATCTCCAAAACAGTGATTTATTGAATTTTGCATTAACTCTAATCCAAATCCTTCACATGTCTGACAACTTATATCCGATTGATCACAAAATGTCAAATTGATATCAAATATTTCACCTGTATCAAACTCAAAAGCGTCAATTATACGAATGGTCCATAGTCCAGTCACCGAACCTTCATTAAAATCTTCAAGACACCCAATATTGGGGTAGTAACTTCCTGAATAATTACTGAAGAACTGCCAATTGTCTAGGTTATTCCATATCGCAGAGGTTCCTATAAATGGATCTGCAGATGAGCTACAAGGCAAAAAAGATACATCCCATGAAGCATTATTAGTCAAAGGAGAATTAGATTGTAGAGGACCTAAAAGTATAATACTCTGGCCATTAGGACTGATCAACTCTATACTCAAATCCTGAATCGCTGCATGCTCAAAAGCAATATCTATCTGACACAAACCTTGATTGGGATCGGAGAGGTCATCAAGTCCTGCCTCATTGATAAATAAAAAATACTCAATCGTATCATTGTCTACAACTTGTAAGTCCGTGAAACCACAAGATTGACTCATCAATCTTGATAAGCAAATGGAAATACCAATGATTATTAATAAACTGTGATGTATAGATTTCTTCAATGATTGAGGTTTAATCTTTTGTTGAGACTAATCGCAGTACAATAGTTTAAAAAAATCTACTGACTATCAAGTGGACAACTTACTATACTTCTTTCCCTTACCCTATTAGGCGTTTTATTATAAAATAGATATCATAAAGATATTTGCTAACTAGGTATACTTTTAAAGCTCATCAAATTTCTAATTATTAGAGCAATAGCTATCTAATTATAGTAAGTCTGTTCCATACTACTAAGGTAGAAATTACATAGAAGATACCAGTCAGGTAAAATACCTAATAGATCACAATAAATGTTAAGATTATTTTTATACGAAAGCTACTTTTATATCTAATAGCTTTCATTATGGACAGCTTTTATAGCTCTTCCTGATGGTTCATTTTGATTTTTAAAGCTTTCATCCCACTCTAGTGCTACTGGGCTACTGCATGCAATAGATGGTAAACTAGGTACGCAAGATGCCGCCTGATCCGATGGAAAATGTTCACTAAAGATTGATCTATAGAAGTACTCTTCCTTCGTCTTAGGAGGATTGATAGGGAATCTTCTGGCCGCTGCATTGAGATCCTCATCTGATACCTGATTATCTACCATTTCTTTTAGCGAATCAATCCAATTATACCCTACTCCATCAGAAAATTGTTCTTTTTGTCGCCAAGCTACTTCTTCTGGGAGGTAGTCTTCTAATGACTTTCTTAAGATGTACTTTTCCATCTTTCCTCCTCCACACATTTTATCCTTAGGGTTAAGGCGCATAGCGACATCCATGAACTCTTTATCTAAAAATGGAACTCTACCCTCTACTCCCCATGCGGCAAGAGACTTATTGGCACGTAGGCAATCATACCAATGTAGTTTATCTAACTTACGTACAGTCTCTTCATGAAATGCCTGAGCACTTGGTGCTTTATGGAAATATAAATATCCACCAAAAATCTCATCTGCTCCTTCTCCAGATAATACCATTTTGATACCCATGGACTTAATGACTCTTGCCAACAGATACATAGGGGTAGATGCTCTTACGGTAGTAATGTCATAGGTCTCTAGGTGGTAAATGACGTCTCTCAAGGCATTCAATCCTTCGTCTACTGTAAAGTGGACTTCATGATGTATAGAACCAATAAAATCAGCTACTTTTTGAGCAGCAGCAAGATCAGGGGAGCCTTCTAGACCTATTGCAAACGAGTGCAGCTGTGGATACCAAGCTTCTTTTTCATCTCCTGATTCAACTCTCATAGATGAATATTTCTTAGCAATCGCCGCGGTCAGTGATGAATCTAATCCACCTGATAACAATACGCCGTAAGGCACATCACTCATCAACTGTCTATGTACAGAATCCTCTAGCGCCTTTCTGAGCTCGGGCATGGAAGATACATTGTCCTTTACATTGTCATATTGCATCCAGTCCCGCGAATACCACTTGGTAGGCTCGCTATCCTTACTATCAAGATAATGCCCTGGAGGAAATTCCTCATATTTGGTACATACACCCTCTAGAGCTTTCAATTCTGATGCAACATAATATTTACCTTCTGCATCCCATCCATGATATAGCGGGATGATTCCCATATGATCGCGACCTACTAGATAGGAGTTGTCTTTTTCATTATAGACCACAAAACCAAAAATACCATTGAGGTCATCCAAAAACTGATTTCCTTTTTCTTGATATAAAGCAAGAATGACTTCACAATCAGACTGAGTACTAAATTGATAATCAATCTTTAATGACTTTCTAAGTGATTTATGATTATATATCTCACCATTTGCTGCTAAAGCAAGAGATCCGTCTTTACTGAATAATGGCTGCTTTCCCGACTTGGGATCTACGATAGCTAATCTCTCATGAGCCAAAATAGCATGATCGCTTATATGTAATCCAGACCAATCTGGACCACGATGACGTATCCTTTTGGCCATGTCTAGTACATCATCCTTATAAGATGCCGCATTCTCTTTGATATTGAAAACTCCTAATATTCCGCACATATGTGTAAAATTTACAATAAGCCCGTAAAGGTAGGAGCTTTGGTATTATACTCTTAATAAAAGTGCTAGATATTATGAAAAAACATCAAATAACCTCGATTATTGATAAAATCTACACTCGCTTAGCACTTAATGAATCGTTCTGTTTCGAATAATATATCCGATTGACTTTCAATCTTGAGATAGTAAATTCCATGAGGAAGGTCATCAATAGAGATTACTCTTGGCAATTGATCATCTACTTGTATACTTTTGATTACTCTTCCTGCAGTAGAATATATAATAATCGCAGATCCTTGTCCAATACTTCCCTCATAAACTAAATTCAACTCAGATCTTGTCACCGTTGGATAGATTAAAACCTTGGATGCTACACGAGATACATTTCTTACGTCGGAATAATCAATGCCACCATCAGTATCAATTTGCTTGATTCTGTAGTAGCTATTGCCTTCGATGTTATCATGGTCTTTGTATTGATAGGTAGATATCTCATTATTATTTGCATCTAGATCAATAGTTGCAATTTCAAAAAACTTTGATCCATCAAATGATTTCTCAACTACATACTGTTTAGCATGTTTTTCATTTTGCGAAGACCATATAAGTTCGTTGTGGCTATTTTTTGCCTTGGCCTCAAATGCTACCCACTCGACAGGTAAGGTCGATAGAAAAATACATCCATTGACGTTAAATCCAACGAGAGAAGAACCTGCTGCGCTTGAAGTAGAAGTTTCTGCATTTCCTGCGATTCCATCATCTGGAGAGCTGCTACCATCATCAACTGTACTGGTAGCGGCAATATCTTCAGCACATACCTGCATCGAAAATCCACCTATTATAGTCCCAGAGCTTATACCGGCGTCGTGATGGGCATTTATAGCTTTTGTATCAGATATACCATCCATCCCACTAGCAACAGGATTGCAGGGATCTGAAAGATTCACGGTATTTCCTTGATTTGCCAAATACACTCCGTTTCCAGATACTACCCATTGATTTTGAGCAGCGGTGTTATTACAGTTTCCAGATAAGTCAGCACTAGTAGTAAAATACCCTTGATAAGTGGCTGTACCAAATGGGTTATCATTACTATCCCAAAATGATATAGCCGCAGATTCATATACCGATCCAGTTGTATTTACTCCATCTACTAATACATCTAATTGCCAAGCTCGTACCGTAATATGGCTAGCATAATCGACCTCTACCTTGTAGCATCGCGTATCTCCCGAAGAGCTTTCACTAGCAGAAGAAGTTCCCAAAGGTATAGATGTAAATAGTCCAGATGTAGACTGAATAGTCGCGAACTCCATACCTCCTAAGATATCTATAATACCGTTTCCATAGGGATCTATTGTATTAGCTAAACATACCGAAACTTCTACGTCATCTTGACCGCCTGAGCTACCACAATTGAAATTGAGTTCGTCATATATATCAAAGCTCTGAGAAATATTCGAATTGGAAGCTGTGGTGGCGACAGCAACAAAAGAATGCATGACATTATTAAAGTCAAAATCAGCACTATTACTAGAGAAACTACGATTGCAAGAATTGCCTGCAGTTCCGCAATTAATATTACAATCTCTGTCATAATCAACTATATATCCATCAAAGCTTAAGTTATCTTGTATCATGGTATCATCAAGCAACGTCACATCGACAAATACCCCCTGCGCTGCATCTTCTGCAATAGCAATAGATTGTCCACTAGAGATATCAAAACATACTTGATGTATCGTAAATGATGATCCCTCTGTAATAGCTATTACCGTTGAATTTCCATTACTAACAAAGGACGATGAACTACCGGTACATACATCAGTTGAGCTACCATCTTGATTGAAACAAGCAGCATTATAGTCCACAGGATTTGACCCATCTAAGCACTCTACCTCAAACGCAAAGTTATGGAAATTGATATAGCCCGTATATCCTGGTGTATACTCCAAAGCATAACAAAGACGATCATTGGCACAGTCAGATTCTTGGTTACATCCACCATTGAAAGAGGTCCCTTCTGGCATGAATATAAATCTTAGTGAACCACCCTGAGCGATTGAATCCTGTGCTGACAATAGTAGTATTGCCGCGATTATCATATTAATTCCCTTCATAATATATAAATCGCGGCAAATACCTTACCAAAAGAATATCCTAATGCAAATTATACCAATCAATTTTTCTACTTAGGTACATGACTAAGGCTAACATCACAAATAATCCTATCGAACCTGCAAGGAGGGCAAAGTACTCCAACTGAATGAGGACAAAGACATAAGTATATAGTGCTGCCAATATTGCACCTAATACCATGAGAGATCGACTTTCCTTAAACATGACTTTACAGTATCCCAAAATCATAATCAATGTCGCCAAGCAAGCGATAAGGTATGCCATATTAAATCCAACATGCTCTGATAAGGAGAGCAATAAATAATAAAATAGCGTCAAACTAAGACCTACCAGGGCATATTGTATAGGGTGAAATTTCTGATTATTGATCAACTCTGTGAAAAAGAATACAAGGAAAGTCAAACCAATAATGAGTAAAGCATATTTTGCTGTTCTATCATTTTTTTGATACTGATTGACAGGATTGACTAGCTCAATCCCGTAAGCATACTGCTGATTTCCAAGGCTATACTCTGCATCACTCCAATAGTCAGGTACCAATCTATTGAACTCGGACAAGCTCCAAGATGCTCGAAAACCTTCTTGATCGATCTCTCGAGTATCTGCAAGTACCTTACCTACAAAGCCTGGATGTGGCCAATCCCCTGTTACATTGACCTGACTCCTAGCTGCGCTTGGGTTGAATCGTAAAGATTGAAACCCTCTCAGCTCTAATCGAAATGAATAGTCTATGGGATCATCTGCCTTAGGATCAAGTTGAATATCAGCATGTATACCCATCTTGACAGATTGTGTCCCAGATCCTGGCTTGAAATCTGATCTCGAACTATCACATGATAATCTAACACTTTGTTTGATACCTCCAGGATCACTTATCGGAACGACTACTCTAGCTTGATCATATAAATATATGACATCATCACTTCCTTTAAGAAAACTAAAATCAAAAGATCCGGAAACCTCCAGAGCTGTCTTGTATAGAATCGTCTCGTAGATACTTTTCCTTCTGATCTCATGATCTATATCAGCATGTATCATTACCTCTTTAGAGGTTATATATTTTTTATGCTCCGTTTTCCAATATCTATCATTGACTTCGTCATAGTTATTTTTTTCATACGGTATGATAAGTACGGGGTCTCCTATTAATTGTTCACCACCCCAACTACTTGCAATTTCATTATTGACCTGACGAAAGTTAGATTGTCGTTCCCATATCAAACCCCTTACGATACCCGTAGGAATCCATAATAGCAATACGAGTAATAGTATGATGAATATCTTAAAATATAAGGAGTGAATAAAACCTTTCATTCTATTGCTTTGATTTTGTGAATTCATAATATTATTTGATTTAATACCATGAAAGTAAAACCACCTTATACTCCTATATACTTACATTGATTATTCGTCTGTACTATTTTATTATTCGTATAAGCTTATTATTTTTTGATGATTTTTCTAAAAAACATTTAACTATTGATAGATCCAAAATATCTACCGCCTTGTAAATACTCCTGCCAAGGTTTTGGTGTTTCTTTTAGACTCCTAATCTCATTTTCTATAGAAGATTTTATAAGATCACGTTCTGCGATAATCGTACTTTCCAACTGATAATTTGATACTTGTTGTTCATAATTCATAGTAGTCTTTCTCTTTAAGTCGATATAAAAAGAATGCTCTTCAAAAACTGCCTCATGTCTATTGAGTCTATAGTCATATGGCGATCTAGATGATATCAGTTTAGTGAAAATCGGAGCTGTCTCGATAGCAATGAATAATAAGGTAATAAATAAAGATGTCCACCATATCGTCGAACTCTTAGACGAGAGCCTTCCTAGGGCATCGATTTGAGCAGCAATACCATGTAAGTTCGCAGCTTTAAGCTCAGCAAGTTTTTCCATTTTGATTTTTTCCACTTTAGCAATATCCTTACGCTTCTGATCAATAATGGGTGTTATTTCAGCTTGCAACTGATCTAGCTCCGACTGAGCAAGCTGAGCTTCATTTAATTTGGCTTGATAGATAGGACCTAGATTTCGTTTCATAGATCCACCTGTACCATCTGCTTCTGCGATTGCAATAGCACTACGCTTATCACGTATATTACGACTCCTTTCGATTTGAAATTCAAGTTGAGAAATTTCTGATTTAAGCGTATCGATTTGGTAGTCAAACCTTGAATTTACAGCATTCTCTTGTAGCTTTCTGACCTCTTGTTCCATGAGTACAAGCTCAGCATCTATCTCTGACTCGAAGAGTTTGAGTTCTAGCGGTTTTGATATGACAAAAGCTATAAGTACCGCAAGTGTAAGTCTTGGAATTGCTCTGAACCAGTCAGAAGACTCGTTCTTCTTTTTCAAACTCATCACGATATAACGATCCAAATTGAAGATGAGTAAGCCCCAAAATATTCCAAAAAATAACGCCGCCAATACAGAATGAAATGAACTATAAATAGCAAAACCAGCCGCTATGGCCGCAAAACAACCTGTAAAGAAAATGGTAGCTCCAATAGCTTCGTACTTATTTATGTCAGTAGGAGTTCGTTTTAGTAGTGTTGTATTTACACCTGAGCAAAAAAGAAAAAATTGTGATAGCATGGTTTATTGATTAGTGGTGAATAAAGTATAGAGAATGTATAAAATCATTATGATCTCATACCAATCACTAACTAATGCTACTGGCAAATTCGTATGTTGGTTACTTATATTCGACCAATCAATACTATCATTCTATGAAAGACCTCACTAACGTAATCGAAATAGCAAAACAAAGTGTATTATGCTGGCTTGCAACTGTTGATACCGATGGCATGCCTAATGTAAGTCCGAAGGAAGTTTTTACGTTTGTAGATCGCAAATTAGTGATTGCCAATATCATGTCCCCTCAATCATCTAGTAATATCAAAAACAGTGAAATGGTCTGCGTTTCTTTTATCAATGTGATGACAGAATATGGTTATCAAATCAAGGGAAAAGCAAAGATTATTGGCAAAAGCTCCAACAAATCTCAACCGTATATCCACGCCATAAATACCATGACTAATGGAAAATATCCATATCAAGAGATATTTGTCATACAAATCTTGAATATCAAAGAAGTGAAGGCTCCTAGTTATATCTTTTATCCAGAAAAAACTATTGAAGAAAGATTACAAACAAATCAAAAACGCTACTTAGCTATCTAATACGGTAGCTAATTCGCTTTCTAGAGATGTTCCGTTCAAGTATTTATCAATAGTATCAGAGCTAGAGATCGCTCTTATATTGGCAATACGATTTCCATGATCGGTGCATTCAACTTCAACATAGTAATCCGAATAGGCGTATAGAAATACATCAAATTGATCAAACTCGTAGAATTCTATAAAGTCTCCAAACCCAAATACTTCATCCGCTTTGAAGATAAGCGTTGCCGAATTAAATGATTCTAGATCGTAGTATTTATTTGATTTTGAATTCATAGCCGCATTTTAATGTTCAAATAAATTGGAAAGAACAATATCTGCCCAATTTCTTTACTTGGCATAATATAGATGAAAAAAATATATTAAAGAAACTTCAATATGTTTTTTAACTATATTGGTTTACATATTGGACATTACGATGCCCGATATCGATTTAGCCGCAGCCATTTGACTTTTTTTGTTGTTATTAGTGTTAAAAGCCAGCAATATGAGATAATCATCTGCAATTCTCCAGTGATATTTACCTGCCTCATAACTAAAGCATCCTGCATCTCCGGCCTCATCCCATTTCTCAAACTTATAAGATATTCCACTACCGTCAAAGGTCTGTTCGCCGCCTTCAATTTTAGATTCTATAAAAAGCGTCGGCCACTCAGCATACTCCTCGGGTACTGGATTCTTTTGTACTTGTATTAAAATTCCAGCATTAGGGTTAGCATCTGTTTCCCATCTGAAAAAGCATGCTCTTGACTTAGTAGCTTGCGGAGATGAGCCATCCTTGAGTGCAACACTACCTTTTGGCAGACCAAAAATAGTCTCCACTTGATCCTCAGTGATCAGACTACAAGCATCGGGAATATCTTTATCATAATTCGCGACAACGACTGCTGCTTTCGGCTTTTGAGGTGATTTTACATTATTTGCCTTTAGTTGAGCCTTCTGATTAGATATCTCGCTACTGACTTCGTCTCGAGCTATTGATTTTGCATCCTTCGATGACAAATTTTGTGCATCTTTTACCTGCTCTTTGGCAACAGTCGAACTCTGCTGACTACTCGCCTTTTTATCACTATCACAAGATATCATGATCAATGCCAGACATACAATTCCAAATAATAATCTCATTATTTATCTATTTTGATCGGCAAAAATATGTTATTTATCATTACCGTGCATTTTTTGAAAGTTTAAGGATATGCAAAAATTTGTGATGTTATTCTGAAAGTGGATCAAGCGCCAGAGCTTTGATCTTTTCTATCATATCACTGAACTCACCATTTTTATATTTTTCTACCTCTCCTACTACATCGTTTGTCATATTTATAGCTTTATCCAATGCTCTTCTTGCATTTTCATCTACTCTTCCCCAAGATGAATTGATGTAATAGGATGCGGAGCCCAATACAGAATTGAGATCATTAGGATTACGCTGTATACCCTTGATGTCTTCAGGCATCATATATAGTTTTTCCAATCGAGCGATCTCTTTTTTACTATCCTTAAGCCACTCGTTGATTTGATCTTGGGTAGTATCGGGAGCAGCAGTCATCATACTTTTGATCACTCCATGTTTGGATTTCATATCCTTCAATGACTCAAAAGCGTCGAATGCCCTCTTCACATGCATCGTCAATTCAGTCTGGGCGATACTTATAGCCTCTATATCTTTCTCCGTCATGTTATCCCTAGGATCCAATTTCACATCAATCATTGTAGAATCGATATGACCATTGAGCCTAAACGTAGCTTTATACGTACCTGGTAATACTCGAGATCCTCCGCGAGGATCAGCATCTTCCTTTATCTTCCTTCGAGTTGGAAATCGCTGTCCATTTTTTTCTAAATACCAAGTCACCGATTGAAGACCCGACTCCTTGGCATCTATTGAAAAATTACGAATGGTATCTCCTTGTATATCATAGATCGTCACGTATATCTTATCTTTTTTATACTTGTCGTCTTTCTTATCATCCGACTCCTTACTTTCCTCTTTTGAATTTTCACTTTCATCTTTGGACTTTCCACTTTCATCTTTCATCGGCTTTCGCCAAAAATTAAAATTAGCGTTTAGACCCTTGTTATCACCTATAAATTCTCCTTGTGCAACAAAACGAATACCGTCGTAACTACGATTGCTCACAAGATATGCTGGTACTGGTCGGAAAACTTCAAAATCAGAATCGAGACATTTCATACTAGTCCTAGCGATCTCTTGTAGAGGTCTGATGTCATCAAGAACCCAAAGTGAACGCCCGAATGTACCAATCACGAGATCGTGATGATCAGGCTGAATTTTGAGGTCAGTGATCTGCACATTAGGGAATCCCTCCGTCCAATGAGTCCATTTATTTCCTTTGTCAAAAGAGACGTATAGACCATTATCGGTACCTAAGAATAATAAGTTTTCTTCCGATGGATCTTGAATGATGCTCAAGGCGAAGCCTCCTACTTTTTGATCATCCACTATCCGACGCCAAGTCTGTCCGTAATTAGTGGTGTGGTAAGCATATGCACTATAATTATTACGTCGATAGTCATTCGCTACAATAAAAGCCTCACCAGCATTTTTGGTAGAAACTTCGATCTGTGGCAACCAGCTACCCTTTGGCAAACCCGAAAGTCTGCTACCTACTTCTTTCCAGTTATCACCACCGTCAGTAGTGATATGCAATAATCCATCATCGCTACCTGTCCAGATGACATTTGCATCCACGGGAGAAGGTGCTATGGATATTAAGGTAGTATGATTCTCAGCATTGGTTGCATCTATAGTGAGACCACCACTTATATCTTGCTTTTGCTTGGTAGTATCATTAGTAGTAAGATCACCTGATATTTGTTTCCAACTCAAGCCACAATCGTCACTATAGTGAACAAATTGACTACCATAATAAATGCCACAATCATTAAATGGATCTTGTGCCAAGGGTGCATTCCAATTGTATCGTAGGGCAGTACTATCATCAGCAGTAGGTTTGACAAATCTAGTCTTGCCCGTCACTCTATCATAGTAACCGAGATTACCACCCTGGGACATCGCATAACCATATCGGCTATCAGATGGTCGAGCACTCACATCAAAGCCATCGCCAAAATATAACTCCTGCCAGTCATTGTTGCGAATACCTCCTCGCTTGAGTACAAATCCAGGTCCTATCCAGCTGCCATTATCCTGCATACCACCATATACGTGATATGGGAAATCACGATCGATATTGACATGATAAAATTGTCCTATCGGTAGATTAGCTACAAAATGCCAACTCTCGCCTCGATCTCTAGAAATATTGAGACCACCATCATTACCATCTATGAGATAGGAAGGATTGATAGGGTCAATCCAAAAGGCATGGTGATCAGGATGTACATTATTTCCATAATCCATAATGGTCTCAAAAGTCTTACCTCCATCTTCACTTTTGGACACGTATGACCATAGATTATAGATTCTATTTTCATTTTGAGGATCTACGTAGATTTCTGAGTAGTAGAAAGGTCTATTTCCTATGTTCTTTTCAGAGACTAAAGACCAGTCTTCACCACCATCTGTAGATTTATAAAGTCCATTAGTTTTAGCCTCTACTAAGGCATAGACTATATTATTGACATTCGTTGCAAAGGCCAATCCAATACGACCAAGATCACCTTTGGGTAGACCATCTTCACTGGTAATTTCTTTCCAAGTACTTCCAAAATCATAACTCACATGCATACCAGAGCCCTTACCTCCAGAGACAAAATCCCATGGAGTACGGCGATGATCCCACATGGCCGCAATGATATGATTAGGATTATTAGGATTTTGTACCATATCGGCAACTCCTGTTCGTTGATCTTTATACAGAGTCTTATTCCAGGTTTTTCCTCCATCGGTAGTCTTATACACTCCTCGCTCTGTGCTATCGCCCCAAGGTGCTCCCGTGACTCCAAGTATTACTTCATCTGTATTATTTGGATTGATACAAATACGATGTATCACTCTAGTTTTTTCGAGTCCCATAAATGTCCATGAATTACCGCCATCAACGGACTTATATACGCCTCCTCCAGTATTGAGGCTATTTCGAGGATTTCCCTCGCCTGTGCCGACCCATATCTCTGCTGGATTATTTTGATTGATTTTTACAGATCCTATCGAAAGATGCTTCTGATCATCAAAAAGTGGCTCCCAAGTGATGCCTCCATTTTCAGTCAACCAAAGTCCTCCTGATGCGCTACCTACATAGATTCTTGCTTTGTTGGATAGATCAACATCTATCGCCGTTACTCGACCACTCATACCCGCTGGACCTATATTTCTGAAACTTAGGTTTTTGAAATCCTCTTGGTTTATGGATTGGGCATTGGCCTCAGAAATAGAACATAAAATACTAAATATAGAAAGGAAGATAATATGTACGAAATACCTCATTGCGAGTTAGTTTTTAATGGTGCTTGAAGTTAATTAAAAATCAAATTCTCTGTGGTGTAAAGCAAAGAATGAATATTAGTAATTCTTGGCTTTCAATTTTTTTATAATTTCGTCCAAATAAAAGGTTGTCCTAATGATCAAAAACTATTTATTACTAATTCTAACTTCGTCTGTGATTTTTTCATGTTCTGATCCTACTGAAGAGATTGAATTTCCTAGGACATATAATTACGATGGCAATATTATTGCAGACTCCGCACTTGCCATCAAAACCAATGACGGAATTATGAATATAGCCGTGCAAGGCAGTTATCTAAGACTTGAAAATGAAGTCTTAGTTGATATTCAAGAAGATACATTGCTCAATCTGATCGATAATAAGTTACTATCGATAACTCTATTAAATGAGACTACAGGATCATTAAGGATTGAATCTAACGGAGTAGAACAAAGTTCTGAATTCAACTACACCTTCGAAAATGGAACTTTCACTTTTCCCAATCCCGGGACAGAAAACTTCATCCAAATCAATAACGAGTCTATCTCATTGTGCCAAATATGGTCTTTCTATTCACCTAGCCAACAAGGAATCCCCACCATAGATGGAGAGGAATGTTCAGGAGAAAGTATAACAGATGTGCTAAACCAAGAAATGTCCTCACCCAGTGTCTTCACCAACGATACCGTAGGCGTTTATGAATTGAATTTCATTTTTAGATGATACAAACTATAAGGTTATAGTTAGGCTTTTCCCTTATGTATAAAGTCGTAAAGCCTCATAGTACTTCTTTTCTATGTACTTTTGTAGCGGAATAGAGAACTCTTTTATGAAAAGCAAAACACAATATCAGTTTACAGCACATATCGAAAAAGATACTGAAAGCTCTCTTTATGTGGCATATGTACCCTCTCTACCAGGAGCACATACGCAAGCCGAAACTTTAGATGAGCTACAGTCTAATCTGGAAGAGGTCATAGCACTTTGTCTTGAAGAATTATCAAGAGAAGAAATCGAATCGCCTTTGTCTCAGTATTTTGGCACTCGAGAAGTACGAGTAGCTATATGAGCAAACTACCTTTAATCTCTACTAAAGAGTTTGAAAAATTACTATTCCAACTAGGATTTCAAAAAGTGAGACAAAAAGAAAGTCATGCTATATATGGACATACTGACGGGCGATACACGGTGCTAGCTCATCATAAAGGAAGAGTAATTTTTCGACCATTATTAAGACAAATCTTAAAACAGATTGGACTTACTATTCAAGAATATCAAAATATGCTGTAGGTAGTTCAGACATTAAAATTCTCATAATTCCAAAACAGCCTTTACTATTATTTGACTTTGCCCCTGAGTCTCGTATTTTTGCATGATATGGCATTTGTAAACAGTTGGTTTTTTTGGGCTTTATTGGCACTCGCTATTCCGATTATTATACATCTCTTCAATTTTAGGAGATATAAGAAAGTCTACTTTACTAATGTCAAATTTCTAAAGGAAATCAAAGAAGAGCAAAATGCTCGTCGTAAGCTTCGCAATCTTCTAGTGTTACTTTCTCGTTTATTGGCGCTAGCCTTTTTGATTGCAGGATTTGCTCAGCCATTTCTAGATCAAGGGAAAGAGATCGATCTGTCTGCAAAAAATGTAGGGATATTTATAGATAACTCTTTCAGTATGAATGCTGTAGATGAGGATATTCCTCTCCTAGATGTAGCCAAGGAGCAAGCCAGAGTGATCGTACAAAATCATGATGATCAGGATCTTTTTCATCTATTGACCCATGATTTTCTGGGTAGACATCAGCGTTTACTGAGTAAGGAAGATATGCTCTCGGAGATTGATGAAATCAAGACAACTCCTAAGGTCTCTCAATTATCTACCGCTATCAGTAGAAATAAACAAATCAATAGTATCAATGACCGATCTGGTAAATTGTATATCCTAAGTGATTTTCAAGAATCAATCAACGACCTTGCAAGCTATCGTGATACATCACTTGACATCCAACTGCTACCACTACAAGCTGTTGCCGAAAAGAATATCAGCATCGATACCGCTTACTTTTTAGCTAAAGTACCGATGCTCAATGTAGCCAATAAGCTGATCGTAAAGCTGACGAACTACTCTACCGAAGATGTAGAAAATGTAAGCCTTAGTATCACTCAAGACGGGCAGACTAAGCCATCGGGGAAGTTTGATATGACCGCAGCTAGTCAATATACAGACACTATCAGTGTGACTATCCAAACTCCAGGTATCCAAAACCTCGAGCTCAAGGTGACCGATTACCCTATCAGTTTTGATGATCGGTATTTTATGAGCTTTGATGTGGATGATAAAATTGAAGTGCTTGTAGTACATGATAGCAATACAGACCGCTATCTAAAAGCTGCAATCAATGGATTGGATTACCACGAACTTACCGCAAGTTCTACACGAAATATAGATTATAACAGCTTTGATAATTATGACTTGATCATTCTTCAAGATATCAAAAAATATAGCTCTGGTCTGATACAAAGTATCGATCAATATGTCAACAAGGGAGGCAATATCCTACATTTCTTACCAGAAGGTATGGATATCGTAAGCTGCAACCAACTGTTCCAAACCATGAAGATGGATCAAGTAAAATCATTTTCCTCGGATCCTAAAGGGGTATCTTATATCAATGAAGAGGATTTTACCTTTAACGAAGTATTTCTAAGGTCTGGAGGTAATAGGAAATTGCCTAAGGTCAGTAGTTCTTATATCATGACACAATACCAGAGCAATGCATCTCAGCCCATCATGAAGCACCGAGATGGTAGTGCTTTTATGTCCAAATATAATGCTGGAGAGGGGCAATACTACCTTTGTACTAGCCCTATCGATAAAGATAAAAATGACCTCGTTGCCAATGCTGAAGTTTTCATACCACTGATATACAAACTAAGTATTTCGACTCAAAGTGCCAATGCATTAGCCTATTTTATAGGTCAAAACGACTTTATCAAAATTAAGGGTTCAGAAACTCCAGGAGATCAAAATTATGTCGTCAAAGGTAATCAAGAATTCATCCCTGCAGTTAGAAATATCGACAATAGAACGGTGCTCAACTTCAATGAACAAGTGACGGAATCTGGATTCTACGATATATACTTAGGAGAAGAGAAATTACAGTCTGTTGCTTATAACTATGATCGAAAAGAATCAAACATGAGCATGAGCAGTAATAGTGATTTGGAGTATAACAACCCGAGCATCTCTACACTACAAGCAGCCAATAATACTAAACTTGCTCAGCTGGTAAGTCAAAGAGACAAAGGACAGCAACTTTGGAAATGGTGCCTTATTTTGGCATTAGTCTTCCTAGGTATAGAAACCTTATTATTAAGATTCTGGAAAAGTTGATCTCATGAAAGTACTGATCAAAAATGCTAAAGTCTTACAACAATCATCCTCTTATCACGGTGATCGCCTAGATATCATGGTTGAAAACGGTAAAATTAACGCGATAGATAGCGCTATATCCAAAAGCGCTGATCATATCATTCAAAGTGAAGATACTCATATATCATTGGGTTGGGTCGATATAGGCTGCCACAGTGGCCAACCGGGTAATGAACAACGAGAAACTCTAAAAAGCCTATCTGAAGCTGGGGCTAAAGGAGGATATACTCATTTATTCATATCACCAGATACTCAACCTGTCCTCGATAATCGTATGCAGGTAGAATATCTTCAGCGATTTCAGTCTGATGCCGCAGTTCAACTACATACTTTAGGTGCTCTGAGTCATGGATTACTTGGTAAGGATCTATCTGAAATGTTGGATATGGCAGAAGCGGGTTGTAAAGTATTTACAGATACAAATCGATCAGAGCAACATACAAATTTACTACAGCGAGGACTAGAATATGCTAAAAGCAATGACCTCTGTATACTTCAATCACCCTTTGATCCTAGCTTAGCGATCGATGGACATATGCATGAAGGTAAGCAATCAACTATGCTTGGGCTACCCGGCATACCGAGTATATCAGAGCATCAAGCACTGAGTAAACTCATAGATCTACAGAAATATACCGAAAGTAAACTCATAGCTCATCTAATCTCTTGCAAGGAGTCAGTCGCATTGATCAAAAAAGCAAAATCTAACAGTAATAAAATCTCATGTACCCTTGCCTATCAAAATTTGGTACATACAGATAAGGCTTTGTATTTTTTTGATAGTAATTTCAAAGTATTTCCACCATTGAGATCAGACGAAGATCGAGAAGAGCTCAAAAATGCTCTACTAGACGGCACTATAGATATTTTATGTTCTAATCATACTCCGCTAGAAGAAGAAAAGAAAAAACTTGAATTTCCATATGCAGATTTTGGTATGACAAGCTTGGAAGTATGCTTTAGCAAAACGCTTGAAACTTTAGGGAAGGAAAATCTAGATATTATCATCAAAGCTATCAGCAATCGTCCGAGACAACTAATGGGCATCTCGGAAGCTAAAATTGAAATAGGAGCAAGAGCTGATCTTACTATATTTGATCCATCCCAGAGATGGACTTATCTAAAAAGTAAATCGCTATCCAAGAATAATCCTTATTTTGGTCAAGAACTTAATGGTAGCGTAATAGCTACCATTCTAGAAAATCAAATCAATATCAACTAATCAAACTTAAGCCATGGATCAAAACGTAAGTACTTTAAAAGCGGGCATTAGACACGGTGTATTTTTAGGCCTATTTTTCATTCTTATCAATTTTATAGGGTATCAACTTGGATTCCTCACTATCAATCCGGAGGAAATGGGATCATCCACCATATCATGGGGTATTGCTCAGTGGGTACTCAATGCGATTGCATTTTTTGGTCTTGGATATATGGCAAATACCTATTATAAAAATGGAAATAGCGGTTTGCTTTCATTTGGAAATGCAGTAGCCATTGGAGCGTTTATGGGATTAATTGCTGGATTATTCTCTGCTGTTTGGGCATTGGTTTATTTCAATATCCTCGAGCCTAATATGTTTGGTGACATGATGGAAACAGCATTAGAAGATGCTGGAGCCGAAGAAGAAATACCTGATTGGGTAAAAGGAAATAGCCTAGCCACTGGTTTTACCGTTATATCCTCCATATTTGGAAATTTAATCGCAGGAGTAATTGTAGGTCTAATCTTAGGCGCAATCATGCAAAACGATAAATAAGCATTTGAAAAATATTTCTGTTGTCATACCACTCTTCAACGAAGAAGAATCATTGGAAGAGCTGTTTCTGTGGATCAAAAAAGTCATGGATACCAATCAATACAGCTATGAAATCATCTTTGTTGATGACGGTAGTATTGATGACTCGTGGACTGTAATAGAGCGATTATCAAAACTGTACGATACGGTCAGAGCCATAAAATTTAGAAGAAACTACGGTAAATCCGCAGGTCTTAATGTAGGTTTTGCTGCAGCTGAAGGTGACGTAGTCATCACTATGGATGCCGATCTACAAGATAGCCCTGATGAAATACCAGAGTTGTATAGAATGATCAAAGTAGAAGGGTATGATCTAGTATCAGGATGGAAGAAAAAACGCTTTGATCCTATAACTAAAACAATACCTACTAAGTTTTATAATGCCGTCACTAGGCGTATGTCAGGAGTCCAACTGAATGACATGAACTGTGGTCTAAAAGCATATCGCAAAAATGTCATTAAGACCATAGAAGTATACGGTGAGATGCATCGATATATCCCTGTATTGGCTAAATGGGCAGGTTTTACCAAAATAGGTGAAAAAGTAGTACAGCATCAAGCACGTAAACATGGAGTTTCCAAGTTTGGGATGTCACGGTTTATCAACGGTCCATTAGATCTTGCATCTATCATGTTTGTTGGTAAATTTGGGAAACGACCTATGCACTTTTTTGGGATGATCGGCACCATTATGTTTGTATTTGGTTTTGCCATTTTTGCTTGGATTGGCGGCTCCAAACTGTACCATATATTCATGGATATTCCTGCCAAAAACATCGCAACTCAATCTGGATTTTTCATAGCCTTGGTTGCCATGATTATAGGAGTGCAACTTTTCTTAGCTGGATTTTTAGCAGAGTTGATCACTCGCAATGCTACAGAACGCAATCACTATCTCATCGAAGAAGAGCTTTAGTAGGCCTATGAAGATTGCAATAGTTGGCCCAGCTCACCCCTATCGCGGAGGAATTGCCTCCTTCAATGAGTGTATGGCACTTGAGCTACAAGATGCAGGTCATGAGGTAGAGATCATTACCTTCACTATGCAATATCCTTCATTTCTGTTTCCAGGGAAAACGCAATATACCGATGCATCTCCACCATCTTCATTACAAATCAGCAGGAGAGTATCCACTATCAATCCCTTCTCTTGGTATAAGACGGGGAAATATCTAAAGAGACAGAAGTTTGATTTAATTGTACTTCGATATTGGATGCCTTTTTTTGCACCTTGCCTTGCAGCCATAGCGAAATTCTCAGGTATAAAATCTGTACTATTTGCGGATAATATCATCCCTCATGAAAAAAGAGTTGGAGATGATCAATTAACAGAATTAATTTGTAAAAGCGTAGAGGGCTATGCCGTACTCTCTAAAGCCGTAGAGGAAGACCTTAACAATCTCGGGATTATAAAACCTACTTTTTACAATCCTCATCCAATTTTCAATCAGTTTGGTGATAAAGTTGATAAACAAATAGCCATTCAAAAGCTTGGACTTGATAAGGATAAGCGTTATCTACTTTTTTTTGGCTTTATAAGAGAGTACAAGGGTCTTGATCTTTTGCTTGATGCAATGAAGGACTTAGATAGTAATATCCATTTAATTGTAGCAGGGGAGTTCTACGGCAATGAAGAGCAGTATCGAAAACAAATGCAAGAAAGTCAACTCGAAAATCGATGTCATTTCTTCGATCAATATATACCCGACGAGCAGGTCAAGTACTATTTTTCGGCAAGTGAAGCTTTAGTGCTGCCTTATAAGTCAGCCACTCAGAGCGGTGTAACTCAGATCGGATATCATTTTGAAATACCTATGATCATTACCAATGTTGGTGGACTATCTGAGTATATAGATCATGGTAGGCAAGGTCTAGTAACCGAGACTAATGCCTCCGCTATACAATCGGGAATACAGAAATTTTTATCCAGCGACCCCTCGACATTTATTGAAGCTGTACAAGCTAGAAAAGAGGAATTTACCTGGACTAGATTTACTTCTAAGTTTTCATCCTTTCTAGCAAACATCTAGCTGTGCTACTTAATAAATCGATACCCCACTCCAACATTAGCCACAGCTCCATTTCGTCTAGAGTTACGTCCGATATTTAGGCTTATCGGCCCTAAGGGTGAATCATAAGATAAACTTACTCCTCCTCCGAAGCTATATATGAAATTGGAGGAACCATATACATTATGTAGCAGATCTTCACCAAAAAGAAAATAGATATCTGGCTCAACATATAAGTTCGGCAACAATTTAACTCGAGTATTACAACCGATATATAACAAGCTCGCATAGATCAGTTCTGATTCGTCCAAACCTGATAATCCAAAACTATCGTCTTTCGACTCCTGTGGTCCACCTAATCTGAATTGATTATAAAACGCATTTTGAAAAGTCTCATCCGGTCTCCACCAATAAGTATTTCGATACATGATTCCAAATTTGCTACACCAACTGTCAGAGTGAGACAAATAATACTTACCACTAATTATATACGATCTAAAACTCTTGTCTTCATTGAAATCAAAGATGGGGATAAACTCAACTCTCTCGACTTTATCAATGCTTTGACCAAATTGATAATTATATGAAAAAGAGAGATCAAATCCTTTGGTTGCAAAATAATGATGATCTGTATTGTTAAATTGCCATTTAAAGTAGAGCTCATTGCGAAGACTCCTATATCGGACTACATCAAACTCTTTTAAAACCTCTGGAGTAATATTATCATACCGATATCGATATCCTGAACTTACTAACATTGAGTTACTAAATTCATAATTCAATTGTCCCCCAATATATCTTTCGTCACGCTGATATACGCGTTCTACCTTACCTTCTATCATAAAAGGCTGTAGATACTGCTCTGCCTTGGCATGAATAGAAAAAACTAAATTGGATAGCGGACTTGATCTCAGAAAATAATCAGCACTAAGCCCTGAATACTCTGATAATCTGGATTGTATATGTAAAACAGAAGGTTGTAATAATAAATTTCTGAACTGGGCAGTTACAATAAATGACGTGTTGTAATTATTGAATCTATTTATACTCAGTCCAACTCCCCAGTTTTTAGCAGATTCCGAATCAATGTTTAATGATAGTTTCTGGGAATCATCACTAGTGAGCTCGTAATCAATTTTTGTAAAGTTCTTTGTACCAAATAAGCGGTTTACTCGATAATCTAATTCATCAAAAGAAATATCAGAGTCATTTTCTAAGCTTAGACTTTTCCGCACAATCGCTTTCAAGGAGGGTTCCTCTGACTTGATATTTACTTTATCCAACTCAATCTCATCTTTTATAATCAGCTTTTCATTTTTAAATTTTATGGACTCAAAAGAAGAGAGATATTCTGCCAAGTTCAATAAGGACTCCTCATTTTCGAGCGCTGCATCGTATCCACCATCTATAATATCTTCATACCTGTCAAATTCAAATCTATCCAAGTCTTCAATGACTGCATCTATGTATATATCCGTTAACTCTTTCTGTTTTTTTAAATCTATAAAACTTGAAATAATAGTCGCTTGCCCCATGATGCCAAACCAAGACTTTAGTTTTTCTTTTGGCTTAACTCGAGATCCAGTAAAAACTCCAATGAGAATATCTGCTCCCATATCTTTGCACTCTATTACTGGAAAGTTCCTAATTAGCCCTCCATCGACATAGAGTCTATCGTCTATTTCTTTGGGAGCGAACACCGACGGTATGGCCATACTTGCACGAATAGCATCGTGAATCTTACCGTCTTCAAACACTTTTATATCTCCATCTTCGATATCTATGGCAACACATCTGAAAGGTCTATATAAATTATCAAAATGGTCAATATGATGAGCTGAGCTAAACATTCTAGATAGACATAGATCTAGCTTCTGACTGGATAGTATCGACTTGGGCAATTGAAGTTTTTTATCTTCCCATACAAAATTTAAAGGCAGCTTTTGATGATACTCCTTCTCTATAGCAGATACCTCATCAAGTGGTATCTTATTACCTATTATATGATCCCAATCTTGGGATTTGACCACATCATACATTTCATCGGCACTTAAGCCCATCGCATAAAGTCCCCCAATAATACTGCCCATACTAGTACCTGTAACATAGTCGACTTCGATGCCAATTTCCTCTAAGTACTTTATAACTCCAATATGTGCTAGGCCATGTGCTGCGCCACCTGATAATACTAGTCCTACTTTTGGCCGTTTTGGAAGTTCCTGAGCAGTTAACTGAGTAAACTGGATAAATACAAAGAAGAGAAGAAAACGTATAGTCATATTGCTAATTTACTGAAGACTTAAGCTGAAGCTAGTATATTGGCATTTATCTTTAAAGACTAAAATCTAATTTCCCATGAATCCATTCCATTATGCATTTAAGGTGAAGGATATTGATAGTACCAGAGCATTTTACATCGACATATTACAATGTGAAGAAGGAAGATCTACTGAACATTGGATAGATTTTAATTTTTTTGGCCACCAGCTATCCGCACATATAAGTGAATCTCTACCCGAGCTAGATTATTGTGGACTTGTAGATGATGTAAAAGTACCTATCCCTCATTTTGGGTGCTTACTTTCAGTAGAGCAGTTTAAGCAAATTCAGACTTTATTGGAGAAAGCTAAAATATCTTTTATCATAAAGCCACAACTTCGGTATCAAAATCAAACAGGTGAACAGTGGACCATGTTCGTTCTAGACTATAGCAATAATCCTATTGAGTTTAAGGCGTATACCAATCCAAAAGAAGTGTTTTCAGAATAAAGTATTCCATTATTATTCACTTCTCTATCTTTACCGCATGATCGAAAGAATCATCAAACAACATTTAGAATGTATTGAGGCATTGGCAAAAGCTCCTGAGGTACTCTCGAATATTCAAAAAGCCGCAGAGCTCATGACCCGTTGCCTAAAAGATGATGGCAAGATTCTTCTCTGTGGTAATGGTGGCTCCGCATCAGATGCACAGCACATTGCAGCAGAGCTTTCAGGCAGATTTCTAAAAGATCGCAAAGCATTATTTGCAGAAGCGCTCACAGCGAATACATCTTATCTTACCGCCGTTGCGAATGATTATAGCTATGATCATATCTATGCCAGAGCACTAGAGGCCAAAGGTCGAGATAGTGATGTATTGATTGCAATCTCAACAAGTGGTAACTCTCCTAATGTTGTTAATGCTTGTGAGTATGCAAAGAACCATGGTATCAATGTCATCGGATTTTCAGGAATCCAAAAGGGTATTATGAATGACTTCGCAGATATCATGATCCAAGTCCCAAGTGACCATACTCCACGTATCCAAGAAGCTCACATTTTGATTGGTCATATTCTCTGTGAATATGTAGAACAGGCACTATTCCCAGAATAATGAAAGTACCCGAATTTATACAGCAATGTTTGGAAGATGGAGATTGGTGCCTATTCTTAGATCGTGATGGGACCATTAACAAACGACTCGTTGGAGAGTATGTGGTTTCATATCATCAATTCGAATTTTTGCCTGGAATCATTGAATCGCTTAAAGAAATCCAAGGTCATTTCAAATACCTTTTTATCGTTACCAATCAGCAAGGCATCGGCAAAGAACTGATGACTCATGAAGATTTGAGTCGTATCCATCAACAAATGACCCAGGATTTTACGGCTTTTGGCATTCATATCGATCAGATATATTATTGTCCTGAACTAGCCATTTATGATTCTCCCAATCGTAAGCCTAATCCTGGCATGGCTCTGCAAGCACAACAAGACTTTGAAGGAGTTGACTTTAAAAAATCCATCATGATTGGTGATACACTTAGCGATATGCAGTTTGGTAAGAATCTGGGAATGAAGACTATTTGGGTGGATCATAAGGTAAAGGGTGACGTTAATCCTTCTTCAGAATTATATGATCTTTACATATCAAGTCTGACTGAAATCAAAGAGCTTTTTTATTAACTAGCATCGTAAGATCATCTAAAAGAATTATAGTTAGAAAAAGCCTCCTATATGATTAAGCATCTTGTTATTCTCTTATCCGTCCTATTAAGCTTTAACCTATATTCTCAAGATATATCACATAGCATTTCTGGAAGCCAGGGTCAAGAATTTACTCTTGATCAAGCAAAAAATGCAATCTCTTTATCTGATATTAAAACTGGTTATCCGAGTTCATGGATCAGTGCTGAGGACTATCAGAATACCGAAATAGTATTATTTCAAGATAATCAGCAGTTCGCAGCAAATGGTGACAATGACATTTTAAATGCTGACCAAAAAGCATTATTGTCGAAGGCAACGCTAGGTAGCACTATAGTAGTCAATGTTAATTATTCAAAGCTTAATGACATCACCAGAGAAAATCAATCATATACCATGAGCTTTGCCTTGTCTGTTACTCCTGATCTTCATGCTCAATATGAAGGCAGTACTAGTAGCTATGAGGAATACATTAACCAAAAAATAATTCATCAGATGGATCAAGAGGATATAAGTCAAGTTCTTAAAACTCCAATCGAAGTGATTTTCACAGTTAATGATTTAGGAAAGGTAGAAAATGTAAGATTTGATATCGAATCTGATAATCCGAGACTGAATAAGATCATAGTAGATGAGATCTCGAATATGCCAAAATGGAAGCCTGCGTCCATGAATGATGGAAGTACCGTAGCTCAAGACTTTTATTTTACGATTGGTAATGTAGGTTGTTAGTATAAAAATATAATCAAATTCCTATAGCACTTCTCAAGGTCGGAACCAACTTTTAATCATTAGGATATCTCTAAGAGAGGCTAGTTCCGTTCTAGATGAAAACTGGTGTTTATTTATAAACTGATAACTTCATCTAAGAAACACAAAAAAAGCTCGTCGTAATGACTATATGAAGACGGCTCTAAAACCATAGTAAAAACTTGATATTCTATACCTAAATCTTCACAAATGCTTTATTCATATATATCGCTGAAGCAATATCCAAGAGTCGTAAATAATAGGTCCCCCTTACTAAAGCTCCTACGTCTAATGCGGTAGAATTTGTATCTAGATTGCCTGATCGAACCATACTCCCATTACTGCTATACAGTTCATAGGATATAGATGATGTTTTCTCTAAACCCGACAGATCAATATTCAACCGATCCGATACTGGATTAGGGCTGATTATGATATCATTGGGTAAGATTGATGGAATTTCCTCAGTACTGCTTACTACCCTGCAGCCTGGTATGATGCAACCATTGTGATCATACTTAAACAATACTCCTGAGTCTCTTCGGTACGGTAGCGTATCACCTTGTGCATTGGTATGATGAGAGGTATTTCTACCCACCATATAGTAGCTGCCACTCTCTGGATCAAGTGCCGCATCATAGATATAGTTTCCCGAGCCCAAGGTCGGATGATTATTGATCGTATCTCGTTGCTCCCAGATTAGATTACCTTCTAAATCGATCTTCGCTGAGTAAGGATGTAAAACTGGGATACATGGATCGTCTGGTAAAAAGATGGGCACTGAGGCACATTCGCTGTAGTCGGAGCCTCCAATGATATAGCCATCTTCCAATGGCAGTAAGAATGTAAGTGCACATCGAAAAGATCGCCATCCGTAAAAGTTCGACCATATTACATTGAGATCTTCATCGTATCGACTTATTCGTCCTTGATCACTAAACCAATTCGGAATAGTAGGATGATCAGCCGCATAATTAGTACACATAATATAACCGCCATCTGATGTAGGGTAAAAACCATTACCGTCACTAGTAGTATCATCTGGATCGATAAATTCTCGCTGTAAATCTCCCTTAAGATCAAACTCCAATATAAAAGATGAAGGATCTATAGAACTTGATCCTAAAATCACTTCATGAGTGCCTGATACCATAATCTTTTCATCTACCTGTAATATGCCCTCTGGAAAGTAGCCACGTTGGAAGTCACCATGATATTTAATCCATTGTGTATTCCCCTCTATATCTACCTTATGCAACTCCAACTGTATCGTATTTACAGAGGTATTCGCTGCAATTGCAAGCATGTATCCGTCATCTAGCTCTAATAACTCATAAGGCAAAGAAGTATATTCGCTGGAATGAGGATACTCTCTCACCCATAAAACCTCAGCCTCTGGTGTCATACATGTCAGATTATAGAAGTTACCAGGATAAGTCTCATACATAAATAGGAAATTGCCCTCTCTATTACGAATCAAATTATTTTTGAAACGAAGGGCATATAGTTTGTTCTCCTCCAATATATCATACTTGTGTAAGATGACACCAGTAGTATCCATTACGATAAAACTTACCCCTTCCCAGCCATCTCGTTCATCTTCACCTAATATATACAAGCGATCATCATGGTAGATAATACTCGAAAAATAACTCTCCTCTCCATCACCTAAGCAGAGGGACTTGAAGCCGCCCCATTGTGCTGATAACCAGTATGGTGAAAGTATTAATAGGAATAAATATTTTATATTTTTCAAATCACCCTTTTATGAATTATTAAAAAACAAATAAAAGTTAGAAATAATATTAACAACCCCCATTAAAAGGCTTTCTATATTTTAACCCCCACCGTCAAATAAACACTCCTACCATCACTAGGAATAATCCCTGGACCAGGATAGCCTGTTGCTCTTCGAGTATAGTAAGACGTATTGAGCAAATTTAAAATGCCAGTCTCTACAGTAATGATTCCTTGGCGATAAACCGTTGAGAAATCTAAAATATGATATGCTGGTATCGTACCGATCACTCCTGCCCGTAAGTCTCCGGCCTCTGGTGCTGCAGAGTTTTCAACGTCGGTGTACTGCTCGCTTAAGTATCCAAACTGTAATGAACTTATAAGATTTTTATAGCCAAATTCCACACCTGTTTTGAAATTGACCAAGGGTATAAATTCTAATTCTTTACCTTCAACATTATTCTCTTCTGATTGCAAAAATTGAGATTTCGTCAACGCAAAATTGGTAAAGGCTTTGAGTCTATAATCAGATTCTTCACTAGATACTAGCCTTAATATATTTAGATCTAACAGTGACTCTATTCCAATGATTCCTGCCTGACCGATATTCTTTCGTACTCGATTTGCACGGTTATCTAAGATAATTCCGATACGATCATCGTACAATAATCCAAATGCACTGACATCATAAGACAGCGTCTGTCCAACTCTACCACGTACTCCAATATCGAGCGTAAAACCCTCCTCGTCTTTGATATCAGGATCTATGATAAAAGTCGGACTCACTACCCTGATATCACTAAACGTCACAGAACGATAGTTTTGCGAAAAGTTACCATACCACTCCATCTGAGGCGATTTCTGATAGCTGACACTCAGACCAAGCAAAGCAAATCGTCTGGACAAACTACGATCATCAGATAGTGTCTCGTTGAAAATAGGATTACCAGCATTATCAAATACAACTTGATTATAACTACCTAGACTCTCTGTTTTGATGTACTCGTATCGGATACCTGGGGATACAAACAACTTTTCCCCTATTCGAAATATATGCTCACTAAACAATGAAATATTACGATTTGGAAATGCAAAATCTGACTGATTGGCATAGTCTGGAAACTCATTAAATCGGAAGCTAAAATCAGCATCTACACCTTTACTTGCAGGACCTTGCATTCCAGAATTATTAGCATCGTAGTATTTCATACCAAAAAGAGAGGTCCACTGATAATCTCCTAAGGCGAACGGAATCAGCAAGCGGTGTTCCATTCCCCAATTTTTAAACGTACCTCTGATCAGATCACGTTCATTGATATAATCACCGTTTGTGCTTTGTTCATCTAATTCTGTGACTGGATTACTATTGAGATTGATCGGATTACCTCTAAACCCAAGCGCTTCTCGACCTGCGTCAAGTCCAAAAATACTGGAAGACCAACGCCAGCCATTATCAAACTCATGTTGCCAAAGTGCTTGGTAAAGATTCCAATTGATGGCAAACCAGTTTCTACTTCGATTACTTTGACGAGGATCATCCTCAAATTGTGCATCGGTCAGTCCACCGGCTTGCTGAGCAAGGTAATTGAGATGAGTGTATTCGATACTCAATTTTGATTTATCACTAAAATCATAAGCAATATATCCATAGCCATTTTTGGAATCAAAAGCAGAGTTTTCACGATAGCCATTCCCTCTTTTATAATTGAAAAAACCGTAATAACTAAGATTGCCTAAGGTGCCTTCTATGCTATTGAATGAAGTGAATAAACCAAAAGACCCCGTGGTTTGCCTTGATACGAGTTGTATCTTTTTATCTGATGTAGGTTTCTTTAGTTTGAAATTGATCAGTCCTCCAAACTGCGTTCCGTATTGCAATGAAGCCGCTCCACGTACAACTTGTATCTCCTCTATAGCCTCAGAAGGTGGAGTATAATAACTCTCTGGATATCCCAGAACATCTGCACTAATATCATATCCATTTTGTCGAGTATTGAAGTTGGAACTACGGTTAGGATCGAGACCCCTACCACCGATATTAAGCTGTAGTCCAGCATCGTTATTTTCATAGATATTGAGACCAACAACTTGTGCATATAGTTGTCGTGCATTATTAGATGCCAAACTTCCCACGATCTGATCGACAAGTACAACCTCAGATTTTTTACCAGAAAAAATAGCCGTACCCTCGACAGGTGCAAGTTTCTTAAGATTGAATAATGCCTCTTTCCGTGCCTTGATCTGCACTGCAGATAATTGTTGACTGAGAGGTTCGAGTTGGATATTGATTATCGTATCACTGGTAAGTTCTATCTCTTGGATATAGTAGTTGTATTCATAGCCAAATACTGAAATCTGATAATTGCCTGCTTTAAGATCTTCAAAACGATATACTCCTGTTTCATCCGTAGATATAAGGTTGATATCTGGCTCGATGAAAATCTCCACTCCAGCTATTACTTCTTTAGTATCCATACGAGTTACTAGCCCTTCTATACTATACTGCGCGGAGAGTGTAGTACCAAGCAAAATCCCGAATATCAATGCAATAGTACTAGTCCTCATCTTTAAATTTTAATATCCAATCTTTGTGTAAAAATGATTCTTGCTTTTGATATAAATCAACATCGGGATCGATGAAGGGTTGATTGATACGACCATTTAAAGAAGCGTAAGAATCCACATATACCTCAACGTTTTGATGTCCTTGTCCACTAAAATGATCACCAAGGTAATGTGCATACTCCAAGATCATATCTGGTTGCATCGACATTTGCTTTTCTTGAAAAGAACTCAAAAAATCACGATTATTAATGTAAAACTGCTCCTGCGTCTGTCCATTTTTGACCTTAAACTGAGCATACGCTGTCTTTTCCATGAGCATCACTCTCCATGAAAACCGATACCCCTCTTCAGTCCAAAATAGATTACCTGGATATAGTAAATACCGCCATGGTAACAAAAGTTGTATCACTAAAAATGATCCTAGTAAAACCAACCTCGCTTTTGACCACGATAAGGAGCTATGTAAGAGTCGTTTTCCATTATTGAAACGATCCATTGAAAATCGTCCTATCCGACTTAACTTATCCAATATCCACTCATGTGTTGGTGCATCAAAAAATATCAATGCTGCAAAAATCATAATAAACGGAAACATGCCAATTGGAAATAATACTCTTGTCATGATATGAAATATAATCACTCCTACAAAAGCTAATTTACGTGTAGGTTTGTACCATAATAAAAAAGGGATAGAAACATCATAGAGCATACCTGCCCAACTAAAGGCATAATGTACCCAAGATTGCTCCAATAGTCCGCCTATCAACGGCAAATCGTAGGAGCCAGGTAACCAGATCTTCAAAGGTAACGCTTCTAGCATCCAGTCGCTATTAAGCTTTGCGACTCCTGCATAGAAGTAGACAATCCCCACCATAAGCATAAGAATATCTTTCGTCCATCTTGGTACATATTGAAAGCATCGCTCAGGTTTTAGATAAGCATCTATTGAAAAGTATTTGCCAGCTGGCAAGAAAATGAATATAAAGGCGATGATACTGATAAAGTAATAATGGTTGAGATAAGTAGTCTTATCCATGAGCTCGATATAGCAAAAGCTCAAGAAAAAAGTGATGATTGCTAATCGATATTTATATCCAAGCATGACTGCAATCGAAGCGATAAAACAGACCATAAACAATAGGTAAGTCCAATCTCCAAGAGGCTTTACCCAACTGAGCCCATAATAAGAAAAATGAAATTTAGGTAGAATGTAAAGTTTCTCAATCCATCCATGCGCTGCAAAACGGATAAGGCTAATCGCCATCAACAATCCAAAGAAAAAACGAAAGGCTGCCAATGGGGCAGCCTTTGTCGTTTGTTGTATATATCTCTGAAAAGTATTCATTTCACTTAGTCGCCATCAGCGTCAACGTAATCTACTTTGATATTCATCAATTGTAACATGTCTACTTTCATGTAGATCACATTTTGCTGTAATGCATCATATAGAGAAAGCATTTTCGCATTATCACTATCTACTTGCTCGGAAAGATTGTCTGATACTGCATCCAATCGCTCTTGAGCTAAATCAAATTGATTGATAATCAGTTGATCTAAACCATTATCATTTCCACTTAATCCCTCTAAGTATTGAATGTATGTCTGAAAACTAAGTAAGTCTTGACGAGCTGAATAGTATGACCCATTAAAAAATGCAACTGCTGCTCTCAACCCCTCTTGCAACAGTTCTTTCGATTTATCCTGACTATAATAGGCCTCAACTTTTTCTGAAAGCGTTGAGTTACTAAATACCCCAGCTGGGATACCTACTTTACCTGCTCTTAGATATTTCTCATAGTAAAAGAGATAATCATTGACCAATTTATTGATTGATCCTGTTGCACTTGAACCATCATTTTCAACGAAAGATGAACGATAACTATTCCAAGCTTCTACCACGATCGAGGTATTGCTTACTAATGCAGCAACCACATCCGATAGATAAGTACGAGCAGCTAAGTTATCAGAAAACCGTGCAATTACCATCTGATTATCACCAGATAGATCATGTATCAGATAATCTATGGCAGGAAACCCTTGTGCCACAAAATTAGATGGCAAATCAAAATTATAATTACCATTAAGTATATGCTCCTCTATAAGGTTAGCATCAGTAGGATAAATGTTTGTTTTGTTTATCAAAGCCAACTCCTCAGTAGGACCGATATTGATCATCTCTACCCATTGCCACTTTTTATATGCCGCCAACCAAGATGATTGCAAATCATCTAGATTTTCTGAGGTAACATCATTTACAAAATCAGCAGCAGACTCAGAAAGCTGCGCTACAGCAATTAAATAATCTTGATAAGCAGGAATAATATGAAATTCTGCTATATCCGAGAGCAATTGACCTCTATCATATTGATCTTGTGCCTGATCATTAGAATCATCACTACAAGACACAATACAAATAGCCAAACATGCTATGGCAATTAGATATCTCAAAGGGTTCCTCATGATTGACTTTTTGATGCTGCGAAAGTAGTTAACAGAGACGAAATTCTGTGCAGTAATCGCAGTCTATTTTTAATTAGTCTTAATTATTTTATTCTGCTGCTTCTTCTAAGGTGAAATCAAACTTTGCTGCGATATTTCTACTTATTAAATCGAGTGTAGCAGGCTCCACATCCCAAAATCCATTGGCTACAGTTAGCAATTCTATAAATCCGTCTACCTCAGATTTTGTAAAGTAAGATTCATTGGAACCAGGCTTTCTTGTAAACCTCAAACTATATACAAATCCAAAACCCTCAGATAGATCATGGAATGCACCTCCTTTATTTGAGGATAAGGTAAGTTTACCTTGCTGTAAATAGTATACCGCTCTTATAGCTATCAACTTAGATATATTCTCTTTAACGATATCTGCTTGTTGATCTCTTACTGTATAATTATTGGCAACTATGGCAGCTCTACCAAGTTTTAAGGCATCAAAAATCGTTTGTGCGATGCCCTCAAAATCTGGATCATCGTTGACACGACCTAGATACTTATTCAGAAAGCTATCGTCATTTCCAATTGTTGAAATTGCATCTTCATAATTATCTGTTGCTCCAAAAAGGTAACCGAACGCTTCATCCCATTTGTGTTCCATATTGGTATAGTCTTTACCGTCAGCATTGGTTTTTGCATCATTATCCGCAATATTAGAACCTGCATCTAATACGGCAGTACTTAAATAATTATTGAGCATTTGATCAATCATCAATGCACCAATAAGTGATTTTCCTACAGCTTGATCATATTCGAGACCTTTGGCGTTGACGTATCTAGCTGTACTACCATCCGCAATTTGTCCAGCTATTCCCTCGGATGCAGCTTGATTCCAAGCAGGGAATACTTCATTTACTTGTCCTTCGATCCAAGAATCAAAATCGGCTTTAATCTGTGCAGACTCACTGGTATTGGAAAAGAAGAAGTCTATACTAGCAGCAGTCTTGCCTCTTACACTTTTAGTAGAAGCATTTAAATCTGCATCTGCGTAAGGATTCGCATCACCACCTGTAGCAGTTTCATTAGCATACATTTCTTGGAGTGACTCTTGAGAACGGCTATTATCTTTCATCGCAGAAATCAACTCTGTAGCCATCTTTATGCGAGTAGTTTGACCGCTGAAAGAGACCGTGCTAGTACCATTTCTTTCAAATTCATAGTTGGCAGGTGCAGTAACTTCATTATCATCATCTGAGCATGATGCCAGACATAATAGAGCGAGTGGTAGTAAATAGAATATTTTTTTCATTTAGTTTAAGTTAAGGTATATTCTGTTTATTCTTATCTAGATTAATTCTACACAAATGTAAAATGCATTCATTTAACTATCTAATTTTTAATTGGATTTTTTCTAAATAAGATTTTTTAAGCTAGTTTTCTAGTTGTAGAAGAACTAGTTGTCAGTTGTCTATGGCACTTTGTAGGGCGTTAAAATTTTAGACTCTCTACCTATATCTAACTAGTCGTTTCTTTGTGTCTCTTATGTGTTACTCGGTGTCATAAAACCAATGCATGGTTATCAAAGGGATGCATAAGTCGACCTAGGGCCCAAGTTGTTAGTATCCGTACAAAATTGGTAATGACACTTTAAAAGATTTGTCGACATGCTCAAAATGAAAAGAATTCCTTAATTCATAAATATTCTTACCGCATTCCTCTTATCGTTGATCAAACAACTTGTAATCCCAAAATATGACATGGTGAAGGTCCAAGCAACTCTATCACTCTTTATTATTAAGCATGCATATTTGTCGATTGACCAATTATTTCAGAATAGAATTTTAGCCAATCCAGTTGCAATACTGTTGCGGGTGATATGAATATGTTGTTTTAAATTCGTATTAGAATTTATCATTATGAGACTTTATATACTCCAATTCTTTCTAATCATTGCAATCCATGTAAATGCTCAGTCCGTAAATGGGAAGGTAACCAATATCTTCGGAGAGCCGCTAGAGGGTGCAACCATATATTGGATAAAAGCTCAGCAAGGTACTGCGGCTGATGAGCTAGGCACATATACATTAGCCAGAAGCCCGATCGAAGGAGATTCTCTGTTATTTTCATTCGTAGGTTTTAAGGACGAATTAATCTATCCTGGTACCTTGGACTATTGGGAGATTCAGCTATTGGAAGATGCTAACTTATCGCAAATTGATATTACTGCTAAAAAACAAGCTACTTCTTACGTCGAAGGACCTTACAAAGTAGAAGGCATAGGAGTACGAGAAATCGAACGAGCTGCTTGCTGTAGTTTGGCAGGCTGTTTTAGTACCAATGCAAGTGTAGAATCTGTAACGACCAATATTGTGGCTGATACCAAAGAGCTGCAAATACTCGGGCTCTCTGGCGTATATAATCAGCTACTGGTAGACGGTGTTCCTTTGATACAGGGTATGTCTCTACCGCTGGGAAGTGGATCTTATCCTGGCACTCTACTCGATCAAATTTTCATCACCAAAGGCGCAGGTTCAGTTTTACAAGGAGCCCAGGGTATATCGGGTCAGATCAATATCATTACTAAAAAGGCAGAAGATAATCCTCGGCTCTTCCTTAATGCCTTTGCCAACTCTTTTGGAGAGTCACAGTACAATGCTAACGTCATCATCAAAAAGCCAAGCTGGAGCCACGTACTTGCCATTCACAATACACAACCTGCTGGTATCCGTGATATCAATAATGATGGATTTAGGGATATACCTGCCACTGAACGCTTTTCTATCTTCAATAAATTTAGCTTTCGCCAAAACCAAGAATCAAAATTTAAATCAGAAATTGCATTTCGTTATTGGACAGAAAAACGAACGGGCGGTCATATAGATTTCGATCCTGATCAAGCTTTTACAGGTACTAACTATGGTCAGATCATCAACGTGGATCATATGGATGCTACGGTCAAGATGAATTATTCTTTAGGTGATAATACAGCAATCACCCTTACTCAAAGTGGCTTTTATCAGGAGCAAGATAATCTATACGGCTTGCGAACTTATGAGGGAACTCAACTCAACCTCAACTCCAATCTATTCGTGGACTATTTCTTTGGCGAAAATGACCATAATCTGAAGTTTGGGATCAGTAATATCCACAACGATATTGATCAATTACTTACAACTAATGTTCCTGGTGATGCCTTTGATCTATTAAACAACTATGATCACTTCGACAACATCTATGGTGCATTTGCAGAGACGATTTGGAACCAAGATATGTTTACCATCATCTTAGGCATGCGTACAGATCATTTTGGGGAATTTGGTTGGAAAACAAGCCCTCGTATGCTTATCAGAGCAGAGGTTAATGAATCAACAGATATAAGATTTTCCATAGGTAAAGGATATAGAAAGGCGTATCCATTGGCTGAGCGCGGACAGCTACTATCTAATAATAGAAAACTTATCATCGACCCTCAATTAGCACCAGAAGAAGCCATCAACATCGGTATCAATGGTGTATATAAGCATACCTTCTCGTTTGCTAACATGACACTAGCGGCTGATGCTTACCAAACGATTTTTCAAAATCAAATCTTTCCAAACTATGAGCGATCAGCTACAAGGATCTATTTGAATAACTTTTATGGAACTAGTATATCCAATAGTTTTCAGATCGAAAACAAATGGGAGTTTGGTAATAATCTAGATTTCAAGTGGGCATATAGCTACCTTGATGTATATCAAATACAGGCGCAAGAAAAAATAGAACTTCCTTTTACTACTAATCATAAATGGTTAGCCAATGCCTCTTGGTCAACAGATCGTGATGACTGGCAGATTGATATTACATATAGCTATAAAGGAAGCAAAATATTACCAGGTATGAGTGATTTTCCCGAGGAGTTACAACGAGATAGTCGTGCACCTAGCTTTAGCCTTGTCAATAGTCAATTAACTAAGAGATGGCAAAATCTAGAAATTTATGGTGGGGTAGAAAACATATTTAATTTCTTCCAAAGTGATCCTATCGTTTCAGTAGATAATCCATTTAGTCAATATTTTGATACTAGTTTTACCTGGGGCCCAACTAAAGGTAGAGAGTTTTATATAGGGGTAAGGTATGGTTTGGAATAATCACCCTGAGATTTAATGCTTTCTATATAAATTCAAATAATGTAATTCTACAAATCTAAAGAGTCAATTCGTACAACCCGTACGCTCCAAAATATGATAAAGCTCTGAATCTATTGGAAAAGCTTTGAGTGGAGGAACATTAGAGCCTCCGGGATTTCCTACTGGAACCTTTCCAACAAAAGATTTCACCCCACCAAATAGCAAACGTGGAATTTGCCCAATTACTTCTTTGGCATTTTTAATCTTAAAACCATAGAGCAACATTAGCCAATGAACATATGAATGAGCAAAAGGATATTTCTGTCCTAATATATGTGCTCTTTCTAAATGTAACCAGGCTTTCTCCAAATGGTTATTATTTAATTCATATTTATATGCCTCAATCTCTGCATTGAAATATGCTTTAAGACTACTTGGAATGGTTGTATAGAGCTTCATTATTTCTTTATTTCTTTATTTCTAAATTTTTATATCTCCTTACCCAAATACACAATCTGAGCTCCTTCTGCAATTTCTGTTGCTGCATTTACCTCGGTCAACATCACGATATCATCCTCATTCTGCTTTAAAAAAAGAGCTATACTATTTGAAAGAGAATTAAGTTCTGCCAAGCCAGCATCAAACTCTTCTCTAGAATTGACATTCATTTCGTTCATCTTAGGATAATCTCTAGCGACCTCACTCATCCGAATATAGTCATGACTTGGGGATAGTAAACTATCTTCCACAGTAGTGACCGTTGCGATTTCTTCCTCATTGACTAAACGGTAAGCACCGTTTTCACCATATTGCTCCCCGTACTTATTGAGTACATAATCATTGACTACAGCACTACCTGTGAATGCAAATAAGTACCCCATATCGTTAAACTCAGTATTGTCTTTCATTTGATCCGAGTAGACATCCGCTTGAATCGCAATACTACCTTGATCTTGGGCCTTCTGAATATTTTGCACATTGGTATCTACCAGTATCACTCTTCTGCCAAGATCACCAAGATATTTAGATATGATTCGAGCAGCAGTATTGGCACCGATGAAAAGTATACCGTTGGATTTAGTGATTCTTACACCTAATAGTTTAGCCACAAGACCTGCAGTTGTGGCATTAAGTAGTACAGTACCTAATACAATCATGAATACCAATGGAGTAATCAACTCTGCTCCTGCAAATGGAATAGCTTCACCGAGAGCCTTAGCCTCTACATTAAATGCTACCAACTTATTACCAAAAAGAGAAGCAATACCCGCTGCCACGATACCACGAGGACCAACCCATGAAACAAATAACTTCTCATTGAGCACCAAAGGAGAATTCATTGTACTCAAGAAAACTCCTAATGGTCTTATAATTAGGATTATCGATAAAAACAGCAATGCATATTTCCACTCTAGCAAACCTTCTAATTCATTCAAATTAATATTTGCCGCTAGTAGTATGAACAGCATAGATATAAGCAGTACTGCTAATGATTCCTTGAAGTATAGGATCTCCTCCATATTAGGAAGATCAATGTTAGCTAATACGGTACCCATCACGACGATCGTCAAAAGTCCACTATCTGCGACTAGCAAACCAGAACCTACAAATACTGCCAATACAATGGCTAGCGTTACAACGTTAAGTAGATAATGAGGTATCCAATGTCGCCTGACAAGCTCTCGATAAGCGAATGCAGCAATAGTACCTAATGCAAGACCCTCTAATGTAAGCGTAAGAAAGTGCTTAAAAGCCTCGGCCGTAAAAGATCCATCACCATGACCTCCATGTCCACCCGTGACCCCACTGGCAATAAATTCATATACCAAAACAGCTGCTAATGCCCCAATTGGGTCAATCAAAATACCTTCCCATTTGAGGATATTCGCTACATCTTTTTTGAGAGGAATATTTCTTAATATAGGCGCAATAACGGTAGGACCTGTAACAATAATCAGTCCTGCAAATAGGAATGATAAAGGCCAACTTAAGCCAATCAAAAAGTAAGTAATAATCGCTGCTCCAAAAAAGGTAACTGCAGAACCGACCGATATGAGTTTCCCAATGATAGGTCCAATAGCTTTTATTTCATTTCGTTTGAGTGTCAAACCTCCTTCAAATAGAATGATGCCAATAGCAAGTTCCACAAAATAAAATAGATTTTCACCAGGAAATAAACCACCACCCTGCGTAGCATCAAATATCGGGTTCAACCATTTATGCCCATCATGGGTATATAACGTGGAAAATGGACCTACAGCCAATCCTATTAATATCAATGGTAATATCGCGGGTACTTTCAACCTCCATGCTACCCATTGTGCTAAAATTCCTAAGATGATAATACTGGCTAACTCTACCATGCTTCGTACTTTCTAATTATTACTAGCATACAAGGTACTATGATCTATTCTGAAATACCAAAAAATGCGACTTCTTAAGAAAGCATTAGCGAATCCACGCATCATTGAGTTAGTCTCCATACATTTGCAGCCTGATTATGAGCGTAGCAAAAGAAATAGAACGTAGAAGAACCTTTGGTATCGTATCTCACCCAGATGCCGGTAAAACCACTTTGACAGAAAAGCTGCTCCTTTTTGGTGGTGCAATACAAGTAGCAGGGGCTGTCAAATCCAATAAAATCAAGAAACATGCGACTTCTGATTTTATGGAAATTGAAAAACAAAGAGGGATCTCTGTAGCGACTTCTGTCATGGCATTCAACTATCGCGATCGTAAAGTGAATATCCTAGACACTCCCGGTCACAAAGATTTTGCAGAAGATACCTATCGTACCCTTACTGCTGTGGATAGTGCAATTGTAGTCATCGATGTCGCCAAAGGTGTAGAGATGCAGACCGAAAAGCTCGTTGAAGTATGTCGTATGCGAGAGACTCCAATGATCGTATTCATCAATAAAATGGATCGAGAAGGTAAAGATGGATTCGACTTACTAGACGAAATCGAAGAAAAACTCAAACTCAAAGCATGCCCTCTAAGCTGGCCAATTGGCATGGGACAGCGCTTTCAAGGTGTATATAATATCTATAAAAAAGAGCTTGTACTGTTTAAGCAACATAGTAAACATGCTGACGAAGAAGATGCTATCGTCATATCAGATGTCAATGATCCTATCTTAGATGAAAAAGTAGGATCCGCTGCCGCTGCGGAGCTCCGAGAAGAAATTGAAGTGGTAAACGAAGTATATCCGGATTTTGATCAAGAAGCATATCTTAAGGGAGAACTCAATCCTGTATTTTTTGGGAGTGCCGTCAATAACTTTGGTGTAAAAGAACTATTGGATTGCTTCGTCGAGATTGCCCCTTCTCCTCTACCTCGAGAAACTGATCTTCGTAAAGTAGAACCACTAGATCCTAAGTTTACAGGATTCGTTTTTAAAATTCATGCCAATATAGATCCTAAGCACCGTGACCGAATCGCGTTTTTAAGAATCTGCTCCGGTGTATTCAAGCGAAACACCAACTACTACCACGTCAGAAATGAGAAAAAACTAAAATTCTCCAACCCTACTTCCTTCATGGCCGAACGGAAAGAGGTTATTGATGAAGCATATCCTGGAGATATCGTAGGTCTTTACGATACTGGTAATTTCAAAATCGGCGATGGTCTTACAGAGGGTGAAAAACTACAATTTAAAGGAATACCTTCCTTCTCACCAGAGCAATTTAGGTATGTAGACAACGCTGATCCTATGAAGTCCAAGCAATTAGCTAAAGGAATTTTACAATTGATGGATGAGGGTGTTGCACAGCTATTTACGAGACAAGATACCGGACGTAAAATTATTGGTACCGTAGGTGCTCTCCAGTTTGAAGTCATCCAATATCGTCTCAAAAACGAGTACGGTGCAACCTGCTCTTACGAGCCCATCAATCTATACAAAGCTTGTTGGGTACAATGTGATGATGCAGCGGTTCTGAAAGAGTTCACAGCGAGAAGAAGACGAGATATAGCTCATGATAAAGATGGAAATCTTGTCTTCCTAGCAGAATCTGCTTGGACACTTAAGATGGCTCAGGACAATCACCCAGAGGTAGAGTTTTTCTTTAATAGTGATATGGTTTAAAATCTACAAGGTCGATTTTGGTTCATTATTTCATACTCAAGCAACGGATAATATCCAACTTGGTATAGGCATGTTATGGAATAGATTATACAAATGCTAAAAAGAAATATATGAGGCTAAACTTGACTTTATCATAAATAATGTACTACCTCATGAAAGTTATTGTGTCTAGACCAGCGATCGGGGTTTGGGTGTTTGTTAATTATGAAATTTAATTTATTATGAAAAAATTGTTGTTTTTATTAGGGGGGGGGTATCCTCTTTTTGTTGTTTTCATGTGCTAAAGAGGATGTCGTTCTAGATGATCTTTCTGAAAATCCAACTCTAGAGGTAAGAAAAGGAGAGAAAGTATCGCGAATAGCCCAAAATGCCGCTAAGAAAAATCTTGCCAATGAACTTTCTTGTTTAGTAGCTAAAAATCCTAAAGTTTTAAATGTATTTGATAAGTTGTGTATTGCTAGTAACGAAAAGAATGATCATTATGAAGTTGAATTTTTTTTGGAATTTAGTTAAAGATGAGCCCGCTGTTGAGGGTAATTCTTTAAGTGAATTATTAATTGAGCAAAATCCATCTAATTCTGAGTTATTAGATTTCATATGTCAAAATGTACCGGCTATGACCATCTTAAAGCTTGGTGAAGAAGATGCAACTGAGTTTGAGTCAAAAGTATATTATGATGATGATTTTGATGATCAGGATCCTAATGCCAATGTAGGATATTTTGAAAATTGTGTAGAGGGAACCACTTCAATTTTAAAGGAACCCACAAAAATTTCCTTTATCGTAAGAGAAGCAGAGAATTACTATTCACCAAATGATATGAACACTGTATTTTTTTCACAAATAACTAGACCTATTATAACAATAGGAAATGTTTGCGGAAATGATATTGTAGTGGCGATTTATGGCCCTGGTGCGGGCCCAAGTGGTCCCTCAGGCCCTGGTCCTGATCAATGTCCAGAAGAGTGTGAGCGTGATTGTGTTAACGGTACAGAAAACATTCGAAGATTTCGTGCAAGAAATGATTATGATTCATGGAGAGGAAAAGGAGAGTTTTATATTTATTCTATTTATTCAGATGCCGTCACATATGATACAGGAGATAATGGAGAACTAGAGATTACAGGAGGAGCTTTAGATTATGTATTTCATCAATCCGGTGGAGTAAAAGGTAATAACGAATTCTATTATCCCGATCATTCCATAATCATTTGGGACAGAGAAACTGATGGAGACCGAATGAAACATATATGGTATGAAGATGACGGTGGAGGTGAATTAACAAGAGATATTACCCTTTCTTTTGAAATTTATGGAGTAGAGTTATCATGGGATATACCAATAATATACAGAAGCAAAGACGACGAAATTGGAGAAGACATCGTGGAATATTGTCAACTAATTGATCCAAATGGATTTGAATATCACCCAAGTTCGGATGTAGACTTTTTTATGAATGAAAGATCTCAATAACAAAAGATAATTAATTCAAGTCACTTAATCGGGATGGCGGAAAACTTCACCATCTCGATTTATCTATACTAACATTAACATGAAACTTAACCATAGTTTATATATTATTTTGATTTCTATTACATTTCTTTTTTCGGAAAAATCTAATGCACAAAGAGAAAATTCATTCTCCCTATCTGCAGGTATAGGTTTAACCCAGATACCCATTAGATTTGGTAGTTCTGATTATGAAAAACGGAATACTTTGTCCTACGAAATAAGAATTTCAAGAAATTGGAATAAATTAATTGGAGGAATTGATCTATCTGTTTATAATTATCACAGAACTGATTTTGGGTCGCCTTCTCAGATTCAATTAGTCTTTAATCGTGATTTAACTAGAGTCATTTATACGGCACCTTTCTTACAAGAGTCCATTTCTTATAAATATTCATCAATGAGTCCATTCATCGGCTATAACATTATAACATCAGAAAAATTTGACATTGGACTCGCTATAGGAAGTAGTTTTATTTTCGGGAGTGATTCTCGAACCCGACTTACCGCTGAGGGAGATGGCAGTCCAACAGTAGTAGGTTATCAAAAAAGTCAACGATCTGAAATCGTATGGAGAGGAATGACCAGTTTGAGAGTATCCTATAAACCAAGGAGTAATACTGCTATTGGCATAAGCCTAAAACATCAAAATGTACTAGATTATTGGTCGGCATTTATATTTTTAAAAGCCAAAGTATTTTAACATTCTAGTTATATCCAAGTCCTTGACAGGACTAACTGTGAAAAATAAAATCGAATGATCATTTCTACTCTTTTCTGTTGAATTATACTCCTAATTGATTAAGATCTAAACGCATGCTTTCTTTGGTTAAGGCAAAATCAAATACTTTTGACTCTCTCCGAAATGAAAAAATTATTAATTAATCTTTCTCTATTAACATTAATTCTTTGTTCGGTAGAATCAAGGGCTCAAGTAAATTTAAGCACCTACTCCAACATTGGTATTACACAATTCCAATACAGATATGATCAATCGACAGAAGATCTGTTAGCACTTATTGTTGGTCAAGGTCTTAGAACAACAAAAAATAATTTTGGCTTATCAATCGATTTTGCGAGAATTACTTACTCCAATGTTGAAAATAATTCATTCATCCAGCTAGAATTAAATAATGATTTAAGCAACTTTATATATAATCAACCGTGGTTTCAAGAGACCACAAATATGAAATATTCGATTATTTCACTTTGCCTAGAGTATGATTTAATACTCAAAAAAAACTGGATCTTTAGACCTTCCGTTGGTGCATCATTTATTACTGGTAATACAAGTCGTACAACCCTTAGCACCCCAGGCGGTGAACCTACTACTGTTGGATACAGTAAACATCAGCGCAATGAAGTAACTCGTTTTTTCAGTGGATATATTTTAAGAAAGGTATCAGAAAAAGTTAACATTGGAATGAGATATAGAAGAGATCGTTTAGATGATTACGATAGTATATTAGTAACATGCGAATTCAAAATAAATTAGCTCCAAAAATGGAGTTGAATCCACTCTTTATTTGTTGGTAAAGTGAAGTTTATTTGCTGCTTTAAGGTATTTTTTTCGAGTATATTTGATTTATTATTAGGCCCAAATCAAATCATCATGACCCTATCAGAAATCAAGAATATCCTCAAGCAATCTACCACCATAGCATTCGCATTACCAGATGGCAAACTTGTGTCTAATCACTTTCATGTGACCGAGGTAGGTAAGGTGACTAAAGACTTCATTGATTGCGGTGGCGTAAGACGATCAGAGGTCAAGGCGAACTTTCAGCTCTGGGAAGCGGATGATTATGATCATCGGTTACATCCTGAGAAACTGGTCAGTATCATTGAATTAGCTGAAAAAGTGCTAGAACTCGGCGATCAAGAGATCGAAGTTGAATATCAAGGTGATACAATTGGGAAATACAACCTTGCTCATGATGGTAAGCAGTTTTTACTCGTTGCTCAAAAGACTGCTTGCTTGGCCCAAGATCAGTGCATGGTGCCTGACGACAAACCAAAATTTAATCTATCAGACCTTACGGCTAGTAGCTGTACTCCTGGTGGTGGGTGTTGTTAAGGCTACTTTCTATCTAAAAGGATAATTAAATCTTTTTACCTTTCGTGTCGACCGAAGTGGAGACATCTTTTAAATAATAGATAAAACTCTTGTTTATTTGTCAAGAGGTATGTCTAATGCATTAGTCTTAGTCTTGTTTATGGACCTACTTAAATGAGTATAAGACCTTATTATAATTCATTTCTCTTACTTTCAATTTAAAAGAATCCTCCGTAGAGTCGGATTGAAAAGTACGTGATTTTTCATAATATGGAAATGAACATTTGAAAAGGACTTGACATAAGAATCAACATCACCCATTCACTACAGGGCAAAAAAAATGCTGTCCCTGACGAAGGGGACAGCAATAGGTCTATTAAAGTTTAATAACCTTACTCAATCTCAATCATCTTACGAGTTGCAACATTTGTGCCACTCTCAAGCTGATAGTACATTACGCCTTGAGCATTTAGGTCATTTTTACTTAATTGTATCTCATTATAACCTTTTGTCACTTGCATTACATTTCTGTAAACTACTTTTCCAGTCACGTCAAAAACTGAAAGTGTAGCATTTCCTGATGCAGGTACATTGAAGGATATAGTTGTCTGATTTTGGAATGGGTTTGGACTATTCTGATAAAGTTGAAAATCAGCTTTATCATTACCATCCGCATCTCTGAAGTTGAGTACTAGATCAGTCGTTTCAAGATCAGCATTGTATGCTTCTGCTTGAGTAGCTGATGAAGTCAACGTCATCATTTCGCTAAGTAAACCCGACGTACGAGCGGTGAAGTTTATTGTGAAAAGCGTTTCCTCGGGGGATACGGTCACACCATCCACTTCATTCCAGCTCGATGTCAGTTGTGTTGATGAGATTGAACCAAGGTTATGGTTTCTTATGTCCAGTGTACCACTTGAGACACCATTGAGTTCAATACCTTCAACGTCTAATGTATATTGGAATCCAATAATATTGTCAAAATTTTCAGCAGCAATTACCACTTCTACTTCTTCACCAGCTACTACCTCTTGGTCGTTGGTAAAGAATGTAAGCGTTGTATTGCTTCTATTAGATACCACTGCTGATTGTGCATTGGCAGATGCTGTATTATTTACATCTCCTACTTTGATACCGATCAGCTTTTCACTCATCATATCACTTGTTATCTGAGATAGATAGATCTCCTCCTCGAATGGGAATGGATCACTTGCATCAGCAAATGTATAGTCTCCGTCTACAAATCTCCAACTCGTATTGTTTGGTAACTCAGAGTGAATACCTAATATCAACTTACGTAACTCGATTAAGTCAATAGCTGATACATTTTCATCACTATTGATATCTGCAGCAATTACCTTGTAAGCATTATCTAAGGTGGTGATACCAAGGATGTGCTTTTGGATAAGTACTAAGTCTAGTGTAGATACACCATTCATATCATCATTGTCTTTAGTACCTCCGATAGTATAATCAATATACATTGGGTTACTATCAAATGCATACTCTCCATTGGCATCAGTCGTTTCAGCAATTGGATACCATGGTAAGTCAGTTTCTAGTTTTACTGAAGCATCTTCTATGACATCACCAGTAGGCGTCTGTACTACTCCAGAAATCATAGCTCTAGGTGCAGCACCATTACATCCTCCTTGATTGTCAATAAGTGTAAGGAGTACTGTACAGAAATCAAAGTTTCCTTTTTCATCCCAAACATAGACTTCTACTTCTATCCTATCAGTAGGATCTGTAGGTAAGTCATCACAATCAAATGTAATCGAAGAACACTTAGTCGATGGGTCGTATGCAGGGTCACTCTCAGGTGGAGTACTTGTAAAGGTAAATCTTAGGTCATCAATATCTGTACAGTTATCGAAACTACCTAGATCAAAATCACAAGCCCATAATTCTACCATACCGTTCTGCATTAATGCAGTGCTCAGATTTATACAGTAAGGAGTCGGCGCTTTTTTATCAACGACCATAAAAGTAGAATTACAAGAACCAACATTACCACAACCATCAGAAACTGACCACGTCACTTTATGATTACTCATACTACCCTCTATCGGGTTTGGTAGCGTTATACTTACTTCTTGATTAGTCGTAGTAGCCGCTACATAGAAAGGATTATTAGTAGGTAAAGAAGTACTATATACATAATCTATAGTTCCATCACCCCACTCATCTACTGAAATATCCCACTTCAACCAAGCACTTGCACAGTCACCAAAGTCTGCTGCTGCGTTTGTCAAAGTTACACTTGTAGCACTACATGAAGTAGAGTTGCTTGCTGAACCACCAGATATTGGTGAGTCAACCTCAAACATCAATGGACCACAGTTCAATACCTCAGGAGCAACATCGTCGCTTACTTTCACTACTTGTACATGTGACCATACACCAGTAGGTACAGATGCATTAGGATCAAACTGGCACCAATCGATTACGGTATAATCATTTAATATTTTGAAACATGCGCCATCCTCTAATAGGAATGTATCAGACTCTACACTGTATGCGATCTGATCACATACTCCACCTACATATATAGGAGCTGTAGGAGCACCAGGTAGATCAGTACATACTACATCTTGATCAGCAGGCCATGTGATATCCCCATTGAAAGGATCTAATGCCTCGATCGTGATCGTTTGTAAACAGAAAATATTAGGAAAGCTCTTCACATACCATCTTCTGACGATAGTACCTGCTCCACAACCGTTTAGATCTGGAGTATCAGTATAAAGTACCTCAGGATTTCCACAAGTATTAAAAGCAGTAGCCGAACCTAATACTGAAAGATTATTTACGTCAGCATCACACTCTACTGTGATATCTGCTGGACATAATATTGCAGGCGCAAGCTTATCCTCTACACGTACGTCTATCCAAGTTTCATTATAATTATCATCTGCAGACCCAAATGTTCCATCCATATCTCCATCATCCCAAACTCTCAGCCATACTTTTACCATACCGAAAGGAGTACCATTCTCATCAACATCAGTCAAATCAGCACAACAGAATCTTACAAAAGCTCCATCGTCAGTATCAGTAGAAGAGTCAAATGCATGACCATCGTTGTTATATGTAATGTTTCCAGCAATATTACAAGCGTCTGTTTCTCTTCTTATTTCTAAGTGTACTGGTCCACATCCATCAAATGAGCCATTATCAACACTAGCAGCAAATATTTTAGCAAAACCACTGCCTGAAGTTGTACCATTCGTTAATGACACTACAAGATTTTGAGTACCAATAGCTATAGGCGCAGTTTTATCTACCACACTTACTGTGATATCAAAATTAGTCGTATTTCCACAACAATCAGCAGCTACATAAGTAAATGTATGATCACCTTTTGGTGCTCCGTACACATAGTACTGTCCTGTAACAGCGTCTAGATTGATAGAAACCCCTACTGGCCCATTTATGGTATAAGTAACTACGTCTGCACAATTGTCATGCAATAATGTTGGCTCTGGCATAAGGAAGTTACCTACACAACCCCAAGGGTCTACAGTAACTTGAATATCCTCTGCGTCTACAGTCGGTCCTTCTGTATCGCTTGCTTGAATTATTTGTACAAAGTTTTCGGTGGCACCACTACACCAATCTAACACAGTCCAGTTTCTGATAACTTTAAAGTTACCTGAACAACTTTCACCACAGACATCAAATGTCTGATCTACTTTTGTAACGACGATATTACAAAGCTGTCCAGTAATAGCTGTGCCATTGATCGTAGGCCATGCTTGAGCTGCTGCTCCTGCTGCTCCTAGTGTAGGCTCGAAATAATCATAAATAGACTGCATACTTGCACTTGCTCCACATTCCAATTGTACTGGAGATGCAGGTCCAGTGATATCAGTAGTGATATCAATCGGTACTAATCTAAATTCTTGAATACAAGCATCAGAAGTATTTCCTGAAGCATCTGTATACACGGTAGTTCTTGTAATTATTTGTGAACCACAGTCTGCTCCGTCAGAAACAACATCATTACTTACCGCTGTTACTGTTGTACAGTTTTCTACAGGTGCAGGAGAAGGTACGGCTACAGTTCCGTTTAGAATACCGTCTAAGTCAGTACATAAAAATTCACAAGCAGGATCTGTATTACCTGGAGGACAAGCACATTGAGTAGGATCGGTTGGATCCATTTGAGGTGCTAGTTTGTCTTCTACAATGATATTACCCCAACAGTTATTACCTGTAGAGTTAAGAGTTACTGTTACACTGTAGCTTCCTGGAGTTGTAATGGTTGTACCCGTTACACCAGAGATCGTTACGGTATAGTCAGAAGGAGTGATAGGACTGTTTCCCTCAAGTACGATATCTGGAGTGATATCAGCCTGACAGTTCTCATCAAGTGATACTTGTACATTATCGTTACATGCTACGGCCTGCGCTGAGGCGTGGTTAGTAACTAATGTCAAGCAAAATAAGCTTAAAATGGAGCACAGATATACGGCTCCTGTTCTGCGTAATGTTTTACACATAGGACATAAGTTTTGGTTATAAAAATGTTTTAAAAAATACCTCCTCAACACAAAGGGAGGCATTGTTCAGATTTTGAAAGGAGGGAACTTTCAAATTGGGGGGTGGTACTAAATTCGTCTGGCACAAATATAGACTCAAGTATTACAGAATAGTCTTGTCTCTAGAAGGTAATTATCAAATTAAAAAAAGACTTATAAATTTTATTCAACATATTAATACGTTACTACGCTTTTAATCAGCTTAGTACGTATCAACTTTTTTATACATGTAAAAAAAGATTATTCGAAAATATATCGCTATGGTATCGCGAAAGAACGTATTATCGAGGATAGCTGATTTAATAATCTAGCAAAAAATGCTCATTGCTACAGTCGTCAATGGATCAGAAATACACTAAATATCGAAATCAGTGATCGGTTAATAATACTAGTATTATTTGACTATAAGTCAATAGTCTTATAACTCAATTAAATAGGTTTCATTGATGTAATTACTTCTAGAGCTCTTCAATATGATCTAGGTAGAAAGCAGCTTGCTTTAGCATGTCTGATTTTTTCTCACCATCCATTTTTGCCCAAGTACGATACATCATGCCTATTCTTGGATTTTTGACTAGTTTATCTTCATGTTGGTCATAAAAATTCCAGTATAAACTATTGAAAGGGCAAGCTCTATCACCTGTTTTGAGCTTACGATCATAGTGGCAGCTATCACAATAGTTGCTCATCTTATGCACATAGTTAGCAGAGCTTACATATGGTTTAGTGCCCACAATTCCGCCATCTGCAAATTGGCTCATTCCTCGAGTATTGGTAATCTCTACCCACTCTATCGCATCGATGTAGATACCTAGATACCATTGATCTAGTTCATCAGGGTCAATACCTGCCAGTAATGCAAAATTACCTGTTATCATCAAGCGCTGGATATGATGTGCATAGCTATAATCTAAAGATTGTTGTATAGCATGGTGGAGACAGTTCATCTTTGTATTACCATCCCAATACCATGATGGTAGCTTTCGATTATGGTTGAAAAAGTTCTTTTCAGCATATTCTGGCATATGCGCCCAATATACACCTCGCATGTACTCTCGCCATCCTATGATTTGCCTGACATAACCTTCTATCTGAGCAATACTAATATCATCCTGATTATTTTGCCATTGCCCTATAGCTGATTGTACAACTTCTAGTGGGCTGATCAGTTTAGCATTCATACCAAAGGAAAGGCGGCTATGATAAAGGCTCCACTCATCCGTATGCATAGCATCTTGGTAAGCCCCAAAAAGAGGCAAGAGCTTAGTATTGAAATACTCCATAAGTTTTATACACTCTTCACGGGTGGTGGGCCATACAAAGTTATTAGGATCAATATTTCCAAAATAGGACACCCCTACTTTATCCAGCATCTCTACGATTTCTTGGACATTCTCTGTCCAAAGTTTCGGGTCAGTAACTTCATGTTTCTTGGGTAGTTTTTTCCTATTGTCACCGTCATAGTTCCACTTTCCTGTAATGGGTTGATCTCCATCCATTAAAAGATCATATTTTCTCCGCATCATTCGATAAAAAGATTCCATCAGGTAAGTCTTCTTTCCTTCAAAAAATGTTTTAAGGTCTTTTCGATCTGTGAGAAAATGCTCTGTGCTATATGACCTTGTGCTAATCTCAAGCTGATCACAAAACGTACTTAGCTGCTGATCTAGCCTATATTCGTCAGGTAGTTGATATTCAAAATGAGTGATCTTATATTGGTCGATGAGCTGCAATAGGTTTTTGGTTAGATTACCGGTATTCGATGCATCATCGAGTTGATAGTAGACTACTTTGCTTCCATTCTTCTCTAACTTGCCCGCGAAAGCTCTCATGGACTTAAAAAATGCCACGATCTTTTGGACATGATGCTTTACATAATCCGTTTCTTGACGCATCTCTGCCATAAAATATATCAGGTCTGATGGATCTTCTTGAAACCATCTATGATTGATATTCAGTTGGTCTCCCAAAATAAGTCTAAGCTTCATGAGCGGTTTTTTTCTTTCTATTTCGCCTGCATTTTTCACTGCAGTATTTTACATCATCCCATACTTTTTCCCACTTCTTTCGCCAGTTGAATGGACGACCACAAACTTCACATATTTTGGAGGGTAGATGAGTTTTACGCATATCTGAGTAGTAAACCTCTTAAGCTGCTTTTTGTTAGGCAGTCATGGCAAAAAGATATAAAGAAGGATTTACGGATAGGGATGTCAATCGCATCATAGAGATGGCTTGGGAAGATCGAACTCCTTTTGATGCCATCACAATGCAATTCGGATTATCTGAGAAGGAAGTCATCGAACTCATGCGACGTGAAATGAAGCCAAGTAGCTGGCGTATGTGGCGAAAACGAGTACAAGGTAGATCAACCAAGCATGTCAAAAAAAGATCCTATGATGAACAGGATAGTCGCCATAAGTGCTCTAGACAACGGCATATTTCTGGGAATAAGATTAGTAAGCGATAATTAGGTTTAAGGTTTAGGGTTTATATGGTGTTTAGAGTGTATAAAGGAGTGTCGCATGCTTAGTTTTTCTTTAAAAAAAGTATTGAGTAATTATTCTAACAAAGCCTAGTTTGTTTGAAGATTTACATCAACAAAACAACTTAAATAAAAACAGATCAAAAGAGTTATAATGATGTAAATGTTATGAAAAAAATCCGACTATTTTTCACTTTTTACAGATTCATTGCGATCTATTCAATCTTGATCAATATTTGCTCTGCAAGCATAATATACAAATGGGGATTGCAAGCTTTTACAGAAGTATTTTGGTTCAAAGTAGTAACTATAGTCATTATTCTTATTTCGATTTCCAGGACAAAAGAGCGATTTACTTATTTCCAAAACTTAGGACTTACCAAAAACTCTCTATTATTATTTGCATTTATTTTTGAGTTATTACTATTCATTTTATTCATTGGAATAACAAACTATATATCATGAAAAATATCTTAGAGGCAGATGGTATTTTTCTTGAATATAGAGGACTGAGAATACTTCAAGATGTTTATTTAAAGATAGGGACGGGTCAGGTGGTCGGTCTATTTGGTAGAAATGGAACTGGTAAATCTAGCTTATTCAAAATCATATTTGGTCAGCTTCAATCACAATCTCATTCTATTAGAATTAATGAAAAGCCATTGAAAATGAATAATAGATATTATCAGAATATTAAATATTTAGCACAGCAAAATTTCATCCCTAAACATCTTACGGTTAAAAGAGTCTTGAGAGATTTTAATTTAGATTTTTCGTTGTTGCTACATTATTTTTCTGAGTTTCAATCAAACTATAGATCTCGATTATCAGAGCTCTCTTCAGGTCAAAGAAGGATCATCGAAATCTTCGTAATTCTTAAGTCCAAATCTAAGTTTTGTTTGTTAGATGAGCCGTTTTCTCAAGTCATGCCTCTACATGTAGAGATGATCAAGGCCATGATTTTAGAAGAAAGAAAGAATAAGGGATTATGCATCACTGACCATTTATATAAACATGTTTTAGATTTATCAAACCCCCTCTATCTTATCAAGTCTGGAAAGACCTATTTGTTACAGGAACCTAATCAACTTAAGGAACTTGGATATATTAGATAATAATGGCCGGAGCCCAACATAAATCCCTAAACCCTAGACAGCAAAATTAAGCTCCGCCTAATTCCACCAAACTGCATACCGTTTCCTTCTCAACTCTAGTGCCAATTGCTCTTCCATTTTTATAGCTTCGGCTTTGGTCATCGGATTATATTCTGCATAAAGGCTTGATCTTAAGAAAGTGCCGTATTTCCTAACTATACTGGATGATATATTATGACCTTTTTTAGATAATGCACCTGTTTTATGCTTTTTGAATCGCTCTTGCGGCGTAAGACTTGTCATGCCCACATAGAGACATTCAAGTACTCCGTTATACTGTGGGTTGGCCTCTCGAAACTTACGATTCTCTGTAAAAACCTTCTTGTTTAACTCTACGACATATACACTGTAACGCTTGTTCATATCAGGTCTAAATTTACCAATTCGTTCATTATGAGCGCTGAGATTTCCAGATCGTCATTTGCTTTGATGTCAAAAAACTCCAAACAAGGATATAACTTTTTTTATTACCAACTTCTAAGGTATGAGATCGGACTAAGGTAGGATTCTTATCAGTCAGATATGATTCTAACATAGATAAAATGCTTGCTTTTGACACCAAAGTCGTAAAGTACAGACAGTTTATCTTAACATCTAAACTCTCATCTATCATTTCTTTTATAAATGCTTCTTCTCCACCTGGATATACTAGTTCATGATGTTTTCCTGCAAAGTTGATATTGGCATTTTTCGCTCGCCCTTTGGTGATATTTTTGGTTTTACGAGCATTCGCTTTTAGGTGATCGTCGTATGACTTGAAAAAAGGAGGATTGCAGATGGTACAATCAATATACATATCAGGCTCTATGATTCCTCTAAAGATCGCATCCTGATCTTGACGTTTCAAAACTATACACTGACTGAGATTCTCATTTCGATCGATAATCTTTTGGGCATTTTCTATCGAAATCTCATTCGCATCTGTAGCGATGAATGACCATAAATATTCTAAATGACCTATTATCGGATAAATCATAGTAGCACCTGTACCGATATCCAATAAAGTGACAGCCGATTTGGGCTTTTTGACATCTTTCAGTAAATCGTATATAAAATGAATATACTCCGCTCTGCTTGGAATAGGTGGACAAAGATTTTCTTTCGGAAAATCCCAGTATTGCAAGTTGTAATACTGTCTCAGAAGGCCTTGATTGAGTAATCTAACAGCGCTTGATGATGAAAAATCTAATGTCAGTTTTCCATTTGGCTTAGGGATTAAATAATCTTCAATCTCAGGTATGAGCTGTCTCAACATACCAAAATCATACTTCCCTTGATGCTTGTTGTGTTTGTGATAGCTCATTTACTTCTCTGTATTCTCCTTGAATATAGCTTCGATAGGCATATCAAATCGCCGTGAAATCTTGAATGCTAAACTTAAGCTTGGGTCAAATTTACCCTTTTCTATCGCATTGATTGTTTGCCGTGAGACCCCAAGATCGTGGGCTAGATCAGCTTGAGTCAAATCATGCTCAGCACGTAGTACTTTCAGTTTATTGATCATTTATATGCTCTTTGACCTATCACCAAGGCAATCACATAGCAAATAGACATGACTACTGCAATAATGGACATATTCACATCTATAGTCGTAATGTCTGCAATGAACAGTAAAAACAAAGTAAAGCCTATTAACAATGTAAACCCAAATGCCTTTGCAATCGCTTCAAGATTTATTTTTTGGTACATTTCATCCTGTATCTTGATATTTTTCCAGTTAGCCCCTAACATTTTCAATCCCAAACAACTTGTAATGAAAATGGATATAATGCTTGGTATGACAGCCTTTTCCCACAGTAGAATAGTACCAAACGTAGTCATTCCAAATGATGTAAGCCATAGCAATGTCCAGATGAATAAAGACTTACGTGTAGACTTTTGAGAGTCATCATAACTAACTTTTGATTTCATAGTAAATTTTGTTTTACATTATGTAAATATAACTTTACATAAAAATAAATAAGATAGTTCGTAATGTCAAGTTATATTTACATTTAATCTCTAAATTCTGCAATAGATTGTCTAGATCGATCTATAATCAATCTGGTTATATCAGGTCTGGAATAATGTCCTGCGGGGTCATAATTTTGGCGTTCTTCTCGTACCTTATTCATATCCAGCTCAGCGACGAATACGCCTTCTTTACCAACCTGTGGTTCAATAAGCCAAGATCCATCCGGTGCAGCAATGCAACTACCACCATCTGCTACGATTTCAGGACATGCATCGTAGAATAACTGATAGTGTGGAAAGTCTTTAGGAATATCCGCTCTACTAAACATGCCAGAAACTGAAATACTATATGAACGACCTTCTTTAGCTAATACAGGAGTTAGATCTACTGTATTACGAGGCACCCCGGGCCATACGGCGATATGACAATTTTCTCCCAGCGCATATAAAGCAGCTCGTGATAGCGGCATCCAGTTTTCCCAGCAATTCAGACCGCCGACCGTAAAATCACATAACTCATGTGTACGTAAACCATGCCCATCACCTGGTGCCCATGATAGTCGCTCCTCGTAGGTAGGCTGCAGCTTGCGATGTACGGATTGTATGATCCCTCCTTGATCTATATAGATAAGACTGCAATACAGACTATGTCCGCCTCTATTCTTGGCTCGCTCGATTGTACCTAAATAGCAAGCGACTTTATTCTGTTTACATGCTTTTAGCAAAGGATCTAGATCACCTGCTTCGGGCATTATAGCTGCCTCTATATATCTAGCATGGATATCTTTCTGAACTTGATCATTGAAAATAGATGAATGCATGGGCGACAACCAAAATGGATATCCTGGCAGAAGAGCTTCCCCAAATATTACCAAGTCTGCTTTTTCCCTAACAGCTTTCTCTAGATAGCTTATGACCTTATGCAAAGTCTTTTTTTGATCTAGCAACACGGATGATATTTGAGCTAAGGCAACCCTCATGATTTAGACTATTGTATATTTTCTAGTTTATCTTCTAAGCGGAATGTTACTTTATATCTGTCGTCTCCTCGTCTTAATGTAAGTTTTATCTTATCACCATCGTCACCGGATAATTTTTTAGAAAGTTTCGCCAGCGAATAATTTTTCATTCTTCTAAATCCTACTTTTTCTATGATATCGCCAGGTTTTATACCTGCCCTATCCGCTGGTGTATCATAGATAACGGCTTTGACAAAATACCGATCTAAATTGGGTCCAAAAGCATAAATTACCAGACCGCTTTTATCATATCTAAACTTCTTATTGTAATTTTTATGAGGTCGTAGATATACAAAGCTATGTACCATATCGAGGTACATATCAAATCTTGATAGCATTGTGTTACCTATCAAACCATTACGTTTGATTGTACTAGATTGCATGATACTCTGATCAAGATTTTGATAATACGTGAGCAATCCATCAAACCAAAATTGGTCAAAGGAGAGCCTCTTTGTCTTTCCGATATAGCCAATAATCTCACCACCTAAGCCTTTTCCCAGACTACCTGGTACTATTTTATCTGGAATGACCAGCGAGGTATCTGTGTTGGCATGGAGTAAAAAGCCAAGGGCAGCTCCGGTATCTAATAGGATTTGAAGTCTCTTTTCATCTCCATCTTCAGTGAGTATATTGGTCTTGATATAGGGTTTATAATTTTCAATTTCGAGCGGTATTTTGGCGTATTCTTGTATATCTGGTATGACTAATTTACGTGGATTGATAATGGTTAGCTTTTTCTTTTTATAATCAAGTTTCACCACCAAACCACGAAAAAAACTTGATCCCAAAATACCATCGATACGCTCGCCTGTGATTTCATCCATCTGTAGAAAGTCCTTATCCATCACAAGGATATCTTTCTGTACAGCCTCAGTTTTTTCAACCTTAATATTGACATCTCGAAGTACATGCGCATATAAGGTATCCGTAAGATCCGCTCCTTGAATTTTTACGCGACGTCCAAACGGTATACCGAGAAGTTCTGCAATTTCCCGCTTAAATAAAATGGTATGCTCTGACCCGGTATCGAATAAAAACGAAAGGGTAATCGCATTTTTAAACTTGAGATCTACCACTATGAATCCTTGGTGATAATCAAATGGTATATCTACTTTATCTTTACCACCAAGTAGCTCTATACCAAGCTGCTGACTTGTGCCGTATACTACAGCAAGTATCAGAATGAGCAGAGTAAGTATTTGACGTCTAAGCATACAATTGTTTGGGCGGTCTGTCCAAATATACTATTTTACTGATCTAATCATAGCTATGAGTACACTTAAGAAAGAGCTTACCGTCGGAGGATTGACCATGATTGCCATAGGATCATGCATTGGATCAGGCATATTTACTACTCCCAGCAAGATCATTGGAGATCTTGGAAATTACTCTTTAGTGCTCATATTATGGACCATAGGTGGATTTATCACCTTATTGGGAACTCTCGTATTTTCAGAGCTATCATCCAGATTTCCGACATCAGGAGGTGTATATGTATATTTAAAAGAGGCCTATGGAGATTTGGCAGGTTTTTTATATGGATGGGTGATTTTATTGGTAATCAATACGGGAGCCTTAGCGGCTTTATCTGTTGCACTAGTTGACTATTTAGGTTTCTTTTTTGAGTTTAGTGAAATTGCTAAAAAAATAACAGCCGTCTCACTCATTCTTGGATTAACCATAATCAATATTTTTGGCGTAAACATCAGTCAGGCATTTGCTAAGATATTTACGGGAGCAAAATTAATGGCCATAGCATTCATTATTATTGTAGTTGCCTTATGCACTGGGGACTGGGAGATTCAAGCATTTACATCTGCGCAACCTTTATCTACAGATAAATCTGTCATATCGCTGATGCTTATCAGTCTCGTAGGAGTCTTTTGGTCTTTTGGAGGTTGGCATCATGCGACCTATCTATCTGGAGAAGCCAAACGACCCAGATATACCGTACCACGGGCGATGATCCTAGGTAGTATCATTGTGACCATTGTCTATCTATTATGCAATATTGCATATATGAAGGCCCTTCCTTTTGAGTTGCTATCTAGTACGGACAAGGTGGCAGGAGATGCTCTAAATCAAGTATTTAGCTTTGGCGCAAAACTGGTCACTATCTTTATTGCGATATCCATTTTTGGTACTATCGGCATATACTCTATGACTGCTCCTCGTATTTATTTCCAAATGGCAAAAGATGGAATCTTCTTTAAAAGTTTATCAACCATACACCCTACATATCGGACACCTCATATCGCGATGATCGTACAAGCTTTATGGGCTTGTCTTCTTATTCTAATCTGGGGGACATTTGCAAAACTCATCACTTTTGTGACTTTCATGGATATTTTGTTTATGTGTATTGCAGGCCTTAGTTTATTTATTTTTAGAAAAAGATCTACCAAGTCACCGAGTTTTGTGACTCCACTTTATCCACTTGTACCTTTACTGTATGGCTTGGTCACTTTTGCTTTTGTCTGTAGTACATTGATACAACTCCCTATAGAGTCATTAGCTGGCTTGATCATCATGATCATAGGCATTAGCGTTTTCTACATGCTCAAAAAAAAGAGTGCCCTACCGAAGTAGAGCACTCTTTTTAAAAAGTGTTTGAAATCTAGTTCTTAGCTCGAGTAGTAACTTTACATAAAAGAACTACTCTAGTGCTATATTATTTAGCAATCGTAACTTCAATTCTTCTGTTCTGCTTTCTTCCTTCAGCAGTACCATTATCCGCAACTGGATTAGCAGCTCCGTATCCTTCAGCTGCTATTCTGTTAGCCGCTACGCCTTGCTCTACTAATCTATTTTTTACAGCGATTGCTCTTGAGTTTGATAATGCGATATTCGCATCTGCATTACCTGTATTATCAGTATATCCTTCTACATTGATTTTAACTTCTGGATAAGCTTTCATAATAGCTGCAATATTATCTACCTCACTCATAGAAGCACCGTCGATAGTGGCAGAACCTGTCGCAAATGTCAAATTATTGAATCTGAATCTAGCGTCTCCTTTAAATCCACCATTAACAAATCCCATGAATTGCTCACCTGCCGACCCTGCAGCAAATGAAATACCATCCAAAGTTGCTTTAGCTGCTTCATTGACTTTGCTAAATGCTCCGCTTACTAAATCACCTGCGGCGCCAGCTACATCACCTACAGCATCTCCTACGGCACCTGCTGCGTCACCTACAGCACCTGCTGTAGCACTAGCTGCATCTCCGACTGCACCTACAGCGTCACCTGCTAAATCAGCTGCTCCGCCTACTACACCTTCTGTAGCACCCATCGTACTCTTAGCTGCATTGTCTAAAGAATCTATACCTGTGCTACATCCATATCTCGTAATTAAAAATCCTAACAATAGTAACACTAAAAATAATGGAAGCAACCATCTAAGGATACTACCACCAGTCTTTACTGCGCCTTTACCTAGATCTGAGGCAACATCTACTCCTTTACCTGCTAGATCTGCAGCACCACCTACAACTTTCTTACCAGCGTCACCTACTGCGCCCGCAGCACCAGATACTGCATCTGCAGCACCACCTACTACCTTCTTACCTGCATCAATTCCTTTACCTGCAAGGTCAGCAGCTCCACCTACAACTTTCTTACCAGCGTCACCTACTGCGCCCGCAGCACCAGATACTGCATCTGCAGCACCACCTACTACCTTCTTACCTGCATCTACTCCTTTACCAGCAAAGTCCACAGCTCCACCTACTACATTTTTCCCAGCATCTCCAACTGCTCCAAAAGCATCTTTACCCGCTCCCGTAATACCTGAAACAATACCTCCTAGAGAACCTAAAAGTCCTGCTCCACCAGCTAAGTCTGCAAGACCCTCTGGCATTGCACTTGCTATTGAATCTTTCTGACCTTCTAATAATCCTTGAAGTCCAGATATGCCTAATCCTTCGCTTTTGACCTGCTTTCCTAGCATGCCCATGATCATAGGCGCTGCCATTCCCATAAGAGAGGAAGTAGATCCCTCTGATACTCCAGAAAATTTAGAAACTAGACTAGTTAAACCACCCACTTTGTCACCTAATAATCCTGATAGCATGCTACCACCTTGCTCTACTAGACCTTCTGGGCTACCTTCACCGTCACCAAACATACCAGCGATGTTGTTTACGATGTTACCATCAGCACCCTTAAGCATATTCATAATGCCAGAAGCACCTTCATTATCAGAAGCTTTGTCGACAACCGACCCTAATAGCATTGGAAAAATTCCGCCAAGAGCTTTAGTAACCCCTGATTCTGATTCCCCTAGGAATCCAGCAGCTTTACCAGCAAGTTGGCCCATAACTTGATCTTTTACAAGATCCATAAGATTGAAAGACATTCGTTTAATGTTTTTAGTTGTTAATAAGGAAGTGTATCCACCTAATGTTAAAGCATGATACGCTATTGTTACGTGATTTACAGCTATAAGTCACAAATAACAAGTTTGAGATGAACAAAAGTGACTACCTTTATCTAAAATTGTTGTTTATTAGGCAAATTTTGATGGATTTATAGTAATCTCGATCTTTCGAGTTTCAATTTCAATATTGAATGATATTAATTGTAGTCTGAATACAAAATGTGTAGTCCTTAGCTAACTTATGCATACATACTTTAATCATAATGAATCAGTTGGTATAGAAAGCAAACTACTTCACAGCAATTTACTGGAAGATAATCTTGATGATGCTAAGAAACTAATCATTGGAACTTTCAACTATATGGTAGAGCGCATCACGGAACAAGAGTCCATGCATTTTTCTACCCTATTCACACGGATAGCGTATGCGGGGCAACGATATGCACTACCTTCCTTTGAACTTTACATATATCATAAATTTAGAAGATCAACTACACAAAATGACATAGATGCGCAAGATCTAAGGCTTGGCATCTGGAGCTCATTGTCCTTACTTTCTTACTTTGGTGAAGTATCTGAAAAAACTAATCTTTATTTAAAAAAACACAGGCCTCCCAAGCATAAAAATAAAAGTACGTTTACTCAGTTTACAAGGGTTATTTCAGGCATACTGTACGATCTAGATTTTGAATTATCAGAGGCTTCATTTATTTCCAATCAAGAAGGTGCTATTGAATATAAGGTGCTTTTCAACCGTGATGATAGCAATGAGCCATTCACTGCATCCCTTCTTTCTGCAAACGAACTTTTCAACGGAAGATTTACTTGTAATCTTATTGATGTAGATATCGAAGAGGGAAACAAGCTTATACCCAAGGCATTTGTGATATTACCTGACTATTTGATCGATGTGAGTAGTGTAGCTGAGTGCTTTGATTATCAGGGGACAAGCTGTACGACTTATTTGACGAGAAAGATACTACCTTCGGAATCGTCCATTCATTTACTCGTCGGAAATATCGTCAATTATTTTCTGGATAAAATATGTAGTAATCCAAGTGTCCTATTTAAACAATTAGTACCTGAATTTTTCAAACTATATCCTTTAGAATTTTCCACTTATGATGATCAGACGATTAGAGAACTTATAAGTAAAGTTGAGTTACATTTCAATCACCTCAAACGTACCGTAACCGAGGAATTTACAAAACAAGGTATCGTAGCCAATGATGCATATCTAGAACCCAGTTTTTTCTCTCAAGACTATGGGCTACAAGGGAGGCTAGATCTTTTTCATCGTCACCGTAGTCGCCAAAAATCTGATATCGTAGAACTCAAAAGTGGTAAAATATTTAGACCCAATATCTATGGTATCAATGCCAATCATTATATCCAGACTTTACTTTACGATCTGCTTATAAAATCAAGCTTTGGAGAACATAGTAAGATAAGTAACTACATCTTATACTCTGCTCTAGATAAACTAAATCTAAAATATGCTCCTAGTATCAGATCGCAACAACATGATGCACTTAGGCTGAGAAATGAGTTGGTTTGTCTTGAATATACCCTTGAAAGAACTGAAGATCTTTCTATTGACAAGCTATTGCAAAACACCATAGAAAACGAACCTAAGGGTTTTGTAAAACGTGATATTGCTCTTGTAAATCATATTTTTTTAGCTGCAAGTCCACTTGAAAAAGCATACTATCACCATCTATTAAGCTTCGTAGCAAGAGAGCATCACCTAGCTAAAATAGGAATACACGGAGAAGATAGAAATAATGGTCTTGCTTCTCTCTGGTTGGATGATAGAGAATCTAAACTTTCACGATTTGCATTACTTGATCACCTTTATATTGTAGATAATCAAGCAACTGCCTCAGTCCCCACCATTGTACTAGAACAAGACCCTAGACATCGGCGTATCAGTAGTTTTAGAGCTGGTGATATCGTGGTATTATATCCTGCACATACCGATAGACATGTCGTACTACGCGAACAAGTATTTAAGTGTAATATCATCGCCATCAATGATAACCAAGTCACCATTAAACTTAGAAGCCCACAGCATAACATTCAACTTTTTGATCAGTATGAAAACTGGAATATAGAGCCGGACTTTCTGGATAGTAGCTTCAATAGCATGTATCGCAGTCTATTTGATTTCTTACAAGCCGAGCCAACATATAAAGAGCTTATATTGGGAATTCGGCCACCACAAAGTCTCAGAAATGCTATCAATATACCTGAATATCCAATACTTCATCAACAAAAAGAAGTACTTCAGGACCTACTAAGCGCTAAAGACTATTATCTTTTGTGGGGGCCACCTGGTACAGGCAAAACAAGCTTTATGCTGAAGTATGCCGTGCAATACCTCTATGAAGAAACAGATCAACAAATACTACTCATAGCCTATACCAATCGTGCCGTAGATGAAATATGCCGAGCGATCTCAGACATCCCTTCTGTCAAAGAATCGGGCTTTTTAAAAATCGGTAGTAAACATAGTACAGATCCTACTTTCAGAAAACATCTACTCCATGAGCAGATCGATAGATGTACTAATCGAAAGCAAATACGAGAGTTTGTGGATCAACAAAGGATCGTAGTCGGTACCGTATCGTCTATACAAAGCAAGTCCACTTTATTTGCATTAAAGAGTTTTGATACTATCATCGTTGATGAAGCCTCCCAGATCATTGAACCTATGCTGGTAGGACTCCTGCAAAAAGCTTCAAAATTTATCCTAATTGGGGATCATAAGCAGTTGCCCGCTGTAGTTGTACAAGATGAAAAGCACTCAGAAGTCAAAGACCAATCATTGATCGATATAGGTCTTCATAATATGCGGGATTCGCTGTATGAAAGATTACTCAAAAATGCACATGTAAATCAATGGTATCATGCTTTTGGGATATTGACTCAACAAGGAAGAATGCATAAGTCCTTACTACAATTTCCTAATCAATATTTTTACGAAAGCAAATTACGGATCATACCAAATATTGATCGCTTGGCAATTGACACTATAAAATCAAATCATGCTAGCTTGTCACAAGCCGTCTTGACCAATAGAACTCTTTATATTGATACACCTGTTGATGATGAATTTGATATCAAGACCAACCTATACGAAAGTCTGATGGTGTCAAAAATACTGGATGTCATACCACAAGACCATTCCAAAACAATCGGAATCATAACTCCATATAAGGCACAAATAGCAAAGATCAAAAGACAACTTACCAATGATGGTCTATATCATGACGGCATCACTATAGATACTGTAGAGCGATATCAAGGCAGTGCTCGAGATATCATTATCATCTCCCTATGTACTAATGTTGCTAGACAGATGAATCGCTTATCACAAACAAACGCCGATGGAGTAGATCGCAAACTAAATGTAGCTCTTACTAGAGCAAGAGAACAGATCATTATTCTTGGTAATAGAGAAGTCTTGGCGCATGCCAAAATCTATAATGAATTGATCAATAGCTATACGGAGTATCATGCCGATTTTTGAAGATTTCCATCGGCCCTTAACTGCTCATAATAATTATAATCTTTCACGATTCTAATTAGAAAATCTCGGGCAGGCTCTTCTTTTGTCACATTCAATACTTTCTGAATATGGGCAGCAGCATCGATATTCATTTCCTTACGATTGGTGGTAGTCAATCTTACGACTTCTTTCAATGTGACAATATCTTGTGGTCTCAATTGTGCTGCTTGTGGGTATTGAGGCTCATAGCTTTTTTTTATTCTCACAAAGGCAGTTTTACGAACACTATTACGTTTTTTGGTGGTGATCACCGTCGTATTGGCAACCGTATCACCGATGCGCTGACCTTTATTACTGATGATGATAAACAAGGAAGCTAATAGACCGGGGATTGCCCCTGCAATACTGAACCATACATCTACGATACGCATAACCCAACGCTGAGTGCAGCTACCTAAAGTAAGTCTTGCACCATCTAGAGCAATGACTTTGATTCGCATGATACGCTTACCTAGCGTCTGTCCATCCCAAAATGCCTCCAGCAAAAGCGTATAAAAAAACAATGGCGCTGCCATTATAAACACTAGCCACCCTGTAGTTCCACCAAAAATTAAATTTTCAATCTGTGACGCAATATAAGTCAAAAGACTAGCCAATATGATAATAAAGATAAGATCCAAAAATCCTGCTAATATCCGCTCACCTACAGTTGCCAGACTAAAGTCAATATTTACATTTTGTGGAGTAGTTACACGAATAGAATGTGACATATAGTAATGATAGAGAATCTTTTTATAACTTTCGACAGGTCAAATAAAAATTCTGCTTTGAAAGAGGTTGTATTCATAAAAAAGAATGAACAAGTATGGAATGCTTTCCAAGCTCACATGAAAGGTGAAAAACTATTGAGCCCAGATGATTTAGCAGATTATTACATCCAGATCACTGATGATCTGTCATATGCCAGAACATTTTATCCAGAAAGCCAAAAACTCATTCAACATCTAAATGATCTGGCTCTACACAGTCACCAACAAATATTTAAAAATAAAAAAGAAGAATCTTCTAGAATTCTAGATTTTTGGAAATACGAAGTACCTATAGCTATTTATAAGAGCCATAAAGAGATTTTGTATTCTCTGATGATATTTTTGATTTCAATTAGTATCGGCGTTGTGTCTACGATGATATACGAAGATTTTCCAAGGGATATACTCGGAGATGGATACATAAATATGACTCTAGAAAATATAGAATCTGGAGACCCAATGGGAGTCTATGGTTCAAGTGATCAAGGGTCTATGTTTTTTGCCATCGGTAGCAATAATCTGAGAGTATCACTTTTAGCATATGCCGTAGGTATTTTAGGTTCGATATTTACTGGATTTATATTATTTACCAATGGAGTTATGGTAGGTGCTTTCTTATGGTTTTTTGTCCAAAAGGGAATCGGTTGGTTAGCTATTTCTACCATATTCATACATGGATCTTTGGAGTTATCTGAAATAGTCATCGTAGGGGGTGCAGGTCTGGTACTAGGTAATAGTTATTTATTTCCAGGTACTTATACACGTAAAGATTCTCTGATAGAAGGAGCAAAACGCAGTTTAAAAATAGTGATTGGATCGGCACCAATTGTGATTGTCGCTGCACTCATAGAAAGTGTATTGACTAGAGAATATATGGCCTTGGGTAGTATAGGAAGACTCATTATTATCACTGCTTCGTTCGCTTATATCTATTGGTATTATTACCATCTACCGCGAGAAGTTGCCTATAACATGGGGCATGAATAATCGGTTCATTATCAATAAGATCAGGACATTCAACGAATGCATGTCCGATGGCATACGGCTCATCAAGAGTAATGGTAATACTTTTATCAATTCTTTTTTAAACATTGTTCTTCCTATAATTTTGGCAGTTAGTTTATTTCAGATATTGTATCAAATGTATACGCTAGCAGAGCTTAGCAATAGTGACAACAACAGTCTTGATACTTGGGGAAGTCAATGGGGAGAAAGCATCCTAATCAATATTGGGATCATTATCGTAGTGATGTCTCTCATTATGCCATTATTTATACATATGGCTAGCCTCTATAAAAACAAGGATAATCAAGCTATAAATTTTGATGAACTAAAACAATCTTTCAGATCATCTTATCTCAAAAGCTTCTTAAGTAGCTTTTGCACGTTAGTGATGATCTACTTACCTGTTATTTTAGGCCTACTATGTTTTTGGATCGGAATAGGCCTAGGCATGATCATGAGCTTTATTGGTTTCCTTTGGAGTGTATACTTATATGTCACATTTATCTTTACACCGTTTATTCAGTTTGATCAGCAGCTATCTTGGCTAGTATCACTCCAAAAAGCAACTGAGCTTAGCAGAGGTCAAAAGGGTGATCTTTTTGGACTTATATTAGTAGTACATTTATTAGCTTGGTTTTTAAGTGTAATATTTTCTCTTCCATCCATATGGGTGACTGGATTTGTGACGTTTACGACGGAATATGCCGATGATGCTCAAAAGACCATTGAAAATATCCTACTCGGTGCCACTACCTTATTTGCAGTCTTGGGTAGCGTATTTTCTAAATTATATATCACCAGTGTCCTTACTGTCAAATACTTTGATCTAGATGAACGCTTGGATGGTAAAAGCCTTAGAGAACGCATTGCTAACATCAACTTAGAGCCAGAAAAGCTCTTTGAAAATGAAGGTGAATATTGAATAGGTCCTATATTATATTATCCTTTCTCCTTGGGAGCTTTACTATTTGCTATAGTCAGAGTTTTATTGACACGTCCATAATTCAAACTACGCAATTAGAAGAGAGAACTTTTGATCAAAATCGATTAGATCAACAACGATCTCAGTCAAGATTTGACTACTCCGATAGTCCCGAATTCACGAGTTCGTTTATTGAAGACTGGATATTGAAGATGATGCGAAAATTTAAACCCGACTACCAACCAAATCTCAATCGATGGAGAGCATTCTTTAGAGGTTTTCAGTGGTTATTGGGGCTATCCATTATAGTTTTTATTGTATATCTTATTACTAAAGGGAAACTTCAATGGTTATTTAAAAAAGTAGAAAAACCATCGGCCCCCACTATAGAGCCAGAAGTAGTCGACGAATCTAGCAATAAAGACTATTTACATCAGCTGCTTCGTCAAGCAGAACAAAAACAGCAATACAGAATGGCACTACGATTGCGCTTTTTGATCATGCTCCATGAGCTAGAACAAAAAGGAGCTATCAATATCAAACCTGAAAAAACCAACCAACAATATCTTACAGAACTACGAACTCAGTCCAACTATAAAAACATAAAAGAAGCCTTCAAGATATATGAATATTGTTGGTATGGCCTATTTGATATTGTATCAGAAACAGAATATCGACGACTGGCATCTTATTTTGGGCTAAATACGATAAAGGATGTCTAGTCAGTCAGGTAAAAATATCATCCGAATTGCCCTGTTTGCTTTTCTCTTTATCATAGGAATTGCATTATTCCCTAAACCACTGAAATGGGATGAACACTATGGAAAATCTATCAAAGAACCCTATGGTAGCAGCTATCTTTTTGAAAATTTAGATGAGATCTTTCATCATACTATTAGTACAAATCAAAGCAGTTTCTACGAGCGATTTAATACCACTAATAATAATAGCGCAAAAGAGGATGAGTCTCAAAATCTAATCGTCATAACCAAGTCGTTAGATTTAGATACACTAGACTATACCCGTTTGCTGGACTTCGTATCACGAGGTAATCATTGTTTTGTCGCAAGTAATTATTTCGATTATCGACTTTTGGATACCCTTAGAATAGATATGGACTATGACCATAGTTATAACTCAGACTTGAGAGATCTCAAGACAGAATTATTACCAAAATATGAGCGGAATGAAGATGTATATGAATTTAAAAAAACACAATTCCCGAGAAGCTTAACTTATCCTGATACTATGTCCGTCATAGAGCCCATATCTAGAATAGTTGGGCAAGACACTTCTTATAATTATGTTAAAATACCCTACGGAGACGGTGTTTTTTATCTGCACAGTAGTCCTATCATTTTCACTAATTACAATCTACTCAAACCCAATCAATCGGATTATATAGCTGCTTGTTTGGGTCAATTACCTGATCAAACCACTATATGGGATGAGTACTACAAGCCCAATGCAAACCGTGGAGGTGGAAATCAACTTCACGTCATACTACGCTATACAGAAGTGAGATGGGCATACTGGTGTCTGCTTTCTCTTATGTTGCTCTACCTATTGTTTAAAACAAAGCGAACTCAACGAGCTATACCGATATTAGCACCGCATAAAAATCAGAATAAAATATTTATCGAAACTATGGGTGGATTGCACCAAAACCATAGTTCTAATAAAGAAATTGCTAAAAAGAAAATTAAGATTTTTAGGGACTACATTGCCCTTAAGCATGGCGTTCATGATCTTGCTCCAGATGATGATTCGATGGAGTTATTGGCTAAAAAATCAGGTCATGATATCGACCTAATCAAGCGACTCAGGCTACTTATCTATCGGGCTGAGCACGAAACTTTTATGAGTAATGAAATACTACTTTTTCTGAACTCTTCTATTAATGAATTTTATAGACGATCATAAATCAATATTATGAGTGAAATTTTTGAAAACCGAATCGACCTAAGTGCTGTAGAACAGTCTATTGAAGAACTTAAAACTGAGGTTGCTAAAGTCATCGTAGGACAAGACCACATGGTAGAGCTGCTCATCAGTGCCCTGATCTCGAAAGGCCATGTACTCATAGAAGGCTTCCCTGGACTTGCAAAAACTCTAACATCTAAAGTACTTGCGAGATGCATACAGGCTGACTTTAAGAGGATACAATTTACGCCTGACCTTATGCCTTCTGATGTTGTGGGTACGAGTGTATTCAATTTCAAAAATTCTGAATTTGATTTTAAGGCAGGACCAATTTTTAGCAATATAGTGCTCATAGATGAGATCAATCGTGCCCCAGCTAAAACTCAAGCTTCACTATTTGAAGTCATGGAAGAACGCCAAGTGACCGTTGACGGTACCACATATAAGATGGAGGCACCTTTTCAAATCATTGCGACTCAAAACCCCATTGACATGGAAGGTACTTATCGACTTCCTGAAGCTCAGATGGATCGATTCTTTTACAAAATCAATGTAGACTTCCCTTCTGAAGAAAACGAAATCAGTATCCTCAAAGAGCATCATGCTGGTAGAGCTTCACTGGCTTTAGATGAGATCAAAACTATTATCAAGAAGAAGAAAATAGAAAATCACCATAAGCTTCTTAGCGAAATACGCGTAGAAGAAAAACTTATCCAATATATCGTGCAGATCGTACAAATGACGCGAAACTATAGAGATATCAGTATTGGCGCATCACCAAGGGCATCGATCAATATTCTGACTGGTGCCAAGTCTATCGCTCTCATTAGAGGTAGAGATTTTATCACGCCTGATGATATACATACTGTACTTGACCCAGTGCTCAATCATAGGATTAGCCTAAGTCCAGAGCGAGAGCTAGAGGGCGCCACAGTGCAAAATGTAATTAACGAAATGCTCAAAACCATCGAAATACCTCGATAGTACATGAAATGGTGGCGAAATATATTTTTAAGCAGTAGATTTTACTGGATTGCTGTGGCAATTATCATTCTCTTTTTGTTGTCCTATGCACTAGGACCTTTAGCATTTTTTGTAGCAAAAGGAGCATTGATCATGCTAAGTCTAGGCGTCATCGTAGACTATATCAGCCTATACCGTCGAGATGGAATCATGGCTGACAGAATATTGCCAAAGCGATTTTCTAATGGTGATGAAAATCCGATATTTATCAACTTACGTAACAACTATGCTTTCAAATCAAGTCTGATTATTATTGATGAGCTGCCTTTTCAGTTTCAAGCCAGAGATAATCAATGGAACATGGATCTGACAAGTAATAAAGAGTCTACCATCAAATATAATCTCCGTCCTACTAAGCGAGGTGAGTACGTATTTGGAAATCTCAATGTACTATGCTCAACGCCCTTAGATCTGATCCAACGGAGATTTCAATTTGCCAAAGAAGCCTCTGTCCCTACCTTCCCATCATTCTTACAGATGCGTAAGTACGAGTTAGCTGCCTTTAGCTACAAACTCAACAATCTAGGTGTAAAGCGTATCAGACGTTTAGGTAACACCATGGAATTTGAACAAATCAAAGAGTATGTAATCGGTGATGACCCCAGAAATATCAATTGGAAGGCTACCGCTCGACGCAATGATCTAATGATCAATCAATATGTCGATGAAAAGTCTCAAGAGATGTTTTGCATTATCGATAAAGGCCGATTGATGAAATCACCGTTTGATGGTCTAAGCCTATTAGATTATGCAATCAATGCCAGTCTTGTACTCTCTAATATTGGTATCAAAAAAGAAGATAAAGCTGGATTGGTCACCTTTAGCCACAAGCTCAGCAGCTTTTTGCCAGCCAGTAAGCGCAGTGATCAGATCTTGAAAATACAAGAGATACTCTACAATCAAAAAACCAAATATTTAGATGCCAATTATGAGTTATTAAGTACCTATCTCAGCAGAAAACTTACACAACGTAGTTTGCTATTTCTATTCACTAATTTTGAAACATTCAACTCCTTTAAGCGACAGTTGTCATACTTTCAATTGCTGAAAAGAAAGCACCTCTTGATCATAGTCTTTTTCAGAAATACAGGTATCAAAGAACTCATCAACTCAGATCCAACAACCGTAGATCAAACCTATAGCCAAATCATGGCAGAAAAACATGAGTACGAGAAAGAACTGATTGTAAGGGAACTCAAAAAACATGGCATCCATGCTATACTGACGACTCCTAAAAACTTGAGTATTGATTCTATAAATCGGTATTTGGAGATGAAGGCTTTGGGTTTGTTTTAATTTTGAACCATAGAGGCATCCGCCAAGGGCTAGACATATCAAGTATTAAAGGGGGTTATAAGTACAGTTTTTCTTCAACCACAGAGTTCACCGAGAACACCGAGGAGTTTTTAAGGCAAAACATACTGGCAACTAGTCCACTGACAACTGGCAACTATCAAGACCTACTCTATCCCAATATACTTATGACCTTGGATGGAGAGTCGCCATTTGGGGTTTTCTTTGCAAAAAGCTACTGCTTTAAAAGTATTTACTTCTTGATCAGGACCATCCATGGGTTGCAAGAGGAAGTGATCAAAATCCATACTTTCAAATTGCTTGGGGTCTTGTGCTTGAGGATATACCACTTTTACTTCATTCCCTTTGGTAACGAGTATATCGGTATTAGCCTTCGGGGACATACAGATCCAGTCAATACCATCAGCAAGTGCTATCGTTCCATTAGTTTCAATTGCTATATACCAATCTGATGCTTTAAGGGCTTTAATGAGATTAGAATCCAACTGCAATGCAGGCTCACCGCCAGTACATACTACGTACTTATATTGCGGATCGCTAGGTGCCCATAGATCGTCCAAAACTTGGACTAATGCTTCTGCCTCGTATTTGCCACCCAGATGACCATCCGTTCCCCAGAAGTTGGTATCACAGAATTGACATATCGCTTTATGTCGATCTTCTTCACGACCAGTCCATAGATTGCAACCACTAAACCGGAGAAAAATGGCCGGTCGACCAGCATGAATTCCTTCTCCCTGTAGGGTATAATATATTTCTTTTACGCTGTACAAGATGCTGCAAAAGTACGTTGATAATTTGGGCTTTTTACGATGAAATTATAGCCGTCGCTTCAATCTCGACTTTCATCTCCTTACTTACTAATCCAGATACCTCGAGCATGGTACTAGCCGGCCTGATATCCTTAAAAACTTTACCATGTGCTCGACCTACAGCTTCCCAATCATTGATATCAGTAACATAGACTCTAGTTCTCACCACATCATGTATACTTCCTCCTAGACCTTTGATAGCTTGCTCAATTATATCCAAAATAACACGGGTCTGTGCTCCGGCATCATTAGGATGCACAAGTTCACCATCGATTACTGCTGTGGTGCCAGCTACTTCGATTGTATTACCTACGCGAACTGCTCTGCTATATCCTACTATGGATTCCCAAGGTGCTCCCGAAGAGTAGTTTTTTCTTTTCATTGATTTAATTTACTTTCTTATACATTGATCAAAAAGCTTAAGAGTCTTCTCCTTTTTTCTTGATAAAAAAGAAGCAAAAAATCAAGGCTGAATTCATTTCTTAACGCTACAAGAAATCAATCTAACCTAAAGAAAATAAACTCATACGCCTTCGACTATTCAAACAGTATTTTCTTTTAAACGGTTATATTAATCCCTTTCCACTAAAATGAATAAGGCCGATGACGAAGGTCGAAACCATTATATTTTAAATCACATGTTTAGTTTTCTTTCATCCATCGATCAAGAGTAGTCTTTACACTAGCTTTTTGATCATCCGTCATATACTTGATCCTGGCTTCGCCATGATCAGCTCCTTCTAAGAAAAACCATAACGCATCTCGATCTTTATTTTCAGGGACCGCAGTAGACGACCATGTATCATCAGCACCATTGATATAAATAAATCGATCTCCATGATCTTGAATCCACTCATAAGTCATCTTAGCTAAGGTATTATCGAACTCTAATTTCATTTTATTCGGTGCAAATATGGCTGACGGATTAGGGTCAGTAGGAAGTGCTTTAAGCAAGTCTTTGAAATCTCTAGTATTGTAACTGTAGTATCCCATCTCATCTCCCGCTTGATAATAATGTGAAGCATATCGCTCCATATCACGATCACTGAAAAAAGAAATACCCGAGACATCCAAAAAGTGATTAAGATGAGTGGCTACTGAAGCATCTACAGATGGTATCTCTTCGCATACTCCACCCCACTGCCAAAACGAAAATGGATACTCCAACACTGCATATTCAAAGGCTTGCTCTGGTGACAAATAACTAAACTCTAGATTGGCACCTTTCGAGTACCATCGTAGATTATTCAACACCTCATCTCTATTTTCTAGTAGCTTAACTTGCACATTGTATATATCCTTTCTACACTTCTTTGACCCTTTATGATCCAAGAAGTCGTAGATTCTTTTTTCTTCTCGTTCGAGGTTGAGTGGTGCTACATAAGGTACGGATGCAACGACATCATCTGGATAGAAATATCGATAGTAAATCGTGGTCTGTCCACCTTTACTGATACCTGTACTGATCCAGTCGCTCTTATAAATCTGATTAAATAACTCGTTGATACGATGATAATCAGCTGTGGCTTGCTCCAAATTCAAGTATTCATACTCAAGCGAATCTGGCATACTTGCTCCATAAAATCGATGCTCGACATCAATCTGATTGCCTTGTACAAGGTCTGTCAACTCGTACAATCTATTTCTTGGTCGCTGGTATCCTTCAGTGATAATTACTGTAGGAGCGGAAATATCTCGATGTGATAAAAAAGCTCTTTGATAAAAATGACCTTTCTCAGGATTATTGTGATCGATGGGTTGTTTGATTCTCAGTTCATAAGCCTCACCGTAGCCATCTGGTGTTTCAATTTGCTGAAACGAAACTCCTTCCAAGTCAAACAATTGAACTGCCAAATCACTTTGCGCCGATATCGAAATGACCGTACAGATTGTAACTAGACATGTTGTGATTACGTTATACTTCATGAAGCTAAAGTACTAAAGTCGAAGAATATCTGTCGAGCTTTCTTATTTTTGATGAGATTTGATTCTTCCAAATAGACTATCTAACAGAATTACAACAGTAACCCATGAAGGTAAAATATAGAATGACTCCCTTTGCTAGATTTTTGATCTTTATGATCTTCTTTACTCCAATTGCATATTTAGGGTTACAATACTATCAAGGTGAGGACGGTCTGCAAAAGGCAAAAGACTTAATTGGATGGGATAGTTCGTCCGCAAAAGAAACAACTTCAGAAACTACAAAATCTACCAATAGTGGCATTTCCAAAGATCGTTTCGGTATCAATGAATCTACTGCTGATCAAATAAAGAGTAAAGAACGAGAGATCAAAGAGTTAGAGCAGCGGATAAGACAGTTGAAAAGAGAGATTGAAGGGTTGAAGTGATTACCTTTTCGCAACCATCCCCAACACCTCTTCCGCAAAATCGTAAGTCTCTTGTTGAACAGTCTCCCAGTCTTCAGAAAATAGATCTCCAGCTATCACATGACGACCGACATCAGCAAATGCAACCTGCTCTTTTTTATCCTCTGGAGTACCTACCTGACTAAAAAACTCTCGCATCCTAGATACAGATACTACCATATCTTGATGATCCCGATCTTTGAAGTAATATCCCATGAATAGAGGTTGAGTCATTTTTTCAAAATGCTCTTCTGTCATCGTCTGCCTGATAAGTCCCATCATGGCAAAAATACCATCTGTATGATAGGTATCACTCCAGTATTGCGCCTGCTCAGGAGTATAATGCTCCTGTACCACATAATCGCCACCAGCGACTTGTTCCATCATTTTCTCACCCCACGGCCATAAAACCATATCCGCTTTAGGATCATATACATCAATATTGGGAGAGTACATAATATTGGCTTTGATACGATCATCATATCCAGAAAGATATGCCGCATAGGTACTTCCTGTAGAGCATGACATCACGATTACTTTCTCACCCAATATCTGACCAATCGCGATTGCTTCTTTTGCACTTTGGATTAGTTTTTCTGGCGTAAGCCCTTTCAACATATCCTTATCATCCCGACCATGGTCATGAATCCTTGAAAGGTATAAATTGCAACCATATCGTTTGGCAAAATTTTCATGTATAGGATCGCCCTCTTCCTGTGAAGAAGAGAAACCGTGCAGATAGACCACACTATACTCGGTCTTTTGTCCAATACTATCTGCCCATACTATCCTTGCTTCATTATCCTCTTTTAGATTAGGAACATTTGATTCTTGCGAAGTAATTATAGAGTCAATGTCAGCGATGTTGTAGTCTAGCGTAATCGGAGTTGGATCTACTTTTTCAAATTCTACTCTAGGTCCACATAGAAATACTATAAGTAGCACTAGTATGATTAAAAAGATTCCAGTTACGATTTTCTTGATCATTGACTTATCTATTTTGTAGCTTACGACATGTTGCGAAAAGTATTAAAGATAACGGGGATTATCCTGATTACGTTGATTATCATGACAATAATCTTATTTATCATTGGCTATACTCCAGACATACCGATCGATCAATTAAAAGAAAAATATACCAACTCGGAATCTCAGTTTATTGCGATCGAGGATACTGAAATACACTATCGTCGTGAAGGCAAAGGTGAGCCAATCCTACTCATCCACGGCACTGCTGCAAGCCTTCATACTTGGGATGGTTGGACTGATGAACTAAAAGACAGCTTTGAAATTATCAGACTAGATCTGCCTGCATTTGGTCTTACAGGACCGCTTAAATCAAGAGATTATAGCATTGATAACTATATCCAAATCATTGATGAGTTCATGATAAAACTAGACCTTCGGTCATTCCATATTGCAGGAAATTCTCTTGGAGGGCGCATAGCTTGGAACTATGCTTGCACCTATCCTGAGAAGATCAAAAAAATGATCTTAATCGATGCCTCTGGATTTGACAATGGTGTCACTCCAGCAGTTATCAAAATGGGGAGATCGGACATATTATCGCCTATTTTCAAGAGTATAACTCCAAGGTGGTTTATCGAGAAAAACATGAAAGAAGTATATCACGATGATCAAAAAATATCGGATCAACTCATAGATCGTTATCATCAACTTAGTCTGCGTCCAGGCAATAGGCAAGCCTTTATCGATCGTACAAGAGTCTCCTATCCAGATAAGACAACTTGCCTTCAATCTTTAAGAATACCTACGCTCATCATGTGGGGAAGATATGACTCTTGGGTTCCTCTCTCTGACGCTTACCGCTACCAAGATTTATTAGCTAATGATAGTCTGATCATATATGAATCTGGACATGTCCCCATGGAAGAAAATCCAATCACAACTGCTAAAGATGCTCTTAACTACTTAAAATCTATCTAAATGAACGTTTGTATCGTAAATGGAAGCTCTCGATTTAATGGAAATACTGGCATAATCACAGAACGAATAGCCTCGTCATTGAATGGAGATGAGTTTCATCTTGCGAATTACAATATCGAAGCCTACCGATATGATCATCAATATCAACATCGAGATTTTTATGCACTAATGAGTGATTTGGTTTCCTATGATTTGATCATTTTGGCAACTCCAGTATACTGGTATGCCATGAGTGGTCTGATGAAAAACTTTCTGGATCGTATCACGGATTGTCTCAAAACTCATAAAGAACTTGGAAGACAGTTACGTGGCAAATCTTTAGCCGCTGTAAGCTGTGGATCAGAATCAACAGAAGTACTAGGATATTTTGAGCCCTTCCGCTTAAGCGCTGACTATCTTGGCATGTATTACCTTGGCCATATACACAGTTGGATAGATAGTAGTGAACCATCTCATGAAGTCTCTCATTTAGTGACTACATTTTGTCATAAACTTAAAGATCAATATGATAAAAACGATAGATAAAGAGACATTAGAAGCCATGGATAAACGGTATCGGATACGATTGATCAACAGTATTAATGGATATAAAAGTGCTAATCTAATCGGTACATCAGATCGAGATGGAAATGAAAATTTAGCTCTGTTTAGTAGTGTCATCCACCTAGGTAGTAATCCCCCACTCTTAGGATTTAAAATGAGACCACTGACTGTTACACGTCATACCTATGACAATGTAAAAGAAACAGGAGTATTCACCATCAATCATGTGCACAGAGACTGGATCGACAAAGCACATGCATGTGCTGGTAAGCAAGCTAAAGAGCTTTCAGAATTTAAAGATGTAGGGCTTACACCAGAGTACTCTCAAGGGCACAAAGCTCCGTATGTCAAAGAATCTATCATCAAGATAGGCCTACACTACGTCGAGGAGCACCTCATCAAAGCCAACGAAACCATTATAGTCGTTGGGCAAATAGATGAAATTATTATGAATACAAAGCTGATTGATGAAAACGGAGACATTGACTTTGAATCAGCAGGTGGAGTAACGATTACAGGGTTGAATCATTATTGGAGGGGCATTAAAGTATTATCTAGAAATTAAAGCTGAAAGAGTCTTGACTTTCCATGAATATTCATTATATATTCATGGAAACTTTATGTATGAAACTAACCGTAAACAAGTGGGGTCATAGCCTTGGAATCAGAATACCAAGTCATATTGCAAAAAAGTCCAATATGAAAGATGGCTCTACTGTTGAAATTATTGAGCATAAAGAAGGGATTTTATTAAAGCCAGTGGAAGAAAAATTATCACTTGAGGATATTTTACTTTCTATTCCGGATGACTACAATGATGACTCTCTATTTGACGAGATTACAAGTACTGAAGAATGGTAAATAATTACGTACCCGATCAAACTGATATTATTTATCTTGACTTGAATCCTCAGAAAGGTTCTGAAATGGCAAAACAAAGACCATGTCTAGTGCTCTCTAAAAAGGAATTAAATAAAAAACTGGGAAGAGTGATTATCATACCTATAACTAGCAGACCCCCTCGAATCAAAACTCATATATCTTTACCTGATAATCTTCAGAATATAAAAGGTACGCTAATTATTGATCAAATAAAAAGTCTCGACTTTAGGAGAAGGAATGCCAAAAAGATAGATTATTTAAACGATAGAAAAATATATTCTCAAATATTAGAAATCTTGAATGCTTTAATTAGGCTTTAGTATAAGACCATAATTAAATTTTTGAAAAAATTAACTCTGAGTATAGTTTCAACATTCTCTAAGAAATACAGTTTCTTTGTGATCTGATAATAAAGAACCAATAATAACATGACTAAGATATTGATCAACGATGGCATCCACCCTACTGGGCTGAAAATGATGCAAGATGCAGGATTTGATGTAAGCACAACTAAAATCCCTCAAGAAGAGCTATCTGCTAAACTACCAGAGTATCATGCCATCTGTGTACGATCAGCAACCAAAGTAAGACAAGACCTAATCGATCAATGCCCCAATCTGAAAGTTATTGCTCGTGGAGGTGTAGGATTGGATAATATTGATGTAGATTATGCCAAATCTAAAGGTCTCCAAGTATACAATACACCAGCTGCATCTTCAAGATCAGTTGCAGAGTTGGCGATAGGTCATATGCTCAATCTAGCGAGATTCGTATATAAGTCCAACCGATCTATGCCTAGTGAAGGAGGCTCTGATTTTAAAGCGTTGAAGAAGTCTTTTTCAAAAGGATTCGAAGTGGCAGGTAAGACGCTTGGAGTAATCGGTGGTGGTCGAATAGGAAGAGAAACTGCCAAACTTGGTCTAGGTATGGGTATGAATGTCATGGTTGTAGATCCATTTGTAGAAAGTGTAGACTTAAGCTTCACAGTTGCAGGAGAGCAACTCAATATCAATCAAAAAACTGTAAGCATGAATGATATGCTTGCGGCAGCAGACGTCATTACACTGCACGTACCTTTTACTGGCGAGGCAGTGCTTGGCGATGCACAATTTGCGATGATGAAAGATGGAGTTGTTCTTGTCAATGCTGCCAGAGGAGGTACCGTAGATGAAGATGCATTGCTCAAAGCGCTAGACAGTAATAAAGTCGCTGCTGCTGGACTAGACGTATTTATCAATGAACCTCATCCAAGAGAAGATATTTTGAGTCATCCAAGGATATCGCTTACACCACATATTGGTGCAAGCACAGGTGAGGCCCAAGAAAAAATAGGTATCGAACTAGCAGAACAAATCATTGCTTATTTTAAGAAGTAAAAAGTAGATTTAAAAAATATTGAAAAGGTCAATGAGCAATCTTGCTGATTGACCTTTCTTTATAATACTTACAGTGTATCTTTGCTAGGTAGGAACTCAGGTATATGCTAAAAATTGGTAAAAAAGGACAAGCACGTGAAGAAGGTGAAATGAGCTTTCTTGATCACCTTGAAGAACTTAGGTGGCGAATCATCAAAGCATTTAGTGCCATTCTATTATTTGCCATTCTGGGCATGATCTTCAAAACCTTCCTTTTTGATAATATTATATATGCTCCTGTGAAAGATTGGTTTCCGACCTATCGTCTATTTCCAATGCTAGAGCGAGCGGATTTCAATTTTGTACAAATAGAAACGGGTGAAGCCTTTTTTACGCATATCAAAGTTTCCTTTTTCCTTGGTCTGATCGTTGCCTTCCCCTTTGTATTCAATCAATTTTGGCAATTTATCAAGCCAGGACTCTATGAAAAAGAACGTAAAGCAGCACGAGGAACTGTCGTCGTATGTTCCTTTCTATTTGTAATTGGCGTATTGTTTGGATACTACATTATTGCGCCATTTGGATATGCTTGGTTACTGAATTATGATATAGGTGTTGAGGTTACCAACTCTACCTCGATTGCCAGTTTTGTGAATTATCTTACGATGTTTACCATCCCTACGGGTCTTGCCTTTGAATTACCTGTAGTAGTATACTTCTTAGCACGTATCGGTTTGATCACCGCAGCAGGTATGAAGAAGTTTAGAAAGCACTCGATCATTGCCATTCTGGTATTAGCTGCATTGATTACTCCTCCAGATGTGGTAACTCAATTTTTGATTGGTATACCGATCTACATCCTATACGAGCTCAGTATAGGTATAGCCGCTAGAGCACAGAAACAATATGAGAAAGACTTAAGCTGATATGACAAGACTATCCAGTAATACTACCCTATTCCTAAAAATATTCCTTCCAACTTTCTGGATTTCTTTTTTTACGCTGGTAACTCTCGTTGTATTCTTCTTTACCCCAGATGATGTGCCCTTATTTCAAAACTGGTTTTTTAGATCTTGGTACCTCTTTATATACATAAGCTTTCTACTATTATTCTATTTCACCTTTATGCGAATACAGCGGGTAGAATTTAATGGTGAAGTTTTTCTAGTATCCAATTATCTCAAGACATACAACTGTTCCATACACGATATAGAAAAGCTTGTATTACGAAACTATTTTATTTTCAGAACAGGAAATCTAGTTTTTCATAAAAAAACCAAACTCGGTAAGAAAGTCAAATTTATATTGTCCAAAGCCATGTTTAGGGAGGCTCTCAATAGATATCCTCAACTACTAGAAATCATAGATGACCAAGGCAATGTTATCGAGGATTTAAAGTCACGACCGGACAAATAATCTCTTCTAGGCTTACACCGCCATGCTGAAACGTATCTCGATAATATCTATTAAAATGATTGTAGTTATTTGGATATAAAAAGTATTTGTCTTCTGTCGCGAATATAAAACTAGAACTCACATTTGGTTTCGGAAGGCCTACTTTGAATGGATCTCTCACCTCCAAAACATCTTTTTTATTGTATTGAAGATTTCGTCCAACCTTATATCTGAGGTTAGTCGTTGTCTCTCTATCACCGACTACTTTGCTTGGAGATTTTACACGTATCGTCCCATGATCTGTAGTGATAAATAGCTTAACATTACGATCTGCTAGCCTCTGTAGTGCCGTCCAAAGTGGACTATTCAGAAACCATGACCTGGTCAGTGATCGGTATGCTTTTTCATCACCAGCTAGCTCTTTGAGCACTTCCATCTCCGTACGTGCATGCGAAAGCATATCTATGAAATTATATACGATGACATTGAAGTCATTTTGTGTCATATTGATGATCTGACTATCGAGATTCTTAGCGTTTTGAACATTCGTAATTTTTGTATAACTCCATTTAAATTCTTTCCGAATACTACGCTTGATCTGCTCACCCAAGAAAAACTCTTCGTTCATGTTTTTACCGCCCTCTTGATTGTCGTTTAGCCATTTTTCACCAAATGCTTTTTGGATATCAGCGGGCAGCATTCCTGCGAATATGGCATTACGGCTATACTGCGTTGCCGTGGGCAATATACTGTAGAAATAGTCTTCTTGCTCCACTCTAAATAATTCTGATATGATCGGTTCTATCACTTTCCACTGATCATATCTGAGATTATCCAATAAAATCATGAAGTTACTTGCATCACTATCGAGTTTTGAGAAAATTTTTGAGCGCATAAGATTGTGCGACATCGTAGGAGCCGACCCATCTCGGTCCTGTATCCACTGCTCGTAGTTTTTAGTAACAAATTTTGAAAACTCCGCATTCGCTTCCGTTTTTTGCATAGATAGTATTTCATCCATTTCAGTGCCTGACTCATCTAGCTTAAGCTCCCAGCCCACTATCTTTTTATAAATATCTACCCATTCTCCAAGATTTAGACCGCTGCTGATATCCATGAGTATTTGCCTAAACTCTTGTTGATAATCGGATGCAGTTTTCTCACTTACTAATCTCTTATTATCAATTAATTTTTTCAGCGTAAGCAATATCTGATTAGGATTTACAGGTTTGATGAGATAATCGTCGATCTGCGAGCCTATGGCTTCTTCCATGAGATTCTCTTCCTCATTTTTGGTAATCATAACTATAGGTACATGAGCGTTGAGTTCCTTTATTTTCACTAACGTTTCTAGACCAGTAAGTCCTGGCATGCTTTCATCGAGAAATACTACATCGATCTCTCTATCCTCCGCAAAAAGCTCTAATGCATCGTGACCATTAGTAACGGTAACTACTTCATATCCCTTTTTCTCCAAAAAGAAAAGTTGTGGTTTGAGTAAATCAATTTCATCATCTGCCCAAAGGATCTTTATTTTGCTCATGCTGATATTTTAATGCTGGTTTTTAAAATGATACTTTTGTATCTAATGGTTAAGGGTGGTATAAACGACTCTCGATCTCAAGATATTACCATTATATGGGTAAAAAGAAAATATTTAATGATCCGCTCTATGGATTGATCCAATTTCCTTTCGATATTGTCTATAAGATTATAGAACATCCATACTTTCAAAGACTTCGTCGTATAGGTCAAATGGGCCTAGCTCATTATGTGTATCCAGGGGCAACTCATACAAGATTTCAACATACATTAGGTGCCACTCATTTAATGAATAGAGCAATTACTACATTGCGAGGCAAAGGTGTGGAGATCAGCGAGGCAGAACATCGAGCAGTGAATATTGCAATATTAATGCATGATATAGGTCATGGCCCCTTTAGTCATGCACTGGAAGGAGTGCTACTACCCTTACATCACGAAATCTTATCATTAAAATTTATTGATTACTTCGAAAGTAACTACTCAGAGGACTTTAGTCTGACTAAGGCGATATTTGAAAACAAGTATGAAAGACAATTTTTACATCAACTCGTATCATCGCAACTGGATGTAGACCGCATGGACTATCTCAATCGAGATAGTTTCTATACAGGAGTAATAGAAGGTAAGATAGGATATGATAGAATTTTATCCATGCTCAATGTAGTAGATGGAAAACTAGTCATTGAACAGAAGGGCATCTATTCAGTAGAAAAGTTTCTGATTTCTAGATACACGATGTACTGGCAGGTCTATCTGCACAAGACAGCCGTTGCATCCGAGCAAATGCTAAAATTGCTAATAACAGAGGTAAAGAAAGATCTCAAAAAAGGTAGTAATATACCATTACCAGCTTCACTGCTTACTTTATTATCGATACAAGATGAATCTCTTTTTGAGAACACGGATACCCTTGAACAATTCGGCATGATTGATGATTATGATCTATGGGCACTCATAAAAAGGTACACCGCTCATGAAGACAAAATCATTAGGTATATCGCGAATGGATTGCTAAATAGGCGAATTTTTGAAACAACGGAAAGTAATGCCGTTGTATTATGTGACTTTGAAGAAAATATTCGTCAGAAAGTCGCATATCATCTTGAAGTAGATGATGTGACTGCGCAAAAGTTGATTGTTACTCATAAGGAATCTAAAGGCATTTATAACGAAAAGACCGGCAAAATTCTTATATTAACAAAGGACGGAACGGTAGCCAACTTTGAGGATATTACAGACTTTAACTTTTATTCACACTTCCATAAGAAGGAATTTCTGTGTTATCCGAGACTATAACGCTACATTTGCGCCCACATTATAGATTTTAACTTTCATTTTATTAAATCATTATAACAAACAACAAAAGACTATGAAAAAGCTGAGTTTGATGTTAGCATTATTCGTGCTTACAGTATGTGCTTCTTTCGCTCAGGTATCTAATGGACCTGACCAAGGAACACCTCTTAACGCTGAAGCTGGAAAATGTTACGCAAAGTGCCTTATCGAGGATCAGTATGAAACAGTCACTGAAGAAGTGCTTACTAGAGCAGCATCTACAAGAGTAGATGTAGTTCCTGCTACTTACGAAACTGTAACTGAAGAGTTATTGACTAAAGAAGCAAGTACAACTTTATCTGTATCACCTGCTACTTTCGAAACTGTAACTGAAGAAATCCTTGTAAAAGAAGCAAGTACACAGTTATCTGTAACTCCTGCTACTTTTGAAACAGTAACAGAAGAAGTATTAGTAAGAGAAGCTGGTAAAGCAGTTTCATTAACAGCTGCAAAGTTCAAAACTGAATCTGAGCAAGTGTTAGTGAAAGAAAATACTAACGGACTTCGTGCTATTCCTGCAAAATTCGAAACTGTGACAGAGGAAGTTCTTGTAAAAGAGGCTTTCAAACAATTACAAGTAGTACCTGCTACTTTCGAAACTGTAACAGAGGAAAAATTAGTACAAGAAGCTTACGATGTGATCACTGTAGTACCTGCTACATATGAAACTATCACTGAGGAGAAGCTTGTAAAAGCTGCTTATTCTACAATGGCAACTTACGCTCCTATCCTAGACCTTGATGGTCTTATCAGTGCTGTAGAAAGTGGATCTAACAGCTACACTACAGCAAGTGGTGCAGTAAGAACATTTACTAATGACGAGATCAATGCTATCAGAAGCTTAATTGGAACTGGTGCTAGATTATCAAAAGATTCTAACGGTAACGTATATGCAACTCTTACTGAGACTGTTCTTGAAAAAGACGGATACAATACGCTAAGAGTAATCCCTGCTACTTATGAGACTGTGACAGAAGAAGTTTTAGAAAAAGAAGCTTACTCTACATTAAGAGTAATCCCTGCAACTTATGAAACTGTAACGGAGCAAGTACTAGCTAAAGAAGCAAGTACTAGAATCGAAAAGAAGCCAGCTGAATATACAACTGAGACTGTTACTATCGTCACTGCTCCTGCTTCTGAAAAGTGGGTTAAGAAAAAAGCTGATCCTAGCTGTCTTTCTGCTAATCCAGATGATTGTTTAGTATGGTGTTTAGTTGAGGTACCAGAGCAAACAAGAACTGTTACTAAAAGAGTAAAAGTTGGATGTGAAGCTGGATGGACTGACAATGGTGACGATTGTACAAGAGTAATAGATATTCCTGCTGAATATACTACTCGTACATATCAGAAGTTAGCTTCTGCTGCAACTACTGAAAGAAACCCTGTAGCTGCTAAATACGGAACAAGAACTTACCAAAAGCTTGCTTCTGCTGCAACTACTGAGTCTTCTCCAGTAGCGCTAAAGAATGGTACAAGAACATACAAAAAGCTAATCATGCCTGTAGCAACATACAGAAATGACGTGCCTGCACAGTATACAACTAGAACATATCAAAAACTTGCAAGTGGACCAACTACAACAGTAGAAACAGTTCCTGCAAGATATGAAACTAGAACATACCAAAGAGTTGCTACTCCTGCTACTGTAACTGAAGTAGAAGTACCTGCTCAATACACTACGAGATCTTACAAAAAAGTTGCTGCTAATGCTGCAACTGAAGAGACTCCATGTTCTCAGTCAATGACTTTAGATAATATCAACTTCCAAACTGGATCTGCTGTATTATTACAGTCTTCTTACGCTGAGATTTCTAAGCTAGAGGCGATGCTTAAAGCTGATAATGGTATTACTGCTAAGCTAGTAGGTCACACAGATAGCGATGGTAGTGAAGCTTCTAATCTTACACTTTCAAGAAATAGAGCTAAAGCTGTATACGATGTACTTGTAAACTCAGGTATCTCTGCTAGCAGATTAAGCTACGAAGGTAAAGGTGAGTCTCAGCCAATTGCTACTAATGCAACTGCTGCTGGTAAAAGAAAGAATAGAAGAACTGAGTTTATCTCTTACGGAGGTACTACAGGTGGTGACTGTAACGAGTATGGTACAAGAACTTACCAAGTACTTGACGTAGATGCTGCTGATTCTTATACAGATATCGCTGCTGAGTACGGTACAAGATCTTTCCAAAGATTAGTAACTGATGCTGCTGCATCCTCTACTGATGTACCTGCTCAATACTCTACTAGAACTTACCAGAAGTTATCTTCTGACGCTAGTGCTAATACAACTGATGTACCTGCACAATACGGAAACAGATCTTACCAGAAGTTAGCTTCTGCTGCAACTGTAAGAACTTCTGATATCCCTGCGGAGTACAAAACTATCTCTAAGAGACAGTTAGTAAAAGCTGGTGGTTTCAACGAGTGGAGAGAAGTAGTATGTGCTGATGATATCACAACTAATCTAGTACAGAGAGTACAGTCTGCTCTTAACTCTAGAGGTTATGATGTAGGTCCTGCTGATGGTGTGAATGGTGCTAAGACTAAGTCTGCACTTGCAAGATTCCAGAAGGATAATGGATTACCTGTAGGTAACTTTAACTTCGAAACTTTAAGAGCTCTAGGAATCAAATAATTCTTAAGTTCTTTTAAAGAATATAATCCCGATCTACTTCATTGTAGGTCGGGATTTTTTTTGTGCATAGTTGAGCAGATATTCATATACTGAATATGTAGATTTGCGGTTCAAGCATAGAAATTATGGATACTACCGTTTTCAATCTAATCAATCAAGAAGAACAACGTCAAATCAGGGGCGTCGAACTCATCGCATCAGAAAATTATGCAAGCGACCAAGTCATGAAGGCTATGGGATCATGCTTAACTAATAAATATGCGGAAGGATACCCTGGTAAAAGATATTATGGTGGTTGTGAGATCGTAGATCAAGTGGAAACACTTGCCATAGAGCGACTTAAAGAACTGTTTGGAGCGGAATATGCTAATGTGCAGCCTCACTCCGGTGCACAAGCTAATGCTGCCATTTTCTTGGCAGTCCTTCAACCAGGAGATACTATTCTTGGGTTTGATTTGGCTCACGGTGGTCATTTATCGCATGGCTCACCCGTAAATTTTTCAGGTAAGGTATACAATCCAGTATTCTATGGTGTAGAAGAAAAAACGGGTATTATTGACATGGATAAGGTTGAAACCCTCGCCAAAGAAAATAAACCTAAGCTTATCATCTGTGGAGCTAGTGCATACTCACGTGATTGGGATTATGTTCGATTTAGAGCCATAGCCGATGAAGTAGACGCCCTGCTACTTGCAGATATCAGTCATCCTTCTGGATTAATAGCTACTGGCCTTCTTAATAATCCTATGGAACATTGCCATATTGTAAGCTCCACCACTCATAAAACTCTTAGAGGTCCACGAGGTGGAATTATTATGTTGGGTAAAAATTTTGAAAATCCATGGGGTAGAAAAACCAAAAAGGGAAATCCGATCATGATGTCATCTGTCATGAATAGTGCAGTATTTCCAGGAATGCAAGGTGGTCCACTTGAACACGTAATTGCATCAAAAGCCGTTGCTTTTGGAGAATGTCTAAGCCCATCTTATAAGACCTATACACAAAATGTCATAGCCAATGCACAGGCAATGACAGACGAGCTCGTAAGTAAAGATTATCATATCATATCAGGTGGTACGGATAACCACTTAGCATTAATCGATCTACGAAACAAAAATATTACGGGTAAAGAAGCCGAGGCTGCTCTAGGCAAAGCAGATATTACAGTAAATAAAAATATGGTGCCTTTTGATGATAAAAGTCCATTCGTCACATCAGGAATCAGGATAGGTACCCCTGCCATCACCACGAGAGGATTATCCACTGAAGACTGCAGACAAATTGTACAATGGATAGATGAAGCTATTACACATCATTCCGATGATACTAAGCTTCATGCTATCGCAGGACAAGTAAATAAATTTATGTCTTCTTTCCCTTTATTTAAAGATTGAGAGCCTTAAGCGGATTCTGCCAATACTTCTTTATATAGGATTGGTACTTTGTACTCTTTCTTGAAACTGTGCCTTAAGACATCAAATGATGTAACGATACCTTTCAATTCTCCACGTAAATTAACTACTGGTAGTGCATGAAATCGCTTATCCAAGAATAATTCCATTGCCGTACCTACTTTGTCTATAGGAGTAATTTTAATCACCTTCTGACTCATCACTTCAGAAACCGTGGTATATTCTGATTGTGCATTTTTCCAAAGATCAGCAGTGGTTACCAAACCTACCAGAATATTATTCTCATCTACTACAGGTAAATGATGAATTCGGCTCTTAGTAAGTATCGCTGAAGCAGTATCTATAGAATCGTTGGGGTGTACGGTAGCAGGATTGGAGGTCATTATCCTGCGGACTTGTTCATTCATCATGGCGGTAGATTTATTGGTTTTTAAATAATATTCTAATTCATTAGTAAAAACATTTTGGGTGATTTTTCAATATTTTATTCTCCCTTTACTTATATGATCCATATTATAGTTGTTTCGCTGCTTTCGTTGCGTAATTTTATTAATAATTAAATATTTTCATATCTTGATCCACAGTGAAAAGAGCTTATCGCTACATCGAAAATCTAAAGGATTGATTTGTTATTTCCACAATCTTAAAAGCTAAACCGATAGAGATAGGCAACTTTATCAAAATGCAAAACCAACCTACTATGACCTTAAAAACTTACCAAGCTTCAGGAAAAATTTCACCATTAGCCATTCTTATTTTTCTGGGAGTATTATTACTAATAATTCCCCTCTTGGCTACATTATATGCTTATGCCATTTGGTATATACCTATTCCATACATCAACTTTTTCATAACCGCCGCCTTCGGTATAGCAGTAGGATGGATTATCAATTTCTTAGTTATTAAATACGGTAAAGTACGTAGTGGAAAAATAGCTTCCCTCTTTGCCATACTGGGTGCCATATTTGCTATTTACTTTCATTGGGCAGTATGGGTTGACCTTGCATACAACATTTCTGGGTCTCTGGGCGATGAAGACTTGGGAGTAGCAGTGAGCAATATTTCAATATCAGAAACTATAGGCCTGGCGTTAAGCCCATCTACCCTAATGGAGATCATGGGTAGCATTAATGAAAATGGACTTTGGGGATTTGGAGACACTCCTGTAAGAGGAACTTTCTTGACCATCATCTGGATCATAGAAGCATTGATCATATTCTTCTTAGCTTGGATGGGAGGCACTAGCCAAGCCAACAAACCATTCTGTGAAGAAAGCAACCAGTGGTTCGGAGAAACTAAGCTTGCGCCTTTCGATATCAGTATTCAACCGCAAGAACTGATAGATTCCTTAACATCAGGAAATTTAGAAGCATTTCAAGGTTTACAAAAGTCGGTAAACCCTAAAGAAAGTAGTCATTATGATTTCGTACTATATCAAAACGAAACAAATGAAAACTACCTAACACTGAAGACCCAAATCGCGAAGGCAGATAAAGATGGTAAGATCAGTTTAGATGAAACAACATTTGGTGAAAATATAAGCATAACAGAAGAACTGAGTAATATGCTTATGTCGAAATAGAGGAAGTATAACATCAAAATATTCGTATTTTCAGAGGTCTTAACAATACTTCTATGAAAACACAAATATTTTGGTGCCTTTTGGCGCTTAGCTTGTCTTGCATTGCTATGTATGCCCAAGATGATAAAAAATGGGATATCTCTTCACCTGAAGGCGATTGGGGCTGGAAGGATGTAAAATTCAATACCACTGAAGGAACATGGATGAGCCTTGACGTTCATCCCGATGGAAAAACCATAGTATTTGATATGCTAGGCGACCTCTATACAATGCCTATCTCTGGAGGGAAAGCTACCGCAATACGTACAGGTATACCGTGGGAAGTACAGCCTAGATATAATGATGACGGGAGTAAAATCTTATTTACAAGTGATGCGGCTGGAGGAGATAACATCTGGCATATGGACGCTGATGGTGGCAACCCAAAACAGATCACTAAAGAATCATTTAGACTACTGAATAATGCGGACTGGATTCCAGGCGAAGACTATATCGTTGCTCGGAAACATTTCACTTCAGGAAGATCACTAGGTGCTGGAGAGCTATGGATGTACCACAAAACTGGCGGTAGTGGTGTTCAACTTACCAAACGGAGAAATGATCAGCAAGATGTCAATGAACCGTCGATAAGTCAAGATGGCAGATATATCTATTTCAGTGAAGACATGTATCCGGGCGGCTACTTTCAATACAACAAAGATCCTAATAGCCAGATCTATGTCATCAAAAGATATGATAGACAGACATCCAAAATAGAAACTATAGTCAGTGGACCAGGTGGAGCTTTTAGACCACAAATTTCTCCAGATGGTAAGACCCTAGCATTCATCAAAAGAATAAGAACCAAGACTGTCCTTTGTACGCATAATCTTGAAACTGGTGAAGAGTATCATATATTCGACAACCTCAGCAAAGATCAGTCTGAGGCATGGGCAATTTTCGGAGTATATACGGGATATGATTGGACGCCTGATAGTCAACATATCATCATCTCAGGAATGGGTAAGTTTTGGAAGGTACATAGTCAAAGCGGCAATGCAACCGAAATTCCTTTTGAAGTAGATGTAGATATGCAAGTGGCAGAAACAATTACCTTCAAAAATGATGCTCACTCAGAAAAATTTCAACCTAAAGTCATTCGTCATGCAGTGACTTCACCCGATGGAAAATCAATCATCTATAATGCTCTTGGCTACCTATGGATGCAATCTTTACCCAATGGAAAAGCTAAACGAATTAGTGATGCTGTCGATTTGGAATCTGAACCTTCATTCTCTCCAGATGGTAAGTCAATCGTATATGTCACTTGGGATGATGAAAAAATGGGAAGCGTGAAGACCATGAATTTGCGTTCAAAAACAGTGAGAGCTCTAACTCAAAAACCAGGAATCTATCGAACTCCCTCTTATGCTCCTGATGGCAAAATGATCGTATATCGAAAAGATGGAGGCAATAGCCATCAGGGATTTTTACACAGTAAAAAGTCGGGTATTTATACCATCAATCTAGCAGGTGACAAGACTCCTAAATTCATCACCCCAAATGGTGAGTACCCTGTGTTCAATCACGATGGTACTCGTATCTTTTATCAAAAAGGTGGTTATTTATTCGGCTCGCTCACTAAAAGTTTTGAAAGTGTAAACCTCAATGGGAAGGATAAGCAAGAGCACTTTGACGGTAAGTATACCCAGCGGTATATCATAAGCCCAGACAACAATTGGGTGGCTTGGTCAGAGTTATTCAAAGTATACGTTGCACCATTTCCAAAATCTGGAAAGAAAGTGGGAATCACAAAAGATACCAAGGCGGTACCCGTTGCTCAAGTAGGTCGAGATGCTGGTATCAACATTCATTGGTCCTCTGATAGTAAAACACTCCATTGGACACTAGGTAATGAATACTTCACTGATGAACTGACTGAACGATTTACTTTCTTAGAAGGGGCAGTAGATAGTCTTCCTCCCATGGATTCCGTTGGATTAAAGCTGGTTGTACCAGCTAAAATGGACAAACCTGAAGGTCTGGTAGCATTGACGAATGCTCGTATTATCACCATGAATGGAGATGAAATCATTGAAAATGGAACGATCCTTATCAAGGACAATAAAATCCAAAAAATAGGCGCAGAATTTAGACTACCTGCTGGAGCTACAACCATTGATTGTACGGATAAAACTATTATGCCAGGCATCATTGATGTACATGCTCACAGTGGTAATTTTAGGTACGGGATTAGCCCCAGAAAACAATGGGAGTATTATGCAAATCTAGCCTACGGGGTAACGACTTCTCACGATCCATCTACGAATACAGAAATGGTTTTTGCACATAGTGAGATGATCAAAGCTGGTGAGATGGTTGGTCCACGACTATTTAGTACGGGTACTATTTTGTACGGTGCCGATGGTGATTTTAAGGCTACCATTAATTCTTTGGATGATGCAAGATCTACTTTGCGAAGAACTTCGGCATTTGGTGCTTTCTCTGTAAAAAGTTACAATCAACCGAGAAGAGAACAAAGACAGCAAGTACTGCAAGCAGCTCGTGAGCAGGGAATCTTAGTTGTACCAGAAGGTGGATCTTTTTTCAATCATAATCTCAACATGGTCGTAGATGGTCATACGGGAGTAGAGCATAATATTCCCGTGGTTCCGCTATTCAATGACGTAACTACACTTTGGTCACATACCAAAGCCCATAACACTCCTACCCTAGTGGTGAATTATGGTTCAGTCAATGGAGAGTACTATTGGTATCAAAATACAGATGTTTGGACCAAAGATCGATTACTCAGTTTTACTCCTAGAGCTGTAGTAGATAGTAGAGCGAGGCATCGTACTATGATTCCTCAGGAAGAGTATGACAATGGTCATATCCTGACTTCAAAATCGCTTAAAAAACTGCATGATAAAGGTGTCAAAATCAATCTCGGTGCTCATGGACAGTTGCAAGGTTTAGGCGCTCATTGGGAACTATGGATGCTACAGCAAGGAGGTATGAGTAACCACGATGCACTGAAAGCCGCTACAATAAATGGAGCCGTATACCTTGGGATGGATCATCAGTTAGGAAGTATAGAAGAAGGTAAACTGGCTGACTTAATTGTGCTGGATAAAAATCCTTTAGAAGAAATAACGAATACTGAGTTCGTCAAGTATACCATCCTAAATGGACGCATCTATGATGCTGCCACTATGAATGAAATTGGCAACTACGACAAGCCTAGAACAAAATTCTATTTTGAACAAGAAGGGTCAGGAAATGCATATCCTTTCTTTCAAGAAACGAATAGTCATATGATGCCTCAATGTTGTATGAGGAATTAGATAAAATAAAACCACAATCGAAATAAATGGAACTTCTGTCTATTGAGTTGGATTTATACGATAAATAGCTCTACTAGTAAAATCATTCCCCACCCTGATATATATTGAGACATCTAATTTTTTAAATTTGAAAAGGGATATTTATGGTGTCTTTATCTCATCGTAAAGATGAGTGACATGGTTTAATAAATTAAAGACAACTTAGTGCATAAAAAAAGACTTCTTATTAAATTTAGAGAATTCCTGGTTCAGAAATCTACTCTTCGAGATATCGAAAACTACTTTGAAAGTTTTGAATTCGAAAGAGGTGAAAGAGATGAATCAATAGAAGGTCTTGGAATGCGAAGAGGTTTAATTCAGCAATACTATAATCTTATTGATATTGAGGATAATGAAGCGTATTGGAAACTCTTAAATCTATTTGGGGAGATATTGGTCGATTTAAAAAGTAATTTTGAGTCGTGGCCTTCTGCTAGTGATAAAAGACATTATGATGTTTTATTGCAATCGCTCGAGAAAGCAAATCTTAAATTTGATGGTAAAAACATAGTCAGTTTAGTAGCCTCAGATTTACATCAAATTAAGAATGCGTCTATTTCAATTGACACCAAACAGTTCAATGAGTACATAAATAGAATAAAGGAATCAATAGAAACAGACCCAAAACTTGCAATAGGATCATCCAAAGAACTAGTGGAGTCGGTTTTGAAAAACATACTCGTCAAAATGAATGTGAGTTATAATAAAAACGATGATATTCCAAAGTTGCTTAGGGCAGCTCAAAGAGCGCTAAATTTGGTTCCAAGCGAAGTGAATGAATCTATAAAAGGGAAGGATATTATTAAGACATTATTGAGCAATCTTGGACAAATGGTTATAAAAATTGCAGAGCTTAGGAATTTATACGGTACAGGACATGGAAAAGAAAGTTCTCTAGGTCTTGAACCTAGACATGCAAGATTAACTGTTAACTCAACTATTGCATTATGTACTTTCTTATTAGAAACCCTTGATGATTCAATAACGTAATGAATGCTTGTTCCAAGAATAGTTAATAACAGCATATCACTAATTTGTCAAGATGCGCTGATTTCCACTTGTAAGCTACTGTTAGCTTAAAAATAGATCAGAATAAAAGATCGTGATGTCTACCCAAAATTGTAGAGGTAACAAAATTATAATTACAGAGATTTCTTAGGAAGCTTACAGGTCCTTTCGGTACAAAGTTTAGAAATCAAAACCTCAAATCTCCCTTTAATCCAATACTTCTGGCTTGAAAGCCAGCGATAGATACTGATGAAGCGTTGTTGAATCTATAGAATGCCATAATTCAGCTTATCTCATTGGGTTTGTAGCCAAGTTCTAGTTCATAGCGTTGGGTAGATTGGCATGATTGATCTTCGACCTTTTGGAGAACGATAGCTCCTGTAAGCGAATAGATCAATTGCTTCGCAGGGTGATAACGATTATTTGGTTAGATCCATTATAAAGTAAACTTACACGTATTGAATCTTAAGTTTAAAACACGTATATTACCTCTAAATACTTTTACAATGAATACTAAACTGACTTTAACAATAGAAAAAGATGTCATTGAAGAGGCCAAACGATATGCGAAGGACAAAGGTCAAAGTCTGTCCGATTTAGTTGAAAACTATTTTAAACTGCTGACTAATGACAAACGGCAAATTAAGGCAAATCAATTATCTCCTCGAATTAAACGTTTACGTGGTATTATAAAGGTTGAAAAGGACTTTGACTATAAAGAAACTCTTACAGAAGAATTGAGCAAAAAATATGGCATCTAAAGTATTTGTTGATTCAGATGTGATTATTGACTTTTTTACTGATAGAGAGCCTTTTGCCAACCCTGCTAGCAAGATTTTTGAGCTTAACGAACTTGATCAAATTCAAATCTACATTTCGGCAATAAGCCTGAATAATATCTACTACATCATTAGAAAATATATTGGTCATAAGGAGACCATAAAAATTATAGAAGAAATAGTTGAAATCTGTGAGATTGTAGGAACAACGAAAAAAGAAATAGTCCAGGCATTAAAAAATGAGTTTAGTGATTATGAAGACTCGATCCAGTACTCGTCGGCACTAAATATAAAAGGACTCGAAGCCATAATCACTAGAAATACTAAAGACTATGCTAAAGCACAGCTTCCAGTTTTCACTTCCGAAGCCTATTTAAAAGCAAAGGAAAATGAGTGATTATATTCGGTAGGTCATAAGGCTTGCTGAGTATATTGATATTAGTCATAATCGAATAATCCTGTCATTTCAACTTATACGGAAGCGAAACTTTAGAAAAATTGAAGAGATTGATTCAGCTCTTAGTTATCTAAAACCTCAAATCTCCCTTCAAGCCAATACTCCTAGCTTGAAAACCAGCAACTGTAGCCGATGATGCATTATTGAATCTATAGAATGCCATGAGCCAGCTTCGGGCATTGGGCTTATAGCCGATCTCTAGTTCGTATCGTTGGATGGATTGACTCGATAGATTCTCTATGGTCTGAATACCTATGGCTCCAGTCGCAGAATATATCCATTTCTTAGCTGGGTGATAGCGATTATCAAACTTTGCAAATACCTCTACCCCAGTATATCTAGATGGTGAAAAATATAGCATTTCGCGATTAGTATAAGAAAGCCATTGAAGGTTGACACCTGATTGAATCAAGGGTAATTCTGCAAAATCTCGGAATACAGAAACGAATAAATTAGTACTCGTATTATCATCAGATAGTAATGAGAATGCACCATTTGTATAAACGCCAAATCGATTGATAAACTTTCTAAAATACTCCACACCTATACGATCTTCATACACTTCATTGTTGATAAGATTGACATTGTAATCATAATAATTACGCAGTACAGAGGCTGCAATATTGTGTCTTTCTGAAAAACGTTTTTTCATACCTAGCTTGTAGATTGCGGCTGATAGCTGTGCTATATTATTTCTATCAGCGAGTGCATATCCTACACTAGCTTCTATATCCAAGTCCCATAAAAGTCTCAATCTTAAACCTGCTAATATATTCTGCATACCCGCTTCCAAGACTTCACTTTGCTCTGCTAACCTCAAGCGATAATTAAGTAATACTTGCCATCTATTTTGATTGTGAGATGTATAATCTATAGTATATTGATGGACTGAATTATCGCCATTATCCTCTAAATTGAGATATTCCAGTTTTAGATTATTGTACCAAGATTTATTCAGCTCTTTTTGAAAGTAATAGTAAAATACACTTTCTGGATCGATCATAGCTATCGTATCCAGTTGAACCTCAGCTTCCCATGGATTGGCATTCTGTAATGCCGATCTAGCGGATATTTGATGAAAGTACTCTTCTCCACTATATTGCTCAATACTTCTTTCTACTTCAGCATAATTAGATTTGGCAAGTGCTAGGTTGATTGCTAATCTATTCGCTAAATCTTGAGTGGGTGCCGAAAGCGCTAAACTATCGATCATAGTTTGTGATCTTCTGTACTCTTTCAGTGCTATTAGAGTATTTACATGCTGATCGATGAGGGCCAGATGCAGAGCATCATTCCTTTGCGGATGATGATCCAGTGCTTCCTCAGAATATCGCAAAGCTTCTCGATACTTCAAGATTCTGAGTGATCTATTACTATTTAGCTGATGTACTCGAGATTCCTTAGGATAATACCTAAGTAAGGTATCTATTTGATCTTTCGCTTGACCGTAGCTTTCCTCATCTAGCAGCAAGTAGGATAGCGATATCAAGATATCAAGATCACGAGGGTATTCTGTGCTTAAGGAATTCAAAACATCAAGTGCCTCTTCTTCTCTATGTGATAGCTTTAAGCGTTCGGCCTTACCTAACAGTATATACTTTTTAGAAACTAATGCATTATCGTTATTGGGAATTAACTCCAAAGCTTGATTGACGAGCACTTCTGCTTCATCATAGTTCTTCAACGAAGATTGTGCATTGGCATAACCCAAAGTTGCTGGAAAACTACTTTCATCCCTGGAGACCAGTTTACGATATAGCTTAGCTGCCTCTTGATATTTACTTTGCCACATCAAAGATTCGGCATAATTCAATTGCAATTCATAATCACCTGGATATTGATCCAGCATACTCAAGAATATCTCTTCTGCCTTTTGAGCATTTCCATTCAATCCTACCGCTCTACCATAACATAGATTTACGGTTTTATCCTTTGACCCTTCATGAACATAACTTTGAAAAAATTGCTCGGCTTTATCAAAAGCTCCACTTTCTAGATAGCTAAATCCTTCACTATAATCTTGTGAAATAAGCGTTGCACAGAATATCAAAAATGTAAAAAATATACTAAATCGTAATAGCATGGCAATCTTTAAGGATTGAAACAGGGCTTGAAGGACTTTACATTATAAAATTATATAAAATATATTCAATTGTAAACCAATTTATTAGGTAAGAGTATGTTTAAAAACCTATTAATCGGCTGCAAACGGTAAATTTTATCCCAATTTGTGTTGAAAAGCCCTGCCTCGTCGGCAAGGCGGGCTCGCTGATGCTTTTGCATCGCCTACTTTTTTCGCCTTAATTGAAATAAAATTTTTCCATTTTCGCTCAATCATAGATTTTTAAACATACTCTAATACAATTCGTATATTGTCGAATCCAGCAAAGAGATCTGCAGGCTTTTCTGCATCAATAAAAACTGGAGTCATCCTTCTAGTAAAACCATTTTTACTCAAATCGAAGTATGTCTAAAAGCGAAACTACTCAAGGAATATTCACTTTAGTTGCGATCACAGTAGTCAATATCCTGAACTATGGTCTAAATCTAATCTTAGGTAGATGGCTAGGACCAGAACTATTCGCTCAGGCTGGGATTTTGGCAACTTTAGTTCTGGTATTATCATTTGTGGGAGTGGCTATTCAATTAGCTTCAGCCAAAGAAATTGCAAAAAGAGAAGACGAAAGAGATGTTTTTCAACGATGGTATGATAGAAAAGTACTCATCGCATCCGCAATACTTACACTTATATTATTAGCCCTATCCTACCCGATCAGCAGCTTCTTTCATATGAGCAGTATTACTTCGCTCATGTGCATTTTTATTGGAATACCTTTTTACCTTTTACTTTGTAGCCGCAGAGGTTACTTCCAAGGTAAACAATCCTTTGAGGCATTTTCTTGGACCTTCGTCATTGAAACTTTGACTCGACTTACTGTTACCGTTGGAGGCTTATATCTTTTTAAAGATCAACTTGAGTCTTATGCTATACTTATCATTGGCATAGGCTTTTTGAGTTCTTTTGTCATTGGCTATCTCTATACTCAGATAAAGACTAAGCTAAAGCGGATATCTACGCAAAGTATTGACTACAGACCTGTACTCATATTTTTAGTAACCATTGGTCTCTATGAATTAAGTCAGATCTTAATCAATAACTGTGATGTGCTCCTAGTCAAACATTTCTTTGATGAATTTCAAGCAGGTCTATATACCTCAATTGCACTTATCGGAAGGATCGTGTATTTCGGCACATGGACCATCGTGACGCTACTCTTTCCTAAGGTAATCGAGCGAGAACTCAAAGGAGAAAGTCATACTATGCTCTTTTTAGGAGCTCTTATATTGGTATTGATGGGCGGATTGATTGTAACGGGCTTTTGTTACTTCCAAGGAGATTGGTTAATCACATTATTGTTTGGTGAGGCGTTTATTGATGCCGCTCCATTCTTGTGGTTATATGCGCTGTCTACCACGATATTTGCCTGTGCCAATGTATTTGCTTACTATCATATGAGCCTGGATAATTATATTCCAGTTGCACTATCTCTACTTGCAGGTATCATACAGCTTTCCTTAGTATACTTTTTCCATGATTCTTTGAGAGAGGTGATCAATGTTCAGATCTATACCATGACGAGTTTATTAGTTTGTATGGTGGTTTATCATTTTGGGAAGATGGTGATAAAATAATCTAACGAAGTCTAAGCAAAATATCCAATTATGCCAACGCTAGAACAACTGAATAAGGATTTCCAAGAAAACGTTTTACCCCATCTTTTTAAAACCGAGACAAAGGGTAAATTTTTACCAGGATTATATGGTCACTCTGGCAACAGTTACAATTGTTCTCTAAGTAGCAAAGCTATCTTTGATATTGCTCCTGACTATTTTCCCAATACAAGGTCAATTATACACTTTACTTCATTACCTGTTTTGCATTCTATTTTAAATGATATTGAGCTTAGGTTGTATTCTATGGTAACCATGAATGATTCTAATGAATTTTCGTTAGTAGCCAAAGAGTTTGGATACAATGAATTCCAACTAGAATTATATAAAAAGCAAACATATCTAATGTCGTTCTGTAATTCAGATTTAATAAATTCTAATGATATTCTATTGATGTGGAAGTTATATGGTCATGGAGGTAATGGATGTTTAATAGAATTTGAAATTGACTATAACTCACTACATTACGACTTTATAAACTTTGCTAATGTTATTTACACAAAACCAGACTACTCTGACTTTTTTAAGGCCAATGAAGAATTTGAGGTTAAAAATAAGCTGAATACGGAACTGAAAGAATTAATAAGAATCCCTGCTTGTTTTCATAAAAAGCCTATATACAAACATGAAAAAGAAATAAGACTAGTTTTAACAGAAGGTCATAAAGAACTACCTCAAAATACTATTAAAAATAGTTCGTCTTATAAATACGGCTTTACAGCAAACGGAAATATTTCGAACTATTATAAACTTCCCCTTTATTCTAACAATACATTCATACCAAGGATATCTATTAAAAGAATTCAACTCGGTTATAATTTCAATGATACGATATTGAGATCCTTCCGAAATCACATCACTAAAGTATTTTGGGGTATAAATGAAAAATTAAATTCTAATGTATCGGCACCAGCAGTTGAAATATCAAATTTAAAATACGATTAATCGTAACTGATTGCTAAATATAAATAACTACTTCCTCAACCCCTCAAAAACATCAAGATATCGATCCATGATGACTGCAAGAGAGAGTTGTGCAGCAGCGACATAGTTTGCTTTTTCAAGTTCTATACGGTGATTGTCATCTGTTAATACCTTTTCGATTGCGTCTGCTAAGCTTTCTACATTACTTGGTTCGAAGTATTCACCTCGGTAGCCTTCCTCTTCTATCAATTCTTTGAGATCGCCAAGTACTGGTAAAATGGCTGCTTTTCCATAACTACTTGCTTGATGCAATACACCCGAGCTACCTGTAGTACTCGTATATTCAAAAACAACAGCATCACAATCTCTAAAAATTCGAGGTACATCTTCTTCAAGAACATATCCAGTAAAGCTGATATCTCCCTCGTGTCCATATTGATCTTCCATAGATTTGAGATAACCTTTTACATTAGGATTATCCGTACCCGCTACAACAATCTCAATCGGCATCTGAAGCTTTTTTCTGAGCTTGAGCACAGCCTGAATAGTCAACTCAACCTTTTTATACGTTCCAAATTTTCCGAAAGTCAAGATTCTCTTTGCTCCCTTCCTTGGGATATGAAAATCTGGTGCATCAGGTATTTCAAAGGTACCGTGCGGCATATGTAGAAGATTAGACACCTTATATTTTTCAGAAATGATATCCAAGTATTTGGGAATCGTGAAAGCCACTCGATCAGCTTGTAATATCAATCGAGTAATCATATTACCGAACTTACCATAGATCCATTTCATGATCGGATTTTGGGTAATACCAGCTTCATCCAAATCAACGGTTTCAATGATATTATGCAATAGCACAACAGAAGGTATTCCTTGCCACTTCGCCATCATCGGACTTAGCAACCCGAGGGTAGCCGCTACTTTTGCATCACCAAAACTCAAAAACTGTAGGTTGTACAATACAGCATCTGGTTTGAGTTCTTTAAGTGCTTTACGGATGGACAATGCATTGCTAAGACTATTAAATTTCCAACATATTTTGATTCTCGTCTTATTCAGATCTTCATCAAGACTATATTGCTCTTCTGCCGGCAATTTATCTGTAAGTATCGTAATGCTCTGTACTCGATCATTAGCATCGAGATGCTTCACCATATAGTAAGCGTATTCATTGAGCGTAGTTTTACTAGGCGGATAAGGACTTACAATTGCAACATTCATTATTGGATAATTTTGTCGTTTTTAATTTTCGAGGAAAGGCTGGAGCCGAGGTACAACTTTCTTGAATGAACCATCCAAACCAATCAAACCAAAGTGCCTTTGATCTTTTCTGATCCAAGGTTTCCATCCAAATACTGAGCTGGGTGCCTGAGGATAATCATACAAAGTCCAGACCATCCACCCTATGTTATTCTCTTTTGCAAATTGGACGACATCCGTTACGTAGTCTGCCTGTTTGGATTGAGTATTTAGAAAAAGTCTTACCGGATTATTACCCGACGGAAATCCAAACTCTTCAATGACCAAATTTTTATCAAATTGAGAAAGCGATTTTATATGCTCCTTGAGTTCATCAAGCTCTGTATAATGATGAAAAGATATATAATCTAGCTGATCTGCAAACAAACTTGCATGTTTGCCATCTGCCCATCCTATAGTTAGAGGATGCTTATTATCCAATTGATAATAGAGCGCTATAAAGCTTTGCAACCAAGACAAAACAACATCTTCATTATGATAGATGAAATCAATATCGGGTTCATTTTTGAGATTCCAAGCCAGCAGAGCAGGATGGTCAATATATCGATTTACCAAAAACTTTAACTGCCTATAGTAACTGGGGTAGGTCCACAAATCATACCCAATCGGAAAATCAAATAAGGTAGGAACAATCATAAGTCCTAGACTATCAGCTGTATTCAACATGTGATCTAGCTTCTTGACATTGTCTAGATTTATGTCGTTTCTGCCAAAATCCAGTAATGGAATAAAAACTCTAATAGAATTGAAGCCTAAGTCACGAATCTTACTCAAATCTTGGTGGATCACTGTACTATCATACTCTATCCAAAACTCTTTCCATGGTGAGTGTTGACTATAATAATTGACTCCTTTGATATCTAATATTTTAGACATATTATCATGATATGAGCTATCACGAGTCTCCCTTTTCATATCATTTCGCTGTCCAATGGTATGCCAATTGTAGACTTTCCATTGACCATCTTGCAAGACCATTTTTACCTGTAGGTCCAAGTAAGTTGTAGTGGACAGGATTGTACCATCTGCTAATTCCAATTCTTGGATCAATGGAATATTTCGATCCTCAAAAACAACCACACTAAAATCTAAACTTAAATGCTGCAATTCTAAATGGTGCTGAAGGCAGACACGTTTCAACTTCCCTTCTTCATCTTCACTACTATCCTGTAAACGGTCAATAAGTGCCTCATCAAAAAAACGATCCATCTTTGACCAGTCTAATGTCCAATACGCATCATTTAGTGTTTTCCAACATTGTAGATATGACTTTGCCACATCATCTCGAATAAAATCGGTCCAAACCTCTTGATCTTCCTCATCATACCAATAGACCTCTGTAAGATCATCTATGATGTATGGACTACGAGAAAATCTCGACTGCGATTGATCGGCTCCTGTTTTAAAATAGACGATCACTGAGGAGCTGATCACTAAGGCAAAGATCATGATTATCGATGCCAAGGCTAGATAAAGGTATTTTTTTAACCCCTGCTTCATTTATCATATTTAGATATAGGAAACTGGATACCATATATTTCGATATTAGCCTCTTCTAGCTCTTGATCTATCCAAAGCTCATCCAACTCAAATCGAACAAATCCATCTCTCAACTCTTTTGAAATTTCTTGCTTAGTATTATTTTCAAAAATACTTAGAGATACTAGAGTCCCGTCCGCAACCAATTGTCCTAATGCACTTGTGATAGGGCCGACTACAATCTGTTCATTATTCCAAGCATAATTTACTTCATCAATTAATGCATCTAAGCTAATCTGCTTTGTTTCACTTTGAACACCACAAACTGATGCAAATATGTAATATCGTCCCGCCTGTGTTGGATTTTTGATCCATACCGAGGCTATACCACTTACCGACATACCTTGATACTTGGCATATAACCTACTGTCTTGATCTAGAATTATGAAAGAAACAAAAGTGCCATTCTCGATGATCCTACCCCATTCATCTTTCATGATATTGGTCTCTATTCTAAAAAACTGTCTACCATCTGCTATAGGAAATAGCTCCGCCGTTTTAATCTGAATATTTTCAGGACAACCCGTAAGTATCCTAATTTGATGTTCTTTTGTATGTGCATATTGACTTGAAGCACCTATCAAAATTTTTTCTTGCCGTTTGGTATCTATATCATAGACTGCATAAGTGTCTTGAGTCTTAACGTTGGCAGTTTTTTTATCCAAATCAGAAATTGAAGTAAATACTAAAGATTCTGATTGATGCGTAGGATTATTGTATCTATCCACTGGAAATGCCGTGACCATAGCTCCTCTTTTATCCTTAAAACTTACCGTCTTAGGCCCTATAAAACTTGGTATTTCTCTGACTGCCTTCCCTGCCTTGACCCATACTTGACTTACTGTATGAATACCTGCCTCGGTGGTTATATCCAAGCTATAGATCCCTGCTATAGTTGTACTAAGGCTATCTACGAAAACCTTGAGGCATCCATGTTCAGATTGATAATTAAGTGCTTTTGTATGTAAACCACGAAGCATAATAGATTTAGGTTTACTTTCAAAATCACATAATTCAATCATCTTCTCCTCTCCTAATTCGATGGTAATTGTATCATCAGATGTTGCGCTGATTTGTTTAGTGATGTAAGCTATATTTGAATCACAATCACTACAAGACAGTATGCTCAAAAAAACTAATAATATATATACACGAACTATCATTGTATAGGCATTATAAATCCTGATGGAACAATATCGAAACTGATGCTATCATTAAGATCATAAGTAAAGATCTTTTCTGCATCATCTTGCGTATACCTATCATTTTCATGACCATTGATATAAATATTTTGGGCTTTACCTTTTTCAATAATTTCTATTTGAGAAAAATCATGTAAAGGGCTATAAAATTTTTCAAATTGTTGCGCCTTCACCGCTCGTTCTAAAAACTGCGCATCTACCCAACATAACTCATTATGCTCATAGGTAGAAATGATTATTTGTGGAATACTGCACTCCTCTGTATCAGAATTGACAAAATATCCTTCAATCCATTCATCAGTAATATTGATATCTGAAATGCCAAAATACTTGTAAATAGATCTACTTACGACAAGTGACTTTACATACAATTTAAAACTATGCGGTGGAGTCCTAAATTGCCTTAGATTATTGAACTCTGGATCATAGACCGTACTATGTTTATTGATCTGATAAACTATATCCTCAAAATCAATCCTAAATGGCGTCTGTTCTTTAGGGAGCAAAATATGCTTCATAATATCTTTGGCATTGAAGCTAGCCAACTCGTTGCCGTCCTTGTCAAATACAACCGCTTTAGCCGATATATAACAAGGGTCATTATCAATATTGACTATACTACCTACTATATGATAACTACTGTCCTTTTTGACTAACTGAGCTTCAGAAACATATACTTCTGGTCGGTCTTGTATATCATTATGCTCTGTACCTGTGGTGAGCGACTCCCTTCTTCCTTGATCCTTAAAATCAACCCTAGGTACTGTAAATATCTGTTTGGGAGGGGTAATATTTTCTCTATCTAATGGCTGTATCCACCATATATCATCTATTTTTTTCAATCGTAGATCATGATGACTTATATATTGGTCTATCGAGGTAATCCACTCTGCCCGGACTTTAATACTTGCTCTATCCCTTTCATCATTATACTGAGTATCGAAATGCAGACCATTGAGTTTAGCATAAGATAAAGTGATGCCATCGTCCGTACTAAGATCAAGCATCCGTTGCTCAAGACTTATCCCCGCACTAGGATCGAATAAGGAAAATGCCTTGGCAAACTCTTGGAAGTCCATGGCATCAAAATATTCCAAAACCACTGATTCTGGGTCAGATTGTATATTATTGTTTTTATTGAAAAAGAACATACCCACGGCAACCACGATTAGTAAGCATATGGACCAATAAAAGTCCATGGCTTTAAATGAAACATGATGAATGCTAGATACCTGATTGGTAAAAAAGGAATCTTCTAATAGATTGGTGCTTTTTCTAAACCACCTTACCATGGCAAGCAACAGAATAACTACCACACTCAATAACGGCAATATGCCCCACATGATCGCTTGATATCTTGGTATTTCTTTACGATTTAATACGGCTGGTAAAATTGGTATGTCTGGCTTTTCCCAGACGACGATTGCATTTTCAAGAGTTCTGACTTTATTCCATCCAGTATAATGAAGCAAGGGGTCATAAAACTTATCATTGGAAAAAATATATTTTAGACTATATTTTTCAGGAACAGTCAAAAACTGTTGCAATGCTCCTATCCCTTGAGTGCCTTGATATTTAGCATTTTCAAGCCTTTCTACTTTTCTCGTAGTCAACTCTGGCAATCTCCTTACTGAATGATAATTGCCATCTACAGTCAGTGCATGTGTATTAGCGGCTAGCCAAGCCATCTGATCTCCAAATCCCAAGGTGAGATATCGCCATTGATCGTGATCATCTCTTTCTAAAAAACTGACTATCGGCTCGATATCTATTTCATCTGGTTGCGTTGCTTGATACTTGGGTAAGTTGATGATTCCACCACAAATAAATAGTAAACCAAAGATCCAAAGCGACGAGTAAAGATAATAGGACCACTTTCCAAAGTGATGTATCACATAATCTCGAATATCCCCGAAAGCGAGATGATTTATAAATAAACCGAAAAATGGTAAAGCCATCACCGTAGCCCATATTGTAAATCTATCCAGAGTCAAAATATTGAATGCGGTATCCCCTAAAAGTAATTTTGGTATATATGTAGTGCCTCCAGTACCTAGCAAAAATGCTAATGCAAAGCTAAATCCAAGTATTATGTTTCGCTTACGAAAGACCGCTTTAAACAAGAATGGCAAACAAAAAAGCATAATACCCCATGGAATGATAAAGAAAACCAATCCTGAAGAAAATACTTCAAAAAACGAATCTCTTGATCCATGCGGAATGGGGACTTGTGATATTGGGTCTGATTTGGACCATAACCAATATGGCATAATCATCGTAAAAGCAACTATAATATTCCCAACTCCAAACATCAAAGCACGTGGAACTATCCGCCAGACCTCTTGTACAAATCGAAGAATTGATGCCTCCTCTTGTCGAGAAGCAATCCTATCCATAATAGCCAAGCCTATCACTGGAAATAGAAAAAATACCATTCCGAAAATGGTGGTGACATGATGGGCACTGGTAATAACTGCTAGTATGGCCAATGCAAATAATAGATATCGCTTAGCTCCCGCGAATATCCATCTATAGACGAATGGAGTAAGGTTGAGCAGCATAGCTATACCAAAAAGGCTAGGCAACTGACCAAAAATGTGTAGTGATTCTACCAACGAAGAAGAAACGACGACTACGAGACTTGCAATACCCGCAGATCTTTCATCTACCCACAGCTTAGAAAAATGAAATACACCACGTACAAAAAGAGCAACCATCAAGATAGACACTAGTACAAAAGCATTCTTCAATCCAAAGATCATAGACAACAATGCCATCAATTGATGTATGAGCGGAGGATAACTTACAACACTAAAACCGCAATACCACCGGTCCTCCCAGGAATCAAACCATGAATCTGCATAATGATCCGCAAAGAACATATGAACGTATGCATCGTACGTACCGGAAAGAGAGTTGGAAACCACTACGCCATGGAATAGTATACCCACGATGAGAGCAGCAAAAAAGATCCATTTCCCTTTGTTTGAAAACATATTATAAAAATACTTAATTTATTACTAACTGATATACAATTAAACCTCAATTATCTGCATTTTCAAAAAACCGAGAATCTTTACCGAAAACAGATACAATACGACCACTGTCCGATTTTAAACGAATCTCGATCGCCAGCCCTCCATATTTGTATCATCAATACAATAAAAAGTAAATGATTATGAAAAACGCGATAGTGATACCATGTTATAATGAGAGTTCAAGATTGAAGTTTGACGATTTTCAAACTTTCATCAATCAAAATGATGAATACACCATCTGTTTCGTGAATGATGGTAGCTCTGATGATACTATTGATTACTTAAGCAGATTTCAATCTCAGAATCCTAATCGCGTAGCTGTAGTTGACCTAAAAGTAAATCAAGGTAAAGCAGAAGCAGTAAGATCAGGTGTAAACTATATCCTAGAAAACACTAATACAGAGTTCATCGGTTTTATAGACGCTGATCTTTCTACAGACTTCAATGATTATGAAAGGTTAATGGATAAGATCGAAAATTCAAACAGAGAAGATTACCTAGTATTTGGAAGCCGAAAACTATCAGAGGACAGTAATATTGAAAGAAAAGGTTTCAGAGATCTCGCAAGCAAGATTGTAGGACTATGTATTTCATTAGTGGTGTCACTCAATATCAAAGACACTCAGTGTGGTGCCAAAATCTTCACAAGATCATTAGCTAGCAAAGTATTTAAGCAATCATTCATCAGTAGATGGTTATTTGATATTGAAATTTTCTTAAGAATGAAAAACCTATTTGGTGCCAATACAAAAAGAAGCTTTCAAGAATGTGCATTGATGAATTGGGAAGACGTAGATGGCTCTAAATTGTCACTTAAAGATTCTGTAAAAATACCTTTTATGCTAAGTAGAATTGCCTCTACATACTTTAGCATAAGAATGAGCAATAACATCGATGCCATGCTCAATACACTTACCTCAAGTACGGACTACAGAACCTACCCATAAAACAACATAATTATAAAATTTTATACCGATTGCTGGTATGCAAAATCGATCCATGATTTTAATTGTGGGTCGATTTCGTTTTGATTAAATATCTGTACACGATGTGAACACATCGTACCAAATGGGCCTGAAGCTAATAATCTACCATTAAACGCTATGTTATTAAGCTTAAGTCCTAAATCAATTCTCGTATTAGTAGCTGGTTTGATAAGCATAAATTGTCGTTTTCTGATTATGCTTACCGTTGTCTTTTATGGCGTAATTGTAATATCCCTTCCTAAAGTATCCACGTACTCGATTAGAGATTCATATATAGATCATAAATCTTGCTTCTTTTGATATTGAAGCTCCACTAGCTCTTCTGTTTTAGCAACTGATACGGCATCGCTTTTTAGAGCCTTCAAGGCCATAAAATTGGCAAACCCATAAGTAAACTCATGTTTATCTTTAAGAAAGCTAATAATTTCCTTAGGCTTATCTAAATCCGCTGAGTGGACTACTGCAAGCCAATGATCTAAAAACTCACCAGTATTTTCTAGCAATCCTTTCTCCACAATCTTTGATTATTTAATTTAAGTAAATAAAATAAGGACTGCGACAATAGGCCCCGCTTTCATCCAACCACTCTAGATATCGCTGATATATGTCATACTTGGCTTCTAGCAGTCTTGCTTCCATTTTTTGCTCTCTCAGATTCATCGTTAGCCAAACATCCAAGTTTATCTCTTCATTGGCCAACACCTTCTGTTTTACTAGATTCATCTTTAGGCTCTCAGCATCACTTTGTTCTTGTAAAAACTGATAATTCTTGATATCAACTCTCATCTCACTTGTTAGATAATCTAATGTCTGATCTAGTGTATATTGATCCTCTGTTTTTTCTAGTTGCAATTGATCCAATTTAGTCTCCAACTCATATTTTTTGATACGGTCATTACCATTCCTATCCATTCTAAAACCAAGACCAATAGAAAATCTCTCATTTAAAAAATCATCATGAGGACCACGATATCTAATTTGAGCAAAATCAAATAAGTGATTTCGCTGAGCATCCTCCAAGGCCAATTCTTTTTCGGTCACTCTAATATCTGAGTCAATTTTCTCACTCATCACAGAGTTATTTTCTAGCGAGCTTTGATTCACGATCTGAGTAATAGCAGAGACACTGATCATATCATCAAAATTCAAAACTGATGAAGAATCTAAGCCAGACTTTCGTAGTAATAACTGCTCTATCTCATCGATCTGAAATAATTGGTATTTGAGATCATTGATCTTATAGTAAGAGTCCAAAACGACGCCCTCCTCTATTTTTAGATTTTGTAGTTTTATGTCTAGCATCTTTTGCTCCTCCTGTAGAAGCGCAAGTAATTTTTGCAAGCCTTTTTTCTCCTCTTTGATCATGTACAACTTTAGCCATAGCTCATGAGCCTGCTCGCTGAGTTGACAGAGTTTTTCATTAGCGCCATAAGAGTCTTGAGCTTGGATAGCTGCCAAGAGCTCTTGTTGTGCCTTTCTTTTACGAGGCATATTAGGAGATATCCTTAGGGTGTATTCTTGTTCTCTCCACAGAAAATCTCGTGTTTCAGTCCTAAGATCAAGCTGCTCTACCCATGGAATTTTGACATTATTAGGATTTGAACTTAAGGTACTATTCAGTGAAGACACCATGGCATTTCTAAAAAAATCAGTTGCATTGATTTCCTCTTGTGCCGATATGGTCTTACTATATGAAAGCACAATACACAGCCATCCTATGTAAATACAAAACCTCATTTCAGTAAGCTTAAACTTACCTTCTCCTTGAGAAGAAAGCTATTATCCTTGGGTATCTCCACCAAAACTTCTCTCCCGTAGGTTTTAAAGTCTACGAGCTTTCGCAACCTTGGAGGAATCTCTACGATACGTGATCCTAATCCGATGACTTTACCTTCAAATTTTATAGTCGGGTCTTTAAGAGATGATATTTCAAAATTGTCATCTAATGAAACCTGTAAAGTAAGATCCTCATGAACATATCCCTTGATAAGTGAAGTATGAGGCTCATAAAAAGATAGCAACGTCGTATAGCTAGATACATGCTCTGCCTCCTTACATGATACATTTCCTACAATTCCGTCGGTAGGCGCTAGCACCTCTAGCTGTATTTTTTCTTGAGATTGATTGAAGTTCAATTCGTTTTGTAGTCTATCTATCTGAATCTTTAGTGGATTTTTAGCATCATTAATTTCAGCTAGTAATCCAGAACTTTTAAGCTGAGTAGTTACTTTAGCATCTTCGATCCTTTTGCGAATTTCGGTAATCTTATCCGTCAAAGGAGTATAACGTACCTCTTCTACACTTATAGAACTTAGGCTTGCTGCCAATTCTTTTTTATACGCTATCTCTTTTTCTAGTGCTGTGATCTCATCTTGATACCTCCTTAGGTTGAGTTTTAGACGTTCCTCCAGTTCTTCTATGTTTTGTTGTTTACCATTTTTCCAAGTTCTATATTCTGATTGTAGTTCTGCAATCCTAGAATGTTGATCTTCGTATCGTTCTTTTGATTTTACCCGGGATATATGAAGCAGGGTATCTCCTTGCTCTACCATCTGTCCAGGAGTAACCATGATCCGATCTACTAAAACAGGGTAATTGTAGTTAATCTCCGTCTCATCACTCTCAGCAAATCCATAAAATGATAACTCTTCTGAATTTTGAGGCTTTAACAACCAGAATATGGCAGCTCCAAGTATTACCACGAAGAGGTAGAATATATTGATCTTCTTCATGACTATAATTTAGTAGGTTGCTTTTTAAAATTCAGCCTAAAACCCTCTAGTCCATCAATCTCATTGAGGCTCTTAGTAATTTTTTCTACAGAAGAATTATCCTTTAATCGTATGAGATAAGTAAACTCTTGAATATTTTCTCTCGATATTTCCTCTACGGTTGGTATTCCGTCTTCGTTGTACGATTTTACTCTTTTCGGATTTAAAAATTTTAATTGATCGAGCTCATAATTTCGACAATGTTTACCAAGCTTCTTTTCGATAATCGCTTGCTGATGATCATCTTTAGGTACGTGTAATTTGACTACTCCTATAAGCTCAGTAGTATTACTCAAAGGTGAAAATCTCAAAATAATAGCCGCCAAACAAAACACTAAAGTACCTGTCAGCGCTATACCAAACCCTAATACTCCAGCCGAGATGCCTACAGCAAGGGAGGCAAACATAAAAGTGATATTGCGTGGATCATCCAATACTGTACGAAAGCGAATAATCGACAATGCACCTAACATACCCAACCCGCGAGCCAGACTATCACCAATGGCCTGCATCACAGTAGCAGCTACCACTCCTATCAGGATTAGTGACTGTAAAAAATGTGCTTTTTTATAAATTGATTTAGTTGTCAACTCATAAGTAATAGCTATCAAAGACGATAGAAATAATGCAAATAGCGCGGAGATCAATATGATATAAAAACTCGGCGTCTCAGGATTATAATTTAGTAACTCAATATCAAACATAGACAGTTGGTCTTTCTCTATCAATCATGTATTCATCTATGATTGATTTTCTGATAATGCTAAGTTAACATTATTATGCTTGATTATATTTTGAGATTTATTGTTCTAATATTGCTTTTGTCGCTGATGATAGCAAATAGTAATTTGATGAATTTTCTTGCAGCGTCGCGAATCTCTATGGAATCGAGTCTAGAACATGCATAATCATTTTACTACACCACATCAAACCACAATTTCCCATCTTTCAAGCCAGCATGATAGTCTATAGTAATTTCTTCGCCGATGGATATATCGGATATCGCATAAAAGTCAATGGTTTTCTGCTCGTAGTCACATCTAAACTCCGCATTAGGAGTATCCGAGTGGTTGTAGATAGAGCCATATCCAAGAGCAATTCCTGCTTGGTTTTGCTCTTTGCCCCATAAAAAATAGTAATCATGGAGACTGGTCTTATGGATTATTGCTAATTCTTCAGATTTGGTTATAATCACTGGACATAGCTCAATGAGATCTTTATTAGAGAAAGCAATTGCGGCATAAACTCCTCGACCTTTTCTTAAGACATCTTGTACGTAAAGCTTTTGACCCAAATGCTATTTTCTAATGATGAATGGACACTTTAAGATACAACAACTAGTAGTATGATACAATCACTACGTTTGCTAAATGAATTGAAACTATTCAAAAACTTTCATCATTAAAATGATTTCATTGCTAGTATAGCAATGATCGACAGCCGTAAAAATAGACTATTTCTTACCTTTTTTATCGACAAATAACGCCGCTATGGATTTGAATTCATGAGTGTTTCTGATGGCTCTTGCAAATAACTTAGCACAGCTCAATACTTCTATTCGATCCGACTTTTTCTGCAAAGGGATCGTATCTGTCACAATGAGTTTCTCCAGGCTAGATGCTTCAATATTGGCATATGCATCTCCTGATAATACTGGGTGGGTACACATGGCTTTTACGCTCTTCGCTCCTTTGGCAAGGAGGGCATCTGCCGCTCTACATAAGGTACCCGCTGTATCCACAAGGTCATCGATCAATATGACATCTGCACCTTTGACCTCACCGATTACGGTTATTTTTTTCACCTCATTGGCACGTCTTCGCTCCTTATCACAAATCACTAGATCACGACCAAAGTGCTGAGCAAATGCTCTTGCTCTTTTCACCCCGCCTACATCAGGTGAAGCAAAAATGACATTCGACATATCATGTGACTCTAAGTAAGGCATAAATATGGCTTCTCCCCTGAGGTGATCTACTGGGATATCAAAAAATCCTTGTATCTGATCTGCATGAAAATCCATCGTCATCACACGATCAGCTCCAGCTGCTTGTAATAGATTAGCAACGAGCTTGGCACTGATAGGTACCCTAGGCTTGTCTTTACGATCTTGTCTGGCATAACCAAAATACGGGATCACGGCTGTGATATAACCAACAGAAGCTCTTTTTGCAGCATCGACACAAAGCAATAATTCTAAAAGGTTTTCTGCATTACCGAAGGTAGACTGGATGAAAAAGGTGTAGCTCCCTCTTACCGACTCATGAATAACAGGTTGCATCTCACCATCACTAAACTTCTTTACCTCTAGATTACCCAACTGATAGCCATAATAATCGGCAATCTTTTCTGATAGATATCTAGAATTAGTCCCTGAAAATAATTTTACATCAGCCATGTCAATATTTACTTATTGCACTGCGAAATTAAAAAATTATTATGCTCTGTAGATATTTACTTATCCACGGTATTATCCACAATGTTGTCCTTAGTTAATCAAATTACCGCACCACCACTTTTTGACTATACAACTTACCATCAGCCGATATTAAACTAAGAATGTACGTCTGCGATGCTATATTCTGTATATCAATCCTATAATCATATATTGACTTAAGTGATGCATTACGTATCAGCTGTCCTCTTATATCTCTTAACTCTAATTGTCCTGTAAGAGGCTTTTTACTACTGATATGAATATAGTCATTACCTGGATTTGGCGATATAGTCAATACTTCTGGCAAGTTTACATCCTCAGTGGTACTTGGTATAAATCCTAGATCTTCTAAGTCAATTTTCACCATTCTTAAGTCACCAGCTAAATAGCCACTACCCTGCTCATTAAGTAGTACTTCAAGGTAGGTTATAACCAGTTGAGTCCCATTTTCTACTCTGATATCATGTGGTAGAATCGTATTATTAGTATGTTTTATCGGTAATAAACTAATCCAATTTCCATGATAGTCATCTATATATATTTGTGTCTCCCATATACTATCTTCTTCAGCGTAGTGTGGAGTAATATATAAATTACGATTATCATCAATGCTACATATTTGATAATTATCGAGGTGCATACTACCAAAATCTACGGTTTTTAGCCATGATCCATCATGATCAAAATAGACAACTGCCCTACGTGGATCTACACCATTAATACCGATGGAATCTTCACATATGACTGCAATATTATCACCTACAATCCTCATGGTATTTGACCAATAGTATGGAAGATAATCACTTACATTTACGGAACTTACAGTAGTAAAATCTAAATCAAAAAAATCTAAAGTGGCATCGTAGAGACTAAGTAAGCTATCTATTAAAGGGGGTTGAGCTGTTTGACCACTAGAAAATCTAAAATTCACGTAACCGTCTTCGAATCGAGTTGGCTGATCAAACCCAGCACTATTATAGACTCGCTCAAGCATCATCGAATCTATACCTAGACATTCAAGGTCTTGGTTGTATCTGGCAATATCGTAGAGGTAATCACCAAAAAATCCATTAACAAAAAGGAAATTGAAACCATCACTGCCAGCATAGATATTACTTACACTATATAGAGCAGATAAAGTATCGCAGGCATTTGAGTCAAATGCATCAATCAATTGCCCATCAGATAAATTAAAATATCTGACAACCGGAATCGACTTACGATTGTAGGTAGTAGCATTACTTATACCTAAATCTTTAAAGGAAGTAATGACAAGCTCATTATTAGCATCAATATACATTTGGCTTGGGGTTTCTTTAATACCTTCTGAAGCTAAACCATAATATTGCTCCCAAATGAGGCTTCCATTGTCTAAGTTTCTGGAAGAAACGTAATATCCATCTCGGGCTTCTGTATCATCTCCTAAGAGATGAATAATCTGGTCATCCTTAGCTAATGAAGTATAATAAAAAAAACGTAAATCTTCTCTATCAAAAGAGTCAAGTAACACATGATCCCATAAGGGTATAACCCCATGAAAGGGAATCTCTTCAGATTGTGATAATATTTTTTGATTAATTACCAAAAATAAAACCAACAAGTAATAGTAAGTGCCTTTCATGAGGTTATAGTTTTTACTTTAAGAATAAAATATTAATTACATGAAGTATTACATCCATCACCAATAAGTACATATCCCCCAGGTCCTGGAGGAGTTGGTTCACTTATTGGACATTCACCTATTTGTTCAGAACCAAAATCCTGTTCGATTATTGCGATCAGTTCCTTTTCCAATCCTACCACTATCGACTCAAAACAATAGGCTCTTCTACTCTTACAACAAACCGTTCCACAAGATGTAGTTTGGTAGTCTATAATACCAAATGGAGACCCCTTATCAGAAATTGTTCTTTTCCAAAAACTTTCACAAGTAGACAAATAAAATTCCGTGAAAATTAAGTTCCCTGTTTCAGCACCACAGTTGAAAAAGAATTCAAGGCCATTTGCACTAAAAATTTCCTCTACTCTTCTCTTTTCAAGTGCCAAAGCTGCATCCACTTCAAACTGATTCATAGCATCAATTAAATCTTGTCCCTCTAAATTTGCCCATTCATCCATTACTTCTGTACATGCACTTAGATCAAAATCAATCTCAAATTCTGAGAATGTAAGATTGTCTTGAATATCTGTCGCCGTGAAAATACCATCACAGTAAAATTCTGTTCAGCTTACGGCAACTGTACAGCCCGGATATACTTCTAAAGGAATAGAATTAAACGATTCTTCATCACAATTATCCATGAAATCGATTTCATCGAGATTAAAACAACCGTTTAATAGTTTATCACCACTCCTTAACTTCAATGAAAGTCCTTCCATATTAGTCTGATCTTTCTCAATATCTTTGACACAACTATAAAGCATTGACAAACAGAGCATTAACACCCCCCTAAAAAATAAATTCTAAAATTTCTCATAACAAATATTATTTGATTGGTTAATAAATTACTAATCAGTACAAGGTGTTTTATATGAGAAAAAGAACAAGCAACCATCATAACTAACTGTCCTTCATTCTGATTTAAATTTAAATTTAATATATGATAAAATCAAGTATGTGATATTACGTCTATGTTAAGCGATAAGCGAACACTATACAAAATACGCCACTTTTATCAATGCTATACGTGCATTGGACAGTATATAATTGTGATTTGTCGATATATACAGTATTTTAGAACTGTTAAGATAGTCTTAAGGGTTAATGTATAAAATCAAATTATGATCGTACTCAGCTTTGCAGAATGGTATCAAGGGATGGTCGGATATGAAAAGATGTTTTGGCTCATTGCCATGATCTCTTCTGCCATATTCGTAGTGCAGGTCGTGATGGCTTTGATAGGCTTCGATGCCGAGGCTGAAGGAAGCTTTGATATGGATGGTATTGACGGAGGTTTTACATTAATCTCTATACGTACCATCTTAGCCTTTATGGTTTGCTTTGGTTGGATAGGTTTTATGACCTTCCAGAGTGGTGCCGGCCTAGCCATGTCTTTGATATGGGGAGCACTAGCCGGTCTAGGAGCCATGATCATCGTAGCTTACCTTTTGTATCAACTCATCAAAATGAATGAATCTGGGACGATACAAATCGAAAAAATGATCAATCGGTCTGGAGAAGTATATATCACCATTCCCGCTGGACGAGAAGGCAGAGTATCTATAGAGGTGGAAGGTAAACTCATGGAATTTTCTGCAACATCTGATGAAAATCTTGCAACCGGAAGTCCAATAAAAGTAACTGCGATATTGGAAGACAATCTTCTATTCGTTCAAAGTCAAAATCTATAAATCAAAAAATACTAACTAATAATTTTATCATCAACTAAAAACAAACTATGCTAGCCTACATCGGAATCATTGGATTTATTCTACTCGCATCACTTATAATATTCTTAGCAAGATATAAGCGCTGTCCTTCCGACAAGATTTTAGTTATCTATGGAAAAACAGGTCAAGGATCTGCCAAGTGTATCGCCGGTGGTGCTGCATTTGTGGTACCCGTCATACAGGCGTATGAATACTTAGATCTGTCACCAATATCGATAGATGTAGACCTCAAAGGAGCTTTGAGTAAGCAAAACATCAGAGTCAATGTACCTTCAAGATTTACAGTAGCCATCTCTAACGAACCCGGTAATATGATCAATGCGGCGGAGAGACTGCTCGGTAAATCAACTGATGAAGTCAGAGATATCGCAAAAGATATCATCTTCGGTCAGCTCCGACTAGTTGTTGCCACAATGGATATCGAGGAGATCAACTCTGATAGAGATAAGTTCCTATCTAATGTTTCAGGCAATGTAGGATCTGAACTTAGAAAAATTGGTTTGATACTCATCAACGTAAATGTCACAGATATCCAAGATGAATCAGGCTATATCGAAGCACTAGGTAAGGAAGCTGCAGCAAAAGCCATCAATGATGCGAAAAAATCAGTAGCCGAGAAAAATAGAGATGGTAGTATTGGTCAGGCTATTGCTCAAAAAGATCAACGTATACAAGTATCTGATGCAGATGCCATAGCCAAAATAGGTGAAGCTGATGCGGAAGCAAAATCTATAGACGGTGAAAATGAAGCCGCTATCAAAATCGCTCAATCCAATGCCGAACGTAGACAACGAGAAGCCGAAGCACTTAAACTAGCAACAGCATCAGAAAAAATACAATCTGCAAAAGCACTGGAAGAAGCATATGCTGCAGAGCAAAAAGCCGAAGCCGCAAGAGCAGCAAGAGAACTAGCCACAAGACAAGCAGATATCATTGTAAAAGCACAAATCGAAAAAGAAAAGCTCGAAATCGAGGCCGAAGCAGAGGCTGAGCAAACCAGACGATTGGCTAAAGGTGAAGCAGATGCGATCTACATGAAGAAAGAGGCCGAGGCAAAAGGTCTATTTGAAATTTTACAAAAACAAGCAGAAGGTTTTGATCAAATCGTAAAAGCTACGAATGGCAACCCACGAGAAGCCGTACTCATGCTTATCGCTGATAAATTACCAGAACTTGTCGAGACACAAGTTGAAGCGATCAAAAATATCAAGATCGATAAAGTGACTGTCTGGGAAGGTGGAAATCATGATGCTGAAGGTGGAAATAGCACTTCTAAATTTATATCAGGACTTTACAAGTCTGTGCCACCCATGAGCGACTTATTCAACATGGCAGGTATGGATCTACCTGGGTATCTGGGTAATAAAAAAGCGGATGATGCCGAAGAAGTTGAGGTATCTGAGGAATAATCTCTTGAGATAAGAAGTATACTGTTATTTTGAACCACAGAGAGCACTAAGGGCATAGAGATAGTGCTTTTATAAAATAAAGCTATGACAACGATCTTGGAAGAACAAAGAGTATTCGGCTTCTCTATAGTTAAAAGCAGAATAGCAAAGACACCTATTTAACCTTTTGACTTGACACCTTGTAACCTTGTAATCTTGTAACCTTGTAATCTTGTAACCTAAAATACTATGGGAGGATTTGGATTTGCCATGGATGCGATCAATAAGATCAAAAGTAATCGAGCTCTTGCCCGAATGGGTAAGGATAAAATCAATGCCCCGGATATCGATGGGAATAGATTGAATAAAGAAAAATTTGGAGATACCAAGGCTGAGAAAAGACGGCCTTGGTCGACCCGCAGATCTAGAAGTCAGAGGACTACGGCTTTGTTATATATATTATTTTTTGTGATGGCCATGATTATCGGAATGATCGTCTTGATGTAGATAAACCTGGATTAATCATTTGAATATTCAAATGATTAACAGACGATTGATTTTCAACATATTCTGACCAACAAATTAAAACTAATTTGTGAAATTCAATGATTTCGTCTACCAGAAGGGCGATCTTTCCAATTCTATTGCATAGATCGGGATAAACAATTACAAGATATCGTTGTCCTTATGCTATGAACGAGCCAACATCCAAGCAAATAAGAGTACAATCTTGGTTAAGTCTTATTTTATTAAGTATCGTATGGGGTAGTTCATTTATTCTGATCAAAATAGGTCTCCAAGTCTACGATCCATTTGAAGTCGCCACCATAAGGATTCTATGCAGTTCATTGGCATTTTTACCCATCATCATATGGCTCAGAAAAGAGATCAATTGGTCCAACTGGAAAAAATTCTTAGCCATAGGCTTAATGGGATCAGGTATTCCCGCATTTTTATATCCTCTGGCGCAGCAGCAGATCAGTAGCGCTATCGCAGGCGTTTTAAATAGCCTTACCCCAGCGTTTGCATTTTTAGTAGGTATAATACTTTTCAAACAGAAGTTCAACAACTGGCAGTTCATAGGTTTATCTATCGGTCTTATAGGGGCTATTGCATTAGCCGCATATGGAGAAGGTAGCTTTGAGGTGCAAAATGTATTATATGCAGGGTTTGCCATATTAGCATGCCTTTGCTATTCGCTCAATGTCAATATGATCAAAGCTTTTTTTGAAGATACCCGATCGATCATCATCAGTGCTATGTCGTTTGGCATGATCGGTCCTCCGGCACTTATCTATCTTATGTGTTCTGATGTGGGCGTTAAATTTTCGACACATATCGATGGGTATACTTCATTACTTGCTATTATCGTATTATCACTTTTTGGCACCGTAGCAGCAACTATTCTGTTTTTTAGATTAGTGAAGATGACGAGTCCTGTATTTGCGGCATCAGTTTGCTATCTAATGCCAATTGTTTCGATAGCATGGGGCTATTGGGATGGTGAATTTGTAGGCATTTTTCATATTCTTGTTTCTGCTTTTATCCTAGGTGGAGTTTACTTGATCGAGCGAGGCAAGTAGATTTTGCTTATCGCTAAAACGACTTGATGGAGCTTTGAAGATTGCTTATTCTTCCTTAAGCATTACTTGAGGTATTTTTATTTTATGAAAAAGATATTGTGTTATGTAGCTCTGGTTGTAGTCTTAGTCACGATAAATTGTACTAAAGAAGATCAGCTCCTCATCCCTACTCGTCAGGATAATCAAATAGATCAACGGTCAGTACATTTTACCCTAACTCACTGTCCCGAATCTGATTGCAGAAGAGTAATACCACTGGAAAATAAACAAATCGATCTATATCTATCAAAACAGGATTTTATACATCAGAAAACACCAGTTCATACGATCCAAACAAATGAGGATGGAGTAGCAAACTGGAGTTTCTTGGAGTTTGACTCCCTATACTTTGCTATACATGCTGATCTTAATAGACCAGAAAATATACCAAATGATATCGTATATACCCAAGATGGAACAATCAGCTACATAGACCTTAGCTATAATCCCAGTTGTATTTATGATTTCTATGGTAAAAAAGTATGCGACTACAATATTGATTTTCAAAATCCTATTGTGGGCCAGATCAGTCGATATGCATTCTGGACTGCCAATGGATATGGGACTGATAATCCAACTGAGTTGGAATACACAGGCGATATTTTACAAGTAGAATTGGTGGAAATTGATGAGTATGAATATATAATTCTAGAAGAAAAACTGATACGAAGTGAGAATTTTGATAGCTCAAAATTCATTGGGTTGATACTTATTGATTTAGATAGCACGTATACGCAAACAGTCTTCGCTGATGAAAATAGATGCCATTCAATAGAATATCATCCAGATAAAAATGAGTTTCTTAATGTTATAAGCATGTTACATTTTACTTCTATACCCTCGATTTGGTCATTTGTATATGGTGGATCAAACTTTGTAGAGTCTTTAGAAACTATGGAATTCAATGATTACATTCCATCAGAATTGATTACTAATTGGGAATTTTTCAAGCTTGAAAATCAAACTATACTGGGTAAAGAATATTCAAATATATACGCCTATATCCAAAATAAATTAACTAATGAGATCTATGGAAAGACTAAAATATATGATCAAAACAAACTGATTAGATCGTATAATTATGCTGGACAAGGAATCATCAATGGATACGACCTTATCCCGAGTTAGAATTCTTTACCTTTTTAGAGAGATATAGTAGAAATTACTTCCTTGATGATCATTGGCGCATCCTACGATAATAACTTAGGAAAAGCGTACCTTACGACTCCATTAGCCAAGTATAGTGGCTTTTGTACAATCGTCAACTATGAAATTGAAAAACATTCGACTAGAGGTCATGCAAACCATTGAAAAATCAATGGATGATCTCATGAAAAGATTCCTCAAACCTATAGAGGAAAACTGGCAACCTTCCGATTTTTTACCAGAGTCTAACAGTCCAGATTTTTTTGAAGAAATCAGAGAACTCCAAGGTCAAGCTAATGAAATGAGTTATGACTTATTTGCCGTACTTATCGGTGATACCATCACAGAAGAGGCGCTACCTACATACGAGTCTTGGCTCATCCAAATTGAAGGTGTGGATGAAGAAGGTAAAAATGGATGGTCGCAATGGGTAAGATCATGGACGGCCGAAGAAAATAGGCATGGAGACTTACTCAATAAGTACCTCTACCTTTCAGGACGAGTCAATATGCGAGAGATGGAAATCACGACTCAATACCTGATTAGTGATGGTTTTGATATAGGTACTAGTCACGATCCATATCGTAATTTTATATACACAAGCTTTCAAGAGCTAGCGACTAATATTTCACATAGACGAGTGGCCAGCCAAGTTAAAAAAGCAGGTAATGCTTTACTAGCCAAAATGTGTGGAGTGATTGCACGTGATGAAGCACGTCATGCGGGTGCTTATATGGAGTTTGTCAAAAGAATACTGGCCATCGATCCAAGTCAGATGATGCTTGCGTTTGAAGATATGATGCGTAAAAAAATCGTAATGCCTGCTCACTTTATGAGACAGAGTGGACAATCCATGGGAGAATTATGGGATCACTTCTCTGATGCAGCACAACGAGTAAAAGTGTATACCACCGAAGACTATATCGATATCTTAAAGCAGTTATTGAAGACTTGGGATATCGGAAATGTACAAGGACTCAACGAACAGGCCGAAAAAGCTCGAGATTACCTCATGAAGCTACCCGATAGACTTACTCGTATTGCGGAGCGTATCAAAATACCGAATAAGGAATACGAGTTTAAGTGGATAGCTGCTACATAGACTAGCGCATCAACTGCTTCCATCCAAAGCGAATAGCTACTAATAAAATCAGGAATAAGATCAATACCCATTGAAACGGTAGTATTGCTATTGCTATGATATGTGTACGATCTAATATCCACATAAAGGATATAATCGCTGTAAGTAGTAATACTAAGCCAGATAATCGGTCGAAGCCAGGTATTTCTATGAGATCAACATTACGACGAATAATCAGAATCGTCACGATCATCGATATAAGCGGTAATATCTGAGTATATAGATTAGTATTATAAATACTTTGCCGCTCAAATAGAAAGGTATATACATTAAGGGTAATCGCGAATATCCCAGGTATCATCGTGAGATAGATCAATATACAGTATAGGTATTTCCAAGGATTCAGATGCCCCTCTCCCCTACCAAAAATCCCTGCAAGTATTGCCGTAAGTGGTACGGCTATGAAAAAGAAAAGAATAATTGCTGGGTTTTGTGAAAGTAGATTGAAAAGGTCTCCTAGGGTCATGGCAAGTATTTTTATGAATCAAAACTAGGTAATAGCTTTTACATGAACAACCTCGAAAAAAGATAGTGCTGATCAAAAGATCACTCCCACTTTCAATCCAATATCACGTCTGGACGATTCTGTAAGGAGAAATCCTGGAAGATTTTCTCGATAGGCTTTTGGCATATACTCCACATATCCTTCAATAAAGTAACTGGCACCATTAACAGATTTGACACTACATCCAATTGCTGATCCAATTCTTGCACCAAATACCTGTGTAATGGATTGAGGGAATACGGTCAAACGTGCAGGCATACCGCTTTCTCGGATACGTACCTCCATATTATCATTAAAGGTAAACATTGCTTTAACACTCATCTTCAAATAAGGCACTAGACTTCCACTTCCCAAATCATAACTTATCTCCGCTGGTACAGAAAGGCTTTGGCTTGTTCCCTCGTATGTCATATATGATCGTGCTAGATCGAATCCATTTGATGTGAGATCTGTACCAAAGGTCACAGAGTAATCCTGAATATCAATCTGACTAGACGTAAAGGCTAGTCCAGTCCACAGGGACCAACTTTTACCAAGATCATAGTGTAAAATACCCTCTAAAGAATATCCCCTACTCGCAAATGATATAAAGAATACTTCTTCCTCTGCTGACAGGTCATAATTATGTAACCCTAAAGATAGCCCGATACTTTTATTAGACTGTGCCCACCCAACTTGTAGGATGGTACTTAACAATAGACAAACAACAATCTTTTTTAATTCCATAGTATTTACCTATTTCTTTATCATGGTATCTGCAAATTTATTCAATTGGTTGACTGCAGCAGTTATTTTTTGAAAGGGGTCTCCTTTTTTAAAGCGAAATCTTGAAAGCTGCCGAACCATTAATTGCTGATTTTTAAATGTTTCTTCTAGTTCAGCTCGATTCTCAACATTGGCTCCTAACAATGACTTAGTCTGCCCTATTTCTCTTTTCATATCATAATCCAACATGCGCATGATAGAGTTTGCCGAACTATAATCTTGAGTCTTTAATGAAGACTTAAGTCGCTTAATCTTACTTATGAATCGATCGTACTCAATTTCATCCTTTAATTGCACCTTTTCTGTAAGGGCTAAGTTTGACGGAGCGATTTCTTTGGACGTCTTACATGACCAAATAGTTAAAATGCAAAGGAATAGTAAAATGACCTGCTTCATAGTCTTAATATCATATTAGGCTAAAAATGGCTGCATGATAATTTCTCATTTATTCAACTAATTCTAAACCTTGCTTTTTAGATTTTTCGGTTGCCTTCATTCCATTTTTCATCCATGACGGCATGGGTTGATCTAGTAGATAGTGATCAAAAAACTGCGCCATACGTTTCTGGAAATCCATCCTGTTTTGCCATTTTACCGGCCAGTGAGGCTCTCCATTATAATTCAGCATCCATGCCTTTTTACCTAATCTGCGCAATGCTACGAAATACTCTATCCCTTGATACCATGGCACGGCACCGTCCTTATCATTATGCAAAATTAAGACTGGTGTATTGACCTTATCGGTATTGAAAAGTGGTGAGTTTTCAAGATATAAGTCAGGCTTATCCCATAATGTGCCTCCTATACGACTCTGTGTATGCTCATACTGAAACATACGGCTACGACCTGATCGCCATCTGATCCCTCCGTAGGCACTTGTCATATTGACTACCGGAGCTCCTGCCTCTGCACATTTAAACATATCCGTTTTCGTCAATAGATGAGCGATCTGATAACCACCCCAGCTATGACCTTGGACCCCCATTCTCGATCGATCTATATACCCTTCCTTCAATAATGCTTCTACTCCTGAGATCACATGATCATAACAGCTCTGACCAGGATATCCATCGGTATACCAAACATCTGGATTGAAAATGACATATCCTTTGGCAGCGTATACCGTATAATTGATCGTAGATCGGCCCGGTGCCGGTGCCCGGTGTCTATGCAAACGGTCACTGCTCTTTTCATAGAAATTTACGATGAGCGGATACTTTTTATTCGGATCAAAGTTTGCTGGTTTTACAACCATACCATCAACCTTTTGACCACTTGGTGCCGTCCAACTATAGGGTTCGATACTACCCCAAGCATATTCTTTCTGCTGTGGATTGGCATCTGAAATTCTCTTATATTTTTTGAAATCTGTATTAGTAATCAATAAATCTGGGAATACTTTAAATGATTCTTTAGTGGTCAGTACTACATCAGACAACCTCGCTTTCAGCGGATAACTTTCATACTCAAAATGGTCCTTATGTAACGTTTTGAGTTTCCTGTCGGCTAAATGAATAGAAGCGTAGCCTGTTGATTTATCTTTAGAATCAAAAATAGCAAGCATCAAGGTCGAATCTCTAGGCACAAACTCCAACTCTTCATCGATGGCTTCATATCGATATCTGATTTGGTCTTTATGACCATCTGTAAGCTTCTTGTTACGATTGGTTTTCATATCAAACTCCCAGATATCGTATCGGTCGTAGAGGTATATGTACTCGTCATTTTCTGACCATCCCATATCGCCATAAGACCATGGATGCATGGGTCGATCGTTGATCTCATCATAAAATCTACCGAGATCATTGGATGTCAACTGTATCTTTTTCTTGGTCTCAAATTCATAGGCATACCAGGCTGTATCTTTGCGACTGTACCAGTATGCATACTTACCCGCAGGAGACAGACTTGGTGTTCCATCCGTCTCTTTCGTAATCAAGGATTGCATGCCATTGCTCAGATCGATAGCATATATATCACGTCTCGTGAGACCCAACCAAGAGACCTCTTTGTCATAGAATTCTGTATGAGATGCGACTGCGTATCGATGGCTAGCCTTGTCTGATACCCTGACCCTTGGTTTATGCTTAGAACTCAGCTGTATATTACTCTTGCGATCAATGTCATATGCCACCATGTAAGATGCTTCCTCATCTTCTGATAGATTAGCATTTTGTCTTGTAAACAGACGAGTATCGTCTGTAGACCAAACTTCGACATTTACAATTTCTTCATCCAGTAGCGATGTATCTTGAAGGATCGGATGGTCCGCAATACCATAGATGATTCGATTTCCTTCCTCTGAAAATCTGGGTTCGTAGTGCTCACTTATTTTTTGACCTTCCTTCAGGATGGTTGAATTGGGATCTGCAATCTTTTCTAGGCCTTCTCCCCTTTTCCATTTATACAATTGGTGAGGTTTGATCAATGCATCCGTCGTATCAAAATGTGCTATGAAAGCCGCTTGATCCCCCGTTTGATCAATATTAAATTGTGGGTACTCACCTTTTTTGATAATGATCGTATCCATATTTCTAGTATCAAAATCGTAAGCTAGCCAGTGCATCAAGCTGTCCTTTTTCACTTCTCCAGTACTATGCACAAATAGTCTTGTAGCTTCATCTGCTACTTGATATTTTTTGACATATTGGAAGGTATCTCGTACGCCAGAGTTAAGATGATGTGCTATAAGTTTTGAGCCATTTTTGCGACTTTCTTTTTTAAGTGCTTTTTGGGTACTATCGGGTTCTTCGATCTTTTGCGGTGCCAAGTGGTAACTTATCACGCCACCTGCTTTTTCATTAAACTTATAGGATAAAACCTCGGGGATATATTGTATCTCTCTCGTATTAAGATTAAACAACACTAGCGTATCCTTAGGCATATCATCTTTATCTGTATCCGCTCGCTTCAAGGTCAAAATACTATCTGCACTTGCTGTCATATGGAAGGCAGCCCAAGTACCAGAGTAATCAAATTGTGGTCTTTTGACTCGATCAAATTGGACATCTTTACCACTTTCTATATGATGCAATACCAAGGTAGCATCACCCTTATTGGGGCTGAGCGTATACATAACCCAATCACCATGCGCGGATATCGCTTTATTACGGATTCTATTCCAACTTTCGTATTCTGCATCGGTGAACTGCTTATTTTGAGACCATAGAGATATAGTAACACAAAGAAGTAAAGTCAGGCAGGTAAAGATCTTTTTCATACATCGGTCCTTTGATTAACTTGAAAATACTAATCTATTTTTGCATCACTACTATTGACAACCATGAGGCTTTAGTTTTTAATTTGAAATTAGATCACTGAGGTATATTTTTATTAGATTAAGCATCTTCAATCTTATAAAGATTAGCAATACAGAATGATCATTATATAATGTATATATTACACTTTAGTTATTTTTTGACCATTTTAATGTACATTATTGTGATGTAGCGTATAAATGTTCAGTATAATGAACAAATAATGTATTTTAGGGTTATATTGTATACTATAATGGTCAATATATGTTTGATTTAGTCGAAATAAAAGATACGAAACAAGAGATAGGGCGATATATAAAAACACTTCGTAAGAAGCAAAATATAACGCAAGCGCAACTTGCCGAAACTTTAGATATATCACGTACCACACTCCAAAACCTAGAGACTGGTGGCAACTTTACGGTAGACACTCTACTCAAAGTACTAAAAGAACTAACACAACTCGAATCACTACACCATAAGATCGTGGAAGCTCGGGAGCAGATTGGTCAAATACAATCCTTGTACTGATGGCACCGAATGACATTATACAGGTACATATTTTCGGTCAAGAGATTGGTAAAATTGGCTATGACCCACAACATAGACGATCATCGTTTCAGTATCATCCTAGCTTTTTTGACTCCCAACAACTAAACAATATATTTCCTAATACAGGCATCATACGTAGAACACCCATGGTGCAACAGTATAGCCAATACTTCAATGATACCTTTCATGGCTTACCTCCACAATTTGCAGATTCTCTACCCGATCGATTTGGTTCAATTATATTCAAGACATGGCTTACGAGCAAAGAAGAAACTGATATCTCAATACTAGAACAATTAGCTTACATTTCCAATCGTGGGATGGGTGCTATAGAGTATTTCCCAAGTAAAAAACTACCTAAAAGAGCAAGTATTGATCTCGATGAAATCATCGAAGTATTACGTGAAGTCCTTGATTTAAAACAGAATAAAAGCCAATCTAAACTAGATAGCCAGGGACTGACTAATATATTCAAGATAGGCACTTCAGCAGGAGGAGCTCGTCCCAAAATATTGATTTCTGAGCATAAACGTACGGGTAAAATTATACCCGGAGATCTAGAATACAGTGACGCATATCACCACTATCTAGTCAAGCTATCCTTAGATCAAGAAGAGGGTTATCATCGCGAAGTGATTGAGTATTGTTACTATTTCCTGGCTACATCAGTAGGCATTACGATGATGGACAGTAAGCTCATTGATGACAAGCATTTCACTACTCTAAGATTTGATCGTCAAGATGGGACCAAGCAGCATATACTTACCGCAACTGGGCTTACAGGGTGGGATTTCAAAAATCCAGATGTGTCCTCCTATGAAAATCTCTTTAAACTCAGTTCGTTTCTACGTGTACCGCATACACAACTCGAGGAGCTTTATCGCCGCATGATTTTCAATGTTATATACAGTAATACGGACGACCATCTCAAAAATCACTCTTTTTTATACCAAAAAGAAAAAAGTAGATGGTCGCTAGCACCTGCTTACGATCTTACCTATGCCCTCAATCCCCTACTCCAAGTAACGAGACCAAGCAGAGCCATGTCAATCAACGGTAAGCGACAGGATATTACACTTGAAGATGTACTGAAGATAGCCGATGACTTTACCATCAAAAATCCGAAAGGGATCATCAGGGAAGTACAATCCAAAAAAGAAGAACTCCTACATCTGATGAGTAGCTTCGGAATTCCCGAAAAAGTCATCCAAGGAATAGAACAAAATATTACGAACTTTGTGATTAACTAAGTTACCAAACCTAAGCTCATGATTAATATCGCTCTTATCGCCCATGATGGTAAAAAAGCCGAGATGGTTTCTTTTATCTTAAATAACAAGACCTTCTTAGACAATTCTACGCTCTACGCTACTGGTACTACTGGTGGGAAGATCGAACAGGAGGGTTTTGAAGTCAAAAAGCTACTGAGCGGACCACTTGGTGGTGATGCGCAGATTGCGACTATGGTAGCACTGGGAGAGATCGATCTAGTTATATTTTTTAGAGATCCACTTGACAAACATCCACATGAGCCTGACGTACAGATGCTCATGAGACAATGTGATGTACATAATGTACCCCTAGCCACTAATCCAAAGGGCGCTCATTATCTTTTGAGAGGAATACGTGACTACCTTAAGCAGAAATAGTGACCACCGAAGATTATAAAAAGCTATTACCTACGATCCCAGTAGATCCTGGGGTATACCGATTTATCGATGCCGATGATATCATACTCTATGTTGGTAAAGCTAAAAATATCAGAAAGCGAGTCGCTTCCTATTTTGGTGACAAAAAGCAGGCATATTATAAAACTAAAGTGCTTGTCAAAAACGCGGTACGATTAGAATTTACAATCGTAGAGACGGAGCAAGATGCGCTTTTACTGGAAAATACACTGATCAAGAAGCATCAGCCTCGATATAATGTGATGCTTAAGGATGGTAAGTCGTACACCTATCTTTGCATCAAAAATGAGCGATTTCCTAGGATCTTTTTTACTCGAAAAGTGATCAAAGACGGTTCTAAGTACTTTGGGCCATACACGAGTAAATACCGCACTAAAATCATTTTCGAACTGGTCAAAAAACTCTTTCCACTCCGCACATGTACTCTCAATCTATCTGAGAAAAACATTAATGACGGTAAATTTAAAGTATGCCTTGAATATCATATCAAAAACTGTTTGGGCCCTTGTGTGGGCTATGAATCAGAAGAGGAATACAATGAAAAAATAGATCAGATTAAAAATATCCTCAAGGGTAATTTTAAACAAGTAAAAGACTATATCCAAGAGCAAATGGCGCATTACGCTGCCGAACTCGACTTTGAAAAAGCACAGCAACTCAAAGACAAGCTTTTTGCCTTTGAAGATTACCAATCTAAATCAACAGTGGTAAGTCAAAATATCCGCGATCTCGATGTATTTGCAATACAATCTGATGATAAAATGGCATATGTCAACTATATGAAGATCGTCAACGGTGCATTGATGAATACGGATACACTAGAGATGGAGAAAAATCTCAATGAAGACGAAGGAGATCTACTCTCCCTATCCATCATGAATATGCGGGAAAAATTTAACTCCATCGCTAAAGAGATCATCGTAACCAAAGAGGTCGTATTGGCAGAAGATGATGTGACGGTTACTATACCACAACGAGGAGAAAAACGGAAATTACTTGATCTTGCGGAGAAAAACCTTAGCTACTATCTGCTCCAAAAGCGTAAAGAGGCGATCAATAAAATAAAACGACAAACTCCAGCAGAGCGAATACTCAAGACCATGCAAGAGGATCTCCAGATGGATGTCCCTCCATACCATATCGAATGCTTCGATAACTCAAACCTCGGTGGTACCAATCCAGTCGCAAGCTGTGTTGTATTTAAAAATGCAAAACCAAGTAAGAAAGACTATCGACACTTTAAAATCAAAACAGTAGTAGGTCCCGATGACTTCGCTTCGATGAAAGAAATACTAGAGCGACGCTATAGTCGTTTACTGAAGGAAAATCAACCGCTACCTAATCTGATTATCATAGATGGTGGTAAGGGACAACTGAGCTCTGCTATGGAAAGCATCGATAAACTAGGATTACGAAATAAAATCACGGTCATCGGTATTGCCAAAAGGCTGGAGGAGATCTTTTTTCCAGAGGATCCTATCCCAATATATATCAACAAAAAATCCGAGTCGCTTAAGGTTATCCAGCAAGCACGAAACGAAGCGCATCGATTTGCGATTACTTTTCACAGGGATCTCAGGTCTAAAAATTTCTTAGGAACAGAGCTAACTGAAATACCTGGAATCGGAGAAAAGACTGCTAATACGTTGCTTAAAGAGTTTGGATCAGTTAAGAAAATAAAAGAGCTTGACCTTGCTACCTTGCAGTCTTTTGCAGGAAAATCTGCTGGATCTAAGGTTTTTAATCATTTTAATTCGGATACCGACTAGCCAATGCTTGCTTAGCTAAGCGTTTCAGTTCGGTATGGTAAGCAGCTCCTTCTTTACGAGCTACTTCTGCACCTTTGCTGTCTAAAAACAACAGTGTAGGATAGGACTTAACATCATAGATCATTCTAAGATCAGGACCTTCGCCCTTATCGCCTTCTACCATGTAATTAATGAAGTTTTCATTAAAATAATCTCCAAGTACTTGATCCGTATAAACATCCTCCTTCATCAGTTGACAAGGAAGACACCATGAAGTTCCGATATCGAGAAATACTAATTTGTCTTCATCTTGTGAAAGGTCCAATACATTTGACAATTGAGCCGCTCTTTCAAAGTCGAAACTATACAGATTCTCTTCATTGGGTAGCTCAACTTCTACAGCCTTAGGAGCATTGCGATTACAAGCCCAATTAGATACAATAATTACGAATATTAGAATACGATGCATGACAAAAAAGATCCTTGGTTAGGATACATTAACTCAAAAATCATACTCGATTATATATATCCAGTACTTTTTTTGCCATTTCGCGATAATCAAACGCTTTTACATCTTGTATAGCTTGATCCGTGATTTGAGATGAAAAAGATGGTTGCTTTAATACTTTTATCACAGAATCAGCAAGAGTCTCGACATCTCCTACATTTGCCAATAAACCATTCTTTTCATGGGTTATCATTTCAGGAATACCACCAGCTCGAGTAGCTACTATAGGTACTTTGGATGCCATGACATCTAAGATACTTGTACCTAATGCCTCCATTTTACTGGTAAATAGTAATACATCTAACTCAGAAATATAGGACTTTACATGTTTGATGTAACCTGTAAAAATCACATCATTCATCAGCCCTAGGGATTCAGATAGCTGTTTCATTTTAGTCATCAGACCACCGTCACCACCTATGGCTAAAAATTTTATTTTGCCAGGATAATTCTCTTTTAAGATTTTGGCTGTAGCCAAGAAAGTAGGATAATCTTTGTGATCTGCTATGGCTGCAACATTACCTACGATCTTATAAGATTTCGGTATACCAAATCTTGTACGAAGGTAATCTTGTTTAGTATTTGACATTAACCGAGCTACATCTATGGCGCTGTGTACCACATGCAGCTTTTCTTTTTGTTTAATCATTGGGTACAAGACCTTCTTTACCGCATGAGATACGCATATATAAGCCGATATTCCCTTGGCATTATACTTCATATAGCTTCCTTTTTTGATAGGAAAGTCTACTCTACGATTGACTATTATCGGAAGATCAATACTAAACATACTACTAGCCAACCAAACAAGATTATGCGCATGTGCATCATGCGCATGGATAAGATCAACACCATGAAACTTGCAGTATCTTACGATCTTATAACTCGAGATCGGATCAAGGGCCATGCGTTTTTTATACGGTCGTAAAGTTGCTCCCTCGAAACGATCTCCAATCGGAGCATCCAAAGGATACCAAAGGTGGCTTTCTACACCAAGTTGATTAAGCCCACGTACTAGATTACAGATCTGCTGCTCCCCTCCTCTCCAAGAAGTTGCTGTTGATATGTGCAATACCTTCATCACGAATTTGACTTTAACTCATCATAGTAACGGAATCTCAGCTTAATCATTTGATAGTTCAGTCTAGCTATCTGTAAGCCTGCTTTTCCATCCAAAATACCGAGTTGGATAAAATAAGTTTTCATAAATCTAAATCCTGGACCAAGGACCCTCTTTACGAATGAAGGACGTTTTCCGTTTTTATGCCATTCACTAGCAGTAAGTTTTGCATACTTATTGATCCGTTCAAGATGATCGTCTTTAGAAGCATAACTATAGTGTTCTAGTATCCCTTCTAGCTTTTTGATGGCAGTACCTTCTGGAATAATTAACTGCTCATGAACCTCTTTACTATCCCATGTGATTGAATTATGAAAAATACGTACCACTGGTTTTGGATACCAACCAGAGTGTCTAATCCACTGTCCTTCATACCACATCATACGATCGAGCGCATATACATAGCTTTCTTTTACTTTGAGGTTTTTAATAGTTGATATCAGTTCATCACTTAGGACTTCGTCCGCATCCAAGGATAATATCCAACTATGCTTAGCTTGTTGATTACCAAAGTTTTTAGTTGTTCCATAGCCTTCCCAATCGTGGTTAAATACTCGAGCACCTCTCGATTGAGCAATAGCAATAGTATCATCTGTACTGCCCGAATCCACCACAATGATATCATCTGAAACTTGCTTGGCAGATGCAATACATTTTGCAATATTACGAGCTTCATTTTGGCATATGATAACAACTGATAAACTCATTACGATTCGTGTCTAGCGGCTCTAGCCACAAAATGAGAATTTAGTAAGTTGGGCTTGTTGTATCGCATAGGTAATCCGGTATCTTCTGAAATCACTTCACCTCCGGCAGCCTCTAGGATAGCTTGAGCAGCTGCAGTATCCCACTCCATAGTAGGTGCTAATCTAGGATATATTTCGGCATTACCTTCAGCAATAATGGTAAATTTTAGTGAACTCCCTGTGGCAATCAGTTCTGGGTTATTATACCGATCTACAAAGTTTTGTGTCTCTTCGTTTAGGTGACTTCTCGAGCATACGATACGTAAATCTTTATCCTCTTCTGAAAAACTATTGACTTGAATAACACTGGCATTCTGATCTTCAATCTTAAATGCTCCAACTCCATCGATCGCCCAATACATGATATCCTTAACTGGTAGATATACTACACCTGCTATGGACTTACCATTTTCAATCAAAGCGATATTAACCGTAAATTCTCCATTGCGTTTGATGAACTCTTTAGTACCATCTAAAGGGTCTACCATCCATAGCGAATTCCAGTCTTTTCTCACATCATAAGCCACTTCCTTTGTCTCTTCAGAAATGATAGGAAGGACTATTTCTAATTTACTGAGCGATTTTACAATATGATCGTTGGCAGCTGTATCTGCTCGGGTCAATGGAGAATCATCACCTTTTGACTCGACACCAAAATCATCTGAATCATATACCTCCATGATGATTTCTCCAGCTCTCTTAGCAATTCCTAAAACTGAGTTAATCAAAAGTGGCAATTTCTCTTTACTTATAATCATTGATTACATTTATGATACAAAGTAACAAAACATTAAAGGATGTCAAAAGTACTCGTCACTGGAGGATGTGGATATATCGGAAGTCATACGGTTATTGATCTACTTGAACAAGGCCATGAAGTCATTTCTATAGATAACGGGATCAATTCTGAAATCGATCCTACAATTGATAGAATATTTCAGATCACGGGTAGTAAAATTATTAATCACAAGGTCGATCTATGTGATTTTGAGGATACAAATTCGGTATTTGATCTATACAAAAATATAGATACTATCATCCATTTTGCCGCTTTAAAATCAGTAGGTGATTCGGTTACTGACCCACTTGGGTATTTTCACAACAATGTCACTGGACTCATCAATTTGCTCAAAGCTGCGGAAGCACATGGAGTATCATCGTTTATTTTTTCTAGTAGCTGCACCGTATATGGCGAGGCCGATGTTATACCTGTTACGGAGACCACAGTTTGGAAGCCAGCGGCTTCTCCATATGGAAGATCTAAGCAAATCTGTGAGCTCATCCTTGAAGACTTTAATAAAGCCTCTCAAATGAATATTGCGGCGCTAAGGTACTTCAATCCTGCTGGCGCTCACGATTCGATTAAAATTGGTGAATCACCAAGCCAAAAGGCTCAAAATCTTGTACCTGTAATCACTGAAACTGCTATTGGTAAAAGAGCTTCCATGACTGTATTTGGTCAAAATTATGATACTCGTGATGGTAGTTGTATAAGAGACTATATTCATATCATGGACCTTGCAGATGCCCATACTAAAGCTATGATTTTTCTCCAAAAGCATACATCAAGAGGAATACTTGAAGTCTTCAATCTTGGTACGGGTAACGGTGTGACGGTACTTGAAGCCATTTCCGCTTTTGAAGAAGTCAGTAAGTCCAAATTAAACTATATCCTTGGAGAACCTAGAGAAGGAGACGTCGTAAGTATATATGCCGATTACAAGAAAGCAGAAATGCTTCTACAATGGAACCCAAAAAGAGGTATAAAAGATATCATGGATAGTGCTTGGAAATGGGAACTAGCAAGAAATAAGAAATAACGGAATGATATTTTGCACTTTGAGTGAGATCAAAAATTTTATTATTTCAATGTGAATAGAATTTTACTTAAATGTTAAGGCGAATAAGTAGAAATACGTTAATTTTATTAGATACAGTCATAGGGTGTCTGTAATTTCGTTGCCTTGTCGTTAAATCGACAAGGTTTTTTTATTGACGATATAGAATTGCTTTTTGGATATTTTTAAGAGGAAAACTCATAACCTCTGGGATAGTATCACCTTTAATAATTTGATCTCCGGATTTTATAGCATTCTGGGTATTCGTAAAGATAATTTCATGAATCATACTATCGCCAGACATCTGCTGGGTACTGAGCAAAATATTATTTTGTACCTCAAACATACTCAAAAGCTTACCATCAATGTAATATGCACCAAGCTCAATAGAGTTTTGTTCATCCATAAGAAAGAGTCCTTTCTTTTGATCTATTACCTTTAATCTATAGTCTCTCCTACCTTTGATAATATCTTCACCGTATATCAAAGCCCATACGAGAGTACTATCTCGATCAGTCATCGCTATATCATAAGCCATGGGTAATGACTGCACCACCCCTTCTGAACTTATGATCTCGAGTTTACCTTCCCAGTATCCGCACCATGAGTATGGAAATATCGTAGTATCCAATACCTCCTGAGATTGTACATTGCATATCAATACAAAAAACATTATAATCATTGATAATATATACTTCATTTTCACCAATTTTATAGATCAATCTTATTACATGAAAGTACTACAATACTTGATCATCTGCATCTCTCTTATGCCTATCTGTCTAATCAGTCAAGATAGCTACTTTCAACAAGATGTAAAATATGTCTTAGATGCAAAATATACTGATAGCACGAGAATGATAGAGAGTTCTCTAGATTTTTACTACAAAAACAACTCTGATCAATATCTAGATACTATTTATTTTCATCTATGGATCAACGCTTTCAGCACAAAGCAAAGTGATTTTTCAAAACAGATGTTACGCCTTCAGAATCGTTCTTTTTACTTTTCCTCAATAGATGAGCGAGGTAACTATAAGTCTATCACCATCAAAACTCAAGAAGAAAATCTTGAAATAATCGGAACAGACTCACAGGATGAGATCATTGGAGTAGTGCTAAATCAAACTCTAGCTCCAAACTCTGAAATAACTCTTAATATTGACTATAAAGCCGTTATGCCCAAGTTATTTTCTAGACTAGGCGTAGGGGATAAAAATGTACAACTCATGCATTGGTATCCAAGAGTATGCGTATATGATAAAAAAGGGTGGCATAAAATGCCTTATTTAGCATTTGGAGAATTCTATGGTGAAATAAGTGACTTTGACATAAAATTCACTTGCAACAAAGATTACGAAATCGATGCAACCGGGCAGGCAAAACTCTTGTCATACAACAGTCTCGATAGCACAAGTCTATATCGATTAAACGCAGAGAACGTAGTCGACTTTGCCTTAGTACTAAGCAATCAAAACGATAAATTTCAAAGTAAACCTGTAAAATCGATAGATGGACATGAGGTTCTCCTAACCGTACGATATAATGACAATAATGAAATATGGCAAAATGCTCTCTCCTATCTGGAGGAATCTTTTAGATATATGGAATCCAATGTAGGCCCGTACCCTTACGATCAATTACGAATCATAGAAACAGAAGAACATACATGCAATGGTATGGAGTACCCATGTATCATGACCGTAAGTTGTAGCGAAGATTTTCAAGATCTCGAATATTATATTATACATGAGGTTGCTCATCAGTGGTTTTATAACATATTAGCTAGTAACGAAAGGGATGAACCATGGCTAGATGAGGGATTTGCCACTTTCTACGAAAAAAGATATACGACTGATAAATATGGTGAAGATCACTATACAAGCAAGTTACCCAATCATCAATCAGATTATGTAGTAGTAACTGCTCAACACTATGCTCTAATACAACAAATCAAAAGAAGAAAATATCAATCAGTAACTAGTAATCCAACAAAACTAGCAGCTATAAATTACGGTTTAGGAGCTTATGTAAGACCTGCCTTAGCTTATCAATATCTTGAAAGATATTTAGGTCAGAATGAATTTGATCAAATCATGAAATCATTCATTTCAATATGGAGTCATAAACATCCAAGTACAGAAGATTTTCATAGACATTTTGAAGAAGCATGTGGCAAAGATCTTACTTGGCTTTGGCAAGATTGGGTGTCTTCTGATAAGAAGATGGACTATGCCGTAAAAGAAGTAAGCAATACGGAAATCGTATTAGAGAATAATGGAGAAATAGTTGCTCCTATCCAAATAGATCATGGCGAAAACACTTATTGGATAGATGGCTTCTCCGGTGAGCATATCATAGCTAGAGCAGAACCCAACAACTCATTGACCATAGATCCATTGCTCAAAAGCATTGATTTTAGAGCTGAAAATAATAGCACTCTACCTCGAAAAATCAAACCGTTATTGGGTTTTAGAGGACATAATCCTAGGTATCGAGAACTTTTTTTGATGCCTACGATTGGATATAATGCTAACGACGGATTTCTCCTTGGATTAGGTGCATTTAATAGTGGATTGGGAGTGAAAAATCTAAAGTTTGTAGTAGCTCCTTTCTTTGGGTTTAATACGAAAGAAATCGTGGGAGAAGGGTGGATAAGTTACAATCAATATCGAAAAGGTAATAACACTGCTGGCAAACGATTAGAGTATAAATTAGGTGTAAAATCGTTTCACTTCAATCAACTGACTAATTTTGATATTGCCAATCGATATATCAAAATCGAACCTTCGATCAACTACCATTTCAATAGCGACCACAATCATCAGCAGAATAAAAAGATTGGTTATCGATATATACACTTACTTGAAGAGCTTGCGACATTTCAAAATGAAATTATATCTCAAGAATATCTCACTTCAGGGCTCCATGAATTAAATTATGAGATGAAAGATAATGGTCCTAACCAGAGATCCGCTTTTGTTTCACTAGAATATATGCGATATAATACTTTCGCAGAACGGAGTGAATCTTTCCTAAAATTGAACCTTGAGACAACTAAAGCTTGGTATTTTCAGCGAGATAAACAGATCAGCTTTAGACTGTACGGAGCATATTTTATTACCAATAGCAGAAGAGAATCCTCTAACTATAATGACATATTTACCAAGGGGTCTATCTCACTTTTTTCACAGGGATTCAATGATTATAAGTACGATGACTACAGCCTCAATAGAACAAGACAAACAGGACCTTTTAGAAATCAGATACTAAACGGTGGTGGTGGTTTCAAGACTGCACTCGGTAGTCAATTTAGAGTAGGTCAAAGCAACGACTATGCTATAAGTACCAACATCACTGTAGATCTTCCATTCAAACTTCCACGCCTGTTGCGTCCTTTGGAAATTTTTGCTGATGCTGCTTATATTTCAACTAAAAGTGTAACCAGTCAACCCTTGGAAGGAGAATTCTTATATAGCGCAGGACTTAGCTATACTGTAAAAATAGACCAAGAAGTGGCACTTGGTATCTATTACCCCATAGTCAACAGTCAAAATATATCAGATATCTACGATCAAAATCAAGTCAGTAGGATGAGCTTTACCCTTAACTTAAAACCATTCAATCTTTGGAATGCTAGCGATAATATCAACTTGTAAAGACAAAGAGCATAAATTGATCTTCACTTCATCTACCTAAGTATTATCTTCGCACATGTCAAAATAAACCTTGCGTTATGAGATCATTGTGGATTATGCTTTTGTCACTAACAATATGTGTATTTAGTATTGGACAGAATACTGTCGGTCTACTTTCATATAATCAGTTTTTATCCCAAGATGGATACAACTTAATCTATCCGCATAATCAACCTAATGTATACCTACTTGACAACTGTGGTGAAATTGTGCATACATGGACGGACGGTGCCGATTTCAGACCTGGTAACACGGCATATATCACAGAGGAAGGCTTACTCTATAAAACAAAAAGACCTGCTGCAGTTGCCAACGATCCCATATGGGCTGGCGGCGGTGGTGCTATCCTAGAAATCAGAGATTGGGATAATAATCTCATCTGGGATTTCGAAATGAATGATAGCATCAATAGATTGCATCATGACTTTGCCATCACAGAAGAAGGGACCATAATAGCGCTCGCTTGGGAATATAAAAACACAGAAGAGTGCATAGCCGCAGGGCGAGATACTTCAACCCTAGCTCAAAAAGATATGTGGCCAGATTGGGTTTTTGAAATCGACCCAGAATCTGATGAAATCATCTGGGAATGGCATGCTTGGGATCATCTAGTACAAGATTTTGATAATACCAAAGGTAATTTTGGGGTAGTCGCTAGTGAGCCAAGAAAGATAGATGTCAATTTCGGTCGTGTAGATGGGCATCCAGATTGGATGCATGCCAATTCTTTGGATTATAATCCTACCCTCGATCAAATATTATTGAGCGTTCCATACTTCAATGAGGTCTTGATTATCGATCATAGCACGACTACAGAAGAAGCGGCTGGAAGCACGGGAGGATTTGCTAATCAAGGCGGTGATTTATTGTATAGATGGGGCAATCCATTGGTCTATGACCAAGGTGATAGTACCGATCAAAAGCTATTTTTTCAACATGATGCGCATTGGGTTGATGATTTTGTAGAGCCATTTGCTCCATACACCAATCAAATCGCAGTGTTTAATAATCGGGTTGGAACTGACTTTTCTACGGTCAATATCTTCAATCCTAGCTGGGATATGTATGACTCCGCTTATCCCTTTGACGGAAACACCTTTGGTCCCAACGAATTTACGATAACCAAGACGCATCCCGATTCACAACAACTGTATTCTACAGGACTATCAAGCGTCCAAGTATTACGAAATGGGAACTTCTTGATCGCGTCAGGTAGGTTTGGTTATAGTTTTGAAATGACACCTGATGATGAGATCGTATGGGAGTACAAGACACCAATCATGGGAGGTGCCGCAGTACCTCAATACTCTGAATTATCAATTAACAATAATCTGACTTTCCGTATGGATCGTTATCCACTCGACTACCCTGCTTTTGAAGGAAAAGATCTTACGCCAAAAGGATGGATTGAACTAGAACCCGACGAAGACTATTGTGGAGAACTGACAAATGTAGCCGAAGTCATGATCGAGGATGCATTTTCTATTTTCCCAAATCCTGCTCGCGATATGATCACCATCACTTGGGATGGTATGATGGAAGCACAATTTATGATGACAGATCTGAGTGGAAAATTAGTCAAGAAATTTGATGGAAGCGGTGGACGTAAATTTATCAAAACAGACGAGCTAGAGTCGGGTGTCTATCTGATCAGTATCATGACTGAGGATGAAAATTATACTCAGAAGTTGATTATTCAGTAGAGTCATAAAATTAACCATTAGAAAATAGCTTATTACCTTAGAACCATAGGACTAAACCTAAAATATTAATGATAAAGATTATTTTGCTATTACAATTTTGGTTATCAAATCCTACAATAAATTTTAATAATTATTCAATTGAAAACTAGGAACTCCTCAAAGATTCAATTGAAATAGGAACCATTGAAATTAAAAGACCCAATGGGACTGAAATTTGAAATATTACCTCAGGAAATTTTTCTATTGATAAACTTCATCAAAGGTATAGAATGAATTTTTGGATAGAATCAGACGGTGATCATGTCCAAAAATTAGATGATACGGGTGAAACAGCAGTTATATTTGAAATCAAATTACCATTCGAAACTTATCCAAGCTTCCATGAAGTTTGGAAGTATAAACATGTAGATTTTAAATATACGATAGAGGAAGATTTTGGCGATGATTCTAAGAGTGGTTATTGGGATAATTTTTACTACTATTCTCACGAATCTTTAGAAAAAATAAAAATGGAAATTCTACAGTAAGGAGAATACCATTTTATACAAGTAACTGGTGAAATGTCTGACCCAATTGATTGGGAACTAGGTAAAGGCGTATTTTACCGTATCTGTTGATAATAGATCATAACCATTACCTGAGCTGACTAATGGACTACCATCTTGTCAGAAACCTTGGCTTACATGCTTACATTCTTCAATGGATTCTTTGATGGTACTTTGCTGCGCTAAAAAGTGTTCATAATGACGAATACCTGTCACTCCTGCATAAACATTATCTACCTGTCCTTGAAAACCATGAGGAAAATCATTCCAAGGAATATTACTTCTAGTAAACCTAGAGAGTACTGGCTTGTATCCATCATTGGAAAGACAACTTTCATCACGATATCCATGATAGCTTTTAAATCCTGGATCACTAAATAGCCTAACTTGCTCCTCACAAGCTAAATCTAGCTTTTCAATGTTGTTGATATAAAAATCGTATAGATTTGATTGGCAATAGTTGTAAATTCCGCAATCAACAAAGATTGCATTATAGAGCAGATCGTCCTCTTCACAATCATATACATAGATCGTATGATACACATTCACCTTGGGTGCATTTACAAATTGACCATCCTTTGCTGTAGTAGCAAACCAATACATCTCTTTGGGCATACGATATACATAACCCTCTGAAAAATTTCTCAATGCTGGGTATTCACCTGGATGAGGCTCGTAAATATCATTTTCATTTAGATCTGCAAAATGGGCTAAATTCATTACACTTAGTTCATCATCCCAAGAATTCATATGACTATTCCCTTTCGAAGGCCAATAGAAGATATCTTCTATCGGATGATCAATCCTACCATCGTCTTTAAAATCTTCGATATGCTTAAAAATATCTTCTCGGGTCACCTTAAATACTTCATCCTCAAAAGCACTCAAGCCATCTCCATACCGCATACCACCATGTAGATGAGGTAAATAATCAGTAAGTCGATTATTCTCAACGATCAACGGTCGTCCCGAAAATATATCAGTGCCATACATAATCAGACCTGATGAGGAAAGAAAATTAATCTCCTCATGCCCTTTTTTGTAAAAAGCTGGATTACCATTCTGGTCTTGGAATATTCTACCATCAGAGCTAATGCTAAGAATTAGATTATTATCATGGATCCTAATGGTTGACTTGTCCAATCAGTATGGCCTGGACATAAAATATAAATAACATCAAAGCGCATAATCCCTTCATTCAATGAAAATAAGCATTCAATAGTCTCCTATGCTTTATCTTAACTCTTCAGAAGTCGCGAATGAGTATTGATGTTATCAAAACTCATTTAGGTTATCTAATTCCTAATTGAATCGGTCTATTCTATGCCGCTCTTTTACTCCTTCTGCTTATGGCATTGCTTAAAACCTTCACAGTACTTTGAGCGCTTGATTTATCATCAGAGGTAAATTTTATGCCCATAATTGCACTCATAAAAAGTGGTACGGCTAAAAAGGCTAAGTAATAGTAGCCAGTGGTAAACCCAATCAATACGACTGCCATCATTAAATAAAATCTAATCAATACGGTCGAAAAAGATGCTTCAAATAATTTCATAATACTATTGTTTGTTTGATAATCTAAAGATCTTATATCAACTACAGAGATTAACTGATCTGGGTCATCACCCGACATGATATTAATCAATGACACATTACGGGATTCTCCAACATCTGCCAAAAATCAAGCTCCCTCGGGATGCCTATATGCATTGCATGATATATCAAAAACAAGCCGAAACATACACCAAAATATAGGTGTAGTGATCTAAGCCTAGCTATCATGTGCTTGGGAATATATCGCCAGACCATAGAAAGTGTAAATAATAATGGAACCGTGCCCAATCCGAAGCATAACATAAATAATGAACTCTCTAACAGATCAGAAGTCGTCAATGCACCTGCAAGAGCAACATATACTAGGCCACATGGTAGTAAGCCATTGATAAATCCAATAACCAGAGGGCTTGAGTAACCCAATCTCTGATATAAAGAACTAATAAAATGTGATACTAATCCTTCTATCTTGGATAGAATGCTAAACTTAAGTGTGATACTAGGGGCTATCCGTGTAACGAAATAGAGTAATACTCCAAGCCCAAGAATTAAGTTACTGACTTTTTGTACCCCAGTGATATATACAAACTCTCCGACTAAACCTATCAAAACACCTAAGATGATATACGTACTCAATCGTCCAGTATGATACCATAATGTGGATCGTAGAGCTTGCCAATAATTATTGTGACCGTGCTGAGCAGCACTTAATGCTAAAGGACCACACATTCCAAGACAGTGCAAACTACCTACAAGACCCAAACTTATTGCAGTAATATATATCATAAAACTACGAACTCAAGTTTGGATCTGTAAGCAGTATCATGGGACTTGTATCTTACTTGAAGTTTCCATTTTCCCTTTAACATAGTTGACAGATCCATGATCTCATCATGACCATCTAGATCTAATTCCACATGATAGTCTTGGCTCTGATCAGACGGTCTATAGAAGTATAAATCTACCCGCCCTACCGAATTATCAAAAGGACTTACTCTTAGATCATTAGATGAGCTTAAATGATCGATCTTTAGTTTGGGATTTTTTACGTGATTGCTAAGTTCCTCGTATTCAGACTGATATGCTAAATCAAGCTTATAATAATCCTTATCCACTAACGAATGATCTACTCCAAAGGAGAGTATCAATACAGTAAATAAGGCTGCTGCAAAACATATATAGAAGATGAGTATTCCGTGATTCCATTTCATAGTTTCATTATTTGGTAGGTTGGTAAAAGCTTGTTGAGGTAGTCGTAATCTTCTGATTATCACTCCATACTTCGATACCAATCTCATTATTTCTACCTTTCAGATAGTGTCTTTTGACTTTCATAAAGAGGACACCCTCTAACTTGGCTCTAGGCCTAGCAATGATTGACTTCCCGATAATTTCAAAATCGACATCACTAAATCCTTCCTCTGCTCTAAACTCAATGGTTAGTAGATCATCCGATTTATTGACAATTTCAAAGTTGTACATATTACTGATAGAGTCATTCTCAATCTCTTGATATAATAGCCCCGGAGTGCGGAGTAATAATACTTCGACCGGTTCTCTTGCAACGAATAGAAAAGATTCTAAAACCATCAAGATTACTAATACAACAGAATATGCTTTCGCACGAGAGGTAAATAGCTTACGAGTACCGTTTTTAATATTATTGTAGCTATCAATCCGGATCAATCCAGTTGGTTTCCCTAGTTTGATCATGACTTCATCGCAGGCATCCATACATGCAGTGCAGTTTACGCATTCGAGCTGTATCCCATTTCGTATATCTATTCCGGTCGGGCAAACCTGTACACATTTATGACAATCTACGCAGTCTCCTACTCTACTTTCTGCGAGGGCGGCAGTATCAATGGCTCCAAAATCAGAAAGCTGAAATACGCTAGTTTCATCTGTGATCAGTTTCTGAGCAATAGATTTACAACCGTTGCCAACACCACAATCTTTACATAGTGTATTCTTTTTCTTCTTAGCGTATTTTGTCCTAGGTTCGCCTCTTTTAAAATCATAAGTAATAGCAAGGCTATCATCATCCACTAAGACACTTTGCATACGTCCATACGGGCAGATCGTAGTGCATACTTGTTCTCTCATAAATGCAAATACTCCGTAAAACATACCCGTGAGTACAACCATGGCGATAAATATGCCTATACTCTCAGAAATAGGCGAAAACAAAAGGGACCATACTCGCTCTACCCCTATGACATAAGCAAGGAAGGTATGTGTTATTAAAACAGAAATAAGTATGAATAACGCATGCTTCAATCCCTTTTTCATAGTTTTATTCAGATCCCAGCTTCTTTTATTTAGCTTTTTTTGTTGTGAAAAAGTACCTTCTATGATATACTCAATAGGACGAAACACCAGCTCCATAAAAACAGTCTGTGGACATACCCATCCACAAAAAACTCGGCCATATACAACCGTAAATAGCGCTATAAAAAGAATACCAATGAGCATGGCTATCACGAAGATGTGAAAATCATGTGGGGCGAAGTATTGTCCTAGAATGATAAACTCTAAATCGGGTATATTGAATAACATCAATGGTCTACCAGCAACCTGAATAAACGGCATGATAAATAAAACGAGTATTAAAATATACCCTATAACTTTACGATAGTCATAAAATCTTCCATTTGGTTGTCTTGGGTATAGCCATATCCTTTTTCCTGAAGCATCTACTGTGCTTATTTTATCTCTAAAGGATGAGTGGCTAGCTATGGTACTCATGTATTAATACTTTTAACGATTAAATTTTTACTCTTGATAACTCAAGTCTTTTTCGTCCAAATCTGGATTTTCGCTAACATATTTACTGCCCTGTGGACCCTTTGCATTGGCAGGTGTAGAGCCTTGAATACTCATAATATAACTTGCAACTTTTTGTATATCACTTGGACTGAGTTGTGCTTTCCAAGCTATCATCCCTTTCTGTGGGACACCATATTTTATTCTTTTGAATACATTAGCTATACCACCACCATGTAGCCAATATTCATCTGTCAGATTAGGACCTACTCCACCTCCTCCGTCAACCCCATGGCAAGAAGCACAATTCACAGAAAAGATCACTCTGCCTTGTGCTAATGCCTTCCCATCTAAGGCAGTTACATTTGATTCATCTACAAGATTAGCTTGTCCTCTGAGATATGCCCGACGAGCAATTTCGGCATTTCTCATCTCTGTGGCATACTCTATTTCCATATTCGTAGCGTGATCAGAGTAGTGGTAGTAATAGATATAGCCTACTGCAAATAATATTGATAAATAAAAGCCATATAACCACCAAGGTGGCAACTTGTTATCGAGCTCATAGATACCATCATGTGCATGCTCAAGTAATATATCAGACTCTTTTTGTACTGGCACAATGGACCAAGCCCAATTATATGCTCTTTGAAAAATATTAGTCTGTTCAGTAGCTGATTCCTTTTCTACATATAACTCAGGATTGATAGATCTACGATATGTATACATGATATCTTGAAATAGTCTTCCTAGCGTGACCATAGATCCTAGGATCACCGCAAGACCTAGTAGTAGGACAAAATTTTCTAGTACCCATGTAAGCCAATGACCCTCCTTGGCTACGGACTCAACTGCTTGTGCATGTACTTCTACCAGTGTCACTATACTTAGACATACTGTATATATTGATTTTTTTACATTCATGATACTATGATTATTGAGGTAGTAAATCTTCACAATCATCGAGTGGGAGATTAGATAACCTTGCCACTTCACTCTTGTCTTTGATAAAAATGAGATATGCTGATAAGGTAAAAACGAAGAAGAAAGTGAGTAGAGCAAATAATGCCATCCAATCAAAATCACCGAGCTTTTCTAAAATATACTTGTACATGACTACTCTTTTTAATTGTTATTTACTACACCATCTGCTTGGATATCCGTACCCATGCGCTGCAGATAGGCGATGAGAGCTACGATCTCTTTATCCTCTAGGTTTTCTTGTTCTATACCTTGTTCATTGAGTTCCTTAGCGATACGTCTCGCTTGAGCATTGATTGCCTTCTGTACTTGCTCATCTGCTGTAAACTCATATGGAGTGTTGAGATACTTGAGTACTTTGATTTTCGCAAACGTATACTCTGTATCCAAATCTTGATCGATCATCCACTCATATGATGGCATGATAGATCCCGGAGACATAGATTCAGGGTCAAGCATATGGTTATAATGCCAACTGTGAGGATACTTATTACCTATACGATGCAGATCAGGTCCTGTCCGCTTACTTCCCCATAAAAATGGACGGTCGTATACAAACTCTCCAGATTTACTAAACTCGCCATATCTCTCTGTCTCTGATCTAAACGGTCGTATCATCTGCGAATGACAACTGACACATCCTTCTCGGATATATAGATCTCTACCCTCAAGCTCCAATGGCGTATAAGGCTGAACACTGGCAATAGTCGGTACATTTTTATCAATCACCAACATGGGGAATATCTCTACGATACCACCAATCAATACCACCAAGGCACTAGCAACTAGCATCTGGATAGGTCTACGCTCTATCCATCTATGCCAAGAGACACCATCCGTCATCGGTATATCTTGTAAGGGTGCTGCACTCGCTTTAGTATCCCTGATGAGACTTCCTTGACGAGCAGTTTTGATCAGATTGTATGCCATCAAGAATACCCCAAGTACATAGATCGCTCCGCCCAGGCTTCTGAGTCCATACATCGGTATGATCTGAGTCACGGTCTCTAAGAAGTTTCCATAAGCCAAAAATCCATCAGCTGTAAACTGCTTCCACATCATACTCTGCGTCCACCCTGCCCAATATAAAGGCACTGTGTAGAATATGGTACCAAGAGTACTCATCCAAAAATGGGTATTAGCCAATCTTGTAGAGAATAATTTAGTCCCATATAATTTTGGCCATAGCCAATACAGGATACCAAAGGTCAACATCCCATTCCACCCTAGTGTACCTACATGTACATGAGCAACAGTCCAGTCTGTATAGTGACTTATCGCATTGATAGATTTGATACTCAACAGCGGGCCCTCTAATGTTGCCATACCATATGCAGTGATGGCCACAACCATAAATTTAAGGATCGGGTCTTGTCTCACTTTATCCCATGCCCCTCTAAGCGTCAATAAACCATTAAGCATACCACCCCATGATGGAGCGATCAACATAATACTAAATACCGTACCGAGACTCTGCGCCCAATCTGGTAAAGATGTATATAAAAGGTGATGAGGACCAGCCCAGATATAGATAAATATCAAGGCCCAGAAGTGAACAATCGACAGCCGATATGAATAGACAGGTCTATTAGCGGCTTTAGGTAAAAAATAATACATCAAACCTAAGTACGGAGTAGTCAAGAAAAACGCTACGGCATTGTGACCATACCACCATTGTATCAAAGCATCCTGTACCCCTGCAAATACTGGAATACTATTCCACATATGGACAGGGATCTCAAGATTTTTGATCACATGTAGTAGCGTAACCGTTACCCAAGTACCGATATAAAACCATATGGCTACGTATAGGTGCTGCTCACGCCTTTTGAAGATGGTGCCAAACATATTGAGACCAAACACGATCCAAATAAGCGCTATACCTAAGTCAATAGGCCACTCCAATTCTGCATATTCTGCACTAGAAGTGTATCCTAATGGTAGCGTAATGGCTGCGGCTAAAATAATCGCCTGCCAACCCCAAAAGTGGACTTTTGAGAGTAGATCACTCCACATTCTAGCCTTCAATAACCGTTGTAGAGAATAATAGACTCCCATGAAAATACCATTGCCCACAAATGCAAAAATCACCGCATTAGTATGCAATGGTCTGATACGACCAAAAGTAAAATATTGTGTAATATTAAAGTCTGGCCATATGAGCTGCAATGCAGCTAACAAACCTACCAACATACCTACGATTCCCCATATTGTGGTTGCGATACCAAAATCTCTGACGATCTTGTTATCATAGGAAAAGTGTTCTAAAGTTGTTTTTTCTGACATCTCAAATAATTAATTTGATTCGTTAATATTGCTATCTACCATGTCATCCTCTAATAAAATTCGCATGGAAGGAGTGTGGACATCATCAAATTGATTGTATTTAATCGCCCAGAAAAAAGCAAATAGAAAACCCGCTGCTACAATGAGACTAATGGCGATCAAAAAAATAATGATGTTCATTTGTTATTAATTTTACTCTAAACTAATGGGATAGTTGTGGCTACTTTATGATATAGATCATAGTCCAAAATGATTATGATCATCATGATCATTTGAGTCTTACTACTAGTCTTTATACTATATAGCCTGGCTGTACATCTTGGCTACAGTCTTATAGTTAGCATCTAAAACAGCCGCTACATTACGCATAAATGATACTCCTTTGGTAAGTAATTGTATGCTATTGCCATCATATAGTATTAGACCATCCGACATCATCATGCGAAGACTTTCATCTTGGTGAATACTTAGCTGAAAATCTTTGATACTGCACATATGATTACATAATAAGTCTTTAATCAAGGCCGCAATTCTGCGATCTAGCTTAGACATTTTATGACTTTTGGCAATCGGAAAAAGACCTTGCTCAATAGACGTTCTATATTGCTTGAGATTCTTTTCATTTTGCATGAAAAAATCCTCAGTTGCACTTATGGATGATATACCAAGCCCTAGAGTACTAGTATTTCCTCCTGTGGTATAGCCCATAAAGTTTCGATGTAATGAACCCTCCAGAAATGCCTTATATAAGGTATCATCGGTTTTACAAAAATGATCAAAACCGATCATTTGGTAATCCATATCAGCAAGTTGATTTTTTGCCAACTGGAATAACTTCCACTTATCTAATCCTTTAGGTACATGACTGACGTCGAATAATCTCTGGCTTCGTGACTTCCAAGGAACATGTGCATAAGAATAAAATGCAATACGATCGGGTCTGATAAAATCAACATAACGTAGCGTATCTGAGATATGCTCTTCTGTCTGAAAAGGTAATCCATAGATCAAATCAAAGTTGACGGACTCATAACCCAACTCTCTGCTCCATGAGGTAAGTTTGGTGATTTGGTTAATCGTTTGTTTCCTATTGATGACTTTAAGTATATGCTCATTGATATCTTGGACACCAATACTTACTCGATTGAACTTCAAGGACGCCAGTGTCGTGAGATGATCCTCGGTCGTAGTATTAGGATGGACCTCGATACTACCCTCAAAGTCAGTCGCAAGCTCACAATCTTTATAGATATATGAAATAAGATCTTTAAGATTATCTGGCGAAAAAAAGCTTGGAGTACCACCCCCTAGATGCAATTGTTTAAGATATATATACCCATTTGCAGCTTTTACATAAAGGTCCCACTCTTTTTTAAGTAATTCGATGTATGGTTTCTCAACATTGTGATTTTTACTAATAAGTTTATTGCACCCACAGTAGGTACATAGTTCCTTACAATACGGTAAATGTATATAAAGAGATACACCTCGATTGGAGTCAGATACTCTACTGATATGAGATTTCCATTCGATCTGGTCGATTTCATATTGATTCCAATTGGGTACTGTAGGGTAACTAGTATACCTTGGAACTGGTACATTATACTTTTCTATTAGAGATTTCATAGAGGCAGTCATATGCTGTATTGCTTTATAATTAGAGTATAAATGTCCCTATCAAAGTGTATATCTCTGATGATCGATATCAGCAGCTTCCATGATCTATATCAGTCTAAAACCACCCATATATAGACAACTTTGCCTACATGATTCATAATAATTAAAACCCTGAATTATGATAAAGCAAACCAAAAGTCTAAGCGCCTATACCTGGGTACTCCTCATGATGATTACTATATTTTTCATCGCTGTGTTAAGTATTACTCTCATAGTATTTAGCCAAGCCAACTAGTCGTCGACTAAGTATGAGTATCAAATCATGTAAACATTGTGGTGACCCTTGTAGGGAAGATACTGTCTCTTATGCGGATGACTATTTCTGTTGTATCGGTTGTAAAACTGTGTACGGACTGATCACAGAACATGGGTTAGAGGATTATTATACTTACAATAAAACACCTGGAATTTCGCTTGCCTCTCACGATGTAAAAAAATATGATTACCTCAATGATGAGATCATCTCTGATAAGCTTCTAGACTATAGAGATCAAGAAACAAGTAGAGTACGATTTGATTTACCTCAGATCTACTGTAGCTCTTGTCTTTGGTTACTTGAAAGACTCAATTGTATCTGCCCTGACATCGTCATGAGTCAAGTCAATTTCATCAAAAAAGAAATTACTGTAGTTTTTCATCATCAAAAAATCAGTTTAGCTGAAGTTGCTCGACTACTCGCTAGTCTAGGATTTGAGCCAAGGCTCCATCTAGGTATCGAAAATAAATCTAAAAAAGACCTTTTCACCCAAGCAAATATTAAGCTTGCCGTAGCAGGGTTTTGCTTTGCCAATATTATGTTACTAAGCTTTCCTGAGTATTTAGGATTTGATGATGCTTACAAGCTATACTTTATTGGATTATTTAATATTACCCTGAGTATACCTCCATTTATCATCGCTTACCAGAGCTACTTCAAGCAGGTCATACTGAATAGTAGGCACCATATGTCCAATCTAGATATACCCATCACTATAGGACTGTTGACTTTATTCATAAAGAGTATCTATGATATCGTTAGCTTCTCAGGCGAAGGGTACTTGGATAGTTTTGCAGGCTTCGTATTCTTTTTGGAAATAGCAAAATGGTATCGTAAGTACAAGAATGATGTATTACTGTTTGATACAGACTACACTTCATTTTTACCTATATCCGCAGAGCAAGTAAGCCAAGATCAATCCAAAGAGATCCCAGTAGAAATGATCCAAAAAGGTAACCTACTGAGATTTAAGAATGAAACCACCATATGCGTAGATGGTATCCTACATTCTGACGAAGCCAACATTGATTATGGCTTTTTAACAGGAGAATCCAAAACAGTAAAAAAGAGAAAAGGGGACCATATCTATGCAGGTGGTAAAGTCATTGGAGAATCCATTTTATTACAGGCAAAAACCCTCTACGATCAATCTAAACTAAGCAATATATGGCAGAGCGCTACGGCTGGCCATAATGATAGACCTAGTAGCAAATCACTTGTCGATATCATTAGCCGATATTTTACGATTGTCATTATTACTATATCCATTCTTTCTGTATGTTTCTGGTATATACAAGATAGCTCGATGGTCGTACACGTATTTACAAGTGTACTCATCGTAGCATGCCCATGTGCTTTGGCCCTTTCTGAGCCTTTTGTGTATGGTAGCATGCTGCGATTTCTTACGTCCCGTGACATATATCTTAAAGACACTTCAGTACTCAAAAAACTACATGCCATAGATAGCATCGTATTTGACAAGACTGGCACTCTTACCGACTCCAAAAAGATGGAAGTCAATTACATAGGACATCCTCTGAATAAGTTCCATAAAAAGATCCTCTATAATGCCTGCCTTCACTCTGCTCATCCTCTAAGCAAGGCGATTTGTAAGCATCTTGGATTGCAGGAGCATATTTATTTTGATGAGTTCTCTGAGCAAAAAGGTAAAGGGTTAGAATACAGTCTCTATCAAATAAAAGGTCGCATAGGTTCCGAAGCATTTACCAATCAAAAATCTGCTCGATTGTGCACAGAAGTATTTTACCTCCATGATGGGGAGATGATTGGTAAATTTCAGTTCAATCAATTATGGCGACCAGATATTGACCAAGTCTTTGATAGACTATCTGCTCAATTTCAATTACACTTAATATCAGGCGACCATTCGCTAGGAGTTGGATATGCAGATGGTTTATTCGATGACTTTGATCAAATGCTTTTTAATCAATCTCCTGATGAAAAGTCAAAACATATTAAATCATTACAAGAAAAAGGGCATCAAACTATCATGATTGGGGATGGACTCAATGATGTCATAGCTCTAAACCATGCTGATGTAGGCTTAGTCATCAGTGATGATATCACCAACTTTAACCCTAGTTGCCATGGTATCATAAGACCTAAAGCATTAAACTACATCGATAAATTAGTATTGATATCGCAGAAGTCCAGAAATCTGATCAAGGTGCTGATCGTAATATCTATTCTTTATAACATACTTGGACTATCCTTTGCCATCACCGGCCATCTAGAACCCATAGTTGCAGCGATCATCATGCCGCTTAGCTCGGTGACTATAGTCGGTCTTGCCATTGGAATATCCAAGATATTGTTCAGTACAGTCTTTGCTAAAAAAGATATTCTCTACAAAGACTCTTACACCTCTGATCCTACAGATGACAATACAACATCTCTAAATACTAAAAAGCAAGTATCAGCAGTTGCATAGTATCATTGCAAAACATGCTTTCCCTGCAGCTTTGAAGTTCTCATTTAACGGAAAATCTTAGTAAACCAAAACCTATAACTTACTGATATAAAACATCTTATCAAATGATCTATATCATAACATTCATGCCTCTATAGAGGCTAATTTTATTGAAAAGATCCTCATCGAATAACATTTTATAAATGTGATTGAGTAGAATCAGAATCGATAAACTAAAAAAGTATTACTATGAAAATAGATAAGAGTTATCTCGTAAAAGACGCCATGGATACTACTCCTTATTTAGTCCAAAAAGGGAGCCCGGTAAAAAAGGCATTAGATTTAATAGAATCTACTGACACCTTCCATGTCTTAATAGTGGATGAAAATGAAAAATTACTAGGTATACTTAGTAGCTACGATCTGCAAATTATAAAAAACTGGGGCACAACTATGAATTTGAAATCGGCCGAACGTTACAACAATATCTTATACAATAGCCTCTTGGTAGAGGAGCGCATGAATAAGGATGTCATCACAGTATCTCCTAACGATACTCTACAGAGATGTACTGAATTACTTACCGATCATAAATTTCATTCACTGCCAGTACTAGACGGCGATAAGATCGTTGGTATCATCACCACTCACGATCTATTGAGATTCGTATTTTTAAGGTAATTATGTTTTCTAATGAAAGGCATGTGGTAATCAAGAAATCCTTATTGCGGGATTTCTTGAAGTACCTTTTTATTGAGAATGGCCAAATAGTTTTTAGTAACAGTTACTATGCCTTCTCGATTGAATTCTGATAAAGTACGGATAGTTGTTTCTTTGGCTGTACCGGCAATAGCCGCAATATCGTCTCTTTTGATCTGCATTCTTTCACCTTCCTCTATATTTTCAAATAAGACCAATAAAGCACTAGCTACCCTTCTTCTTACAGAGCTGTAAGCGAGATTCAAGAGATTTACTCTTTTCTTCTCCTCATCGCTGGCCATCATCTTGATAAACTTGACAGCAAAATCACGATTATTAAATAGCAAAAGATTAAAATCGTCTTTAGGTATGACTTTTATCTTACTATCAGCAGTGGTAATTGCTCTTTGGGTATAGGTGCTGTTCATGAGTAATGGTAGATAACCAAAAAAATCACCTTCCTTCCAGATATCTAAGATCAGCTCTTTGCCAAATTCATTGGTCCTTACCGTCTTTACTTGACCTGATACCACGTAGTACAGCCAATGTGGATGTTCATTTTCCTTATAAATAACCGTACGAGCATCATAGGTTTTGATTTCATGATCTTCTGAAAGTCGCTCAAACTCTTTGAGTGCTTTGGCTTCACTATATAATTTTTTTAGCCCTTGCTCACCGCTATCTTCTATGGAGGATAAACGATTACTTTTTTTCAATCTGATCTCTATCGCTTGTAGTAGTTCTGCATCATCGAATGGTTTTGTGATATAATCGACGGCACCAAGCCCCATTCCTTTTCGCAAATCCTCTTTTTGGGCTTTTGCAGTCAAGAACATGAATGGAACCTGTGCTAGCTGAATATCGTTATTCAGTATCTTGAGAACACCATAACCATCAAGCTCAGGCATCATCACATCACATATGATTAGATCAGGTATATAAGATTGTAAAAGTTTTAATCCTAACTTTCCATTTTCAGCACTCCTGACTTCATAGCCACTAAGTTCGAGTATCTCTTGAAGATTTTCTCTTAAGTCTTCATTGTCTTCAATGATTACAATTTTCTCTTTATTCATATTGTAAAGATTATCTCGGTAACAGGATGGTGAATGTCGTGCCCTTGGATTCCTTGCTTGTAAATGATATACTTCCATTAAGCAATTCCACATACCTTTTCACAATATTCAATCCTAGCCCTGTACCCTGTATATTACTGGCATTACTGGCTCTAAAAAATCTAGTAAAAAGATGCTTTTGCTCCTCTTCAGGAATACCTAGACCGGTATCTGTAATTTTTATATTCAGCACATTATTTTCAATTTTTAACTCAACATGTATCTCCTCATCGCTATATTTTAAGGCATTGGACATCACATTGAATAATATATTTTTCATTATCCTCAGATCAGATTCGATAGTCGTGATATCGTTGAAATTTAACTTGATTATTCTATTCTTTCTTTTACCCTGTAGCAGGTCTTCTTTCACAGAGCATATCAAATCAACTATACTGAAAACCTCATACTGTACCTCGATCATGCCTTCTTCTAGCTTACTTAATGATAAAAAATCATTGAGTATACCTGTGAGATTATTGATAGATGACTTGATTCGGTTTACGTGCTTTTCTCTCTTTTCTTGATCCTCTGTATATTCATATTTTCCTATCAATGATGCAGAGGATAGAATACTGGCTAATGGAGTCCTAAACTCATGTGACGCCATAGAAACAAATCTTGTCTTGAGTTCACCAAGTTCCTTTTCCTTTTGGAGGGCTGTTTCTAGTTCAAGCTGACTCTGCTGGTATTTTTGCTCCGTTTCTTTTCGGGTTTCTATCTCTGACTCTAGCTTATTATTGCTTAATAACAATTTATTTACTGCATTTTCGAGTTCATAAGTACGTTCTATGATCTTTGATTCAAGTTCTTTATTGAGTTTGAGTATTTCATCTTTCGCTTTTTTTACTTCAGTAAGGTCATGTATAATCCCAGTATAGATTACACGATCATTTAGTAAAACCTCACTTACGGCAAGACGAAATGGGAATAAGGTTCCGTCTTTTTTGAGTCCTATCACCTCCCTACCGACACCAATAATGTGAGCTTTTCTTGTCTCTTTATAATTTTTTAAATAGTCATCGTGAGAGGAATGGTATGGCTCAGGCATGAGCTGTTTTATATTCTTACCTAACACCTCATTTTCCTCATATCCAAATATATTAGCTGCCGCAGGATTCATAGACTCTACTATACCTTCAACGCCTATGGTAATAATACCGTCGATGGCTGTATCTATAATTGACTTTAATCTAAGGACAAAATCTTTGTTATTATCCATATCCAAAGTTTCATCAATAAATCCCATAAAGTAAAGTTATTTAGTATGATCATAATCACGTGAAGGGATGATTTAGATCATGGAATGAACAATCATTGAGAGAGAACTTAGCATTAAATAAATCATCAATTATGAATTTACTAGGCCCTATCTCTTCTATCATGAGTACCAATGTAGTCTCATTGCCTCCATCCGCAAGTATTGAAGAGGCGAACAAAATATTTTCGAAGCTAAAAATACATCATATTCCAATTACCGAAGCTGGTGAGCTGGTAGGAATGGTATCAAAATCTGATTTTCTATTTTTCCAAAGAGGGTTTATAGATAATCGACAAGATGCTAAAGTACATAGTATCAGAATGAAACACTATGCAGTAAGTCAGATTATGACAAAAGCCCTAGCTACACTTGAACCAAGTGATAAGATCAATGTAGCCATTGAGATATTTAAAGAAAATCTTTTCCATGCTATCCCTATCTGTGTAAATAAGCAGCTCAAAGGTATCATCACGACTCATGATATCATCAATCAACTTGCCACTAACCCTGAAATAGAAATGTCTTATGAATAATACTAAGCCTCTCCAAATCAAGGTACTAGGATCAGCAACCTCTGGACAGCAAATGATCATATCTCTGATTGAAAAATCACTGAACAAGGCTGAGCTACCTCATGAAATAGAAGAGGTTACTGATATCTCATCACTGATAGAATCTAAGCTAGAATCGGTTCCTGCAATACAAGTAAATAGTGACACCTATTTCTTAAATAACAACGGTCGATTTAACCAGTCTTTTAGAAAAGCTTTATCTGAAATTCTACAAAAAGCTGAATTTGGATTATGGCCAAAAGTACTTGTTCCAATAGACTTGAGCGATGTATCTAAAAATGCCAGCATCTACGCCCAACAATTACTAAGTGAATTATCTATGGTGGCTGAGATGATGCACGTATATACACCGAATGCCAAACAAATCATAGATCACAACGACACCAATGATCACAAAGATCCAGAACAAATTAGTCTAGATGAGTTTAATCAATTTGTCGATAATATAGATACAGACTGGGGAAGCGACTTGTTATCTAGTTCTCTGATCGATCGAAGATTTAAGGTCGGTTTTGCAGCAGACGAAATCTTAGCTTCAGCACAAAAATCTCAGGTCGAGTTTATTGTCATGGGTACTACTGGCAATCAAACAAAGCTAAAACGCTGGTTAGGTTCTGTTTCTACTACAGTACTTCAGCAAAGTACCAAACCTGTACTTCTAGTCCCTCAAAATGTACGATACCAAAAGATAAAGCATATCTCTTACGCATTTCATGATACGATCCAAGATCTAAAAACCCTAGAACAACTAATAGATATAGTCAATACTTTTAAATGCAACCTATCTTTAATATCTGTCAATAATGAAGACGATGCAGCAGGAGAAAACTTAAAAGCAATCTTAAAAGAAAAATTAGAAGACTGCGATATCAGAGTAAGCTATATTAGTGGTGATCAATTGACCACTGATCTTATAAAAGAAGCCCATCTCCAAAATGCACAGATATTGGTATGTAGCTCTCGACAAAAGTCTCCTATACAGAGACTGATCAATGGAAGTATAAGTATAGACTTATCTATAGAAACAGATATGCCTTTGATGATCTTGAAGTAGTAGTATATAAAGTATCTACTCCTTGATCACCCTACGTATATAACGCCTATCACCTATGCTCAACTTTATAAAATATATCCCTGCGCTAGCGGCATTAGGAATATGTACTGGATAGGAATTGGAACCTTGTCTCACTTGAAGGTCAAATTGATCGATGATCAGGCCCGTAGAATTGATAAGTCTTACATTATATATTTCAGATCGATCACTGTCTATATATAGATGGAATAATGCATCTGTAATCGTTGGTATAACGGATAAATTATCAATTATTGGATCGATAGATTCAATCGAAGAGCTAAGATCGACCTCTAAATTGTACCGTTGATCATCTACGTAGATCGAATTGTGAAAAAACTCATGCATTTGCAGTGTAGGAAATACCTCTGGATCTAATATCCGAATACTAAACATTGGGCTATCCTCTGCCACAAAGCACGTATCCAAACTATAGCATAGTACTCTGTATGAATCACTGTGTTCATGGTACTCTAGAGCAGCATCTAGACCGCCAGCAGATTCGATAAGCTCATAAGATGTTGTGCTTGCTGGTAAACTAAACTGCAATGCTTGAAAACAAGATTCTTCTTCCAAATAGAAATCGTAAATATCTGATCCCCGTTGCTGCATGCTTATTTTCTTGACCTCAAAACTATCTAAACTAAAAGTCTCATAATCTCCTAACGCATCACCATTGAGATCTCCGATTTTAATACCCTCTACATTCATGTCTCCTGTGATGTGTTCATGATTATAATCATTTATCTGAGTGATCTCAGCTATGTCTAACTGGATGGAATCCAAATCTTCTTGGAGATAGTAGTTCCAACTATTGTAAGGCCCTTCTACCTGAATATCATCAGTAAGTAATCTCTGAGATAGTAGCTCTATATCAGCCTGATCAACTACTTCAGAACTATCCAAATCAGCTGCCAAGAATGATCTTTTATTTAATTCTTCTTCGTTGATCAACGCTTGATCGAGCTTATGCAAGTCGTAGGCATCTACGCCATTGAGGAAGTAGTTATCGTTTGATAAACTGAATTGGAATGGTATACCGTATAGATAAGGCGAAGGTAAACTCTCTATACAACTATTCAAATACGGCTCATAAGCTGGATGCCAGTAATCTTCGAGTTCAACTAACCAATCGGTCATATGTGACGAAGAATCACTTAATACCCTTGTTTCAAATTGAGTACCACAGATTTTCCGCTCTTTAGAATTTTCGATGTCGATCCAAATCGGAAAACCACTCGGTAAGCACTCAGCAAAATCAGAAAAACGATGACCAAGAATCATAACCTCAATTTCATAAGTCCTGTTATTTGCTGCTTCATCCCACACTGTTATTGGTTCTATCCATTTCTGACAACCCAATCCAAAAATATCCCAGCTGATATTTGGCACATAAGAAGTATTGCTCCAAGAATAGAGCAAATTCTCGCTGGTAGTGCAATTGTCACTTCCAGAATCCCTAAAGGCATAAGCCCACAACTCTAATCTCTCTCCATCAAAATCCACCCCTGGCATCTCTTCTGTGATAAACAACCTCTTAAAAACCGCTGTAGGAGGTGTCTTGTCAGCAGCTAAAATCTCCATATTACATTCTACATCATAAGTACAATCACTATCCGCATACCAAGTAACTTTATGGTTAGAATAGCTCTGCACGGCTTCAGAGACTATAATTTCAATACTTTCTCCTGATACCGTGGGATTGATCATTTCGATTATCGTTTCATCACCAAACTGAGTCAGGTCTACCTGAGCATTTTCGGTAGCATAAACATAATTAATAGATCCATCACCCCAGGTATCGACCAATACTACCCACTCAATGAGTTCTGTATTACAAGCGGGATCATCGATAATCGCAGTGTTGGATAGTTCTAAGTAGGCATTGCAATTTTCATCTACCTCTGAGATAAAATCAGTACAATTATATAAAGACAATTCGGCGAACTGCCCCCAACTTATCGATGGCACAAATATCAGTAACATAACGAATAATACTATTCCCTTTTTCATAACATGTCATTGAATTGCATCCAAGATATGAATAAAAAGGAATAACTATACCCCAAAGCTCCCGACAATCACCACATTATCAATAACTTACATATATGCCTACCTAAAAACTACCTGACCCCTCAGCCCATAGAGAACCCACTTCAGATAATTCTATACATCCATCATATTGAGTCGGTATAGGATCGTAGTTGAGTACATTCATAGCAGCTACCTCTGAAGTAAAGAATGAGGCTACGACCATATCTTTCATAAAAGAGAATATATGTGGGCCTTCTGTTTCCTTAGATTCATCGGCTAGCTTCTGGAGTATTGCCGCTTGATCCTCTTCTTTTAAGTCAACATAATTTTTCTGATGTGCAGATTGACTCATGGCATTGAAAGCTTTCATACCTTCTTGCACATGTGCTTGCTCTTCTGCACTAAACAGATCTTTACAAGCTCTGTCAATCACCTCTACTACCCCAGCATCGAGAGCTCCAGGTGTATCTGTTTTAGGTATGATGAGATCTGCTACTCGAGTGACGACGGCGATCTGCTCTTTATCAAAAAATACGGGTGTCCAGCTTAAGCTTGGCTCAGGGCTGCATCCCGAGAGTAAGGCACTTAACGAACCCATAGTCATAGCACCTCCCATGACCACAACACTTGTTTTTATAGCATCTCTTCTTTTCATAGTATTCGGTTTTGATATAGGTTTTATAAGTTTCCTTTATTAAGTTCTTTGACGGCATAGTCTACTGCTCGTGCTGTAAAAGCCATATAGGTAAGCGAAGGATTTTGACAAGCAGCTGAGGTCATGAATGAGCCATCGGTCACAAATACATTTTTAGCGGCATGAACCTGATTATATTTATTGAGTACAGAAGTCTTAGGATCACGTCCCATACGTGCAGTACCCATCTCGTGGATACCTAGACCTGGATTACAACCACGGTCATAGGTTTCTACATTTTTAAATCCGGCTTTATCTAGCATCTCTGCGGCAGCAGACATCATCTCCTTACGCATATTATATTCATTTTCCTTCCACTCTACATCCATGGTAAGCGTAGGCTGACCATATTTATCTTTTACAGACTCATTGAGTGTAACACGATTGTCTTCATAAGGCAGACATTCTCCAAAAGCCATGAGTCCCATCGTCCATTTTCCCGGTTGAGCAGCAGCTTCTTTAAAACCTGCACCAAAATCGGCTTCTGCAATATTACGGGACCACCCTTCTCTACCACCGCCTCCTTGATATCCAAATCCTCGGATATAGTCTTTTCTTTTGGTGGATGCATCTAAATTCTGAAATCTAGGTATATAGATACCATTCGGTCTTCTACCTTTGAAATATTGATCCTCGTATCCGTCTAACTGCCCATAAGCACCTAATCTAAAGTGGTGATCCATCACATTACGTCCTAGCTGATCAGAGTCATTACCAAATCCATTAGGAAATCGATCAGACTTACTATTGAGCATGATCTGTGTAGATCCAAACGTAGAAGCACATAAGAATACGATTTTAGAAAAGTACTCATGCGTTTCTCCTGTTTCTGCATCGAGTATCTGTACTCCTTTAGCCTTTTGTGTCTCTGGGTCAAAAATGATATTGGTCACAATACTATGAGGTCTCAATGTCATATTACCAGACTTTTCTGCCGCCGGCAATGTAGAAGCATTACTACTAAAATAAGCTCCAAAGGGACAACCTCTCATACAACGATTTCTAAACTGGCAAGTACCTCTTCCATCTTTCGCTTCTGTAAGATGCGCTGCCCTACCGATGGTCAGTAATCGATCATTATAGTTTTTAGCAATACTACTTTTTAAGTGGGTCTCTGCACAATTGAGTTGCATCGGTGGCTGAAACTTTCCGTCGGGTAACTGTGACAATCCCTCTGCTTGTCCGCTGACGCCAATGTATGATTCTACATAGTCATACCAAGGTGCTATATCGGCATACCGTACAGGCCAATCTACAGCAATTCCCTCTTTGGCATTGGCTGCGAAATCCATCTCTGACCATCGATAAGACTGGCGTCCCCACATCAATGATCTACCACCAACGTGATATCCTCTGATCCAATCAAAGGGTTTTTTCTCTGTATATGGATGTTCGGTATCTTTTACCCACCAATGCTTTAGAGTACCTTGTATTGTGTATCCTGTTCGGTTTTGTTTTTCGTAGTCTTTGAGTTCTTCTATAGACATTTTACCTCTATTTGGCAGCTCCCATTTTTCAGTGGTAGCCGTCGGGTAATCTCCATGCTTTACATCTCTGCCTCGCTCTAGCACGAGGGTTTTGAGTCCTTTTTCACTGAGCTCTTTAGCTGCCCATCCACCGCTTATGCCTGAGCCTACGACTATAGCATCGTAGCTTACTTCTTCTTTTCCATTGGTATTAAAGTACATATTGTTTTAAGTTGTAGTCTTAATGGTAATTGTTTATCATACATCACAAATAATAAGGCACTCTTTGAGACTTTCAAGAGGATCTTTTTGCGTGGGTATAAATTCTTGAGCCACATAGCCTGAAAATCCTGTCTCATGGATAGCTTTCATAATAGCCGGATAATATAGCTCTTGAGTATCATTAATCTCATTTCTACCTGGTACTCCTCCTGTATGATAATGAGATATATAGTCTTTGAATTTTGAAATGGTGGCAATCACATCACCTTCCATGATTTGCATATGATAGATATCGTAGAGTAGTTTAAAATTAGACGAAGCAATCTTATCTACTAGTGCTGCACCCCAGGCGGTATGATCACACTGATAATCTGCATGATCCACTTTGCTATTAAGTAATTCCATCACGATACGGATATTATATTTTTGAGCCATTTTGACTATAGGATCAAGACCTTGAGCACAGATTTCTAATCCTTGCTCATCTGTAATTCCATTACGATTTCCGCTAAAGCAGATGATCTGCTCTATACCTTTATCCGCGGCTTTTGGAATCAATGCTTCATAGTCTTTAAACAGTTGTGCATGATTCTCAACATCATTAAACCCCTTTGTTATTCCAAGTTTTGAACCATTGGATATACCGCATTGTAGTCCTCTCGAGATCACCGTATCCCACTCATCTTCATTCAATAATTCGATGGATTTGAGTCCAATATCTTTTGCAGCGTCGGCAAATTCTTCCAGTGGAATATCTTGATAACACCATCGACAAGCTGAGTGATTGATATGCAAGCCTTTCAAATCCTGCTTCATATTAGCTTTTTGCTCTGGAGAGCAAGATGCAGCACCTATGGTTAATCCAGATAGACCTAAAACAGTATTTTTTATAGCGCTACGTCGATTCATCGATATAAACGATTAGTTAGTGTTAAAAATACAATATAGCTATTATGTAAAAATATCCTAGACAAAATATACTCTTTGTGAAATATTGATCCTTACCGCAAACCCTCCGTAAGCACGTTAGCGTCAATACTTCAATTAGATTTCTTAGTTGAGTTAACTTTCGTATTGAGCACTTTACAACTAAGCCACAGATTGCTGAAACTCTTGTAATCTAGGGTTCATTGTCGCAAACCATAGTGGAGGTACTAATGATAGTAAAATACTCGAAGGATAACCATATGGGAGTTGAGGACTTTCATCAAAATGACGCAGGACTTGATATTTTCGATTAGCCTTGAAGTGATGATCTGAATGACGGGTAAGTTCATACAACATGATGCGACCTACTTCATGATTACTATTCCAGCTATGTACAACCTCGACTCTCTCATAGCGACCATTTTCTTTTTTCTTACGTTGCAAGCCGTAGTGTTCTATATAATTGATAGTCTCTAAAAAGATAAATCCAATCACTCCAATAATGAGCACATAAAACATAGGTACGAGACCAAATGCCAAAAATATCAAGCCTAAATAAGCTGGTACCATAAGTGAATTCCAAATCATCTTATTGGTAAAATGAAAGGGAGATCTACCCAATGATCTCATACGTCGATTTTCTATCTTCCAAGCACTTAGATATCCTCCAATGGCTGACCTAAACCAAAAAGTATATACCCATTCATTTTTTCTTGAAGTCGCAGGATCATTAGGTGTTGCTACGTGGACGTGATGACCATAGTTATGCTCTATCGTAAAGTGGGTATAGAGATTAGGCAGTAAAAGTAATTTTGCAGCAATCTGCTCAGGCCATCCTTTTTTATGACCAAGCTCATGCGCCACATTTATACCTGATGAGGTCATGATTATACCTGAGGATAAGATCATCCCCACTAGTTCATACGTTTCTAATGTAGTATTAGAGACTTTAACTAGAAACAACAGAATCATACCCCAAACCATAGGCACATGAACATATAGAATGATATCAAAAAATCTATCTACCGCTCGATTAGGAGTCTCCAGCTGGACAGTATTGGAAGTAGAAGACGCAATCCACTGATCTAGGATAGGTATCAAAACAAAAGCAATACATACCGTGAGGTATGACATCCAACCTCCTGTATAAATTGATACAAATCCAGAAAGAGGTAAAATGTATGCAAGCAGGAATTTCAGATCATTTCTAGTCATTCGCAAAAAATTTTACTTTTCTAAAGTAGAAAAAATATAGTGAAATCACAGTGGATTATTTCCTATACATGCACAGCCCGTTTTTTTTGACTACCTTTGCACCACTCATCGACTTAGGCGATTCTTGCTGAAAGGTTTTTTATCCTACTCTACATTTCGTCCTTATTACTGAGTAGTTTTTATTTACATTCAAAAATCCTTTATGGCTAAATCACAGCAAACATTTAACAAATTAGAAAAAGAGAAAAAGAAAAGAAAAAAGAAACAGGACAAGGCAGAACGTCGTGAGCAAAGAAAACTAGAAAAAGAACAACGTGGAAAACTATCCTTCGAGGATCAACTTTCATATGTTGACGAATGGGGAAATATCACCGATACTCCTCCTGATCCTAAAAAGAAAAACGAAGTCAAAGCAAAAGACATTATTCTCGGTGCTGCGAATAGAGGTGGAATCATCGTAGAAAAACAGCGTACTGGAAAAGTTTCCTTTTTTAACCATGATAAAGGTTTCGGATTTATCATGGATAGCAAGTCCAATGATCGTGTATTTGTCCACATCAATCAAGTGGAAGGAGAAATCACAGAAAACGATAACGTAAGCTTTGAAACCGAAAATGGGCCAAAAGGACTGAGTGCAGTGCTCGTCAAAAAAATATAAGCGAATTACCCACCTGAAAAATGGTATATGCATTCATGAATACTGAATGCATATACCCTCACAATACTAATAGTGCATCATCCCAAATCACTGATTTATTTAGTATTGATAGATTTTAAAAAAGAAATATGAATTTTAAAAATATGGGGCTCATTGAGCCTTTAGAAAAAGCATTGTCTGATATGGGCTATGAAAAACCTACAGACATACAAGCCAAAGCAATTCCTGAGGTTTTACAACGTAAAGATATATTTGGATCAGCGCAGACTGGTACTGGTAAGACAGCAGCCTTTGCTATACCTATTATACAATTGATACATCAGATAGAATTTCAAAACGGAAGAAAATCAGATATATTAAGATGTCTGATACTCACTCCTACACGAGAGTTGGCAATCCAGATACAAGAAAATATTGAAGCTTATGCAAAATATACTGCCATAAAGTCAACTGTCATATTTGGAGGTGTAAAACAACATAAGCAAGTACAGGCTCTCAATCGTAAACCTAATATACTTGTAGCTACTCCTGGTAGATTGATCGATCTTTGCAACCAAGGAATACTCGATTTATCTGATATCAAAATGTTTGTCTTGGATGAGGCAGACCGTATGTTGGATATGGGATTTATTCATGATGTAAAAAGAATCATCAAGCTAATACCTGAGAATAGACAAACTTTATTTTTCTCTGCTACCATGCCGGACAGTATAATGAATCTAGCCAATAGCATATTGGAAGATCCTATCAAGATTGCTGTAAATCCAGTTTCATCTACGGCCGAGACCGTGACACAACTATTGTATTATACTAATAGAACTGACAAAAAGGCCTTGCTCAGGCATATTCTACAAGAGCGAGATATACAGCAGGTCCTTCTATTTTCTAGGACAAAACATGGGGCTGATCGTATCTGTAGGGATCTAAAAAAGAAAAATATAAACTCTATGGCTATACATGGAGATAAAGCACAAAACCAAAGGCAGAAAGCCTTAAAGGCATTTAAAGACGGTAAGCTCAGAGTACTCGTGGCAACTGATATTGCCGCCAGAGGTATCGATATCGATAAGCTCCGATATGTAATCAATTATGATGTACCAAATCTACCCGAGACATACGTACACCGTATCGGGAGATCCGGTCGAGCGGGAGAAGAAGGCGTAGCAATTTCTATCTGTGAACCTGAAGAAAATGCGTATATCCGACAAATAGAAAAGCTGACTAAGCAGAGAATAGAGGTTGCTAAAGATCATCCATTTCCTCAAACAGATAAACCTTTGACCGAAGCCGAAAAAAAGGCTTGGAACAAAGAAAAACAACGTCGAAAACAAGAATACTTTGCTCAACGTAAGCTCAAAAAAGCTCGTCAACGCAAATAAGCTTACATAAAGTATCAATGAATAAACTGCTTGAAATCGTATACGAAGATGATGAGCTCATCGCGATCAACAAGCCACATGGACTACTCGTACATCGCAGCTCCATTGCTCGTGATGTACGAGAGTTTGCTTTACAAAGACTCCGTAATCAGATCAATCAAAAAGTATATACAGTGCATCGATTAGATCGCAAAACTTCAGGAGTTCTTTTATTTGCTAAAAATCAAGCTACTCAAAAGCTGATTCAGGCTCAATTTAGAGAAACTAAGGTTTCAAAAATCTATAAGGCTATAGTCCGAGGCCACATCACTGAAAATGTAAGTATCGACTATCCGCTTACCAATGAGCAAGGTAAAACGCAAGAGGCTCACAGTAATATAAAACCCATAGAACTATTTGAAATACCTTTAAAGGATAAAAGATTTTCAACAAGTAGATATACACTTGTCGAAGTGATACCAAGTACTGGCAGATATCATCAGATCAGAAAGCACCTTGCACATATAAGGCATCCTATATTGGGAGATCGACCTCATGGTTGTAATAAACAAAATAAGCTATGGAAAGAGCGTTTTGCCATGGATCATATGATGTTACATGCTCAACATTTGAGCTTTCTCAAACCTGATGGTAGTGTGATCAATGTTATAGCAAAGGTAAGTGAGAGTATCACTAGAATGATGACCATACTTAGGGTCATGGATAGGTATTAAAACCATATAGAGTTACACAATATTTGGAACCTCTTTAAAATAAAAATGACCGCCCGTTGGCAGTCATTTTTAATTATAATCCCATGAACATATTTCTTAAAGGCTCTCAGAGCGATAACCACTTCGCTCACCTTTAAATTATTTTAAACTCAATTTCAATTGGCATTTTATGTGATAAGGATATTGAGGATTTTCTAAATGATACTTGTTAATAGAAAGTCGCTTTTTGAGTTAGGGTCGAAAAGCAACTTTCCTTTAACAAGATTTATAATCCCATGAACATATCCTTATTGATGTGAGACTTTCTCAATCTCTCGCTATATCGCTTCTGATATAACTTCATAATACAAGTATCGAAATAAATTTCTCCTTGAACAAGGACAAAAACATGTGCAAATCATATATTTTTATTTTTAATATGATTTAACTAAAATCATAAGCGTATAAATATCAATGCTTTATGTGAAACAAAAATAATTTATATCTGATTAAATAGCATTCAACTTAGCTAAAAATCAAAAATAAACGGTCTAGAAAGGGTCTTGATAAAGTGGATTTTCTTGTAAATCTGGGTCAGTAAGTGTTTTTAGAAATGCTATTATAGCAATTTTGTGCTCTTCTTGGAGACCATTTGTGGCGATCGCTGATATGAGTGGATCTTTATTGGGGCTAGGTTTACCACCAGAAAAGTAATGATCTATCACCTCTTCAAGGGTTTCGAATCGTCCATCATGCATATATGGTGCTGTCAATTCAATATTTCGTAATGAGGGTGCTCTAAACTTACCATTATCAAAAGGTACTCCCGTTACGGAACCACGTCCATTATCAGAGAAATCTTCTAAGGTAGCAGCTTCTTGAATACCATTATTAGAAAATTCATCAGCTCCAAACAAAGGTATGGCATGACAATGGCTACATTCTGCGTCTGGTACAAATGGATCATCATCCGTAAATGCCGACCAACCTAAAAATTCTTCAGGTGTAAAAAGATCCTGATTACGCATCACCCTATCAAACTTTGAATTTCCAGAGCTTACTATAGCCCTTTCATACTGTGCTATGGCTTTGGCAGCATCTTCTTTAGTGATATTATTCTTATCCTTGATATTGAATGCCTTTCTAAACATCTCTGGATACGCCTCATCGTTTCTAATCATATCCAGCGCATTAGTCCATGTATTATGCATCTCTATGGGATCTTCGATGGGTAGAAGCGCTTGTACCTCAAGTGAATTGACCCTACCATCCCAGAATAACTCTTGAGTATACCCTATATCTATCAAACTCATAGATGATCGCGGACCAGCAATGCCGTCTATGCCTACTGAGAATCTCTTACCATCCGTAAAACCCTTGCTCGTCAAGTGACAAGAGGCACATGACATCGTATTATCAGCAGATAGCCTCTTATCGAAAAATAGTCGATGCCCTAGGTCTACACCCTCCTGAGTCATAGGATTATCTTCTGGTATAGGCATGACTGCATAGTCATCGGGTATGTTTAATGTGAAAGGAGTTGCAATATAATCCTCTATCTCAGGTTGCTCATCTTCGCATGAAATGAATACCAGTATCAAAAACAAGAATAGATATGAAGACTTTTTAAGGGTCATGCAATAAAGTTACATCGAATGAACTAGTACTACTGAAACGCTTGAGGACAATTATTGATTATTTGTTCTCTAATTATTTCTCGTGACATTGTAAAATCAATAAGACCAAACAATTTTTTGTAATCAACTGACCTAATAACGGTAATATTTTCGCCACGAATAAATGTGGTATCTAAGATAGAACTGACCTTAAATGACAACTCGTTATCCAATATATCAAATGTATCCAGTGAAAGACTATCATCTGCATTGGTTTGTATCAATATTCGCAACTGAGCATACCTCTGTAGAGCATCAATATACATGGTATCGGCATCACTAACTAAACTATAATCATCAGGCAACTCATCTCTTGATGCATCAAAGTAAACTTCACTCATCCCAAAATTAAAGTATAAAGAATCATAGCTTATAAAGTTATCAAAAGTACCTACCGTGTTGCTAGGTCTATTTGGTGAAACAAATAGTAGGTCATCGACAATAGTGAATGAATCTTGATCAATAAATGAGAGTGTAACGGAGTCTTGAACCCTGTAAGACTTCATATCGGCACCTATCAACTCAATATCATCGATAAAGTATTGTAGATTTTTAACTAAAAATCGCTGCTCTAGGTCATTGACTAAGGTATCATTAAATGCAAAAGATACCGTATCGTAGTTAGACTCCAATCGTAAAGTCAATGTCGTGGCCGTACAACAGCTTTCACAGGCTTCATCAGCTGAAACATCATAATTGCTCGCATTGGGATCAAGACAGCCGCTATTAGGACTATAGCAGCTATAAACCATTAAACAAATCGTTATGAGTAATATGATATTGACATTAATCTTGTACATGCTCCTTCATCAGCTTTTTTATGATTTGCTTTACTTGCGATGAAAAATCCTTATCCAATATCCAGTGATAGTATTGCTTATCCTTCTTTAATACATCTACCACTTTCTGGCCGCTATACTTACCAAAATTGAAAATGATCTCCCGGTTATGATCATACTTTAAACGCTGAGTAACATCGACTGTATTGCTATCATTGGTAAAAGATGCTAGTGAGGACATATCATTACGTACAGGAGACTTGGTAATATTGCCATCTCCATCTTCATAATCACGATCTCTATACATCGCTATCTGACCTTTGAGAACGTCGATTGTCGCTTCTACATCTATAAGAGCATCATGAGCACCTTCTAATTTTTCATTACAATAGTACTTATAGGCAGCTGATAATGTCCGCGGCTCCATTTTATAAAATATGCGCTGTACATCTATGATCCTGCGCTTGCTGATATCAAACTCTTTACCTACTCTGGCAAATTCTTCCATCAGCATGGGTACATCAAATCTATTGAGATTGTATCCGGATAGATCTGCAGGACCTATAAAATCAAATAGCTCATCAGCCACTTGCGCAAAAACTGGTTTATTCCTTACCATCTCAGCACTGATACCATGCACAGCAAATGCATCAGGAGCAATGGGCATAGCAGGATTGATGAGCAGAACCAACTCTTCCTTAGGAGCTCCTGATTTTGGATATTTAATCAGAGCGATCTGTATAATACGGTCACGCAACACATTAAGGCCTGTAGCCTCAATATCAAAGAAAACAAGATCCTGATCTAAATTAAATTGTAAGTCTTTCATCTTATTCTTCTTTGATATATGGTTGAAAATTTTCGCTCATAGCGATATCTAAAGTATCACGATTATTATAAAAAAATACTGCCTCTGTATTCGGTAATGCATCTATAAATTTAATAGCGTTATCCAATCCCTTGACCATACAGGTGGTAGCATATGCATCCGCTAAAATGCAAGTTTCTGCTATAACAGTTACCGCTAATAAATTGGATCGCTCAGGATAGCCTGTATGAGGATTGATCGTATGGCTATACTTTTTACCATCTACCTCATAAAAACTCCTATAATTTCCAGAACTAGCGATAGCTGCATTGCTCAATTGTAATACTTGAACAATATCTCTATAATTGGAATCTTCAGTTGGGTTATTTAGCCCTATAGACCAATCTTCACCTTTTGAATTTACACCAGATAGAACTTGCTCACCACCTATATCTACTAAAAAATCACTTATTCCTAAGCCACGTAAATAATCTGCAATGGCATCTACACCTTGCCCTTTAGCAATCGCATTAAAATCAAATTTAATTCCTGATATGGATCTATCTAGTTTGCAAGCTTGATTGTTACAAGATAAATTAGTCTTTTGAAAGCCTACTTTATCTAGTAGGATACTCACTTTTGTACTATCAACTTTTGTAATAGGCTTACGTCCAGTGTATCCAAAACCCCAATAATTAGTAAGTACTGCGATCGTAGGATCAAAATCACCTTTACTGTTCTCAAATATCATCTTGGATGTCTCAAAGGTCTTTCTAATATGTGATTTTGAGATATTGAATGATGAAAGCTTTTCTTTATTTATTTGACTGATGATACTAGAATCAATATAAGTCGATAACTGTAGATTAAACTCTGTAAGCAAAGAATCTATTTCCTGTTTTATTTGAGGCCTAGAAGTTGGGCACTTTATGACATAGTATGTACCCATGGTACTCCCGTCGATTTGCTGATAAAGTGATACTTTAGAATCTTTGCAGGCAAAAAATGAAATGATTGTTAAAAAACATAAGCTAAACCTCATCATAGACACCTGCTTTTTCCGCCTCCTTTGAAATACCATGTAATTGAATAGGATCTGCTTTCTTACGAAGTTTCATATTAAGCACCTCCACTAGTAAAGAGAACGCTATTGCAAAATAAAGATATCCTTTAGGTACGGCTCCGATTTCACTACCAAATATTGATAAATGAGCTAGATGTCCTCCCTCTATAATCAACATAAAACCAATCAAAATTAAAAATGCCAATCCAAGCATTTGTAAAGTCGGATGTCTATTGACAAATCGGCCAACTGGAACAGCAAATAGCATCATAATAATCACAGAAAAAACAACAGCGACGATCATAATAAATAAAGCACCAAAAAGCCCATTAGTCATACCCACTGCTGTAAGTATTGAATCAAAAGAGAATACAATATTGATAATCGTGATCTGCATTATAGCATTGGAAAAAGTAGATTTTTTTCCTCCAGCTCCAGATCCTTCTTCATGTCCTTCTAACTTATGATGTATTTCTGAAACACTTTTGTACAATAAGAAAATTCCACCCGCTATAAGGATCAAACTTTGCCCTGAAAATCCACCGTAAATCCAAGATCCTTTCTCTCCGATATGAAACCATGCTTCACTCATGGCAATCAATACAGAGATCCCAAACAATAGAACTATTCTCAAAACCATCGCCAAAATCAAGCCTATGTTCGTTGCTTTCTTTTGTTGTTCTTTAGGTAGTTTACCCGCAGCGATGGATATAAAAATGATATTATCCACCCCTAGTACAATCTCTAAAAAGGTAAGCGTAAGCAAACTCATCCAAACCTCTGAACTTGCAAAATCTGGGAAGTCAAAAAGCATAAATAGCATCTGATCAAAACTTTTTAAGTGTAGAAAATTAAAAGCTCAAGATACAATTTTGGAAAGGACTACCCTTAATTCATCCGTTTATACATGCATTTATAACGATTTTATTTTAATTGTTAAAACCTCATAATATTTGTATTAATACTTAATCTGTAGAGCTTCTATTAAGTCAAAGCGGAATAGAGCAATAGATTTTTTTCATACTTCTTGAAATAGCCAATTGATATTCATTGCCTCAATATTGCCTTAATCAAAATTTCAATAATTATTCCCTTCATCTATTGATAAAAGCTCAATGAATTCTCATATTTTAACAGTAGGTGTATAACTATATACACTTTTCTAACTAACTAATCGTGCACATATGGTAATTGCCCATAGTCTATTTTCTGATTTTGATATAGAGCTATTCAAGGCCGGTAAGCACTTTAAACTTCACGAAAATTTTGGATCTCATCTCACTGAATTACATGGTGAAAAGGGATGCTATTTTTCTGTTTACGCTCCAGGAGCACGATATGTTCAGGTTATCGGTGATTTCAATTATTGGGATGGTTCAGATCACAACTTATATGTAAGATGGGATTCTTCAGGAATTTGGGAGGGGTTTATTCCAGGACTCCAACAAGGAGATCTATACAAATACAAAATCTACTCTCATCACGATAATAAGATAAGAGAAAAGGCAGATCCTTATGCTAGACTCTATGAGATCCCACCTAATTCTGCCAGTGTTATTTGGCAAAATGATAGAAACTGGAACGATACAACTTGGATGAAAAACCGACACCAAGTCAATAAACTCGATTCACCACAATCTGTCTATGAAGTGCATCTGGGATCTTGGAAAAAAAAATCACCCAGTGAAAGTCTCGACTATGAAGAACTAGGTACCCAACTCGTAGATTACGTCAAGAAAATGGGCTTTACTCATATTGAGTTTCTTCCTGTCATGGAGCACCCATATTTCCCTTCATGGGGATACCAATGTACAGGCTATTTTGCCCCAAGCAGTAGATTTGGAAACCCAGATGAGTTTAGACTTTTAATTGAAAAACTTCATCAAGCTGATATAGGAGTAATACTAGATTGGGTGCCTGCACATTTTCCCTCTGATGAACATGCCCTAGCAGATTTTGATGGCACTCACCTATACGAGCATCCAGATTATGCCAAAGGCTTTCATCCCGATTGGAATAGCTTAATATTTAATTATGAGCGACCAGAGGTGAGATCTTTTCTGATTTCAAGCGCTCACTTTTGGTTAGACTACTATCATGCAGATGGTATTCGTGTAGATGCCGTGGCATCCATGATATACCTTGATTACTCCAGAGAAGAGGGACAATGGACACCCAATGAGTATGGTGGCAATGAATATCTTGCAGCCATCCAGACACTAAAAGATCTAAATACCTCTGTATATCGAGATTTCCCAGATATACTAATGATTGCGGAAGAATCCACCGCATTTCCAGGTGTTACAAAACCAGTCCACGACGGTGGTCTTGGGTTTGGACTTAAATGGATGATGGGATGGATGAATGATACGCTTGAATATTTTAAAAGGGATCCTATCCATAGATCCTTTCATCACCATGATATAAGTCGTAGTCTTACATATGCCTTTTCTGAAAATTACGTTTTGCCCTTTTCGCATGACGAAGTAGTACATGGCAAAAAGTCTATGGTGTATAAGATGCCTGGTGACGAGTGGCAAAAATTTGCAAATTTAAGACTACTATACACGTACATGTTCACACATCCTGGCCAAAAATTACTTTTCATGGGTTGTGAAATAGGACAGACCAGTGAATGGAAAATCGACCAAGGAGTAGAATGGCATTTACTCGATTATACTCCGCATCAAGGAACTCAAAGCATCGTAGTTCAGCTCAATAATATTTATAAAAGTGAAAAAGCCCTTTACGGCACAAATTATAACAGTGAAGGATTTGAATGGATCGATTGGGGTGATAATACCAATTGTGTATTAAGCTACGTCAGAAAACATCATGGGGCATGGCTGGTCATTGTGCTCAATATGACTCCGACACCGAGATTAGGATACAGGATTGGTGTTCCAAAATGTAAGGAATACAATCTTATACTCAATAGCGATGATACGGACTACTGGGGTAGTGGACTTACTGTAAATAAAAAAATCTCAGTGGAGCAAACAAAAAGCCATAACAGACAACAATCAATAGTACTAGACCTGCCACCTTTATCAGGTATTATATTAAAGCCAAGTAAACATGACTAAAGTATTACATATAAGTACAGAATGCTATCCAGCGGCCAAAGCAGGAGGTATGGGAGATGTAGTTGGTGCCCTCCCGAAGTATCTAAACGATCAAAATGTCCATACTTCAGTGATCATTCCTAAGTACACAACCGCCTGGATTGAGTCAAAAAAATGGCAAAAAATATATGACTCAACCATAGAATTTGGAGATCTAGTGGTAAAATTTAAAATCAAAAAGTTAAAAAAGAGTGATCTTGGTTTTCCATTATTATCCGTAGATATTCCAGGGTATTTTGATCGATCATCGATCTATCTGGCGCCTAATGGTCATGGCTATGAAGATGAAGCTGAGCGAAATATACTTTTTCAGATAGCAGTCCTAGACTGGATCTGTGGTGATAAAAAGTCTTTTGATTTATTACATTGCCATGATCATATGACAGGATTGATACCCTTTATGATACAGCATTGCCCAAAGTATAATAGCATATCCACGACACCGACCTTCTTTACGATCCACAACGGACAGTATCGCGGTGGCCTTGACTGGGAATATCGACATTACTTACCCAAATATAATCTAGAACATGAAGGTCTTCTAGATTGGGATGGTCTCATGCATTCTCTGGCTACAGCAATCAAATGTGCTTGGCAAGTAAATACCGTTTCTCCAGCCTATATGCAAGAACTGAAGCAAGAATTCGGATCATTAACTAGTTTGATCAATCATGAAACAAGAAAATGTACAGGTATATTAAACGGCATAGATCATGAGGTTTGGAATCCAAAGACTGACCAATATTTAGATATTAAACTTACAGACTCCATAAATACGTTTAAGCAAAAAAACAAGTCTCAACTAGCTGGTGATCATAACTTGTATAAAACCAAAATGCTTGTAAGTTTCATAGGAAGACTAGCGTATGAAAAAGGATCAGATCTGATCTCTGAAGCTTTAGACATTGTAATGTCGAAGACCAAGGATATAAGTTTTATTTTATTAGGATCTGGCGATGCTACCGTCGCCGATCAATTGACCCTGGCTGATCAGAAATACAAGAAAAACGTACGAAGCATCATCACCTATGATGAAGCCTTGGCACATAAAATCTACGCGGCTTCTGACTTTTTGATCATGCCATCAAGATTTGAGCCTTGCGGTCTAAATCAAATGTATGCAATGCGATATGGTACGATACCAGTAGCAAGGTATACGGGTGGACTCAAAGATACAGTACCTGATATCACAGTAGGTGGTAATGGTATTTCTTTTGATCATGCCACAGCAGGAGAATTGGCCCATGCCATTCTACGAGCTAAAGTTATTTTTGATAAGAAAAAAGAACTTTATAAGCTCAGGTATAAAATATGCGCTTTAAATTTCTCCTGGGATCATGCCGCCACAAATTATGCTCACCAATACAATCTACTCATCAATAACTAAAGGACATTATGATAAACAAAACTGTGGCCGTTATTCTCGGAGGAGGAGTCGGATCGAGACTTTACCCTCTTACCGCACATCGATCCAAGCCTGCCGTTCCTCTTGCCGGTAAATATCGACTGATCGATATTCCGCTGAGCAATTGTATTAATTCGGGTATCAAGCGAATGTTTGTGCTTACGATGTTCAATTCAGCTTCTCTAAACTCTCATATCAAACGTACATACCAGTTTGATAAATTCTCTAGAGGATTTGTGGATATAATAGCGGCAGAGCAGACTCTGACGAATAAAGATTGGTTTCAAGGGACCTCCGATGCTGTAAAACAGTCACTACCTCGGATAAACTCTACCAACTACGAATATTGTATCATACTTTCAGGAGATCAGCTCTACCAGATGGATCTGGAAGAAGTCATTGAAAAGCATGCTGCAAGTGGTGCTGATCTTACGGTAGCTACGATTCCCGTTAATGCAGATGACGCTACAGGATTTGGTATCATGAAAGTTGATGAAAATAGTATGATAAGCAGTTTTATAGAAAAACCGGATTCTGCTGAAGTGTCAAATTGGAAATCACCACTACCTGAAAAATATACCAAAGATGGCAAAGACTATCTTGCATCTATGGGTATATATGTATTCAGTAAGGGGATGATGGATAAGCTTTTTAATGAAAATCCTGAGGCTGTTGATTTCGGCAAGCAGATCATACCCTATGCCGTGAATAATCCTGATTATAAAGTAGCCAGCTACTCCTACGATGGGTACTGGACTGATATAGGTACTATTGCCTCCTATTTTGAGGCAAACCTAAAGCTTACTGGCTGGCTCCCAGAGTTTCATTTATATGACAACAATAATGTTATCTACACGAGTGCTCGTATGCTGGCTCCAACCAAATTTTTTGGTACCCAGGTGTCATATGGTCAAGTGGCTGATGGATGTATCATACATGCTGCAGAAATTTCGAGGAGTATCATCGGCATCCGATCTAGGATAGGTAAAAATACAATAATACGAGATGCCATACTCATGGGTAATGATTATTATCAGACCTTGGACGAAATGGAAGAGCTAGAAGAGAATGACCTACTAGGAATAGGTAATAATGCGGTAATACAAAATGCTATCATAGATAAAAATGCCCGTATAGGTCATAATGTAAAAATAATAGGCGATCCGAGCCTTACCGATGACGAAACTCCAGAGTACTGCATCAGACAAGGTATTATTATTGTAAAAAAAGGTGCCCATATTCCTAATAATTCTGTGATTGGAAAATCGTAAAAGTCATCATTTTCTAACATATTTGCCCGCTTAAAGAAAAGCCCTCAAAATGATCGAAAAGAAAACCATTTACTACGAAGAACGTGAAGCTCATCCTGGAAAGTTTACAGGATATGAAGCAAAGTCAGAATACCTAGAATGTAGAGGGGAGCAAGGTTGTATCCTAAGATTATATCCTATAAGCGAAGAGATCGTACGAGTACGGTATTCGATCAGGGGACAGTTTCAGCGAGACTTTTCTTATGGTTTAGATGATAAAAAGAACTTTGACTCGATTGTATATAGCGTAAGCGAAGACGATATGTATCTCTGTATGAGCACAGCCGCCATCGATGTGAAAATTGATAAATCCGATCTGAAGTTACGTTTTCTAAATAAAGATGGATTTGTCATCAATGCGGATGAAAAAGGTTTTCACTGGGAAGCCAATACTAATTATGGTGGTCATATTGTACAAATGACCAAAACTGCTACAGTAGGAGAAGCATACTATGGTCTTGGTGATAAAACGGTAGAGCTCAATATGCGAGGTCATCGTTTCCAAAATTGGGGAACAGATAACTACGGCTATCAAAAAGGATCTGATCCTTTGTATAAAAACATTCCATTCTACTACGGATTGAGAAATGGGATTGGATACGGAATCTTTTTCGACAATAGTTTTGAAGCCTTCTTCGATTTTGGTAAGGAGCGTTCAGAAGTGACTAGTTTCTGGGCACAAGGTGGAGAGATGAATTACTACTTCATCGCTGGACCAGAACTACTAAAAGTTGCCGAGCGCTATGCTTGGCTCACAGGTACTCCTGATTTACCACCATTTTGGTCATTAGGTTTTCAACAATGTAAGTGGAGCTATTATCCAGAATCAAGAGTCAGAGAAATTGCAGAGACCATGCGATCTCACAAGATCCCATGTGATGCGATCTATCTTGATATCGACTATATGGATGGTTTTAGATGTTTTACTTGGGACAAGGAAAAATTTCCTGAGCCGAAGAAAATGATTGATGATTTATCAGACATGGGTTTCAAGACCATGGTAATCATCGATCCAGGAATAAAGGTTGATGAAGATTATCCTATTTTTACTGAAGGGCTCGAAAAAGGCTATTTCTGTAAACTTGCAGAGGGTGAATATATCGAAGGAAAAGTATGGCCAGGTGACTGCTATTTTCCAGACTTCACAAACCCTGATGCTCGGGAGTGGTGGGCAGGATTGTATAAAGAACTTATTGAAGAATTAGGGGTAGCAGGGGTATGGAACGATATGAATGAGCCAGCCTTATTTGAAGTACCGTCTAAAACTTTTCCACCTAACGTGATGCATCACTATGAAGGAAAAACAACAAGTCATCGCGAAGTACATAATGTATACGGTATGCAAATGGCTCGAGCAACTTACGAAGGTGTAAAAAGACACAGCAACGGTGATCGAGCACTCATCATTACTCGAAGTGGTTATGCTGGTATGCAGCGATATTCAAGTGTATGGACCGGCGATAATATTGCCAATTGGGAGCATCTTTGGTTAGCCGATGTACAGGCACAGCGATTAAGTATTTCAGGCGTTTCTTTCTGTGGTAGCGATATTGGTGGTTTCATCGGACAGCCTAATGGAGAATTGATGACTCGTTGGATAGCGTTGGGTATCTTCCATCCGTTTTGTAGAGTTCACTCATCGGGTGATCATGGCGATCAAGAGCCTTGGGTATTTGGTCAAGAGTATACCGATCTGTTTAGACGATTTGTTGAGCTGCGCTATGAACTACTACCCTACATCTACACAGCTTTTGCACAATATCATTTTGAGGGCACTCCTATGATGCGACCTATTGTATTTTACGATCAAAGTGATATGGAAACGATCAGCCGTGATCATGAATTTTTGATGGGAGATCATTTATTGGTTTGCCCGGTGACACAGATGAATTCTGAAGCGAGATTTATGTATTTACCCCGTGGAACTTGGTACTACTACTTCGACAATAAGAAGCTAGAAGGTCAGCAAAGTATCAAAATTGCTACGCCAATTGATGAAATTCCACTATTTGTAAAAGCTGGGGCGATCATCCCTCACTATCCAGTACAACAATATACAGGTGAATCTGAAATCAAGGAGGTTACGCTAAAAGTCTACTACGGTAATACTACAGAAACTAGTGAATACTACGAAGATGATCATACTAGCTACGCTTATGAAAATGGTGATTACCGAAAATCATGTATAGAATTTTCAGGTACCGTAAATGATGTTACCCTAACTCAATCTATAGAAGGTACATATCAGACCAAAATTCAAGCTTATGTTCTTGATTGTATCGGTTTCCCTTTTGAGATCAAAGAAGCTGTCGTAGATGGAATATCTATAACGCCTATCGATGGGAAGATTAGTATTCCTAGTAACTTTAAAACATTAGTAATCAAATAAAGTATTAACCTGCAGAATAGCCACCGTCTACATTCATGACGTGGCCATTCATGTAGGATGCTTTATCGCTCAATAACCAGACTATAGCTTCAGCTATTTCTGAAGGTTTACCATGTCTACGCATAGGCACTCGATAGTTTTTAGAAAACTCGAGTATTTTATCTGGTAAATCTGTGATAATATCTGTTTCCGTAAAGCTAGGACATACTACATTGCATCGGATATTATTTCTAGCATATTCCATAGCAATAGTCTTGGTCATACCAATAACGGCATGCTTCGTAGCTGAATATGGAATACAATATGGGAAGCCAACTTGACCAGCTATAGATGCAATATTGACAATACTTCCTCCATGCTCCATCATCATCTTGAGCTCTTCTTGCATACAATACAATACCCCAGACATATTTACGTCAATTACTCTATCCCAATCTGCTTTTTTGATTTCATGAGAGGGTGCCATCACACCACCTATACCAGCATTATTGACTGCATAATCAATCCGCTGATGAGTATGTTTTATTGATGCTGCTACCTTCGATACTTCCTCTTGATCAGCAACATTCATGTGATGGTATTCGGCAGATCCACCAGTATTTTCTATTTCTGAAACCAAAGCTGCACCCGCTTCATTATTAATGTCAGTAATGACAACATGTACCCCTTCAGATGCCAACTGCATTGCTGTAGATTTTCCTATTCCATTGGCTCCACCAGTGACCAACGCTACCTTTTTGCTCATATCCTTTATCAATTGTATATAAAGGACAACAAATATGTGTCCAGACGAAAATTAACATATTTGTATTCGATAATATGCGTATTATAAAGATTATTGGTAATAAATTCTTCTGGATGATTCCGATTTATTGGGATGACCCTTCGCCTCTCAGACGTCTAAAAGTAAAACTTACGAATCGGTGGCCTGTATGACAGGATTTATCAAAGTTGAATCCAAGTACCCTTACCGCTGGAAATATCAACTCATAGCCAGTACATAGCTAAACCATTTTTCGAATTCAAAAATTATCAAAGCAGTTTTACCATTTTCCATATTCTGAAATATGGTATAGTTCTTATTTAGTTGATGTTTGTCAGGATGATCCCGCTGGAGCGGGACGACCACTCGCTATTCAGACGTTTAAAAGAGAAATTTATGAGTTTTTTGTCGGGATGACAGGATTTGAACCTGCGACCACTCGTCCCCCAGACGAGCGATTTACGTGTTTTTGTGATTTTTAATATCTCTAAACCCCCGTATTTATTGACTTTGTAAAAATTAGAAACCATCAAAAATCAATAAAATACGTATCTTCATTGCAAATTTATTGCAATTTTTTATGTACCAAATTGACTACTATTTTGATACCAGAAAACAAAAGGCCAATGGGACATTTCCATTGAAGATACGCTTATCTGACGGGCGTTCCTCACGATTTTGGGCTTCTGGATTTTCTTTCCAAAAGAAAGAATGGAACGCCAAAAAACAGCGAGTAAACGCTTACTTTCAGGGCGACTTATTGCAAATTAATACTGAAATCGCCGAAAAACTAAAAAATTACCGCAAACGGATCAAATCTCTGACAGAAAAACGCCCCTTTATAAGCCTCGGAGATCTCAAAAAGGCCTTGCTCGAACCAGAAGAAATATCATCTGAATTCCTTTTGGAATCCATAAAATCGATAGAGGATGACTTTCGGAAGAAAGACAAAAACGGAACAGCGAATAGTTATAAAAATCTAGCGACCACTCTCAGGGCTTTTTTGCGAGAGAGAAAGCATGCTCTTGATGGGCTTAATGAAACGCATAAAGAAGTTCTTCAGCTTAAGACAGAAAACGGCACTACTAAAATGGAAGTCCAGCAGTATGACATTGCGCTAAAGGCGGTTAATCTGGCTTTTATTGAGATGATCGAAGACTGGTATCTCTATGATCGAAAAAATAAAATCAATGGGCTTCGGTTTATTCAGGCGACTTTACGCAGCTCATGCAATAAGATTATCAAGAAAAGGATGATGCCCCAAGACTGGTATCCTTATAAGTATTATACGATTAAGACCGAGAAAACGAAAAAGCGGTATCTTAAACCTGAGGAGCTAAAACGATTCCTTTCCGAAAAGCCCCTCAACTATCAAGAAGATCGAGCGAAGAAGCTCTTTATTGCTAGCCTATTTTTGTCAGGTATGTCCTTTGTAGATATGGCACATCTAAAAGTGAGGAATATCCGAGGGAGTCGCATTGAGTACACGAGAAGTAAAACCAAAGATGATCATATTTCCGTGGAGATTCCTGCAATGATCTTACCGCTCATTGAAAGCTTTAAAGAAGAGAAATCAGACGAAGAGTATTTGTTTCCCATCCTAACAAACAAAAGTGAAAAGACGAGCATTACCGATGCTATTAATAATACGCGGAAGAAATTTAATGATGCGCTGAAATCCATTAGCAAAAGAGCGGGAGTCTCAATTAAAATCACCTCACTCGCTAGTCGTCACACCTATGCTACGAAATTGCTCTTGCATGGAGCACCACTAGAAATCATTAGTCAAGCACTTGGACATGAAAGCACCGAAACCACGAAAACCTATATCAGCAGTTTTCCAAATCACATTATCGATGAATACAGTAAGCAGGCTTTAGCAGATGTTGATATTGGCTTAGACATCTAGAGGTTCGTTTAAGGCTTTCTTTTCACGTTTTTTGCAATATTCTCTGAGCTTCTTGATGATCTTTTTCATGTCTTTCTCTTTTATGCCTTTCATATATTGCAAGTCATCGAGCATACCGTTAAAGAATCTCTCACTGCATTCAAAAAGATCAAGACTCAATTGATAGTAGTTAATGGCAGATTTTTCAGAGTCTAAAATGAGCTCACAATGACCAATGTTCATTAAGGCATGTTTTTCCATAGAAATTCTAATACGCTTGAGATAATACTTTCTGGATTTTTTGAACTTGCCATTAACGAAATGAAGCCATCCAAGACCATCCCAAGCATCTCGATATTCTTTATCAATTTCTAAAGCTTTGTTAAAGGCGTTTTTAGACTCTTTAAACTTTCTAATATGTCTAAACATGCGTCCGAGTAAAACTAATGGTTCTGGGGAATCTGGTTTTAAATCGATTACTTTTCTGATATTTTTGATACCCTCATCTTCTTGATTATTTCTTACCTGAATACTTGCCAAATCTTCCAGAACATCTATCTTATTGGGATTGATTTCAAGTACTTTTTTAAAAGTCTTAATTGTTTTGAGTGGTTGATCGCTTTTCCAATATGTAAGACCCAGGTTATATAAAATCGAAGTGTCTTTCGGTTTTATTTTGAGGGCATTTTTATTGTGGAATATAGCTTTATCGTAATCTTTCTTCTTGCTACTTACATATGCCAGATTAAAATGAGCTTTAAAGTTCAATGAGTCCAACTCTAATATTCTAGAACTGAATAATTCCGCATCAGCATGCTTGCCTTGACTTATCAAATAATCTACTAACGCCGCCAGTTTTTTTAAATTATTATTGAGATTTTCAGGAATGGATTCAAGCTTTGTAAACTGAAGAAATTCGACTCTATCCAATCTATCACAGAGTTTTTCAGCTATTTTCGTGATTCTATTGCTTTCTTTTAACCTTTTGAGCTTCTCTAATTGCTTTGGATATTGATGTAGTTTTGTCAAAGTACTTTCTACTCCTCTCCGAAAGGTTAACTCAATCACCTTGTCTTCGGCTTCTTCTCGTAGTTTTTGAAATCGCTCAACCTCTTCATTGTAAATTCTAATGAGATCGATAATCTGTTGACGTTTCAGACGATTGACAGCATAAAAAACTCGCTTTTTTTCTGCATAAGAAAGTGAAAGTGACTTATTCAGTAAAAAGAAAAATGATCTTCTTTCTTTTAGCGAATCAAACCTTGAGGTATCAATATCATGATAGGAAGCATTCTCATGAAACGTTTCATAAAAAGGAATACCATCTTTTTCATATTCATCACCAAGCTTATGCAAAAGTTCATCAGAAGAAATAAGATTAAAGGCATTTATTAAGTAAAGTTCAATATCTGTATTTCCTTTAAACTCAGCAATTAATTCGACTTTAGCGTCTAATTGCTTTTCATTTTTTGTTTGAAATAAACCAACTATAAGTCCAAGACAGGCGAGGGGTGAAACTAATGGCTCATCAAGGATTCGGGCTAGGCGTATGAACTCTTCTATATGGTTGCACTTCTTATTAAGAGAGCTCAAAAGCATAATAGAAGCTAAAGAAACTCGCTTTTGCCATCGATATTTTCTATTTACGTGATCAACATTTATATTATTGATTATTCTTGTTGTTGTATCTAAATTGTTCATCATTTATATTGGCTTTTGCTCATTTTTATTTGTGTGGTGTTCTACGTTTTCCAATAGCTCAACGTATTTATCCAAAATGTTAAAATATTTTGATTTATATATTTCGCTTTCTTCTTTGAAACAATCTCTTTCTTCTTTCATCGCTTTAATCCGTTCTAATAAATCCTTCATTTTATTAGGAGCAGTCTCTTTATGATTATCTTCTAAAACATGGTTAACGTCTTTAATAATTTCTTGCTCAATTTTTGATACGTCTGAAGTGTCAGAAGATTCTGAAAATCCTTCATTATTTTTGGAGCGAGATATTATATTTTGCGGGTTAGTAGATCTGGAACTGCCTATTTCAATTATTGAGTCTAAGCTTTCTGCTATTTCTATTTCGGGATTTTTCTTAAGATTTAAAATCCCTAATGAATTATAAAACAAAGCTATTTTAGAATAACCTCTGTTATACTTATTCATTTTTTTATACTCCCATTTTTTATCTTTAGTTTTCTCCCTTTCCTTAAATATTTTTGGATATTTCTCTTGTAATCTCGGATAAATATATTCTTTAAGGGTCCGCTCGGAGAAACCCCTTAAGGGTTTAATTTTTTCTGGATTTTTAATAGCTTCCTTGAGCGAATTAAATGAATCATTATAAAGTACCCCGGCCTTCTTTAAAAAGCCAATTTCATAATTATCAAAACATCGAATATCTAGTTCTATAAAGTGCTTATTAATAGTATCTGATACAAATTCTACTGCCTTAGTCCAATTCCATTCAGGGCTGTCATATTGACCAATTTCAGATTCTAGATCATCTACGAATCTACATATCAAGGCGATATTGAAATCAAAATCATTCATATACCACTTGACAGATATTTTTTAGGCAGTATAAAAAATATGTCTTTTCTCCACTTTTCTATATGAATCTCGAAAATCGGTATCTTCTGGTTCAAAATCCATTGATCTACAAAGGAAGGGATCACAGAAATCATCATGTTGAGCACAGACTTCTTACACTTAATTCTTTTTATGGATATAAAAAATATAGAGGCAAAGCTATACCTACTAAATACACTTTGGATACAATCGGTCATAATGGAGTAGTAGAAATTAATACCAGACTGCAGGAATTTGAACGGTTCCAAGATCAAATATTTGGAAAATCTAGAGGATATAATCTGTATCAACTCGCCTCGAAGACACACGGAGGTCAACCGATGTTTGTCGACGCTGAAAATCCTCACATCGCATTTAATTGTATTCGGCTTTGGGAATTTTTGGAGAAGCATTCCCCTGGCTATATCAAACAGCTTAAAAGTGGGATGCGATGCATCCGAAGAGTTTTGGAAAAAAATTTCCCAGAACCTGAAAAACTTCTTGACCAACTTGGAGGTCATGAGCCCGATAGAGAGTTTATTTATAAACAAGATCATTATGTTCTGAATCGGATGCAAAATGCTATGAAGTTTTATCGCGCAGACATTGAACGAACGCTTTTTAATAATGACATCAAAATACAATAATGAGGCTCCTGCAACAACCTAAATCAACTTGTTGGCCAAATTACTCGCCGTTTCTCCAAATAATTCAGGGAATTCCAAACGTTTCTCCAATAAGTTTTACTTCTCCAGAAAAACGAAAAATGCAAGCCTCCTTCTCCAAGTAGTTCTCCACTAAACCCTGAGCGTTTCTCCACCAACTGGCCTAAGTCACCCTCTACTTTTGTAATATACTTAATTGATTACTAACGATTTAAAATATTACAATTATGAAGGTAAGAAAAACCTTTTTAAACCAAATCTACCCAACGCTTAAAGTGATCGAATCCGTTTCTGTCACCTTGGCGATGTGGTGGATCGTATTAGCCTAATTCGATTATTAACCGTGTGGAGGGCTTTGAGTCCTCCACACCTAAAACATATACTTATGAATTTCTTTCAGAGGTTTTTTGGAGTATTTGGACATACAAGAAAATACTCCTCTGACATCGCGACACCGCTTCATGCTTATCCTTTCATTATTAAGCAGTTTATGAAAGTCAAGGATCAGATTGCCAATAATAATGCACAACTGGAATCTATTACTCAGAAGGTGGTAAACGACAACCCTAAATCTTACGTCAATGACCAGAAAACCTACGGGAAGCTCCATGATGCATATCGATCCAAATCTTTTGTAGACATCTCTATATTAGAAACTCAGCGTCTGCATAAGCTAGCCGTCGAAGATGAATACACGAAAAGACAGCGACTTGCCGAGCTACAGATGCAGTTTCAGGAGGTGGCGTTTTGTCATCCGAATGATCAGCAACAGAAAATCCTTGATCAACGGGAGCAGCTCAACATTGAGACCGCTATTGCTAAGGAAACTACTGATCAGGGTTCCACCATCAGAGCAGGACTCGATGAAGAAAGGAAAATCTTGGACAAGAAGAAAGAGATTTTTGAGAAACGCAAAGATGCTCGGATCGGAGAAAAGGATTTAGCCGACTTCGAAAATGAAAACGCGGACACTTTCAATGAGGCACAAATCAATGATGCGGCAAGCCGAGACATCGCAAAAGATCGTAAACATGCACCGCAAACGTCAAAGGAAGCCAAAGAGGCTATAGAGGCTCTTTGGAATTCAAAAAACACCTCTGCTTCTGATGGTTCTCCTGATAACACGAATGCTTTGGATGACGCTGAAAATGAGGAAGGCAAGAGTCCTCAACCCGATAGCCCAACACAGAACTAATACTATTTGATAACCAAAAAATTCATGGATTATGAAAAATTTAAAGAAACCAGAAAACTTTCTTTTTCCGTTTGACAACGACATCCAAATTCCCACAACGGAAACCAAAGATGTCAGCGAAGTTTGTAAAGATCACTTAAAATTACAAAAAGAGATGAACTTAAGTGGCGACAAACATTTGGCCGCCAGTGAAGCAAAGCACTTTCCCAAGTGGAAGAAAGCCGAACGAAAACCACTCTCTTTCATCGAAGAGATCTGGAACAAGCGCCGAGCTTTTTTACAACTGTTAAACCTCCCTCGGACGGAACTCGCGAACCCTACGCTTGGAAAAGTACGTATGAACTACATTTTCATTTTCCTTGGGATAATTTCTGAAGTTTTTAACTACTTCACCGCCTGTACCTATGGCTTTAGTATGCCTGCTTTTGAGGCCGTCATTGTGGCCTTAGCCGTGGTTATTTTTACCAAGGTCATGTTTTGGGGGATGAGTAAATATATTTTTGACTGGATCAAAACGCAAAACGCCTTCAAGCGCAACTTCCAAAAGTGGCTTTACGGAGTTATTTGTATTTCCATCTTGCTAAATGGCCTGTTCTTCGTTGTCCCACGAATCGATAAGCTCCAAGACGATCAAAAGTATTCACAGATAGAGATGATCAACAATGATCTAGAAGATCTTGCCGAGATCAAAGAAAAAACAAAGGCTGATAATGATGAGATTGCTTCGCTTGAAGCACAAAAAGAGGATCTAGAAAAATCTCTACAGGCAGAAGACAGTGGCTTTATGTGGTTTGCGAAATTCATGGGACTCGCGCTCCTTTGCATCTTGACGGTCGTCTGCGCCGCCATATTATACGGCATTACCAACTATTATCAGTCTGCCTACAAGATCAAAGCAGAAATGGATCAGCTCGAAGAGTCTATCGCGCTTGATCGTGCACGAATTGACGACTACCCCCGAACCGCTCAGATCATGACCCGCATCAAGCGAGAACTGATCCGCAATTGGGGTCAGCTCCAGTACTTAGAAAATCTTATTAGCCTTCTTTTCAAAAAGTAATTTTTACTCACTATTTAAACATTTTCATTATGACATTTTTACGATTTATTCCCCTTATTATTTTTGGTTCTACCCTACTCTTTTTGTCGAGCTGCGCCAAAGAAGAACCCGCTCCAGAAAAAGAACTGGCCGTGCTTTTTGTCGATAAATCGACCAGTACGACCCCTGATGATTTTATCCGATCAAAGGAGCAAAAGTGGCTTCGGGATATTTGTGCTAAACACAGGAGTGTTGGGACGACTTTCGTGGTCAGCTATCTCTTTGCCAATACCGCCAACGTGACCAATAAGCACGTTATTCCTTATGATCCGCCAAAGCCAAAGACGAAGCTTTCTGCCAATAACCAAAAGCAGCTTGCAAAGATCAAGTATGAAAAGCGACTCAGAAGGTACGATCAGCGATTTATGACTCAGCTCCAAGAAAAGGTCTTTTCTTCTGCCAAACTCCCATCAGGATCAAACATTGTCGGAAGCCTCAAGCAAATATCTGATCTCATGACTGATTTTCCGGGTCATAAAGTCAGTGTCTACTATTTTTCTGATATGCAGGAGTGCAGCGACTTCCGGGCGATGTACTGCCAAGACGGTAAGCCCCCGAATTCGTACGAAGAAATGCAAAAACTCGCTCAAGAAGACTTTCAAAGGCTGGGTAAGAAGTACCAGTTAGCCGATAGTTTTTTATCCAAAGTAAATGAGATTGAGGTCATATTCTCTGCCCGAGAAATGGATCAGAGCGACGCCTTTGAACTCGTCCCCGTTTACTGGAAATCTCTCTTGGCTTCCTTTGGGGCGAGTAGTCCAAACAAAGTCAAATTTCACTAAAGCCCAACTCAATTATGATTACGCCAAAAGAAATTAAGACCCTAATCCTTAGCGATGAAAAGACGTTTTACCGACTTCTCTTACAAGTGACGGACAGGGTTCTAAAAGAACACCAAGCCTTCCAAGAAGAGTCTTGGATTTCGGAAAAGGAGTGCATGTCGCTCCTTCAGATAAAGAGTAAGACCACGCTGAGCACCTACAGAGCGAAAAATTATATCGCTTATAGTGCTCTTGGTCCACGCTCATTTATCTACCGCAAAAGCAGTGTCATCGCCTTTATTAAATCACGAGAAATCCCCAGCACCTTATGAAAAATGCAATGAATGAAAAGTTTAAGGCGATTAATCGCTCTTATAACTTAGGACTTTTTTGTCCTTCGGAATGTCTTATTGATATGAGAGATAAACTCACATCACTCGCCAAATTAAATCCCACCAGATTCAAGCCTATGGTCAAGGGGTTTGATCTCGCTGTCGCTGAACGGTTAAGGATTCGCCAAGCCGAACTCCAAAACCGACGAATCCAATCTAATAGAAGTAAATCTCAAGATCGTGGTCGATAGACAAATCTTGGATTATTACTTCGCCGTGATGTTGGAGTATGCTATACTAATCACGTTTCATGTGATTTTTGTAGGGCTGCTCCTGCATCTCTTTTTCCCAAAGTCCAATATTCTACATCGATTGGGAAAAACAATCCTGACAATTGTCAAAACCCTCTTCGAGGTTTTACTCAAGATTATTACCGAACTGGTTTCTTTCTTGGCAAATCTCGTTGAGGCCTTGGTAAAGCTCATTGCAAAGATTTTTAGACGATAAGAAGCGGTCCTTTTGTTCTCAACTTGATCCAAAGGTTAAACACTTAGCTGTTTCTTTTTGATTCCCATTTCCTCATCTATTTAAACTCTTTTTTATGAAGCTCATAGAAGAAATCTTTCGCCTGTTTTTAGGGCTGATTAAGGGCATATTCGCCCTGATTTCCCTCCTGTTTAACCCATCAGATTTCTGGAACATCGGTCAAGGAAAATATAACGCTAAAACCATGTCTTGGTGGTCGTGGACACGGTTTCGCCTGATCAGCCGATGGAATAAAGCTGTTTCGGTAAACGGATACATGCAAACGACCATCCAAAATGCTAAATCTCATTTTATTGGGGTTGGCCGCTCAGGCGTGGGTAAGACCAGTATCATTTCCGTTCCAACGCTGCTTCGCTGGCGAGGGTCGTCCGTTTCTGTCGATATGAACGGTGATTTGTGGAAACTCTGCGCCGGTTTTTTAAGATCTATTGGTATTACTCCTATCAAGCTCGATCTGATTAAACTGCTCTACTCCCTTTTCTGGAATCCCGTCTTTCTCTGTAAAACCAGTAGTGATTGCAAGGAACTGGCAAAAACCCTTATCAAAACCGCTATGCCTAACCCCAGCCAAGAGGGAAATTTTTGGAACCTCATGGCAGAAAATATTTTATACACGGGGCTTCGCATCCTCAAAACCCGCGACCAGCAATACCAAAATCTGGTCAATCTTCGTCACATCATCCTTAACTGGGATTTTTTAGACCCCATAATTTCTGAAGGTATACCTGACGAGGTATTCACCGAATACGCGAGCATTGTTTCGCTCGATTCCAAAGTGAAATCTTCTGCCATTTCTACCGCACTCGCCGCTCTTGAACCTTTCACTGATGAAGGGATTGGATTTATCACCTCCAAAAATACCCTCAACTTTGACGACCTCACCAATGGCAAAACGGCACTCTTCCTTGTGATGTCAGAAGCCAAGCTCCCGCTCTATTCGCCCCTACTCAGTATATTCTTTCAGCAGCTGTTTGCGCATTTTCAGCTTCACAGGCCAAAGCACCCCGTGCTGTGCCTCCTTGATGAAGCGGGCCAGTACTACATCCCTAATCTCCCGCAACTAGCGAGTATTTTACGCCGATATGAGACGATACTTTGCTTACTGATCCAGGACTATTCGCAATTAGAAAATCTGTATAGAAAAACTGGAGCAGAAACGATCTGGAATGGCTCGATGGCGAGTAAGACTATCTTTTCTTGGAGCTACGACCTCGCCCAAAAAATGAGCCATGCGTTCGGGAAAACCTCACTCCTGATGGACTCACCAAACCAAAACGAAAAGCAGTATCACAGTGATCGAGAACTCAAAACGATTGATGATCTGATGCAAATGAAAGATGGAACTGCTGTGTACTTGTACAGAAATAAGCCGCCCTTCTTTACCAAAACCAAAGGCTACTATCGCCAATGGTCACTTAAACGAAAAACCAAAATGAAGCCCCCAAATGTGCAGAAAATTACGTGGCAAAAAGTGCCGCTCCTCCCCATCCCTAAACACCAAATATTATGAGTAAGAATCTCCGAGATCAAATTTTCGCCAGTGGCATCCTTGAATCTGGAAACCCTGAGGAATTGGCGCAATTTAAAAAGACCTATCGTCAGGTCTACAAAAAGGAATACAATAAGGCTTTTGCCGCCAAACATAAACGCAAAACACTTGTCTTTAAACCCGAGGAACTGACGTACCTCGAAGAGCAAGCAAAGGCGTACCATATGAAGCTGGCGCCATTCTTAAAGGCCGTTATTTTTGGCTATCTCTCTTCGACTTTTATTTCTCCGAATAAAGAAAGCCTTTCGAATATCGAATTCTTACTGAGGCAAATGCAGGATAAGATTTCTAATCTTGCGCCAAGTCTGTTTCGTCAGGGCGTAGATCTCTCCCTTATCCAAGAACTAAAAGACCAAATCCGTGAGCTGGACAGCTTTATGAGAAATGCCCTTAATAACCCACCACGGCTTGAAAAGTGGATTGAAGACCAAATGAAAAATGATCCAGACTTTATCCCAAAGCTCCTAACCGCCATTGCTCACTTAATGCCTCGCTCATGATTATCAAGTTCAAAACCCGTACAGGGAAAAACTCTATCTATGCCAGTAAGTCCTTATGTGCTTACGTGTTGGAAAACAAACACAGAGACCAATTCACCTATGACGATTCGGTGTATTTCCAGAATATGGATTTTATCGAACCTCATACGCTCCATAAATCCTTTTTGCAAAACTTTTCCCATATCAAAAAAGGCTTTCGCAAAAACGGAATTACGCTCAATCACACCATCATCAGTATTCATCCTAAAGATCGAGAATACGTCACTTTAGACATCCTGCATGATCTTCGAGATACCTTCATTCAAATGGCAAAAATTCAAGATTGTGTATTACTTTCCAAAGCTCATCGATCCGATAAAGACCAAAACATCCATATTCATTTGCTTTACAGCCACAACAAGTATCGATCTAAAGAACGTGTTAGACTCTCCAAAGCTGATATGAAAAAGCTCCTCGTCCGATTCGAGTCGTGGCATAAATCCAAGTACCCTCAGCTTCAGCATAGCATAGTTCATACTCTAGATCGCACGAAAGATCGAAGCCTTACCAATATTCAAAAAGAAGAGCAAAACACCAGACGGGAAAAAGAGTATCAGACCCTTCGGCGGTATGAACAGGAAGGCAAAGGAAGAAAAACAAAAAAGCAGCAAGTAGCCGAACTCGCCCAAGAGCTTTTAGAAAAATCCCAAAGTGTGGATCAGTTTATCCAAGCCCTTCGATCTGCGCCAGAAGTTTTGATCTACACCATGCGCGGACAGACCCGTGGAATTTTGGTAGATGGCATAAAATATCGTTTTAAAACGCTTGGCCTTGAGCCTGAAAAAATCAGGTCACTTGATCGATATCATTCACGACTCAAAGAGCTGCAACTTATCCGTGAGATGGCAAAATCTCGTCAGGGGCGTGAGCTTGGCAGAGGTCTTTAGGAGCAGCATGCTCCTGAACAAGTCGCGAGGCATAGTAAGAAAAATTTCGCACAAGCGCATTTTTATTGCTTGACTCGCATACTTGCTGTGATGGGCAATGTGATCGGGCGACAGCACGATTTCTTTGCCCATCACAATAAGCCATGCTTTAAACAGAAAGTCCGACAGAAAAATTCTGCCTGATAGGGCTGTATTTTTTGGTGGGCTTTGCCGTTCTTGATGGAGAGATTTTCTGTAATAAAAACCTCGAGTGAATCACAAAAATCATGAGTCAGATTTACTAATGGATTCTAAATATCGATCTCCAAAATCTGTTTGAACTTCAATCCACATTGGTAAGTGATCCGACATTTTATAAGTTCTCCAAGTTTTAAAAGAGGTACTCTTTTTAAGCCCGGAATATTGGATCTGGTCTTTTCGGTACTCCGCTTCATCAGAAACATTATCATTATGTCGATAGATAGTTTCAAAAAAATCAAATACTCCTGAGGCTAATATCTCCAGCTTAGAATAGCCCGTAGCTCTTCTTGGCTTATGGAAAGCTATTTGATCATAGGCTTTATTCTTTGGAACATTCGTCCCAGGGAGATTCTTAAGATTATCAGGAACCTCGAAGCCATTACTTTCCAACGCCTTCATCGTATGGTGTTCCTTACTCAGGATATTAAAATCTCCTAAAACACAGAGATAGCTTTCATGATCTTGCTTATATTCTCCTTTTGCCTTTTCTGCTAAAGCCTTGGTTAATTTTTCAATTTCTCTTCTTCTATAGTCCATTTTTTCGCCCTCTCCTGCTTCTCCGTAATAAATATGAACCGTACAAAAATGAATCTTTAACCAACCCGTCTGAAAGGATATTAAAAATGGAGTCCGTGCAAATTGCTTGAAAGAATCATAGATTGAATTTGGGGGGAGCCTCAGAGCGAAATCTTTTCCAGAAATTTCATCCTGTGGAACATCTACTTTGGCTATTCCACGTCGAGGTTTTTTAATAGTAGTTCCTTTCTTAATAACTAAAGAGGCTTTCTTTGGTACATTTAAACTACACGAACTAATAGCATTTAAGGGTATACTTAAATCGTTATCAAGGACGAAAGTTCCGTCTTTCTTTTTCTTTGTTCGTGCTTGATATTCTCCTGAAAGATCAATACCGTTAGGAATATTAAGTTTTATTCCGTTTTCTAGTCGAATCTGCTCTCCGTTATAAGAAGTGAGTTTATCTGTCCCGTCAAGCGTTAATTCTCCTGCTATATTTTTAAAGTGAAAGACGTTCCTGTTATAAAGAAATACCATCCTTTCTCCATTTCCAGCGTTTCCATCTGTCACATCTGTAGCTATAAAATCCCATGATGGCCCCAAAATTTTCATGACTTCGCGAAGCTCTTTCAAATCAGATCGAACCTCCTGCACTGCCATCAGATCAAAATGGGAAATGATCTCGGCGATATAATATAACTCCTCAAAGGATCTTCCGTTGTAATTACTCTTTCCAAATTCTCGAATATTCCAAGTCCCTATTTTTGCCGTTTGATCATTGTGGCAAGCGGAACGCTGACTATTTATATGGGATCTTAAATTTCTTCTTAGTAAGCTCAGATTTTTGATGACTCGCTTCTTTTTTCTCTTGTAGGAATCAGTATCATTTTCTTTGATTTTCAATTTTGGATAGAATGGCATAACAATGGGTTTTTTCTTTAAGTTAAGAATAATCTTAACCAAGAACCAATCATCATTATAACTAATCAAAGCAAACCACTACATTCTAAGTAATTCTTGACTATCTAAATTTTTGTCATATAAAATCTAATACAGATGTTGAGTGACTTAAGAATTATATTAAAGCATCTGGAAACCAAAGCATTAATATCTGAAATATTGTAAGCATCAAAGGGAATATTAAAGCCCAAGCAACTTTTTTTACAACCTGTATTACATTGATTTCTACCTTTCTAGTGCTCTCTAATTCACTTACTTTATTCGATAATTTGTCTGAAATTATATTTCGATAAGACAGAATAATCACCAAAATAAAAGTGGGAACAATTACCCCAATAAAAACCGTAGGTTCCGACAAAAGAAATTCTAAAGAATTTTGAATTTCTGAATTGTCCCTTAGATATCCTAAAAGTCTTAGACTCCCAATTGTACAAAGAGTAAAGAAAGCCATAAAGGAATAATTTTCTTTGATAGAATTTCTAGTTGGCAAAAATCTTACTAATAGATAGTTTAGGCCACAAATAATTAATGTTAGAATCAGCTTAATCATCCTCTCTACTTTCAAATATTCCAAATGTAGGGATAGAAAGTTTAAATCCCGCTTTTTCACCAGCTCCAAGACCTATATGCTCTAAACCTTCTATCACTATATTTTGATTACTATGATCATAAGCAGCTCCAATACGTAGTCCAATATGAGCAGATCCAACAGATCCCCCAGTGGTCTTTGTAAATTCAAGGCCTAAAAAACTAAAGCCCGTCGAAACTTCTCCTTCTAAACTGTAAGCTCCTGCATTTAAATCCAAAACGAACCCTGTTTGATCATTTTGGTTATTTAAAAATCCAATATCTGCATTAGCGTTTGCGCTTAATAATGAACCTTCTCCATGCCCTACTACGGCTAAATCTGTAGTACCAAACCTTAAATCTCCTTTTGCTTCAATGACTGATCCTGAGGCACCAATTGATATGGCAGTACCTCCACTTTCATTATAGGCTTTAACTTTAGCGACATCTAAGCTTCCAGATACTCCAGCTACTTCATGTTGCGCATCAAAGCTTCCCGAATATAAAGATCCTTCTAATGTTCCTTTGGGAGTTTTCGATGATCCTGAACCAGCTGACCTTATGGATCTAAAGTTTTCATTTGCTGGCCTACCATTATACTCAGACATTTTATTCGCGAGGTACAAATCTGATCTTATATCTACGCCTTGTAAACCATGAAGATCGATATTGGAAGTCGGCTTGTTCTCGGCATAATTATAAGTAGAGAGCCACGCGAACTGGTCACTAATTGGATCTACCCCAGTAAAACGCCCGATAGTAGGATCATAATTTCGATAACCATACGGCATCCAGTTTAATTCCATCTCAGAAACGAGTTCCTTTCCATTATATCCATAGCGATCATCTGTCACGTTAGACAGCTCAGTATACGTTGATGAAACATTCTTCTGAATCAATCCAAAGGGATAATAATGCTGCTCGCTCAGTAGTTCCGAAGGATGTCCAGGCGATTCCATAGGATCAATCATATGATCACCACTAATATCAGCGAACCGTACTCTGGTATTGCCAAGATGATCTCTTAAATGGTACTCATAGAGAAATCCTCCTGATCCATCTTTAACCGCTCTACCCTGTTCGTGCTGCATACTTTCAAATATACTATTTCTGTATACTACCCCACTTGAATAATCTCTTTGGCTTTCTAGAACGCCATCTACATAGTATGATTGACTCAGCTTTGTACCCATCGCATCATATTCAATTTGTAATTCTTTCGGGACACCAGAAATCGTACTGATCCTAAATGGAAGATTTAAATGATTGTACTCAATCGTGATATTCTTATTTGGGTCGGTAATGATATTCCCTGCGCCGTCATAGACATACTGCCCATTTACGCTGTTTTGCGCAAAACCTTCAGGATTTCCTGTTGTAGGGCAGAAGTTGTGAATAGTTGTCACACCGCCATTTTGACAATCTCCAAAGAAATTCAAGGCATCGTTAATGGTCATACTCGTTGCGGCATAAATATGCACCTCGCTGCGACAATCAATCTCTGTCTGATTCACGATGATTTCATCGGCGGCAAAGGTCCGATTGGAATTAATGATTTCTGGTAATACGAGCTTTGGTGGACAAGGTGAACTGTCTTCTACTTTAATCATTTTATTTGTCTGCGGAGAATACGTGTATACGAGATCATCAATTTGCTCTACATTATGACAATTATTCACATCGCGTTCAGCACTTCGTCCATTTCTCATGAGGGTTTGAATATTTCCTCGCTTATCGTAGCTATACGCTGTTGAGAAAAAATCTGACTTTTGGAAGGTGATCTGATTTCGTTGTCCGTATACGGCTTTGGTGAGTCGATCATTGTAGTCATAAGAAAATCCGTAGCCCTTGATCTGCTTCATCGGCGTTTGCCACTCCATACTCGTTATATTCCCATTACTGTAGCTATCAGTATTTAAAGCGGTATAGGGAGAGCTGTAGTTGAGTTTGAGGTAAAACAGGTCACTTGGTACAGGAAAGGTCCTCGAAGAAGCAGAACCAATACATGGCGGATCATCCAGCGTCCCAGGCAACGGAGCGTTAATCTGCGTAAGCCATCCCTGATCATTATACTGGTAGTCCATTTGCGCTAGAACATCAGAATTATGAATCCCTAGTTCAAGAAGATCGATCTCATTTTTGATGCTATAGCCCATGCGGCTCAAGTGTTCATTCCCACTTCCATTAATATTTATGAACTGATTTACAGATCGCCCAAGATGATCATAGGTAAAACTTTTATCACAGCTATATACTCCATCTGGGCCAGTATGGCTTTTGGTATGGGTCAGAATATTATCATTGCCATCAAATGTAAGGGTCACCGACTCATTACTCCCAAAATGATTCTTTCCCGTTGTGCCTTCCATTCGGCCACAGACATCATAGTTGTAGGTCGTTTCTATCCATGTGCTATTGCTGGCGTTGTTCTCTAACTGCTTGATGCGCTGCTTTCTCACTTTTCCGATATACTGCGGTGCCGTATTGGAGAACATCCCATCAAATCCGTCATAAAAGTATTCTTCCAGAGGAGTAGTAATACTTGGATTATTGGGATCAGAAATAGTTCCGCCAAAGCCTTTCTCTTCAATTCTTCCAAATTCATCATGGCGGCTTACCATCCAATTGCCTTGTCCCTGAAGTGTTGGGTTTTGGAATCCTACCAAGAGTTCTCGGTCATTGTAAATAAAAGATTCGGGATCACTATCGGGGAGTTTGCGCAGAATCTGATTCCCTCTCGCATCATAATCATAACTAAAAATCAAATTGGGCGTACCAAAACTCGCATCGGGAGGAAGGATGGTTTCTACCTGATGTTTTTCATTATAGATGGTGTAGGTGTCTAACTGCTGAGCCGCGGCATCGGTGCTATTACTTTTTCTGCTCAATACCTGCCGCCCTAATTTATCCGTAAAAACAATGCTCTGGTTGCCATTTGGATCTATACTTATCGTTTTGCTTAAACTATTTGGGCTATATCCTGTGACAGCATCAGCACTCTTATTTGCGGCATACTGCATAGTGGTAGTATTCCAATTGGGCGGCGTAATGCTCTGCACTCGGTCAAGAGGATCAGGATAGTAGAGCGTTTCTGTATAAGGACTGGTCACATTGGTGGTGAAACTTCCGCTGCCTGTATTTGTAAACGGTTCAAATACTTTCGTGGGGCGGTTCAGTAAATCGTACTCTGTTGCGGTCACAATATCACTTGATTGATCAGGAGATTGATTTTTGCGAACAAGCTGAATATCTCTTCCAATACCATCTTTATAAGTAAAGCTTTCTAACGTAGAAAGTCCACTCCCCGTGATGACGAGATAAGTCGTTATTTCTTTGATAAAATTTTGACTCGCTGTGCCTCCAGTTCCTGGCGGTAGTGGTTCATTGGCGTAATGATAAAAGCGTTCGGTGACCACATTTCTGCAATCATCGGTGATGGTGGCTATTCGATTAAACTGGTCGTAGGTGTACGTGGTACTCGTTCCATCAATATCCGTAAACGTCTCAAGTAAATCTGTATCAAAATCGTAGGTAAAGGATTGGCTTTGAGTAATGCTATTAGCCGTGTATGACCAAGATGCTAATTTTCCACTGTCGCTATAGGTAAGCGTTGTTGGCAGCCATCCATCTATTTGAAATTGAGTGGGCTTAAGCCAATTGGTATTATAGCCTAAGTATGTCTTTTGTGGTTCCCATGATCCTATTCCCGTACTTGTATCATATTCATAGCGGTATTCAGCATTTGGCAAATGAACGCTCGAGAAAGTACCAAATGTGGTTTCAGTACCATCGATAAGCGTACCGTTGGCTTTACTGAGCTGACGGACGGGTATGCCAAAGCGATGCTCGTTTACAAGACTCATCATGATTCCCGTCTGCCCAGAAGTATTGAATATGGCATTAAAGGGGTACTGATAAGAGGTTTCATAAGTCGTGTTATCACTATTGGTCATCGTCTCAGACACCAAAAAGCGAAAATCGCTCGTAATACCTGATGCGGTGTAGGGTGTATAGGTATAATCCGTTGTCGTCGTCACCACATCCGATCCAAAATACTGCTTCACGTCTCGCTTCGTCACAAAATGCTTATCATAGGGCATTTTGTAAGCACTCCCCTGATACACATTTTGGATTTGGTTGGGCTGACACCACTGAAAAGCATAGGCGTTCGCCACTACAGCGAAATGGCTACTGGTACTTAGATCATTATAGTCAAGCGTGGTTTCTAATACCGGTACACCAGCATTATCATATTTACCTTCAAAAGTCAATTTTCCTCGCATATAGCTTTTACTCCCCAAGTCCTGATATATAGAGGGATTGAGTTCTAAAGTCGTGTAGGGAAGATCATCTTTGATCGTTTCGTGCGAAGTGTATTTATACGTAGAATACGACCCATCGAGTCGCAGCTCAGTCACCTCACTATACCCAATAGGACTTTCGAAGTAGTTGCCTATCGGTATCAGATTGTTAGAAGAAAAGACATTGTAGCGATACCCGCCCGCAGAACAAAAGTTAGAATAATTCGTCCAGTTATCCCATGAGTATTTAGGCTTAAGGCTCAGTATTCCACTGCTTATCGCGCCACTAGTCCCATAGTTCTTTACATAGAAATACTCTTTGGCATCTAAAAGGGTCGTACCGTCTAAATCAAAAGTCTCTACTTTTTCTATTCGCAGTCCTCCCGTAAGTCCTGTTTCTGCATTTAGACTCTGGCGATCTTCTGATAGTACTTGGGTATAATCGTGTAGCTCATAGCTAAACTTGGTGATACCTTTCGTAGGATGGGTTATGCTTTGAAGCGAACCAATTTCCAAGTACGTAAAATCTGAATCACGCTCCGAATCGTACGTATTTCCAAAAGCCATTAAGTCAGAACTCTGGGTAAAAGTGGTATTGCCTATTGGAGTATTATTATAGTAGCCCCAATGATCCGTTTCTGTATTTAGATACCCAGGGAGCAGATGGAAGTCTTTATAATCGAACGAATATTTAGGACCTCCGATAGTTCCACATGCGACAAGTTTGGGACAGATATTTATTTGATTTAGTTTGAGTCGTTGATTCGATACGTCAGTATACAAGAATTCTACTTTTTCGCTTGGAGCTCCGTTATGCAGTAGCGTAATGGCATCAAGCTTTCGCCACTTTAAACCCGCAAAAGGATTACTTCGCGCCGCTAAATAATTATAAGAATAATACCCGTCTTCTTGGAGATAGGGCAAATGCTGCCCACCTCCACAGATAGGTCCATTTCCATAATCAGTATTCGCGTTAAAATAGCTGTTATAATACGCCTGCATGTCGGCTCCCCAAGGAAAATTTCTCTGGTCAGAATCGGAATACGTAAATGTGAGCACGTCAAAGGTATTGGAGCTGACACTCGTCACATACACAGGAGAAAGAAGCTGTCCCTGTATTTCATATCCTGAATTAGCACTCGCACTTCCTCCCCAAGAGCAGTCACTAAGTGATGCGCATTCTGTCTGGCGGTATTCATACCGCCGATAAAGTTCAGCCGTGAAATACCCCCTTTCGTAATTGAAATTATAAAGTTCGTTTCCTGCAATGTCCTCAATTTTTGTGATATACCAAGAGGTCGCTGTCCAGAGACCTATCGGAATATTCGAGCAGTAGCGTTGTGTCCAAAACGAGTGAGAATATTCAATAGATTCTGAATCATACCCAAAACTATATCGTGTTCCTCGATCATCTATAAGCGTAAAACCTTTGATAACAAATCCATAATGGTCGTCTTGGGCTGCAGAGTAATTGGGAACGGTTGGAATAAAGGGAGCCGTATAATTATTGGCATCCAACACATCAAATTCTACCGTGATATTGTGATCACTTATAACGTGCCATTCTCCATCTGCACCAAAAAAAAATCGACCGCTCATCCCGTTGACAGAAAAGCTAAACATATCGGGTTCTTTGTCTATCACTCGATTATCCGAAGAATATAAAACGTTCGCCTCTTGTTCCAGTTCCGCAATGCTATTGGTATTATCCTCTGTAATAGCCAAACCATCTTCAACATAGAAAAAGTAAGGATAAGGAAGTACTACAGATGGATTCATCCCATACGTTCCAGCCTCATCCGGTTGCCCCTTGACTGATCTGGTGATCGCTCCAATACCGCTCAAGTTCCAGTTTTGCCCAACCATACTTGGGTGACTATTGAGTTTCACCCCTGAGGCATCATAGTGCATTGATATAGGGATTTCTGTTTGAGAGGATCTCAAACTTAAAAGTGGGAGGTTCACATCTGCCGTACCCGTGTAATGCGAAACGGGAAAAAATACCGCCTGATTTATTGCTTTCGCATTTGGCGTTGGTAAGGCCTCTGGGATGAAGGACATCTGAGCGTGAAAAACACCAAGACATGAAATGAGCAAAATGCAGATCAGGTTCGTTTTTTTATTAATCATAACTTCGTTTTTAATTGGCTTCCCCCCTTTTAGAAAAAATCGAAAAAAGCACCTTTTAGTTTTTTTGAGAAACACTGCCTATTCTCACCACTCGTGAGAAAACTATTTCTTTTCTATGCACTCAAGTTTTTAAAATTTGTAAATATTGGTTTTGTTATTTGTTTCATATCCGTTTTCGTGATCTCTTAAAATTGATCAAAGCTTTATGAGCATCCCAACAAAAACGCTTCGAGAAAAAACATTATTCGGAAGCAAGGGAATCGTTTCATTCGACTGAGAATTAAAATCAATTTCATAATTGATTGAAAGATTCACAGATTTATACAACCGAAGATCAACTCCTCCCAATACGGACATTACTTGATCCCCACGACTATAAAAGTTTATTCCAGATGCGATCCTTGGGGTCACACCGCTTAAAGGGAAGTGATATTCAATTTGGAGAGGAATTTTGTAGATAGAATTTCTTGTGGTGTCGATCTCAATCGTTCCATATATCAGCCCTGTCCTGAGATGTAATTTCTCATTTATACGGGAAATCCCAAGGCGAGTAATGATACCTGTCTGGAAATCCGATTTGATATTTGATTCTCTAAAACTGGCAAACTTGGTTCGTCCCATTATGCCTTCCACACTCATCCGTAGAAATGGCTGCTTTCTCTCGTAAATAATGCACTCTTCATTGTCACAAACGGCATAATGATAATCTTTTGCCAATTTTATAAGTGTCCGATGCTCAGGCTTTTTAATTGATTGTATCCGCTTTTGAAAATTAGGGGCGTCGATCATAAAATGAGCTAGGAGCCCTGTATGTCGTGTGGTGGCATAATACATCTGCTTATTATCTACCATCTTTACTCCCTCTTCATAAGGAATCTCTGTCAGTCCTTCGTTTTTACTTTCAATGTAATAGTGATCTCCTGCATCATCTCGTTGATAATAAATACTCACCTGCCCCTTAATGAGATATTCGAGAAAAACCGTTTTTGAATCGACCTCTCGGGACACATAATATTTCCCATCAATAAATCGGAATCCACTAATATCAGTTGGTGAATAACTTTGAACCTTCTTATTTTGATCTTTAAACTTACAGGTACTGCTCATTATGAGATCCCCTCGATAATCAATTTCTCCAAATATCGTATCAGTAGCATTTTCTATCACGTACCCCGCTCTAAAATCAGATTGCGCATTAAGTACCAGCACAAGGAAGAAAAACCCTATGGTGATTACAGTTCTCAATTATCCAGCAGTTTTACACGTGTTATGGAATCTCTTAGCAAAATCAATAAGACAGCGGTATTGGCTCAGAATCTTCCCTTGATCAATACATGTTTGATCAGGTTTTACATCTTTTCCCAACCCAGAAATACCAGAAGGTATTACACTCCATAAAACACTCCTCATAAATTCTCTTTTCGTTATTTCTCATTCAAGATACAAAATCTCTATTCTCTCAGATTTAAAATTGGCTCATTCAGTTTCTTTTGGCTCCTATTCGTCCTCTTATTTTCTCCCGATAACGCTCAAAGCTTACACCTCTGTTTTCTCGGACAAAGCGAAGGGTAGAAATGAGCGAACTTTTATCGAGCTCTCCATCTTCATTTATAACCCCTAAAGCCCGCAGATTTCCTTTTGTACTTTGCGTTTTTTCTAGCTGCACTAGTCGCCGCAAGTCTTCCTTTAGCTGAACGATCTCCTCATTCCCCAAAATCCGACTATCATTATAGCCAAGAGCTTTGAGGATAGTATGCCCCATCATTCGCTGACCCCTATCTGGTATGCTTCCCTTTTCTATCGGTAGGCGATAAAGCAGATATTCCGCTCCAAAGGATTTTAGAATACTATACGGAAAACTGGTGTTGATGGCTCGGATGTTTCTTGTTCCAGAAAACGGCAAGATCGCACTCGGGAGCTTTATCTCCAAATTGGTATTGGAAAAAGTAAGACTTCGACTACCATCTTTGTTTCTCTTTACCGCTACCCCATCCCGAAGCTCGAAGGAAACAGATTTAGGAATCGTTGCTTTGATCTGCTCAATGCGACCTGCCACATTTTCTTTGGCCTCTTTCTTCTGATCTAACCTATCCTTAAGGGCTTTAAATTCAGGGTTCGTTGGGTGTAGCTGCTCTAATTTTTTCTCTAATTCCGTAATCTCTTTTTCTAAAACTAACTTCTTCATTTGCTCGGACTTTATCGTTTTTTCTGATTCGGATTTAAGCTTGGCAATATACTTTAGCCGCCTGTCCATTCCCTTTACACTTGTAATCTGCTCCCCATCAAATAACGCTTCCAACTCCGTTTTCGTAGTCAAAGAAATGGATTCGCTTTTAGTAATCTTCCCTAACGTTTGAGTAAAACTCGTGGCACTCGAAAAATCCGCCTCAGCAATGAACGACTGGATTATTTCCCGCTCCACATTAGGCTTCGTTTTCGCAAATTCATGCAATTGAAGAAAATTCTTCCAATTTCTAACCCACCTAGCCACCTCAGACCGATCTTCGTAATTCTCGATTAAGGCCTTTAGAATTTGCACTGATGACTTTCCAGACTTTTGCAGCGCATCATGAAATAGTTTGATCTCTTGCTTGTAATTGACATCTTCCTTCAGTTCTCTTAGCTTCGTAGATTGACCTACATAATTTTTAGTATCAACATTCTCCCCAAGCATCATCTCCAATCTTAATAAGTCATTATCAAGTTCTAGATCTGCTTGCCGATGCTCAGATTCTTCTGCTTTACGTTGCTCTAGACTTGGTTCATGGCTAAAATTCAAACGAGCTATCTTAGAAGAATCGTGATTCTCTCCAAGAGAATCAGCGAACTCATTCGAATTCGCTGATCGTAGCACATTTTCTTTTGGCTTCCAAGATTCTCGCATCACTTCATTATAACAGACTTTGAGTGTTCCTTCCATTCTTAATTATCGGGTTTTAAATACTTAAACTCTTCCCACATTTCGCAATCTTTTTTGTGATACGTTAGATTTCCAACAAAAAAGAAATAAGCCTCCGTAAATCGATCTTTATCCTTTGGATAAAGCCCCAACGTGGCAAACTCCGCTTTAAGTTTGTCAGCATTCATGGATTTCAGTTCATTACTAGATTCATTCTTAAAGTGCCAAAAGATCGCTTTTTGGTCGCCTTTGAGGGTATCTGGGTTGATCACATTGGAGTGAATCGTATAGTTGATTTTGGAGCTTTGAGCACCTAAATTATTTGCCCCAAACAAAAGAAAACTAAGTGTCAATAAGGAAAAAGCGAAAAGCCTAATTTTCATGAGCGGTAAAGCTTAATGGTCGATTCGCTTTACTACTGCATTTTACTGAATTTCAGAAGGTTATGTTAAGATAAGTCCCTAAACTAAAGGGTTAAAAAAATTCCATTATTTTTGAATCATTACCATAATCGGTCACATAAATCGACCGTTTTTTATTCCCTTTTCCTTTACCCTCTTTTATGAAATTCTCGCATGTTTTTTGCCCCTGCATTTTCACAAAATATACCAGTCATGAAGTACGGCTACGCCAGAGTTTCCCTTGAATCCCAGAGTCTCGATTTGCAGCTTGATGCCCTTAAAAAAGCTCAATGCGAGGTCATTTTTTCTGAGAAAATCTCAGGCAGAAAAAAGGAACGGCCTGAACTGTTAAAGCTTTTAAACAAGCTTCAGAAAGGTGATAGCGTGATTTGTTATAAACTTGATCGGCTTGGGCGGTCGCTGGTCGATTTGGTAAATCTCATTAGTCAGTTTGAAGAAAAGGAAATTCGTTTTGTTTCTATCAGCGATGGGATTGACACTAGCACCACGGGGTCAAAGCTCCTTTTAAATATCATGATGTGTATTGCGGATTTTGAAGTATCCCTCGTTTCTGAAAGAACCAAAGCCGCCCTTGAAGCAGCCAAAAAACGAGGCGTAAAGCTCGGCAGACCAAAGGGAATTAGTAAGCGGATGCAGAACAAACGAAAACAGGTAAAATCGCTTTTTGCAGAGGGTTTACGTCCCTTTGAAATTCAGAAAATCGTTGGGATTTCTAAACCGACGTATTATCGGTATTTGGAAGTTTGAAGGGGGAAATCAATCCCCAAAGTCTAAAAGAATTTTGCGAGCAGTTTCTTCAAATCCAAACCATGCGAGATGATTTTTAAGCTGATATGGAATTTGCATTGGCTGACCAATAGATTCTTCGTACTCTTCTTTGAGTTCCATGATTTCATGGTAGTATTTATCGAAGAACATTTCTGTATCGCAGTAATATACCAGGCCTGAAACCATACCAGAAACGCAACCATATTGAAGTAGATCCTCAAACCAATTTTCTACAGAATAATCACGATCGAGAGCTTCATTAGCAACATACTTTGCCAAGGTATCTTCGTCTGAATTAGCAATAGAATTAAGGTAAGCGAGAAAGGCAGAACGATTTTTCATTGTAAAAAGGATTAAGAAGTAATGAGAAATAAATCTGCCCATGAGAAGAGGAAGCCATAAAGCCAAAAATCAAGGAGGAATCTAAAAGAGCATTCCTTGAATTTTAGCGGGCTTCCTCAAACTTGGCTGAGTTTATTTCGGCTTCTTAAAACTTCGAGGAATCCCAATCTGCCTACAGATGCAGCAGAAACGAAAACAGGTAAAATCACTCTTTGAGCAGGGGAAAGACCCTGCGACATCCAGAAAATCGTCGGGATTTCTAAACCGACGTATTATAGGTATGTACAAGAGTTCAATAGTTAAAAAACATTTGCTAATCTTTTGAGGGTAATTATGCTAACAAAGTATGTCAAAATATTTAGAACCAGTATTTGCTCCGCTAAAAGACTTTGAGGAGGTATTAACGGAAAAAGAGCTCAATAATTTTAAAAATGAATTACAAGAGTATTCCGTGATAACAAAAGTTGCCAATAAATGCTGCAGAGAAGTCTGTCTTAATATATTCTATTGCTCCGAAAACCGGCATGCTGTAGAAAAGTGCAATGATAAGGCTAGAAATACCAATGAATTAGAATCGCGATCCTCATATTTGTGTAGCATGAAATTAAAAACTCGAAATCAATTAGATTGAACTTTTTTAAGAACGATAACACCCTCTAATTCAATGGGTTCCTGTTCAAAATATTTTCGAAAAGTAAATTCGCCTTCCAAAGTTTCGTTAATTTCACCCGTAGTTAATGGAATAGTAATTTCCCCTTCAAACTTATCAATTTTAGAATAAAAAGGTATTGTCAATACATCAGATTCTATATAACCGCTACGATCTGGACCTGAATACCAGGGTATTGGTGGTTTATATTTTTTCAATTCTTTATCATCCTTTTTCAAATATTCTATTCTTTTACTGGAGGCCTGCACCGACAAACAAAAATTTCTTTTTTTAGGTGATAAAGTTATAGTACCGAATCTAATGTTGGAATCATCGTCAAATACCTCTTTAAAAACCGTACATTCGTATCTCCATTCTCCTTCTATTTTCTCTAAAAAAAGATCAATATTTCTGTTGTATTTATTTTTTGAAATCAAGATAAATTTCCTCCTTTAAACAGCTCTACACTCCCATAAATCAAACTTCCATCCTCCTTTACATGTTCAAATTTTCCTCTACTTAGCTTTTTATTTTCAAGGTCTACCAAGAAAATATCTCGTGTTTTGCCTTTTATTTTAGAATTAGCCTTTAAACCTTTATAAGTAAAATATACCGAACTTTCATCTTCATAGATTCCTCCTTTAGCATTCCATTCAGTTTCTGAATAACATGTCTTAGTATTTGAAGTGTCAACACCCCAATCTCTAGTTGCTAAAATATCAATATTAAATCCAAAATGACCTAAAGACACCTTTACTTGCATTGTTCCACCTCGCTCTATATCTCCATTATCAAATATATATCCGGCATCAAGTTTACAATTATAAAACCACTGACCACTCAAAAGATTGATTATATCTTCAATCGTTTCTTCTTTTACCATTAAATTAATGTTGCATAGGAATAATATTCAAAGATATAAATTAATATCTTTCTGGTGTACTAGATTTAAGTATTAAGGGGTCACTCATGCTTAGAGCATAACCTCCTTCACTAGAATTAATAAATAAATTATGGGAAACTTTTTTATTCAAGAAATACTAAAAGCTGGTCTCTTTGACATTGGCGATGATGATGATAGATTAAAATGGCTTGAACAATCTGTGACTGATTTAGTAAAGTTCTTAAAGAAGAATTATTCAAAATTACCTCGATATGCTTTGGTAGCATTAGACCCTAATATTTCAGATAAAGAACCAATCCTGAGTGATATTGAAGAGATTGTGACCAAATATTGGAAAGCACTTAGAGGTAAATATTCTGACATGCCCAAGAATATTCATAGGGGGGTCATACTAAATTCATTGATGGAATTAGGAAGTGGTGATCCAGTTGCAGCAAGAATTATCTATTTCACGTCAACTAATTTCTATCCTTACGTAAGACTTGGCAGGGAAAAAGAAATTATAGAAACATTATTAACTGAACTAGGAGAAATTTCTGAAAAACATGCACTAGAAGAATGGTCTTTAATTGAGGAAGAACCAAATCTAAAATTAAGCCCATTGAAGGTTGGTAATCTTGAACATGGAAAGATCGAGATAGATGATTCGATAGTTCGTTCCAAGTTGGATGAAGCATTTTCCAACTCACCTAAGGGATACGGTCCTCAACACGGTATTAGTAATGCTACATATAGAGAACATTTCAAACTAAAATTAAACCAGGCAATAACAGCATCCCAAAATTCAACATTAAATAATCTTTTTAAAGGATTTAATTCTTCTGCTATTGAAGATCCAATAAATAAATTTTTCAATTCCTTCAAAAAGTCCTTAGATAACAACTTAAAATCATCGTTTGCTTCAATTATAGCAGCTGAACGAAGAAGTAAGTTGCTTTGGTGGAAAGAAACCCTTTATTCTCCTTCATTAAAGAAAAGCTATCGGGAAATTTCAATTTCTATACTTCCAATTTTGATGGGGATTGATCTAAACGAGCAGGTTGCCAAAATAACTCCAGTAAGTGTAGACTATCTATTAAGAGATACCTTGTTGATTCTAAATGAAAAGAAAAGTGAAAAAATAAAATTTAAAGACTTTTTTAACTCTTTAACGAAAGATTCAACCAAATCTGAAATTGTCAACCTTCTACCTGAAATAAATGAATCAGATGGGAGAATTAGTTTAACAGATTTTATCGCCCTATACTTAAAAGGTAAGGCAAAACTTAACGACTTCAACATAAGAACAGGAATTAGCCAAGAAGATGAAGTTTCTATTGAGGATTTGTCTGTTGCTATTTTCCATGATTTGCTCACTTTAAGACTAAGCTCGAAGTAATATGGCTGGTAATTGTTCACAACCTAAGTGTTACCCCGAGGATAGTGGATGTAATATTGAAGGATGCATAAATCTTTTAGATTGTAAATACTATGGCAAAAAGGATGCTACAAAAAAAGATAACAAACGACAGTTTGAAAATGAAGGATATAGAATTTCATGGACGGGCAATACACTTGGGCTTTATGATCTCAACTTTTTAACAGCATCAAGAAAACCAATTCTTATCGGAGTTACTGGAGTTGCAAGTGCCGGAAAAACTACGTTTTTAGCCACATTATATTGTCTTATTAGACAAGGTGCTAAAATTGGTGAATATGGTTTTGCTGGTTCTCTTACACTTAACGGATGGGAAGATATTGCATGGTATCTTAGTTGGAAAAGCAATGCAGAAATTCAATTTCCAGACCATACCACAAATAACTCTGGGCGAGTTCCTGGACTACTCCATTTGTCTTTAAAGAGTAAAGAAGGAAAAAATATTGATCTTATTCTTACAGATGCACCAGGTGAATGGTTTGATTACTGGAGCAACAATATCAACAGCGAAAATGCGATTGGTGCTAAATGGATTTATGAAAACTGTGATGGTTTTTTACTTTTTGCAGACAGTGATATGCTTTCAAATAGCCGAAGAGGAAATGCCAAACGACAGCTTAAACAAGTAGCAGATAGGCTAACGGAAAATATTAATGATCGACCAATTGGACTTATATGGTCTAAATCAGATTTAGGGCTAAGCAATCAGACAAAAGAACAAATCATCAAACATATAAAAGCTACTCCATTTAAACACTTTAACCAATTTGAAACTAGCGTTCGAGAAGGCGTTAGTGGTGAATTTCATAAAGCAATTCTAGAATCAATTAACTGGATTATTGAGGCATTCAACAATAATCGTAATGTGCTTCCACAGATTTCTATTGCCAATTCTGACGATATGTTTCTTTCAAAACGCTCGATTAATGAATGATCTAGAAAAACATAATATTTTGATAATTGGAGGCCCCAATACGGGGAAAACTCATTTTGGTATCCAATTGTACGAACGAATAAACAGTCGTCAGTTCGAATTTAAAATTGATCCTTCAAACCGCCCCTCTGATTTGACAATTTTTGAAGACGGATTAAAAAACCTACACAATGGCAAAAGGGCTGCACACACAGAAATAGGAGCGAATCGAAGTATTGAACTGATAGTAACAAATGAGAAGAATTCTGAAGTAAAATTAGCTTTCCCTGACTATGCAGGTGAACAAGTAAGATCAATTGTAAGTGATAGAAAGGTAAATGCTTTATGGAAGAATTACATTCAAAATAGTACATCATGGGTATTGTTCATTCGACTTAATGACCTAACGCCACTAGAGGATATTGTAAACAAAGGAATACCGAGCCCCGAAGAAATTCAAAAAAGAAATAGTCAGCCACCTCCAGTAAAGGTATCTGAGGCAGCCTTTTATGTGGAGTTACTTCAAACTTTATCATATATAAAAGGACTTTCTATGTTCTCTCCAATTGATCAACCAAAAATGACCGTGGTTTTATCCTGTTGGGATGAACTGAAATTACCTGAATGTCAGATTCCAAATATCTTGCTTCAAAAGAGGCTACCTATGTTGTTTGACTTCTTAAGTAATAAATGGCAAAATGAATCTCTTTCAGTTATAGGATTATCATCAACAGAGAAGTCTCTTACGGATGAGCCTGATGATGAATTCATTGACAATGAACCCATCAACTTCGGTTATTACGTAAATAAAAAAGGTGAATCTCATCAAGATTTAACTCTTTTAATTAAGGATTTCATAGGACATGAGTAATATAGTCATCCATCAAGCATATTATGGTGAAGTCAATAAGTCTCATTCAAAAATTCAACAAACCATTGATAATTCAGAATTAACATCTTTTTTAATACAGTTTACAGATCGACCGGGCCCAGTTCCTCCTGGAGTTTTGCTTAAACCATACTTATCAGGATCTGCTTTTAAAAAGCATTACGTTTTCTCAAAAACCTTTCCAGACCATCGAGCCAGTCGTTCTGGTATGGTATTGACGCATGTTCTCATAGCGGATATTTCAACAATTGAAAACATTAACGACTTACAAATCATCTTAGATCTATTGATATCGGAAGTTCCTGTTGAAAGAACAAATTTAAAGCCTATTGAACTTAGCATTAATGATTCTGACTACTCCTACGAATTAAAGCAACCTATTTTTATTCAAAAATCTCTTAGATCACTTATTAAAGGGGATTTACCTATTCTGTTTACAGGTGATTTAGGCTCATTCGAGGAGATTCTTAAAAAATTATGGAATTCCCCAATATGTGATTTTAGAAAACAACTGAAGTATAGAGCCAGCTTTTCACCAGACGATATTAAAGGTTCGATTGAACTAACATTAGTGCTCGTTCAAAACGAATTATTATCAAAGTGGAATACAAATAAATTAATCAGTGGGGAGGAAGATGACATAATAGAAATCACATCTCACGCAGAATCTATATTTCTTGGTAGGCAAAAAGAAAATCCGTTATATGGTTTTCTTAAAAACATTGGGGCCAATCTCGACGACCTAAATACATATAAACATGGTACAATATTATTTGAAGATTATACGAATCTGAACGACCTCAATGATCCAGACCTCATAAGACGCGATTTAAGGATTCTTTCAAGATTATCACCAAATAAAAGCCTAGGTGCTTCCGTTAAGGAGAAGTTCGTTGAAAAATACTACAGTTTAATCGATAATGGCTTAGAGTCAAATGTCAAAGGGTTAAGGAACATCTTATGGAGCGCCTATATTGATGGAGAAAAAAAAGGTAAGAACCTTGTCAATGCCATTATTGATAAAGCAATTAGAGATTCAAAGTTTAAGCATATTGAAATGCTTTCAGAAGTGTCCACTACTGCGTTAAATGAAACAAACAAAACTTGGTGGCATAAAGCCATCGTTGATTCATTTAAAAAAAACGTTTCCAAGACAGTAGAGACAATTCAAAAATCGATTTGGAAACTCTTACTTCTTTCAAAAGACAGCTCCAGATCCATCTTTTTATTTATACCATCTCACAAAGACTCAGAAACAATTCTAATTCAATATTTGCCTAAAGATGTTCCGACTGAAACTGGAAAAACCGTCTTGCTTGAGCTACAAAAAAGGAAATGGAATTTACTGTATGCAAAAATATTACTAAAACTCTACAAACCTATAGAAGCAGTTGAAAAGCAATTGCCAATTGAAGATTTAATGAGTTATGACGAGTCAATAGGATTGAATTTGATTCTCAAAAACCTCTCAGATAATGAGGCCTTAGCAATAACCTTAAGATTATGCAACGACAAATTGATTCATGGATTAATAAAAAGAGCAATAAAAAGTGAATCCATTTTTAATTCCATTGATCTCCGAGTTTCCTGTTGGCTAAAAATCTGGACAGGTTTACTCAATGAAGAAAAACCTTTTAGTTACGGGATTAAAAGCAAAGAACAAGAAGTCGTTTTCAGTGTATTAGATTTGGCACTTCAGGGAATACAAATTGATGAAGTAATATTCGATAAAATTGCTGACACTACCTACTCAGACATCTTTGAATATAAAAACCGTAGAAATGTTTGGGACTACATCCCATTAAGTTATCGAACCAAATTTATTGAAGCAACAGCAGGCACAATTATAGATAAGTTAGTTAGAGAAGAAATTGATAGCTTATCAATTGAAAGTATCCTGGCTGAATATATCGGCTCAAAATCCTTCATGGCATCATTTTTAAGTAAAAATAGAAGGAAAATGGAATCAGTGTTAAAGATATTTGAAAGTTTGGATATTCATTCCGACAGATTTCTGAGCGATTATATCACTAAATATCAATCAAATATTACTGAAAATCAATCAAGACGACTTGGCTCACTAATTTTATCAAGGAATTACACCAATTCCGCGAGGTCAATTTATGATAAATCTCTTTACTATGGATCTTTCTCCTTGGCATATAACATATGTAAATCTTTGGTGAATTTGAATTGGTTTGAATCTTTTAAGTTAAGTCGTTTATTTAAAAATAAATCAAATTACTATTCAATGGAACAAACGCAAAACACTGAAATTGACCCTATGGGAAATATGCCAAAAGTTGTTATACTTACAGCAATCAAAGAGGAATATATGGCTGTTCGGGAGCATTTGGTACAAACAGTTGATGCCACTCATAAAAGTACGAGCTATGAAGCAGGAATATTCGAATTAAATGACAGATCAATAGCTTGTGTTGTAATTCGAGAGTGCGGTCCGAAGAATACGAATGCTGCACAAGAAACTGAACGTGCTATTCAATATTTTTCACCTGATTTAATTCTATTCGTTGGTATAGCTGGATCGAGGAAACCAAAAGATTTCTCAATAGGAGACGTTATTTACCCTACAAAAATTTATTCCTACGAAGGAGGTAAATCAGAAAAAAAATCATTTAGTTCAAGACCAGATATGGGAGCCACAACATTTCATTTGGACGAAATTGCTAAAAAAGAAAGATTAAAGAATGACTGGAAAAAATTAATAAAAAATGGACAGTCAAAAGACGTAAAAGCTGATTTAGGAGTTATCGCTTCGGGAGAAAAATTGGTTGAACATTATGATTCTAGAATAGGAAAAATTCTTTCAGAACATTTTAATGATACTTCAGCGGTTGAAATGGAAGGTTTTGGATTTGCTAAAGCAGCAACTAATCAAGGAAAAGAATATAGCAATATGATGGTTGGAGTAGTAAGAGGAATTTCTGATGTAATTGGACAAACTAATGATGAGGATCAAAATAGGACAACCGACCGAAGACCTGATAATGTTAAACAATTGGCATCTAACACAGCAGCGGCATTTGCATTCTGGTTGATATATAAGGACTTTACCGATCACTAAGCCTACTAGCATTCTAAAAATCAAAGGTTATAAGTGGTTTCTAATAATATCTAAAATACTTCAAAAGCCTTGACATTAATTTCAGGTTTTTTATTCTCAGTGAGATTTAAAAATAGATATCTGAACAAGAAATTTACGCTTCAGAGCATTAATGCTAAATATTATGTTGAAGCCTATTTTGTTCCCTATGAATTTTACATGCTTTTTTGATCAATTTGCACCATCGAGAACGCTTATCTAAATAATAGAGATTCACTTAACTACCATATTCTTTTTGGATTACAAACATTTTAGGGTCTACCTTAAATTAATGTGTAATTTACGACCGCTTATACTACTTAGCTCTCAATGAGAAGACGACGGTATATTATAATTTAAGAGTGAAAGGCGTAAGCCTCTCACTCTTTTATCCTTTACAATCATTCATAAATCCTAGGCGGATGAAGTTTTAATATTTTCGCCTTCAATCCAGAATTAGCTTTATTCTCTTCTTTGATCTCTTTAGTTAGTAAGTCTCTCCTCTTTAACTCCTCGACAGCCAAAAAACTGTAAGGATTAGTAGGGAATCTCGCTGCAGATTTAACAAATACATCAGACTCCCACTTCAGATAACTCCTATAAAAACATATCGTCTTTGAATAATGATCATAGAATCTATTAGGGATTACCACTATTTGAAGAACTAATTCTCGAATACTCAATATTTGCTCTTCGGTACAATCTTTAAATTTGGGAATAAAGTCTTTATCGAATAATTTATAATTCGAATCAATAACTTTCTTTGAATTGGGTTTGATTAGATACTCGGATAGGATTTCGTAAAAGCTTAATTTCTTAGTAGACATAACTGATTATTGAAAATTTGATAATCACATGTCTCTCGTGGACATGCTCCCAAAAAGAATTCTTCTTCTTGAGAGCATGTCCAGCACTGATTCAATGAATGATTTATAAGAACTGACTGAAAATTTCTAATGCGAAATAATTCAGTACGAGAAAAAAATAATTTAATCAAGGGGTTTTGTCAAGTCCATTTTGTTCTATCCCTAGCCATATAAAATGAAAGCATGCTCATAATTCGTTCTTATCAAACCAGTTATCCACATATCTAAATATTTGTACAAATCACATACAGCTAGATTTTAATATGTTATACATATTATCCACACTTTGTTGATAAGTTTCAGTTTTAAGAGTTTGATGAATAGCGTAATATTGAGCAGAGAATTTAGCTATTCAATTTTTAATCTTTCAATATCAATAACATACATATTGTAATAATAATTATACTGAAAAATACCATATATATTTATTTGATTTGTCATAAATCAACAACCTTTGTAGAAACTATAAAAAATAGCAAAAAGAAAATGGCTCTAATAGATTAAAATAATCAATTAGAGCCGAGGAAGTAAGGAAGAGAGGTTTGCACCCTCATGCCTATATTTTAAATGTGATACCTCAAGATATAATTCTCCTACGACTTCCTCCCTCTTATTTTTTTAATCTTTTTATTTCCTCAATCTGAGTAGGAAATAGAACTAAAACTTTAAACAATGAACAATTCGTTCGGGAGGCGTCCCAGTACGCGTCGTAATGGTGGTTCTTTTAGCGAAGCGGAGAAGTTAGCCGTTTGGAAAAAGGGAAGAATTGATTTTGAACTAGATCCAACCGGAGTTGCCTTTAGAAGGGATGCATGTGGTGCACCAATGCGATATTCTGAATATGGAAATACCAGGTCAAGACTTGGATGGGAAATTGATCATATTCGCCCAGTGAGTAGAGGTGGATCAGATTTACTCTTTAATCTTCAACCACTTCAATGGCAAAATAATCGAACCAAAGGAGATAGCTTAATCCTTATTTGCAAAATTAGAGCTTAACACCAATGTGCGGCTTGCTTCGGTAGGCTGCACTATTCAAATTGTTGAATTTATAATTGGAAGTACTTTTGGGAAAGACTTCATTATAATTGCGATGGTAAATAGAATTAGATATACTAAGATGATGTGATGACCTTATGATTTTTTTTAATGCCAATAATTTGATAAAAAATTAAAGATGAATGATTTAACAGGACTTACTCTCAATGGATTTCAGGAACCATTGGAAGAATTTGATTCAGCGATATTTGACTCAATTCAGTCCGTTCCAATTCTTCGTAAAGAAATTAAGAAATTCTTAGAACCACGATTAACAAATAACAGATCATTTGGCTCTTATGGATTGAAACATCACGCTGAAAAGCATATTGGTGAATATGTTGAGAATGGTACGTTTATCTATGCTATGCACTTAGAGGGCTATAAAATATTTAAATCAGGTATTAATTGTACCTTCAACATATCGACTCCAAGCATTGACCATTTTAGATGTGCAAAAAGCTTTTTAGATATGTTAAAGTCTACAACTTTTAACTCGAATATATTTTATTTAAGATTCAGTAATACCTACAAAAAATACAAGTATCACATCTTATCTACAATCCATGAAAAGCTTGAGGGGGTGGATCGAAGAAAAAAGAAATTAGCTCTTCCTATTGTTGCAAAAGAGCTTGGAATCAATATTAGAACCTTTGAGTCTTGGTGTAATTTAAAACAATATGATAGTGAAGAAATCCCAGATTTAGAGCTAGCTAGAATTGCCAAAGTCCTTGATTTATCAATTAGTGATCTAACAAACAACTAAGGATAATATTTAACTACATTTAATCAAGTTCATCAGGTAAACTCCAATTATAACGGATAAAATGCATCACCGATCTTTGATTTAAATAGGAAAACTTGACTTATAAATTAAGTCATTTACAATCTACCCGAAGGTCTCATTTTTTGTTCTCGAAAAGACCAGTAAAATCTTAGGAAAGCCGCTCAGGTAAAGGGAAAACCAAGTATATAAATACAACAAAATCCCTCATAACCCGAAGGTCGCAGGTTCGAATCCTGCCTCCGCAACCAGTAAGTCCTTCTGAGATTGACGATTCGAGAATTGAAAAGCCCTAAAAAAGGGCTTCTGTGACCTTCGGGCTCGCCACGATGTCACACAGTCTCATGCTTACTCTTCCAATCGTCCACGAAAAGTATTGTAATTACGCCCTTGCTTTCAAGGGGCTAACACCTCGGACCATTCAGGGGTATCGAGAAGTATTTCGCTATTTTCTTCAATCAGTACCAGTGACTAAGCTTCACGAGGTCAATCAATTTATGATTGAAGATTGGCTTATGAAAGGCAAGCTAGAAAAGGATTGGAGTGCTAAGACTATCAGAAATCGATTATTGCCCTTAGAAGCTTTTTTAAGTGGTGCAGAGAACGCCAATTAATCCAGAATGATCCTACCGAATTTATTCCGAAGCCAAAGCTTCCAAAAACGCTGCCTAAATCCTTATCACTAAAAGATGCCGAAAAACTACTCGACTGGACAAAGCATTTGCGATACTACTACAAGTTTGAGAAGAATAGAGCTGTCGCCATTATTGCGATGTTTCTCTACACGGGAATCCGCATAGGCGAATTATACAACCTCAAGATGTCGGATGTCAAATTAGAAGAAAAGGTAGTTCATATAATTTGTGGAAAGGGGCAAAAAGATCGTAAAGTGCCCATTAATCATAGTCTCTACTTTATTCTTGAAGCATATTTGAAAGACAGAACCAAAAGGAAAGTCAGCTGTCCCTACTTCTTTGTTTCTCTAAAACTGGATGAAAAGATGAGCACAAACGTTATCAAGCGATTGGTGATAAAACTTCGTAAGAAATCAGGTATTTACTTTTATCCACATATCCTTCGTCATACATTTGCTACCCTGATGCTCGAAGGCGGTTGTAATCTCTATACATTGAGCAAATTAATGGGACATAGTGATATTAAGACAACTACAATTTATTTGGGGACAACAACGGCTCATCTTCACGCTGAGATGTGTAAGCATCCATTATAAGAGACGAATTTTCTGAAAGGCTTCTTTCACCTTTTGATTAGAAAGAGAAACGTATATCTGTGTTGTTGAAATATCCGCATGTCCGAGAATACTTTTGAGCATAAAGGGGTTAAGATTTGCTTCAATCGACATCTTGCCCATAGTGTGACGAAGCATATGAGGAGTCACTTTGAAATTACATTTATTCTCAAGAATCTTAAATACCCGGTAAAGATTTTTAGCGGTAAGCTTGCTGTCTGATCTCACACTTGAGAAGAAGTATCGAGTGGGATTACTCTTAGCTTGATTATACGATTTGAGATAAGGCATTAAATCAAAGTGTATAGGAATAATTCTGTCCTTACTCCCCTTCCCTTCTTTGACCGTAATTTGGTATTCATCAAAATTGATATAACGAGTCTCAAGGTTCAATAATTCCGAAAGTCGCATCCCCGTAAATAGAAAAGTCCTGATTATGGCTCGATTTCTTTTCGCCTCTAGTTCATTATACCAATCATATGTATCAACATGTAGTAGAAGAGTATCTACCTCCCTTTTACTCAAGCATCGCGGGAGGTCTTTTGGAATTTTTGGCTTTTGAATTTTATCAACTGGATTATTTCTCAGGAATTCGTGGTTAATACAGAAATCGAAAAAGATTTTTAGGTACTGACGTTTATTTCTAAACGTTCGATTCTTCCAGTTTCTCAAAATCTTCTGATGGGAGAGAAACCCACGAATAACATTAGTCGTCATACCTGAAAGCCTTGACTTTTTCGAATACTCTGAAAGCTTTATGACCGTAGAAATGATCTCTTTAGTCGTTCCTCCTGTTATCCCCTTCTCTATGATTGCATACCTCTTAAACTGAATCAACAAATCTGAAATTCTCATTTATTGATCGTCAGATAGGGAATTATGTTTTCGCTGATCACAGACTAACAGTATCTCATCGAATTTTAGCTTTGCTTCTCTTAGAGGAAGCTTTTCACCTGTCTCATCCTTCCAAAGAAGAATGAACTTATTAAGAACCGATAATGGAATTTTCATAAGGAAGTAGAATAAAGAACATCAGCCCTGAAACAAGACTCATATATGGTTTTTGAATCTGGATATATCCAAGATCTCCGAACTGACATGAATATTATAATAAAACACAAGACGAAGACACGAATAAAAAAAGTGCTTTTTTCATTCTTGTTTTGACCTCTTGATGTGGTAAAATCATGCGAAGGCTTTTCCCAAGCGGGGAAGGCCTTTTTTTGTATTCCTAATTTTATTTAAGATGAAAAACATCATCATTTTTAATAAGAGCCTACATTCTCGGCTCTATTGGTTCAATATCGGTAAGGGGGCTAAGATAAACCTCCTAAATGCAGAAATGCCACTGCTTTGTTTTGCATGGCATATGTACTTGGAAGATCAGAGGGTGATCAGCGGTGATCTGGAAAAGTTGGAAGAATTAATCTTTAGGCCATCTTAGGTATTTAGATCAGGCTTTTCAAAAAAATGGTGAGGAGTTTTTATAAAACTTCTCGCCTTTTGAAAACCACCATAAACCAGCTTATTCGTTGCAATTATTTTGCAAATTATATTTTAACTTATATGTAATTGGCTGATTATTAAGTCGGGATGACAGGATTTGAACCTGCGACCACTCGCCCCCCAGACGAGTACTCTACCGGACTGAGCTACATCCCGAAAATATATATGGTGAGACTAGGGGGATTCGAACCCACGACCTCTACCCTGTCAAGGTAGCGCTCTAAACCAACTGAGCTATAGTCTCATTCAAATAAAACAGCCTAAGCGTTATCAGAGTGCAAATAAAACAAGATAATCTGATAGTTAAAAATAGATAACAGCATTGTAACAATTAGTTCATCACGCTACCTGAGGTTTATCCACCGAAAATCGTACATCCTCCACATACGCCATACGCTCCATAGCTTCCACTTCTAATGTATAAAATCCAAACTCTTCTACTACCTTACCCTGTAACTTATAGATTCCTTTTCCTCTAAATGGATACTTTTTAGCTACAGGTGGAAAATGTACTGTATCAATCCACTCACCCTCATAGTCTAGAAATGTACCGAATTGCATGATCTTACGATTAGTCGTTTTGGTATTCTTGACAGATATCAAGTATCCATAAACGACAACTCTTTTCCCACTGAACTTTTGAAAATCTGAAGCTATAATCTTCTCATCAGGTAATGCATCTCTCAATAACTGGAAAGGGTGTGATAGCGGAAAACCCAAAAGTTCTATTTGGTCAAATGTAGATTCCAGTGCCTCGTAATCAAACCGTGGAAGTGCAAAATCTTTTCTGGGTACTGTTTTGAAAAGTGAATTTTGCTGACTTTTTGGTACCGCAGCACCTACTGCCATATTCGCTTTCCAAAGTAATGTTTTTCTATCCAAGCCTGTAAAACGGAATGCATCAATTCGTATCAGTATACTGAGTTGCTCTATCGATATATGTACTCGATCTAGAAAATTATCTAAGGATAGGAATAGTCCATTTTGACGTCGTTCCTTTTTGATACGCAATGCTACATTCACCTCTAAGCTATGAAGTAAGTGAAACCCCAAATAGATATCATCACCATACAACCAGGTCTCATATTGGCTCTTATTGATACAAGGGGCATGTATGCAACCACCACACTTACGTGCCTCATGCACATATAGCTCTGTACGATAAAAACCACCGCCATTATTAATCACCGCTACCATATATTCTAGTGGATAATAGGTCTTGAGATACAGACTTTGATAACTCTCCACCGCATAAGAGGCACTATGCCCCTTAGCAAAAGCATAGCCTGCAAAGCTTTCTATTTGTCTCCAGATCTCTAAAGTAGTATCCTTTCCATATCCTTTTTCTTTACAGTTGGACATAAATTTCATACGTACTTTATCAAACTCCTCGCGAGATCGATATTTACCACTCATCCCACGGCGCAACACATCAGACTCCGCTAGGTCGAGTCCTGCAAAGTGATGCGCTACTTTGATCACATCCTCCTGATACACCATGATACCGTATGTCTCGGGCATGATTTTCTCTAGGACAGGATGCGCATTTTTTCTTCGCTCTGGATTTTTATGCCTGAGGATATACTCTCTCATCATACCACTTTGCGCCACTCCAGGTCTGATAATAGAACTAGCTGCCACTAGTCCCAGATAGCTATCTACTTCCAACTTTCGCAATAACATCCGCATCGCTGGAGACTCTACATAAAAGCAGCCAATACACTCCGCCCTACTCACCATTTTATTGATATTATCATCTTTAAAAAATGGTTTTACATCATGAATATCCACTTTCGGTGCATCAGGTCTATTGATCCTCACGAGCTGCATGGCATCTTTGATCTTACCTAAACCACGCTGACCCAAAATATCGTATTTATACAGCCCTACATCCTCTGCAACGATCATATCAAACTGTGTCGTAGGGAAACCCTTGGGTGGTAAATCCGTAGCTGTAAAGTAATGGATCGGCTTCTCTGCGATGATAATACCTCCGGCATGGATACTCAAATAATTAGGGCGACCATCAAGCTCTTGTGCATAAATGATAACTAGCTGCGATAGCTTATCCAGTGCCCTATAGTTAAACTTACCACTACTGAGTTTATCGATTTCATGCTTGGGTAAGCCAAATACTTTCCCCAGCTCTCGGACTGCTGCGCTATGCTTAAATGTATTATAGGTAGCAAGCAAGGCTACCTGATTTTTATCACCAAATCGCTCGAAGATATATCGTGTCACATCCTCACGATCTCGCCATGAAAAATCGATGTCAAAGTCGGGCGGACTTGTACGATACAGATTCATAAATCGCTCAAAATACAGGTCTAACTCTATAGGATCCACATCTGTAATACCGAGTAGATAGGCGACGATACTATTGGCACCACTCCCTCGCCCTACATGGAAGTAACCCTTACTTTTGGCATACTGGATGATATCCCAATTGACTAAAAAAAATGGAATAAAATCCATCTGATCGATCATATCCAACTCCTTTTCCATTCGAGATAGTATCTGATCGGTCACTACTGGATAGCGATATTCTAGTCCTTGCTGGCATAATTGTTTGATCAATTTCTGATCTGATTCTTTACTGTCGGAGTAAATGATTTTATTTTGATGAGGTCTATTTTGTGAAAAATCAAAATGCACCTTACATGTAGATAGTATCCGATCAGTATTCGCTATCAGTGTAGGAAACTCCTTAAACTTGTCTTTCAGTTCATCATAGCTGATCATCACATCTTCTATACTTGCCTGATCAGCTGGTTGTAACTTACTGAGTAGTATATTATTATCGATGGCTCTCAAGAGCCTATGCGTATTGAAGTCTCGCTTATTGCGAAAGCTTACGCTCTGTAAGATGACGATCTTATCTTGCCGTTGAAAAAGGCTAGTAAATCTCACCTTGGGTATATCCTGCCAAGCGACACCTATATATTCATGGTCATGGTAGTCTGATTTATTGAGTTCTAAAGCTTTCTTAAAAGGGTATATAAAAATGACATCTTCCAACAAAGGTGCTTCCTCAGGAAAATTCATTTTATGATGTGAATGCTGTGATAAAAACTGATTCAAATGTAAAAATCCAATATTACTCTTTGCAAGCCCTACGTATCGCTGGTCTACCCCATTTCTAAAATCAATACCTACCACGGGATCGACCTTATACTTAGGTGCCAATCGCATAAAATTGAGGCAGGCCGAAGTATTATTGATATCTGTCAGTGCTATACGTGTATAACCATGACTATGCGCTTGCTGTAGCAAATCTTCTTCCGAAAATGTACCATATCGTAAAGAGTAATAACTATGGTTATTGATGAGCATTCAGTCCACTTTTTAGAATAGTCCTAGCTGTTCGTTTTGTTTTCGTTTCCTTGCGGTGGTCTCTCCCATACCCTGCAGCTCTAAGTCTTGATAAAAGACATAATCATACTCCTTACGCAGGCGATCTCCAGTGGGCTTCAGTAGATCTATTCCTTTATCTTTTGGTGATTTGATATCTGTAGATATCGGGTACGCATTGAAGTCTGTATCATCAAATGGTTGTAATAGAGCTGTGATCTGATCTAGACTAGCATCTTGATCAATCCACTGCCTTTCTGTCTCTTCCGTAAGTACGAGTGGGCTTCTATGATGAGGTATTTTCTGCATTAGTGGCGTAGGGGCAGTTGTCAATATGGCGAAACTTCTAGTGACTTCTCCTGTAGATTTATCAATCCACTCATCCCATATCCCCGCCATTGCAAATGGTCTTTTTTTACCTCCCCGATATACTAAATATGGGTCACTGAGTCTGTGCTTCGTACTACCTTCTACAAATGCATCTGCTATGACCAAGCACCGCTGCTGACGTATCGCTTTCCTAAACATCGGTTTATTGATGATGCCCTTTGCTCCAGTGTAAGCACTTTGATTTTCCTTGTTATGATCGCCTTCACTCCGAGCATTGATGACATACATCTTCTTTTTTGCCCAGTGTGGAGTGAAGCCAAACTGGAATAACTGTACTCGGTCAGGAGCAGCATCCGTGATCACGAGCGCATCATCTCCTGGAGCAATATTGGGATTGGCAATAAAACGATCTAGTACTTCGGATACATCTACCTGAAATTCCTTTTCTATGATCTTAAGTTTACTGACTACGGTGTATCGTCCACACATATTTGTGTTTTTTGTTTTTTATAAAAAGGATCTTTTCATACTGACCCTGCTTGCCTCGACTTGGCAAGTAGAGGCATCTTTTAAATTCGAACTACCTATTCATATTATAACTCTTGTCATTTAACACAAATTCTTGATAGACATTTTACAATACTTTTTATGTTCTCTTTATTTCAAAATCATCCTTTCTTCGATTTAAAAGATCTCTCAATCCACTTTTGGCGAGACAGGCTCTATTGGAGATGAAAAGCATTCGTAGTAAAAAACACTACGCTGTCCGATGTGCCAATACAATTGGAGGTTCACCATTGAAAGGGTTTGTCATATTTCCTATGGTTTTTGCTCCGAAAGTGGATGCTCTATATACACTGCGCTCACCATACTTATTACGAATACCATCCATTGCTTGATATAGTTGAGCCGTTTTTGCGGTATTCTCAAAGAGATTCATCTGGTGATTTCCTGATACGATACTACTAAATCGTACCCCTACCAGTCTGATCAATAAGCGTTTAGCATATAATTGCTCAAATAACTCTAATACTTTAGGAATCAAGTTATGATCCGCAGCAGTATAGGGTACATGAGCCTGTTTGGTATGTGTATTAAAATCCGAATATCGTATTTTGACCGTAATGCATGATGTGAGTTTTTGCCCCTTCCTTAGCTGGTATCCAAGGTTCTCCGCCATAGCTCTGATGATGGTTTTCAACTTATATACATCAATCGTATCCTTTCCTAAGGTCCGTTCGCTAGATATTGATTTTCTCTCATGATATTGTACTAATTGACTATTGTCGATACCGTTAGATTTGAGCCAAATGGCTTTCCCGTGCTTCCCGAATACAGACTCCATCATCTCCATGGGCATCTGCTGCACAGTAGCTACTTTTTTGATACCTAAATGGCATAACGACTGAAAGGTCTTGTCACCTACAGAGGGTATTTTTTTAATAGACAGTGGTGCTAAAAATGGCTTTTCAAAACCCTCATCAATCTTGATCTGATTGCTTGGCTTTGCCTCTCCTGTCGCTACTTTTGAGACGGTTTTGCTTGTAGATAAACCAAAGGAAATCGGCAATCCCGTCTCTTTAGTGATACGGGTACGTAGCTCTGAGGCAAACTTGTAGCAACCAAAATATTTGTCCATTCCCGTGAGATCTGCATAGAATTCATCGATACTGGCTTTCTCTAAAATGGGTACATCTTCTTTTAGGATATCTGTCACCGCTTTTGAGTATTTGGTATACGTACCTGCATTCCCTTTGATCACGATGGCCTCAGGGCACAGCTGTCTTGCCATTTTCATAGACATACCTGAGTGAACACCGAATACTCGTGACTCGTAGCTAGCTGCTGATACTACCCCACGATTCCCAGTACCACCTACCAATATGGGAAGTCCATTTAAGCGACTATCAAGCAAACGCTCCACGGATACAAAAAAGGTATCTAAATCGAGATGTAGAATGGCTCTCATCTAGTTAATTTTCATCAATTTGGTTATTTTTACAAATAAATAGAATATTTACGAATAATTGGTGATTTTTACCAATTTATGTAATATTTATAAATTTGTAATATATGAGCCTTGAGATACAATGCCAGCGACTACGGCAAATCCGTGAAGAATTGGGATATACACAATCCAGCTTTGCACAGAAACTTGGAGTAGGAAATACTACCACTGAATATGAACGAGGACGTACCAAATTGACTGGAGAGCTTGTGCTCAGGCTATTGAGTGATTATAATGTAAATCCACTTTGGCTCTATGGGGAAAGTGATCGTAAATACCTTGATCCTCGTGCTAAGGAGGTAAGTCCTAGTGTGGTAAGTGTAGATAATTCGGGCTTTGAAAACATACTGATGGTCAATCAAAAGGCTGCCGCAGGTTATGCTGGCAACCTCAATAATGAGGAGTTCCATGAGCAATTACCTGCATTTTCCTTTCCTATACCTGAGTATCGCAATGCGACTTTTCGGTGTTTTCAAGTGGAAGGTTTTAGTATGTCGCCATCTATTCTTCCTGAAGAGTGGGTCATCACCGAAGCATTAGAAAATATCAATCAGATCAAAGATGGGATGATCTACGTGATCGTAGATCCTGAAAGTATCAGAATCAAACAAGTACATAACAATCCTGATATGCGATGTTTGACACTAGTATCTCTAAATCCAGAATATCCTCAAGAGCTCGTAGGCTACGATCAGGTGATGGAGATCTGGAAGTTTCATAGCAGGATATCAAAAGAACTCATCGTAGATGTTACACAGCATAAGTTGGATAGCATCTATCATGATGTCAAGGCTATGAAGGAAAAGATACTCGGATGAGGTATTATTCAAATCTTGATCATATAAAATTACCAGAGTCTTGTATTGATACCCGTTTTAAATAATTCTTTGCTATGTAGCACGAGCCACTAGGTCTAGTCATTCGTTGGTTATACAGACTATTCCATGGTATTTAACACGTATTAATTATCAACAAAAAAAGCCCAAATCTACCGATGTAGATCTGAGCTTTTTGGTAAACACCCTTTACCTTTTTTTTATAAAAAAGATGGAAGAGTAACATATCATAAATAGTATTCTCCCACTCCCTTTTTTAGTTCTTCAAGACAATCAATCGCTTGTTGATCACCTGTGTTCCAATATTCACTCGTACTGTGTATACTCCATTGACTAAGTAGCTGATATCTACTTGGTTGTTATGGAAGCCAGCACTTAATTCTTTATCCAGTACATCTGCTCTCACTAACTTTCCTTCCGCATCCCAGATGCTTACTCGGATCGTACTTGTTCTACTTAGCGTCACATCGATATTCACCATATCTACCGTTGGGTTCGGATATAGCTCAATCTTATCGTCACCTACTCTAACCACATTCACACTTACTACTTCACTGTAGTCATACTTGCCATCTACATCTACTTGCTTCACGCGGTAGTAGTAGACACCATCTTCTGCTATATCGTAGTCGTCACTGCTGTAGTCATTCACGTCACTTGTCGTACCGTTTGCCGCTACTTTACCCACTTGTACATAATCTTGCTCTGTCTCATATCTGCGCTCTACTGCATAGTGGCTTGCATTCTGCTCGCTTGCTGTACTCCACTTCACTCGGTTGTACTCGCCCATATGCTCTGCTTCGATACTCAACCACTCTACTGGTAATACGCTGCTCACCTTGAAGCCTACATCTACCGTTGGTATATCATCACCTGGCATCAGACTATACATACTCGTCGTATTCGCTCCATAGCTGCCATCTACATCACTATCCATGGATTCATCATTTCCTACATTCGCTATCGTCGCTGACATTCCTGATGGTGGTGTGAAGTGGAGATAGTAATCATCTTTTGCTAAGTAATCTAACTTGTAGTTACCATTTGCATCTGTTACACTTTCTGCTACTTTAACACCTGCCATATCGTAGGCTTTAACCACTACTCCACTGATCGGTGCTTCTCCAGTATCTTGGATACCATTTTCATTCGCATCATTCCATACGCGATCTCCTAGCTCTGCCATCGGATAGTAGCCATGGCCTAGATCACACTTCTCTTGTCCACTCAATACCGTGAAGCTATCTGTCGTGCCTATTCCATTAGCATTCGTAACATCACTGTCATTCTCTTCATTGCCGCCTACATTCGCTACCGCTGGTACTAGACCATATGGTGGTAATACTACCTCTACATAATAAGTGCCTGGAGGTGCACAGAACTTATAGTAACCGTCATCTGATGGTGTACCTGGCTTATGACCTGTATATGTCGTCTCATAGATACTATATGTACCATCTGCATTCTCTCTCCATAGATTCACCACAAGTCCATTGATACCATTCTCATTACTATCCCATACATCATCTTCATCAACATCATACCACACTAGATCTCCGATCGGTACACAGATATAGTATCCTGCATCCCAGTCTAGATCATTCTCCCCTGGACTTAAGGTCGTCACTTGTGTCGTACCAGGTCCATTCGTACCATCTACATCACTATCCGTACCGTCATTGATACCCATATTTGGGAAGGTCAATTCATAGCCTTCTGGCGTGATAAACTCTACATAGTAGTCGCCTGGATACAATAGATCGAATAGGTAGTATCCTGTCGCATCTGTCGTCGTCGTGCCTACAAAGTTGCCGTCTCCGTCGTATAGATTTACCACTACACCTCCAATACCTGGCTCATTGCCATCTTGGATGCCGTCACCATCTAAATCATGCCATACATAATCTCCTAGGCTCGCTAGGATCAATAATCCAGCATCATAGGTACTATCGTACTCTCCTCCTTCGATACTGACACATGGTCCTAGTCCTGTAAGATCAACATCACTATCGATCTCATCATCATTACCTACATCTTGATAGGTAAAGTCACAGCCTTCTGGTAACCCACTGATATCAAACTGTACTTGGTAATCTCCTGGTATCAAATTATTGAAGAAGAAGAAGCCTTCTGCATCCGTTACTTGTGTAGCAATTACATTGCCCTCACAGTCCGTCAACGTGGCTAGTACACCTTCTACTCCTGGCTCATTTACATCTTGTATACCGTCACCATCTAGATCTTTGAATACCGTATCTCCAAGTCCTCCTACGACTAGGATATCTGCTGCATCATTATCATCTTCATCATCATCGCCTAGACCAAATGGATCACTTGGATCTTCATCGATCACATTGTCATTGTCATCTTCTTCATCGAAGATAGGATCTTCATCGTCGCCATCCACTAGATCATTATCGTTATCTGGATCTGTATCCGGAGTACTATCTGCATCTACTGGATCTTCATTGTTTGGATCGGTATCATCATCCGCTCCACTGATCTCTGCTTCGTTGTACCAACTATTGATATCTGCTCCGTCTGGTACGAATACTTCTAGATTTAATACTAACTCTACACTATCTCCTGGTGCTATTGGACCCGCTACTGTTGTCTGTACCAAATCACCTGTCTGTGTCCATCCTGCATTGATCGCTGGATCAAAGATGTAGCCTTCATTTAAGTAATCAGTCACTTCTACATTGTATGCTTCCACATTACCTTGGTTGTATACCGTCATCTTATATTCCGCTATATCACCTGGGTTATATGGTCCTTTGTCATCAATGTATTTGATAAACGCTAAGTCAAAGATCTCATTCGTCGCTGGATCATGATCATCCTCATCTGGATCTGGTCCTAGACACTCACTACATGTAAAGTAGAACTCTTCTCCTCCATTGATATTGAAGCTTTCAAAGTCTTGACCTGGATACAGAACTGCAATCGATACGATTCCTGTTGCTGGATCTAAGGTCTCTTGTACGTTGTAGCCTAGTGCTAAACAATCCGCTAAGAATTGCGCTGCCTGTGCTGGATCATTTAGATCATATGGATAATTTGGTAATACTAATGGTGCTCCATCTACCATTACTGCTTCTACCACAACATCGGTGCCCGCTCCTAGAGGTACTTCTACCGTCTGGATACAGTTCGCACAACTACCAACTCCTGTCGTCTCATCATCCGTAGGCTCGCCATCATTATCTGGATCATTGTCTGGATCACTGTCAATATCCTCACCTGGATTACCATCCTCATCTTCTGCTCCTGTGATCTCCGTTACATTCGTCCATGCATCAGCTTCGCCTTCATAACATGGCTGTACTTGTAATTCTATGCTATAACTCTCTACGCCTGCAGGGGCTATAGGCCCTGCTATTGTTCTCGTGGCTTGTCCTGTCGAAGCATCGTAGCTCCAACCATCGGCATCATTACTACTCATATAGATGTATCCACATGGTATGTAATCTACGATATCAATATTCTGCGCCGTGATCGTTCCTTGGTTAATCAAGGTAAAGCTGAACTCTACGATATCGCCGTAGCTAAATGGCCCCTGAGTTACAGGCTGCTTGATCGTAGCCAAATCGAAGAATTCTGGTCCTGCTGGATCACTATCGTCCTCATCATCCTCATTTGGATCATTTGGATTTTCCTCGACCTCATCATCGTTGTCATCACCTGGATCTACTGGATTATCATTGTCTGGATCATTATCTGGATCACTATCCGCATCTGTAGGATCTTCATCTCCTGGATTCGTATTGTCATCTGCATCACTGATCTCTGCTCTGTTGTAATAGTCGCTTCCACCACTGCCTGACTCTATCAATTCTAATCTGATCGAAATAGTCTCTGTCGTACCAGCTGCTACATATGGAATTGTATACGTTGCTACTCCATTGCTAAGCGTCCAGCCTACATTCATACCATTATCAAAGCTATAGCCTGCAGGGATATAATCGCTCACCTCTACATTATAGGCGTCTACATTTCCTTGATTGATCACATTGAAGTTGAACTCCAATATATCACCATACGCATAAGGCGCTGTAGTCACTAATTGTTTCTGTAGTGCTAAGTCAAATATCTCAATCGTCTCTGGATCGTGATCATCCTCATCTGGATTATCTGGATCATTTGGATCACCATCGACCTCATCATCCGTAGGATCTCCATCATTATTTGGATCATCATCTGGAGTACTGTCTACATCGTCCTGAGGATTACCCTCTTCGTCTTCTGCGCTTTCGATCTCTGTTGCATTCGTCCAAGCACTAGTTACATTATCATAGCAATCTTGTACTTCTAAGGTCAATTCAACTACGGCGCTTGCACCTGGATTAATAATGCCTGTAAAGGTCGTCGTCGCTAGTCCTGTACCAGCGTCGTAACTCCAATTACTATCATTACTGCTTAAGTATGCTAATCCACACGGTAAGTAGTCATTCACCACGACATTCGTCGCCGGTACATTTCCTTGGTTATACACCGTGATGGTATACGTTACTTCATCTCCATATCGGAATGGTCCTTCATCTGTGGTAGTCTTCGTCTGTGCTAAGTCAAATACATCCACTGACGCTGGATCACTATCATCCTCATCACCACCATTCATACCATCTTCGTTGATCTCATCATCGTTTTCATCGCCTGGATCTACTGGATTATCATTGTCAGGGAAGTCATCCATCTGTGAATCGGTATCCTCTTGAGGATTGCCATCTTCATCTGTGGCATCACTGATCTCTGCTCTATTCGTCCAGTCATCTTCTCCTCCTGTAGTTGGCTCGAGTGTCAGACTCAATGGAATACTTGTACTTGTACCGATCTCCAATATATCAGTAATCACATACTTTAAGGTACCATCAACTTGCTCTATCCATCCTGGATTTAATCCGGCATCAAAACTATAGCCTGAAGGCACATATTCTGTGATCTCAATATTATCAGCAGGAACATTACCTTGATTAAATACATTGATTCCGAATACTACTTGATCTCCATAACTATAGGGACCACTGCTCGTTACTACCTTCTGTAGCGCTAAGTCAAAGTTGGGCTCTACAGTAAATACTTCTGGATCATGGTCATCTTCATCACCATTCGTACCATCCGTAACATTATCTTCTCCAACCGTATCATTATCTGGATCATTATCTGGAGTACTATCGATATCCGTCACTGGATCGCCTGATCCATCCGTAGCATCGCTGATCTCGGCATAGTTCGTCTGATCGCCTGCTTCGCATGCACCTATTTCAAAAGTAATCTGCACTAAGGCACTTTGTCCAGGTGTAAGCGGTGACGCTAACTCACCTCCAGCCACACTTAATGTCGTCGTCGCAGTATTATCTCCGTTATCCGTCCAGTCACTATCTGTTAAAATCAAACAGCTTGGGTGGGCATCGGTGATCTCAATGTTATCCGCGGCGATATCACCCTGATTCGTTACTTGGATTTCAAACGTGATTACATCTCCTTCACTCACTTGATTAATCTGACCTGGCGCTAATACTTTGATTAAGGCTAAATCAAACTGGTCTGGTGTTGGATCTGTAATGACCTCCAATACTTCTGGATCGCTATCGTCTTCATCTTCTCCATTGTTTCCATCGCCATCGATATAATCATCATTGGTAAATACATCATTCGTATTATCATCATCTGGAGTACTATCAATATCCGTTACTGGATTTCCATCACTATCTGTGGCATCTTCAATTTCAGCAAAATTTACGATCGGTCCATCTGCACAATTATTTAATTGTACTGTTATCGGTACCATAATATTCTGACCTGGTCCTAATGGTGCAGCTAGATCTCCTCCAGCTACCGTTAAGAATCGAACCGCCTCATGATTTGCAGCATCATAGAACCAATTTGGATCTAATAAGTCTACACATGCAGGTAAGTAATCTACTAACTTTATATTATCCGCAGGAACATTACCTTGATTAAATACTGTAATCTCAAATACCACTACATCACCATTGCTTACCTGATCCGTCTGACCTGGAGCCAATGTCTTGATCAAGGCTAAATCAAACTCTTCATCTACAATAGGACTGATCGTAATCGTCTCAGGATCGTGGTCATCTTCATCACCACCATTAGATCCATCGCCATTCACATCATCATTCGTCGTATACGTATCATTACCTTGATCATTATCAGGAGTACTATCAGTATCACTTACTGGATCACCATTACCATCTGTAGCATCTGTAATCTCTGACCAGTTCGTAATATCTCCAACTGGACATCCCTGTAGATCCATCGTGATCGGTACACTTACATTCTGACCAGGTGCTAAGGCTACACTTAATGCACCATTAGCCACACTCAATACTCGACTCGCTGTACCGTCTCCATTATCTGTCCATGCTGCATCTTGTAGTGTTGCGCATGATGGTAGATAATCGATAATCTCAATATTATCTGCACTTACGTTACCTTGATTAAATACATTGATATCAAAAGTCACGACACTATTGAGTGGTACTGTACTACTCGCTCCGAATGGTAAAGTCTTACTCAACGCTAAGTCAAATACCTCATCTAATTCATCTTCAACTGTAACCGTCTCAGGATCATGATCATCCTCATCATCCGTTCCATTACCGTCTGTCTGATCATCATCTCCCTCTGCATCATTATTTGGATCATTATCTGGAGTACTATCAACATCCGTCACTGGATTGCCATCGCCATCTGTAGCATCACTAATCTCTGCATAGTTAGTCTGGCTAGTGCCACTACAGTTACCTACTTGTAGACTTACCGCAACAGCTACACTCTGACCTGGTAATATCGGTCCAGCCAATGCACCATTGGCAACGCTTATCGTGATACTTGCCGTACCATCTCCATTATCTGTCCAATCTGGATCTGCTAATGTGAAGCAACCCGGTATGTAATCTGTAATCATTACGTTATCTGCATTTACTTCTCCTTGATTAATCACATATATATCATAATCGACAATCTCTCCTGTCATTACCGTAGCACTCTGACCTGGCTGCAATGTCTTGATCAAAGCTAAATCAAACTCTGGTGCTGGATCTGGATTATCGACTTCAATTACCGCTGGATCGTGATCATCTTCATCATCTGTACCATTACCATCTGTCTGGTCATCAACACCTTCTGGATCGTTATCTGGATCATTATCGGGAGTACTATCGATATCTGTTACTGGATCGCCATTACCATCTGTAGCATCACTGATCTCTGCATAGTTCACGATATCTCCTTCACTACAGTTATTAAGTTGTGTCGTAATAAATGTTACAACATTATTACCTGGTTGTAATGGTGCTGTTAGACCACCATTAGCAACACTTAATATTCTGCTCGCAGTACCATCTCCATTATCTGTCCATGCAGCATCATTGAGGCTCATACATGATGGGATATAATCCACCAGCACTATATTATCTGCTGCAACATCTCCTTGATTAAACACCGTAATTTGGTAACTGACTAAGTCGCCATTCGCTACTGGTGTAGTCTGTAATGGTGCTAATTGCTTAATTAATGCTAAATCAAAATCGCTTGGCGCCACCGGATCTATAATCACTGATTCTGGATCATGATCATCTTCATCCGTCAAGGCATTATCATCTCCTGGTGTTCCGCTTCCGTCTCCACCCGTGGTATTATCACTATTTCCATCAGGATTACCTCCAGCATCATTACTAGGATCACTATCTGGAGTACTATCTACGTCTTCTACTGGATCACCATTACCATCCGTAGCAGCACTGATCTCCGCATAATTGGTCAACGTACCACTACAACTATTACTCAAACTAATCGTAATCGGTACTGTTACACTTGCATTCGGACCTAATGGATTGCTCAAGCCACCATTCCCTACACTCAATACTATACTCGCTGTACCATCTCCGTTATCTGTCCAATCACTGTCATTTAGACTTGTACAGCTCGGTAGGTAGTCTGTAATCTCGATATTATCTGCCAATACACCTGCCTGATTGAATACCGTGATCTCAAAAGTCACACTACTTCCTGGTGCTACAATTCCTGACTGACCAGGGGCTAATTGCTTCACTAATGCTAGATCAAACTCTGGATCTACTGGGTTACCATCTGGATCAAATGGTACTACCGCTGGATCATGATCATCTTCATCGGTACTTGGATCATCATCACCTGGATTACCACTTCCATCTCCATCGATCACATCATCACTATTTCCATCTGGATTACCACCGCCATCATTTGTAGGATCTCCATCTGGAGTACTATCTACATCTGTCACTGGATTTCCATCATCATCCGTAGCATCACTGATCTCCGCATAGTTCACTACACTCGTACCAGTGCATGCGCCCACGATAAAGTTAATCGTCACCGTCACATTCTGACCTGGTGCTAATGGAGTGCTTAATCCACCATTTGCCACACTTAAAGTCCTCGTGGCTACATCACCCCCTGCATCAGTCCAATTCGCATCCGCTAATGTGAAGCAACTTGGGTGACTATCACTCAGTTCAATGTTATCCGCAGCAATATCACCTTGGTTATATACCGTAATATCAAAACTTAATAAATCGCCCTCTACAATTGGTAACTGCTGTAGTGGTGTTAAAGTTTTTGTTAAGGCTAAGTCGAACTCTGGATCTACTGGATTATCGATCGGTACAAAGGCTGGGTCATGATCATCTTCATCATTGGTACCATCTCCGCTTGTATCATTATCCGTCATGTATGCATCATTCTCCTGATCACTATCAGGGGTACTATCTACATCCGTCACTGGATTACCTGCTCCATCTGTCGCTCCACTAATCTCTGCCCAGTTAATCTCCGTACCATCACTACAACTATTGACTTCTACTGTGATTTCTACCATTATACTCGCTCCTGGTAGCAATGGAGTTGTCAATCCACCATTAGCTACGCTCAGCTCTATGGTCGCTGTATTATTAGCGCCCGCAGTCCAATCTGCATCATTTAAGCTCATACAACTCGGGATATAATCGATTACTTCGATATTATCCGCGGCTATATTACCTTGATTAATCACCGTGATCTCAAAACTTACCATATCACCATTTGCAACAGGAACACTTTGACCTGCACTTAACACCTTACTCAAGGCTAAGTCAAAGTCCATTGGTACGGTCTCATCGATCGTAATAACCGCTGGATCATGATCATCTTCATCAGTAGTAGGATCGTTATCACCTGGCTGTCCACTTCCATCACCATCTACGACATCATCACTATCTCCATTTGGATTACCACCGGCATCATTACCTGGATCACTATCTGGAGTACTATCGATATCTGTAACAGGATTACCTTCACCATCTGTAGCCTCACTGATCTCAGCAAAGTTGACTACATCTCCCGCTGTACAATTCACTAAGATCGTCGTCAATGGTACGACTATACTCATATTTGGTTGTAATACAGTACTTAGACCGCCATTCGCTACACTTAAAGAAATACTCGCCGTACCGTCTCCGTTGTCTGTCCAATTTGGATCACTCAACATCGCACAACTTGGTAGATAATCCGTAACTACAATATTATCCGCAGCTACATCGCCTTGGTTCGTTACCGTAATATCATATGTCACGGTCGCTCCTGCCCCTACACTGGTAGGTTGTCCCGCAGCTAATGCCTTGGTCAACGCTAAATCAAAGTCTGTAGGCGTTGGATCTATCACTGTAATGTCCGCTGGATCGTGATCATCTTCATCACCACCTTGCGTTCCATCTTCATCCGTTACATCATTACCATTGAAATTATCATTATCCTCGATGCTATCTGGAGTACTATCTACATCCTCTTGATTATTACCATCTTCATCTGTGAAATCACTGATCTCTGCCCAGTTGGTATTTAGTCCTACTGCGCATGGTTGAACATTTAAAATAATATCAACCACTACACTCTGTCCTGCAGCTAATGGAGCAGTTAATCCACCATTCGCTACGCTTAGGGTAATACTAGCCGTACCATCTCCATTATCGGTCCAGTCTGGATCATTTAATGTCAAGCAATCAGGCATATAATCGATTAATTCGATATTATCTACAACTGCATTCCCTTGATTAGTAACTTGTATATCGAAGCTTACATCATCACCTATTTCTACTGGATTAGGCTGACCCAAACTCAAAGTCTTGATCAAGGCTAAATCGTAAATCGGTGGTGCTGGCATAATAATGATCTCTTCTGGATCATGATCATCTTCATCTGTGGTGGCATTATCGTCTCCTGGTGTACCCGTACCATCTCCATCCGTTTCATTGTCACTTACACCATCCGATACTCCACCGGCATCATTACCATTGGTGGTATCTGGGGTGCTATCTACATCCGTAACTGGATTACCTACTCCATCTGTCGCTCCGCTGATCTCAGCATAGTTTATTTGGCTCGTCTCTGTACATGCTAGTACTTCTAGCGTGATACTAACAATTGTACTTTGATTTGGCGCCAACGGACTGCTCAGCATACCATTTGCTACACTCAACACGATACTAGCTGTACCATCTCCATTATCGGTCCAATCTGAATCATTTAATTCTAAACAACTAGGTATGTAATCAATCACGCTGATATTATCCGCGGGTACATTACCTTGGTTGGTCACTTGTATATCGAAACTTACGATATCACCTTGCATCACTGAATTAGCCTGACCTGGACTCAATATTTTGATCAATGCCAAATCAAACTCATCTGGTACATCATTCACTATATCAATAGTTTCTGGATCATGATCATCTTCATCATCGGTACCATCACCATCTGTTTGGTCATCATTGCCATATACGTCATTGCTATCATCAGAATCTGGAGTACTATCAATATCCGTTACAGGATCTCCATTACTATCTGTAGCACCGCTGATCTCTGCAAAGTTTGTCGTTTCTCCTACTGCACATCCATTGACCTGAGTAGTAAATGGTATAATCACTGATGTACCCGGTAATAATGGGCTAGATAATCCTCCGTTAGCTGTACTTAGCATGATAGTAGATGTATTATCACCATTATCCGTCCAATCAGGATCGATATCAGCTAGACAACTCGGTCTGTAATCCACAACTTCTATATTGTCAGCTGGAATATCTCCTTGGTTGATTACCGTAACATTAAATACTACTATATCACCGTCATCTACTGGATTAATTTGCCCAGGAGCTAATGTTTTTATCAATGCTAAATCAAAATCACCTGGCGTAACAGGAACAACATCTACCTGCGCTGGATCATGATCATCTTCATCTCCTCCTGTATTTCCATTACCACTCGTGTCATTATCGTTAATGTAGGTATCATTACCCTGAACTGTATCTGGGGTACTATCTACATCTGTCCATACATTACCATCATCATCTGTCGCTCCGCTAATCTCAGCCCAATTGGTGATTGTCCCGTTACATGTAACTGCTTGTAAATCAATCGTTATATAAACACTCTGCCCTGGTGCTAATGGTGTGGTCAATCCACCGTTCGCTACACTCAATGTGATACTTGCAGTTCCATCTCCATTATCAGTCCAATCATTATCAACCATATTCATACAACTCGGTACATAGTCAATCACATCGATATTATCGACTTGGTATGTACCTTGATTTTGAACTTCTATCTGGAAAACTACTATATCTCCTGTACCTATCGTACTAGGTTGACCAGGTGCTAACGTTTTCGCTAAAGCTAAGTCAAAAATATCTTCCTCTGTATCAACCACTACAATTTGCTCTGGATCGTGATCATCTTCATCTCCTCCATTACTACCGTCTCCAGTGGTATCATTATTGGTAGTATACGTATCATTGGTCAACATATCATCAGGAGTACTATCGATATCATCTAATGGTTCTCCTCCTGGACCAGTAAATCCACTAATCTCTGCCCAGTTCTCTACAATACCGTTGCTACAACCATTCGCCACAAAATCGATCATTACGATTACACTTGCTCCTGGCATCAATGGTCCAGTAAGACCACCATTTGCGACACTTAGTAATATACTTGCCGTACCATCATTGTTATCTGTCCAATCTGTACTCGTCAAATCTAAACATGGAGGTACATAATCAGTAATCTCGATATTATCCGTAGGAATTATTCCTTGGTTAAATACTTGAATCTGGAATGTTACAGGATCTCCATTCATCACTGGATTAGGCTGTGTATTACCTAGCGTCTTGATCAAAGCTAAATCGGCATATACTTGTACTTGTACTTGCTCTGGATCATGATCATCTTCATCTGTAGTCGGGTCATCATCACCATTCGTACCAGTACCATCACCATCGATCACGTCATCACTATTACCATCTGGATTACCTCCGGCATCATTACCATTGGTATCATCAGGAGTACTATCAATATCTACAACTGCATTCCCTTCATCATCAGTAGCATCACTGATCTCAGCATAGTTCACCTGAAACTCACCTTGACATAGTCCTACTGTCACTGTTATACTTACTGTTGCCGTTTCAGCAGCAGCTAGACTATTAGGAAGTGTTATGCTTGCAGTTCCATCACCATTATCAGTCCATGCTGAATCATTGAGACTCATGCAGCTAGGCATATAATCCGTGACAACAATATTATCAGCAGTAACATTTCCTTGATTGGTTACTGTGATTTCAAAGGTGATATCATCACCCAATGTATATGGTCCCGGATCAGCTAACGTCTTCACTAAAGCTAAATCAAATACATCTATAATTGCTGGATCACTATCATCCTCATCTGTGGTAGGATCATCATCTCCAGGTGTTCCTGTGCCATCTCCATCCACTACATCATCACTATTCCCATCAGGATTACCGCCGGCATCGTTAGTCGGATCATCATCTGGATCACTATCTATATCTTCATCACTTACGTCATTGCCTTCTTCGTCTTCCATACCGCTAACCTCTGCAACATTGGTAAAAGCTTCGGCACCTAACTCTGTACATGGTGTCAATTCTAGTATTATCGTGATATTTTCTATCTCGCCTGGATTGATTGGTCCTGGCAACAATGTAGTTGCAGTACCCGTAGCTGGATCATAGGTCCACTCTGGCGCATTACTGTTTTGATAAGTGTAACCGCATGGGATATAATCGCTTACCTCAACATCCGTCAATGTCACTGAGCCTTGGTTGATGACATCAATACTAAACTCTATGATATCACCATAGGTATATGGTCCTGTAGTAACTATCGTCTTCACTAATGCTACGTCAACTGACTCTAAGTCTTGACACTCGTCATCTTCTAAGTCTGGAGTGCCATCATTATTGGTATCTAAAAGTGCCTCATTGTACAGTCCCTCTCCCGGTGAACCCGGTGTATTTCCACCTTCTCCACAAGACGTATAGCTATCATCACCTACTGTACCGTCAAAGAAATCATAATCCACATTAACGGTAAGTGTATAGGTATCTACCCCACCAGCTATGATCGCTTGATCATCAGCTAATTGCCAGCCGCTCGCTGGGACTGTAGTAGGTAATGCTGCATTACTTGGTCCTGCATCACTCACGTAAGAGGCTCCAAGAATCACTATATCATCATCAAATCCTGGTAGATCATTTAGATCATATTCACCATCCGCTCCTCCTATATTGCTTACTACAATAGTATATACTATGTTGTAAGTACCATCTGCTTGGAGAGTTGCCTCGCTCTGGTCTTTTTCAAGAACAAAGTAAGGTACATCATCACATGCCTCAGCCTCTTGGTCTGAAGTACCATCATTATTGGTATCTAGTGTCGCCTCATTGAATAAACCTTCTCCACTTGTAGGATCTGTTGGACCATTCGCTGTACCACAACTAGCGTCGTACACATCATTGCCCGTAGCTCCATCTTCTAGATCAAGGCAGACACCTATGGTTACAGTATACGTATCAAGCTTGCCTGCTGCTATCACCTGATCATCCGCTAGCTCATATACCGCTGGTGTAGTACCTAGTGAATTATTTGGATTACCTACTGCATCCGTGGTATAACCCGCACTCGTGATCGTAAAGTCATTATCAAACATAGGACTATCCACTAAGTCATAGTCGCCTGTAGCTCCTCCGATATTCTCTACTGTCAAGGTATACGTCACATCGTAGCAGTTGAGGCTCGTCTCAACTGTACTCGTATGTACTTTATCTAGTACTAAGAATGGTAAATCTCCACATGCATCATCTACATCATCTATCACTCCATCATTATTATCATCTATGCTTGCTATGTTATACAATCCTTGGCCTGGTGCCGGTACTCCTCCTGTACCCTCTCCACAGGCGGTATAGTCATTATCATCTACCGCTGTAGTAGCTAGTAAATCCATACTAACATTGATCACTACGGTATACGTCTGTGTCAACATGCTTCCGATCGTCTGATCATCTGCTAATAGCCAACCTGGTGTCGCTGGTACTGTCGTACTGAGTACTCCACTTGTTGGTATGTCACTCGTATAACTTGCACTATTGATTACAATGTCACCGTCGAATACTGGTAAATCATATAAGTCATACGTTCCTATATCACCTGCTGCGTTTGTAACTTCGATCTCATAGGTAACATCGTAGCTTCCATCTGCATTTTGATCACTTACTGAAACTAGACTCTTTGTCATCATCAGGTCACTGATATCTGTACAGGCATCTTCTACCTCATCTATCACTCCATCATTATTGACATCTAACTGTGCTTCATTGAATAAGCCTTCTCCAGCTTGGGGATCTCCTCCATTGCTTTGTCCACATTCTGTATAGGTATCATCTCCATTACCATCTGTCAACTCTAGGCTAACATTGGCTGTCAATGTATAGGTATGTAGTACACCTGCTCCTATACCTTGATCATCCGCCAATAACCAGCCTGGCGCAGCCGGTAACGTTGTACTTAAGGTACCACTGTTTGGCGTATCACTCGTATAGCTTACGCTATTGAATACAAAATCATCATCTGGACTTGGTAAGTCATATAAATCATATTCACCATCTGCTCCTCCGATATTTTGCACCGTGATCGTATATACAACATCAAAGCTGCCATCTGGCTGTATCGTCATGCTAGCGATATTCTTCGTCAATACTAGATACGGTACATCATCACATGCCTCAGCCTCTTGGTCTGAAGTACCATCATTATTAGTATCTAGTGTCGCCTCATTGAATAAACCTTCTCCACTTGTAGGATCTGTTGGACCATTCGCTGTACCACAACTAGCGTCGTACACATCATTGCCCGTAGCTCCATCTTCTAGATCAAGGCAGACACCTATGGTTACAGTATACGTATCAAGCTTGCCTGCTGCTATCACCTGATCATCCGCTAGCTCATATACCGCTGGTGTAGTACCTAGTGAATTATTTGGATTACCTACTGCATCCGTGGTATAACCCGCACTCGTGATCGTAAAGTCATTATCAAACATAGGACTATCCACTAAGTCATAGTCGCCTGTAGCTCCTCCGATATTCTCTACTGTCAAGGTATACGTCACATCGTAGCAGTTGAGGCTCGTCTCAACTGTACTCGTATGTACTTTATCTAGTACTAAGAATGGTAAATCTCCACATGCATCATCTACATCATCTATCACTCCATCATTATTATCATCTATGCTTGCTATGTTATACAATCCTTGGCCTGGTGCCGGTACTCCTCCTGTACCCTCTCCACAGGCGGTATAGTCATTATCATCTACCGCTGTAGTAGCTAGTAAATCCATACTAACATTGATCACTACGGTATACGTCTGTGTCAACATGCTTCCGATCGTCTGATCATCTGCTAATAGCCAACCTGGTGTCGCTGGTACTGTCGTACTGAGTACTCCACTTGTTGGTATGTCACTCGTATAACTTGCACTATTGATTACAATGTCACCGTCGAATACTGGTAAATCATATAAGTCATACGTTCCTATATCACCTGCTGCGTTTGTAACTTCGATCTCATAGGTAACATCGTAGCTTCCATCTGCATTTTGATCACTTACTGAAACTAGACTCTTTGTCATCATCAGGTCACTGATATCTGTACAGGCATCTTCTACCTCATCTATCACTCCATCATTATTGACATCTAACTGTGCTTCATTGAATAAGCCTTCTCCAGCTTGGGGATCTCCTCCATTGCTTTGTCCACATTCTGTATAGGTATCATCTCCATTACCATCTGTCAACTCTAGGCTAACATTGGCTGTCAATGTATAGGTATGTAGTACACCTGCTCCTATACCTTGATCATCCGCCAATAACCAGCCTGGCGCAGCCGGTAACGTTGTACTTAAGGTACCACTGTTTGGCGTATCACTCGTATAGCTTACGCTATTGAATACAAAATCATCATCTGGACTTGGTAAGTCATATAAATCATATTCACCATCTGCTCCTCCGATATTTTGCACCGTGATCGTATATACAACATCAAAGCTGCCATCTGGCTGTATCGTCATACTAGCGATATTCTTCGTCAATACTAGATACGGTACATCATCACATGCTTCAGCCTCTTGGTCTGGAGTACCATCATTATTGACATCTAAGGTTGCTTCATTGAATAAGCCTTCTCCATTTGTAGGATCTGTTGGACCATTCGCTGTACCACAACTAGACGTGTATACTTCATCTCCCGAACTCGCTGGATCTTCTAAATCTATACATACACCTATAACAATTGCAAAGCTATCTACTTTTCCAGCTGTGATAGTTTGATCATTAGCAAGTACATAGGTACTACTCGTTGTTGGCAAACTACCACCAGGGTTACTGAATGCATCTGTTGTAAATATTGCGCTTACAATATCAAAGTCATCATCGAAATCTGGATCGTCAATAAGGTCATATACTCCTTCAGCTCCTCCACTATTCGTCACTTTGATAGAATAAGTAACATCATAGCAATTAGCACTAGTACTTACTGTACTCTCATGTGCTTTTTCTAAACTTAAATATGGTAACTCACCACAATCATCGTCTTGTACCTCTTCTGTAGTAGGATCATTGTCTAAATCAAGACTTGCACTATTGTACAATCCTTCACCTGGACCTGCATTGGCCGGACCACTACCTTGACCGCAAGACGTATAGCTATCGTCACCTACTGTACCATCTGCTAAATCAATGGTCACTACATAACTAATCGTATAGGTATGGATAGCACCGCCAGCGATAGATACATCATCACCTAGCAACCATCCTGGTGCAGCAGGAGCTGGAAGTGTAAGACCTCCTCCTGTAACTCCAGTAGCATCGCTTGTATAACTTGCTACACTCGCAACAATATCCGTATCAAAGCCTGGTACATCATATAAGTCATATTCTGTAGCTAAGCTTCCTGGATTTTCTACCGTGATATCATACACTACTGTATACTCATTAGGATTTGCTGTAGGCGTTATACTAGTCAAGCTCTTTTCCATTAATGGACATGCATTTACATTGAATACATTACTTCTAATTGCACATACTGCTCCTAGATTTCTATACTCCACATAATACTGTCCTTCTGCTGTCGCTGTATAACTACTCTCGCTTCCACTTGCAACAGTCGTCTCACTTCCATCACTATTTACTCTTATCCAATCATAATTACTATAGCCTGTCGGCGCCTCTAGTGTCGCCTGATCAGTACTACATAAATTACCATCTTCTATCACTTCCTCTGTAACTTGCTCCTCAACTGTCACCGGATAGTTGGCTGTATATGTACACATTCCTTCCTCGGTCATGAAATTTAAGGTCACAAAGTAGTTCACATCACTCGCTGGATCACAGATGGTTGGTGTGAGACTTGTATTGTCATCTAAATATTGATTTGGTAACCATTCCACGGTTACACTACTTTCGTAACTAGCAGGAATATTTAAATTGAGCTGCTGGCAGCCGACATTACATGCGTCTACACCTGCAAATGGTCCAAATTCAAAATCACTTAAACTATATAACTCAATCGGGAAAGTAAATGTACTACAGCCACCACTTGTACTCATTACATTTAATATCACTGGACTTCCGTTACCAAAACCTGGATTTAAATTGATGAATAAACTATCATTAGCTGCATTCGGTGTAATACTTGCTCCATTACTTGGACTTACACTATAATCCCAGCTTCCACAATTTGGTATACCAAAAGGTGTATCTGGACATAAGGTATAGCTCGTTTGTAAATCATCATTCACCGCCGGTTCGATACTGTCATAGTAATAATCTAAATTATCACATACGCAATCTGTCGTTTGCATAATCATCAAAAATACAGGGCAACTCTCTGCCTCATTGACTGTGAAACAACCCTCTAACGTTGCAGTCTCGCCCGTATTCACTAATACTAACTCTGTAGTCTCCGCTATCTTAGGATCGATGATTGGATCATCTATTAGACCATTACCATTTACATCTCTGATCAAGGCAATCGTCACATCACTACTATAGAATGCACCTGGATTACTCAAGGTAACACTGTAGCATAAATCTACTGTACCATCTGGATTTGGACACTTCGTCATCAAGGTTTGATCATCAACATTCAATGGTGGTAAAAAGTCGATCTGAATCTGTGGATTCACACTATTTAATACCTGAACACTACACATCTCTCCACTCTCGATACAGGTCTGATCCATGATCTCACTACTCACCGCAACGCCTAAGTCTTGGGATCCGCAAGCGATATCTTCAGGTACACTATAATCTAAACTTACTTGGAAAGCTTCCCCTGGTCCTATACCATCGGGTATGTTGAAACATATATTCGTTATCGGCCCATTCATCGTCTCCGTAAACGTTGGCGTATGAGTACTCGGTGCCAACCATTGAACACTACCACTCATATAATCAAAGGTCTCCGTCTCCAAATCCATACAGACTGTACTCTCTTCACTCTCTCCAAATGGACTGATATTCAAATAGGTCAATACTAAACTCGCGTCCTCTCCACAATTCGCCATTGCTGGCTCCGCAAATACGAAAAATTGTGCAAAATCCACTGGATTTGCATTTTCGATAATAATCGCATCACTATCTACAAACATACTCTGTACCGTACTCTCACATGGATCTGCACCTGCAGCTTGATAATAGACACTCGTACCACTTACAAACTCATCACAGATCGTCTCTACCTCAAATAAAATCTGTACCTGGTTACTATCCATCTGGATAGGATCGCCACTTGGCCCTAATATTCCAGGTAAACCATTCTGATCAATATAGGTACTCCAATCTGCATCTTCATCCCAACTATAATTAGTACCAAATATACTATTCTCTGCTGCATTGATCTGTGGCTCATTTGCTACTGGAATTGGAACACAAGGTCCTGTAAAATTAGGTCCACCTGGATAACATACCTGCCATGATCCACTTACAGGCAATAAGCCTGACGGAAAGGCAAAATCTTGTGTAATCGTCGTCAATACCGATGGCTTTACATTTTTGATACGTACACCCATAGGGATCGTCTCACATAAACTGTATTCGCCCATTGGCTGCGGATCCCATTCTACTTGGATATCTGCTTCTTCAGCCACATATTGATAACATGCGCTTACTAAATCACAACTTCCTCCTGCTGCACTTAATGCCGCAGCTTTCGCTGGATCTAAACAACCACTCACTGTGCTGATACAAACCTCCGTATCTACATCTAATCCTACTGGACAGAATAATAACTCCGTCACAATCGTGATCTCCTGACACTCCCCTGGTGCCAAATCACTCATCGTCACACCATATATCTTGCTATCGGGTAATGTCTGTGCCAATGTCCACGGTAAAGAATTACCCATATCGTCTTGTACATCAATAAACTCAATCGAATTTGGTAATTCTATACTCGTCACTACATTGGTATGCGTTGCTCCTGTAGCACCTGGATCTCCTGCACATACCTCATATACATTCATCTCATTAATCCCTGCTAAATCCGCTAAGAGTAAATTCTGTAGCATCGGTATTAACTTAGGAAAATCTTGACTATTATCTATGAATTGGTCAGGGTTGGTCACATTCACTCCACCTGTTCTAGATGGATTGACTCGCCAATCACTACCCACTGGATGTGGGAAAATACGATCATAGTACGCAATACAACCATCATCAGCCCCGGCTTCTCCACATCGAGAACCAAATGGGTTGATTGGGAATCGATTACGGTATGAATTAACATAGAGTACTCCTAGAGAATTTTGTCGAGACCCTCGATAGGTATTTCTACCCGTAAAATTCGGAATATATGGCTCGGCAAACTGATATTCTAGTTCGAAATCTGTAGACTCTACATCTTCTGGACAGAGCGAAGTCAAATTATACTTAAGACCATAACTCAGGCATGGAACCGCACCCCCTACTGGTATATGAGGGAAAGGATCCATATTAGTATGTACTAAAGGTTGTGAATCACACAAATCAGAGCTTGTGCCTGGCACTCCGGCATTAATTAATTCATTTTCACTAGCAGAAAGGATCGTTAAACCTCTTGTATAATCTTGATCTACAAATCTGATTGCTGCTAAACTATTGGTATCCTGTGCCGTACAACATATACCTCCAGTTCCGTCTGGAATACAAGCCAAGTTACCTGCTGATTGATCTATGTACTGAGAGGGTAAAGGCACTTCACTACCGTCGGGTAGCACAAGGACCCCATTATCTCCATAAACCATATTGGTCGGAAATCGAAACTCTAAATATTCCGTTGCCATGAAGGGTCGATACTCATTTTCATACCATGGTAATTCACCTGCATCCGTATTCACCGATGGTAGAGGATTTTGTAAGGTAAATTCATACTCTACCTGTACATCACAGTCCTCGACCACTACATCTGGTGTCACACTTATTGGCCCAGGGATATGACCTTCATACCCCTGAGTAGTATGACAAATATTAGCAAGATTATAATCAGAACAAGCTGTTGTTTGTGCAACAACATTTCCCCAAGGTCTTAGATACATAAAATTACCTAACCCTGAATTATTAATCTGTTCTAAGTCATATGCAGGATTATGAATCATAGGTGCATATACATCAAAATAAATCTTATCACCATCCTTCAGTGGAAATTGCTGCAAAAACTCTTGTCTACAATTATTAGTGTAAGCATCATCTGCATTTCCATCAGTACTACTACCTGTGTCAGCACATTCTTCATTTTCTCCCCAGTAAATTAATATTCGCTGTCGATCAGTGACTTGTGATGTTGCTCCATCATCATTGGTCATCATATAATTTATAGCTGACTCTGGTGGATAATTAGGGTTAATATTATCATCATTTAGACAAGTTTGATAAGCGTCATTATTGCGATCTATCCAAGAACTAGATTTATTAGCAACTCCAAAATTACGTAACTGCATCGAAGGCCAAGTATATGCATCCCTTGTCGCATCTGGATAGTTTTGCAAACAATCAGGTACTCCAATCTCAGTGATTACACCAGTTGCACTATCTTCCCAAAACCAACCACCGAAAGTAGAGTTGTTAATATCTATCATCACAGGCCCTGCATCCTCTCGCGGATTAACATAAAACTGCCAATATCGGTGTCTATCCGTATTATCATAAAAAGGTGCTGCATTTCTAATTTCAAACCCTGCCCTATAATACATGGTATCACCTGGAAGGAATCTTTGTTTGTCAATTTCTGGAACATCCGCAGAAGTAAGAGGTTGTGTCATGGCCTTGTCTGCAAATCCATAGTTAGTTCGATACAGCGTATCTATAAATGCAAATAAATCACATTCACATGTACATCTATTCCATCTAACATAGGTCCGAGTACCATCACAAGCTCTTACAATCTCACATGGATCGGCACTATTACAAGCGTCACAAGTTTCTACTACTTTATAACTAATATATACCCAATCAGATGGAGAACAATTACCTCTATAATCTATATTAAAGTCATAATTATGTGGTTCTACCCCATCCAGGGCAGTATCTCCCGCAGGAATTCTTATTTCGTAAGCAAAGGTATCCAATCCTCCACCTTCATTTACGGCAGTTAAATATGTACCCGTTACTCCAGTTACTGGTGCTCCTTCGTAAGTTGCACTACCTGGACTATATCGAAGATCACGCATTCTTTCTGCTCCAGATGCTTGTACAGTAACAACGAGCTCTATGTTGTCACCTCCTGACGGGCATGGATCTATATTATTACTTCCAAACTCATACGAAAACTGATATCCATTATTTGTCGGAGACCAAACATCGCAGGTAGGATAAAAATCCTCTGTAGCTAAAGAACCATTGCTGAATATTCCTATTTCCGTTACTTCCGATCCTTGATTACCATAAAAGAAATTGATCGGTCCATCGCCTCCAATAGTCGCAAATTGCTGGAAATCTTGACCACAATTTCGTTTACCATTTACTTCTAACTGTGTCAAAGAACAAGATATAGACGAACAATCAGCACCGTCCATAGCACATCCAATATCTAAGATGGTACTTATTGTAATCACATTACCGCCTGGTATATCATCAAAAATCCCATCTCCATCGGTATCTTCTATCCCTCCAGGGCCATCAAAGTCCGTCATATTGAGTTTCAAATCTATCTCTACTGTTCCGTTTTCTGCCGTCCATAAATCTGAGGGTACGTCTACACCATTCATCTGTAGCGATGTAATCATGGTATTATTGATAATACAGCCTTTGTACTTAAAGCTTACATCTTCCCACAATCCATCTAAAGGATTAGAATTTGCGCTTTGAACTACAAGGTTATATGCTAGATCAGCACCACAAATTTGACCATATTGTACATCTCCCGAAACTACAACCGCTGTTGCACCATAGTTAGGAGTAAAGTTTACAGCTCCTTGCATCTGAGAGATATCGCCACATACTTGATTATTACATCCATAAAAGGCATTATACATCAAGAAATTAGCCTCATCCGTACATCCCATTACTTGGTAGCATACATCTATAAATATTCTTTCGTTTGCCTCAAAAAATAGGTCCCCATCTGTACTTGCTGGTGATGGACTTGCTGCGAAATAGTTATCGGTAATCGTGAGACTTACCGTCTGTGTAGCAGCATCATAGCTATAATCACTTGCTGGTACGGGTACATCTGATATGTCTATACTGGTCACTTGATATACACTCTGGTCTACTCCATTAATCTCAAACTGAAATCCATCTAAGAAAGCCTGTATACCGTCTTGGGATATCAATATTCGTTGGCATTGCGGAGTATTAGACTGTGATATATTTAGATCACTTGGTGATACTTGTAATACATTGACTACTGGCACTCTTATACCAGAGTTATATGCCCCTACTTCTTCAATACCTTCATTACAAGAAGGTGAAGTACCATTATCATCATCATAAGTAAAAGTCACCATCGCATCAAAGTTTATGGCTTCTTCTGACTCTGTATCTACAGCACAATCTGCTTGTACTGCTACATTGATGATGAATGCCTCCGCACTATCGATCTGTGATATGGTAAAGGTAGGTTGAGCTAAATCTGATAAATCAGATGGTGCTACGGTACCTGTGCCCGTACTATTCTCATCCATAAATACAAAACCTCCATACGATAATCCCTCATCGAATGTAATCATCAACTCAACGTCTCGTAGCATACACTCCCCTGAGTTATAAATCAATATACTTGCTGTATCAGGAGCACTACATAGATTCAATAGGTCGATGGTCGGAAAGTTAGGTACTCCATCCAAACTTACTACACTGATATCAGGACATCCGTCACAAGTAGTTGCCGGTGGATCCGGTACATCATAGGTGATGCATAACTCTGGAGCTTGAGCCGCTCCATTTTCAAAGTCAACCGCTTGTCTTTGTCCTTTTCCGGTAATAGCCAGGGTAATGTTATTTCCCATTGCATATCCTGGTCTATTGACTATCTCTTGTATAATACTGGTAAGATCGGGAGTCTGCTGGGCTGTACCTGCATCTCCTGCCGTCCATGTCCCTGGTGACCAATTCACTGTAGCTGCCGTGGCTGTACGACCTACTATATCATTGGCAGCACTAAATAGTGCGGAATTATCCGCAGCCTCTCCATATATCGTAAAAGCAGCTGCCCCAGTACTACTCGATAGCGCAGTAAACTGGATCGAAGCACTTGTGATTGTCGCTCCTGGTGGTATAGTCCAACCTCCCCAGTTTAGAGCCGTAATATTCCTACGATTTGCTTGTACTCCGATATCGAGATCTGTCAAGCCTGGATCTCCACATATCTGAAGATTACCGCCATCTGACCATTGCTCGGCATCGCCTTCACAACTGGCTATACGTTGGCATTCTTTTACTTCTGCCATCATGGATGCGGCACTACTTTCGGCACGATATTGAGCCGATCGGTATGCTTCAAGCAATATTGCTTCATCGTCACAATCTGCATGCTGGTAGGCAAGATGTAGATTGTCTACATGTTTTTTGTGAGGATCATGATCAGCGTATAAGCATGATACGCTTGTTATCATAAATAGCACTACTAAAAAACTAAAGTTGAGCGTTGAGTTTAAGATGGTCTTCATCTTCTTAATTTGAGTTTAATATTAAATTGATGATGCCTTACTTATCGAGGGGTAAAGTTGAACATCACTAGTAACCATAATCACATCTATGGAATATTTCTATTCGCATAGATTCGGTTCTATTAAACTCGCCTTAGGTGGGTGTATAAGCTTCGTCTGTATATACCTCTGGAAGGTGAATACGCATTATACACAGAGCAAATATATTAAATAATTTGATAATATGTTAAATGAGCAAATAAAAAGAATAAAAAATTTCAAGTTTTAGATGCAGTAAGTTTATGTGGTATCAACCATTCACTTTTAAGTATTGAATAAGGAATCAATACTTGTAGTAATTAAACATTGAGATATGTATATACCCCAGCTACCATATACAAACGAGCACTGAGGTATAATACAATATTAGGTCTAATTCAAGCAGTTTATCTGCTCCTACTTGTATTTTAGATTTTTATAAATAACTTCTGTCCTCTACTTATACCACTTCTATACTCCAATATATAGGTTCCGTTTTCAAGTTCAGAGATATCAAGCTTATATTCATCATGATCAGAAAATGTGATATTTTTAACAGAAGCACCTGTTAAGGAATATATATTAATATCTACTAGATCCTCTTTAGGTAAATAAGAAGGATAGTTAAAAACAAGACTCTCACGTGTAGGATTAGGATATATAAGAGTAATATTTTTATTTCTATTCATTGCAGTTTCTACAGATATCGTATGACTCAAATCTTGAGTGCCATCTGTATTAGTGGTTTGTAGAACATAGTAATATGTCTCCTGAAAATCTAAATTATTATCTTCAAACTTATAATACCTTAAGTCCGAGTGATCTTCTAATTTCATTTCAAAAACTGAAATATACTTTTCATCTTGTTTTCTTTTTCGTAGTAAGTTCAGACGCTCTGTATTTATACTTGAAAAGATTTCCCATTCTATGATAGCTTGATTGTCTTTAACTAAGGAAGCTTCAAAACTGCCTAATTCTATAGGTAGAGGAGCGTTGGCATTAGAAGGACTATTATCATATAAACAAATCTGTTGATCACCAGTAGCGAATGAGAAAATTTGAACTTGAATATAATATGTGTTTCCATCAGTAAGACCCCCTATCTTAATATCTGAGGTATTTGGAGTAGTAAAACCGCAGGCGATTTCTGAATTAGCTGCACATCCAGAGTAAGCCGCCCATCTAGCAAATGTTCCTGGTAAGCTTCCTAAGTTCATCCATACCTCAATATCATTGGCTTCAAATGAATACCAAAGATCTTTCAATCCTGAAGAACCACAACTAGCAATGACACCTGATTCAGTTGAATTATTCACATCGAATTCTGAAAATGAACATGTATTATAATTAACCGTTAGCGGTGCAGCCGTAGCGCAGTTATCATTGGTTCCAGCTACACATGTATGGCTTAGCGTAGCGCTAGAAAATGGAGAAGGTAATACAGCACATCCTAAATCCGTACTTGTAGTCTCAAAAGTAATCGTAAATGGACTATTATCTGATGGTTGGACTTCAATGAAAAAAGAAGTTTGACCGTTTTCCACTTCATAACTAACCACATTTCCGGCAGTATTTACACCGCCCGAAATAGTAACATCAACAAAACCATTAAAATTGCAATCAAAGGTAGCTTCAATATTAGTCGCTCCGCATGACACTGAAGTTTGGTTAAGGCTAACCTGCATTGCATGACCACTACCTACTGTACATAATCCGAATAATAAAATTAAACACCACTTCATAAACACTCTTTTAAAACATTAAATAATATAAACAGCACAAGCATATACTTATGTCTGGTTAGATTGTTTCCAAGGTTAATTGGGTGTTTTTTTTGATTTAATCCATCTGACAATGAACTATGAGCAAGTTATTGCCTCTACTTGTAAAATTCTAGTCCCATTTGAATCAAATATGACGTCTATTTATCAAAACTTTGGATTAGGGATATAAACTAGAAACACTACTTTAATTATAGTCCTATCTGGAAAAGTAAAATGTAATACATCATCTAATACAAGTTGCTATTCATAGAATCTACTTTGGCATCATTTGAAATCATCAAAACCGATATTCTACAATAATTATGCACTAAAAAAATATCAACACTGCTTTGTTGTACTATAACTATTAATTACTGAGTGTGGGGACGCATGATTAAAAATCATAATATAAATTTAATAAAAAACTGAAATACACCACAATATTTAGAGCTTATATATTGCAATTATTTTAAATCTGTTTTTCATCTACAATACTAATCGATTTACAATAATCAAGAGTCGCAGGTTATCTCGTTTTAGATATTTATAGTATTGTTTATATTTTATTATAATCTCATCATGAATAAGTAAAAAGTATCAATCCATCAATAAAGCAATACCTAATCCGATCAATACCGTCATTTTAAGACATTTACAGTATACCCAAAATCGAGGTTCATTGAGATATCGTGTAAGACCACCAGCTAAGTAAGCGATACTCGAAAATACAAGGAGAGAAGCTATCATGAATAATACTCCTAAAAGAATCAATTGAATACTCACCTGCCATCCATCCGCGACTACAAATTGTGGTAAAAAGGCAATAAAAAATAGTGTTACTTTTGGATTGAGCACATTCATAAAAAAACCTGTTGAGATCAACTGAAGATTAGTTTCTAGATTATCTGATTTGCTAGTAGCCGTATTGACATCCATTGGTTTTTCATGATATGCCTGACAAGCTAAGTATAATAAGTATGCAGCTCCTAGGTATTTGATGACAGAGAATAGTAAGGTTGAGCTCTGCACAATAAGTGAAATACCTGATGCCGCGGCTAAGGTATGGATCAGTACTCCCAAACATAATCCAACCGAAGTCAATATTCCATTTTGCTTTCCTTTGGTGATACTCTCTGTCAATACATAGATATTGTCAGGACCGGGCATAATAGCAAGTGCTATAGAAGCTACCATAAATGAAACAAGTACTGTAAAATCCATAAGTACATTTAAAATAAAAGAATCAAGCCAAAAACTTGAACATAGAGCATACCAATATTAATTTTTCACAATACTGATCGATATGCGTAGATTGTAGTGATTATTTAAACAGAAAGCAGCAGACCTGACATGAGCTATATTACAGAATCAAAAGGCAAGTACTCGACAATACATTATCAAAAATATCTCGAGCTTCAGAAAATACTAGGGGCACAGCAGTTGAGAAGTGCAGAACTTGAGACGCCCGCCCATGAAGAGATGCTTTTCATTATAACACATCAAGTCTATGAGCTATGGTTCAAACAAATATTACATGAACTAAAATCTGTTATCACATTATTTAAAGATAATAAGGTAGACGAGCGCAATATCGGTGTTGCAGTAGGAAGACTCAATCGTGTAGAAGAAGTCATGAAACTACTTGTAGAGCAAATAGGTGTCATGGAAACCATGACTCCTCTCGACTTTTTAGATTTTAGAGCTTACCTATTTCCAGCATCAGGATTTCAGAGTTTTCAATTTAGAGCTATCGAATGTATGCTGGGCTTACCTGATGAGCAGCGCATGACGTATCATAATACCAAGTACAGTTCTGTATTTCCTGAAGAACAACAAAAAGAGCTTGAAGGTATTTATAAAGATGGAACACTCTATGATCTTATACAACATTGGCTTGAGCGGACTCCATTTTTAAAACTTAAAAACTTTGATTTTGTCCGCTTATACAGTCAAGCTGTAAAAGGTATGCTAACACGAGAGACGAAATCCATCCAGGAATCTGATTATCTCAATGATAAAGAAAAGGAAATGCGTACTAAAATGGTTGGAGGCACTGATAGCTATTTTCAATCAGTATTAGACAAAGAAGCACATAAAGCAATGATACAAAATGGTCAAAAGAGGCTTTCTTATGAAGCCACGCTTGCTGCACTTTTTATCAATCTGTATCGCGACGAACCTATCCTACACCTACCATTTCAGCTACTTACTAGCTTAATCAATATCGATGACCTTCTGACCACTTGGCGATATAGGCATGCGCAGATGGTACTCCGTATGCTCGGGAATAAAATAGGTACTGGCGGCTCATCAGGTCATGATTATCTTGCAAAAACTGCGAAAACTCATCAGATCTTTACTGACTTTCATAATATCTCTACTCTATTGATCCCAAGGTCTGCCCTACCCGCATTACCCGATGAGATCAAGAAGCAACTAAGTTTTCAATTTTCTAATTAGCACTTACTTTACTATGCCATCCACATATTTACTTAAAGCTCAAGAACTTGATGCTCAAGATCCATTAAAAGAGTATCGATCACAGTTTCACTTTCCAAAAACTGAAGATGGGTCAGATGCCATATACTTATGTAGTAATTCTCTAGGACTACAACCAAAAACAACTAGAAATCAAATCAATGAAGTCTTGGACGATTGGCAAGCATTGGGTGTAAAAGGGCATTTTCAAGCTAAGCACGACTGGGTCAGCTATCATGAAAATCTAACGAAAGCCACAGCTAATATTGTTGGTGCAAAGGCTCATGAAGTCGTCGTCATGAATACGCTTACGGTAAATCTGCACCTCATGATGGTTTCTTTTTATAGACCTAAAGGCATACGAAATAAAATTATCATTGAAGCAGGAGCATTCCCATCAGATATTTATGCTGTCACTTCTCAAATCCGATTTCATGGTTTGGATCCTGCGGAGTGTTTAATCCAAATTCAACCTAGAGCTGGTGAGGCAATTATTAGAGCAGAGGATATCAAGGAGCAAATCGAAAAACATGGGTCACAAACTTCACTTATCATGTTTGGTAATACCAACTACCTCACGGGGCAGTATTTTGATATGAAACAAATCACTCAATGGGGTCATGAGCAGGGATGCATGGTAGGTTTTGATTGTGCTCACGGTGCTGGAAATCAAGATCTTCAGTTACATGATACTGGCTGTGATTTTGCAGTATGGTGCAATTATAAGTATTTGTGTTCTGGGCCGGGGAGCTTGGCAGGAGCATTCGTACATGAGAGGCATGCAGAAAATACTGATATCCCTAGACTCGAAGGATGGTGGGGAACCAAAAAAGAAACTAGATTTTTGATGAAAGATCAATTTGAACCGATGCATGGAGTAGAAGCTTGGCAACTTAGCTGCCCTACAGTACTCTCTATGGCTAGTATCTGGGCATCATTGCGCCTGTATGATGAGGTCGGTATAAAAGTCTTACGTCAGAAATCAATACTACTTACAGGATTTCTTGAAGAATTAATGGATGAAATACAAGGTGATATTATATCTGTAATCACTCCTCATGGTCCTGCACAACGCGGATGTCAGCTATCCATACAAGTCAAAGATGCTGATAAGTCATTATTCTATGCATTATCTGAAAAAGGTATCATCTCAGACTGGCGAGAACCCAATATCATCCGAATAGCTCCAGCTCCTATATACAACAGTTTTGTTGATGTTTATAGATTTGCCGAAACCTTAAAATCATGTCTATCATGATCATTACATTGACCCATCAGCAAATTAAATACCTATGTAATCTATCTGAGCCACTTGATATATCGATTCCTATCGGTCAAGTGAGATGCTTTAATGCCACAGTATATCAAGCCAAGCCTTACAAATCTGGAGATTTTATTGGATCTGTAAAACACGGTGCTCCTGTCAATTTTTTTGATGTACAGCTCAATCCTCATGGCAACGGTACTCATACTGAATGTCTAGGTCATATCACTAAAGTTCAAGAGTCTGTAAATGATCAATTAAAGACTTATCACCATCTGGCATCTTTGATTACAATAGTGCCTACTACCTTAGAAAATGGTGATCAGGTGATAGATCGTGAGCAGCTAGAAGTACTCATTAGCGACAATGATATACCCGCTTTGATAATAAGGACACTACCAAATGAAGAGGCCAAACTAAGTAAAGATTACTCTGGAACCAACCCCTGCTATCTTACCGGTTCTGCAATGAAATATATAGTTTCGCTCAATGTAAAGCACCTATTACTAGACCTCCCATCCGTAGATCGTGAAGTCGATGAAGGAAAGCTAAAGGCACATCATATTTTTTGGGGTATTACTAAAGAAAACAAAGTAACAAGTCGAAGCCATTGTACTATTACAGAGCTAATTTATGTACCCAACGATATAGAAGATGGCATTTACCTACTGAATATACAAATACCTTCTATGGAGTTAGATGCTGCTCCTAGTAAGCCTGTGTTATATCGATTGCTTGAGAATTAAATCATACAACATAACTTAATAAAGAATACTTTCGATCGTTTCGATAAGTAACTGATTAGCCTCGCGAGTCCCTATCGTAATCCTTGCACAATCTTGAGCTCCGAAAGGACCAGCATCTCTTATCATGATTCCTCCACGAAAGAGCTTTTCTTCAAACTCTGCTATATGCATGGTAGGTTTAATGAGTATAAAATTGGCTTGGGTCTTCCAATAGTCGATCTCTAAACGATCAAAATGCAGATACAAGTAATCTCGCTCTCGATGTATGCTTTCAACAGTACTGGAAATAAACTCGTGATCTTGCAAAGCTCCAATCGCTGCATCCATAGAAACTGCATTGATCATAAATGGTCGTTGTAGTTGTCTAAGATATCTAGCTATTTCTGGCGTAGAATACGAGTAACCTACTCTCAATGCTGCAAGACCATAAGCCTTAGAGAAGCTGTTTACACCAATTACGTTTTTACCTTCTTTTACATAAGGAATACCTCGTACATAATCATCAGCATCAGCAAACTGAAAGTACACTTCATCGTAAACTACGACCACATGGTCTGGTACACCGGACATAAGTGCATCGACTTGATCTTTAGGGATATAAGTCCCCGTTGGATTATTCGGACTCGTGATAAATATAAGTCTTGTATGTTCATTGATCGCTCCAAATATAGCATCTACATCAAGATGTAAATCATTACCAACTAACGGTACATCTACTACGGTAGCACCAAATTTTCTAGCAAAATCATCATAAGCACCAAAAGCAGGATTGCAGATAATACATTCGGTACCTTCCTCTAAAAAACCACTCATGATCATCTCTATATTAGCTACCCCACTGTTAGTAGTGATAAACTGATCGGCACTGAAAACACTTCCATAAAATTGCTCTAATGCTTTACACAATCTATGGTCGGTACGATCAGGATATAGAGATAATGTTTTAAGACTAGTCTCCATAGCTTCTATGGCCATAGGCGAACTACCAAACTGGTTTTCATTAGATGATAACTTATAAATCTTTTTATCAGAGCTTACCTCAGAAAGGGATTTCCCTCCTTTGTAGGATGATGGTTTATTGAGATATGATTTGAAGTGTAATGGCATGAAGTCTGCGTTTTCATAAAAGTACAACTCGTCGGCTAGAAAATTCTTGAATTAAAATAGATTAGAGTTCATTAATGTATACTCCCCTCTCGATCTTTCAAAAAACCTGCATCTCTTGACCTCATCACAGAGATAATTTCTGAACAAATGGCTAAAGCGATTTCTTCAGGAGTTTCGGCTCCAATATCTAAGCCAATGGGACTATGGAGTTTTTTATCCAACTGAAGTGATTTTAATGAATCCTCACCCATAATTTTTTGGAGACGTTTTCTTGGGCCAAGCATGCCGAAATAAAAGTGTTCTTTTTTTAAAATTTCAGGTATCAGTTTGATATCCCAATTGTAGTCATGTGTCATCAAAACAAATGCAGTAAATCGATCAGAGGACAGCTCTTGAAGCGATTCATATTCAAATATTCCATGAGCATGCTCAGTCATGTATTTATTCATCTTTTTGAGTCTGCCTACTATAAAAATATTCCACCCTAACTCATTGACAATCCCGATCAGGGCATTAACATCATAGTTATCTCCTATGATCACTAGGTTGGTCTCGGGTCGTATATATTCAACAAGTATATCAGATTCTATTGCTGCTGTATCTCTCTTCAAAATCTGAGGTCTACCTTTCCTAAAGGCGTCTTTGATAACGGTATTTAGATCCGCTCTATGAAAATCCACTGGGATGTCATTTATATCTGACTCTTCTACTAGACAATGATTACCGAGTTGCTCTGGATATTCTGGACTTATTTTCTTGAGCAATACACGAGGTTGTTGGCTATTTGCTATAGTCCTTAGTTGCTCAATGATATTGCTAGCATCTGATATGTCGATAGGTTCGAAGAGGATATCTATTTTTCCATTACATCCTAGACCTACTCCTATTTGATTTTCATCGTCTTCTAGCGTATCATAAGTAACAATTGAGCACTTATTCTTAAAAATGGCTATTTGGGCTCTTTTTAGTGCATCACCTTCCAAACAACCACCTGATATCCCACCCTCCCAAATGCCGTTGCTGCATACGAGCATACGAGCACCTATACGGCGATAAGACGATTGTTCTACCGAGACTACTGATGCCAGCGCCATAGAGACTGGCAGCTCAGTATACTCATCGTATTTTGCAATGATCTTTCGTATTTCTTTCACTGATGATAAAACTACGTATTGAAATGAAGCTAACGAATAATTTTCGATAGTTTAGAATATTGATTCATTCTAGAGCATATTAGGTTTGTCTTTTACGATTTTAATTCTTCTATTCTTTATCATTGCCATTGTATATTCATCGGCAGGATTTGGTGGTGGATCTAGTTATTTGGCACTTCTATCACTTACGCTTTTACCACATGATCAGATACGAATCATGGCACTAAGCTGTAATATTGTAGTGGTACTTAGTTCTGTAATCATACTATATAGATCAGGGAAGTATAAGGGTGTCAAAGCATGGCCGTTGATTTTATTAAGTATTCCTATGGCTTATCTGGGTGGGAAAATGCAGCTCAGTCAAGAGATCTTCTTCAATCTTCTAGGTGCAACACTTATACTTGTAGCCATAGTCATGCTGATACCCATTGAGTTAAAGAAACTTGCGATACCTAAATACGGAGAACTTGCGATAGGAGGAGGTATAGGTTTTTTATCAGGTCTAGTCGGTATAGGAGGCGGAATATTTTTATCACCTATTCTTCATTTATCTAAATGGTCCCGAGCTATTTCAATTGCAGCTTGTACAGCACTTTTTATATTGGTCAACTCTATAGCTGGACTCATAGGTCAGCTAAATTCGTCGGTGTTTGTGTTTAAAATAGAATATCTTTTGCTAATACTTGCTGTAACTATAGGTGGTCAAATAGGTATTAGACTGAGCCTTTCAAAATTTACTACCAAAACTATCCGCACAATTTCGGCCATTCTGATTTTTATCGTTGGTATCCGATTAGTTTATAAATATTTGATCTTAAATTGGTTAGTATGAAAGTATTGTGTTTTGGCATTGCTCGAGATATTGCAGGAGCATCAGAAATAAAGATTACTACCGAAGAGGTGCAATCTGTTTCACAGCTTCGGCGTTATTTGGAGGAGCAATTCCCAAAGTTTCAGTCAATCAATCAATATATGGTGGCCATCAACGAAGCGTACGCCGAAGACACTACCGAGATAAAGTCATCAGATCACATTGCTATAATACCTCCTGTAAGTGGTGGATAGTTCAATTGATATACAAATTCTTGATCAAGCGTTATCCATCGATCAATGCTATGATTATGTTATCCACGAGTCGTGTGGTGGTATATGTCTATTTGTAGGCACTGTACGAAATCACAATAAAGGTGAAGATGTTAAGTACTTAGAATTTGAGTCTTACAAATCTATGGCTATCAAAGAAATACATAAGATATGTTTGATAGCAAAAGAGCAATTTCATACTCAATCGATAGCAGTTCATCATCGTTTGGGACATGTGGAGATAACAGAGAAGGCCGTGATTATTGCGGTCTCTACTGTACATAGGAAAAATGCTTTTCAAGCTTGTGAGTTTATTATTGATAAACTAAAAAAGACCGTTCCGATCTGGAAAAGAGAATTTCTCGAAAATGGATCTTATTGGGTAAATGCTACTCCTTAGATAATACGGACCTGAGTCCGCCTTTAAGACTGTAAACATCTGCTTTAGTGAAGTTATTACTTATATGTCTTACTACTTGAGCCGAACGTATTCCTGATAAACAATAAATCACTGTCGGTTGATCAAGCGTTTCAATTTCGAAATCATTATTCAAAAAATCTGACATTGCAATTCGCTTTACGGGATCAGAAATATCTTGATGTTCGTGATCTTCTAATATGGATATCAGTTGGTAATTTTCAATCCGATTCTTCAAGTCTGACCAAGTTAGCTCAGGCAACGGTTTGCATGAAATCCCTAAGTACTGTTCAGTTTCATATAACTGTTGCAAATCTCCGGTCCAGCTTTTTTTCAGCTTAAGTTTTAGTTGTGAATTGTTAAGTGCATTGTAACTTAATAGTATCCCGCTTAATGACTCCCCAATATTTAGCAAATATTTTAGAGCTTCATTGGCTTGCAACAAGCCCATAATACCAGCTATTGTTGGCAAAACACCAACTTCCGAGCAAGAGGGTACATCAAGGTTTGGTATAGGAAAGATATCTCGGAGATGAATACTCTCTTCAGACCTATTTTCGAAAAGCGAGACATAACCATCAAACTTATAGATTGCTCCATAAACTACAGGAATAGCGTTTAAGCGACAATAGTCATTTACCAAATATTTGGTCATCATATCATCTGTACACTCTATGACAAGATCAACATTGGTTAGTATCTTTTCAATATTCGATTTATTAAGATACTCTTCAAAAACAATCGTTTGTACATCTGGATTAGTCTTAGCGATATGGTTTCGTAATGCTCTTGATTTTGTTGCTGTTTCTCCAGTTTGAAAAAATACTTGTCTATGCAAATTCGACAAATCAGGACTATCTCCATCTACCAATATTAAAAGTCCAACACCCGCATTGGCAAGATATGGTGCAACAATCGAACCCAATCCACCACAACCTATGATAACCACCTTTGCAGCGAATAGCTCATCTTGACCGTCTAAGCCAATTTCTTGAAGTATAGTTTGCCTAGAATATCTTTCCATTTTTAGTACAAATAAAAAAACCTCAGTCGTGAGACCGAGGCCGTATTCTTCGATTACTCTATCTCTCAGGTTGATTGAAATCTAAAATAATCGGATACTTAAAAAGGATCTTAACATGAATATAGATAAAGTGATAGCAGTACAAAAGGAAATTTAAAATAATTTAGAATTCAAGTATAAAACGGTTGCATTTATTAGAGACTCTACTATCTTTGCGATCTCTTTAAGAAAGAGCTATACCTAAAAGTGGTTATAGAATATATACGATACTATTCATGGCGAAGGAGAGTAGATGTTTTCATTGAATTCTAAGTCCTCTGAACATACTGGAGAGGTGGCTGAGTGGCTGAAAGCGGCACCCTGCTAAGGTGTTATACTCTTACGGGTATCGGGGGTTCGAATCCCCCTCTCTCCGCCAGTGTTAAAATAAAGGTATCGGGGCGTAGCGCAGTCCGGTTAGCGCACCTGCTTTGGGAGCAGGGGGTCGCAGGTTCGAATCCTGCCGCCCCGACCACTGAAAATCAAGGAGTTACATTAAATTGTAGCTCCTTTTTTGTTTTACGGTGTAAGCCATTAGTAACTCAAATCTAGCTTTTTAGTAATTTTATAGTGATTATTTTTAGACAGATACTTCAACTTTCTTTTAGAGTAGAATACATATAAGGGGGCATAAAAGGTATGGTCTTTCATGAAGTCGTTTTCCTTTTGACTTAAATGCCCGAAGCCGTATGATGAAGACTTCATTAGATAATTAAATGACATTGATCGTAGTCCACGCATCACGCTAGGGCGAGAGAATCGCAGTTTCGAATAATACCGCCCATACTACTGAAAATCAAGGAGTTACATTAATTTTCAGCTCCTTTTTTTTGTTAGCAGACTCGTTAATTTATTCCTATTTCATAATCATAATGACTCAAATTGTAGTTAAACTACCATATTAAAAATAATCTACTAGGTCGTTTTAATAATATATTTAAGTGAAAACTAGTAAAAGAAGTATCTATGATTTATAGCTATACTATTGTTTATGTAAGTGACGTACCCTCAAGTTTAGAATTCTATGAGACCGCATTTGGGTTTCCGAGAAAAATGATGACTCCCGAAGAAGATTATGGAGAACTAATAAGTGGAAAAACTACTATTGCATTCGCATCTCATCAATTAGGTGATTCAAACTTTTCAAATGGGTTTACAAAATCTGTTTCACTTAATAAACCCATTGGCATTGAGCTAGTCTTCATCAGCAATCAAATTAATGAAGATTTTCAAAAGGCTCTTGATGCTGGAGCAGAACTTCTTGAACCGATTAGCCATAAACCTTGGGGCCAAAGTGTAGGTTATCTCAAAGATCCAAATGGTGTAATCATAGAAATTTGTACCCCTGTGCAGGGGACGTCAGACTAACGAAAAACTTGGACAGATTGTATATCTTCGGTTTATGAACTATGTCATTAAATTATACGAAAAGACGAAAAACCTTCCTTTAGGTAAACGAATATTCTCTTACGCCATAGCTCGAAAATCACCTTATTTCCATTCCATTGCTGCACAAATAGAGCATATTGAACATAATAAGATAGAGGTCAGTCTAAGGAAAAGAAGAAAACTACACAACCATATCAAAACTGTGCATGCCATTGCGATGTGTAACCTTTGTGAATTTGCTGGAGGGGTACTCATGGAGGCAAGTATACCTAAGCACAGGAGATGGATTCCTAGGGGAATGTCTGTTAAATACCTTAAAAAAGCGGAAACTAATCTTATTGCTACTTGCGATCTGAACGGTACAGATTGGGAACAGTGCGACCATGTAATCTGTCATGTATCCGTCAAAGATCTAAATGGTGTAAAAGTTATGGTTGCGGATATTGATATGAAAGTATCTGATAAGCCAAAAAAATCATAAGTTTTCATCAGAAAAACAGTCCATTACAGAATATCTGCTTACCATTTTGCCAGAACATACGGAATAATGGATTGTCAATCATATAAACGACCGACCCACTACCCTTTTGCTCATGCGCATAGCTTACTGTATCCATCAATTTCTTTTTAGCCTTAGACCCTACAAAACCTATAACACGAGCATCTTTTTCGGTATAAGCCACATTCCATGCTCCTTTCAATGGTGGATAAGCTAATCTTGAGGTCTTTAAAGTGAAATAGCGGTCTTCCATAGCAAATCCAAGCGGATGTGTATTATCCATGACTGTTTCAAAAATAGCTCCTGGTACTTCATTAGCAATAGATCTACGATCTTGGTTGTGAAATCGATTGTATCTAGCTTTCAGCTCGATTTCTTCTCGCTCTTTCTCACTTGCAGATTTGTCTTTTTCTGTAGCAAATGATGTCAGAGCATATCCTTTCTGATCCGCAAAGCTTCTATTAGCATTACCAATGGCTATAATTTTACCACCTGAGGATACCCAATCAGATACCACATTTAGTTGGCTTTCGGAAAGCCTATAGTAACCGTCTGGCAAGATGAGCGTATTAAACCCAGCCAATTTAGACGATGATAAAGCATCTTTATTAATAATCGTGAGCGGATAATCCAATTCTCGTTCCATAAAAAACTTTACCTGACCAAAAGCATTTGTACCGACACCTTCTCCTCGTATAGTAAGTACTTTTGGCATTTTAGCAATAGTCCAGTAGCTCGATCCTAAATCAGGTCCTGACTCCGCCCATCCCGTAGTAATTGGGATCCAGCGACCTCTCTTTTCCCTAACGATCTTGACTATTTCATTTTTAAAATCTGATAAGTTAGCTCTATTGTCAGCCTTGGTAATCATTATAGTTCCTTCGCGATACGACTTTCCCTCTACGCTATAAGGCTTAGTAGAATATCTAAAATTGACCTTATGCTTATGAAGATGTGCAACCATGGAAGCCTGCTCTACACCACCCCACGGAATAAGTATTCCATAAATATCACGAGGAGTTGATAGTCCTTCCTTGACCAACTCATCTCTAAAATCTTCTCCTTCGAATCGCTGATCTAAGCCATAAGCTTGAAGGCCATAGGCTAGCGGTAGTGACCAGGCAGTAATATCATACGTCAAGGAGTCTTCAAGGTTACTTACTGGATCTAGTAATACCTGAGTAAGGACTCCTTTAGGCTGATGAGCACTGACTACTAAATCACCTTCTTCTGCTTTGAAACTCACATTTTTATCTAAATTATAGTCATATCCGCTAAAGCTACGCTCGCTATAAATTGTCTTATATTGGATGCGTTGTCGGCGAAGCATCGTCATCAGATCACTAAGCTTGTCAGGTCTTTCCGCGTCTTTCTTGATCACATAAGATCTAAACTTTCCTTGCGGATTATTTATTGATGTCTCGAAAAATTGCTTAAAATTATCAACGATGCGACTTGCATTTTTAGATGCGGTTTCTATCGTAGAAAGTGCCGTAGTCTTATGATGATCTATACGATCTTGAAGTGTCAACACCTGATTTGACTCTGTTTTTATGGCTCGTCCACCGCGACTATGCCCTGCTTGCTCATAAGTCATACCAATAGCTCCATGAAATGTCGGATATGTATCTCCGTAACTTGGATAGAATAAATCAAATATCTCTTTGGTAAAGTATAACCATCCTTGATCATCAAAATACCGAGCATGGTTTTTACCGATCTCCACTTGAAAATTTCGTTGCCATTTAGAAATATACTCATGGTACGGCCTAGCTGCTGGAGCAAAATAATATGGATTATTAAAGCCCTGCTCGTGGAGATCTGCCAATATATGAGGCATCCAATTATTGTATTGATCCATTCGCTTTTGAGACTCAATCTGTGTTTGCCAAGCCCAATCCCGATTGAGATCAAATAAGTAATGATTGACACGACCTCCTGGCCATGGTTCGTTGTGCTCGATATCATGTGGATCTTCATTAGCCTTTAGACCACCCACATTTCTGATCCAATGTGTATATCTAGAGTAGCCATCAGGATTGACGGATATATCCATGATTACAACCGTATTTTCGAGCCATTCTTTGTTTTCAGGATGCTCATCGCTCAGTAGCTCATATATTACTGAGGGAGATGCCTCAGCACCTCCAGCTTCATTGCCATGAATACTGAAGCTTAACCATACGATGGCAATGTCATCATCTAACGCTACATCATAAGTATCAAGTCCAGTCAATGAGAGATTTTTCTTTCTGATATCCTCTAATCGCTCGATATTCTCAGCACTAGATACAAAGGCAAGCATCAAGGGTCTGTCTTGATTGGTACGACCGTACTCTATAAGCTTTACCTGATCAGAATTAGCTGCTACGTACTCAAAGTAATCGACTAAAATATGATGCGGAGTAAACTGCTTACCATACTCCGTAGGATGGTGTTCTGCAGGACTCATAATTTGTCCTATAAGTGAAACAGTAACAAATAAAAAAATAAATAAACTACATAATCGTACAGCGAACGGCATAATAATACTTTGAATGAATGGCTAAAATACTAATAGCTTATAAATTAATTGACAGATCACAATGCATTCATATATTGTGTAGCATAATGAGACTGCTAAAGAGTAAAAGACGCCTGCGTAAGCGTAAAAATCAATACCTCAGATGTCGATGATAGTCATTCTACCATTAAACGTCTATTCGTTAACTCGCTTGAAAAGCTTACATGTAAGCGAAATATTAACAAGATCTATGAGCAGGTACACCATCTAGCAGCCCATGCTACAAAATTTTTGGAAAACAATCCTTCAAGAACTTCATATACATGCTAACTATGATAAAAGCTTATTGAATCAAATTCCTAAAACTGGTCCTTTAGTTGTGGTGGCTAATCATACTTACGGTGTGGTAGATGGTCTAATCCTTGGGTCTATTATAAATAAGGTTAGACCTGATCTGACACTTTTAATTTAACAAATTATTGTGTCGTGAGATTGAGCTAAAGCAGTTTTTTCTTCCTGTAGATTTTAATGAAAATAAAAGAGGCGCCCGTCAAAATAGGTCAATTAATCTCCTACGATAATCTAAAAAACTTTAATAATAGGCAAGATTTGGTAGTTTAATTAAGAGACGTCACCTTTAATATTGATTTGTAAGTCTGACATCATAATTCGATGACTTGCTCCATTAAATCTGTTGAGTTCGGGCCTACCATGATACTAAATTTACCGGGCTCGAAAATATACTTTCCTTGATTATTGAAGAATCCAAGTTCTTTTTCTGAAAGCTGAAATTTTACCGTTTTTGATTCTCCTTTTTTTATTGCTAGCTTTTCAAAACCTTTCAGTTCTTTAATCGGACGTACTACACTTGAATGATGGTCTCTGATGTATATTTGTACAACTTCTTCTCCATCATAGTTACCCGTATTTGTTACTGTTATCGATACTTCAACGGTATTTTGAGATGAAGAAACTATTAGATTTTCATACTTAAAAGAAGTATAACTCAAGCCAAATCCAAAAGGATACAGAGGAGCATTAGTCTGATCAATATAATGAGACCAAAAAACGAGATCGGCATTGTAAGGTCGTCCTGTATTTTTATGATTATAGTATATCGGTACTTGTCCAATACTACTTGGGAAAGTCATAGGTAGCTTACCGCTCGGATTATAATCACCAAATAAAACTTGAGCAATGGCATGACCGCTCTCTGTACCCAGCTGCCATGCATTGATGATCGCTGGTACATGATCATCCGCCCATGTAATCGTGAGTGGTCTTCCTGTCTGTAATACTAAAACAACATTTGGATTAGCCTCATATACGGCTTCTAAAAGCTCTTGCTGTAGGCCTGGTAGACTCAGTGTTGCCCTGCTCCTTGCCTCTCCTGACATAAAACCATGCTCACCGAGATTCATGATCACGATATCTGATTCTTTGGCCAACTTTACCGCTTGTTCAATACCAGACCGATCTTCGGTATTGATCTTGAGTTCATAGATAAATTTTTCTCTACCCTCATATAATCTCACTCCTTGAGTGTAAGAATACTCATTTCCATCATACTTGGATATCCCTTCTAATAGTGACACTGCACTATTATCGTCTGCCGCTAAAATCCAGTTGCCCAAAGGACTACTCTCACTATCTGCAAGATGACCAATGATTGCTATCTTTTTACCTGATTTAGATATTGGTAGAAAGCTTTTATCATTTTTAAGCAATACTATAGATTTTCTGGCCATATCGAGAGCAGCATCTTTATTTTCTTTGCTCATCGTTATTTCTCGTTCTCGAGTTTCATCACAATATCTATATGGATCATCAAATAATCCCAATCTGTATTTCACTCTTAAAATTCGACTGGCTGCCTCATCTACAACAGAAATATCCACTCTACCTTTTTCTATGAGTGATACTAAGTATTCTTTATAAGCATGGGATTCCATATCCATATCTGAGCCTGCATTAGCTGCATATTGAGCTGCATGCTCCTCATCTTGAGCGTAGCCATGTATGACTAATTCATCAATAGATCCCCAGTCAGATACCACAAATCCATCAAACCCCCAATCTCCTTTCAATACATTTCGTTGCAAAAATTTATCAGCAGTAGCAGGAATACCATTAAGTTCATTAAAGCTATTCATAAAGGTCATCACACCTGCATCTACAGTTGCTTTAAAAGGTGGTAATACCACATTGTAGAGGGTAGACGTACCTATATCAGCTGTATTATAGTCTTTACCTGATTCTACAAATCCGTATGCTGCAAAGTGCTTAGTACAAGCTGCCAATGTATAGTTGGCTGAAAGATCATCGCCCTGAAAACCTTGAACTCTAGCTGCTGCAATTCTTGAACCTAAATATGGATCTTCTCCAGCGCCTTCCATGACTCTACCCCACCTAGCATCTCTTGAGATATCGACCATAGGCGCAAAAGTCCAATTCAATCCTGCCGCCGTGGCCTCAGTGGCTGCGACACGTGCTGACCTCTGAATTGCTTGTAAATCCCAACTTGCAGCCTCTGCCAAGGGAATCGGTGATATTGTTTTATATCCATGAATCACATCATATCCAAAGATCATCGGTATACCCAATCGAGAATTTTCCACCGCCAGCTTCTGCATTGCTCTTACCTGATCCGCACCTTTAACATTGAGCATGGATCCTACTCGTCCATTTTTGATATCATCGTACTTTCTTCTGTTATCTCCGCTTATAGGTGCTGGTCCTGTGATATCAAAAAATCCAGTATACTGAGTCATTTGACCTACCTTCTCTTCGATGGTCATTTTTGATATCAAGTCAGAAATGAACTGATTTTCCTTAGAGCTTGCGTCCGTGCCCTGACTGAAAGTTGTATTGTACAATAAAACGAAAAGACAGCTAAAAAATAGAATTCTCATTTTGGAATATTTATGACAATTATCGCTTGTTTATTAAAAAAGGGAACCCATATTTATGGATTCCCTAAGTTATTATGTTTCACATTAAACTGCCTTTCAAAGGCGTAATTATCTATTGAAATACTCGGATATAATCGACAATCATACGTTGTGGAAACTGTGTAGTAGCATCAGGACTACCAGGCCAATCACCACCTACTGCTACATTGAAGATTAAGAAGAAGTCGTCATTAAAAGGCCACTCATTATTACCTACATCTGCGGGAGTAAGTCTAAAATACTCCTCACCATCGCGGTACCATCTTATCTCATTTTCTTTCCAAAAAATAGAATATACATGAAACTGATCATTGAAGGTCTCACCAATCAAGAATGACTGCGACCCTTTAAATTGCCTATTCGCAGGGTTAGGTCCCCAGTGAGCAGTACCATGAACAATATTCGGTTGATTACCAACAAGCTCCATAATATCTATTTCGCCACAAGAAGGCCAACCTACTGTACGAAAATCTGCCCCTAGCATCCATAATGCTGGCCATAGACCTCTTCCCGTAGGTAGCTTTGCTCGTATATCTATTCGCCCATATTTAAACTCTTTTTTCCCTTCTGTGATCATACGTGCAGATGTATAATCGCTACCTCCCATACTCTCTTCAAGAGCTTCAATCACAAGATAACCACCCGCCTGAAAACTATTTCGTGGACTATCAGTATAGAATTGTAGTTCGTTGTTTCCCCAACCGCTATTTCCTATCTCATGAGTCCAAATGTCAGAGTCTATTGTAGATCCATCAAATTGCTCTTCCCATACAAGATCAAGTCCTTGATAGCTCGTAGGAGAAGTAGGACCAGAGTCATCCACAAAAAAGTCGGCATCATCATCCATGACCAAAACTCTACCCGAAGACTTGATTATCACTCCGAGCTGTGCATTACTGATAAATAACTCTATGCTTTCATTGTCCTCGCTAATTGGATCAGCTAATAAATCGATATCTACCAATTTTTCAGTTTCTCCTGGAGCAAATACAACCGTACCACTTGTTGAATTGAAGTCTTCACCTACCTTAGCTGTAACGATCGTATCTATATCTAGTGTTCTCACCACATAATCTACAGTCACTTCGCTCGTATATGCCCAGCTCAAGCTTATTTTACCAAAAGTATCATCCGCATCCTCTTCTACTACAACATCCTCAGCCGTAATCCTTGGAAACTGTGTAATATCTGAAACAGGAGTGCTATCCTCACAAGAAGATAAAAAGGCAATACATAGTAATATTGCAGTTATTTTATTGATATATCCTAACATAGTCTATTTCTAGTTTTGAAGGTAATTCTTCAGGTTTGATACCTTTCGAACCTCCTAAATTGCCACCGTAGGCAAGATTTATTAATAAATGAAAATTTTGTTGAAAAGGCCATACAGAACTGTCATTGGACTCCTTTTCATATCTAAAATAACGCTGGTCGTTGGCATAAGTTTCATAAAAATCCTCAGTCCATATGAGCTTATATACATGAAATTCCTCGGTTGCAGTACTTAAATTTAAAGCACCACTTTTATGGGTACCTTTGATGTGATTGTAACTCTCACAATGTACTGATCCAGTAATAGTATCAGGCGCTGATCCCACATGCTCCATGATATCGATTTCTCCACTTTTGGGCCATCCACCATATTCATTAGACTCAGGCAACATCCATATTGCCGACCAGCAACCTATACAATCAGGCACTTTTGCTTTTATTTCAAATGTGCCATATTTCCATGATGCTTTCCCTCTAGTTGCCAATCTAGCAGAAGTGAACATACTATTTTCATTACGATTATTATCAAGAGTAATGATGAGTTTCTCACCATCTACATAAGCGCTTTCAGTAGTGTAATACTGCAGCTCATCATTGCCCCATCCACAACCTGCAGGTAGGTCACAAGCATCGCCAAGATCATAATCCCAATTCTGTATATTAGGTGCACCTTCATAATCAAACTCATCACTCCAAACTAGGGTCTGCGTAGTAGACTGACTAGCTTGGCATGCACTTAGCATTACTATTGTAACTGATATGAAGCTACCTAATTGAATCATTGCACTCTTACCATCGTATAAGTAAAAAATCCTGGAGACTCAGAACCATCGCAGGGCTCTATAGGAGTCACTACCGTCATAATATCACCATCGATCTCAAATATATCATAGAATGGTCCAGAATCTTCTGTACCCCACCATGCGATAGGATTATCGAGTATAATACGATCTGTTCCTTGAATGCCTCCAGCTGGTATAAACTGCCAAGTGGATTCTGACGGAGAAGCTACAGGGTAATTGGTATCTTCTACAAATCCTTGACATGATGAAAATGAAGAACCTTGATTTTGATAGTCTAAAAGAAATCCTTCTCCATCAAAACACCAGATATCATCATTCTGTGTTGGCTCTAGTCCGTTACTGGTAAACCACTCACCATTTAAAGGGGTTGGACCTACCTTTACTACGTCGGGGTCACCAGCAAACTGCCAGCATCCGATCATACATTCATTCGTAAAGTTAGATAGCGTACCATCGCAACCTAACTCGGCATCTTCGGCAATCACAATAGTTTCTCGCTTAAAATTTGTACCAGTACCGTTAGCATCCGCCAAGTGAAGTGTCACTACATAAGTACCTTTTGTAGGAAACTGTACCAATACCTCATCCAGAGTACTTGTACTAGGTCTAGCCTCAGAACCAAAATCCCATACAATACCTAATGCATTTTGAGATTCATTTTTAAATACAAAGGTATTAGTTCCGTCAGCAAGGTCAGTATAGCTAAATGCTGGTACTTCTGGATCACCTTCTGGTAGCTGAAAATCCGTATTTTCATTACAAGCGTATGCCATACACAGCATCGCCAGTGCCATTATCTTAAATATTCTCATTAGTAACCTGGGTTTTGTTGGTATACACCGTTAGACTTATTAATTTCTAGATCAGGGATAGGCAAGAAATTATGAATACCCTCTTGATAACCTAATGGTCCGAGAACATCCGCTGCTCTGCCTGTACGGACAAGATCTATAAATCTATGTCCTTCCATGGCTAACTCTATTCTTCTCTCTTTATAGATTCTATCTAGCAATGATGCACCAGATAAGCCGGGCAATTCACCTAAACCTACACGAGCACGTACTTGATTGACTGCATCAATTGCCGCAGCTTCGTCACCCGTATGGTATGCCGCCTCTGCAAATAATAATAACATATCAGCATATCTAATCACTCGATCATTGCTGCCTCCATTTGGAGCTGTATCTCCAAATGGAGCTTCTTCATCTTTTCGATTAAAAGTCTTTTTAGTATAATAATCGTGCGGTTGATTTCCTGTAGCATCTTTTGTGAAAATACCACGATCACCCATCTCATCTCCTACTCTGAATACTGTAGATACCAACCTAGGATCTTCATTACCGGCAGCATCAAAAAACTCATCTACTAAATCTTGTGATGGAATATTGAATCCAAATCCTTCAAATTGTCCACGTGCTCTTTGGAATACATTACTAAATGTACCTTCATTGGCATTGTTTCTACCCCAGTTACCACCAGAAGCGTTCATATATTGAATTTCAAAAATTGATTCAGCACAGTTTTCTCCTGCTTCCGTAAAAATGAAACTGAAATCAGACTCCAGCATATACTGGTTGCTAGCAATCAAATCATCTAATATTCCTTTTGCTTCTTGCCACTTATTTCTATAGGCATAGGTTTTGGCTAGCAGTCCGCGAGCTGCACCTTTCGTGATTCTACCGATATCTTCAGAACTATACTCTGATCTTAAACTAAGATCGTCAATCGCCAGTAGAAGATCACTTTCGATAAAATCCAATAACTCATCGGAATTACTCTGAGCAATACTATACTCTTCAGGAGAAAGTACCCGATCTACCAATGGTACATTACCAAAAAGAGTAGTCAGGTTGTAGTGAAAATAAGCTCTAATAAATCTAGCTTCAGCTAAAATTCTTGCCTTCAGCTCAGCATTCATATCTATTGGAGGTACTCGCTCCAAAACGATATTAGCTCTATAGATGCCTTCGTAATCGGCTTCCCATTCTGCTTGTAAGTATTCCGTATTAGTAGGACCTTGAAATTCTTCAAGCTGTTTCAGTAGGAATTGATCATTGTCACCTTCTCCACCCTTTGATGAATCATCCGACATGATATCCCCCCAAAACCATCTGAAGTGTCCAGCAGGAGTAAGTTCAAATTGTAGTGCGGCATAAGCTGCATTTACAGCAGCAATGGCATCAGATTCAGATTTATAAAAATTTTCTTCTACTTGACCAATAACTGGATCTTTTTGTAAAAAATCATCAGAACAGGATGCTAAGCAACAAAGTGCTAATATCCCGATAGATGACCTTAACAGGTTTAATTTAATATTCATTTGTTTCTTGGTTTTCAATTAAAAAGTCAATTGTACTCCTCCTAAAATCGTACGAGAAGCAGGATAAAATCCTCTATCAATTCCTAGATCTAATGATCCCGTTGCGCCCACTTCAGGATCAAATCCTGAGTAATTAGTCCATGTGTAAAGATTCTGACCAGAGAGGTAGACTCTAAATTTCTGTATATTCCAACGATCTAAAAAGTTACTAAAGTTATAACCTAGTTGGACATTTCTTAGTTTAAGGAAAGATCCATCTTCTATAAATCGATCTGATATTCTCGCATTGTTATTAGGATCGGTGACACCGACTTTTGGTTCGAAATTTGAAGTCCCTGGCCCTGTCCATCTGTCTAAGATACTTGCAGGACGGTTACCACCTATCTTATCATATCGTACCCATGCATTGTAGACTTCATTACCCTGAACTCCTTGGAAGAATAGACTCAAATCAAAATCACCATAGCCTAATCTAGTATTGAAACCATAAGTGATATCAGGTGTAGGATTACCAATAAATGTTTGATCATTTTCATCGATGATACCATCCATATTGAGATCGGCAAATCGGATATCACCTGGAGCAGTATTCTCATTTTGAAATGCATGTGCAGTCACTTCTGATTGATCCTGGAAAATACCGTCAGTTACGTAACCATAGAATGATGCAATAGGATGTCCTACATCTGTACGAGAAGTAGCACCGCCAAAGATATTACCAGAAATAGTAGGATCTCCACCAGCTAGATCAATGACTTCATTGGATACAAAACTTATATTACCTCCTATATCATAGGTAAACTCTCCGATTCTATTTCTGTATTGAGATGAAAATTCAAAACCAGAGTTCCGCACTTTTCCAATATTTTGAAAAGGTGCAGCTGCTCCCGCAACCGTCAGTATCGGAGCAAGATAAAGCATATCATCTGTATCCTTGATATAATAATCTGCCACCAAGCTTAGCCTTCCTTCCCAAAACTCGGCATCGACTCCAACATTAGTTTGTGTTACAGTCTCCCATTTGAGATCTGGGTTGGCTAAAGTAGGTGCTACAGAACCATTAGTAATTGATTGATCAGTACCAAAGGTATAGTTTTGACCACCCAATACGACTGAGGTAAATGAATATAGACCTATACGATCATTACCATTCTGACCCCAACTAGCTCTCAATTTGAGAGAGGATACCCAATCTACATTAAAAAATGATTCTCTATCAATATTCCAACTACCTGAGGCAGCAAAGAAATTACCGTATCTATTATTGGGTCCAAATTTAGAAGATCCATCTCGACGGAATGTAAATACGGCATTATACCTATCTAAGAAAGTATATTGAGCCTGACCGATATAAGAGAAAAAAGCACTTTCGTTAATTCCCTCATATGTGCTTTGTGACTCAATAGTGGCAATGGTATTACCAATAAAGGCATCATCAGGATCGTTAGAAGGTAGGTCTGTATTGGCTCCACCGTTGAAGTATTGACTTCCTTCAATAGCAGATGTACCTACCATGATATTGAGCTTATGATCTTCAAATTCTCTATCGTATAATAGGAAATTATCCCATTGCCAGTTTCTAAATCTATTATTATTGAAGCCAACAGTATTGATCCTATTGATTTCTTGTACAGGTGCATCAAACTCATCTACACTTAGATTGAAGGTTGGTATAAAGAACTTCTGGTTTAAGTGATTGACATCTATGCTGTACGTAGATCTAACAGATATATGATCCGTAAGGTTAAGTGTAGCACCTACTGAACCGACAATACGATTGGCACTCGTTTCATCAAAGGTTGTAGCTAAAGCACCAAGCGGATTTCTAATATCCGTATCTACAAAATCACTATATGCAAAAGTACCATCAGGTTTCGTGACAGGCGTAAGCGGATCCATATTCAATGCAAATACCACCGGAGCGGCAAACTGATTGTTTTCAATAATACCTCTGTTATTAATATTAGTCAAACCAATATTAGCATTCAATTTGAGATAAGATTTTGGCTTAAAATCTGCTATCAATCGTGCCGTTTGTCTTTCGTATCCAGATTTCTCATTTCCAACTATACCTTGCTGCTCAAAAAGACTACCCGATAATCCATAAGAGAACCCATCTTGACCACCATTGATCGTAATCTGATGATTCTGCATAGGGGCATTTTCAAAAAGAGAACTTTGCCAATTGTTGCCTTCACCAAAAATTGTAGTGTTCTGAAGATTGGTCTCTGGTACAATACCTGAGTTGATATAGGCTTCATTCCATATTACGGCATATTCATTGGCATTCAATAAGTCAATCTCTTGTTGAGCTGATTGCACTCCATAATATCCCTCGTAACTAATTGAAGACGTTGATACCTTAGCACCTGATTTAGTAGTAATCAAAACCACACCATTTGCTGCTCTTGCCCCATACGCCGCTGCACTCGCTGCATCTTTCAATACAGAAACACTAGCTACATCATTAGGACTTAGAAAATCGATACCTTCAACAATGACACCATCCACAACATACAATGGATTACTATCTTGTAAAGTACCAATACCCCTAATCCGAACTGATAATGCTGATCCTGGCGACCCTGAATTTTGAGTAACCGTAACACCAGCACTACGTCCCTGGAGAGCTTGCTCCATTCTAAGTATGGGTGTTTCTTTGATCTCTTCTGCGGTAATAGTACCTACGGCACCAGATATCTCACTTCTCTTCTGATTACCATATGCAACTACAACCAGTTCATCAAGTACCTGAGAATCTGCAACCATAAGTACATCAAGTACTTGATCAGAATCGATTACAAAAGTCTGTGATTGATATCCTAAATAAGATACCTCCACCTCAGTACCCATAGGTACGGTAAGCTCATACGAGCCGTCTATATCAGTAGTCGTACCAATGCCAAGTGTCTCGACATTAACGACTGCGCCTATTAGCGGATAATCCGCATCACTTATTACACCTTTGATAGTAACATCTTGAGCGAAAATAAATGATGCAGAAAACGCCAAAATTATTGTTGAAATAAAATTTCTCATTGATTTCTTTGGTTAATCTAAACTCGATTAGACTATTGTTTTACAATTCTCTGAGTTACAAACTGTCCATCATGAACTATACGTACCATGTAGATACCCGTTGCCCAGTCAGAACCATCGATTGTCACATTAGAAAGAGCTGAAGTAGTTTGATTCATAACTTTACCATGTAGATCGAGTACTGTAATCTCTTTAGTCTCTCTAGCAGACTCATTGAATTCTATATTGAATCTAGCCTCAAAAACAGTGGGCATGATACGAGCTAAATTAGCATCCCATGATAGATCTTCTATATCGGTAGAGATACTACATGTTCCGAACAAATATGTATCAACAACTGTATCCATATCGCCTAATAGTAATAGTCTATTGGTGAATGAACCCGACACATCCGTGATCGTACAATCGTCACCTTGTGTAAGCTCTTCCCATACAGCACCATTTACGAATTTATACTCATGAGCACCTGGTGCTAACTGTACTGTAATACTGTATATACCACCGCCATCATTATTCATCATAGTAGCTGTAGGATCCCAGTTATTGATAGTAGCACCGGCAATAAATATGTCTCCATCAACAGTCTCATTGCTCATATCTACTCTAAAAGTGACATTGTATAATGAAGTACCCTCACAAGATCCATCTGTAGAGCATTGTCCAAAGCATGTGTTGAACTCAATATCAGCTGTAACGGGATCTAAAAATCTATCATTAAAGTTATCAGCATCTGCGCAATCTTGACCAGCAATATTCTCTTTACAAGACCAATCAGGTAGACATATACCGTTGATGAAGGTATAATTTCCAGAATATCCATTCTCTCGCTCTATCGTGATAGAGTATATACCATCTCCATCAGGATCAGTCATTGGGAAATCACCATGACCAAAATCAGCTCCACCCGCTAAGTATACACCATCAGGAGATACTGTCTCTTCATTCATATTAAGATTCCACGTGATAGAAACAGCATCGCCACAAGCATAACAGCTTTCCCAACATACTGGAGTCAAATCTTCGTCTTGTATAACTGTCAATACCCTATTTTTAAACTCTGATGATACAGGTGTAGTACAGGTCTCAGTTCCGTCGAAATTTTCTTGAACATTCCAATTATCAAGAGTATATTTCCACTCAATAGTACCTTGATCCACAGTAACCGTAGTGCTATAGATACCATCACCATCATCATCTGTCATTGGATTAGCCTCTCCACTCCAAGAATTGAAAGTACCACTTACATTCACCGTAGTGAATGCTTCAGAATACCCGTTCATATCTACATTAAATGTAACATCATACGATTGTTCTGTATTGTCAGTTTTGATAACAAAATCATCTAGATAATAAAACTCTTCTGCTCCAGTACCAGCTTTTCCAAAATCTGGAAAAAGTATCATTTTGATAAAGGTCTTTCCAACTCCTGGGGTCATATCTCCTTCAAATGATGGTTCTCTCAAATCAAAGCATAGCTCCTCCCAAGCACCTGGGTTATTGTTATCTAGAGTACTGATCCAGTTAGTCGGATCATCGAATGCTTCTTTTTCAAGCTTTATAGTCATATTACCTGCGGTAGGTGCATGCACTTTTAAACAAATCTCCGTGACATTACTAGTCTCTAAAGGAGTAGCTAGTGTAATAGCCGCTCCAGCCCAAGTCATCGCATCTCCCCCTCTAATGTATTCCATCACAGTTCCACTTTCATTAGGTGCTGTAGGATTTGGGTTCATGACAATACCTGTTGAATCACCTTCTTGATTACTTCCAAAATAGAAAGCATTTACGCTAGTTTCTGGCGCTTCAAAATCATAAAGATTGATACATTCCATATCTGCTACATCACCACCTTCTGGTACCGTAACATTATCAATATACAATACGAGTTCTGTTCCATCTCCTGGAACTCCAAAATCAGGAAATATCACGATGTTATTAAATGGTTTTCCTGTAGCAGGAGTCATATCGCCTTCTAGTGAATTTTGATCTAAATCAAAACATAAGGTCTCCCAAGTATTGGCAGTAGATACCAATCGTTCTTGACGGTAATTACTTGCTGCACCAGGATCACCATTTTCTAGTTTTAGATTAATATTTCCTGTACGAGGCATCCACACATCCATACATACTTGCCCTCCAGCTGGAGTAGGCACTGATGCTGGTCCAGGATTAGAAAACATTCCACCCCAGTCAGGTGCATCAGATGCTTTTTTAGCTTCTAGCACCATAGAAGATGTATTGATGCCTGAAGGATCTGGGTTGGCAATAGCACCGACTACCGCACCTTCTAGGTTTCCTCCAAATATTTGGAATGTCGTAGATGTTTCTGGTGTTTCAAAATCATATAATACAGTCTGCGCTTGGGCAAACGAAATACAAAATGCAAATAAGAGTAGTAAATAATTTTTCATACGGTTCATTTTATCATTTTCCTATTAATATTAAGACTCAGCCCTCAATATGAAAACAATATATGGTATGAACAAGAGTGAAACGTACGACAATACTACGACAAGCCAATAAAATAAGGCACTCCAAGTATATCTGGACAGTATATATCGAGCATAATTATTGGACCAAATTTTTGATTAATATGATTTTATGAAACTCTGAAGGTTGATTTCTTTAGTCAATTCCATCCGCTTTTTCAATCTAGACCTTGCCTTTTCCACGCCTCTTATTGAGATATTCAATAAAGAAGCAATCTCTTTAGTATTCAGGTTGAGTCGCAACAATGCACAAAGACGAATATCGTTTTGAGTTAAATTTCTATAGTTTGAATTGAGCTTACGAATAAATTCCTGATCTACGCTCTCAAAGTACATATTGAATTCTTCCCAATAATCCTCATTGGCTAATTCTAAGTCGAGTAAGCGAATGATTCTATACAAATCAATTTTATCTGACTTAAGCTGTTCTTTAAGCGTTTGTCTAACAGAGGTAAGAACCTCATTTTTATGAGCCATCTGTGCAGTGGAAGATAATAACTTCGTATTGGAGGCAATGACCGAATTTTCTAAAGATTTATTTTTTAAAGCTAATATTTCTTTTTCAGCTTCGACGAGCAATCTTTTTTGTTCGTCCTGTTTCCGTTGTGACACAAATCGTCGATAGGTATAGATTATAGAACACATGAAAAATAACAGGAATAGCAGAAACCACCATTTTAACCAAAAGGGCCTCTCTATACAAACATCTATGGATGCAATATGCGTATCATCTTTTATGTAAAACGTATAGTTTCCCCATGGTACATTTTGAAAGGCAGCATGATTGATACCCGCTGGTAAACTTATCCACTCCTCATTGTAAGGGTCAAGTTTATATTGAAAGCTAGAGGACTGAGCAGCGTCGTATACAAAGTCGGAGAAACTAAACTCAAATGATCTATCTCCAGCTTTTAAAGCTATATGATCTAGATCATTAATAGATTGAATATCAGCTGTACCTAATAGGCTTTTGCCTGATATAGTGATGTCAGTAAACATAAGTCGATTAACATCCTCGTCCTCTACTGAGCTCAAATCTTTAATATTATGTAAGCCATAAATACCACCTGCTAATAATTTTTCATCATCAATTAAAATAGCTGCTCCACGATTAAACTGGTTGAAATTCTGCTTGGTATGAAAATCGAAATTCGAGATCTTATCATTATCTCTATCGATATAAGAAATACCCTTCGTTGTAGTTACCCATAGACTATTGTCTCTTCCTGATAAAACCGCCATAATATTGGAAGATACAAGAGCTTCAGGTAGGTAAGATTTAAATTTTTTCTCACTCTCATCGTAATAAAATAGTCCACCACCTTGAGTGCCTACCCAAACGGTGCTTTGGTCATCCTCATATATACATCGAATACTATTATTCCAAAGACCATCAAACTTTCTTTTTTTAGAAAAATGCCGTGCAGTAATACCTTCCCAAAGATGAAGTCCATTATCAGCAGTACCTATCCAAATACGACCTTTACTATCAGCTATGGAGGTCATAATCACATCCGAAGAAAGTCTATATTCCGGATGATTGACATTAAGAAAAGACTGAAATCCTATACCTGGCTTATAGATATATAATCCATGACCTATTGTAGAAATATAAATAGAACCTTGACGATCTGATTTAATATCCCATATATTATTATTACTCAGGGCTTCTACTCCAGGTATTCCTTCAATCTTACTGAACATTTGTCCATCAAAGTCATATTGCCACAAGCCGTTTCCATAAGTACCTATCCAAAGTAGTCGTTCTTCTTTAAAAAACAAGGATGTAATAACAAGACCAGACTTTGCCTGCTGCTCTTCTCGCTCTAGCAGTGGATATACTTTATTCAACTGATCAGCACTACCCATAAATAATCCATCACCATCAGTACCTAATACTATATGCTCATCGCTATAAGCCATACATAAGATAGAACTACTTAAAGGAACTTTATCCCCGGGCTCACCAAATAATTCTATTCTATCCACTACAGGAGGGTCATCGAATAAGATATTGACACCTCCGTTGTACGTACCAATCCAGAGATTATCATTACGATCAAAAAACAAGGACTGTGTAGCATTACTACTCAATGAATAATCTATGCTTGGGTTGATTAAAAATTGCTTAACATCCAAGGAAGAAAAATCGTATACAAACAAACCATCTCCATCAGAAGCAATCCATAATTGATCTTCGTGTATTGCTATGTCTCTAAGTTGTGAGCTTGGTAATTCGATCTTATTACAAATCTTTGCTTTTATATTTATATCAAATAAACCTCGGTTATCCGTTGCAAGGAGTATATTACCATCATTATGCTTTATCGTTTTTCTGTAACTCGAGAGAGAGCATTGATCTAAAGTACTTAAGTCCATAATACTAAGATCAGAGTTGGCACTGATTTTTATCAGATTATTATCCGCTCCTGTTGCCCATATATTACCAAGATCATCCTCCGTAAGGCTAAAAATGACATCCGTAAGCAGAGGACTATTCTCAGATGTAAAAGACTTTGCCTTATCATCAATAAAATCATATTGAATTATTCCCTGACCAATAGTCGTTATCCATAGCAAATTTCTGTCGTCCCTGTATATGGAGGATATTTCTACATCCATATTACTTATTGCTGAGTCGGTATTTAGATTTTGAAATTTATTGCTATTGGCCCATTTTACATTCAAACCCTCATTAGTAGTTCCTACCCATAAATTTTGGTCACGATCTACTAACAAACTGGTTATAGTAGTACCCAAAAATCCTTTAAAAGGAGTATTATCTACTGAAGATTTATATACCTCTAGGTCATATCCGTTATACTTATTTAATCCATTTTGTGTAGCAATCCATATGTTGCCATCTTGATCTTGAACAATATCATTTATACTGTTGTGTGACAGTCCATCTTTTATAGTAAGGTGATTGAAATGAGCATCTTGACCATCGACCATACAACTATGTAGTAGCCAAAATACTATCAACGAAAGGGTATAATATGGCTTACTACAATATTTCGATTCCACTATTTGCTATTATGACTTAAAACTAGCCACAATTGGGTAAGAATCTAAGTTTTCTATCATTAAAAAGCCACTCAAGTATAACACTCGAGTGGCTTCCAAATCAAAAACATTATTATTACAGTTTTACGAATGGCTTTATAACTACAGCGTCCTGTTTTACAATTCTGACGTAGTATACTCCACCAATAATATTATCTAAATCTACCAATATCGTATTTGATTGTAGATCAATATTATCCGTCTTCATCATCTGACCAGCATTAGAAATAATGTACATATTAGCCTTTCCCTGACTTTGACCAATTATTTCTAATTGTAAGAGATCTTCTATTGGATTTTGTAAGATATTGAATGAGAATTCGTCATCATAATCCTGTATTCCTGTACAAGGACCTCCTGTTTCAAATCTTACTACCTCGATTGGGTTACATAAACTGAAACATCCTAATAAGACATTTGCATTCATACCCATCTCTGCGCCTACTAAGCCGTCTTCAAAACTTAGGTGCCAGATTAAGTATGTACAATTGCCTGCACCATCAAAGTTTACAGCACTTGGCATTGGAGGTAAGCCTAAGATTGTACCGTCTAGATCCGTTACAACCCATGCATTATTACTACCGCTATTGCATGTCAACGTAATATCACCTGCCATCAGTATATCTGTTTCACCATCGCTTACACAGAATTCGAATGGTCCGCCTTCTAAGGTTCCTCCTTCTGGTGCTGCGCAACCACCTGTGATTTTTATATCGTCTATATCCCAAACTGCTATTGGCGTACCATTATCAATTGGACAATACGGAGTAATTTCAAATTGGAATATGGTTGTATTTTCGACTTCAAATGCACTATCATTTGAGAAATCAAAGCTCTCTAGCGTCCAACTCGTGGATGCAGGATTCGCCTCACTTTTAAAGATTTCATTTCCATCAACCGTTACACGTAACCCGTACAGCGTTGCATAATTATTAGGTCCATTAGCACCATTAATCCAATTAAACTGTAATGGAGCAAGTTGATAATACTCTAGTGATGAAATAGACCCTTTGCCATCGGAACCCGTTACAACCTCTACATCAAATCGAAAATTGCAGTTGGTTAAACGGAACTTGCTTATGCAGATTGGCTCCATAAAAACATTGAACAGCACAACATTAAAAATGTAAAGGATACATAATTTTGTTTCATATAGCTGTATTTATCTGAATTTAAGTTATGCGACCCTTTGCGATACCATTATAAATTAGATTGCCTTTCGTAGGAAGAAATTATTTTTTGATGTAGAAACTAGAGCGCTTCATAGCTATTTAAACCCACCCTTTTAAACCCCTATTTTAGAATATCTATTAAGAGTTTACCCATATCCTCACTCCTTAAATATGGAAGTACCTCCCTTTTAACTTTTGGTCCTACTAGTATCATGGGTACTGTCATCATTTCACGATGAAGACCTCCATGACCTCCTTTATAATTAGAAACAAATATTTCATAGTCTTTTCCAAAATCGTAGCCTTTCTTGCTGCACATGACTATGTCTGGACTTTCATTATGCGACATCAATCCATGAATTTTAACAATGGCATCAGGATATTTAGATGCGTATGTCAATTTTAAAAGCTGATCGCTAGTAAGAAGCGAATCATATGGAAATGCTTGAGATTCATAACCTAAAGGATCAACACCTGAAATGATGTAGCGGAATTTCTCATCCTCAAATCGAATTTGTCCAACTCCCTTACGATTAGATATTTCATGAATACTCTTAGATTTTGATGCAATGACAAATTCAATACCAGCACTATTATGTAATACCTCAATTGTTGAGTCAAATAAAGGATACTGATCTGAATCATAGTTTCTTTGTTTCCAGGAATTACTCTTGCCCAAAGACTTAAAATACAAGTACCCGGTCAAATTCCCATTGATCACAAAATATGCGTCGAGATCTTCCAATTTTGATATCGGTGTATCAAGCTTTAGCTTTCGTAAGTTGGTTGACCTACCACGTTCTATTTTTAAATCTAGAGAATCTTTTAATATTAAACATGGATCGATATTTTCACCAACCTCTGTCATTCCGTGATCTGAGATAATAGCGAAGTGTCGATTGCTGTGTCCTAGTTTGATGGAATAATCAATATACACTTGAATGAGTGAATCAATATGAGTCAATAATAAATCATAATTCTCATCATAGCCATATACATGATATCGAGCATCAAGAGTTGGGAATGTAATCCAGTGAACCTTGGGGTTTTGGGATATTTGTTTAAGAGCTAAGTCCAATACTTGCTCTTCGTTTTCATAGGAATCTATAAAAATATGATTTCCAAAAATTGGGATCTTTTTCAATTTACCGAAGTATGACAGATCATCATATTTAGAGGTGGTAAGGGACCATCCTAATTTTCTACTATCCTTAGTGCCTCGATTTAAAAAGCTATTGATACTTGCGGTATAATCATCAGGAAATAATTCGAAGATCGTAGAATTTTCGAGGGATAAGTCCTCGTTCATATAGATATTTGATCTTCCAACATAATTGCGAAGGTTGCCTTCTCTTCTATCGCGATCAAACCATCTTAGACCAAAAACTCCACTTTCATAAGCAGGTTTTCCAGTGAGATAAGGGTAGAAAGCATACCCTGTCATACTTGGAAAACTTGTTATACCATTTTCAACATAAAGTCCTCTTTTAACTAGTGAATCTAAACAAGGCAGTTTTCCAGATGCACGAAGTCTCTCAAAGTGATCCTTTACAAGACCATCGATTAAGATATAACTAATACTAGTTTGTGAAGACTCCTGAGAATTGCAGCAGGTACATATAATAAGCAATAAGTTAGCAACCCAATACTTCATAAATTGAATATATCCAATTTAAAAAACACTTCACCTTAAAATTCAAAATTGAAGATTTAAAGCTTATTAATTACTTATCTTTTTTCTTGAAATCACCTCGACGCCATGCATCTATAAATTTCTTCCAGGCTAGTGGATTAAAAATATTTTGAGGTTTGTATTGACCTGAGTATTGATAGTTATATATCTGTTTCGCTTGCTCTATTTGAAATGTCTCTGTACCGTCAGCGGGAATCGAATATCGAAGTTCGTCAAGTACTTCCTTGGCAATATTTTGGTCAGCTTGTTCTCGTAATTGATCAGATATATCAATAGCTAATAGGTCATATTTGAAGTGCTCTCGGCTAGGCCATGGGTAAATGACGGCTTCAGGTAGTAAAACATTATCTTGAGTCATAATCTGATACCATGTGTATCTATTTTCTTCAAGATTTTCAGGAACCGTGATTTCTATAGTTTCAAAACCTATTCTTGAAAATACAATAGTGTCGCTCTCCAACGCTACCAATGAGAAAAAACCATTGATATCAGAGACAGTACCACGAGAGCTACCTGCCACAGAAATATTAGTATATGCAAGAGGTTCTGGATTACCCAACTCATCCTGAGATAGTACAACACCAGAAAACTGTATTGCTCTGTTGTCTGTATTAGAATTTTGAGCATTAAGTGCCCCGACTATACTTATCATTAGAAAACAAATCAGGAGGTATTGGCTTCGCATACTTTCGGTATAAATTAGTGATGACCGCTTAGGATTATTACTCTAGTCTAACGATTAGACGTGCTTCAACAAAAGAGCACTCGGTATATTAACAAGAACTTAACCATAAAAGATTAGCCCAAAGCGATATCGAGAACATCAAGCATCCGATCTACAAAAGTAAATTCTACTCCTTTGATAAATTCTTCTTCTATCTGGTCTACATGTTTTTCATTTTCTTTAGAGAGAATTATTTGTTTAATACCTGATCTTTTAGCTGCTAATACTTTTTCTTTGATCCCTCCTACTGGTAGTACTTGACCACGTAAGGTAATCTCCCCTGACATCGCAAGATTTTGCTTAATACGCTTGTTTTTGATTGCTGAGGTAATTGCAGTCATCATCGTAATTCCAGCACTGGGTCCATCTTTTGGTATTGCGCCTTCTGGGACATGTATATGAAAGTCATGCTTTTCAAAATAGGTAGCATCTAATCCTAATTCATAGGCATTGGACTTGATATAACTCAAGGCAGTCGTAGCAGATTCTTTCATTACATCGCCAAGATTGCCCGTCAATATTAGCTTTCCCTTACCAGGTGCGGTACTTGTCTCAATAAATAGAATATCACCTCCCACCTGAGTCCAAGCCAAGCCTACTGCAACTCCAGGCACTTCTATTTTAGCAATTTTGTCTGTATTAAACTTAGAAGGACCAAGAATATCTTTGAGATGTTCAGTCTTTACCGCTTTGGAATAGTCCTCCTCTAAAGCAACGTATTTGGCAATTTTTCGCATTACACCTGCAATCTGACGATCCAAGGACCGTACGCCACTCTCCCGTGTATATTGCTTGATAATTTCTTTTAAAGTCTTATCCGAAAGAGTTATATCCTTAGCTTTTAGTCCATGTTCTTTTCTTTGTTTTGGCACTAAGTGCTTTTTAGAAATTTCAATCTTTTCTTCGGTAGAATAGCCACTGAGTTGTATGATTTCCATTCTATCTCGAAGGGCTGGTTGGATGGTATTCAAAGAGTTAGCAGTTGCAATGAACAAGACCTTTGACAGATCATATTCAAGATCAAGGTAGTTGTCATGAAACGTACTGTTCTGCTCCGGATCAAGCACCTCGAGTAGAGCTGACGAAGGATCTCCACGAAAGTCTTTTCCAATCTTATCAATCTCATCCAAAAGAAATACAGGATTCCCTGACTTTACCTTTTTCAAACCTTGAATAATTCGCCCAGGCATTGCACCTATATAGGTTTTCCGGTGCCCCCTGATCTCACTTTCATCATGTAATCCACCAAGGCTCATCCTTACAAACTTTCTATCAAGTGCTCCAGCAATGGACTTACCCAAACTTGTTTTACCTACACCTGGAGGACCTACCAAACACAGAATGGGTGCTTTAAGATCACCCTTAAGTTTAAGTACAGCAAGATGCTCAATGATACGGTCTTTGACATCAGACAGGCCATAATGATCTTTGTCCAGTACCTTTTTTACCGACTTAAGGTCGAAATTATCCTTGGTATATTCTTCCCATGGAAGATCAAGCATGAGCTCTAGATAGTTGATACAAACCGAATATTCCGCCATTTGAGGATTAATTCTTCTAGCTTTATTGATTTGTTTATCAAACGCTGATTTAACCTCCTTACTCCATTTCTTTTCATCAGCTCTAAGTTGTAAGTCCTGAAGCTCCGCATCTTGAGGACTACCGCCTAGCTCCTCTTGTATCGTTTTCATTTGTTGATTCAGGAAATAGTCTCTTTGTTGCTTTTCTATATCCCCTTTTACCTTGTTTTCAATCTGGTCTTTAATCTCTAATAGTTGCAACTCACCATGCATAAGTTTGATGAGCTCATCCGCCTTTCTAAGATCATTGGTATATTCCAGTATTTCTTGCTTTTTAGCAACGTCAGCGTTGAGATTAGAAGCTATAAAATTGAGTAAAAAGCTTGAATTCTTGATATTTTGAAGCATCATGACTGCCTCAGAAGGGATATGTCGAGATAGGTCTATGATTCGTTTTGCTGACTCCTTTACGGTATCAATTTTAGCAGTGTACTCAAGATTTTTGTCTACCACTTCATCGTGGATAATTTCAAAATCACCCTCAATAATAGTATCTGAAATAATAAGATTTTTAAGTTTTGCCTTATGACGACCTTGCAGAATAGCAGTCATGCCTCCATCGGGCATCTTTAAGGTTTTTACCAACCTAGACAAAGTAGCTACTTCATATAAGTCATCCTGAGTTGGATCTTCCATTTCTGGATCCTTTTGCGATATTACAGCGACCCACTTATCACCTTTATCTGCTCTTTTTATGGCATTAGTAGAGCTTTTTCTACCCACTGTAATAGGAATTACCACACCAGGGAACAATACAGTATTTCTTAATGCTATAACAGGAATATTGGAAGGAATCTCGTCTGGTGGACTAATATTATCATCATCACTCACCGAAAAAATGGGAACGACATCCGCCTCATCTCTATTTCCCGTTGCTCTAAATATATCTTCAAACATATGGCTATCTCTTTTCAGTCTACTTAAAAGTAAATTTCTATTATAGTTGGATTGTCAATATCTGTACCACCGCGATAACAGCAATTGTTTCATGACAATAGGGCTACAATTGGAAAAATAGCTATAGCACAATACGCCAAAAAGTCAGTAATATCTAGACTGTCGTAGTTTCTTTTGAAACCATATAATCTCTGACTGCTTTTCGGGTTGTCACCCAATTACGACCCTCTTTATGTGCATCAATTTTGCCCTGACGTGCCAGGAGGCTGATATATTCCTGACCATAAGGTACATCAGGCTCAGAGACGATAGTACTTATCGGTTGGTAATCAGAATCCTCATCGTGCGGTAGTATATCCAAGTATATATTGAGAGATCGTTCTACGGCCTGATACATCATCAGCGCAATCTTACTGTAATCTCCCTTATTGGCCTTATTAAGTGCGGCGTAGTACTTTTTACGATCATTTTTCAATATGATCGCAGGTGGAAAGCCAGACTTCATCAAGAGAAGATTCATGGATAACCTGGCGGTACGACCATTACCGTCAAAGAACGGATGAATCCAAACAAAACGATGATGAAATACAGCCGCCAGACTCATGATATCAAGATGATCAGGATTGTGCAGAATATAATCGATTAACTCATCCAAGAGCTCTGGCACTTTAAGAGCATTAGGCGGTGTAAAATTAGCTCCATTGATACGTACTCCTCCATTACGAATACGACCAGCATAATGATCCTCGATATTACTAAGGACGAGTTCATGAATATCTAAAATAGCTATAGAACTGAAAGCAGATCCTCTTTCTACCAACTCTGATACGTACTTAATCGCTTTATCATGATTATGCGCTTCAAAATGCTCCCTCATTGACTTACCACCAATCGTCATTCCATCATTTAGGATGACATGTGTCTCTTGTAGACTAAGGGTATTACCTTCTATTGCATTAGAATTATAAGTCCACTCAATTGATAACGCTTCTTTAATCCTAATCAAAGCTGATGTAGGAAGCGGACGAGATGCATCTAGTAGTTCCTTTTTCTCGATAAGTCGATCAATGGTATCACTATATTCAGGCAGGAATGTCAGATTTGGCTTCCACATACCACAAAATTACATCAAACATCGTATAGATGCAAATTATACACTATCCGATACTAAAATCTCTACCTCCTCTTCTAGATCAATAATAGCTTTTTTATCTGCAATTTCATCAATTTCCACTTTCAGATTATTGATAATGAAGCCTTGTCTCTCTGGTGTATTCTTACCCATATAATATTTAAGGAGATCCTCAATCTTAGTCTGCTCCTCTAAAAATACTGGATCTAGCTTTATATTCTCACCAATAAAATCTTCAAACTCATTAGGAGATATCTCACCTAACCCCTTAAATCGTGTAATCTCCGCTTTACCTCGGAGGCTATTGATTGCATTTTGTTTTTCCTCTTCGCTGTAGCAATAAAAAGTCTTTTGCTTATCTCTAACTCGAAAAAGTGGAGTATCTAAAATATAGAGATGACCATTCCGTACCAAATCAGGAAAAAATTGTAAAAAGAATGTAAGCAACAATAGCCGTATATGCATACCATCTACATCTGCATCCGTTGCGATTACGACTTTATTGAATCGCAGACCTTCTATACCGTCTTCTATATTGAGTGCATGCTGCAATAAATTAAATTCTTCGTTTTGGTATACTACTTTTTTAGTTAGACTAAAGCAATTGAGTGGCTTACCTCGCAGACTAAATACCGCTTGAGTATTTACATTTCTCGCTTTAGTAATACTTCCACTAGCAGAATCACCCTCGGTGATAAAGATCGTCGTATCGTATTTTAGTTCTTCGCTTTTTTTCTTTTTATCGTTGAGGTGAACACGACAGTCACGCAATTTTTTATTGTGTAGGTTAGCTTTTTTGGCTCTTTCGTTAGCTAGCTTTTTGATACCTGCAATATCCTTACGCTCTCGTTCTGATTGCTGTATACGCTTGAGCAATGCCTCTGCAACTTCTTTATTTTTATGCAGAAAATTATCCAAATTGGACTTTACAAAGTCCTGAATAAACACTTTTACACTAGGTCCTTCTGGACCTACATTAAGTGATCCTAGCTTAGTTTTTGTTTGCGACTCAAATACTGGCTCTTCTACCCGTACACTAATTGCCCCAATGACTGAAGCCTGAATATCTCGGGTATCATAGTTCTTACCATAATGATCACGTACAGTCTTGACTATGGCCTCCCGATATGCTTGTAAATGAGTACCACCTTGAGTCGTATTTTGTCCATTCACAAATGAGTAATACTCTTCTCCGTACTGCTGCCCATGTGTCAAAGCTATTTCAATATCCTCACCTTTCAGGTGAATGATTGGATAGCGAAGCGTTTCTGGATTAGTTTTTTTGGTCAAAAGATCTAGCAAGCCATTCTTAGATACTAGTGTCTTACCATTAAATATGATTTTCAACCCTGCATTAAGATAAGCATAATTCCAAAGCTGGGATTCAATGAAATCAGAGCGATGCTTATAATTCCTAAAAATAGAATTATCTGGTTTATATACTATTAAAGTACCATTGGCCTGGGTAGACTTTACGATTTTTGACTCCTTGATAAGCTCTCCGCGCTCAAAAGTCGCAGACTTCTCCTTTCCATCTCTGAATGCCGTAACCGTAAAGTTATCGGATAAAGCATTTACCGCTTTTGTACCTACACCATTTAGACCTACTGATTTTTTGAAGGCTTTACTATCGTATTTACCACCTGTATTGATCTTTGAAACACAATCAACCACTTTACCCAATGGTATTCCACGACCATAATCACGAATAGTAACCGCGCCCTCCTCTACCGTAATCTCTATCTGTTTTCCATGACCCATCACATACTCATCGATAGAGTTATCGATGATCTCTTTGATCAGAATATATATTCCATCATCCATGGCAGAACCATCCCCTAACTTACCGATATACATCCCTGGTCTCAGACGGATATGCTCTTTCCAATCTAATGACCTAATATTATCTTCACTATACCGCACTGCGCTCATGTCATTCACTTTTTTAAATGTTATGAAAACATATGAGCAAATATACTAAATTGAAAACTACCCTTTATGGTAAAGAATTAAATATTAGTTGAAGCAAGCAAGCCTCCATCACCACCAATGTATAATTTTCCATCTTGAGCAAATAAAGAACGAATGGCATGATCAAATGTCGCAAGTACTTCTATACCTGAAGATTTACTATGTACATATAGCTCTCCATATAAATTAGCGAATACGATTTCATCACTCTGTAAAACTAAGAAATCAGTTATATCAGAAGTCCCCAGTTTTACTTCTCTATCCCATGTCGAGAGTTCAGCATTTGTAATGAGTAAGCTTCCATCTGTGTCTAAAATATATAATTCATTTTCTATGACTTCGGCATCCACAAAATGACCACCTTCTAAAGGAGTTAGCTCCCATGTGATTCCAAGATCATGACTTATTAAAACTATACCGTAGCCTACTGCAACTAACCGATCTTGATATAAAATGAGTTTTTCTAAAGTATGACTTAACGTAAAGCGAATGAGGCTATTATCTGTTAGATTATGAGTATAGATTGTACCAAAATCAAAACCTAAACCTCCTACAGATACAAGTTTATCATCTATGACCACACATGATCTAGCTATATCAAAATTATCAAGTTGATATGTATTCCAATCAGTTACATCGTCAGAATTCAAAACATAGTAAGGACCGCAAGCGGATACACTACCCGAGCTAAGATATGTATCCAATATAATTGTAGGTGATAGAGAATCAGTAACAACATCATCCCCATCAAACGAAAGCTCCAACCCTAGCGACCAGGTCTCTCCTCCAAATGCCAAAAGCTCACCATTACTGACTTCAAAAGATCTTATGGAGTACGTAGACTTAACATCATAGTGAAACCATACAAGTGGGTCATCGATATCATTTTGACAAGAACCTAGAGTAAATAGAACATACAGAGAGAGGAATCTACAAAGAAAACTATTTTTCTTGAGGTACATATCGTTGTGCAAATGTAGGCCATGAAGCACTCCCATAATGAGAAAAACATTTGTTTCCTTTTACCTCAAACTGATAACGATCAATGAATGAAGTAAAAAAGTTAGTCAACTTTGAAAAGTCGGTATTTCTAGAGTTAGGCTTGGGATAATACACAATGTTTACAATAGATCCATCCTCCTCCCAAAATACATTGATCCAAACTTTAATACCCTTAAGATCGTAACCTATCTCATCTGAATAAGATTCCATGTCTTTAAGCATTGTAGTCCAATGGCCGTATGCATTCTCCATACTATTATCGCTTACAGAGAGTAACATTGTATTACAGTGAGAAACGATCTTTTCGTATTCTTTTTCATGCTCTCCTATCATGAAACAAGTAGGAAGATCATCAGACTGGCCATACGAGACTATAGAGATAATCTGTAAGATGAAAAGAAGAAGAAATGTATGTTTATTTTGCATAATCCAGCTATATAGCCAATCCACAATTTAGTAAATAATATTCATCATAAAGTCTTTGTCAAGCTATAATTGTACCATTTGATGCATTTACAACGTCTAATATGTAAGATAAGGGTATTATAAACCATCTTATTAAACTTATTTTAACTTTGCAATCACGTAAAATTACATCTCAATCATGGTCATAGATATAATTACCGCTGTACTAATTGCCGTAGGGTTCTATGCTGGATTTAGTAGAGGGATAATAAAAACTGCTTTTGATACGCTATCTATATTATTGGCAATTTTAGTTACACTAAAGCTTTCTCCAATCGTCATGGATCTCTGTCAAGAAGTGATACCCGTAAGCAAAGCTATCAACATTATACTTGGCATAGTCATCACCTTTGTGGTTGTCATGTGGCTAGTCCGATTGGTGGGAAAACAACTTGAAAGCTTCCTCAAAGTTATCAAAATCAATATACTCAATCAACTTGCAGGTGGTGCTTTTATGGCGGTGTTTTATGCACTTTGCTTTAGTATGATCCTTTGGTTGTTTAACCACGGAAAATTGATATCTGATGAACAAAAAGATAAGTCAGTCTCTTATGAACTATTAGAACCTCTACCCGAACAAGGGAAGACATTGTTTCTAAAATTAAAACCCGTATTTACTGACTTCTGGAACCATATCGTAGAGATGACCGATGACATCAAAGAGAAGACAGATAATATGCAAATAAAAACTGATGAGTAAACTTTGGGATTTCTTATTTAAAAGAGAATCAACAAAAAAGAAATCTCCTTACCAAGCTCCTTTACTACGTGAGGTTTTCCATCCAACTTTCGAAAGCTCCGAATTTAATAATTGGGTGACCGAGGATCATTTTAGACTTAGCCTGTCGGCTATTAAGTTAAATTATACCACAAAGCAAAAATCTGATTCCATAGTAGATGTAGAGTTTTTCGATAAACGAGAATTTAGCGGTTTTTATATCATGAAAATCAAAGGGTATGCACTTCAAGATTACCTAAATTTGGTACAGTATATCTGGTTACAAACCAAAAATCAAGGATATATTACTCAGATGTCTGAAGTAAAAACTGAAAATAAAAGCCAAAATATCAAAACTACCTATCGAATCTACCTAAAGCCATCACATAAGTATAAAATACAAATACCCGCAGATCAGCTGTATGGAAATATTCAGATAGATATGACCTGCATCAATGATAAATTTGATAAAATAGTAGTCAAATCTATGGTGTATTCTGATCGTAACTATTTGCCGGCCAGAGATTTTTCCAGTTGGGTTAATTATACTTTTTCCCAACTCAACTGATCACATATTGTTATGAATAATAAAGCAAGAGTAACAGGCATAGGAGGGATATTTTTTAAATGCGATGACCCTTCTAAAATGAAAAATTGGTATGCTGACCATTTAGGCTTTGATACTGATGAGTATGGTGCGGTATTCAAATCTAAACAGCTCAAGGATCCAACTAAATCCGCTTATCTACAATGGAGTACATTTTCCAAGGATTCTGATCATATGAAACCATCAGACAAAGAGTTTATGATCAATTATCGAGTGAATGATATCGAGGGATTATTAAAAAAACTAAATGAAAAAGGCATCTTCGCACTGGGAGAAATAACGGTATATGATTACGGAAAATTTGCCCATATCATGGATCCAGAAGGTAACAAAATAGAACTATGGGAACCTATCGACGAAGCTTTTGACAAATACTATAGCGAAGGTAATCAGGACTAGTGTTGCTCAACCAAATATAAATTAACCATATTTGCAATATGAAATTTGCAGACCTTGGACTTCACGATAGCTTACTCGAGGCACTTGGGTATATGAACTTCGAAGAAGCAACACCTATTCAAGAGAAATCTATTCCAGTTATTTTAGAAGGTCGAGATATCATAGCTTGTGCTCAGACTGGTACTGGTAAAACTGCGGCTTTCATATTACCAGTCCTCAATGAACTAGCACAAAACCGAAATCCAGGTATCAATACCCTTGTGGTATGCCCAACCCGAGAACTAGCTATACAGATAGACAATCAAGTGCAAGGGTTTTCTTATTTCCTAGGTGTAGAATCTATCCCAATATATGGTGGAGGATCAGGAGCAGATTTTGAGCAACAGAAAAAAGCATTATCCGATGGTACAGCCATTATTATAGCTACGCCAGGAAAATTGATTTCGCATCTCAACCTTGGTTATGCCAAGCTAGACAATCTCAAGCACTTTATCCTTGATGAAGCAGATCGAATGTTGGATATGGGTTTTTCTGATGATATCAAGAAGATTGCATCATTCTTACCTAAAAAGCGCCAGAATATTATGTTTTCAGCTACGATGCCCGCCAAAATTAGGCAATTAGCAAAGGAAACACTTCACGATCCATTTGAGATCAGCATTGCTCTATCCAAACCCGCAGAGGGAGTATTACAAGCCGCATATCTTACCTATGACGAAAACAAAACAAGACTCATACACAAGCTTATTGGAGATAAATCTAAATATGAAAGCATCATCATATTTAGCTCCAGAAAGTCCAAGGTGCATGAAATAGTTTCAGCACTAAAAAGACTACGATACGATGTCAAAGGTATCTCCTCTGACTACGATCAAAAACAACGAGAGGAAGTAATAAGAAGTTTTAGAGCGAAGAATACTAGAATAATAGTAGCTACAGATGTCTTGGCAAGGGGAATAGACATCAAGGATATCAATCTAGTGATCAACTATGATGTACCTAATAATGCCGAAGACTATGTACATAGAGTAGGCCGTACAGCCAGAGCAAATACTACTGGAGTTGCATTGACACTTATCAATGAAAAGGATATGCCAAGCTTTGCGGAGATAGAGAAACTCATAGATATGTCTATATCAAAAATCCCTACTCCCCCTGACATTGGCAGTAGTCCAGAATGGAGTGACTCTCCAAAACGAAGACGATATTCTGGTGGAGGTAAAAAACGATTCAACAATAAAAAAGGCGGAAATCACAGGCATAGATCCAAAAAGTCGTCTAAGAAATAAACTCTTTCACAACTTAGAGCCCTATAGAATAGTTTTATTAATTATTCGGCACATCAAAAATGCTAAACTTATGAATATTACTAAAATTACTTGCTTTGCGGCTATAGTTATGTCATCCATGATTTTCTGCAGTTGTGGTAAGGATGATGGAAGGTTCCAGGAAGTTGACGATCGTTTAGTATATCTATTTGAGGCATTTGAAGAAGAGGCCGAGCAGCGAGGAGTATCGATAAATCTAGATACGATAGAAGGTAATATTTCACAGATCATAGATCCAGGTATACTTGGTCTATGCCAATATGCTCAAAATGACGGTGAGCTCAATACTATTACCATTGATAATAGAACATGGGCAGAAAGTGACAGCCAGTTCAGAGAATTTGTAGTATTTCATGAACTCGGCCACTGTGTCTTAAATAGACTCCACCTAGACCAACAAGATATGTCAGGCTTTTGTACAAGTATCATGGCTAGTGGTACCGCTAATTGTGAACGAAACTACAACGAATTTACAAGGGAAGAATATCTAGACGAACTCTTCCAATAGCAAGGCAACTTTACAATTTATTTGATCTTAAATGCTTTCTTTACTTTATTCACATAGTCGAGTTTTTCCCATGTAAATGTTTCCACAGTCATGGTCTTTTTCTTACCTGATCCGCAGACAAAACTTACTTTCTTTTTTTCAGGAGTACGACCCATGTGACCGTAAGCAGCAGTATCTGAATATATAGGAGTTCTTAGTTTAAGTCTGGTTTCGATACCATACGGTCTCATGTCAAAAAGCTCCATTACTTTATCAGCAATCTCACCATCTGTCATATCGACTTTAGCCGTACCATACGTATTGATATAAATATTGGTTGGTTCAGCAACTCCAATCGCGTAGCTCACCTGAACTAGCATCTCATCACTGACACCGGCAGCCACAAGATTTTTGGCTATATGCCGTGTGGCGTAAGCTGCTGAGCGATCTACCTTAGATGGATCTTTGCCAGAAAATGCTCCACCACCATGAGCTCCTTTCCCACCATAAGTATCTACAATGATCTTACGTCCTGTAAGCCCCGTATCACCATGGGGACCACCTATTACAAACTTACCCGTAGGATTGACATGATAAGTGATTTTATCGGTGAATAATTTTTTAAGATTAGCCTTTAGCTCTTTTTTTACTTTAGGGATAACGATGTTGATTACGTCTTCCTTGATCTGCTTGAGCATTTTTTTATCTGCATCAAAGTCATCATGCTGGGTGCTTACGACAATGCTATCTATACGAACAGGTTTGTGATTATCATCATACTCTATCGTGACTTGTGATTTAGCATCTGGTCGTAGATATTTCATTTTTTTCCCGCCTCGCCTTATATCTGCAAGCACCTTCAGTATTCTATGAGAAAGATCTAGTGCCAATGGCATATAATTTTCTGTCTCATTGGTTGCATAACCAAACATCATACCTTGGTCACCAGCTCCTTGATCTTCTTTTTTCTTGCGATCTACACCTTGATTGATATCAGGAGACTGTTCATGTATAGCAGACAATACTCCACAAGAGTTTGCCTCAAACATATACTCAGACTTGGTGTAGCCTATTTTTTTGATGACATCTCGAGCAATCTGTTGTACATCGAGATATGTATTTGTTTTGACCTCACCAGCAAGTACAACTTGACCCGTTGTGACTAGGGTTTCGCAAGCAACCTTAGATTCTGGATCGAAAGCTATAAAGTGATCCACGAGTGCATCAGAAATCTGATCTGCAACTTTATCTGGATGTCCCTCTGAGACTGATTCTGATGTAAATAGGTAAGGCATATTATTTTATTTTTCCTGTAGATAATAAGCAAAACAATGGTTCTGTCATATTGATCTTATTTGATACGACAATTCAATATTTTTTTTCCTTCTAGGTATCCTTCCAGATGATCTCCAATCTTAATAGGTCCAACACCTGCAGGTGTTCCGGTGAATATTAGATCTCCCATCTGTAGTTTAAAATACGTGGAGACATACTGAATCAGATAGTCAAATGAGAATATTAGGTCTTTTGTATTCCCTTGTTGTACCGTCTCACCATTTTTAGTTAAATGAAACTGTATAGCTCTCATATCATAAGCTGATTTATCATGAAAATCACTTAATATAGCACTGTGATCAAAACCTTTGGCAATCTCCCATGGATGACCTTTGGCCTTAAGCTCCGATTGAACATCACGTGCCGTCATATCTAGACCAAGACCTATCTGCTCATAATATCCACTAGCAAATTCTGGCTGTACATGACGTCCGTTTTTACATATTTTCAATACAACTTCTAGTTCGTAGTGGATATCCTTACTATGCTCTGGGTAATAAAATGGTTTACCCTCTAAAAGTAAGGCCGATGGTGGTTTCATAAAGACCAGCGGTCTCGATGGCACAGGATTATTTAACTCCTTTGCATGATCAATATAGTTTCTACCTATGCAAATGATTTTCATAATCTAGAATCTTACGTTCAATAAACCCACAAGATCTTTCACCTCTTTCACCGTCTCCTGAGCTTTCTTTCTAATCTCAAAAGAACTTTGCTTGATCTGATTTTTTAAGGCTTTTTTATCCGATGCAAGTTCTGCTCGTCGTTCGTTAAAGTTAGTACTCATTTCTACAATCGCGTCAGCAACTGTAGCTTTAAGATCAACATATTTCAAGCTTCCTGAATTGTGATCTTCCAATAATTGATTTAGAGCTTCTTTATGATTACCTGTAGCTTTCAAAAGCTCAAATAAATTAGCTACACCAGCGCTCATCTCACCCTCTGGGGTGTCACCAGCATCGGTTACTGCCGATTTGATCTGCTTTCTAATTCTTGCTTCATCAGCAAACACATTGATGTAGTGCTTCTCACCCGCACTTTTGCTCATTTTACGACTCGGATCCGCCGTAGATTTGATCTTAGGTGTCTCCGTGAACAAGCATTCTGGCAATACAAAATACTCTTGCCCTACTTGATTATTGAATCGCTGAGCTATATTTCTGGTAAGTTCTAAGTGCTGCTCTTGATCTTTTCCTACTGGTACATAATCGGCTTTATAAATCAATATATCTGCCGCCTGCAACACAGGATAATCCAATAGACCTGCGGAAATAAAAGCATCTTTTGATTCTTCAGTTGTTTGACCACTCTTATCTTTAAACTGAGTCATACGAGTCAGTTGTCCATACGAACAAAAGCAATTGAGTATCCAAGAAAGCTCGGCATGCTCTGGTACTAGACTCTGTACGAAGAGATTAGATGGTTCTATTCCAACCGCTACTAGATTAAGTATCAAATCCCAAGTTGTAGTCCGCAGTTTTTTGACATTGTATGGCATCGTCATAGCATGATAATCTACCACACCATATACGCAGTCGTAATCTTTTTGGAGGTTGACCCAATTGGCCACCGCACCAAAATAATTACCGTAATGCATATCTCCTGTCGGCTGTATACAGCTCAATACTTGCTTTCTACTCATGGTACTCTATTTTACGGCTATTGCCGAAATCTCAACATTCACAAACTTAGGTAGATTGGCTACCTCCACTAATTCTCTTGCCGGTGCTGTAGCTTCATCAAAATACTTAGCATATACACCATTGATTGCACCATAATTATTCATATCTGCCACAAAAACGCTGCACTTAACTACATTATCAAAAGTCATCCCCGCTTCGGCAAGAACATAGCTCAAATTTTTCATGACTTGCTCTGTCTCCAGCTCTATACTATCCAATACCATCTCACCAGTAGACTGATCAATGGCAATCTGTCCAGATAGATACAGTGTATTCCTAGCCATTACAGATTGATTGTACGGACCTACTGGACTAGGTGCTTTTGGCGTATTAATTATTTTTTTCATATAAACTTTATTTTAATATAAGTCTATTACTATAAACACAAAAAGCTCCACAACCAACGTAAAGTCAGGGGAGCTTCATTTATTTTGTGAATAGAAAGACTAATCTTCCTCTACCTGTGCAGCTACAAGTACCTTACCTCGGTAATATAGATCACCTTCGTGGTAGTAAGCACGGTGCATTTGATGAGCTTCACCAGTAGTTTTACAAGTAGCTATCTGTGGTACAGCAGCCTTGATATTAGTTCTTCTTTTTCTTTTTCTTTGCTTCGAGATTCTACTCTTTGGATGTGCCATATCCGTGTTATTTAAGATTCAAAATTTATGTTCTTCAGTGCATCCCAAGTTGAGTTGCTCTGAGCTTGTTCTTGTTCTAAGTCTTCATCTAGTTTATCGAGTATTGCTTCATCACAATCCTTATAGTCTTCAGCCTCGCAGTCCTTTAGATTAGCTATTGGTTTAGCCAACATAATCGACTCGTGTATAATACCAGCCAAGTTGACTTGATGATCGAGTGGTGATATAAAAATGATTTCATCTTCATCGTCTTCATCATCAGCGTATTTGATCATCAGAGATCTACTACCTTTCAGAGGAACTCTTATATCGGCAACACAACGATCACAAATGGCTTGATAATCACCATCTATTTTAAGATCCAAAACGAGCATAGTAGGCGTCTTCTCTAATTGAAGATCTACTGCAAACTTTCCCTTTTTGATCAAACTAGATTCAAAACTTTCAAAAAAAGTATCATTTACGTCAAAATGATATTGATGTACTCCATCTGACAATCCTTTATGCGGTATGATATATTCTATTAATGCTTCCATACATACAGGATATTTCAAATGGAGTGCAAAGGTAAGTAAAATTGTAATGATATTTGTGCAATAGTTAGACAAAAGTGTAACTCTACTGTAGGCAACAATTTTTGTCTATATTACAGAAAAGTATTGTTATGCAAATCAAAAAATCTAAGGGATCGATTGGGATCATTTTTTTCATTTTATGTCCTTTTCTTATAGCTGGTCAGAATATTGATATATACCAAGACAGTGATTCAATGTCATTAATGCTTGATATCATCACTTATGAAGAAAATATATTCACCATTAAAGAAAAAGTAATAGATATAGAGAACGATACCAGCAATTACTATTTACAAAAATGGTCGCAAGATGGTAATTTACTTCAGGAAATACTCTTAGAAAGTACTACGCAATCAATTGAAGACTTGGCTTTTGGTCTAAGCTTTATTGGTAGTCTCAATGACGGCTTTTTAGTTCAGACTTTTACAGAAAAAAATGACTTTGGATTTACCATTGATGACGCTGTAACTACAAAATACAACGGTAATCTGGAAGTTATTTGGAGCCATACTGCACCTTCCTCCTTTTTTTCATTTAAAGAGTATCTAGGATTTTATGAGGAAAATAACATCCTCTATTTATTTGGTTACCTATATCCAGTTTCAGAAGATCCTTCTATCGGGTTGATAACCTTTCTGGATTCTAATAGTGGTGATTATCTAGGAAATAACTTAGGAACATTTGCGGAAGGAACAAACGTAATTTTAGATACCGTAGCAATTGATGGTGATTTAAAAAGTATTTGGTTTACCGAGGAAAATGGCTTGTATTACACCAATATGGATACCGGAGGTACTATAAGTGAAGCCATTCTATTAGAAGGAGAAACATTCGCAACATTAGACTCAAAAATCTTTAATGAAAGGCTTTATGTTGCCGGAATAAACGAAGACTTTGAGACTAGGCCAGTAGTCGAATGTTACGACTTAAATACAAATGTAGACAAATTATGGACAACAACTTTAGGTTTTGAAGAGGGTGAATTCATTGATAGATTACTAAGTGGAATAGATCTAATAGATGGAAAACTGGTTCACATCTATAACGAAGGGAATGTAGAAACACCGTTCATAAATATCCTTAGTAAGGAGAATGGAGAATTAGAGGCCATTTTCAATTTATCAGATATAAGTGGCATTGATGATTTTACTATTTTGGGGTACGAGTTTACTAACAGTGGAATATTCATTTCTGGATATACAGGATCATCTTCTTCAGGTGAAGAAATGGCATTTTGGGGTTTTGTAGAATTGGACCAGCTTGTATCTACTGATCATGTGAGTGCCCAAAGTAATTATAACCTTGCAAGAGTTTTAAATAATCCCGTCTCAAGTGGAGAAGGGATTTACTTAAACTTCAATAATCTTGATGAAAAGTTCATTTCAATATATGGGAGCGATGCACGATTGATCAAAAATCAATCCATTCCAAAAGATCAAGAAAATTATCAGATTTACATAGATCAACCTGGGACTTATTTTATCACGATAAGTGATGGACACAAATTTCAAACTGAAAAAATTTTAATTTTTAACTAATGTAAGTCGTATTTTCTTATAGTCGAAATTTCAACTATCGACCAAAGAAAATGGTCCAGACATTATCAATAAATATTTTTGCAGATATAAATTATATGAAGAATTTTTTCTGGTTCAAAATTCTTGGATTTATCATTTTTTCAGCCAACATATCTCAAGCACAGGTAAGAAAAGGTTTGAGTATTGAAATTACACCATTTTCATATGATTTTGTAGAAGGTCAAAGTGCATACGATAATGAGTACAACTGGGATAATGCCAAGGTTCGAGCTAGTGCCAGCTTACTCATCAGATACTCAAATTTTTTGCAAAATCAACAAAATTGGAGCCTTGCCTTCGGTGTTGCGGGAAATACACAGTGGCTAGATAAATACAACATACAATATGACTCAGAATTTGATGGCAATGGTGAATATGTAAGAGATTCTACCCTATTTCATGACTTGAGTAGAAGCAATTATAACGGATGCTTCATGATTGGAGGAGATTATGGAAAGTTCTTTGGCAAGAATAACAATGGCGTTAGAATCTCAATTGGAATGTTAGGTTTCATAAAATACAATTCAATAAGCAGGTCTATTTTTTCTGATGAAGCTGTCTATATAGATGGAATATTGAGAAACGTTTTTATTGGTGAATCCTTTGAAAGCAGTGAAAGCCACCCAAACGTCCGAGACTTTTCTTTACATATTCCAATAAAGTTAGAATATCATCTTCGACTATTGAAAAGATTTCGCGTTTACGCTGGTCTGAGATCACATATCAAAGCAATAACATTTATCAAAAATCTTGATCTCAGTAATCGATTACTTTCTATGGGTATAACACTAGGAGCAGCTTATGACTGGTAGGATATTTTTAACAATCATATTGAGTTTATTATACTTTTCGATTATATGTGCTCAGCAAGATGTACAGATCTAAGTTGGATGGAAAGCTAATTTCAATTCTACAAGCAACTTTAAACATAGCGATAATATATCAGCTCTTGGCATCACGGATACATTCAATACCATTGAGAGGTATAAAAGTATTGTTACAGGAAAACTGAGCTATTCTCAGCCCCTAAACTGGACTGCTGGAGTCGATGCAACCTATAAATTGAGCAACAAACTAAAACTAACTACAGGTATCGGATTTCATGCAAATAGAGTTTCTTTTGAAGAAAGTATGAGAGAAACCCAATTTGGAGAACTCATATCAATCGATACTTTATCTACGGTAAGCACCGGCTCATCTCCTAGCTTTTGCAGTATTTATCTCAACAGCCCCAACGATTTACCGCAATATTCAAGAGCGCATGATATTTTATCACTCAGAATTCCAGTCCAAGTAGACTATTCTATAATGAATGATAAACTTCGACTAGGAGTAAACACATTTTTACAAACCCCTATTTACTCCTCTTATAAATACGGGGTCATCAGTGTAACACGTGTAATCGCGGATGATGAAATTATATGCACCTACAATTCTGTCGAATATAATCAACGAAATGGTGAAGCCCTTAATCAACTTATCTTTGGCATGGGGATAAATGCCAGGTACCATTTATCGGATAGGTGGAATATCAGAATGTCAGTTAACAAGGTGATGAGAAGTATATTATATTCTGATGGACAATCAAGGTATTTTCAACACAAGAGCCACTATCTTGTACCGATAGAATGTAACTTGACTATGGGATATACAATCTACCAAGCCAAAAAGCTTGAGGACCCTATTTCGATAATAGAAGGTTCCTAATATATGTTATCTCCCAATGACTATCAGTAGTGATTTGTTGTGGATCTAAGATATCTTTGTCTAGCATACTGGTTTAGTGATCTATATTAAAGTAAGATAAGTTAGCTAAGGCCTAACTTACAAAGAAGTAAACTCATGAAAGACCGACTCCAAAAAGTCTCACAACTTCAAGTACTGCGTAACCTATTGAAGTTTGCCACTAATCCAATACCTATAATCGATGATACCTTTATTCAGTTTAAAGATGATAGCTACAGAGTGAATCTTGGAGGGATGACCAAAGCTATCATTACCAAAAACCCAGATTTCATCAAACATATTTTGCAAAAGAGTTCTCGTAATTATCAGAAATCTATACTGCAAACGGAACATCTCGCCACTTTTATTGGTAAAGGTCTGCTGACTTCTAATGGCGAATATTGGCTCAAGCAACGTCGATTAATCCAACCGGGATTTCATAAAAAAGCATTGGACTCCTTTGTAGAGATCATGCAAGTCGAAGTAGAACGATATGTTGATCGACTGAAAAAGCGAGTTCACTCGGGAGAGCAAGAGGTCATAATGCTGAAAGAGATGTCATATCTTACCTTACGTATCGTATCAAAAGCACTGTTTAGTGTTGGCATAAATGATCATCAAATCGAACAGTTTGGTAGTAAAGTAGACCATCTACAAGAAGCGATTATCCAAAAAGTACGACAGCCTTTTTTGGCTTGGTGGCGAAAAATAAGCGGTACTGACCGAAAGAATAGCATCATTGCACAAGAGCTCTACGATCTTGTGACGGGTATCATTCAAGACCGTAAAAGTTCCAAAGAACAACATGGCGACATATTGGATATGCTGCTTGCTGCCCGTTATGAAGACAATGGTGAAGGCATGACAGATCAACAGCTCTTGGATGAATGTCTTGTCCTATTTGCTGCAGGGTATGAAACCACGGCTAATGCCTTGACTTGGACTTTTTATCTCATGGATCAGCATCAAGATCATCAAGCAATCGTGCTCGATGAGATACAGAAAGCACAAATCGACCCTAATGATCGGCTGCAGACGCTTATGCAATATGACTATATACGACATGTAGTATCAGAATCTATGCGACTCTACCCTCCTGTATGGATGATCGACCGTATCGCTCTAGAACCCGATCATTTTAACGGAGTCAATATCACCACGGATGAAATTGTGAATGCCTATGTTTACGGTGTTCATCATGACCCAAAATATTGGGAAGACCCATATGAATTTCGACCCAATCGATTTGCTAGAGAAAAGCTAAAATCCATAAAAGCCTTTACCTATTTCCCGTTTGGAGGTGGACCAAGGTTGTGTATCGGGCAACAATTTGCCATGATGGAGCTTCAGCTAATCGTGTCTAGTCTATTAAAGCATTTTAAGTTTACCCTAAATGAAAAGCTACCAATCCAAGTCATACCAAGTATTACATTGAGAGCCAAAAGTGGAATAAAAATGAAGGTATCATTAAGAACGTAGGTTTTCATCCATAAAGTAAAAGCGACATGGAAGTACGTATAGAAACCGATAGGCTGATATTGAGATCTTTCAATGAAGACGACGTTCAAGGGATTTTTGAACTTGATTCTGACCCTGAAGTGCATAGATATTTAGGTAATAAGCCTATAACAACCATGGATCAAGCCAAATCTATCGTAGCATACATCCTATCACAGTATGATCAATATGGAATGGGCAGATTAGCTATAGTTAATAAGGCTACAAATGAATTTGTAGGATGGTCGGGCATCAAGTATGAAACAGAAGTCAGAAAAAATATGCCTTATTATGATATCGGATACAGGTTAAAAAGGAAGTTCTGGGGGCAAGGCATAGCTTCGGAAGCAGCACATGCATCAATAGATTATGGTTTCAATACACAAAAGCTAAAAGAAATCTATGGAGGTGCTGACATCGATAATATTGCTTCCAATAAGATCTTACAGAAAATAGGTTTGCAATGGATAGAAACTTTTGAATTTGATGGTGCACCTCATCATTGGTATGGTATCAAACGTGAGGATTTGCTTAGTAAATAAGCTGAAAAGCTACCTTTATACTTCATTCATCCTAACAACTTGAGTTATTACACTGAGATACGCAGAGGTAGCACAGAGATTCACAGAGTTTCACAAGGTCAACCTTCTTCAGGCAGAATCATTCAGCAACTGACAACCAGTCAACTAGTCAACTAGTCAATTACCCAATCATATCCTCAGGTCTTACCCAAGCATCAAATTCTTCAGCCGTGAGATATTTTAGTTTTAGTGCAGCATCTTTTAAAGTAGTGCCTTCTTTGTAAGCTTTCTTGGCAATTTCTGATGCTTTGTCATAGCCGATCTTAGTATTCAATGCTGTGACGAGCATCAGCGAATTTTGTAGATTTTGCTGAATTCTTTCATAGTTTGGTTCAATACCTACAGCACAGTTATCATTAAAGCTTACACATGCATCACCAATCAATCTTGCTGACATCAAGAAATTGAAAATCATCATAGGCTTAAATACATTGAGCTCAAAGTGCCCTGTCATTCCACCTACATTTATGGATACATCATTACCAACTACTTGCGCCATAGCCATCGTCAATGCCTCTGCTTGAGTAGGATTCACCTTACCTGGCATAATAGAAGAACCAGGTTCGTTAGCAGGGATGATGATTTCACCTATACCGCATCTCGGGCCAGAAGCAAGCATTCTGATGTCATTCCCAATTTTCATTAGCGAAACCGCTACCGTTTTTAGAGCGCCATGTGCCTCCACAATGGCATCATGCGCAGCCAAACCTTCAAATTTATTTCTACCCGTTATGAAAGGGTAACCGGTCGCCTTCGCTATATTTTTAGCTACTAGCTTTGCATACCCTTTAGGTGTATTAAGACCAGTACCCACTGCTGTACCTCCAAGTGCAAGCTCGGATAAATGCTTTAATGTATTTTTGATAGCTACAATACCATGATCAAGCTGAGATGCATAACCTGATAATTCTTGACCAAGTGTAAGTGGTGTAGCATCCATAAAATGCGTACGACCTATTTTTACCACTTTTTTATACTCTTTAGACTTCGCCTTAAGTGTATCCCGTAATTTTTCAATACCCGGAATAGTCACTTCCAATAGAGTTGTATATGCAGCGATGTGCATTGCCGTCGGAAAGGTATCATTTGATGACTGTGATTTATTGACATCATCATTAGGGTGCATAGACTTTTTCTCATCCAAAAGTGATCCGCCAGCCAAAACATGAGCACGATTAGCAATGACCTCATTGACATTCATATTGGATTGAGTTCCGCTACCCGTTTGCCAAACCACAAGAGGAAACTGATCGTCAAGTTTACCCGCCAATATTTCTTTACAGACTTTATTGATAAGCTTGGCCTTTGATTTTGGTAAAGCTCCTAACTCCGCATTAGTATTAGCGGCTGCACCTTTCAATATCGCGAATGCTTTTATCACCTCAGTCGGCATTTGCTGACCACCTATTTTGAAGTTTTGCGTAGATCGCTGAGTCTGTGCTGCCCAGTATTTATCTGCGGGTACTTTGATATATCCTATGCTGTCTTTTTCTTTTCGGTACTTGGCCATGCTTGCTATTTTCGTGCAAAAGTAATTGAATTCACGATTATAACCATCTCAGCATATTGTGGTTTTGATAATCGAACATATTCCCGTTACTCTCGTTATCTTTATACAAGCTTTTATCACTAAAAACAAAAATCAATATGGCTTTTACGCTACCAGAATTAGGATATGCATACGATGCACTCGAGCCCAACATAGATGCACGTACTATGGAAATTCACCATACTAAACACCACAATGGTTACACCAACAAACTGAATGCTGCTATCGAAGGCACAGATTTAGAAGGTAAATCAATCGAAGAAATCCTAGGAAATCTAGACATGAATAATGGTGCTGTCAGAAATAACGGCGGTGGATATTACAATCACTGTTTATTTTGGGAAGTTCTTAACCCGAATGATCGAGGTAGATTAAGTGGACCACTCAAAGATGCAGTAGATGCTGCCTATGGATCGAAAGACGCTATGCTAGAAGCTTTTGCCAAAGCAGCAGCTACTCGATTTGGTAGTGGATGGGCATGGCTATGTGTTCATGAGGATGGCAAAGTAGAAGTATGTTCTAGTGCCAATCAAGATAACCCTCTCATGCCAGGTATAGGATGCGGAGGAACTCCAATACTAGGCATCGATGTATGGGAGCATGCTTACTATCTCAATTATCAGAACAGAAGGCCCGATTACGTACATGCATTTATCAAATCTATCAACTGGAATGTAGTTGAAAAGAAATATGAAGCTTTGGTAAAGTAAACCTTGTTTACTTTACCGTTTAGAGTTTACAGTTTTTGAAAAGTGCTCCTCGCCTATGGCGGAGGGCACTTTTTTTTGTTTACCGATGCAGCGAGGTAAAGTGGCATAATTATTGACATATTATAAATATATGTAATACGTAATAATTTTATATAATGTCGCCTAATAGCGCCAACAAACTTGATTCTTAATACGTTTTACCGTAACTTATATTCAACCAAATTTTAATCCTATGATCATTTTCACAATCGCTCTTATGGTGTTCATCATCTTTGGTGACTCCATCGTAAAAAGAGCATGACCTGAGAACCGATCCTGAATGAGTAATGATCCTCATCCGCCTATGGCGAGATGGGGATTTTTTTTGAAATTGATTCTCACAACGAACATTAAGTTCCACAACTAATATTTAGTTTATTAACTATATTTTAGTTATACTTGTATCAAACTTGTTGATATGAACTTAAAACTTACCCACCGCGAAGAGCAAATCATGAGAATATTATGGAAGCTAAAAAAGGCTTTTGTCAAAGAAATTATTGAAGAGCTTCCAGATCCTAAACCACCTTATAATACAGTCTCATCCATCGTAAGAAAACTAGAAAAAGAAGGACACATTGCTTACGAATCTTTTGGAAAGACCCATCGCTACTACCCTACTTTAGCCGAATCAGAGTTCAAGAAAACTACACTGAAATCTATTATTAAAAACTATTTCCAGGGATCACCACAAGCTTTACTTTCCTACTTTATCGAAGAAGAAGAGCTAAGCCAGGAAGAAATCAAAAACCTATTAGCCAATTTTAATCAAGACTAGTTGTTATGCACTTTAATCTACCACAATATCTGATCGAGTCCAGCTTTTGCTTGGCGGTGTTTTATATATTTTATCATTTGTTATTGCGAAAGGATACTCACTTTCAACTTAATCGAATATATCTTATAATAACGGCCTTATTTGCCTTATCTATTCCGCTACTGCATATTTCACTTGCCAGTCCTGCGGGGGTTGTTAATCAATACGATTACACATTTATACCCGTACTTGAGTACATTCATCTCTCGCAGAATCAAATCTATGAAGCCGTAGAATCACCGAGTAGATTTATCATCTCAGTTGGTGATCTTATCCGTATCCTATACGGAATAGGTGTTTTACTTATGGCGTATCGGCTGGTCGATAGTTTGACAAGCATATGGCGACTGATAAGAGCAGGACAAAAACAAAAACTTGACCACAGCACAGTAGTTACAGGACTCAAGGATATACCCGCATCTTCATTTTTTGGATATATCTTTTGGAATCAGAGAGATGATGAGCAATCAGAAGTCCGAAAGGCTATATTTCAACATGAGTTAGTACATGTACGTCAGTGGCATAGCCTCGATGTCATCATCATGGAGATGATGGTCATTGTCAAGTGGTTTAATCCACTGATCTATCTATTTAGACGACATCTCAGGCTTACCCATGAGTATATTGCCGATGCTTATGTATCTGGACAATTAGGCAGCCGACAATCTTATGCCACCTTACTGTTGAGCCACTGTACAAGCATGCCCTCTTCTACATTGACACATACTTTTTATTCGAGCATCAAAGAACGAGTACTGATGCTGAGTACCTCTAATTCAAAATGGGTTTCCAAATTAAAACTCCTTCTTGTATTCCCTATCACTGTAGCGCTAGCTCTACTATTCGCTTTTGATCTATCCGAAGAGATAAGTATATATCAGCAAGGAATAGATCATATCAATCAAGGGTATGATAAGATCAGTGATACGGAGGTGGTTGCTTTTGAAGAGGACTATTATCAACAGGATATTCGATTCACCTGGGGCGATATCGATAGAATAGTTACACTTAACGAAAAGCGAAATGGTCAACTCACTTTACATCGATCAAAACTCAGTTCTTTACAACTTTCTCCTGATATTGATGCATCTAATAAACCCAGTTTATCTTCCTACCATGTGGAAACACTCAATCGTGATGGATATACAAAATTCTATAGTAGCCAAGAATGGGAGAAATATTTGTTAGAGGCAAAATATCCTATCGAATCTTTTGATCACTTTAACGTGTTTCTCAGTTTTTCAGATGCTAAACCCATGACCATTCGTGTAAATATATCAGATGATGCTCAAGACATGTATAAGAGCCTTAGTGTTTTTAGATGGGGTAAAATAATCTTGGGATTGAACTTATCTCCTGATTCTGATAAAGCAGTAAAACCTGCTGATCTAAGTCATAAAGAGTTTTTATACAGCGTAAAAGAGAAACCACGATTTTATGGTCAACACCAGCATATTAAAGACTTTCAAATTTCCTTAAATGTACCTACAGAAGATGGGAGAAAGAGCTATGAATTGGATATTACAGGTGATGATTTTATAGGACCAAATATAGAATCTCTAGATACTGGCAATATATATATTAATGTATTAATGGAGTCTAAAACCTCTAAATTTGAGCAGTATATCAGCTTCAAACTAGTTGAGAGTTATAATAATCTAGATCATATACGATCATTAGCTTTTGATCCAGAGTATTATAAATTCCTTACGTCAAATAGTATCAAAATATCTGATCAAATTCTTGAAGGTGAACGGTTCCCTTTTGCAACCCACAATTTTATATCAAAAGAAAAACTAGCTAATACGTTGTTTCAAAATAATTGGTCTTTTGATTTTGAAGGTAGTGGATGGCTACCTTATAGCCATAAGGAATATAACATTTCACTGAAGCTACGAAGGTCGTATCGATTAGAAACATTAAATCCTGATGAAAAAGCCTACGATATACCAAAAGAAATCGTGATATCTGATGATGTTTTCGGATTATCCAAAATAGAAGTAGAACAACTCAATTATATCCCTGGAAATAAAAAGAGTAAAAAGGTTCTGAGATCGTGGATTGAATCAATGGAAGATGAAGATCGGTTACAGCTTTCCATCGTACCCATCAAAAATGATGATATAGACTCACTTCAAAAAGAGAGCTTTTACTATACTTTCAATATAGGTAAACAAAAGGATAGTCCCTTCAGAAGGACAGATAAAAGCCCATATGGTAGAAAGGGTAAAAGTAATTATCAAATTATATACAGAAAGGCTGAAAAAGGTCTTGTAAAACTAGATACTTCTTTGGCAACAAATCATAAGACCTTAGAGGTATTCAGCCAAAGTAACAACTATGAAATCTTACATATACCTGATTTCACCACAGAATATCGTGTTATCGATATGTCGGATACATATAGAAAGATAGCAGCCAGTTATATAAGTGACCCTATTATTGAGGAGTTAGATATACTATACCTTGAAGAGTACGATAAAATAAGATTAAAAACCGAAGAAGAGGAAGAATTCACTTTTCAATGGGGCAGTATGATCTATATAGAAAATGGTGCAAGCTATAGCCGTAAAGAATTTCTAAGGTCCAGTAAAGTCAATCCAAAGTTAATAGGAGATGAACGATCATTACAGATTGTCAGAACAGACATCAAAATTACTTATCCTGATGATACTACTGAAATGATTCGGTGTGATCGTCTAAACTATAAATCGCTAAATGATAAACTAAAAGAAACTCCAGAGGGAACTTCCTTCGAATTTGACAATATCATTGTCGATGATTTCGGTGTATGGAAACACTTCTTAGGTAGATATAAAATACAATACGAATAATACCCAACTCTTATAAAAGGAAGTGAATATTAGTCCGATCTGCTCAAGGCGGATCGGACTTTATTGCTTTTACTGAACAGACTCGTACATAGCCCTGACTTGATCTTCAGTAAACGTACCGAATAGCCCAGTCTGATATATATATTCTCTATCACCCATGAGTTTCACGAATCGAAAATCGTAGTTCACATTGGTATCATCTATTTTCTTTTCGTAGATAAATCCTTGATCGTACTCTTCTAAAATCTTAGAGAAAAATGGTCCAGCTTTTACTTGTTCTTTTTGCTCAGATAGTACTTTACTGACCTCTATTGTATTGGCATCACTAGCATATACTTGTACATTATAATCATCACCACTGGTGATCACCACATCATTCATCACTCCTAGATCATGTGCCTCTACTTTTGCACCTTCTGGAGCTTTGACATCTATAGGCATACCGTATTGTAATAGACTGAGGGCTTTATAATCATCTACTGGATTATTCTTACAAGAGTATAGCATTACGAAAGCAAATAGGGCGATAAATATTCTCATGATTTCAATAATTAGAATGCGAAGATAGCCTTTTTAAAAATTCAAAAGCCCACTACACGACATGCGAGTGGGCTCATTGATGGTAAATGTGCTTGTATTATTTATTTCACTGTCTTGATGCTACATCCAATTGCCTTAGTCTCCGCAGGATCAGGATTTTTTCCCATCTCAAGGGCAGCAATAGCGTCTTCAAGATATTTAACCTCTACTGCCTCAGCGTCTCTAGCACTATCGTCAATAGCACCTATATATTTTACTACTCTATCAGCATCTAATAAAAATACATGAGGAGTCTTCGTCGCTCCATATTGAGGATATATCTTTTGACCATCATCAAATAGATAGTCAAATGTAAATCCTTTCTCCTTTGCTCTTTCTTGCATAGCAACATAGCTATCTGCTGGTTGAGCTTCTGGATCATTAGGATTAATTGCGATCACTGGATATCCCTTAGGTGCATATCTATTATGTAAATCAATAAGTCGATCTTCATACATAACCGCATATGGACAATGATTGCATGTGAAGGTGACAATATATCCTTTTACATCTTTGTAGTCAGCCAAGGACTTCATCTTGCCATCTACATTAAGAAGAGAAAAATCAGTAGCCGTGTCACCAATTTTATAACCCGTTCCTTTATCAATGGTAAAAGAGAACAATCCGATCAAGGCCATCGCCAAAGTAAAGCTAAATAGTTGTTTCATATCTAAAATTTAGGTTTTGTGTTATTTCAATGTGTTTATAATTTCCTCTAGTTCGCCAAGCGAATGAAAAGCTTGTTCTTTAAAGATGCGCTGATTTCCTTTATAGAAAATGGTAATGGGTATAGCACCACTCCAATCTGGATCAACTTTAGGAATCCAGTCATTGGTTTTAGGATCGTCGAATACAATGGTTGGAGCTGTATATTCATTCTTATGTAAAAACGGAATTACTTTCTTCTCTACATGTTTATCCCAATCTATGGAGACTAACAAAACCTCTACTCCAGCATCTTTATATTTCTGATGTAGCTCTTCAAAATATGGTAGCTCTTTGACACAAGGGCCGCACCAGGTCGCCCAAAAATTAACTACATGTATTTTATCATCTTTATGCTCGAAAACCTGCTTGAACTCATCGAAAGTCTTGTACACTTTGATATCATCGTATTGCTGTGCTGATAATGTAAGACTCACAACCAATAAAGACAGAAATATAATATACCTCATCATGTTTAGAAAACTCAAATTGAGAGTATATGTTTTGTTCTGTAAGAAATAAGGGTTTTAAAGTTTTGTTACCATTTTGTATTGCACGGAGTTAGTTAGAGATAGTAATAGAAAAAGTAAAATTCTCAACTGCTTACTAATCCACTGACAACTAGTCCACTACACCCTTAATTCAACTTATAATCAACACCAAGATCCTCCAGAGCCTGCACAAACTTATAGTCTGCTAAAACATGTTTTTGATCAGTCACCAAAGGAAGTTTCATACCATTATGATGTACAACAACCTTCATTTTATGCTCACCGCTACTATTCTGGTATAGTTCGCCAAGGCTATTGACGAGTTCTTCTGATACCTTTTGTAAAGGAAGTGAGATAGTGATTGATTTCGTTTTGACTTTACCGATGGTTTCAAGAAGTTTCATCTCCTTGATCTTAAAATTGTACCGATCTTGATTGTAGTATTTTTGGTTCATGCCCTCGATATATAGCACTTGACCTTGTACCAGTAGTGTTTTAAATCGCTGATAGTCTTCTCCAAAAAGATTGATATCTAGCGAACCCGTATAATCTTGAATGGTCAATTTTCCATACTCGGTACCACGTTGTGATACTCCATGAAAAACAGAAGTTACCATTCCTGCAATATTGACCATCCGTTCTTTGAGTTGATCTACTCGATCAAGAGGACAATTAACAAAAGTCTCTAATTCTAGTCTAAAGTCATCCAATGGATGGCCACTCAGATATACCCCAGCTACTTCTTTTTCTTTGTCTAACAAGACAACATTACTCCACTCTTCTTGCACCGAAAACTTGGGTACAGGCAGTACTTCATCTTGCATCCCTCCAAACAATGAATTTTGGCTACTCTCCGCTTGTTTTTGGTATAGATTACCCCACTTAAGAGCATGCTCTATCAGTGTAGAATATTTCTCAGATGGTGCAAAGTAAGTGCTACGAGTCACTCCTTCAAATGTATCAAATGCACCGCCATAGGCAAGACTTTCCATGCATTTCTTATTGACTGCACGTAAGTTAACTCGCTTCGTTATGTCAAATATATCCGTAAAATCACCATCCTTATCTCTAGCCTCAATTAGGGCAGAAACTGGCCCCTCTCCTACTCCTTTGAGTGCCGATAATCCAAATCGAATTTGATCATTTTTATTGACGGTAAATTTCATTTGACTCTCGTTGACATCAGGCCCAAGTACCTCGAGTTTCATACGCTTGCATTCACGTAAAAAGAAGTTGACCTTACTGATATCGTTCTTATTATGATTGAGCACCGAAGCCATATAAGCTTGTGGATAATGCGCCTTTAGATAAGCTGTCTGAAAAGCCACATAAGCATAGCACGTACTATGCGATTTGTTGAATGCATATGATGCAAATGCCTCCCAATCTTTCCATATTTTTTTGACCACTTTTTCTGGATGTCCATTCTTTTCGCAGCCTTCTAGAAACTTAGGGAACATCTCATCAATCAGCTTCTTTTTCTTTTTACCCATCGCCTTTCTTAGCATATCTGCTTCCCCCTTTGAGAAGTTCGCTAGTTTTTGCGAAAGCAACATCACTTGCTCCTGATAGACAGTAATACCATAGGTTTCTTCCAGATGCTCTTCCATAGCATCTAGATCAAACTCTACGTCCTCCCGACCATGCTTACGAGCAATAAAATTGGGTATATAAGCCATCGGTCCAGGTCGATAGAGGGCATTCATGGCTATGACATCCTCAAACTTATTGGGTTTGAGATCTTTGAGGTGTTTTTGCATACCCGGTGACTCGTACTGGAATACACCGATTGTTTCTCCGTTGGAAAATAGCTCATATGTCTTTTCATCTTCCAGATCTACATCATCAATATCCAGATCTACACCATATCGATCTTTGACAATTTTGACGGCATCTTTAATAATGGTCAATGTCTTGAGACCCAAGAAATCCATCTTAAGTAGACCCGCATCTTCTGCAACGCTATTATCAAACTGTGAGACCAGCATCTCTGAGTCCTTGGCCTTACTTACGGGAACATAGTTCGTGATATCATCGGGAGTGATAATCACTCCACAGGCATGAATACCCGTATTTCTTACGCTACCCTCTAGCTTTTTAGCACTTTGAATGAGTTCACCGATTTGACTTTTTTCTTCCGAAAGCTTCCTAAACGCATATGCCTTGTCTACATCGTCACCATTCATGGCAGACTTGAGCTTCGGATCTATATCGTCGTCGGCAAGAACTTTTTTAAGGCTGGCGCTCAGATTAGTTGGGAATGATTTTGCCACTTTATCGACCTCATGTATGGGTACATTCATCACTCGACCTACATCGCGGAGAGACATACGAGCAGCCATAGTACCATAGGTAATGATCTGCGCTACTTGGCGCTGACCATATTTTTCGATAACATAATCGATTACTTTGGCTCTACCTTCATCATCAAAATCGATATCGATATCCGGCATGCTGACCCGCTCTGGATTGAGAAAACGCTCAAAAAGTAAATCGTACTTGATCGGATCGATATTGGTAATTCCAAGACAATATGCTACAGCAGATCCTGCCGCCGATCCTCTACCCGGACCAACGGATACACCCATTTCACGTGCTGTACTGGTAAAATCTTGTACAATCAAGAAGTAGCCTGGATAACCAGAATTATTGATAACCTGCAGTTCAAAATTGAGTCTTGACTCAATGTCTGCCGTTATTTCAGGATAACGTCTACGTGCTCCCTCAAAGGTCAAATGACGTAGAAAATCTTCCTGTGTTGTAAATCCTTGTGGTAAAGGGAATGCTGGCAAAACTACATCACGTGCAAGCTCCAGAGTCTCTACTTTATCAACGATCTCCATCGTATTATCAAGCGCTTCGGGTACATCTTGGAAGATATGCCCCATCTCCTTTTGTGTCTTAAAATAGAAGTCTGTACTTGGAAACTTAAAACGCTTTTCCTCTTCTATTAGGGAATTCGTATTGATGCACAAAAGTATATCATGTGGTGCTGCATCCTCCTCTTCTACATAGTGGGAGTCATTAGTCGCGATGACTTTGATGTCATGCTTTTTAGCAAAACCAAGCAATATTTGATTGACATCCTCTTGGCTCATGCCTGTATCATCGATCTGCTCCAGACCACGATGCCGTTGCAATTCTATATAGTAATCATCACCAAAAATATCAAGCCACCATTTTAGTTTCTCTTCTGCTTCTTCGATTTTACCCTTCAGTATGGTCTGCGGTATCTCAGCACCAATACAACAACTAGTGGCAATCACCCCTTCAGAAAACTTAGGTAATACGGTCTTATCTATACGAGGAAACTTTTGGTACATTCCCTCGGTAAAACCGAGCGAACATAGTTTTGCCAGATTTTGATATCCTATCCTATTTTTGGCCAATAATAACTGATGATATCGTTTGTCCCGCTCTCCTGCAGATCTTGAGAAACTCTTTTTAAATCGATCTTCTACGAGATAAAACTCACAACCAATTATAGGCTTTACACCAGCTTTGTTTGCTTCTGCAACAAACTTAAAAGCTCCAAACATATTACCATGATCTGTAAGTGCTACTGCTTTCTGGCCATCCGCAGCAGCCTTTTTCATCATCGTACCGATATCAGAAGCACCATCCAATAAGGAGTACTGAGTATGACAATGCAGGTGGGCAAATTGTGGCATGTGATTGAGTTTCGGTTCGTATACCTATACCCTATAAAGGGTAAGTGGTAAATATAGTTTTTTTGATTTGTAGTGTATGCATCTATCTAATAGAGAGCTACTACATATTGCATAATTATAATTTGATCTAGAAACATGACAAATCTAAATCTGAAGTCTACTGACAACTAACAAGTTTTATTTACATTTGCAATCCGAATATAAAAGCCCGGGTGCTGGAATTGGTAGACAGGCATGGTTGAGGGCCATGTGTCCTTTAGGGCGTGAGGGTTCGACTCCCTCTCCGGGCACTTGCAAAAAGCTTCAAGATTAGTTTCTTGGAGCTTTTTTCGTTTTGAGATGGCATAGATCATTTCTTTTATAAAATATATGATTCTTTTGACGTGTCATATTTTATGTGTTATAATTTATGTGTTATAATTTATAACACTATCTTTATAATGTGTTCAATCCATTTTTCATACAACGGTACGGTGGTCCAGAGTATTTTTGTGATCGTCAAGATGAGATCAACCGTCTCGTCAGCATAGCCACCAATCATAGGTCAGTAGTAATGCACTCCATGCGTAGGCTCGGTAAAACTGGACTTATACAGCACCTACAACATATACTCAAGGCTAAATATAATTATAAAACCGTCTATATCGATGTACTTGATAGCTACTCTGATGAATCCTTTGTAGCACAGCTGGTCTCAGCATGTGCTCAACAGCTTTTTGATGAACAAGCAACTATGATTACCAAAGTTGGCAAATTTTTCAATCGGTACAAACCTAAATTTAGCTTTGATTCTTTGACTGGTAATCCCAGTATAGAACTTGAAATAAAAACAAAAACTGATGTAGACCTTAGTCTAGAAACCATCTTCAAACTCCTAAATGAATCAAAACAATCTATACATATCGCAATTGATGAATTTCAGCAGATCGCACAGTATAAAAACCCGAGCAAGATAGATGCAACCTTACGTAAATACCTTGCTCAAACCAAGCAAGTACAAGTACTATTTAGTGGAAGTCAAAGACATCTGTTGCTTGATCTTTTTAATAACCCAAAGAAGCCCATGTTTGCCTCGGCAGATCATATGGAACTACATGAAATACCTTATACCGAATACTCAGAGTTTATCATAAGGATGTTTAAAAATAATGATCGATCTATAGATGAACGTGTAGTCCACCAAGTATTACAATGGACAAGGTCACATACATTCTACACCCAATCCATCTGCAACAGGCTCTATGCGATTCAAAAAGAACATATCGGTGAAAAAGATCTTATTCTCGTACAGAGGCAAGTGATGAAAGAATATGAAATGACATTTCTGAGTTACCGTAATATTCTCTCTAAAAATCAATATCAGGTACTAAAATCTATAGCCAAAGAAACACAAGTACGAAGTGTAAGAGCCAAAGATTTTAGTGGTAAATACGGCATAGCTAGTAGTACTGCCCAACAATCACTCGATTACCTAGTAGACAAAGAGCTTGTTTATGAAAAACTGGATAAAGAAGGTAGTCTATACTTTGTATATGATTTATTCTTAGCTCGTTGGTTAGAACGAGTTGAGCATTAATCAAATTCAATTATCTCAAATGCCTATAATTTTTTTTAAGCTTCATAATGCCATGACGATCAGACCACGGAGTTAAAAACGTTGAGGACAGTCTCCTGTCATAATCTTTGTAAACAAAAAGCTCATCTTCATATAACTCCTCCATAGCTGTTGTTCCATTCAAAACTATTTTGGTGACAAATCCTCTAGCAATTATACCTTTACTAGATTTTGTGCAAGGTGTATAGTACCATCCATGGAAATCATTACAACTAAATACAATCTGTCGCAGAAAAGGAATTTCATTCAATAAAGATTGATTCACCTTTTCTTCGTCGAGATTATAGTTGCCAATATAAATCGAATCCACCTTAGCAATCAAGTCGAATGAACCTCTTCGAGTAAATGAGTACTTCGGGTCAATAAAAATTGTAACCTTATTGTAAGTATCAAAAAAGGCTCTATAATCATTCATACTACAACCATCGTAAATGGTACTTGGGTAACAAGATTCTATCTTTTTTTTAAAATTATTCCTAGGAATATTAAAGATCAATAGGACCATAGCAATCAAAAACCATGATCCAACTATAATAACAGCATTGCGTTGAACAACTTCAGGCGATTGTGACATGGATTAAAACTCATATACTTATGATCTTCCAAAGGTACTCATAAAAAATTCATATATATGAAACTTTAATACGTAGCATTCGTTTATAACAATGAATGTAGTATGTATTTCATAATATAATACATATATTCGCAGTAGACGGGAGTCTGTATAAATCCAAAGAACCTAAAGAAATAATTGGCGTAAGCCTCAAAGAAGTAGTTTTCTTATTTTGAGACCTTAGTCGAAAGAGCCTGAGTTTGTAACACATCCTTGGGCTCATTTTTTTCTACCCCCCAAGTGCTCGAGCCTTAAGCTTTTTCAAGAATGGAGAAGCAAATATAAAATCTTGTAATACTTCGTTTTCACTGTCTATTACCTCTTCCTTACCTCCCTTCCAAGCAAGCTTACCTTGATTGAGCAAACAGATATTGTCCCCAATTTCCATTACGGAATTCATATCATGGGTATTGATAACCGTAGTAATATTATTATCGACGGTGATGGTACTTATAAGCTCATCAATCGTAATAGCAGTCTTTGGATCTAGTCCAGAGTTGGGTTCATCACAGAATAGATATTTGGGCTGTAATACTATCGCCCTTGCGATACCTACTCGCTTCTGCATACCTCCACTAATCTCTGATGGGTACTTAAGATTGCTACCTTCTAAACTCACCCTTTCTAGACACAGATCTACACGATCTTGTTTTTCTTTGGCGGTCATCGCAGTAAACATATCCATTGGAAAGCGGATATTTTCTTCGACATTCATAGAATCAAAAAGTGCATTTCCTTGGAACAGCATTCCAATCTGCATTCGTAGTGCCTTAAGCTGATCTTTATTTAAACCACCAAGTTGCTGCTGATCATACCAAACACTTCCGTTTGTTGGTTCAAACAGACCTATCAATATCTTGAGCAAAACTGTTTTCCCAGCTCCAGACTTTCCTATTATAAGGTTATTTTTTCCTGCTTCAAATTCAAAATTTATTCCTTTCAGTACTTCGACATCACCAAAAGACTTCCGTATATCTTGGATTCTTATCATTAGGCAGTTAGGACTAAAGCTATTAAATAATCGGCAAGCAAGATGAGAATATCACTAAATACCACAGCACGTGTACTTGCCGCTCCAAGTTCAATACTTCCACCTTTAACAAAATACCCTTGATATGCAGGCACCGATGTGAGAATAAATGCAAAAACGACAGCTTTGACAAACATCATAAATACGTTGTACGGAATAAAGAATGATCTTAATCCAAGTATATATTCTGCTGAAGTAAACAAACCTGTAGGAACACTAGCCAAATATCCTCCCATAATACTGATCAAAGCAGAGACACATACAAGCATGGGGATAATAAATAATGCCGCCAATACTTTAGGCATCACCAAATATGCCGAGGTATTAACACCCATGATCTCCATTGCATCAATATGTTCCTTCTGTCGCATACCTCCGATTTCGGAAGCTATATTGGATCCTACTTTACCAGCTAGCACAAGACAAGTGAACGTTGGTGCTAACTCAATAATGGTCATATCTCTTACGATATAGCCGATATAGTATGGCGGTATCAGAGTCCCTTCCATCTGATAGTAAAATTGGATAACAGTTACCGCTCCTAAGAATACAGAAATCAATGCAATGATAGGAAGCGATCCAATACCAATATCGTAGAGTTGTCTAACAAATTCCTTATAATACATTCGCCAGTTTTCTGGCTTATTATAAACATTACGTTGCCAGAGTACAAACTTTCCTAAATGTTCTAAATAGCTACTGATCATTTTCTGCTTATCCTTACACGAAACAAACATAAGACATTCATAGTTAGTTTATCTTAGCCAATAGTCATTAATTCATCAAAACGATAAGTCAAGTATATGAATGTAGTCATAACAGGTGCTTCTAAAGGAATAGGTAGAGCAATCTGCCATCTTCTAGCGGGTAAAAATATTAATATCGCATTCTGTGCACGAGGTCAAGAAGGTCTAGATATTTTGCTCAAAGAACTTCAAGACATCAATCCTAATGCTCAGTACCATGCCAAATCTGTAGATGTATCAGATAAGCCAAGTCTAGCTGCCTTCGGTGAATTTTGCATTGAAGAATTGGGTAACGTTGACGTATTGATCAATAATGCCGGAATCTTTACTCCTGGCAATATTACGGAAGAAGATGACGGCGCATTAGAAAACTTAATAGAAACCAATCTATACAGTGCATACTATCTTACTCGTCAGATTATCCCTAATATGATTGAAAATAATCGTGGACATGTCATCAATATGTGCTCGATAGCAAGTATTACTGCATTACCCAATGGTGGATCTTACAGTATATCCAAATATGCGCTGATGGGATTTAGTACCGTATTAAGAGAAGAGCTCAAGGAGAAAAACATTAAAGTGACTTCTATATTACCAGGAGCAACTTGGAGTAACTCTTGGCAAGGAGTAGACTTACCAGAATCAAGACTGATGCAAGCCGATGATATTGCAAAAACCGTCTGGAATACGATAGAATTATCAAAATCAGCAGTGGTAGAAGAAGTGATCATACGACCACAACTAGGAGATTTATAACTTCACACTGTGAATAGTAAAGATTTTATACCATACAAGCCTTTTCTACCTCAAGGTTCTACTCATGAAGCTAGCTCCCATTTTCGTAAAGAGATGGATCACAGACGATCGATTCGTTTTTTTTCTGATCGATGGGTAGACAAAGAAGTTATCGAAAATATAATTATGACCGCCAGCTCTGCTCCATCTGGTGCTCATAAACAACCCTGGACCTTCTGCGCTGTGTCATCATCAAAAATTAAGTCTGCAATCCGCAAAGCTGCTGAAGAAGAGGAATATGAAAACTATCATGGTCGCATGAGTGAAGAATGGCTTAAAGATCTAGAAGTATTTGATACCAACTGGAAAAAACCATTTCTAGAAATTGCCCCTTGGCTCATCATTGTATTCAAAAAAGCTTATGATATCGAAGATGGCGAGCGCAAGAAAAATTATTATGTCAATGAATCGGTAGGTATTGCTTGTGGGTTCTTACTAAGTGCTATTCATAAAGCAGGATTAGTATCACTGACTCATACTCCGAGTCCAATGAATTTTTTACAAAAGATACTGGATAGACCTGCAAATGAGCGTCCTTACCTACTAGTACCTGTTGGATATCCTACTGATGATGCTGTAGTCCCAGTACTCTCTCGAAAGTCTGAAAAGGAAGTCATTATTTACTACGAAGACGATGATCAATAGATGTGTTTAGTAAGTTATACGCCATCTGAAGATGGATTTATTCTCGGCAGCAATCGCGATGAATCTCCAAAGCGTAGTGCCACCGATATTATCACCGAAGATTTAGGTATCCATGAGGTAACATATCCACTAGATACGCAAGGTGGATCATGGATCATGTGGTCAGATCAAAATTGGTTAGTATGCCTTCTCAATGGCGCCTTCACGATCCATGAACGAAAATTACCTTATCGCATTAGTCGAGGTCTTATTCTAAAAGAGCTATTTACACAAGACCGAGCAAGTGCATTTATGCAAAATATTGATCTTCATGATATAGAGCCCTTTACAACAGTCATTTTTGATTGCCATGAATTATATGAGTTTGTTTGGGATGGTGAGATCAAACATATCAAGATATTAGATCAGAAATCTCAACATATCTGGTCATCATGTACTCTTTATACCTCAGAAAATCAGCAACTGAGAAAAGAAGTGTTTCAAGCTCTGAGTAAGGGTACAAAAGCATCTATCGAGACCATCAAAAATATTCATCTTCAAGGAAAAATTGGGGATCCAGAAAATGATTTTTTGATGAATCGTGATCAAAGAGTGATGACCATTAGCAATACGATAATTTCATATACTGGAAAAAGCTTACGGTATAAATTTACCAACCTTTTAGCCTGAGTTATTCTTTGGATGCTTCTAGGTGTATATCCCAACTATGCTCCATCCATTGGGCACCGTTAGAATAAATAAAGCAAGCATCACGTGGCACTTCTTTAAATTTTACCTCGAAATACCAGCCATGCATAGTGACTTTATATTCATCTCTAGAGTAGTCAGACATACCTAGACCTTTTCTCCAAAACCAGGTACCAGGATCCGTATTGATCACATTTATTGTCACCGAATCAATTTGATTGACTTCCACCCCATCTTGTGCATCATACATATTGACTTGACCTACCTCAAAGATTGTTCCCTCAAAAGATTTTTCTTTCAATATATCTAATGACTCCCGCAGCGCAATACTTCTATCTGAGTAATCTCTTAGCATACTCATACCGTGATAGTTCTCAGGATCACCAAGGATGTATATTTGTTTGCAATTATAGAAATCGAAATCCTCTACAAGTCCCTCCATTACCTTTCCTGCATGATATGCATTGGTGATCATATATCTGAAAAAATAAGCATGAACGACAAAGATCAAAATCACTATGAAGTATCGAAGCATTGGTTTTAACCTATAAACTATCAACACTAAAAAAAAGTACAAAAACAAGCTAGCCACATAGCCATAGCGGTCATTTTCATAAGGCATGATCCTAGCGAAGTAAAGATTGGCAACTGGAGCTAGCGCAACAAAAAATCCAACAAAAGACCACAATATCAAAGCCCAAGCATTGTGCAGCTTCTTGATGAAATACCATAGTATAAATGAACTCGCTATAATTGTTGATACTCCAATAAGAATTACGCTATGATTTACTTCAAGTAACTCATATACGTCCATTTTTTGTTGAAAAGACCAATAATGAGCGAATCCAACATACTTGGCAATATACTTCAGCATATTGCCGCTGATTAACCAAAAATCAAAGTTTAGATGCTTTTCTGCGCCATAGTGACCCACCCAGTCGGTAAACATTAGTTTATTTAAAGTAAACCATCCTAACAACATCATAAATGGTAGCCCAACCAATTTGAACCACTCCTTTATAGTAAGATGAAATTCTGGACAAACTCTCAGATAGCAGACCAATAATCCAGCGTAAATAATTGGATATATCAATGCAATCTCCAGCGTAAACAAACTACAACATAAACTCAATAAATAGATTAATAGGTGCTTGTTGTTGCGGCTATCTATCCACCTAATAAAGCATTGGAGCGAAATCAAAAAAAGAGCTAACACTAACATGTAGTGAAAGCATACTTTCCAAACTAATACCTCTACATGAAAGGGGCTAATTAAAAAAATAAGCGCGGTAAAAAAAGCAATGCCAAAGGAATGGTCAACTTTAAATAACCGGATAAGAGATTGTATAGCTCTAAAGATCAAAAAGACATTGACACCATGCATGATCGCGTAAAACACGTACCAAAGGAAGCCAGAATTCCCACTAATCTTAAAGATTGGATAATGAATTAAATGAAAGAACTGATGAAGTCCTCGATAATTAAAACAGTGGATAATATCACCGAAATCTCCTTCATTATACCAATAATACCAGCTCAACCAATCTGTGACTAAGCCAGCTCTATAGCTAGGATAATACAGTACTATACTAAGTAATATTGAGCTAATAAAAATAAATCTATTATTGATCCATTTTTGTGGCATAGGTATCTTCTATTGTTACTTCACCAATATACTGAACTGTGCCTCCTTCCATTACATGAATACCGTCCCAAAGATCATCACAGGCATTATGAAGTTGAGCTTGATCCAAAACTAATACGCCTCCTTTATTCACGGTTATACTACTGGACGCCGCCATTGATAAACGACATTGTAGTTTTAAAATTCCACCAGCCTCTACAATAATATCTCTATTTACATCTCTAGCTCCAGGAACGATCAAGGTTTGTGATATCAATATCGGATCATTAGGCTTATAATTGCACCAATCCGCTACGGTAATCTCTCTTTGAAGTGAACGCAATTTTGATATTCGTTGATGTATCCGTCCCAACTGACAGGGAGTAATTGCCATTTGTGAGTTATTGTAATCCATCATGTTATTGGAAATCTCTCCATTGCATCGTAGATCATGCTTACTGTAACAGTTTTTATGAGTTGGGGTATCCTCACAGCCATCGTTTTTATACCAAGCATGACTTAAGCCTAATACATGACCTACCTCATGGTTGAGCAAAGTGCCGTATTGCCATGCTGGCCTCCGGTCAGACCAGATACCTCCAAGCTTGATCGCTTTACCCAAAGCTATACCCGTATCATGTGCGGAGTAGGTCTTAGAGGCAACCGAGTCAGGGTGCTGAGGTATAATGAAAACATTGCATACACTATCTTGCTGTACCGCATATTTTTTGATCACATCGCGATCATAATTATTCTGTCGATTGCCTTTATTGAAAAAGTGGCAATGCTCCTCATCATAATGATGAAATATACCTCGCTTACCTTCTGGAGTAGCCTGTACGATATACTTATATCTGGGATTGAGATTGGGCGTATCATTTCCTATGGGGAGATTCATTTTAAAATTTCTACCCAAGCGATTATTCGCATTTTCGACCAAATGATAGACAAATTTTCGCGACTCCTCTGGTGTAAGATTCAATTCTCGAGCTTCATTATCCAAAAAATGAAAGTTGAGTCTAATCACTCGCTCATCCATAAATGCAATCTGATCATCATAGGGAGCATAACTTAAAGATTCATTACACTCGCTTTGGATTTCTTCATCACCGATCTTAGCTGCATATGTAGTGAGCGACTGATCATCTGTAATCATTACTCGAGATGCCTGACGATTACATGATAATAAAAGCATCAAAAAAGCTACCGTAACTAAAACTGTCTTTTTCATACTATGTATTCATACCGCCACATACGCTAAGCACCTGACCAGTAACATAAGTGGACATATCAGACGCCAAGTATAGACAAGTATTAGCTACATCTTCACCTTGGCCAAAACGCTTCAGAGGGATTTTTGAAGTATAATCTTCTACTACCTTTTCATCTAACTCATCCGTCATTTCTGTGGCAATAAAACCAGGAGCAATCGCATTACATCGGATATTACGTGATCCTACTTCTTTGGCAATAGATTTAGTAAAGCCTAAAATACCTGCTTTTGATGCTGCATAGTTGGCTTGCCCAGCATTTCCAAAAACACCTACGACCGAGCTCATATTGATAATAGACCCTCCCCTATTTTTGAGCATCGGTCTCAGTACATGCTTGGTAAGATTGAACACCGACTTCAAATTGACTTCAATAACCTGATCCCACTGCTCTTCACCCATACGTAGCATAAGCGTATCCTTTGTTATGCCCGCGTTATTGATCAACACATCTATGGGTCCAAAGTCAGTGATCACTTGCTTGACAAGTTCCTCTGATTGAGTATAGTCACTTGCATCAGATTGGTATGCTTTTACATCATCACTACCCAACTCATTGATCAATGCTTCAGCACTTGAAGATGAAGATCTATAGGTAAATGCCACTTTTGCTCCATGCGCAACAAAAGTCTGGACGATACTCGTACCTATTCCTCTTGATCCTCCTGTAATGAGGCAAACTTTATTTTCTAGTAGTTTCATGTTAGTCTTCAAATTTTAATCTGATGTAAAGTTAATCAAATCAAAAATGTATCCTTACGCTAATCTTCACAGTCTAAAAAACGTTAAATAGTTAATAAAACCTGATTCCTATGCAAGTACAGACAGCACAACCACTTTCCGCGGGTGTAGTAAGTTTACTTCCCATTTTCTATGTCGGATGGTCTGATAGCGTATTGAGCCCTTCTGAAGTTAATTTCATACGTGGGAAGGTCGAATCAAGTGAATTTTTAACATCAAAAGAAAAAGAATACTTACTCAAATACACCGACCCACTGCATCCACCATCTGATGAGATATTTAGAGATTGGATACATGCCATGCAAGATATCTCGAAGCAATTTGATTCTTCACAAAAAAAATCTTTGAGCCAAATGGGGATCGAAATGGCTAAAATAACAAGTGGATCAGAGAATAAACTTTGGAAAGAACCCGCCGTTTTACAAGCTATCGAAGAAATACAAGAAGCTATGGGTCTCAACTCTAATAGTTCGCTTAATCTCCTACTCAAACAAGATATTAGAATCAACAATGATGATCTAACTGCTAAAAGTAAAGCACTAAATCATTTTTTGGATCAACGTGACTTTGCCACGAAACAGAAGGTAAAATCTGTACTAAAAGATCCAGTATTTGCTAAAAAACATATAGCAGATAAAGAAGCATATCGACTACAAGTGATGAGCTGGCTGCAGAAGCTTGCTCAACAAGGTTACGGTGGTTATGCTTTTCCAAAAAAATACGGTGGAAGTGAACGCATGGGAGAGCATATTACCATATTCGAAACACTGGCTTATCACGACCTCAGTTTGCTTATTAAGTTTGGAGTACAATTTGGCTTATTTGGCGGAGCCTTGTATGGATTGGGGACCGAAAAACACCATAAAAAATATGTAGAGTCTCTCGCCAAAGCAGAGCTATTGGGCAACTTCGCGATGACAGAAACAGGTCACGGTAGTAATGTAAGAGGCTTAGAAACAACAGCTACTTATCAGCCCGAGACGGATACCATTATCGTCAATAGTCCAACCAAAAAATCTGGAAAAGAATATATCGGAAATGCCCTACATGGGAGTATGTCAGTCGTATTTGCACAACTCATCGTTAATGGAGAAAGTCACGGTGTCCATGGAATACTCGTCCCTACTAAAGATCAAGACGGTAATCTCATGCCCGGTATAGAAATCGAAGATTGCGGATATAAAATCGGTCTAAATGGAGTTGACAATGGACGGATCTGGTACCATAACATCGAAGTACCTCGAGATAATCTGCTCAATAGATACGGTGATATCAATGATCAGGGCGAATATACTAGTCCTATAAAAAACCCGAATAAGCGATTTTTTACGATGCTCGGTGCATTAGTCGCAGGTCGAGTTTGTGTAGGAATGGCTGGACTCAATGCAGCAAAATCAGCACTTACCATTGCAGTAAAGCATTCTATAAAACGTAGACAATTCAATGGTAAAAATAGTGCCGAAGAAGTGCCTATCATGGACTATCCCACGCATCAGCGAAGGTTGATCCCTCGTCTAGCAAAAGTGTATGCCTACTATATGTCTATGTGCCGATTAGCAGATGACTATACTGCGGTACAGGATGGTGATATGCGAGAGATAGAAACTCAGGCAGCTGGACTCAAAGCCATGGGTACTTGGCTAGCAACTGACACTATACAAGAGTGCAGAGAGGCCTGTGGTGGTAAAGGATATCTTGCCGAAAATCAATTTGCCGTACTGAAGGGAGATAGCGATATATTCACCACATTTGAAGGTGACAACACCGTACTCTTACAGCTTGTCGCGAAAGGCTTATTGACTGACTTTAAACAATCATTTCATGATGAAGGTGCGATGGCAGTCATGAAATTTTTATATAGTAAGCTAAGTCATACACTTACAGAGATAAACCCAATCTATGTAAGAAACACCAATATCGAGCACCTTAGCGATCCTGACTTTTATGATCATGCATTCCGATATAGACAGGAAAAGCTACTTATTACACTAAGTACTCGTATGCGGGATTATCTGAAAAAACGCATTCACCCATTCGATGCATTTTTGAAGTGTCAGAATCATATGATCGCCCTTGCTAAAGCTTATGTAGAGCGGATGGTATTTCTGGATTTCAGAGCTAAAGTAGAAGCATGTGAAGATCATACTGTAAATCCTGTCTTGGATAGAGTACTACAGGTATATAGTCTATCGACCATAGCTGACGACCGTGGTTGGTTTCTAGAAAATGACTATTTCGCAGGGAGTAAGTCTAAGGCCATCCGACGATTATTAGACAAGCGTTGTCAAGAGCTACGACCTGATGTACTGGCCCTTGTGGATGGATTTGGTATTCCTGATGAGTTGTTGGCGGCGGATATTGCGGTGGGGTAAGAATATACTAATTATCAAGAAATCTTGAAATTTCTTGATTGTATTGCACTGGTTGCTCCAAATCAATAAAATGCCCTGCATCAGGAATAACCATCAAGCTCATATTACCAAATAACTCGGTATACTCCTGAGTATAACCCCATTGAATATGGTCGTGTTGTCCTTTTAAAATTAGAACTGGGATATCAATATCCTTCATCTTAGATCTTGGATCTTCTGCTTGATAAAGGCTTTTCATCGTCTTGAGATGACTGTAATATCCAAGCCCTGCCGTAGATTTCCTCATAAGGGTAGTATCATGAATAGCGACCTTGTTAAGTTCAGTATTCAGATGTGCATAAAAGTGATCCACTTCATGGTCAGAGGCCCATTTTTTACCGAAGACTTGAGCATACCATCTGATGAAATGATCTCTCAATGTATATACTTTAGCATTAACGGCGCGATTAGAGTTTTGTGGAATTTTGATCTTTAGGCTATCTGGTGCTTCTACATATGCTAAGTTTCGATCTATTGGAAATACGGGACCCGGGCTCGTCATGATAATCTTTTCCACTCTTTCTGGATGTTCTACAACAAAGAAAGTTGCTAAAACACTACCCCAAGACTGACCTAAAAGAATTACCTGATCTGAACCGATTCGATCTATGATTTCGCCTAGATCATTGATATGCCGAGTAAGTGTATATTCTGAAATATCATTTAACCTATCTGAACTGCCACTACCAATTTGATCATAGGCATAGATAGTATAACCTTTTGCTGCGATGTGTTGTAAAGATGTAATAATGGACTTTGATATATATCCACCAGGCCCACCATGCAAATATATAATTGGGGTTTCATCATTAGTTTTGGGTTGTCCGACCCTTACATACGCTATTTCTGAACCAGAAGATAGATCCCAATATTGAATATTCTCAAGTTCATCATGTGCAGGCACATCGTATTGCCTAGGAACAATGAGATACAACCATACACAAATCGTTATAAATAAACACGAGTATATCAATATTCGAATCAGACGAATGATACTTCTAGAATATTTCATTGGAATTCATAACGAAATATTTCGAATGAAATTGAGACAAATTTAATGTATTATCAATTCAACTCTATCTTATCATTAGTACGGATATAGACCAAAGCTTCAGTTCCACCAGCATTTTCAAGCAAGTGTTTTGACTGCTCAGTTGCAGTGAAATATCCGCCCGGATCGAGATTTTTATTACTAGCCATATACCTGATTTCACCCTTGATTATTACCGCATGAAATACATCGCCATGATGAGTCAGAGATCCTTTAAACCCATTTTTAACTTTCAACAGATAACCATTCAATCCATTCTGTTGCCATAAGTAGGCCAGCTCAACTTGCTCGTTATAGATCATTCCTGATTCTTTATGATCTAGCCAGACAATGTTATCTTTCGAGATATTTACAGGTTTTTCGCCATTATCAAATTCTTCTGCTACAGGTTTGACGAGATAAGGCCCATGATCTATTTCGACATATGCTATACTCTGTCCTTGAGCAGAAGTGATATGGGATTCTCCAGCAGGCTGGGTCCAAAAAGAACCCGGTGGCATCCACATATTGGCCGCATTAGGGTCGTCATTATGCACGAGTCCATCAACTACCATCGCTCGGTAAGTCACATTATGAATATGCGGAGGAGATGAAAATCCATCCACAAATTTCGCCAAAAACCCCGTTGCAACTTTACCCTTACGATCTCCCCATATAGTACCTGCTTGTGGACTTTGATCTCCACGTGCCGGATTCAGTTTTTCCCAAATGATTTCTGAGCTAAGTTGGGCTCTATTCGTAGGACTTACTGAAACATTGGAGCTGGCATTCTTTAATTCCTTTTCTGTAGGTTGGCATGCAAAAACAAATAAAGCAATTAATAAAGTATATGTAATTCTAATCATCGTTTTCATAAATATTCTAAGCCTGTGTAGGCAATTATCACTTCACCACATCCTACTAAAATCTTTTATAGAATGTTCGCTGCATATTAAGCGATGGCAAAACTAAGCTTTGGTAATTTAATGATCAAGTACGGTCATTTTGGATAGTACCCTACTATTTATTCAATCAAATTATTTCTTCGATATAGCGACAAAGCTATTAAGCTAAAGTCAATTATCAATTTCCTTTCATCTCACTCCGTCGCATGGGCATTGCGTCAATCTTTGCATAAAGCTTTTCCGGTGTCAATATTTTTTTGGATCTAAGTTTAACACCACCATCAAGACCAATCAAAATAACATTAAAATCTTCTTTAATTATAAACTCACAGTCTTTGGTATTTCGATTTTTGGAGTTCTTTTTTTGCGAAAAGTCTAGTTGTCGCAAGTGAGGATATGTGTATTGAAACACGTTTAACTTGCGTTCTCTTAGTGCTTCAGATTCATCTTGAAATAAGTTTATCTGTTTCTGATATAGTTGATCTGATGTATCAATTGCATTGATAATTAAGACTCTGTTTTTCCACTGTAGATCCTCCAGACATTGTGCATTTGCAGCGCAAGACATCATAATTACGATTGATAGAATCATAGAATTTTTCATAGAAAAGATGATGTTATTATAAACTGTAAAGTACAGTTATGCTGTATTGGTTCAGATGATCCTTTGAACAAATGCTCTTTTTTACTTTTACTACGATATGCTACCCTTATCGCTCCAACAAACCGTCAAAAAGTTACCTCCTAGACATGGAGCATATAACTACCTTGTAATATTGGGGGACGAAGTGAAATCTTGGCCAAAACAAAGAGCCACTAGACTTGTGGTTAGTATAGACGATATGGTCGAATATTCTTGCGGGCTCAATCATCTTGGCGATGGTAATTTTTTCGTTATTGTCGCTAATAAGTGGATGAAAAAGCTAAAGAAGGAAGTCGGTGATGAGGTAAATTTTACAATAATCGAAGATCCTATTCCACTCGGAGTCGAGGTGCCAGAAGTGCTGACAGTACTTTTAAGTCAAGATGAAGATGCCAAAGCAATTTATGATCAGATCACAGATGGGAAAAAGAGAAGTTTGATATACTCCTTTTACAAAATCAAAAACATAGATCGTCAAGTAGAGATCATTACAGAGTTTTTGAGCAAAGAGGCTATTAAATTGGCTAAGAAAAAATGAGCTAGTTATCTTACTCTATTTCATTTTAAAAAGAATAGCGCTACATTGAGATCAGCTAAATTTAGACGCTGTATGCGATATATATCCATCTTGATTGTACTTTGTTTTGGCTCTTGCAATACTGCTAAGAAAGTATACCTCAAAGAAGAGCAACATGCCAATATCGTTACATTACCCGTTTCGGGGCTCGTACATAAAGCCTATCTTATAGGCGATGCGGGAGGCTTAGATGACTATAGCAGCGGCACCAACTATGTGTTTAAAGCAGTAGAACGTGCCATACAAAAAGACGAATTAAACCCCAGCTTGGTATTTTTAGGTGACAACCTCTATCCTACTGGTCTATCAGCCCCCAATAGTGAAGATAGATCTCGTGAAGAGCAAATCTTGGATGCTCATGTTGACCTAGCCAAAGCCAATCCCGGCCCAAGTTATGTCATCCCTGGCAATCACGACTGGAACGATGCACGGCAAGGTGGACGAAAAACAAATAAGCGTCAATATGAATATATAAAAGCCAAAACTAAAGAGGCTGGTATATCTTATCTACCCAAAAAATCTTGTGGTGACCCAGAAGTAGTGAAGGTCAATAAAGATCTTGTATATCTATTCATAGACTCGCAGTGGTGGTTACAAAAATGGGATCAAGAGCGCCATATGCACAAAGGTTGCGATATCAAATCTAGAAGAGCTTTTGCCGATGAAATCGAAGATGTATTTCTTAAATATAAAAACAAACAGATCATCGTATACCTACATCATCCTTTCAAATCGAATGGTCACCACGGTGCTAAATTTTCAGCAAAGGACCATCTCTTTCCACTTACTAATCTAAATAAGAAAGCCTACATACCACTTCCTGGGATAGGTTCGCTTATGCCAATTGCTCGTAAATTAGGAATCACTCGTCAGGATAATACGCATCCACTTTACAAAGAACTGCATCAGGTTTTTCTAGACGCCATAGCACAGTCTGGAGCAAAACGAATCATATTTGCTTCTGGACATGATCACAACCTTCAATATTTCAAAACCAATCCTGCACTTAGTGAAACGAATATTCACTATATCGTCAGCGGATCAGGCTATAAAGAATCTTATGCTCGAAAAGGCGCAGGCGCAGAGTTTGTATATGCTAAAAGAGGCTACCAGATACTACATTTTTATCAAGATGGTAGTGTTTGGCTAGATATATTTGCAATAGATAAAACGACGGGAGCTGAACATCATGTCTATCGAAAGAAAATTGAAAAAGCTAAAAAAGGATCGGATACTGACTATACCAAACTGGACTATCCTATCGCTCCTGATAGTATTTCTACTGTACCGAGCAAGGCATTAGATGCGGGAGCATTCAAACGATTTTTTTTAGGTGATCAATATCGCGATACTTGGTCAACTAAAATAAAAGTGCCTACCGTAGATCTCTCTACGCTGAATGGAGGTATGACACCGCTTAAGCTTGGAGGAGGAAAGTCATCCAACTCTCTTAGATTAGAGTCCGCAGAGGGCAAACAATATATTTTAAGATCAGTAAATAAGGATTACTATAAACTTATTCCAGATGACTATAAGGATAATGTTTGGATCAAGATCTACGCCGATCAAAACGCATCTGCGGTACCTTATGGCGCTGTGACCATACCTAAATTGTCTGATGCGATAGGTATTCCGCATACTCGTCCTGAGCTTGTATATCTTACCCATCAGGATGCACTAGGTGCATATAATGAACTGTTGCATGAGGGATTATATATTTTAGAAAAACGGCCAGCAGGTAAGGTTTGGGCTGATGATCCAGATTTTGATAATAGCGAAAAGATTATCAGCTACAATGATCTATTAGACATGCTGCATACCAAAAGAGCACATATTGTAGATCAACGGGCCGTGTTGAAAGCTAGGCTATTTGATATGTGGATTCATGACTGGGATCGACACGATGATCAATGGCGATGGGCCAGATTTGAAGAAGATGATCTTAAAGTATATCGACCTATCCCTAGGGATCGAGACTGGATTTACTACAAATATGAAGGTCTTATCTACCAACTAGCAGCTCGATTTGTGATGCGAAAATTTCGTACCATGGATTCAGAAATTAAGGATATAGTAGGCTTGAATATGAGTGCTGCTCACTTTGATCGCTCATTCATGAACGAATTAAGCTGGAAAGATTGGCAAGAAGTCACTGCCGAAGTACAGGCATCCATTTCTGAACAATTGATCGAAGATGCGCTTGGAGAGCTGCCGCCAGAATCTCATCAACTTTTAATACCTGAAATCAAGAAGAAACTCATAAGAAGATGGAAGGACCTAGATCAATATGCCAAAGCGTATTTTGATATTTTATATAAAGAAGTAGACATTGCTGGTACCGATGGACGGGATCACTTTACGGTGACAGCAGCGGAGAATAACTGTATAGAAATCACGCATATCCGAAAAAGTAAAAGCAAAAAAGATGTAGTTCGATACCAACGGATTTTCGACCCTAAACAGACAGATGAAATCCATATTTTTGGCAGAGAGGACGATGATATACTAGAGATTTTCACTCAAAGCCCTATAGATATTCACTTCGTGGGTGGCGAAGGAGATGACGAAATCAAAAATAATCAGATAGACTCCAAAGTCCATGATCTTACTGTGTATGATGATCTTGACGAAATGAAGCTAACAGGTACACAAGGAGTCAAGACTGTATTCAATAATGAACTCGGCAACAACGATTATAACCGTCTCCACTTTAAGTATGATACTACCCTACCAAAATTAAAATTTGGATATACTTTCGATGATGGATTCTGGTTTGGCGGTGGATTTACCAAAATAAAATACGGATTTAGACAGGAGCCTTATGCTCGCAAACATGATTTTAATCTTAGTCTAGGTACTAATTCTAGAAGCTCTATTCAACTGGATTACACAGGTCATTTCCCGCATGTTTTACGCAGTAAATGGGGAGCCAAAAGTTCTGTATTTGTGCATTATCCTAATTATGTCAATTTCTTTGGATTCGACAATGAACTTACGAATGACGATGTGGATATTCGCTTCAATACCGTACGATTCAATAGTTATGGAGCTGATATCATGCTTCATCGTGCTAATCGAAATGAGTCTATACGATTCAATATAGGACCCTATTACGAATCTCATGAAATAGAGATACAAGACAATCGAGTAGCCCAGGTGTATGATTTTTTTAACGATGAAAATTTTGAACGTGATCATTATCTCGGATTACGATCAACTATTACCATGGCCTCAAAAGATGATGAGTTGAATCCTAAGTTTGGTTTTGAATTCAATACACAGTTTTCGTATCAGTATAGGCTTAATGACGATCTATTCAACGGTAACTTTCATAGCTCTCTAAATACATATACTGCTTTATCCGTCAGACCTGAAATCGTACTTGCCAACCGTATAGGCTTCGACCAGATCAATGGAAATCCGGAGTGGTATCAATTACCTTCTTTAGGTAATGATAGTAATATACGTGCATTGCGAAATAATCGATATCGAGGGGATGCCGTATTCTATCATATGATTGATCTACGTCTTAAACTTTTTGATTGGAACAATCGTATCATTCCAATGACTATTGGTGCTACTGGAGGATTTGATTATGGTAGATATTTCGGTGGTAGTGATGACAGTTATTACCATGGGTATGCTACCGGACTTAGCTTCAATGTATTTGATCTTTTCATTTTTCACCCTTATATGAGCTTTGGTCAAGAAGAGAATCTTTTCATTTTGAAATCTGGTTATGCATTTTAATGTTTGATATTGAGGGGTCGAATGACTAATGACGTCTAAACAGATTCATCATTCAATTATATTTTGATCATACGAAAAGCAATACTCTATATTTACTTGACATGGCTGAGTACAGCAGGTGTTAGTGGTCAGATAGCGTTAAGTTTCGTACCTACCTTGTCCAATTATTCTATTTTAAGCGATAATAATATTCCAGAAAGTTTGACCATAGATGTATTCAAGATGTACATTGGGAATTTGGCATTTTATGATACTGAAAGTAAAAACTGGATAAAATATCATGATTACTATCTTTTAGATTCATCAAATCCAGAAAGTTTCAGCATAAACATCAATACTGAAATCAGTGCTGATTTTGACTCTATCCAGTTTGGTATAGGTGTAGATTCACTTACTCATGAGCAAGGTGCTTTTAGTGGTGCTCTAGATCCTATACACGGAATGTATTGGACATGGCAAAGCGGATATATCAATTTTAAACTGGAAGGAAAGTGCAGGTCTTGTAATACAAGAAACCATGATTTTCAATTTCATTTAGGTGGATATGCGCATGGATACAACACCTATAGACAAGTTACTTTAGCTATTGAAGATATTGACCAATTGACTATTGAGCTACCGCTAGATTTCATAATTGATCAACTCGATTCTGGTGATAAATGTACGATCATGAGCCCAGGAGATCGAGCAGTAGAATTGTCAGAAATTTTAGCTACACAATGCAAAATTAAGGAGCTATGAGAGTATTGATCATCATATCAGTACTAGTAGGTACTTTACTACTATCTAGTTATTATCAAGATCCTAATGGCTTAGCATTCCCGGATCACTTTGGTAATCTACAATATGATTTTTCCAAAAATTTATATTCTGATGCTAAGGTAGAACTTGGCAGAGCTTTATTTTATGATCCTATTTTATCAAAAGATAGCACAATCTCCTGCGCTAGCTGCCACTCCCCTTTCAATGCATTTGCCCATACTGATCATACTTTGAGTCATGGTATACATGATTCGATAGGTACTCGCAATGCTCCCTCCCTTTTTAATTTAGCATGGAAATCTTCTTTTATGTGGGATGGAGCCAGCAATCACCTGGATATGCAGGCGCTTGCACCGATTACTCATGAAGATGAGATGGCTGAAAGTATTGAACATGTACTAGATAAGCTTTCGCAAAAGCCTGTGTATCCAACACTCTTCGAAGCAGCATTTGGTGATACTTTGATCAATACCGAGCGAATGCTCAAGGCATTATCACAATTTCAGCTCAGTCTTATCAGTGCAAATAGTAAATATGATAAAGTGAAAAGTGGTATAGATACTTTTACGATCCAAGAATATAATGGCTACACAGTATTTAAAAGGCATTGCGGTAGCTGTCATACCGAACCTCTATTCACCAACGACCAGTTTAGAAATAATGGTTTAACTCCAGATACTTCACTCAAGGATGTAGGTAGAGCGGCCGTGACACTTTCTGATACTGATAAGTACAAATACAAAGTACCCTCATTACGAAATCTAAGCTATACATACCCGTACATGCACGATGGTAGATTTCGTAAGCTTTATGATGTGATCAATCATTATACGGATTCATTAGATCTTATTCATGGGATAGATCCAATACTGAAGAATGGTATAACTCTTTCAGAATATGAAAAAGTAGATCTGGTAGCTTTTCTACTTACACTAGATGACAAAGAATTTGTATACAATCCCGATCATCGATTTCCTAGAAAACTTTTAAAACCGACTAGCTTATGAAAATTTATTTATCCATAATATTGAGTGCATGCTTTGTAAGCATATATGCTCAGACTAATCCCGCCATTACAAGTTGGATACGCAATGCTGGTGAAATGGGCTCTCACTATGAAGCTGGAAATAGTACTCCTATACAAGATAATATCCTAGCGAATGTAGAACGTGTCAGCTATAATTCTAGCTATGCATATATAGAAGCTTCTGGAATACCCGCATACGTGATAGGTCCCTATCTAGACGGAAACCCCTCTCAAGCTTCTGATAATGAGCATGTCTATCAGATTCCTATCAATCCACAAGAGCAAATAGGAAATAAAACGGATACCCATGCTGGAATTACAGGAACATTGATCAATGGTGTACCTATCTATGACTGGCGTGATGCACAATCTTATAATAATCAAGGTGTTTGGAATAGAGATGCTATTCTAAATGAACTAGATGGATTTGATTGTCAAAAAGGACATCCCTCACCCATATTTTCTGGTGGAGGTGGGCCAGGTGGAGGTGGAATGTTGAGCGGAGGCACATATCATCATCATCAAAACCCATCCGCATTCGATGAAGACCTTCAGCAAATTTCTAACATTTGTGATCTCTATCCAGCAGATGGTTTGTACTCAATCGTCTCTACTATCCATTCGCCATTACTCGGTTTTGCGCTGGATGGATTCCCAATATATGGACCATATGCGTATGCCAATACAGATGGTACAGGTGGTATTGTACGTATGGAATCCAGTTATGCATTGAGAAATATTACAAATAGAACACATTATGCCGACGGTACAAATGTAACTGATGGACCTCCAGTAAATAGTACATATCCTCTGGGTACGTATATGGAAGATTATGAATATACTGGCTCAGGTCATTTAGATGAGTACAATGGGAGATTTGCTGTTACACCAGAGTATCCTGACGGTATTTATGCCTATTTCTTGACTGTAGACGAAAATCATAACAGTCAATTTCCATACTCTATAGGACCTCATGAATATTATGGTGTCGTCAACGGTTCTGCAACAGCTACCGTACCCAACAACGCTACTGTTTATAATCCTGTGATCCTTCCTACGGAGTTTATCGATTTTACAGTAGAAAAAAGAGAACAACATATATTTTTAGAGTGGGAAACAGAACAAGAAATCAATCTCGATCACTATATTTTAGAAAGATCTATTGATCACAACACCTTTGAAACCATACATAAAGTAGATAGTCAGAATAATACTACAGAATTAAACTTATATAACTATGAGGACTACGATTTTAGTACCGGTCTCATGTATTATAGACTCAAAGCAGTAGATATAGATGGAAGCATCAATATTTCAAAAACAATATCTATCAGAATTTTTGATGAAAGCTTCGAAAAGTTAAACTGCTTTCCAAATCCTGCTGATGCTTTCGTAGCTATTCAATATCCTGGACTCCTAGACCACAATATCAAGATTAGTTTATTTACCCTATCTGGAGATTTTATCGAATCTACAGAAATCAAACAAGGCAGTACTCTGGCCTATATCAACACCACCACTCTATACAATGGACTATATCTTTTGCATATAGAGAATCAAGGCGAACATTACTTTCAAAAAATACTTATTCAACACTTTTAAAATAGATTAGCAATGAGATATATCTTTTTACTGGTCATCCCGCTTTTTACAATAAATCTGGTTGCACAAATAAACCCGGCAATCAGCTCTTGGCTACAAAATACTACGGGTACGGGTAGATACTATGAAGCGGGCAATAGCTCTGCCATTGATAATGGCATTTTATACAACTGTCAGCTTGTTGAGTATTCTGATGATTTCGTGTATGTACATACAAAAGGAATACCTTCATACCCAACAGGACCTTTTCAAGATGGTAATCCATCACAGGCAGAAGATCAAGATGCGATATATAGAATACCATTAAATCCGACCGCAAACACCGGGACACCAATAGAAACCAACCCTGGAAATATTGGAATATTTATAAATGGGGTCTCCTTATTTGATTGGAGAGATGGAGTCGCGTGGAATCCCAGTACTGGATCATTATGTGGTGGACCAGGCAATACACCTTGCCCTGGAGGACCGATGGCAGAACAAGATTGGAATAGAGATGCTATACCCGCAGAGCGAGCAGGCTTTGACTGTTCTAAAGCTCATCCAGCTATGGGTAACTACCACCATCACCAAAATCCATCAGCATTCAAACTAGATCTTGACGTCATATCAGACGTATGTAATCTTTATGATGCCGATGGGCTCTATGCTATTGATCCTGACAGGCACTCTCCTCTTATAGGATTTGCTTATGATGGCTTCCCTATATATGGTGCTTATGGATTTAAAAATCTCGACGGCTCGGGTGGTATAACTCGTATAAAATCAAGCTACTCCTTGAGAGATATAAGTACTAGAGAAAATGGTCCAGATATAGATCAAATCATTACTGTAGGAGGACCCAATGGAGGACAGCAGACTCTTTTTCTAGGTTATTTTAGAGAAGACTATGAGTATGTTGAAAATGGGAGTCCAGATTTTTTAGATGAACATAATGGACGTTTTTGCATAACTCCCGAATACCCTGAAGGTACATATGCATATTTCGCTACAGTGGATGAAAATTGGAATTCTGCATATCCTTACGTTGTAGGTCCTACTTTTTATGGAAATGCGGAAAACAGATCCGTTAATTCCGTGACAGAATCTACCGAGGTCTACGTATCCACTTCAACAGTAGATGTAGAATCTTTATCTAAAATTAGTATATTTCCCAATCCTGCATCAGATCTGATCGCCATTCAGATCAATGATATCGTAAAGTCGGATCTTAGCATTGAACTCATTGATATCGCAGGAAAATTAGTCAAAAACACTAAGATTATTCAAGGTCAGACCATAGCATATATTGACGTACAAACATTGTACAGCGGTACTTACTATATCAAAATCACTGATCAGATCAATACCTTAATAAAACCTGTAGTGATCAATCGATAAAAGAAAATATTGACATAGTCGTATAAAAGTTAAATGCCCCATAGGAACGATTCCGTGGGGCATTTTTATAAAAGGTTTAAAGGGTGTTTTTATTATTATTGGCGGGGTCTATTAGGCTTATCCGGTCTTTCGTTTCTCTTGGTAGTGAGACCATGAATAAATCTTTCAAGCTCCATAGTTTTATCTTCTGGAATGATATTTCGAAGTTCATCTATATGTCGGATATTGGCTTTATAAAATTGATTATTATATTGCTCGATCAATCTTAATATTGAGTCTCTTTCTATCAAATTTTGACTCAAATAATACGATTTACTAGTTTCAGCAATATGTTTATTTAATTCACGCATAATTTTTATGTGCTTGCTCTTGCTTTGCTCAAAAGCGGCGAGCTCCGCGTCATTTAGATCAAATATATCTGTAATGGGCCTTTTATTCTGATGCCTATCTGGCTTCATCCCAATTCCATGGCTAGGACTTGAAATAATGAAAATTAAGAGTATGGCATTCAATACAACTAAAAGGCTGATTATGATATACGAAATTTTGATTTTACTCATAATAAAAGTTTTGAGTAGGTATAAGGGTATAATCCTGTGAAAGCTCATCGTTTGCTGACACATATGAGGTATCTTGGCTTCCGAGTAATACATATGTATTGATACTTACGATGAGTAGAAGACTTGCTGCAATACCCGATATCCATTTCAAGTTGACGATCTTTGTATCACGATATTCTATATCGATGGCATGATCAAGATTTTTCAAAAACTGAAAAGAGGGTTCAGCTCTCTCAATCTCATCTAAATGTGATACAACCTTACTTATTTCAATGTTGTCATTATTCATAACGTGTATTTACAGGTTAAGCCTACGCTCATTTAAAATATGAATCAAATTATTTTTTGCTCTGGACACTAAACTCTCTACAGCTTTGGCCGTGGTACTCATAATTTCGGCTATTTCAGTGTATTTCAATTTGTCTAGTTTAGCAAGGATTAAAGCTTGTTTTTGTTTTTTGTTTAATTGATCAATCCCCCAGAAAAGTAACTCTACCTCTTCCTTACTTTCCAGCTGAACACCTGGGTGCCAATGATCAGGGATCTCTCGTTCGTATTCTTCTTGATCACTATTTTCATTGATCAAGGGTACTATAGTTGCCGATCTCTTTTGTCGGCTATTATATCGATAGTAGTCCTTTATCTTATTGATCGATATCCTAAAGACCCATGTTTTTAGACTCGCATCACTTCTGAAACTATCTAAAGATCTCAATGCCGATAGTATACTATCTTGTGTAATCTCTTCCGCGTCTTGATAGTTTTTTACTGAATGTAGGACACTATTAAATATCCACGAAGAAGCCAAAGCACCAAACTTCTTTAGCTCAGCGAGGTCCTTTGCTTTTAACTTTACGATATCGATAGGACTATTTTCTTCCAAGTAAAATTAGCTTAACGAGTTTACTATAGGTATAGACGATAGATACAAAATCAACCCTCGCAGGCCATCCGTATTAATTGTACAAATATGCATATGCATTCAACGAGGTCGCAATACACATCCATATGAAATAAGGAAGTATAAGAAAGGAATACAATTTGAGTTTAGATATATTCCTGATACCTATAAGTGTAACTAAAATCGTAAGTACAATGATGATAACCAATCCAAGCCCCATCATTTGTTGATTAAAAAAGATGAAATTCCATATGACATTACAAATCCATGCGGGTATAAAAAGACCAAATAAGCTCTTCTTTTCATCTATCGTATCCCACCATCTCGCCATATACACTGAAAAACAGATCATAATAGTCGTCCATGCTGCACCAAAAACCCACCCAGGTGGTGTCCATGGTGCTTTATCGAGCTCTGAGTACCATTCTCCTGTAACTGCATCACCCATGAGAAATGCACCAATATACAATCCTCCAAAATTTATTGCCAAAAATGTGATAAGTGCTTTCCAATTCATTTACTTAAGATACCTTGTTATTGCTAGTTGGCATACTTCAAGATATATTTTGTTAGTGCTTCAGCCGCGATTTTAAATAATATTTCGTTATAACCGAAACAGTCGTTATGAAAAATTCTATCCTAGCCTCTTTTCTTTTGGTCTTTTTGATATTATTGAACACTGCTTGTGATAAGGAGATTGAAGATAAGTCAGATTTAAATTCAATATCAGAGATTCAATACTTTGAGGGGAATACCTCACCTTTCAATATCATCAATGAAAATAATAGATTGAGTATCACGGACTCTACAAGCATTGCCACCAAATGGACATTTGATTTTTCAGGAAACCCCAATGTCATAAGTTGTCAGGAACCACAAAATAATTTCGCATCATTCACCTCGTTATTTGATGTGTCTGACTTAGAAGGAATACAACCCAGAGGTACTTCTCAATTACCTATAGAGAGTGACTACATAAATATTATACGATCGAATGAAAGCCAACTGTATGAGGTATTGCTCGATCAATTAAATGATCAAGAGCAACGTTTTTACGATAAGTTGAGGGAAGAGTACGACTCTTTCGATTACTGTCAATAAAGGATCATTCAACATGGCTTCTTTGATATTTATGAAATGATTATTTGTGTAACGATGATTTACTGCTTATACGCCAATAACTTCATCATCTCCCGTGCTGCTACCTGAGCCTTTTCTTTGATATAAGATCTATCAGTCTCATCACCAACTTCATAGGTGATACCCTCTGCTCCAAACTGCTTAAAAAACCAGCCTTTCGAAATAGGTTTATCTAATTTATAAGGACTATCCTTAGCTAGGTCTCCATCCACCAATACTTGATCGATGGCCTCTATCCAGTAATCTTTAAAGCCTGGTATATGCTCGTTTTTATCTGGTACGGTGTAATATACGTCATGATGCGTAGAATGAAAATCAATACCTAATAAGACATCTTTCTTTACTGCCTTTTGCTGAGCTACTATATGCTCTACCACCTGTCTTACCTCAGCTTGTCGGTAGTGACTCCAGTCTCTATTCATATCTGTACCGCCGGTGTTGTGTCTCCAATGACCAAGGTCTACCCCGTCAGGATTCATGAGCGGGTATATGAGAAATCTGTATTTACTAAGTGTATGTCGACCAAGGTGGCTATCCATGAGAAGTTCCTCCACAAAAGCATTCATAGCCATATGCCCACTTACCTCCGGTGGATGTTGTCTTCCTATTAGGACAATAAGATCTTTATCATCTTGTGACCCATCGTAGACATCAAGATACGGAATATCTCTACCCTCTCTAGATTTACCTATTTTATCGTACCTCACCTCGGTTTTCTGCGCTAAGAGACTACACCACCGATCTACATCTTCACTTGTCCAAAGTTCTTGTCCACATAGATAGGTTTTAGTTGGACTTGCCTTCAATCTCAAATTAACCTCGGTACTATCAATATTAAAAGTGATAAGCTCCTCTGGCAGATAAGACCAGGTCTTACGGTCAATACTCATTTTAGGACGATATCTATGTCTGAAATCTTCGTATTTAAGTATCACTTTTATAGTATCTATATCATCACTCCAATATCTGAATCCGTAGTAGCTACTCGGATTTATAGGAGTATTCTCTGGGGATATAAGCAATACATAGGTGGAGTCATCTCTTTGCATCACATCATTAAGCCTTGCTCCATTGAATTGGTTATCGAACTTAACAGTACCAAAATCATAAACTTTTTTCTGTTGGAAAAATACTGGTTTATCATTAGTATCTACTGGAGTCGGATATTGAAATTCCTTAAGCTTGTATTTAGTGCCACAGGAAACAAAAACAAGTGTTAACAAGAAATAAAATGCAGAACGCATATCGAGCTGATTTAATGAATACTGACTAAAATACAAAAAGGGATTACAGTTCTGAAACCGTAATCCCTTTTAGAGTTATCTACTCTACTTATTTATTATCCTCCAAAATCATCGAAGGCTACATTTTCCTCAGGAATACCCCAATCGTCAGCCATCTTAAGTACTGACTGATTCATCATTGGAGGTCCGCAGAAATATAATTCTAGATCCTCAGGTGCTTCATGCTTACTCAAAAATTCGTCTATTACTACTTGATGTACGTAACCCTTGAATCCATCTCCTTCTGGGTCATTTAGATCCTTTTTAAGTGTCCAGTTGTCCTCTTCTTTCGGGTTGTCAAGTGCAACGGCAAAAGTAAAGTTTGGAAACTGCTTTTCTATTTCTCTAAATTCATTTATATAAAACAACTCCTGTCTTGTACGACCTCCATAGAAGAATGTTACTTTCCTACCTGTCTTCAACGTATGGAACAAGTGAAAGAGATGTGATCTCATAGGAGCCATACCGGCACCACCACCTATATAAAGCATTTCTGCTTCAGTCGGCTTTATAAAAAACTCGCCATAAGGACCTGAAATAGTCACTTTATCACCTGGCTTACGATCAAAAATATAAGAAGAACAAATACCAGGATTTACATCCATCCAATCGTTTTTAGCACGATCCCAAGGTGGAGTAGCTATACGTATTGTCAATGATACGATATTACCTTCCGCAGGGTGATTGGACATCGAGTATGCTCTGAATATTTCCTCATCGTTAACCATTTTCAATGGCCATAGATTGAATTTATCCCACTCCTCTTGAAATTTATCTGGTCTATCATGATGCTCAGGGTGAGCAGTGATATCTATGTTTTTATAATCGACAGTAGTCTTGGGTACATCGATTTGGATATAACCTCCTGCCTCAAAATCAAGTGTCTCACCTGGAGGAAGTTTGACAATAAATTCTTTAATAAAGGTTGCTACATTATAATTAGAGATTACCTCGCATTCCCATTTTTTGATACCAAAGATCTCTTCTGGAATTCTGATCTCCATATCTTCTCTAACCTTCACTTGGCAAGCAAGACGCATACCCTCAGCAGCTTCTTTTCTTGTCAGGTGATTCATTTCTGTAGGAAGTACATCACCACCACCTTGATCTACATGACATTCACACATGGCACAAGTACCACCACCACCACATGCTGATGGTAAGAAAACGCTTTTCTCTGAAAGTGCTGTCAATAATGTCGATCCAGGAGAAACCACCAATGGGTTTTCTTCATCACCATTAACAATTATTTTTACATTACCCTGTGGTACCAATTGCTTTCGAGCATAAATCAACATCAATGATAATGCAAGTATCACTCCCGAGAATACCACGAGTGACCAAACAATCGGCATAAGATCCATTAGTATAAATAACATAAATACTAGATTTAATAATTGATCAATTAAAATGCAGCTGGGTCGATACCCATCAAACTCATAAATGCGAGTCCCATCAAACCTGTCAATAGGAATGCCATTCCCAGTCCTCGTAATGCAGGTGGTACTGCAGAGTACTTAATCTTCTCACGTATAGCTGCAATTGCGATAATTGCCAAAAACCATCCAAATCCGCCACCCAAACCGAAGGCTACAGATTCTGAAAAATTATATTCTTTGGAGACCATAAATAATGACCCTCCGAGTATTGCACAGTTTACTGTAATCAGGGGTAGAAATATACCTAATGAGTTATACAATGATGGCGAAAATTTCTCCACTACCATCTCTACTAATTGCACCATAGATGCAATAACTGCAATAAAAAGTATAAATCTTAAAAATGTAAGGTCAGTTGCAAATATCCCTCCCTCACTTAATAAATAGGTATTGATCACCCAATTGATTGGCATCGTAATACCTAATACAAAGATTACTGCAAGCCCTAGGCCAAAGGCAGTTTTAACCGTTTTGGATACAGCTAAGTAAGAGCACATTCCTAGAAAATAAGACAATGCTAAATTTTCTATGAATGCTGCTTTCGTAAATATATTTAGTAATTCCATGATTGGATTTTCTTTCTGTTATGCTTATGATATGTCTACTAAGTGAGGTTTCCATGCCCTATGTACCCAGATAAGTATTCCGATCACAAACATTGCTGAAGGGAACAAAACCATCAGGTTGTTACTTGCATACCATCCCATCCAAGTAGAAGTCGTTGTATCTAATAAAAATTCATTAGTAGGACCTATAATTTTAAATCCAAAAATCTCTCCTTTACCAAAGAACTCTCTGAAAAACGCGACAATCAATAATATAATACCATATCCTACGCCATTACCGATACCATCTAAAATGGATTCGTAGGGTTTATTAGCTAAGGCAAAAGCCTCTAAACGACCCATGATAATACAATTAGTAATGATAAGACCAATAAATACTGATAGTTGTTTGTAACTCTCAAAATCAACTGCCTTCAATGTCAACTCTACAATCGTCACAAGAGTAGCTATAATTACAAGTTGAACTATCATTCTCACTTGCTTGGGTATTGAGTTTCTCAAAAGCGATGTGAAAAAGTTTGATAATACCGCTACAAATACTACTGCAACCGCCATCACTGCGGCATTCTTCATACCCGTGGTTACGGCTAAAGCTGAACAAATACCTAGTACTTGTACCGTAATAGGATTATTATCACTTAAAGGATCGGTAAGTAACTTACGTTCTTTTTTTCCAAATGTGATTCCAGATTTTTCTGCAACTTTTACGTCTGCCATAATCTATATTTTATTCGTTTTCTAAAACGAAATATTTAACTTTTTACACTTTTCAAATAAGGCTCGTAATATTCTAAACCTCTCTCTAGCATTTCCGTCACACCATCTGCAGTGATTGTAGCTCCGGATATCCCATCTACCTCATAGACATCATCCTTAGCACCGCCCTTGCGAACATATACAGATTTAAAAGTATCTCCATCGTAGATTTTCTTTCCTGTAAACTGTGAATACCAACTCTTATTATCTTTAATTTCTGCGCCAAGACCTGGAGTCTCTGCTTTATGGTCAAATGCAACTCCTGCAATCGTATTGAGATCTCCCTCTAAGGCAACACAGCCCCAGATTTCATCCCATAGTCCTTTACCTCTTACATACAGAATGTAAAGTTTTTCACCATTGTCCTTATTATAAACATATAGCGGAAGCAACTGCTCATCCAATGGTTTTTTCACTTCCTTGGCCATATCGATATTCTCAGCTTTTCCTCCGGGGTATCCGGCACTTTCGACAACAGAAGCATCAACTTCTTGACCTTTCATATTGAGTACTTTCTGCTCAATCTTATTATTGAATAGAGATATTACCTCATCCTCCGCCATTGCACTAGGTTGTGTTGGCAAGTGAGCCGAAATAGCTGAAAGAGTAGCCTTTTTGGAATAAAGAGCTTCGTTCTTTTTATGGATAGGTTTTAACCCACTGTACATCCCTGCTAGCGCAAGTGCTACCAAAAGTGTCATGATTAAAACAAACGTAATTACTGATCTTGTACTATGCACGAGCTAAACGTTTTTTGATGTTAGATTCTAAAACATAATGGTCGATAAGTGGAGCGAATGTATTCAGGAATAAAATCGCTAACATCCAACCTTCTGGATACGCAGGATTTAATACCCTTACGATCATACCTATGAATCCTATTAAGAATCCATAAATCCATTTTCCTGTATTGGTTGAAGATGCTGTCACTGGATCGGTAGCCATGAATGCCATAGCAAAAAAGAAACTACCCATATAGAACTGGTACATCCAAGGCACCTCCATGAAAGGAGTAGCTCCCCAAGCATTTAGAATAATAGACATAGTCACAGCACCAATGAGCATACTTAACATGATTCTCCATGACGCTATTCCTGTTGCCAATAATATCAATGCCCCTATGATAACAAGCGGCTTAGACGTCTCACCTATAGATCCTGGGATAGTACCCCAAAACATTTGAGCAACTGAAAACTGCTCCGTCACTGCTGACCAGCCACCATTATAAGCAAGTCCAAGCGGTGTAGCACCGCTATATCCATCGACTACAGTGGCGGCACTATTAAAGGTAGCGAGATCCATCCAACCGAATAATCCATTGAATATATCATGAGCCCATCCGTAACTTGCAGCTGCTCCCGGTGCTAGGCTTTCAAATCCTGACACCCATACTTCATCACCAGCAATGGTTGTTGGATATGCGAAGAATACAAACACTCTTGCAAGTAATGCAATATTCCAGATATTCATACCTGTACCACCAAAAGCCTCTTTTCCAATAATCACGGCAAAAGCAACAGATACACCCAATATCCATAACGGAATATCTGGTGGCATGATAAGCGGTATGAGCGCCCCTGACACGAGGAATCCTTCTTCTACGGCATGACCTTTCTTGGCTGCGAAAATAAACTCAATACCGAGTCCAACTAAGTGGGTTACTATAAAAATTGGTAATAACTGGATCAATCCATGCGCTAACTTAAGGTGGAAACCTTCTAAAAATCCTAGGTGTTCTCCTGCAGCCACAAAATGTTGATGACCAATATTATACGTACCAAATAGATAGCATAACTGCATCGCAAGCACAACATGTATCATGGTTCTCTTGAGATCCATGCCATCACGCATATGTACTCCTCCTTTGGTTACTGTATTAGGTGTAAACAAGAAGGTAAAGAATGCATCATATGTGGTATGAGCGTATTTATTCTTCTTGTCTGGTTCAAATCTTTTTATAAAATCTACTAAAGCCATTGGGTTAGTATTCTAATTTTTACAAATTATAATTGCTCTCTCATCATCTCAAGACCCTCTCTCAGTATAGATTGGAGTGGTTGCTTAGATGTACATACAAACTCGCATAATGCAAGGTCTTCCTCAGATAACTCATTAATACCTAGACCTTCCATTCTCTCAAAATCACCTGCCATGATGGCTTTCATCAGATGCTGAGGATAGATATCCATTGGTAGCACAGATTCATACTGGCCTGTTACTACAAATGCTCTTCCTTCTCCGTGCATATTTGTTTCTCCTTCAAACTGAAAATTAGGCATCAGAAATGAAGGGAATGTTCTAGATAAACTTGGACGTGGAGCTAATGGTAATAACCAACCAAATAATTCGTAGCTATCTCCCTCTGTAATCGCAGTAATCTGATTATCTCTAAACCTAAGAAAGTTGTCTTCAGTCACTTGTTTTCCAGTAAGAACATTACCAGATATTACTCTCGAATTCTCCTTTATTAGTCCTTTGGTCAAATCTCCTATATGAGCACCTTGGTATGTTTTTACAATTGCATTGGACTTCATACCCGCACCGGCAAGTACTACATGTCTTTCCGTTCTATACTCACCTGAAGTCATTAAATGACCAAGTGTAATCAAATCATTGACACTTAATGTCCATACATTGGTACCATTGGCTATTGGAGCAATGTGGTGTATCTGTACACCAACGTTACCATATGGATGCTTACCATCAAACCAGTGAATCTCTGCATTTTCAAAACTATTGAAAACACTATTGGCTGCATCATCAGCTTTTGCATCTAAGCCAAGATAAACCTTACCTTCCGTCAATCTATTCAGTGTATTGATTGCATTTTGAATAGCCAGTTTATTTTCAGCAGCTATTGCTTCATAGTTAGGCGCCAAAGGTGCAGAATCAAAAGTACTTATGAATACATTGGTAGGAACACCATCTAAAGCAGGTACAATGTCAAATGGACGTTGATTGATCATAGTCCATCCTCCACTAGCCGCCAAATAAGTCACCAAATCTTCCCTAGAAGATTCATTGATAGAAGGTACCTCATGTTGTGTATACGCATTATCCTTATCCGCTAAAATTACGATCGTATCGATAGACCTTTTCTCTGCTCTATTGATTTCAATAACTTCTCCACTTACTGGAGACACATATTTAATTTCTGGTCTTTTCTTATCGAAAAAGATGACATCACCTGCTTTTACCTCCTGACCAACTTCTACCTCAACCTTTGGTATCGGAGACATCTCGATAAAATCCTTAGGAGAAATAGCGAAGCGCTGTACTGACCTCTGATGATCAACGTCAGTTGCCTCTCCCAAAAGATTAATAGTAAAGCCTTTAGATAGCTTGTGGTAAGTCTTTTTACTGGCAAAAGTTGGCACCTTTCCCACAAATAAATTGGAAATACTTGGGAATACACCGTAATCTCCATCAGAAGTATCTAAGCCCTGTTTACTGGCTTCTACATTAAGTAGGTTATCGGATAATGATATGATGGCACCGATCAAAATAATAAAGCCCACAGCAACCAAGGACCAAATCAAATAGTTGGAAGAACCACCTGAGGATTGGCAATAGATATCTGTTGACAATAATAATATTGAGAGGAGCGCAAATATTCTAATTGATATATGTTTCAATTCTTTTTGCTTTTAGAATTTCAAAATCGCCACAAAGATATTTTATTAAAATATTAACAAGGAATACTTAGGTCTTGTTTACACCGATTTAACTTATTTAGACTCAATCCACATAATTCAAAATTTCACTTTTCCACCTTATGTACCCCAATACTGCCATAAACGTAAAGATGATCATCATGATGGAAAACAAATATGCTCCCTGAGAAGGGTAAATATAAAATGCATAGATCAAATCACAGACTATAAAGTATATCCAGTTTTCTAGTTTTCTCTTCACGAGTAAAAAAGTAGCTAAAATTAAGTAACTGGTGGTCAAAGAATCGATATACGTCTTATCAAATAAAAAGTACATATCAACTATATATGCCAGCAACAGACCTATTATAAAACCTACAACTATGACCTTTACATGGTCTTTTAAGGTCAAGTTGGTAATTTTCAATTCCTCGGAGGGGTTATCCGAACCCTTTGACCACATCACGATTCCATAAACGCTCATTAACCCATAATAGCCTTGCAAAACACAATCAAACAACAAATTATACTGAACAAGACTTACATAGGCCCAACAAGCTGAAGCCAACAATCCAAAAATGAAGCAGGCACTTTTGTTTTTAACAGCTAGCCAAATATAGATTATACTAAAAATATTGGCCAACCAATCATATTTGGTAAAGGTAGCTAAAGATGTAATGATTTCATTCATGATCGGGTAAGATCACAGCTTTGAACCATACCTCTGTTACTATTGGATCTGTATTAGATAATATATCTATTACCTTTTCTACTGGACCTGGACCCTGATCAGTACTGTTGAAGACTGCTCTTATGACTCCCTTATTACCAGGAGCGATATCACCCTGCGTCCATTCGATATCGGTACACTTGCAAGAAGTAACAAGGTCAATTTTAAGATCTTCTTTACCCTTATTGGTAAACCAATAAAGTAACTCATAAACCTCTCCCTGAAGAATCGTATCTAAATCAATCACGGTCTCCTCAAAGGCGATAACAGGAACTGTATCGTATACGTAATCTCTATATTGGATACTACTCTTTACTTTTTTTTGAGTACTTATGATCTCTCTTTTGATCTCTATGGTTTCTGGACCTGCAAGGATCTTAAATTCAGTACGACGGTTAAATCTATGTTCCTCATCAGTACATTCTACCTTGTCTTTACATTGATTCAATATACGAGCCTCACCATATCCTTTGGCAACTACACGTTTGTCATCGATACCTTTCTTCTCTAACCACGTTTTAGCACTTTCTGCTCTACGTTGAGACAGGTCTCTATTGTATCTCTTAGGACCTTGACTATCAGTATGTGATGACAATTCAATGACCATATCAGGATACTGATCCAATAAGCTTTTGAGATATTCTAAACTTGGCTCAGCATCTGGTAAAATTTTGTCATCGTCGAAGTCGTAATAAATATTATTCAGTCTAATGGGCTCATTGATAGTCACAATTTCAACTTCTGGTTCCTTTGGCCTAGGCTTGAGTTTTACCTCTTTTTTGACCGTATAGTCATCCAATATACCTATCGTATTGAAAGATATAGTATCTGGATAATACCCTTCTCTGGTAATCGTAGCACGATATTGATGATCAGGAACTAATAAAAAGTTGAATTCATGACCAGTCTGATTAGTCTTACTCTGAGTGTCTATATCTTCTGGTGCAGACATATCAGTAAGTTCAAAAGCAGCTCCATTAAGAGGTCCATTTTCATCAACTACTGTTGCTAGTAAGTCGATCACAAGCTCAGCAATACTAAACTGATATATATCATCGCAGCACGTCTTACCCTCTAACCTTTTCTTGTTCTTATCAGGCCTATTACTGGTCAAAAAACCCGTGAGACCGTCTGGGCTGAAATACATACTTTTATCATCGTAACTTGTGTTATAGTTATACCCTATATTGGTCACATCACTCCAAGTCGAACCGTCCCAAATCGAATAAAATATATCTAAGCCCCCCATGCCTGGGTGACCGTTTGAGCTAAAATATAAAGTCCCATCTTGATAAAATGGTGATTGTTCATCACCAGATGTATTGATTTTATCCCCCAGATTTACAGGCAATGAATATTCTCCATCACCCTTACGAGTAGCATAATAAATGTCATAACCGCCGTAGCCGCCGTCCATATCTGAAGTAAAATATAATACTTCATTTCCAAAAAGATCTCCTGATCTCGGATGAGTTGCAATATAATCACCGTTGACACCTTTCAACTCAGTAGCTGCTGACCAACCCGCATCTTGACGATAGGAAACAAATATTTTTGATTCTGTCAAAGTATTTCCTCTAAGTAAAGCTCTTGTAAAGTACATTCGTCTCCCATCTGCTGAAAAACTTGGGTTGGATGTATGATATCCGGGTCTATTGATATGCTCACCAAGTTGTACTGGATCTACAAAAACTCCCTTATCGTCTCGAGTTGCTTTAAAAATAGCCGCCGTTGTACTCTCTCCATTTTCCTCTACCTCAATTTTCTTATTATCATCAAAACCGCCATAATATAAGGTACCATCGGTAAATAATACGGGACTATATTCTGATTGACCTTTATTGATTTTCTTACCTGCAAATGCAACCATGGTTGCAATATTTTCTTCATACTCATTGAGTCGTGCGATACCATTGACCGCTACTACAGCTTTTTTCCTTAATTCTTCATCGTCGGTCTCTGAGATAAATACTCTGAGCTCTTCATTGGCTTCTACATACTTACCTTGAGACTTCAATACCATACCTAGATCGTAACGTAGATCAGAGTTAAATCCTTCTTTGTCCATTTTTAATATGCGGCTGTAGATTCGCTCCGCTTTTTTATAATCTTTAGTGACCATGACGCTGAGGTCGGCAATATTTAACGCCAACTCGTTGTTTTTCTCCTCTTTGTAGGCTTTTTCATACCATTCTAAGGCATTAAAATAGTCACCACTATCAGCACTCATTTCAGCCGTCTCTATCATCTGCTGATAGGTATTGGTTGTTGGCGGCTGGGCAAAGGCTATAGCAGCATTTAAAACGAGTATAAAAAGAATATAAAATTTAGTATTCATAGTGATCATTAATACTGATGGTCAAACGAGTGGTACGTAAAAAATTAAAGCCCAGGGCAAATAATTATTGGCTTAACCTTAGGCTTTTTGAAAATATTATAAATGTAGCTTAAGGCAATTTCATATGCATTATCCACATTCATAGTACCTGAGACACCCAAGTCAAAACTCATCCCAACTCTAAAATTTTTATAATCTGCTCCTGCAAGCACTTGTGCATCTGATGCATTAGCTAATCGAGCACCTAATCCACCTCGCAGTGTTAGAGGAGTTTTTGACTTTTTATTTAGGGTATAATCCAACAATGCATTAAACTGCAACTCCGAAGCTTGACCTTGTCTCTGATAAAAAATCGTGGGCGTAAATACTACATTACCTCCTCCACTTAAACGAAACTGAACGAAAGAATGTATCAATTTAGAAATACGAAATGAATTATCTACACCAATGCTTAATCTCGGATTTAACAAGTTGCCTATACTTGCTCCAGCTAGAAAATGACTCGCGTTTTTATTACCAAACTTCGATTTGTAAGTCAAACCGACAATAAGCTCTGAAGCTGAAGAGCTAATTCTATTCTCCATTAATCCATTAGCAATACTTGCTCCTAGATCAATCTGTGCATCAAATGATCTGCCTTCTACTAATGAAGCACCAGTAGTAATATCGTCTCCACCAAAATTGTATGCATCTGAGACAGTACCATATTGAACTCCTAAAGTCAATATCTGTGTTTTCTTTTTACCATAAGCAAAATGATAAGAGGCTCCTGGCTTCATATACGTTCTTTTGAATCCCGCAGCACCACTACTAAAAGCATCAACACTAAGTCCGAAACTTATCCAATCTCCATCGGTTAGTCCATTGAGAAGGTTGGCGTCCAAGTAAAAATTACTTCCATTATAATTAGACCCAGGACCATCTACATTGAATGCCTGCTGCCTAAATATACCACCTACACGAATGGAGCCCTGAAAGTCTCCAATATTAGCAGGATTGATATCTAGAGGTGCCATCTGAAAATAACTATAATGGGTATTCTGTGCAGATAACCAAAACGTACTTCCTATAAGTAAAGCGATGATAAACGTAAATCTAATTTTCATATACTTAGGGCTAAGGACTTTAAGAAATCGAAAGATAGGAGATTTTTCATCAACCTCAATACACTTATACACTACAATCAATTACAAGATGTGTTAACTGTCTGTTATGAATCAATATATTAATGCAAAATTAAGTAATCTTTATATCGTGAATACTGGATGGAAACCAAAAATAATGCTCTTACTGACCTTACTACTGACCTACAGTATTGGAAGAGCACAATCCGATATAGGGGTAAATGATAATAGCCTTCAACTATTCGAACCAGCTCCCGAATTTGATCAGCGAAGATTCAATGTTGCACTTGGAGCAACTGGAGTTACGTTTACAACCTTCGCTATAGGCCTTAACAATGTATGGTATGCTCAATATGAACGTGAAGGTTTTCATCTTTTCAATGACTGGCATGAATGGGAGCAGATGGATAAGATGGGTCATGCTTACACTTCATATATACAGAGCCATCTGTGGTATCAAGGATCACGATGGACGGGACTCAATGAGGATAATTCCATCATGGTTGGTGCCATAGCTGGCACATTATTTCAATCTACCGTTGAGGTTCTTGATGGATTCAGTAAGGAATGGGGTTTTTCATTAGGTGATATGGGATTTAATATGGTCGGTGTCAGTAGTTTTTGGTTACAACAAAAATATTGGGGAGATCAACGTATTAAGTTTAAGATGTCTTCTTTTCCAAAAAGCTATTCCGATCATTTACTTCAAAACGAACAAGGCGCTTACTTCCCTACCAGTTTGGATGATCGTACAAATGACTTATTTGGTGAAAACTATCTTACCTCCTTTCTCAAAGATTATAATGCACAGACTATTTGGACTTCTATCAATATAGCTTCTTTTCTACATGATGATTCGAGATGGCCAGATTGGCTTAATGTCGCTATCGGTTATGGTGCTGAAAATATGTACGGAGGATTTGAAAATCAGTGGGAAGTGGCAGAATTCACCTTTACATTGCCAGAATCAGAATATCCGAGGTATCGTCAATTTTACCTAGCCTTAGACTTAGATCTAGATCGATTTAAACCTAAATCTCATTTTTTAAGGACTCTTTTTTCAATTCTGAATGTATTCAAAACTCCATCTCCTGCTATCGAAATCACCACGAGAGGAGAAATTCTATTTCATTTTATACATCTATAGTGATTCGCCAGCAGGCAGTATAAGCCTAGGAATTGAGCTACTTTGAACCATAAGGAGCATAAGGAGCATAAGGAGCATAGAGTATTATTTTTGTATTTAAGCTCTGGTTCAAAGAGCACCTAGATGATTCATCATTGAATATTAGTTTTATAATGCTAGGCTAATCTGAGGGTCCCTTGTTTTATAATAAAGCTCAGTATTCAATTTGACTTTTTTTCTTTTGGGTAAATACAATCGCTTAGCCAAATCCATTTGCTGATGAATCATTTCAGCAATTCTGCCCGAACCTTTCATACGATCTCCAAACTGAGAATTATTAAGTTTACCATAATGCATAGATTCTATCTTATGCAATACCTTGGTTGCACGATCAGGATATGCCTTATGTACCCAGTCACCGAAAATTTCGGCTACAGCTCCATTTAACCTGACTACGATAGCGTTGACATCTTGTACTCCTAACTCTGCCAGTTTCTTAACTAATGGCATGATCCCATGATCATTGATGCTAGGTATTATAGGTGCAGCAAGTCCATTGACAGGAATACCCGCTTTACACAACTCTCGGACTGTATTTAGTCGATTGGGTATACTGCTTGTACGTGGCTCTAGTTTTTTCCTGATATTATCTTCAAGCGTATTGATAGAAACATCAACCTGTACTAAATTTTCTGATGCCAATTTCTCCAATATATCCAGATCCCTGAGTATCAGTTGATTTTTGGTCACGATCGTTACAGGGTGCCTAAACTCCCAAAATATCTCCAATAATTTACGTGTAATACCTTCTTTACGTTCTATAGGTTGATAGCAGTCCGTATTGCCAGAAAGCATAATAGGTGAAGCTTCCCACTTATGAGATGATAGTCTGCGTCGTAATAGCTCTGGAGCATTACGCTTGATCATGATCTGAGATTCAAAATCTACGCCTGCACTAAAGCCCCAAAAACTATGAGTATTGCGGGCATAACAATATACACAACCATGCTCACATCCTTGATAGGGATTGAGCGACCATTGTCCGGGTACATCGGGACTCTCAACTTTATTGAGGATACTCTTAGGCTTTACCTCTTGAAACTTGGTCTGAGGAAGAGACATCGGGTCGTCATCAGGATGATAAAATACGTTTTCAGTATCCTTTGTAACCGAATCAAAAGGATTATCTGGATTGATCTGTGCCCCGCGCCCTTTAATCAAAACAGGTAATTGTCGCATATTACATCTTTATTATGTCGCAATATACGTTATTTGATAATAAATGTCAAGGGTAAGTTTCAGGGGTATCAGGGGTATCAGGGGTATCAGGGGTATCAGGGGTATCAGGGGTATCAGGGGTAAGTTCTTGATTTTTTCAATTGTCATAAAACAATTATACAGGATACTTACAGAAACAATAAAGTAGCTTAGATCACCTTACCGCAAAGTCATGAACTAATTTTATAAACTATTATATTCGCATCATGAGCGAAGGTGCATTCAAGATTAAAACACAACACTTCGAGGGTCCCTTCGACTTACTGCTGTTTTTTATTGAACGTGACGAATTGGATATTCATGACATCCCGATTGCTCAAATAACAGATGATTTCTTAGCCTATATCAAAGAACTTGAGTCCTTGGATATCGATGTAGCTAGCGAATTTATTTTAGTAGCTGCGACCTTGATGCGTATCAAAGCCAAAATGCTCATACCTCGCAAAGAACTTGACGAAGAAGGTAATGAAATAGATCCAAGATACGATCTTGCACAAAAGCTCTTGGAGTATAAAAGATATAAGGAAGTCATAGATGATATGCAAGTGCTCGAAGCTAATCGATCTATGTTACATCCAAGAGGGAATACTAGCGCCGAACTCAAAGAAATTGCCACCAAAGCACTGGTTGATATAGAGCTGGAGTCTCTTACTCTCTATAAACTCATGGATACATTCAAAAAAGTACTGGAGCGACAAGCTAATATAAAAAATCGAACGGTACATGAGATCGTACGGTACAACTATACAGTAGCTAACCAACAAAAATACATCTACTCTAGAATCAAAGCCTCCGGAAAAACTAATTTCAATACGCTATTTGAAAAGTTAGAAAATCGAGTACATGCTATTGTTACTTTTCTAGCCCTTTTAGAACTCCTCAATCTGCAGCAACTGTGTCTCGTACAGGGCGAAGGGATAAATAACTTTTGGGTGGAAAGGGGGTGATTTTTAATGATCAAGCTTAAAAATGAAAAATATTCTGATTATCCTATTCTATCTATTATCTCAACCAATTATATCAATTGCTCAAGATTGCCCTACAAAAGACATACCTCTTTTTTATATACCAAAGTTTTTAGAAGATTTTGCCAAAGAGTACCCAAATTGCAAATGTCTACCATCTTCGTTAAAGCTACCTACCACTGAAAAGGATCTAACCAAAATGAAAGGATTGTCAAATATTGACAGTATAAGAGGCTCACTTATTTGTCAAAACTGTGAATTAAATTCTCTGATGGGGTTGGAAAATATTAAATATATCGAACGAGATTTAATTATTGATGGACCATCAGGAATAATTAAAGACCTGCAAGGCTTGAATAATTTAAAAGAGATTAAAGGAAGTTTAATATTCTATGCTATAACTGAATTAAAATCTTTAGAAGGACTTAACTCATTAAAGAGTATTGGAAGAAGCTTGGATATTAGCAATTGTAATAAGCTTCGAAGCATCAAAGAACTAGAAAATTTGAAATCTATTGGTCGAGATCTTATTTTTTATAGGAACGATCGAATTCAAGTATTAAACTCTTTTATTTCATTAGAAAATATTGGTGGAGATCTTAAGATTAGTAATAATGATTTTTTGACCACAATTGCAGATTTCAACAAAGTGAAGATTATCGGAGGTCGATTAGAAATAGCTGAGAACCCAATTCTATCCGAAATATCTGGTTTCAATTCATTAAACTCTATTAATGGCAACATTTACATTGGATATTGTAAAAGGCTAAAAAATTTAGATGCCTTATCTAGTGTTGTTCAAATGGATGGTGACCTCTCTATTATTTCAAATGATAGTCTAATTGACATCAGGGGCTTAGAAAATATCGATGTATCTGAAATATCTGGATTAACCATTAATTATAATAGCAATCTAAGTATATGTAATAATAAAACGGTATGTAATTATCTGAAAATTGGGTATAGCAAGCTTAGTATAGTTGGCAATGCTGGAGATTGCGCATATGAACATTATCTCCATTATCACTGCAATAACTAATGACTTATTTCATTCCTATTATAAATCAAAAATATAGTTTAAACACATAGCTAAAAAGCCTCATTGATGGTCAAGTACAAATTACCGCCTTCTTTATGACATCCATAATCCAATCGGATACGCATACGCTGATCTTTGGTCAGCTGAAACCTTATTCCGCCACCAAACGTCCAAATATTAGGAGCTGAGAAAAGTCCACCAATAGATGATTTAACATTACTTCCTGATGTAAATGCCACTCCACCGATTCGTTTCCAAATGGGAAAGCGATACTCAATCTGATGAGATACTAAATGTTTATCCATGTATCGACGATCAGCTATCCCTCGTCCACGCTTGGCGCCTCCTACGTAATAGTATTGATAAAATGGAGTATCACCAGCCGTAAATCCCCAATAACTATTAACTCCCAGTACATGATTTTCGCTCAGGCTAAAGAAAGCACTCATATTTAGATCAGAACGAAAAAAGCTACGTTGACTAAGCACATTTTTAGTGCTGTTGATCAATTTTAGATCCATGTAAAAGCCTTTAGTCGTATTAATATTATAATCTCTGGCGTCATATACAACCTGCGCTCCGTACTGAAAGATTGATCGATGCCCCGATATAACAAACTCATTATTTTCTAACAAACCACCCTGCTCTACCTCACTTATATTGTAATCATCATATCTGATCAAAGGACCTGCGAGCCAATTCCCTTTTATGCTTTTGATTGCTGAAAGTCTGACTCTAGGATAATTGACCCGAAAGGTCTCAAGATCTTCTTTATGGCTATCTTCTCCGATGCCAAAATGATTATATAAATATCGATAGTAGCCTACCTCGCCAATATATCGTTTGTTATTATTATCCGTAAAAAGATCGAAATCTGCGAAAAAAAGTAATTGCTTTTTGAAGGTATAAATGGACGTAAAATTGATAGCAGATGGGTTATTTTGCTCTGTCTCCTTGTTCATATAAAAGGTATACAATCCTGTACCACCAACCCCAAGTCCTGTCTCTGGAAGGTAAAATACTACTGGAAAAGCGGCAAAGAAAGATCTTCTAAGTGTATCCTGAGCAAGTAAAGTCTTACTTGTAAATACGATAACAAAACAAATACTTAGCACTTTGGCGATACGCATAGTCTAATCTACAAATGAATCGTTACAACGAAGCATTCATATAGATTATGATGCAAACAAAAATAATCTTAACCATATGTCTACTCTAATTGTGATATCCTAATCTTGATTTATTGCCGTTTAAGGCTACCTTTGCACTCGTATCTAAAAAGAATGCAATATGTATCGTTCGCATAACTGTGGAGCACTCCGTATAAGTGATGTCAATACTCCAGTAACTTTAAGTGGCTGGGTTCAAAAAAGTAGAGATTTAGGTGGTATGACATTTGTCGATTTGAGAGATCGCTATGGCATTACTCAGCTAGTATTCAACATGGAGACTCAAGAAGATCTTTGTCTTCAAGCACGAAAGCTAGGTAGAGAGTTCGTTATCAAAATAGAAGGTATCGTAAGAGAGCGATCTAGCAAAAATGCAAATCGTGCAACTGGTGATATAGAAATCGAAGTAAGTCAACTAGATGTATTGAATGCAGCGCAAGTACCTCCATTTACTATAGAGGAAGATACAGATGGTGGAGAAGATATTCGTATGAAATATCGATATCTTGATCTCAGAAGAGGTCCACTACAGCGGAATATTATGTTTAGATCAAAGCTTGCGATCGAGACTCGAAAATATCTCGACGGACTATCTTTTGTAGAAGTAGAGACACCAGTTTTGATCAAAAGTACTCCTGAAGGAGCACGAGATTTTATTGTACCGAGTAGGATGAATCCTGGTCAGGCATATGCACTACCTCAATCGCCACAGACGTTTAAGCAGATTTTGATGATCTCTGGTTATGATCGATATTTTCAGATCGTAAAATGCTTTAGAGATGAAGATCTGAGGGCGGATCGTCAGCCAGAGTTTACACAGATAGACTGTGAGATGTCCTTTGTGACACAAGAAGATATCCTCAATACGTTTGAAGGACTTACTAAGCACCTATTCAAAACACTAAAAGGAATCGAGCTAGCTGACTTCCCTCGTATGTCATATGATGATGCCATGGAGCAATATGGTAGCGATAAACCAGACCTTCGTTTTGGTATGAAATTCATCGACTTAAATGAGATGAAGGGTCATGATTTTCCAGTTTTTGATAATGCCGAATTTGTAGTGGGCATCAATGCCGAAGGAGCAGCAGATCAGTTTTCCAATAAGGATATCAAAAAGTTGACAGAATGGATGCAACGACCACAGATTGGAGCTAAGGGCCTAGTCTATATTAAATATGGGCAAGATGGTAGCATAAAATCATCAGTTGGAAAATTTTACAGCGAAGAGTATCTCAAGGGAATGCTTGACGCAAAAGGAGCGAAGCCAGGTGACATGATGCTCATACTTTGTGGCGAAACTGAGAAAACTAGAAAACAACTCAACGAACTCAGGCTAGAAATGGGTAGTCGTCTTGGCTTAATCAAAGAAGGTGACTTTAAGCCTCTGTGGGTGGTAGACTTTCCTCTATTGGAATGGGATGAAGAGTCAGAGAGATTTCATGCGATGCATCACCCATTTACATCACCTAAAAAAGAAGATGTAGACCGAATGCTTAATGGAGATCATGAAACTATGAAAGCATTACGTGCCGATGCATATGACTTGGTGATCAATGGATCTGAGATCGGTGGTGGATCGATCAGAATACATGATCGAGATCTGCAAAGTAGAAATTTTGATCTACTTGGTTTTACTAAAGAAGAAGCTGAGGAGCAATTTGGATTTTTACTAGGTGCCTTTGAGTACGGAGCTCCTCCGCATGGTGGTATTGCTTTTGGATTTGATAGACTATGTGCAGTACTCAATAATCAGAGCTCGATCAGAGATTTTATAGCTTTTCCAAAAAATAATCAAGGTAGAGATATGATGATTGATGCTCCAAGTCGTTTAGATATCCAGCAACTTGAAGATTTGGCACTAGAATCTACGGCTAGTGTCGAATAGGCAATATTAAACCCATGAATGTGACTCAGATCAAAGCTCTTATTTGTACAGTACTTATATTCGGTTCTCTTGGATATTATTTTGTTTTAAGTCCTATGGGCTACTCCTTAGGCAACTTTGATCTACCTACGCTAAGCTTGCCTGATTTCGGAAATAATAAGCCAAAAAGCAAAAACACTAAACCTACTAAATCAAAATCCAATAAGCGAAGTACAGTATCAGGAGCAACCATTTCTGCACCTAATGCTGAAGGGTTTGGCTCAGTAGTAGATGTACTCAATGGAGTAAATGTGTATTATAATGGTAGGGTTACCAATGTAAAAGGTCGCAATGTGACTCCTGATGGATATAACTTAGGGCTAAAATATCAATGCGTAGAATTTGTCAAACGCTACTACTACGAATACTTCAATCATAAAATGCCGGATAGCTACGGTCATGCTAAGGACTTTTTTGATAAGCGATTATTTAATGGAGAGTACAATCGCAAAAGAGCATTATCACAATACATCAATGGAGCTGGTCATAAGCCCCAAGTCAACGACCTCCTTATCTATGGAGCTAATGAATACAACCCGTATGGTCATGTAGCCATTGTAGCCTATGTTTCAGACAAGATCGTTGAAGTTGTGCAACAAAATCCAGGTCTTGGCAATCCAAATCGAGAAAATTATCCCCTAGCTAAAGTGAATAATCGTTGGAAAGTAATGCATAAAGATGTCGTGGGTTGGCTGCGAAAGGATTAGGCGAAATTATCAACTTCATATTTTGTTGTTAGCTTTCCGAAGAAATTCTCATCTTAGGCTAAGATGTTTTCTGATCTGCACAAAATCAATCGTTACCTCGGAGTAATAGTATTTATCTTACTCATTTTAGGGTCTATAGTGTTTTATCAAGAGCGTATGTGCTTTCTGGATAATGCCTTTCAGTCATTCTTGCTTATCAATGACGGTTATCCACGAGTAATGACTAATAGATGGCCAGCAGTTGTCATGAGGCTATTACCATGGGCGGGGTTGAAGTTTGGGTTTTCTTTAAGCTGGATCTTAATTTTATTTTCAATATCCTACCCTATTTTTCAATTCTTATGTTGGTGGATAGTAAGCGAAATATACAAGAGGGCCGATCTTGGCATATTAGTTTTATCCCTTTTGACATTGGGCGTTTCCGATACATTTTATTGGTGTCCGAGTGATCTTACACAAGCAATTTTACTCCTCATATGTTGTTATGCCATTTTAGAAAAACCAACAGTCAATATTAGAGATTATGCGCTTATAAGCCTATTCTCTTTTGCTTCATTATTCTTCCACCCTTTAGGCTTATTAGTGATCGGATTTATGATTTTGTATACATCTATTCTTGATTGGAAAATCAATATTCGACAACTTTTATACTTGTTGCTATTCACATTATTATGGTTTGTAAAATCTAAGTTCTTGACCAATTGGTATGACATTGCAAAACAGCAAGAGTTTTTAGGAAACCTCTCTACTTACAGCTTTATTTCTCTTCCGATCAATCAGGTATTTATGGAGGAAGTGTTTACGAAATATCACTTCATTCTTGCAGCACTAGGCATTCAAATTATTGTTGCTTTTCTACAGAAAAAGCTACTGACTCTGCTTTTTGTTTTTGGCTCTACCGCATTTAGTATCATCATGATTCACTTCGCTAATCCTCATGGGGTACATTCATTTTATGTAGAAGCTAACTACCAGTTACTGACAATATTTACCATGCTACCCTTGATCATATTTTTCTACAGAAGCAATTGGACCAGATATTTCAATATTGGTCTATGTATCTGTATGGCTGTAAGTTTAGTAAGGATTATATCTTATGGCAACGATTATACGGAGCGAATAGTAGATATAAAGAATATAAGCTCGATCTCATGTACAAAGCAACTTATCTCGGAAAACGACCTAGACTCGAAACTATATAAGATGACTTGGGCACTATCTGTAGAGTCATTAATCATTTCTTCGATAAAAGGTAGACAAAGAACATTGAGTTTGAGAGTTGCAGACCAAAAAGAGAGACAATTTATTGGCCCTTTTAAGGAATACGATATAGAAGAGCTAAATCAAGATTACTTTATACTTTCTGATGAGCATTATTGCTACTAATATTTCACTTACTTACTCTCCTCGATTCTATGATCACCTTAAACCTCGGATCATCTACTAAACTCCTTAAGTACCAATCATTCTCGAAAAAATTCAAATAGAAGAGACGACCATTATCTATAGATTTTTCCAAATACTTTATGGCATTATCAATGTCTCCAGCCAAAGCGTAAATCCTTGCCCATTCATAAGTATTATATCCAAAATCATATTTGTTATTATGTTTAAATTCTTGCAAAAGGACAGATGGATCTTGTGGGTTTTGCTCAATTGTAAGACCAAGTTTTCTATACTTATAGAAAATATTATTGGGATATACAGAGGATAACGCTTGAATGATTTCAAGAGACTTATCGTAATTACCTAACATCTCATATGATCTTGCAAGCTCTTCTGCTAGCAAGGTACTCATATCATCAAGGCTCACGTTTTCATACTTCGCAATAGCCTTTTCTAAGTATTGCTTTTTCAAATAAGAATCCTTTAAGATATCGTATCTAGAACCAATTAAATTACTGTAGTATAAATAATCTTCATCGCTCATCGATGACGCTATTTCTGTCAAGAGTTCGTCTATTTTAGTTGATTTACCAAGATCAATAAAGATGTAAAACTTCAGATCTAGGATACGCGGATCCATATTGACCTTAGAATCTTTATTTGCTACATTTAGTGCCTTGATTAATTGGCCTGATCTATAATAAGCCGTTGCCAATGAATATAACCCTGTCTGACAGTAATGACAATTCTCAAATTGCATTTTATCCAACTCCATTCCCTCCAAGTGCTTGATCGCAATTGCATAATCATTCAGGTTGAATATTTCAAAATGCCCTACACTCGTTCTTATAAAAGGGTCAGATGGATCACGATCAAACTCTTTTATTAAATATCGATAAGCTTCATTATAGTCACCAGCTAGTTCATATTTGAAATAATTTAATTTCTCGCGTTGTGCCGTAGTGAGTTCAAGTTTTTTAGCATCAAGTACCTTTATGATAGAATCGCATCCTACATATCCAAATGAATTACGAAGTAATGCTAGTTCTAGAAATTTAGGTTCATAAAAGCTTGTATCAATGGATATACTTTCTTCGATTTTTGCAAGTACTCTACTATTATCCTCTCCCCAGATTGCTTGAGCCTCTATAAACTTTTTATAACTATCAAATCTTGGTGGCGGATAACGCTTTAGGTTTCCTCTATTAAACCAATATCCAAGTACCTTTTCTCTTAAGTTTTCAATAATCTCAAGAGGTCTGTCCTTATGGCCGGATAAAGTACCAAAAGTAAAAAGGACTTCCTTGGCATCCGCCTCTATAAGCTCACAAGCAATAAAAATGGAATCTCCTTGCATAAAATAACTGCCATCAACAATATGACTGGCATTCGTTTCATTCTTTATTTTTTCTTGTAGCTCTTTATCATCTTCTTGTTCATATGCCTTGTATACGCGTTGTATAGTATGAGCCGATGCAACTTTGATATCTCCATTTTGTATAAAGCCTTCTGTCAACCAATGTGAAATCATAGGTCCTATTACAGCTAAGGTTCGATCACCAGTCAAATTATCGAAATGTAAAACGGCTAGTTTTTCTACTCCTGTATCAGATTGAACAGACGGTATAGATTCTTCTTTTTTATCAGAATATGGATCCTCATTTTTGGCTTCCCAGAAGATGCTATTTAAAAATAGTACCAATAGAAAAATACCTATCACCAAAATAATTCTGTAGGTGATAGAATTTTCAAAAATAGAATTGATACGTCTCAATAAGTTCTCTTCGTTAGTAGTGATATCGGTTTCCTCATTGTGATCAAAATATATATGTGCGATCAATAGAGGGAATAATACGATTATTGTGATTATTATAGAACGTACAAAATAAGATGGCAAGCCAAGATATGGTGAAACAGTATGCGAAACTTGAATACACAGCCATGCTGATGCTCCAAATATAGAAAGGCTGGCAATTATACCTTTCTCATTAAAGACCTGCTTGATCTTTTGAAAGCTCACTGCTTATTGGTTTTAGTGGTGCTGTAAGTTAACTATAATCTATATACTGATGATATTTTACTAACTTCAAGAAAAAGAAATCAAAAACTAAACCAGTTTAAAATGCAATCTAATCATCTTTTACTGTTGATAATTATCAGCAGTGTAATCTCATCTTGTACAATTTTTCAAAAATCTGATGCAGATATTCCACCTGAACCTCCCCAGGATGAGGTAAATGTTGCCCCAGTAATTGTAGATCCCCCTGTGGTACGTGATGTTGTAGTTATGTCGGCTGACGCTTCAACTATAGCACTTGAAAATATCATTTATCATGAATCTAAGATGATCAATGGTAACGAAAAGCTAATTAAGCATGAAGTATTGGGTACCAAAACTATGAGAATGGAAGGTCAAGCAAAGTTTATGGACGTAATGATCCCAAGCACTGAACAGAGCTTCACTTGTCAAGAGAGGATAATAAAAGGGATCAGCTTCATGGTCTGGATAGGTGGAGACTCCCCTCATCGACCTCGATAAATTTAAATATCAACTATCGGTAGTACTCTTTAAAGTGAACGTATCCTTGGGCTGTCAAGCCAATAGTCTGTTCTTTTTGAGTACTATCGATTTGCTTTATCTTTTTGGCAGGCGTACCTGCATATATCCATCCGCTCTCGCAGATGGTACTTTTTGTAACTACCGCACCAGCAGCTATTATACATCCTGATTGTAATACAGCTCCGTCTAACACAATCGCTCCCATACCAATGAGCACATCATCCTCTACAGTACATCCATGTACAATAGCACGGTGGCCTATCGACACTCGATCACCAATGATCGTATCCTGTTGTCCATAACTGCCGTGAACCATAGATCCATCTTGGATATTGACTTCATTGCCGATGATGATTTTATTGACATCCCCTCTTATGACAGTCTGAAACCATATGCTTGAGTCTTTTCCGATAGTAACATCACCTGTAATCGTAGCATTTTCGGCAACCCAACAGCTGGCAGCTATGGATGGCGTATTTCCATTTACCTCTACAATCAATCCCATTATATTTTCTGTGTTTTCACAGGGCTTACAGAATATCCTTCCTCCCTCAACAAGTGAATAACACCTTTGGGACCTGCTAAATGCCCTGCCCCAACAGCAAAAAATACCGTTTTAAAACCCATCATTTCTTTCATGATAGGAATCCAGTTTTCATTTCTATTATTGAGCATTACATCTTCAAAATCTCCAAGGCCCTGCTCATCTTCACCGATCATCGTCACCATAGCATCAATATCCTGGCTCTTATAGATTTCTACCATTTGCTTGAATTGATCGCTACCCATATCACTTGTTTTGATGGTTTCTACCAGCATTTTAGCTTGGTCTTCATATGGTATAGAATCGAATATACTCATCTGATATTCTATGGTCTCCAGTCCAGAAACTGTTTTACCTGATTGCTCAGCGATTTCCATAAATTCCATTTCGTACGATTTCAAACTGCCATTCTGCAGACCTTGTGGATCAAAATCACTACTTGCAAAAACGGTCAAAAACATCGGCTTCATTTTTTCAAATAGGAAAAGGGGTAGTCCCATTTTATTGAAATGATTGCTGATCATGTCATACTCCTCTTGAGTAACTAAGTCCTTGAGCGATTTACCATCTTTCATCACCGCTGCGCTCATGAGTCCCATGACATTACTCATATCTGTCATATCAGACATATCTATTTCAAATACAATATCACTGGCCTCATCCATAGCGGACAAGGTACCTGTAGGCAAGAAATAATCCTTACCATTGATAATATGGATCGTACCATATAAGTAGCTAGGAACAGTCAATCCTTGACCTTCAATTTTCCAAAGTAATGCATTGTCCAATCCTTTGTATGGTAGTCCGTTTTCTCCGGGTAGATTTTTCTGACCTCCACAAGCTATACAAAGCATAGCTATGGCAATGATCATTAATGCTCCTATATTTTTCAATGTATTCATATCTAATCTTATAAAAATGGATTTATTGAGTTTCTTACTCAAATAAAAGTGTTTACTAACTATTAGTTCAAATATAATAGATGAATGAAGTACTTACTTCGAAGATTGATAAATCTCATGAAACATAATACCCGATGCCACCGATACATTAAGAGAATCTATCGCGTCGCTCTGATTTATTATAAAAGTCTCATCCACAATACTCAGCATCTCTCTAGATACCCCACTCGACTCCGACCCTATGACAATAGCCTTGGGACCTGACCAATCTAGGTCACTCATAGATTTTTTTGATTTAAGATCACTTGCAAACACTTTGACTCCACATGATTGGATATATTTCACAGCTTCTTGTAGATTAGGTTCTCTACAAAGTGGTAAACTCAATAATGCTCCTGCAGAAGCTTTTACCGCATCCTTGGTGATACTTGCCGTCTTTTTTATAGGTAAAATCATATAATCTATATCAAATGCTAGTGCCGATCGTGCAATCGCTCCAATATTTCCGACATCGGTTACTCCCTCAAGTATGACCAAAGTAAAATCTTTACCCGTTTCAAATAGATGAGGTAATACGTAGTCCAATCTATGAAATTTAACTGGAGTAGTGAATGCAACGACCCCTTGATGGTTTTTGGTCTTGACCAGATGATCAAGTTTTTCTTGTGGGGTTTTGACCATCGGGATGATCTCCTCCTTACACCGCCTACGGAGCTCTATCTCAAACTCCCCACGCAGATTATTTTGAACAAATATTTTATCTATCTCTATATCAGAGTCTAGCGCCTCCAAAATGGGGTTCTTCCCATAGATGATTTGAAAGTCAGATTTTTTAAATTCTTTGATAGTTGTATTGCTTTTTCTGGTATAAAGGTAAAAATTGTCTTCGTCACTTCTATGTAAAGAGTTGTTTCATGAAAAAACAATCAAAATTGTATATTACGCAGGCTTTGTTAAGGGTGATCAAACTAATGAGCTTGATATACCATGACATATCCAAATATCAAAACTCGATTTTCGACTAAGATATGTTCCAAAGCAATAAACTGAACTATGAAAACTAAACACAAACGCATGAAAAGAATTTTTACTCTTTCTTTCGCTTTGATTTTGGCGTTAAGCTTACAAGCACAGCAGAGAAGTGCCGAGCAGATTAGCCAAGATTATTTTAAAGAAATGTCCTCTGACTGGCAATTGTCACAAGCTGACTATCAGGAAGCATACGTCAGAGACATGTATACTTCTAAGCATAATGGAGTGACACATGTATACTATAATCAAGCACATAAGGGAATTCCAGTATACAACGCGATCACAAACTTCAATATCTCTAAAGAAGGAAAAGTATTGCATGCTGGTAACAATTTTGTGAGTGATCTCGCATCTAAAATCACAAGTACGACTGCAAGTATATCCGCAGTGGAGGCGCTGCAAAGCGTAGCAGCACAGCTTGAAATTACAGATAGATCTGCTCCTACCATCAAAGAAAAGGTAGATGAGCACCATCTAGTATTTAACAAAACTAGCTATAGCCATAATGATATTCCTGCATCATTAAGCTATGTAGTTACCAAGAATGGTGATGTAAGACTGGCATGGGATTTCGCAATAGACATGAAAGATAATGCTGATTATTGGTCACTCAGAGCAGATGCGGTGACTGGAGAGATTATATCTCAGCATAACTGGACAGTATACTGTAATCATGACCACAAGCGTGGAGGCATTAAAAAACATGAGAATTGTGGTGCACATGCTCATGCCAAACAAGCGAATAAAACAACCGCTGTATCTGGTAGCTATAACGTATACCCTTTCCCTGCGGAAAGTCCCTTGGAGGTAGAACAAACCATGGTATCTCAACCCCATTATCCAGCAGCTTCTCCGCTAGGATGGCATGATACTGATGGTATGGATGGTGCCGAGTATACCATCACTAGAGGTAACAATGTGCATGCATACTTAGATACAGAAGATACTAATGTTCCTGATTTAGGTTCAGAGCCTGAGGGTGGTGCAGAATTAGTCTTTGATTTTCCTCATGACACTGATAATGCAGCAGAAATGAGTCAAGATGCTGCCGTGACCAATTTATTTTATGCTAATAATATCATGCATGATTTGATTTACCTAGCAGGATTTGATGAAGCAGCCGGTAATTTCCAACAGAATAACTATGGTAATGGTGGAGTCGGAGGTGATTATGTACTTGCCGAAGCACAAGACGCATCAGGTACTAATAATGCCAACTTTGCAACACCTGGCGATGGAGGAAGCGGTAGAATGCAAATGTTCCTTTGGACCAATAATGGTGGTAATCTTACGATCAACTCCCCCGCAGAAATTCAGGGTATAGTAAGCTTGACAGGAACTGCTGATTTTGGTTTGGCTATTGAAGCCGCTGATGTTACTGCAAATGCTGCCATCGCTAGAAATGGAGGTAGTGATCCTACAGATGCTTGCTCAGAAGTATTGAATGGTGAAGAGATCAATGGGAAAATTGCTCTTGTAGATAGAGGAAACTGTTTCTTTTTTGAAAAAGTACTCAATGCACAAAATGCAGGTGCAGTAGCTGCCTTAGTTTGTAATGTACCAGGTATCAATGGTGGAACTGGTGATGAAATAAGTGGAATGACTGCTCCTGACGATGATCCATCAGCGGCTCAAGTAACTATCCCTTCATTATTTGTACAATATAGTGTCTGTCAGACTATCAAAGCCTCGATCAATGCAGGTGTAGACGTTGAGCTGACAATGAAACAAGTAGAGCCTGTAGGGCCGCCTATGTGGGATGCATCTTATGATAATGGTGTGATAGCACATGAATTTGGTCATGGTATATCTAACCGCTTGACTGGTGGGCCAAGTGCTGCTGGATGCTTGGGTAATGACGAGCAAATGGGAGAAGGATGGAGTGATTTCTTTACGCTTGTAACTACTGCTAAAGAAGGAGATACTGGCGAAATGTCACGAGGGATAGGTAACTACGTAGATTCTCAAGGAACCAACGGAAGAGGAATCAGAACGCAGCCCTATTCTACTGACTTTGCTGTAAATAATAAAACCTATGCAGATATCATCGGTACTACAGCACCACATCCACTTGGTGAGGTATGGGTTGCTACCTTATGGGATATTTACTGGGCGTTCGTTGATCTATACGGATTTGATGCAGACTGGTCTAATACAGAATCAGGAAACTTCAAAGCGATTCAGTTAGTCATGGATGGTATGAAATTTCAGCAATGTAGTCCCGGATTTATTGAAGGTCGAGATGCCATATTTGGTGCAGATGTAGCTAATAATGATGGTATTCATGAATGCTTACTTTGGAACATCTTTGCTCGAAGAGGATATGGATTTTTCGCAGATGGAGGAAATACTAATGACCGAAATGATGGTACTGAAAGTTTCGAACCAAAGCCACAGTGTATCGCTGAGCTAAAAATAAGTAAAGAAGTAACTGAAGTGGTACAATCACAAAACACAATTGATGTTACACTTACAGTTACCAATCACTTCCCAGAAACGGTAAATAATGTAGAAGTAAGAGATCAAATACCTGTAGGAAGCGAATATGTAGCAGGATCTGGAAGTATCACAGGTACAATAGATGGTAGTGAAGTAGTATTTAGCATTCCATCCATCGATTTTGATGACGAAGTCGTGATCACATACGACCTTACAGCTACTTCAGGAAAGTCTACGACTATATTATTTAATGACGTAGAGTCAGATGAGGATTTTGACTTCTGGAATATTGATGTAGAGGGCACGTCTTCTTTATGGTTACCTGATAATTCTAATCCATTTAGTGGTGGTCAACACTGGTTTTGTGCATCTGCAGAGGCTGATGTTGATCAACGTTTGATTTATGGTCCATTTACAGTATCAGGTAATGTTCCTACATTTAGATTTTGGCATGACTATAACACTCAAAGCGGTAATGATGGTGGATTCGTAGAAATTACGACCGATGATGGTGGTACATGGAGTAGATTACCTGATAATTTCATCAGAAATGGATATCCTGCACCGTTATCATATTCCGCAGTACCTATCCCAAGTAATTTTGGTTTTTCTGGTAACAGTGACGGTTATATCGATTCATATATTGATTTATCAGACTATGCTGGAGAGGTAGTATCTATCAGATTTAGATATGGATCAGACGAAACTGTTGTAGGAGCTGGAGCTAATCCTGGTTGGGCTGTAGATGCCGTGGAGCTTTTTGATCTCATTATGTTGGAAAGTAGTGCATCTGTAACAAGCGATGAAGCTTCTGCAACATCAAATACTGCACGTACGATTATCGATTCTGATCAGAGTGTTGAAGTCGTAGATGCTGCTCCAGACTTTTTCAACATGAGTATATTCCCGAATCCTGCAAGTGACGAGGTACATGTTTCTATTGCGACCAAAGATCGAGTAAATGGAAATATAAGTCTAAATGCAATCGATGGAAGACTTATACTACAGGATAATATAAGCCTTGATCAAACGACAAGAGTAAAAACTCTAGATATTAAATCATTGACCTCTGGTGTTTACTTTATCAAAATAACTACCGAACTAGGTACGGTAACAGAAAAACTTACGATCAAGTAAGACTTTTCTTTTAAAATATAAAAAGGGATATTTCACGACTGTGAAATATCCCTTTTTATTTTAGCCAACTATACCTCTCCTAGAAGAAAATAGTTTTCAAGAAAATGCTATTTATTCTTCGCTATCTATCTTTTCTGCAAGATCCTCTACTTTGTCTGTGATAGCTTCGATCACATCTTTCACTACTTCTGTTACGCTTTCTACCGCATCTTCAACAGCATCTACTACTTTTTCCGCTACAGATTCTTCTGGCTTAGCTTCGCTCGCAGCAGACTCCTCAGTTTTTGGCTCATCAACTTTAGGTTCTTCCTTAGTAGGTGCTGATTTTTTTGCCTTAGCATCCGCTATTTGCTTAGCTGCAGCCTGTAATTTCTCTTGAGCTTCAGCATCTATTTCCGTACTCTCTATCGATTGAGCGATTTTAGCTTTAGCTTCTTTTTTTGCTTCTTCAATTTTCAGCTTTTCGAGGCGCTTTGCTTCTCTTTCTTTTTCTTTCTCAACTCTTGCTTCTAATTCTGTCTTGGTCTTGAGCATATCGTCTAGCTTCAATTGCTTAGAAGCGATACGCTCATCTATCATTTTTACTTTGGCTTGCTTTAGTTGCAGTTCCAGTTGGGAGTCAGTCTGCGCAATTTTACGATCTTGATATTCCTTATCCTTTTTATCACGATTGATGGATTGCTCCATTTTTTTGATAGCATCGATCAGTCCATTATATCTTCGCTCTATACGCCCTACAGCCGAGCCATCGCCTCCACTACCTTTATCTCCAAATCTCTTTTCTTTGACTATTTTGAATGCCTTATCAATACGCTTCCACAGCTTATTTCGGTCATCCTTGGTAAACTTAGTATCTCTAAAGTCTTTTTGAATATTTTTCAATTCATTGAAGATCGGCTGCAGTCCGAGACCTTTCTCCACCTTTTCTTCTATTTTGGATAGTTTATCGGCAAACTTAGACAGATGCTCTTTAGATTGTTTTCTAAACTCATCATCTAGAGATTTACGGAGTTCTTTTAGCTTATCAAATAATCCATTAGTAGATTCTCTGAGCTCATTGGCTTGCTCTCTAAAGAGATTTTTTTCTCTGACCTGATCCTGTACTTTACCCCAAAATCCTTTGAGTTCCTCCCACATTCCTGAGTCAAACTTTGTCAAGTGTTCTACTCTGGTTTTCATATCATCTAGCTCCCCCCTATACATCTCAAACATCTTGGCCGATAATACTGCGAAATGCCACTCTGTCTTGGCACGACTGACTAGGTCTCCTCGCTCTACTTTAAGATTTTCTGGCAATAGATCTTCTGTGATAGAAAGGTCTTTTTCAATAGTTGTATGACCCTCAGGGAAAGGTATATCCGTACCATTTCTCCAGAGATTCATCATCTTGGTATAAAAGTCTTCCGTTGCTATTTCTTCTGGAAAAGTATGTAGGTGTACCTTGTTATCAGAAGCCTTAAGCTCAAGGGCTAAAAGTAATTTTTGATCATTTTCATTAGTACCCCATAAAACGATCTTCTTTTTCATACTGCAGTTTTTGTTGTCCTCGACCTCCGACTTACAGACGTCGCAATTCTCATTAAATAAATGAAGTCTAAGACCCTATAAGACCAGACTTTCGTAAATATGTACAAATCTGAACCGCATTTGTTGCAGCTCCTTTTCTTAAGTTATCAGAAACTATCCAAAGATTCAAGCCTCGGTCTATAGATTCGTCTCTTCTGACGCGACCGACAAATACATCATTTTTATTTTTAGCAAATAAAGGCATTGGATATTTTTTATTTGCAGGATCATCCATCAGCGTTACACCTTCTGTTTTATTGAGTAAGTTTTTGATCTCTTTGATATCAAAATCTTTTTTCAATTGTACATTAACAGACTCTGAGTGACCACCATCTACTGGTACTCTTACGGCAGTCGCTGTGATCGCAATACTATCATCACCTAAAATCTTACGCGTCTCATGTACCAGTTTCATTTCTTCCTTTGTGTAATCATTCTCTAAAAAAATATCACAATGAGGGATACAATTAGCAAAAATAGGGTAATCATAAGCGGCAGTATCTTGATTATAAGCTTGACCTGAGGCTTCTGCTTGATATTGATCTACTGCTTGTTTTCCAGTGCCTGTGAATGACTGATATGTAGAAATAACTAATCTTTCAATACCGTAAGTCTTATGCAAAGGAGCCAATGCCACTACCATTTGAATGGTGCTACAATTAGGATTTGCAATGATTTTATCCTGAGTTGTCAAAGCATTTGCGTTGATCTCTGGCACTACAAGTTTTTTATCAGGATCCATTCTCCATGCAGAGGAGTTATCTACTACCGTAGTGCCTACTTCTGCAAATTTTGGTGCCCATTCTAGAGAGGTGCCTCCACCGGCAGAAAAAATAGCTACATCCGGTTTTTTAGCAACGGCATCTTCCATACTTACAACTGTATGTTCTTGATTTCGCCATACTATTTTTTTACCTACAGATCGTGCCGAAGCAACAGGAATGAATTCATTGACTTCCATACCAAACTCATCTAAAACATCCATCATCACGCCTCCTACAAGGCCAGTAACACCTACAACTGCAAGTTTCATAGTATATTTCTCTTTTTGACAATAATTATAAGTCAGCAAATGTACTGCCATTTGTAATAACCTTTACATTTATAGTATGAAGATTCTGATCAGTACTATTATAGTCATCATGGCAATCTCACTAAGTTTCACTCAGACGACTGACAATTTTGATGATGGCGACTTTAGCTCTAATCCAGAATGGGTGGGAGATATAGATAACTTTATCGTGAACGATAAGCTTATGCTGCAACTTAATGCACCAGAAGCTGGTAACTCTCTTCTATCGATCAATCATAACTTTTCTGATTCTGTAAAATGGGAGATTGATTTTGAGATGGATTTTTCACCATCCAGTGGCAATGCATTAAGTATAATCCTCTGGCAGTCAACAACTGAAGACAGAAGCTACGAAATACAGATCGGTGAAACGGGCTCTGAAGATGCTATAGAACTTGTACAAATGCTCGATGGAGCACCTACTGTATTAGGTAGAGCCACGGACGGTGCCGTATCTAGTAGTCCAGATGTACATCTCGTTATTACAAAATCATCTGATGACACTTGGGAAGTAAAAGCTGACTATAATGACGGTCTAGGGATATCATCAGAGATCATGATGAATTGGAATACCCCGGATCTATCTGGAAATCATCTAATGACGCTATCCTGTACTTATACAGCAAGTAGAACAGATCTTTTCTTCTTTGATAATGTGTTTATAGGAGATTTATTACCTGATATCACAGCTCCTTCTTTAACATCGTTTTCAGTAGAGTCTGCTAGCAATATAAGTTTGAATTTTGATGAGGCACTGGAGCCATCGATTGCAGAAAACTTAAACAACTATAGTTTAAACAACAATGCTGAGATAGCAGCAGTCGAGCTATCTAATACAGGTACTTCCATAAGCCTAATGTCAAGTAACCCACTGTCATCAGAACAAGAGTATACTTTAACAATCGATAATATTGAGGATCTTGAAGGTAACACCATCGATAATCCGATAGTCATAACGATCCAAGTAGCGGAGCCTCCTAGCCTAGGCGATCTCATTATAAATGAAATCTTATTTGACCCCTACCCCACAGGCGAAGATTATGTAGAATTGTATAATAACTCTAACAAACTCCTCGATCTAAGTGGACTTATGATAAGAAATGCTGATAAATCAGAAGAAGAGATGGTATTAGATGGTCTACGCATTGCTCCTAAGTCATACTTAGCTCTTACGGAAGATAAAGATGCTCTCTTAGAATTATATACAGTTATTGAGAGTGAAGCGATCATAGAACAAGATCTACCATCTTTCAATAATGATGATGGAAATGTAAGTCTTGTTATGGCCGGACCTGATGAAGAAATCCTGCTCGATGCATTTGATTACCAAGACGATTATCATTTTATACTAATTGATGATACCGAGGGGGTGAGTCTAGAGCGAATAGATCAAAATTCAGCAACCAATACCCCCGAAAACTGGAATTCTGCAGCTTCTTCTGCGGGATTTGGTACTCCAGGATATCAAAATAGCAGTTTTCAGAGTATAAGTGATTCTGAAGGTTTTTTCAATATAGAGGAAACTACTTTCTCACCGAATGATGATGGTGATCGCGACGTATTATTGATTTCATACAGTTTAGATTCCCCTTCATATATAGCTAATGCTCAGATTTATGATGCTCATGGCAGAAAGATCAAAACACTACTTAATAATGAGTTACTTTCTACAAGCGGTACCGTCAAATGGGATGGAACAAATGATGAAGATACCCTTGCAAAAATTGGTATTTACGTCATCTGGTTTCAGGTATTTAATACAAATGGTGATGTAAGTGAATTTAAAAAAACAGTTGTTTTAGCTGACTTTTTAAACTAAAGAGATGAGAGAGAATCAAGCATGAAGAAATTGCTTTCAAATAAGTGGGTAGAAATGTTTCTCTTGGTCAGTCTGATCGTAGGAGCTTTCCTTACTATCTATACACCCGAGATTCCATTTATTCAGAATGGGGTTAGATATGCCCATTTGATACTATTTTCTTTTCTGCTAGCTGGATTGGTTTTCATGATGTACGATCGTAGTAGATTGATGTTTGTAAGCCTTGGCTGTTGTGCTGCACTCTCACTATTTCTAAAAAACGCAAGTAACGATCGATTGACTTTACCACAAGCCAATTCAGAAAGTAAAGTATCTATCATCCATTTAAACACAAGCAATCTTAACCGCTTTGACATTATTGATTCTTTGTTAATCAAGTATGATCCAGACATCATTTCGGTACAAGAACTTACGCCTGATTGGAATGCTTATCTAAATGAAAAATTGGTCGAAACCTATCCATTTTTCAATACTCAAGTTCGTATTGATTACAATGGCATGGGGATGTATTCTAAGTTGGCTATGATTCGATCTGATATTTTTCTTTTTGATGATAAACCTAATTTGGTTTGTCAAATCAAAACTGATCAGACTAATTTGAATATCTTCTCATCTTATGTACTTTCTCTTAGCGAAAATCAAAGAGAAAATACTAAAATGCACTTCAATACAATCTCTGAACAAGTGCAAAATATTGATGATCCCGTGATCTCATTAGGAGAGTTTAATATGGTATATTGGGATTCTGAGATTATCAACTTTAGACGAGATACAGAGTTGAAAAATAGTCGTAGCTATACCTCTGAAATCATAAGTGCTCCATCTAGTGATCATATGTTTTATTCGGACGAGCTAGAATGTATACAATTCATGGATCTCAATGATGATGAAAATAATCATATTGGCATCCTAGGTAAGTTCCAATTTAAAACATCGACGTAAAGCTGACTATCCACAATCCCATTGAATAATTTATCATTATCTTCAGCACATAAATATTCATAACATTGGGACATTTTAAAAGCATATTCGTACCGACCATCGCTGTAAAACCCAAACCGGGATATAAGTATTACGAAAACGAGATAGACGGTGTTCGGACTAATCACTCTATCCAGACCGCATTAGATGAATATGAAAAACTAGGTTATGAGCTCATGACTATGACGGATGTGACCTCATCAAAATATCATAATCGTTCTTATACGGAGGGCTTTTTATTGATGTTCAAAAAGATTAGTTAATTCGGCAATAGATTAGAGATCTGATGGAAATTAAAATTATCTCATTTAGTGATCTAAGCAATATTGATCTTCACAACATTATGCAACTGCGACAGTCCGTATTTGTAGTAGAGCAAAATTGTCCATATTTAGATAGTGATGATTACGATCCTGTAGCCCATCACTGTATATTGAAGGTTAATAACCAAATAGCTGCGGTCACAAGAATACTTCCGCCAGGTAATACATATGAAAAATATAGCTCTATCGGAAGAGTGGTTAATAAAAACATATACCGAGGTAAAGGCTATGGGAAGGACATTATGAAAGCCTCCATAGACTTTTGCAAAAAGAACTATCCATCACATGATATAAAAATATCTGCACAGACCTACCTACGGCAATTTTATAGCAATTTAGGGTTCAAGGCCACGGGAGAGTACTATCTGGAAGATAATATCCCTCATATGGCTATGATTTATTCGCTTAAGGATTGAGCGTCTTATGCGTAGCATCCAATATGGATCTGACACCATCCATATTCGGCGCTTGAGCATATACTCGTAGTACAGGTTCGGTGCCTGAAGGTCTGATCATAACCCACTCCTCCTCACTTAAGTAAAACTTAAAGCCATCGATATTCTCTGTTCTGATTATCTCACGATCTCCGATATGAGTGACCATTCCTTGCTTGCATTTATCTATGATCTCATGCTTGAGTTCGTCTGTGATATGTAGATCATCTCTATCAAAGGCAAATGGTCCTACTTTTTTATATAGTTCTTGGATAAGCTCTTTAATGGACTTACCAGTCTTAGCCATAAATTCCATAATCAGTAGACCCATCCATACTCCATCTCGCTCTGGGATATGACCTTTCACCGCTAAGCCTCCCGACTCCTCGCCTCCTACTAGAACATCCTCTTTAGTCATAATCTCAGCAATATATTTAAAGCCTATTTTCGTAACCTCTACTTCTAGACCATATTGCTCAGCAAGTTTTTTCATCTTGTCCGTTACAGAGAAAGTAATAATGACCTTACCTGTCATCCCCTTGTGCTCGTGTAAATAAAAAAGGAGTAGTAATAGCAAATGATGAGAATCTACAAAATTTCCATCCTCATCATACATACCTATACGATCTGCATCACCATCATTGGCTAGACCAAGATTGATAGTATCGCTCTCGGCAATAGTTTTTGAAAGCAACTTGAGATTTCTATGAATAGGCTCTGGAGCCTGTCCCATAAATGACGGATTGTAATCACAATGTAGTAATGTGGCTTCAGGAAATATTCTTCTTACCGAATTCATACCCGCTCCGTACATAGCATCATATGCCAATTGTACTTTTCCGTTATTCATCAGTTCGAGATCAAAATTCTCGACTACATGATCATGATAAATCTGCTCTAAGTCTTGATATTCTAATAAGCCACTAGCTTTCATATCAGCTAATGAAGTTGTCAGTGATATTACTCTATCTTCGATAAGCTCCTCCACTTCACTTATCTCACTAGGTATAGTAGGACCCCCATAAGCAGACTTCAGCTTAAATCCATTATAGCTAGGTGGATTGTGACTAGCAGTAATGACTACACCCATATCGGCATGCGTCTTTACTATCCCTAGTGAAACCATGGGTGTGGATACAAATCCTTCTGATAAGATGACTTTGATATTGTGCACACCAAAAACTCTTGCAGCAGTTTCGCTAAACATCAGCCCACCAAATCTACAGTCATATCCTATAACCACCTTGGTCATCTGCCGAGCCTTCATCCATCGTGCCGTAGCATCAGTGACTCGGATTACATTATCCACAGTATATTCTTTAGCAATAATTGCTCTCCAACCGTCTGTTCCAAATTTTATCGTATCCATAACTTACATTATTTGTAATCAATTAATAATATATGCAAATAATATTTAATATGTTTTTAACTTAGAGCCTTGAGTACATGTTGAGTCTATTTAGACAACTATAAAACTCGACTTGTTAAAATACTCAATACAAGGTATATCAATATCAATGCGACTACAAGATACATATAGACACAAAGGAATGCGAAAGAAACTTGTAGAAGTTCTAAGATCCAAGAATATCAAATCTGAGGTGGTGTTGGATGCAATTGGTAGTATACCAAGACATTGGTTTTTGGATCGGGCATTTGAAGAATGGGCTTATAAAAATGTAGCATTTCCAATTGGCTCTGAACAGACCATATCTCACCCATATACCGTAGCATTTCAGACGGAGCTACTCGAGGTAGACAAAGGTATGAAGATCTTAGAAATAGGGACTGGCTCTGGATATCAAGCCAGTGTATTAAGTTTTCTAGGAGCTAAAGTCTACTCTATAGAACGTCAAAAAAATCTCTTTGATAAGACTTCTAAATTCTTACCACGGATAGGATTTCAACGTATCCGTACATTTCATGGAGATGGATATAAGGGACTTCCTAGATTTGCTCCTTTTGATAGAATACTAGTCACGGCTGGTGCAGTCAATATACCAAAAAGTCTTGCTTCTCAACTCAAGATCGATGGGTATATGATCATTCCCGTAGGCGACGAAGAAACCCAAGAAATGATTAAAGTCACTCGCATGGCCGATGATGACTACCAAACCGAGCGGTTCGGCAGTTTTAGTTTTGTCCCATTTTTGAGTGGAACGGATACGTTGTAGAAAAATTTACCATCTACCCTCTCACCTTACGTCCACCTACCGTCGTACTCTTATAATCAGTATTGCTATTCCTCTTGAGATCTACCAATAAAGCCGTCATCGCACTTCTTGAAGAAGTTTCATATACTCGACCATCGTACGTCACTTTTCCCTGATATCTACTCCACTCTTTACCTCTTAAGGTATATCGATTACCTGCCTTAGGGTTGGGACCAAAAATGAGGTAACGGTCATCGCTTGACTCAAAAGATACTGCAAGTCTGTTTGCTTTTGGTGAGAATACTACTACTCCCGGAGTGCCTTTCTCAAAACGAACTTCCTCTATTTCTCGACCATTTTCTATTCTTATTTTTCCATTAGAAATACGACTATCACTGGCACCTAATTGTCTACGTAATACGATATCATCTGACAGATAAAATTGCACTTTTTTTAATTCCTGTTCAGACCAGCCATTCTCATCATTCATTCTCTGAGTAAAATAGTTGAGATTTTTATTACAAGAGGCTAACATGAAAACACAAAAACCGAAAGCTAGCAATTTTCCAAAGATGTTTGTATTACGTATCATATGTACTTAATTTTTTTTCAAGATATTTTATTAACATATAGACTGCAAGATCCTTAAGATAGTTTAACAAAGCCCTTAACTTGACTTTAAGGAAGTAATTATCTAATCGCGTTTTGAAGAAAAGTAAGTCCTCATTATAGCTCTTATTTCTTCCTCCATGATACCGTATTCGAGCTTAGTTTTTGGATGTAAAAACTCCTTACCAAATCTCATAAAACCACCTTTATCATCACTTGCGCCATAGATGACTTTATCAATTTGAGACCATCTCAACGCTCCACCACACATCGTGCAAGGCTCTAGGGTAACATAAAGAGTGCATCCATGTAAGTATTTATTACCTAAAAAATTACTTGCAGATGTGATCGCGAGTATCTCAGCATGTGCAGTCACATCATTAAGCATCTGTACTTGATTATGAGCTCTTGCTATGATCCTTTTTTCGCTAACCACCACAGCGCCAATAGGCACTTCATCCATTTCATAAGCTTTCTGAGCCTCTTGCATGGCTTGTTTCATAAAATACTCATCATTATAGACCTCTATCATGGCTATGTCTCAATTTCTTTGACAAAGATTATTATTTTCTTTCAATCAGATTTTGATTTTCAAAAAATGATCTATTTTTGTGCATGGAAAAAAGCCCAAATACCAATCCATTCTTTATAGAAGAAGCCCTCACTTTTGACGATGTCCTTTTGATACCCGCATATTCTGAAGTGCTACCGCGTGACGTAGATGTATCTACCTATGTGACTCGAGATATTAAAATCAATGCACCTATCGTATCGGCGGCTATGGATACCGTCACAGAAAAACGACTAGCCATAGCCATAGCAAGACAAGGAGGCATAGGTATCATACATAAAAATATGCCGATAGAGGCACAAGCTGATCAAGTACGTAGTGTAAAAAGGTCAGAAAGTGGAATGATCATAGATCCTGTCACCTTGACTATAGATGCAAAAGTAGGCGATGCTCATGCATTGATGAGCAGATACAAAATAGGAGGTATCCCGATCATCAATAGTGATCTTAAACTCATAGGCATTTTGACCAATAGAGATTTAAGATTTGAAGATCAGATGGAGAAACCTATCAAATCCATCATGACTTCTGAAAATCTAATTACTGCTCCCGAAGGAACTACACTGGTACAAGCCAAAGAAATACTACAGAGACATAAAATTGAAAAACTACCCGTAGTCAACGATCAAAACAAACTCGTAGGTCTAATCACATACAAGGATATCATGAAGGTGGTCAACTATCCTAACTCTAGCAAGGATAGCCATGGTCGTCTCGTCGTAGGTGGCGCTGTAGGTGTATCTGGTGATATGCGAGAGCGAGTAGATGCATTGGTCAATGTAGGTGTAGATATGATCTGTGTCGATACGGCCCATGGTCATTCGAAAGGGGTCCTTGATGCTGTAAAAGCACTCAAATCTTCATATCCTGACCTACAGATCGTAGGAGGTAATGTAGCAACTGGTGAAGGCGCCAAAGCACTCGTAGATGCTGGTGTTGATGGTGTAAAAGTAGGGGTAGGTCCTGGAAGTATATGTACCACTCGTATCGTAGCTGGTGTCGGTGTACCACAATTATCCGCTATACAGAGAGCAGCTTATGCTCTTAAAGGCACTGGAGTACCTATCATAGGTGATGGCGGTATCCGCTACACAGGCGATATTGCCAAAGCACTCGTCGCAGGTGCTAGCACCATTATGGCGGGATCATTATTCGCAGGTACAGAAGAAGCGCCTGGTGAGACCGTAATCTATCAAGGTCGAAAATTTAAAGTATATCGTGGTATGGGATCTATCGGAGCCATGGAGCTAGGATCTAAAGATAGATACTTCCAAGATACGGAAGATGACATCAAAAAGCTTGTGCCAGAAGGTATAGAAGGTCGTGTTCCATTTAAAGGTACAGTCGGTGAAGTCATGGTACAATATCTTGGTGGACTACGTGCAGGGATGGGATATTGTGGTGCTAAAGATATACCCTCTCTCACTAATGCTAAAATGGTAAAAATATCTACCGCAGGAGTCAATGAAAGCCATCCGCATAATATATCCATTACTAAAGAAGCACCAAACTATAGTCGAAAAGCATAATGAATGAAGCTAAGCTCCTACCTCAGGAGTATTACCTCTCTACAGATGTCGTTTCTGTTGCCAAGAATCTATTAGGTAAGCACCTAGTAGTGTCATCCAATGGAATTAAAACATCAGGTGCTATAGCTGAAACAGAAGCTTATCGAGCTCCTGACGATCGTGCCTGTCATGCCCATCTCAATAAATTCACAAAACGAACGAAAACAATGTTTGAACCGGGCGGTACTGCTTATATATACCTCTGCTACGGCATTCACCATTTATTCAATATTGTCACAGCTCCTCAAGGAACAGCTCATGCCATCCTCATCAGAGCAACTAGCCCTATTGAAGGATGGGAGACTCAACAACTCAGGAGAAAAATACCTAAACATAAATACGACATAAGTAATGGACCCGGTAAGGTATCTCAAGCATTAGCCATTTCTAAACAATACAATGGCACAACAATTTTTAAAGAAGATGATGCCATACAAATTTGGGATCATGGGATGGATATCAAACCAAGTCGAATAATTGCTGGACCAAGAGTAGGTATAGGCTATGCTCGAGAAAGTTGTAATCTGCCTTGGCGATTTAGGATAAAAGATAACCCTTGGACTAGTAAACCCAATCATGTCTTTTACCCAGACTGGCCAACAGTAGACACATACGGTAATTCAATATGAACCGTTAATTATTTGTAAAATATAATGATCTTGTTATCCAATAGTATATCCAAGACGGTCTTTATATTATAGACCATCATCTACCGACTAGAAAAACGAACTATGCATACGTACAGAATTCTATTTTTCATCTATACACTTATTAGTACTTCCATACTGTCGAGCCAAGATTATTCTTTACGTGATGATGTATATGTGGATTATATCAAAAGCATACAGTTTACTAGAAGTGGAGCTCCACTATCACTACCACATTATGATATTGATGGTAACGCTAGTCTGTTATTATCTTTTGATGATCTAGACAACTATGATAAAACTTATCGCTATGAGATCAAATATTGTACTAAGGATTGGGAACTCTCCGATCTTGATGAAATCCAATATTTAGATGGATTTCAGATGGAGGAGATCCTAAACGCAGAAGCATCAGAAGGACGATACTCTGATTTCATAAATTATCAGCTTGAGATTCCTAACGACTTGATCAGGCCTACAAGATCAGGTAATTATATACTCATTATTTATGAAGATGATGGAGATCCTTTTCCTGTATTGACAAGAAGATTTATGGTGGTAGAGCCGATTTCTAATATCAACATTGATTTTAAGAGACCTTTCCAAGTTGATAAGATCAGGACACATCAAGAATTGGATATCACTCTAGGTCTAGGTGATCTCAGAATATCAGAACCCCTAAGCGAAATCAGTATCAGCGTCATGCAAAATGGTCGTTGGGACAATATGATTACCGACCTCAATCCTCAATATATCTTGGGTAACCAACTTAAATTTAATCTACCTGATCTCATTACGTTTGAGGGGATTAAGGAGTTTAGGAGTTTTGACATACGGAGTTTAAGATTTACTTCCGTAGGAGTCAACAGTATCGATCTGCACCGAAATGGAAGTGACGTACTACTCAATTTGCAAGAGTCTAGAAACGATAGAAGCTATCTATTTTTTCCTGATATCAATGGCAATTTTGTAATTCAAAAATCACAAATAGCATTACCCCAACTCAATACAGATAATACAGAGATTATTTCTAATACACTTGTAGGAGGAAGTACGACATCAAGCCGCAATCTTGACTGTCAGTATGCTAATGTTATTTTCTCATTAGATATGACTCAGCTCTATGAGGGTGATGTCTATATGATTGGTAAATTTTCTGATTGGTTACCCAGAGAAGAATATCGGTTAGACTATGATGAAAGGCGTCAAATATATACAGGAGAGTCCTTATTTAAACAAGGGTATTATGACTATATGTTTGCGGTTAGAAACAAAGATGGCATTCTTGATTTGGTACCAACAGAAGGCTCTTGGTATGCCACAGAGAATGACTATACTATACTTGTTTACCTCAGTGAATTTGGCGCTTTATCTGATAGATTAATTGGTATTAACACCGCAAGTTCTCTATATAACATTCGGTAAAAATCGAACAATACCGTTTTTCAGTCCGTAAGAAAGGAAATAATCAAACATTATTATGAAACCTTTGAACTACGGAATAATTGCTGGTCTATTTATGTCACTCATCTTATCAATACTCAGTATCAATGGTGATTATGGTGGCTCAGCATTGAAATATGTTAAGTATATTTTCTTTATAGCGGCACTAATTGCTTTTTACCTACAACTTGATCCAGATCGATTAGGGCCTAAATATTTTTTAAAATATCTGAGTGGCGGCTCTATGATAAGTGTCGTAGCAGCCTTGATCATTGCCCTAGCCAATATCATATTATTTACTATAAATCCTGAATGGGGTATCCAAAAATTTAACTTACTTGCAGATAGTCTTTCGGAATCGTTTATGATATCAGCCGTATTATTTGTAGAGGTTATTGTCTTAGGATTGTTATGTAGCTTTGTGGTCTTTCCTATTTTTAAAAACAGATATACAATCAAATAGTGAAACTAGGCCCGCTGTAGAGATTTAATAAAACTTATACTCTCTTCATTAAACTGAGCTGGCTTGTCTACATTGACTACGTGACCGCATTGCGGAAGTACGACTAAAGTTGCACTATCATGACTTTTGACGAGATATTCAACTGGTGGCAAAAACATATAGTCCTCATCTCCCATGATATATAGTGTAGGAATTTTGACATCAAAACTTCTAAAAAAACTAAGAAGAGGATTGATACTAGAGGTCAATCTAAACCAACGAATAAATTCTTTTTGGTATAGTTTCTTTGCTTCTCTAATGAATAAATTTCGAGATTCTTTATGTTTTTTTCGCGGCATGACGACCCAAGCAAAAAGCCTATATAATAGCATATAAGGTAGGACTGATTTCAACGTTACTCCTAGCTTCATCAAAATCTGAGATCTAAAGTTTAACTTGAGTATAGCACCACCCATGATCATACTACTGACCATATCTCTGCGCATCTCTGCCAGTTGTCTTATGATAATAGTACCCAGTGATATGCCTACAAAATGAGAAGACTTAATCTGAAGATGATCAAGAAGTTTAATGACATCATTAGTCAGAAACTCAAAACTATATTTTTTGATATTTTCTTTAGAAAAAGAAAGTTTTGATGCCCCATGACCTCTCAGGTCTATCATCAGTACATTAAACTCTTTTTTAAAATCACGAATTTGCTTGTACCAAATAGAAGAAGTACCTCCAGCTCCATGAATAAAGGTTACCCATTCATCGGAAGTTTCATGTTCATATTTCTTGTAGTGAAGCAAATTTCAATATTAAATGATAGTAAAAATGCGTATTACTGTACTCATAGTAAAACACATTCATCCTTTTTTGTTCCCATTTGATATAATTAATAGCTAATAAATATAGAAATATTAGAACTTCATAGCCTAATCAAATATTAGCAGTAATGAAGCGCCAATTGATCATTCTTTGTTTATGTTACCTAATGGTACATGTATCCAATGCTCAGCAAGTATGGAATCTCCAAGATTGTATAGCCCGAGCACAAGAACAAAGCCTCAACGTACAACAATCTTTATTACAAGTACAAGATGCCGAGATCAATGAAACAATTTCAAAGCACAGCAGATATCCATCTTTAAATGCTGGATCTAATGTCAATTGGAATTTTGGTAGAAGTATAGATCCAACCTCCAATACCTTTATATCTGAGACCTTCTTTTCCAACAATATATCTCTCAACACTGGTGTAGTACTCTATAATGGTGGTGCTATAAATAACTCCATCAAGCAAAGTGAAATAGACACAAAAGCAGCTATGCAGGATGCCTTATCTGTTAAACAGAATATTGCATTAACCGTATCTAGTTTTTATCTCAATCTTTTATTCGCAAAAGAGAATGTTGCTATCGCTGAAAAACAGTTAGCTCTAGCACAAGATCAACTCAAACAAATCAATATTCTGATCAATGCAGGGAGCCGACCAGAAAATGAGCGCTTAGATCTAGAGGCACAAGTAAGCTCGGCGGAGCAAACTCTTGTACAAGCACAAAATACTGTAGACATCAATGCACTAAATTTAAAGCAACTGTTATTATTGGATGCCGATGTTGACTTTGACGTAGTTATTCCTGACAATACTTCCGAATTTCAATCAGATAATGACCTACTTACCTTTGAAGAAGTATATGCAGCAGCACTCAATACGCAGCCGAATATCAAAGCCGGAGCACTAAGGGAGGAAAGTGCTGAAGTAGCAGAAAAAATAGCAAAAGCAGCACTCTTACCAAACCTAAGTTTTGGCGCAAGCTTGGGAAGCAATTATTCTAATAAAGGATTAAGTATAGACGGATTCAATGAAGTAGTACAGGAGACTGATGTTGTATTTCAAGGAATGACAGGTACCATAGGTTTTCCTCAACAAATACCGATAACTTCCAAGACTCCATACTTTACCCAACTGGATGAAAATCTATCCTATGGCTTTGGATTTGGGCTCAATATTCCGATCTATAATAACTATCAAAATAGAGGAAATATAGAACGAGCCAAAATAGGTATCGATAATGCTAAAGTCAATCAACGCCAACAAACTGAGAACCTTAAAATTGACATCCAACAAGCACTTGCTGATATGAAAGCTGCTAAAAGAAGCTATGATGCAGCTAAAAAAACGGATGAAGCACAAAAAATGGCCTTCCATAATGCCAGTAAACGATTTGATCTAGGCGCTATCAGTACCTTTGATCTAAACAATGCTCGTACTGCCATGGAAAATGCAACGGTCAACCGTCTCATTGCCAAATATGATTATATCTTTAGATCCAAGATTATTGATTTCTATCTAGGTAAAGCACTTACTATGGACTGACAAAATCCAATAATCCTAATTTCAAATTATTGATAAACTGAGCGCTACATGGCAAAAAAAAATAGACGTAAATATTGGTTAATGGGTCTACTGCTATTACTGGTGATCGCAATAGCTGGTGTATATTTTAAAAACAAGAACAAACCAAAAGGTATCGCCATAACCAAAGAGAGTGTAAGCAAACGTACAATTATAGAAAAAGTATCCGCCTCGGGTAAAGTATTTCCAGAGACTGAGATCAAAATAAGCTCAGATGTATCAGGTGAAATCGTAGAGCTATTTGTAGAAGAAGGTGATAGTGTCATGATCGGTCAAGTACTTGCTAAAATAGATCCTGAAGCTTTTAAATCTGCCGTGGATAGAGGTAGAGCAACCGTCAATAATTCCAAGGCACAAGTGGCGCTGTCTAAAAGCCAAATACAAAGTAATATTGCTCAGAAAGAACAGATCATCGCTCAACTCGAAAATGCTCAAAATATACATCAACGAAATGAAAAGCTACTGAAGGATGGCGTCATATCTCCTCAAGATTTTGAACAATCAGAGTCCAATCTACTAGCCCTACAAGCCAACCTTCGTGCAGCAGAAGCAAGCATACAATCTGCTCAACAGAGTGCAGAGGGAGCAGAATACTCCGTACAAAGCGCGGAAGCGTCACTCAAAGAATTGCAAACTAATCTAAACAGAACCACCATCAAAGCTCCTGCTACTGGTGTAGTCTCTAGCTTATCTGTAGAGCAAGGAGAGCGAGTAGTAGGTACTATACAGATGACAGGTACTGAAATGATGCGTATCGCTAATCTATCTGCCATGGAAGTGCAGGTAGATGTATCAGAGAATGACATCCTAAGAGTATCGCTTGGTGATTCTGTAGATATAGAAGTCGATGCATATCTCGATAAAATATTTAAAGGAACGATCACTGAAATAGCCAATAGCGCATCTAATATTTCTACAGCAGGTATAAGCCTCAACTCCGATCAAGTAACCAACTTTATAGTAAAAATCAGAATAGATCCTAGCTCATATCAAAACTTGATTTCTCAAGGTCTAGAGTTTCCCTTTCGGCCAGGTATGTCTGCTTCTGTCGATATTTATACTCATAAGGAAGAAAATGTAATTACCGTACCTATTCAATCTGTAACAACACGTGAAGAAGAAACTGACGGTGATAAGGAAGCAAAATTATTGGAAGTAGTATTTGCCATGGAAGCTGATACCGCCAGAATGATAGAAGTAAGTACAGGTATACAAGATGATGACTATATCATCGTAACTGCTGGTCTAGAAGAAGGGCAAGAGATCATAACTGGTCCTTATAATGCAGTCTCAAAAACCATAAAAGAAGGATCAGAGCTAAGAGTAAAAGAGGATAAAGAAGATCAGGAGAATGAGTAAAAATGTACTCGCCCTCATAACTAAACCTCCTATCCTAGGTACGGTCAAAACACGTATTGCTAAAGATACAGATGATCAAACGGCCCTAGATATCTATATCCAATTACTAAGTAAGACTCAAGATCTATGCCGTCAATTAAGTGCTGATATTTCAGTTTTCTATGCTAGTGATGATATACCAGATGATGAGTGGAGCAATATCACTCCTCATCGTTATCTACAAGTAGAGGGTGATCTTGGTGATAAATTGAAACATGTATCTCACTGGCTTTCTCAAACTTATGATAAACACCTCATCATCGGTGGTGACTGCCCTTACATTACTAAATCCTTGATCGATTATGCTTTCCAGACTTTAGATGAACAAGATGTGGTGCTGGGCCCTGTATTTGATGGTGGATATTATCTTATCGGCGCAAAGAAATACCACGATTCTATATTTGAACAAATCGATTGGAGTACGGAGCACGTGCTAAGCCAGACTATTGATCAAATCGAAAAACTCGAGCTAAACTTTGGACTGCTCGACACCTTAGAGGATATCGACTATATAGAAGATTGGAGACGCTACGTAGACTTCTATGAAGCTTCAAAATAAGCTCTGAGGTCTTCAACCATCTGATCTGACATTTTCTCTTGTGGATACTGAGGCATATAAGACTTTTTACCCGATTTGACAGGTACACCCCATCTGATCACTTGATATATGCTATGTCTAGTATATCCACCGATATGTCGTTTCATATGACGTAGACTCATTTTATGCTTATCTAAATGAAAGTAAGAGTAGCGTTCATTCTTATGGCAGTGCATGCAACTTTGCTCATAGATCAGTTCACCATTGGCAGGATTACCCTCGTAATCATAACCTATTGATCTATTTGTCGGCGGTCTTGTAAATGTAGCAGGACTATCTTTCAGATATTTACTATCGATCATCGCCAATGCATCTGCTCTGCTATCATCTTTACCACTCAATACTTCATTGATAAAATCGGACTCCTCACCAGCTAGATTGAGGTCATTCATTTTAAGGTCTATGGTCCATAGATAAGATAAGACAGACTCTACTTCCCAGCTTTGGAGTTCTCTACCTTGAGCGCATTCTACTGCGCATAATTTTATGGCTTCACGAATATCATTTCGGGCAGGCTCTACGAGGTCACCATACTTTTTTTCATAATCACCATTATAATAAGAATCGCGATTGACCGCTCCGTATAAGGTGGTACCTTGTAAGAAAGGAATACCTTTTTCTACACTGTACTCGAGTCTCTCCTGAGGATCAGGAAAAGCTAAATCTGGATCTTCTTTCACTACATTATGACATGATGTACAAACAAAATGCTTGGATTGCTTTTTGACCTTTTTACCATCTGGTGTCTCTGCAAAACCCTCTTTAACTATCGCCTCACCGATAGCAGCAGAGATACGCGGATCATTCTTGATAGGATACTTATCCAATACTGGCGAATCTCCAAGCTTGACTAAAATATCAGCGACACTATCCTCAGGCATAAAGCTTCTATCCGAACAACTGTATGGTGAAAAAAATCCCGCCCCAAGTAAACATGATAGTATTCCTAAAACTAAATATTTCATATACCTAGAGGATTAAAGCGTAAATAATCGTGATATCGTGAAACCCATTCTGTATTCGCCATCGAGCCAATTGGATCGAGTATAAGGTATAAAATCAGTTTCTACCAATCCTTTAGCATTGGTAAAATTGAGTTGAAAAACATGGCCTCCACCTGTCTCCCACTCCAATCCAAAACCTAGAGGCATATAATATTCATTTTCAGTAGTCCTGAGATCGCTGATAGGCATCACCGCATCTATGATGAAACCCATAGATTTAGTGACTTGTATGCGCCATGCTGTTGAGATATTGATAAGATCATTTTTATCTTCAGTCGTCACTAGATTTCTAAAGGTCCATCCAAAGGCCAACTGACCTGATAATCTTGGTGAAAACTTACGCCCCACGATCGTCTGCACATGATAGGATAGTCTATGCGCAAACTTTTCGAAAAACGTTATTCTCCCCGGCGTCTCACTTGCAGCCATAGTCGTAGCGGAACCAGTACCTGAAAACGTAAGGCTAAAAGGATTATTACCATTGATATCTTGTACCATTGCTCTATACTTGATGAGGCCATGTACATTTTGTCTGAGTTCACTAGCTCCCTTTGCCCTACTGAGACCTACCATCAGTCTATCAGTCACACCATACTCAAATCCAATCAGCACGTCTGCGGCATTTTCTAATCCATAAAAGGTAGGCCAACCACCTTGAGATCCTGCTAGATCACCAAATCTATGGGCGATACGCATATCAAGCTTTCCCTGCTTGAGCGTCTCCAGACTATGGGAGTTGATGACCCTCGTATCTTTAAAACTTTTATGCACTAACTCCTGTGCAAATAATGATACCCAAGAGAAGGTCAATAATAAGATCAATATATTTTTCATAGGTGTAAGTTCTGTAAAAATAGACGAGATTTATTTAGGATATCCTTGCTCTATCCAGCAAGTCAGGATATCAAAGTCTTCTTGAGATAGTTCCTTAGGCCGATCTGCAGGAGAGTACTGCGGCGGCATATCTCTGATCACTAAAGTACGATTTTGAAAAGATCCTGAGTCTAGATATTCTCTCCATTCTTCATAGCTATTCCGAGGCTCTCCTATACTATTTTGTCCACCATCATGACATCCAGAATAACTACATGATGAGCTTATGATCGAAAAAATATCATTTTGGTAGGTGAAATTATCGGAGGTACAGACTGTATCTCTCTCCTCAAAACTATCGCGAGAACAAGAGAGCATAACACCAGCCAATAGCAGAACAAAAATCAATATTCTCATCATAAGTAAAATATTAAACGCCTTAAAAGTACTCTATTGCTCGTATTAGAGTAACAAAAATTACGTCACGAATTTTCAAAAATACAAAACATATTATACTTTATTAGATGTGTTTTGGGGTTTATTAATATTGTCGGAATAAAAATCTTTATAATTCTCGTGTTATTTATCTACAGCCCTACATATTTACAATTCAAAAAAACTAATTTCGAACTTTTGCTGTTTTCTCACTAAAATAGAACAACCATGTATCCACCAGAATTAGTAGCACCCATGTCCAAAGATTTGACAGATTTTGGGTTTCAAGGATTATCATCTCCTCAAGAAGTAGATGATGTACTCAATATAAAAGAAGGCACTACTCTACTCGTAGTGAATAGTGTATGTGGCTGTGCTGCCGCTAATGCTCGACCAGCGGCTAAGATGTCGCTACAACATACTCAAAGACCAGATCGTGCAGTCACGGTATTTGCAGGTGTAGATAAAGATGCTACTGCTAAGGCTCGAGAGCACCTATTACCTTATCCTCCCAGTTCTCCATCGATTGCTTTATTTAAAGATGGACAACTGGTACATATGATCGAGAGACACCATATCGAAGGAAGATCAGCGCAGATGATTGCAGAGAATCTTGTACAAGCATTTGACGCTTTTTGTAAATAATATTTATTCAATAGTTTATTTGGTATTAAAATTGTACCTTTTGGAGTAAATCCTTTCAACTTTTGAAAACACGTTAAGCTTCGCAACTTTACAGTTACGAAGCTTATTTTTTTTACTTATTTAGTGACTATTACTTGTTTGATGATTCGCTGATATTCGAATTGTATGCTAAGCATATAGATACCTTCGCTTAACTCATTAGCATTCAGCTCGATAATATTTTCTCCTAGATTTATCTCCCTTGGAGCTAGATGCTGCACTACTCTGCCTGACTGATCATAGAGCTGTATAGCTACAGGGCTCTCTTTGGATGATTGGATACGTATAGAAGCCTCATCTACTATTGGATTAGGCATGATATTGACTATAAAATCTTGGTCATCTTGAGTCTCAAACCCAAGTTCAGTGCTATACAATAATAGCCCTTGACCATTCATCATAGCTAATCTATAGATATAATCTCCTGCTGTATGAAGATCATAATCTTGGTATGAATCATAAGATGGTCGATCTTCGATAATTGCTTCAAAATCATCATCATTGGATCGCTCTAAAGTCACTATGCAATCAGGGTCCACATCCCAATCAAAATAATGATGACTCTCCCTTCGATCTCCAGCAAAATCGACCTCAAGATCATAGATCGGCATGACACCGGCATCTACTTGCAATATTTCATATGACGGCTTTACATCAAAGTAATCCGTTGTACCATAACCAAATCGCTCGGTCACTTTACTTTCTGTAGATCGGGTATAAGATAACTGCCCTGCAAAGTCTCCATCGATATCAAATTTCATATAATATCTACCTGCAGGGACTTTAGTAAAGCTCAAGTGCTCTAGATCATTGCTTTTTTGACTAGCGACTAGATCTCCTTTATTATTGTAAAGCTCTGCTGTGATATCCGTCAGATAGTGTTCGTTATCATCGATAGAGGCATCGGCATCGATATCCATCCACATACGACCTTCTATATCGGTACCTGGATAGAATCCAAATTTCTCGTAAGAGTATAGATTATTGAAAGTGATTTCAGTCTCGAAATACCCCGGACTCATTTCATCCATATTAGGATCTGCGGTGAGATAATGATCTTCTAGTAAAAATCTGAGTCTGTATGTACCTGAAGAGATATTTTCAAACACATAAGCTCCATTGTCTGAGGTCATCATTTCATCGATCTTGGTATCATTCATATTCCATAACTCTACCATGACATCAGGCATCATAAATTCATTGATATCATAGCTATTACTAGCATTCATATCTTCGTATACTAACCCAGATATCCCGTTAACAGGGAACATACCTGCATCTACGTGCATATTATAGTCGCCATTGCTTAAGCTAAACATATTACTGAGTCCAGTGATATCTGCATCACTATCTAAATTATCATCGGTTCCATTATTTTGTACCGTAAGCATCAGATTATCTATTGGAACAAACTGGACCTGATAATCACCTGGAGCGATATTGAAAAATCTATATTCACCATCAAAATCAGTGATGGTGGAAGCTACTGTAGCGCCACTCATATTTTTCAAATTGACGACAATATTTTCGATACCTTCTTCATTGAAGGTCTGAATACCGTCTCTATTAAAGTCAAGCCATACTCTACTACCTACAAGAGAGCTGGCCTCTACTAGACCAGCATCTAAATCTTGAAAATTGACACTATGTGCCAGTGATACTAATGGTGTATTACCCGTACTATTGGCATCACTATCGATATCATCATTACCTGCATTGGCCGTGGTAAACATAAAACCTGTAGGTGCCGTAAAGCTGACGAAATATACACCTTGGGTAAGTCCGCCAAAGTTGTACATTCCATTAGCATCTGTAGTAGTACTTGCTATCACGCTTCCATTTGTAGCACGTAGATCTACTGCTACACCTGCAATGCCAGGCTCTCCTGCATCTTGGATTCCGTTTTCATTGAGATCGTTCCATACAAAATCTCCTAATCCCGCAGGTATAAAAAATCCACCGTCGATATCAGTATCTGATTCACCAGAGGCTAGATTGACAATATTCGTTGCTCCAGGCTCGATCACAGATGTGATGTCCGAGTCTTGGCTATCATTACCACCTTGATCAGGATCTGTAAATAGATAATCGCTCGGTGGCGTAAAGACCAAGTAATATGCTCCTGGTTGAACATTGGCAAACTCATAGAATCCACTTTCAAGTGTAACAGGATCGGGGCCCGATGTGGTGGTTGTGATCAAATCACCATCTATGGAGAATAACTCTATCGTAACTCCATCTAAGCCAGGCTCTTGACCATCTTGAACTCCATTACCATTGATATCTACCCAACAATAATCTCCAATATAAGCTGGATCTTGTAAAAGTCCAGCATCTACAGAAGTCTCGACTTCACCAGAGGTTAGGGTATACATAGGTGTAGTCCCAAATCCGTTAGAAGAGTTGACATCAGAGTCAATAGTATCATCACCACCAATATTAGGATCTGTAAAAAACAGCCCACCAGCGGGATCAAATCGTACATAATAGTTTCCTGGACGTAGACCACCAAAATTATAAACTCCCATGCGACCTGTCGCATTATCTGTGGAGGTAAATCGTGTCGCTATCTGAGTATTAGTGGCGTCGAATAGTCGTACTCTGATAGAATTGATGCCTTGCTCCGTGATGTCATTGATACCATTTACATTGAAGTCATTGAATACTTGATCACCAATACTTGCAAAACGGTAATATCCCGCATCAAGTGTCGAGATACTAACATTTACAAGATCTGTAGCACCGGTAATTCCTGTTAATAATACATCACTATCTATATTATCTGCTGTAGTATTTTCAAAAGTAAATCCCTGATTAGTAGGAAGCTCAAATACGACGTAATAATCCATCTTAGGAAGATTGGTGAAACTGTACTGGCCATTATTATCAGTCGTAGTAGTAGAGATGAGCATATCTGAAGCATCAAATAAGCTGACTTCATATCCTGCTAACAAAGGATCACCCGACTCTCTCTCTCCATCTCCATCTATATCTTCCCAAGCAACACCTGAAATATCAATAAACTGTGCTGCTTCTTTTACACCAGCATTGACACCAACAAACTGCATACCGCTCATAGCGCTTAATATACCCGTAACACCAAAGCTGCCATCTACTGATATGACGTCTGAGTCGATAAGGTCATCCATACTCGTATTAGCGATAGTAAACTCCTGATTGCTATCAAAAGCAAAAGCAACAATATAATCTTGAATCATTAGGTCTTCAAATATGTAAGTACCTAGATTAGAAGTGCTCGTACTTGCTACTGTAGCACCTGAGGCATCTCTAAGCTCAACCACTGCATCAGGTACTATCGCATCTGCGGGATCAATAAGACCATTTTGGTTAGTATCAAAAAAGTATACACCAGCGATAGACGCAAGTCGATAAAGACCCACGTCAATATCATCAATTGATTCATTGATAGCAAGAGAGATGAGATCTGTACTACTAGCCGAAATACTTTCAGTTATATCAAAATCAAGTTGATCATCGGTACCTACATTTGCCATTGAGAGTAGGTAATCCATAGTTTTATCCACTACTAAGTAATAGTCTCCTGGCACTAAATTATCAAATAAATATCTACCATCTGAGGCCGAAGTAGTCGTGGCCACTACTACATCATTACTGTTCAGTAAGTTAATCTCAATACCCTCAATCGGACTATCATCTGCATCTTGAATTCCATCTACCTTGAGATCTTCTAGTACTACTCCAGCAATACTTCCATTGGCTTGTAAGATGTAGCCTGCATCTATATCAAAAACAGAGTCTTGACCAGATAGAGCTATTTGAAAGGTACTACCTGGGGCAATATTCTGAATGACATCAGAATCAATAGTATGATCGACACCAACTAAAGGTGCTGTGAATGTATAATTTTCAATATCCCCAAAAACGATATAGTAACTACCTCCTAGAATATCATTAAACTCATATGTTCCGTCTATGGCAGATATAGTATTCATAATCAATTCATTATCCATGTTGAATAATGTAATGGTAACGGGATCAGCAGCTGGTTCCATATTATTATTAAGACCATCACGGTTATCATCAAACCATACACTACCAGAAATACTACTCATAGCTGGGACTGCAAAACCTGCATCTACTCCCGTAAGATCGGTATCCAAAAATAAGAATACATTAGTCACTTCATTACCTACCACATCAGAATCTATACTGTCATCTCCAGCATTGGGTATGGTAAAACCAAATCCAAAAGGATCATCAAACTCAACATTGTATAAGCCGGCAACCAAGTTTTCAAACTTATATGCGCCTGAAATATCCGTCAGCGTAGATGCTAATATAACTCCTGCATTATTCTTCAACGTAACGCTTACATTACTCAAAAATATCTCATTATTATCACGTAATCCATTGAGATCACTATCTCTCCATGCTAGACCAGCAATAGAGCTACTGCCAACGGCAATGAGGCCAGCATCTATATTTTCAACCGTCTCTCCAGCAGAAACAGAAATAATATCAGATGTCAATAGACCATTACCGCCGGTAATGTCAGAATCAATAGTATCATCTCCTGCATCAGCTATTGTGAGCTCAAAATTATCAGGTAATGTGATCTGTATGTAATAATCACCTGCAGGCAACTGAACGAACATGTAATGTCCTTGGCTATCTGTCATCATATTACTGATATTATTGCCGTCAACATCAAAAAGCTGTACTAATACATCTTCTACAGGAAACTCCGTCATATCAAAAAGACCATTCCTATTGATATCATTCCATACTGTTCCAATTATGGTACTTTGATTTTCTTGTACCAATCCTACATCAAGATTAAGGAACTCAATGCCAGATCTGATCAAAGTCTGATCCGTAAAACCAAATAAAGACATTATAATGGAAACATCACTATCTATGGTATCATCGGCACCTTGATTGGCCATGGTAAAACTATATTCATCTCCGCTTGTAACTCTTATCTGATACAAGCCCGGTGCATAATCTTCAAAAAGGTAAATCCCATCTGTATCTGTAGATGTCGTTGCGATAATACTTCCAGAGGAATGTACAAGCTCAATCGTAATTCCTTCAATACCGATCTCACCCAAATCTCGAAGCCCATTTTCATTTTCATCTAACCAAACCTGGTCTCCGATAGATACCAGCTCATAGACCCCAAGGTCAAGATTAGTTATTTCATTAAGTGGATTTAATATCAATTCCTCTGATACTACCATATTACCATCTATCGTAAAATCACTATCCACTATGTCATTCAGACCTACATTTGCAGTAGTTATTTCATATTGACCATCAATAATCATTTTGACCATATACTGACCTGGTGAAAGATCATCAAATAGATAAGCTCCATCCATATCAGTCATAAGCAATGCAACTACATTATCAGAGGCATCAAGTAACTCTACTTGAACTCCCTCAAGTAGAAGCTCATCATTATCTCTTATTCCGTTTCCGTCGTCATCTATAAAAACAAGACCTGAGATATTGGATCTCATATCTACGAGACCTAAGTCAATAGTATTATTTTGCTCTCCAGAGCACAGTTCAAATATTGAAGTCCTGCCTACTCCATTTGTAATAGTAATATCAGAATCTAATGTATTATCAGCACTAGCATTGCCTAAGGTACTATCAAAGCCATCAGGATAATTGATAACTAGCTGATACATAGATGGAAGTAAATCATCGAATATGTACTGGCCTCCATCACTGCTTTCTGTAGAACTCAATATGTTTCCATCTTGATCCAAAAGATCTATTTTAACTCCATCTAATCCTAGTTCATCTCCATCCTGAATACCATTTAGATTTTCATCCAACCATACAAAATCTCCAATACTTGCCAACTCGTAGTAAGCACCAGTTATATCAGTAATCTGATCATCTACGCCAACGTCAATCATCGCGGTAGTGAAAGCTCCGAAAGAGTCTAAAATATCACTATCAATGTCCTCCGAGGCATTATCAGGAATGGTCGCAATCTGATCATCGTCAAATCCGAATTTGATAAAATATTGGCCTGCATCTAGATTATCAAAAATGTAATTACCATCTTCGTCTGTATCTACAACAGTAGTATTATTAGTCATCATATTGACCAACATTATAGAAATGCCGCTCAGTCGTTCCTCTTCATTTTGTAGTATACCATCCGCATTTTTATCTAACCAAGCAAATCCTGAAATCGATGATGGTAAGAATTGAACTCCAATATCTAAGCTTTTAAAATCAGTACCTGATGGTATAAACACTGTCTGACTTAGGAATCTATCACCATCCATAATAGCGTTGCTATCAGTCTCAGGATCGCCAACTTCTAAGTCGGTCACCATATAAACCTCTGCATCTAATAATAACTCTATAAAATAAGAGCCAGGTAATAGATTATCAAAACAGAAAGTGCCATCGGTATTACTTTCTATCTCAATCATACCGCTGCCATCGTCTCTAAATATACGTATCCAAATTTCTCCAAATGCTTCATCTGCATCGCTTTGTATGCCATCACGATCGATATCAATAAACACAAAGTCACCTAAGGATACTCGCATAAATAATCCAATATCCAACGAGGTCATATGATCTCCAGATCCGAGAGTAAAAGGCCCTACACTTGCATCTTGGGCAAAATCATTATCTGATGAATCGTCTCCAATATCTTGTAAAGTGACTTCAAAGTCATCGATATTAAATAAAACCGAGTATATACCAGGTGTCAGCATATCAAAACTATAAGCACCAGATATATCCGTCATAGTTATTGCAATCGTATCACCTACTTCATCAGTGAGATATACTTCCAATCCTGATAATAATGGGTCTTGAACATTGCGCTGACCATCGTAAGCCATATCCTCAAAGGCTTGCCCTGATATAGAAACAGATCGGTAGACACCGAGGTCTACATCGTCTTTTTCAATATCTGGATCTAAGTAAAATTCGTCCGAAGTGAAGATGTTTCCTACAGATGTAAAATCATTATCTAGTAAATCATCCATACCTACATCAGAAAGTGTATGTAGGTATTCAGAGGATAATGATGATGTCCTTACCGTATAATATCCTTTTTCTACTTCTTCAAAACTATACTTACCTAGAGAGTCCGTTGTACTGGTAGCGATAAGATTATTTTGATCATCATACAACTCCATGACTACACCAACTAACCCTAGTTCGTCAGTATCTTGTAAGCCATTATAATTAATATCTTCCCATACAAAATCGCCAATACTGGATGTAGCACAGTTATCAATTACAAAGGTCCTACAGCACTCTTCTACTACATTGGTAGATATCAATGACTCTACACATACCTCATATGTACCTTGAGTAATTTCATCTTGTCCGATACTGATATCGTGCTCAGTATCCGTTGACGATAATAAATGAAAATCGCTTGGGTAAGTCCAGGTATAGGAGTCTATACTTGGGTTTTCATTGATATAAAAAATAAGACAATTATGATCACATGCTGTGTAAAGCGGTGTATAACTAACCTTAACACTCAGCCTATCTACGAAAGCCTCGATAGTCGTATCTGAGATATTTGCAACCTGAAGATTGACACTAAAATCTTCAGCATTAAGCATCTCAGGAGTCCATTGGAGATCCCATAAATAAAAACTAGATCCATATGACCAAGTACTTTGTTCTGTTTGCCATTCTTGTCCAAATAATGGGCTTCCACCCAAGTTGATACTTTCATTATTTCCCACTGAAAGACTTAATAACACATCAGCTATACCATTACCACTGGCAAAACCATCAATTTCTACCTCAATACCTTGTATCGTAGCACCATCTGGAATCTGAAATTTAAAGTCAGATAATAGTACCGCATCACTCTGTGACATAGAATCCAGGGTAATCTCCATGAATCTGCCATCACTGAAAAATGAATTATCGGTCGATTGCCAGCTTTGATCTCCAACGGTAGCAATAACGAAATCTCCATATGATCGAGTAGATGATTCCATAAGTGGTTCATCTGGAGTCATGATCTGACAAATCGATTGAGTATTGGAGTGAGTTGCTATGCATAGAAACAGCAGCAACAGCAGGGCAGATATACCCCTACCAGTGTAGTTTTCGGTAGTGTAAGACATTAGTGTCGTCGTCTTGGTTATTAATGAAGCGTAATGCATTGAGTCGAAGCAATACTTTACACTTTAGACAAAGATATATATAAAATTTTATTTATATATAAAATTTATAATATGATTTCTGCTGATAATGATATGCTTGTACTTCCTGTGGCCTTGGTAAATCAGTTGATCAGATCTGAGTATAATTTCATCCATTGGTCACAGATGAGATCGTGGTTAAATGAGCGGAGGATATGACGTTTCCCTTTTTCGCCAAGATCCTTTGCAGTATTTGGATCATTTTGAAGTTTGATCATTAACTCACTAAGCTGCTCATATTGATAAGAACAAAATGATAATGCACCGGGACCCGCTGCCTCTTTCAGTGCTTTATGGTCAGAAATAATGACTGGTGTATTTTGACTTAATGATTCGATAACTGGTATTCCAAACCCTTCGTAAATAGAGGGATACACAAGTGCCAAAGCATGCTTATAATAAGAAGCTAGAGAGTCTCTGACATGACCTTTATGTATGAAATAGTCCGTCAAATTATATTCTTTTATTAACTGCTTGACTTTATCATAATAAGTCGATCCTGTACCAACTACAATCACGGGAATTCGATCTGATGCTGGCATTATATGCAGGGCCTTTACAATATCCTCCAGCCTCTTTCGATCAATAACACTACCTACATACAACCAATATCGCTCTGGTAAATTAACTGGAGTTTCTGCGTTACTATCTAAGAGCGACTGACCTTGATAAATGACATTTATAGCAGCTTCATCTACATTGTATATGTCAATTAGGTCTGACTTCGTTGAACGACTGATTGCTACTACTTGATCTGCCTTAAAAACAGAAGTCCGATACTTATACTTATACATCATACGATCAAACCAAGGAAAATGCTCGGGATATTTTTCATAAATAAGATCGTGAAAACTTACGACTGTCTTGGCCTTTACCTTATTGATATTAATAGGTAGTTCATGGCTCAGACCGTGATATATATCTAGTTCTAGCTCATTGATTTTATGAGTGATCTCGAAGCTTCGCCACCACTCGTTTGATCCCTTATTACGTGTATGTATATGTATGTTATCATGATTAAAAAAATACTCGGTTTCTGGATTAATTTCTACCGTAGCACTAAATAAATGGAATTCAATATTAGGATATCGCTTATGCAACTCTTTGACCAAGGTACGGCTGTAATTACCTAGGCCTGTACGATTGTTAAACAGCCGTTTAGCATCATAACCTATCTTGATAACAGTATTGGACATCAGCATCGCAAGTTACTGCTATGATTCAAAATCCAACAGTGCCATCGGCTTTATCTGTTTTTTTGATTCCACATAAGCATTGCACATATCTTCGATGGTTTTCTTCATACTTATATATTTTATCCCTAACAGTGATTTAGACTTGGAAGTATCATAGCGCCAGTCTTCGCAAGTACTCATGATGGTTGCTCTTGTGATGAAAGGTGGTTGTCTAGTAAAAAATGCAACTATCTTTGCTATTCTCGAAGCGAAGGGAAACATCCATGGTCTTAATGCCGTATGAGGCGCCTTGACACCAATTTTTTCTGCAATATTATCTAATAATGATTTGATCTTTACACTTTCGCTGATGGCTAGTATTCGTTCGCCATACAACCCTTGATCTATCATCATATAAGCCATTTTAGCTACATCTCTGACATCTACAAATGCATTGGACCCTAAGGGATAAAAAGGTACTCCATTATCAATGGTTTGGATGATCTTGAGTGAGGTATCGGCCCATCGGCCCGCACCCAATACCACTCCAGGATTCAATATACTCACCTGTAATCCCTCTTCTTTACCGCGCCAGACTTCTAGCTCTGCGAGATATTTGGATTTAGAATAGTCAGAGGTATATTCGTTGGCTTCCCACTCCGTAGACTCGTCGATCGATAAGTCTATATTACTCGGTTTACCTACAGCAGATATACTACTCAAATACAATAGTGTAGGTACATGATGCTCTATGCATGCATTCACCACATTGCTTGTACCCTCTACATTGACTCGATACATAGCCGCTTTATCTTGAGGATGAAAACTTACCATCGCTGCAGCATGTATGACTAATTGGGCTCCCTCACAGGCATTGCTCAATGTGGTTACATCTAAAATATCTGCCTCAATCCACGATATCTTATCGACATCAGCTCCAAGCATTTCGACAGAACTAGTGCTACGCTTGATGGCATGTATATTGGTAAATCCTCTTGAGTAAAAATATCTTGCAATATAAGATCCAATAAATCCTGTTGCTCCCGTGATTAATATTTTATCGTCTTTTTGGATCATGGAATATATATTGCTCCACCACTATGCGCTCTTTTAGCTCCCGTGGCATGATGGATGATATTAGGTTTATATTGTAATCGAAGATAGCCCAGATAAGCCATCAATATTGATTCTTTAAATTCAATGATTTCAGAGCTTGGAAGTTCAAGGCTAACATTTACTTTGACTAACTTTCTTTGTAATTGTTCGATCAAAAATGTATTGAAGGCTCCACCACCTGTTACAAGCATCTTAGCATGATCAGGTATCTCTTTACCTTTTATCGCTAAGATGATCTGATCAACTATGAAATTTACCATAGTATTCAATTTATCGGGAATACTCGAGTCATGACTTCTGATTATATCATAAAACGGTCCCATCACCCATGAATTATCGAGAGACTTGGGAGCTTGTTTTTGAAAGTAAGTTAAATCTGACAATGATGATAGTAAGGTCTCGTTACAATTCCCAGATTTGGCAATTTGACCGTCATCATCATAAGATTTGCCAAGCTCTGATGCTAATGCATTGAGGATCTGGTTACATGGAGCTATATCATATGCTTGATTAATATCTTCTATTTGAATAGAAATATTAGCAATTCCTCCAAGATTGAGTGCATAAGTATATTCTCCAAACAAATACTGATCTACTGTAGCTGCCAACGGAGTCCCCTGTCCACCTAGTGCAATATCTCCTTGTCGAAAATCACAAATGACAGGTAAACCAACCGTCGTAGCTAATCGAGCTCCATTAGTCAATTGTATAGAATATCCTTCCTCCGGATGATGAAGTATCGTATGACCATGAGTTGCAATTGCAGAAATTTTGATATCCTTAATTTCACCTAAAAACTGAAGTATCGATTGGCTACAAAAATCGGTAAATGAAACCTCAAGCGTATACATAGATCTTACATCGTGAAAAGGCAGGTTACGTAATGATTTGGCCAAGATATCTGGTAAATCATAAGCCTTTGATCTTAAAAACTTCCACTCACCATTATCATGAAATGAGCATAGGCAGACGTCAAGTCCATCTAGCGAACTTCCCGACATGACTCCCACAATATATTGCATATCCATAGGTGCTAAGATCGACTATTTGTACAAAATCCACCCTGAATATTCCGTTTTGTCAATCAATTTTATTCGCTATTCATAGAAATAAACCGACGGTTTAACCCTGAAAGCCGCCATTCCACAGAAAACTTAGGAAACTTTTAAACTCATTTGAGTTTCCTTGGTTTCATTGTCATAATTTTGCACTATGCCATCAAGACAAAAAATCATGCTATCTGCATTCGACTGCTTTCTGCGTTACGGAATCAAGAGTGTAAGCATGGATGACCTTGCCAAGCGACTGGGGATATCCAAAAAAACTATTTATAACTACATCAGCAATAAAAATGAACTTGTAGAAGAGACAGTCTCAGAGCACATGAGCATCAACCAAGCTGAGATAGATAAGCTGCTACACTCGGGCGACAATGCTATAGAAAGTATGATCGCCATTGCTAAGCATAATATTGACTTTTTACAAAAAATGAAGCCTGGGTTTCTTTTTGATCTACAGAAATACCACGGAGCCTTCTGGTTAAACCTAGAAGCTGAACGTAATCAACATATAGAACAGACCATAAGTACCAATATGCAAATCGGGATAGAGCAAGGACTCTATAGCCAGCGTTTTGACCCTAAGATCATCGCTAAGCTTTTCGTAGGACTCGTCACAACCATGATTGATGAAGATATATTTCCCCCAAATGAATTTTCAAAATCAGAAATTTTCGTAGAGACTATACGCTATCATATGCGCGGTATAGTTACAGACAAAGGAAGGTCGATACTTCAACAAATAGAAATCTAAAGCCCATAAATACACTACTACATGAAACCATACATTTTTTTACTATCTATGCTCTATACCGTATGCCTATCAGCCCAAAGCTATGATCTTGCTGGTGCGGTTGCATACGGTCTGGAGCATAGCAATGATGTCAAAATCAAACAACTTGATATAGCATCCGCAGACTCAGACATTAAAGAATATAGAGCAATCGGGATACCTCAAGTCAATGGTGGTATAGATTACTCCTACTATTTTCAACTACCTGTACAGCCAGTAGAAGACTTCATTTCTCCAGCAGTATACGGTGTATTGTTTCAGGAAAACGTGATACAACCCCGAGAACTTGCAGATCCTGAGGTATTTGAATTTACTTTTTTCCAACCCCACAATCTTACGGGTAAGATAGAGGCCAGTTCACTCATATTTGATGGTTCGTACTTGTATGGTCTCAAAGCAGCTAGACTATACAAAGAGCTTGTAAATAGAGAGCTTGAGATGACAGAGCAAGATATAAAGTCTAATGTGACTAAAGCATATGCTGCCGTACTCGTTGCACGTAAAAACAAAGAAGTACTAGACCAGAATATACAAGTACTCACCAAAACCCTAGAAGATACAAAGGCATTTTTTGAAAATGGATTTGTAGAGTCACTCGATGTAGATCGACTTCAGCTTTCATTAGATGGGCTGAAAACACAGTCCACAAATCTGGAACAGCTGATATCTGTTTCTAAAAATCTCTTGAAATTTCAGATGGGATATCCGATCGACCAAGAGATTATCTTGACTGAAAATCTGGAAGCATTAGAGGCGCAATATATAGCATCCAATGAGCAAAAGTTGGACATCACCAAGCGAGTAGAATACCAATTGCTAGAGACCAACAAGCAACTTAATGAGCTCGACCTTCAACGACATAAAGCAGGATATCTGCCGTCGGCTCGTGCATTTGCCAGTTATCAGGGATCTATACAGCGAACTAATCTTTTTGATAATACTGAAGCGGGACTACTGCCTACGCTCGTGGCAGGTATATCTATCAATATCCCAATCTATGATGGTGGTCAAAAGTCTGCAAGAATGCAAAAATCGAAGCTGACACTAGAGAAAATTGATCTTCAGAAAAGGGAATTTGAGCGAGGAATGACCCTACAAGTTGAAAATACCAGATTAGCATATAAAAATGCGCAACAAACGGTTCTCAATCAGAAAAACACTCTAGCACTCAGTCAAAAAATCTTTGATAAAACACAAATAAAATTTAGAGAAGGTGTAGGCTCTAGCGTAGAACTGTCACAAGCAGAAGCTGACCTATATCAAGCTCAAGGTGCATATATATCATCTCTATACGATCTACTACTAAGCAAAATCGATATGGATATTGCTCTTGGCATCCTTTAAAACTACTAACATAAGAAATTATCAAACCATGAAACAAATAATACTCTCTACCCTAGCGATCTTGCTCATCTTTGCTTGCCAGGCACCAGAACAATGGCCCGAGGACATCGCCGGTAAAAAAGCACTGCTCAAAGAAAAACGAACGGAGCTACAAATACTCCAATCTGATATCGATAAACTCAATGAAGAACTAGAGACCCTCGAGCCTAAAAAAATAGATAAAGCAGTAGTAGATATTGATACCGTAAAGGCTACCAATTTTAAAAGTTATGTATCTGTACAGGCTAATGTTGTATCTGATGACATGGCAATGGCCAGTAGCGAAACAGGTGGTAGGATACTCTCCGTTAACGTGGAAGAGGGCCAATATGTAAAGCGCGGTGGCCTCATCGCCAGAGTAGATCTTCAATCACTCGAAAAGCAAAAGGATGAATTGGTCACTAGCTTAAATTTTGCCACTACTGTATTTGAAAGACAAAAAAGACTTTGGGACCAAGAAATAGGTTCAGAACTCCAATACCTCGAAGCTAAAACCAATAAAGAACGCATCGAAAAAGGGATAGCCCAAATAGAGACCCAGCTAGCCAAAGAAAATGTTTATGCCCCAATAAGCGGTATCATAGATCGTGAATTTTTGAGTGCGGGAGAGATGGCAGCCCCTGGAGCACCGATCGTACAGATCTTGAATACTACTAAAATCAAAGTTGTAGCTGATATACCAGAACGAAATCTCCAATCAGTGAAGCGAGGAGATCAAGTGGAAATTTACTTTCCTGCCATTGACAAAACCATCAATGAGCGGATAAGCCTTGTGGGTAGATCAATCGATCCTTCCAATAGAACTTTCAAAATAGAAATGAATACCTCTACTATAGGTGGATTGCTCAAACCTAACTTACTTGCTGAAGTAAAATTTAATGATTTGAGTATCAAAGATGCCATAGTCATACCCGTGGATATCATACAAGAAAATGTGAACGGTGAGGAATATGTGTATATCGGAACGCCTAAGGATGGTAAAATCATTGCAGAAAAATTGGTCATCGAAACTGATCAAAGTTATGATAGCCAGATCGTGGTGACTAATGGCTTAAAAGAAAGTGATATACTCATCGTAAAAGGACACAAATCAGTCAAAAACGGTACCGAACTCATCATTAATAACTCTGAAAAGTAAGGATCATGACTGACAAACCTAATAAATCAGAATTACGCCAGTTTTCGCTCAGCAGTTTTGCTGTCGATAATGCTACAAGCGTATTTCTTATCGCAATCATGATTCTGTTATTCGGAATACAGAGTTATGATAAGATGCCTAAGGAACAATACCCTGATGCATCACTACCGACCATCTATGTCAATACACCATACTTTGGTAACTCTGCTGAAGAGATCGAAAATTTGATATCAAAACCGATCGAAAAAGAGATCGAAGCCATCTCAGAGCTCAAAACGGTAAGTAGTAACTCGGTACAGGATTTCTCCGTGATCATTGCAGAATTTACCAATGACATCGAAATCACTGAAGCCGTAAGAAAGACCAAAGACGCTATAGATAAAGCTAAGGCAGAACTCCCAAGCGACCTCGACCAAGAGCCTACAGTACTCGAAATAAACTTTGCTGATCTACCGATTATGACGATCAATGTATCTGGAAATTATCCGATGGATGATCTCCGAGGTTATGCAGAATTTATACAAGATCGTGTCGAAAACATCAAACAGATCAACAAGGTCAACATGAAAGGTGATCAAGAGCGAGAAGTTAAAGTCGATCTTGATATCTATAAGATGCATAGTGCCCAAGTATCTTTTACGGATATAGAAAACGCGCTCCGATCTGAGAATATCACCATGTCCGCCGGTGAAATCAAGCGTAACGGATTTAGTAGAGCAGTACGTATTGTTGGACAGTTTGAGACCATCCAACAGCTCGAAAACACCATCATCAAAAGTGAAAATCAGCGTCCGATCTATCTTAAAGATCTTGGAGAAGTCAGTTATGCATTTGAAGATAGAAAGTCATATGCAAGATCCGATGGATTACCCGTAATTGCCCTTGATGTCATCAAACGAAAAGGAGAAAACCTGCTATTCGCCGCAGATGAAATCAAGAAAGACCTCGTAGAAATAGAAAAAGAATTACCAGATGATCTGAAAGTCAGTCTATTCAATGACCTATCTGTATATACTCGAAATGAAGTATCTAATCTCGAGAATAGTATCATATCGGGAGTTATCCTTGTGATTTTGGTACTATTATTTTTTTTGGGTCTGAGAAATGCCTCTTTCGTAGGTATGGCGATACCGTTATCAATGCTTACGGGTATTTTGATCCTGTATATGACAGGGACGATCATGAATATCGTGGTACTCTTTTCTCTGATACTAGCACTGGGGCTTCTCGTGGATAATGCCATTGTAGTAGTAGAGAATATATATCGTTATATGCAAAATGGCTACGATGGTAAGCTAGCTGCGAAATACGGCACTGGGGAAGTAGCTATGCCGATCATTGCCTCCACAGCAACTACACTGGCAGCATTTATACCACTTGCATTCTGGCCAGGGCTTATGGGTGAGTTTATGAGATACATGCCCATCACTTTGATCATTGTATTGAGTTCTTCCTTATTTGTGGCACTAGTTATCAATCCTGTATTGACTTCAAAGTTTATGAAAGTCGAGGAAAAGGCAGAATCAAAGGAACAATACAATAGGTCTCGTAGAAATGTACTAGTAGGAATACTCGTTATGCTAGGAGTTGGCATTTTAGCACATTTTGCAAGGGTTGATTGGATACGAAATTTGATGGGTTTTGCCATCTTCATCTCCGCGCTTAACTTTTTTGTACTCAAGCCACTCAGTATTCGATTTCAAAACAGCTTTCTACCATGGCTCGAGAGTATTTATAATAAGTTTATCACTTTCGCATTACGCAGGTTCAATCCTCTTTTCATATTCGGAGGAACCTTTGTTTTATTATTTGTGGCTTTGATGCTATTAGGTATAAAGCCCCCGCCTGTGGTACTTTTCCCATCGGCAGAACCTTTGTATGTAAATGCTTTTGTTGAGCTTCCAATTGGAAAATCGATTGAAGAAACGAATACCATCGTTAAAGAAATCGAGAAAGATATCCTCGAAACAGTAGGCGATCGTGCTAGTATCGTAGAAGCTGTATTGACACAAATAGGAGAAGATACTTCTGATCCTAATTCACCACCAGAGCCAGGTTTTACACCTAATAAAGCTAGGATAACGGTACAGTTTGTCAAGACAGAAGAGCGAGGTGACATCAAGTCATCTGTCATCATGAAAGACATGCGAGAGGCCCTTCAAGGTTATAGTGGTGTGGAGATTTCTGTAGATAAAAACGCAGATGGACCACCTGTCGGTAAGCCAATCAATATCGAATTTAGAGGAGATGATGTAGATACTTTGGTAGCTCTTACTCAACGAGTGAAGCAGTACATCGACGACCAAGCCATAGGTGGTATCGAGGAGCTCAAGTCTGATGTAAAAATCGGAAAACCTGAGCTACTCATCAATATAGACAGAGAAGCAGCGAGACGATATGAGCTTTCTACATTCACTATTGCAAGCACATTACGTACTGCATTATTTGGCAAAGAGGCTACTAAGTTTAAAGTCGGTGAAGACGAATATCCGATCACCATCAGACTCAAGGAGGATCAACGTAACAATATTACGTCGCTCATGAATCAAAAAGTGACTTTCAGAAATCCTGCGAATGGTAGAATTGTACAAGTGCCAATCAGTACTGTAGCAGATATAGAGTATTCTTCTACCTACAATAGTATCAAACGTAAAGATTCACAAAGAGCGATCACCTTATTCTCAAATATCCTTGATGGGTATATACCGAATGATGTGATCGGCAATATCCAATTTGCCCTAGATAGTTACGAACTACCCGAGGGATATACTTACGAGTTTACTGGAGAACAACAGCAACAGGCTGAGGATATGTCCTTCTTGATGGGAGCATTCTTAGTGGCGCTCTTCGCCATTTTCATCATCATCGTTGCACAGTTCAACTCTATCATTTCACCGTTTATCATTGTACTCTCGATACTCTTCAGTACGATCGGTGTATTCTTAGGATACTTCATTACAGGAGATACGGTGTCTATTGTATTCTCAGGGGTAGGGATCATATCTCTGGCAGGAGTAGTCGTGAATAATGCTATTGTATTGATCGATTATATCAATCTGCTAATCAAACGAAAGGCAAGAGATAAGGGAGTAGATGGTATGTCAGACCTATCAGTAGAAGAAATACGAAATTGTGTAATTGAAGGCGGAGCGACGAGATTACGACCCGTATTATTGACTGCTATTACGACAATTTTAGGTCTTATCCCGCTGGCGATAGGATTCAATATGAACTTCTTTACGCTGATCGGAGAGCTAGATGCCAATATCTTCATAGGTGGTGATAATACTGCCTTATGGGGACCTATGGCTTGGACCATTATCTACGGACTGACTTTTGCAACTTTCCTTACCTTGGTAGTGGTACCCGTGATGTACTGGTTATCTTATAGAATGATTAATTTCTTCTCTAGTCAATCAGCAACAAAGGAAGGCGAACTTGAGTTATCAAAGTCATGAATAATAACATAGCCGACCTACGAGAAAATTATAGCAAAGCAAAATTGGATCGATCTGCCTTGGTAGATGATCCAATTTTGCAATTCAAGGCATGGTTTGATAATGTACTCAGCTCAAAAATTATCGAGCCAAATGCAATGACCATTAGCACTGTAAATGAAAGCGGTGTACCCTCTTCAAGAGTGGTTTTATTGAAAGAGATAACAGAAACCGGTATTGTATTCTACACAAACTACAACTCAGATAAGGCACAAGATCTTGAATCAAATCCCAATATCGCGGTCAACTTTTTATGGAAAGAGATCGAGCGTCAAGTAAGGATACAAGGTCTTGCCACCAAAATATCTCGAGACCGATCAGAAGCCTACTATCATAGTAGACCTAAAGGCAGTCAAATAGGTGCTTGGGCATCGCCACAAAGTCAGATTATCTCAGATCGTTCAGTATTAGAAGAGAAACAGAAGGAGTTAGAATCACAATATCAAAATACTGAAAAACTACCTATCCCTCCACATTGGGGTGGTTATGAAATCACTATCAACATGATCGAGTTTTGGCAAGGGAGACCTAGTCGATTGCATGATCGGTTTCGGTATAGAAAAGAAGGTGATGTATGGATTGTGGAGCGAGTGGCACCGTAGTATGATATCTCGGCATCGCGATATCAATTTCTAAAAACTACTCCCTAATACCACATCCTGCACTAACTCTTCTTTTGCCCTTATCAGCTTAAGACTGACCGTATCGCCAGGTTCATAATTTTCGAGAGCTAAGATCAGGTCGTTGTTATCTTTTACCTCTCGGTCCTGAACTCCTACGATCAAGTCTCCGTATGTTATTTTTCCTGTATTAGATTGTTGTAATGGAATGAGACCTGCTGCTTCTGCACCACTCTTAGGACTTACACTCAAGATCATGGCCCCTTCCATTTCCCAGCGCTGTACATACTGTCCATGTACAAGCTCAATACCCAATACAGGACGACGTACTTCCCCATATTCAACAAGATCAGGAACCACCCAATTAACTATATCGACAGGTATAGAAAATCCTATCCCAGCCGATGCTCCAGAAGGACTATAAATCGCAGTATTAACACCAACTAATCGTCCGGAAGAATCCAATAATGGGCCACCAGAATTACCCGGATTGATGGCTGCATCGGTCTGGATCACATCACGTATAGGTATTCTTGCTAATGACTCAATTTCACGACCCAAGGCACTAATGACCCCAGTTGTCAATGTCTGATCGAGACCAAAAGGATTACCAATAGCGTATACACTTTGCCCCACCTTGAGATCAAAAGAACTACCCACAGGTATCGGTTTGAGTTGATCAGATGGTGCATTTATCTTTAGTACAGCTAGGTCTTTTCGGGGTTCATATCCTATGAGTTTTGCATCCCAGACCGATTGATCACCCAATGTAACTTCATATATCTCTCCTTCTTTGACCACATGATAATTAGTCACGATATGCCCTTGAGTATCCCATACAAAACCTGAACCACTACCTGACTCTACCTCATAAGCAGTACGAGACCAATAGTCTCTCTTTACTCCTTTGGTCGTAATATAAGCGACGGAAGGAGCAGCATTTTCGAATAGATTGATCGTGAGTTCTTCAATGCTTGAAACTACCTTGACGGGAGCAATATTTCGATTATTGCTATCTGTAACAGACGAACTATCTTCTTCATCTACGACCTGACTATCTGTATATGTCTCATTGCTGAAATAATTAGATCCGAAGATCAATCCCATAAAGAAAACGACGATGAGTCCTAGTATCTGGGTAAGCTTCATAAATTGTAGTTTGTCATTATTAACTACAAATTTTCACTTTTGATTTCAAATCCATGATAGAAATCGATTAACATTTATATAGGATCGATTCCAATCTATCGTATTACTGTAAACTGTCCTATCTGCTGTTGAGTATTTCTGGAAATCACACGATACATACCTGATGAAAAACGGTCATCTATATCGAGTTGGATCTCTATAGATTGATCAAAACCTTCATTAATCGGTATTGACTTAACCAATCTGCCTTCTGCAGAAACTATCATGATGTGACCACCATAATTATTACCACCAAGATTAAGCGTAACTCGATCTCCCGATTTAGCAGGACTAGGGAATATGGCTATTTGTGCTTGTTTCTCAAAAGTCACAAACCTAGTATCACTATATTCTGATGATCCATCTAGATCAACCATCTGCAGTCGGTAATAAACATTTAGGTCATCATTGACGTACTCTGATGATTGAGCATCAATAAACTCATATGCTTGCTCAGCATTACTCTCACCAATAACTTCTACCTTTCCGATCGTAGTCCATTGTTCTGTGTTACTACTTCTTTGTATATCATAATGAGATGCATTGATCTCTGCACTACTAACCCAATCAAGTTGAGTTGCCTGTCTACCCTTTCTATTTGCCGTAAAACTTACTAACTCGATAGGTAGAGCAACATTAGATTGAGATTCAAAATATGTAGTACCGCTAGTTGAACCAGGATTACTACCCGTATCTCCATAGAAATAATCAGCACCACCTATATCAGTAAGATCAACTCCACCATCAATAATGCTAAAATAGGTTGGGAAAAAATCAGAATTCGCTGCGATTTCAAAATCTACCATATCCGTAGGATCTGCTCCAATTACTTCTACTCTAAATATCTCATATTCTGTTCCATCGGTGTATGTCACTGATGTTGGAGGAGGTGTAGGCGCTGCAGAATAAATAAAATTACGATTTGAGAAACCCGTTTCATTACCATATAGGTTATCATTAGATGAAAAAGATGAATTATTTAAATCAGGGAAATCTGTTGAGTTGACCAAAATATCCCCAAAGGAAAAATCTGGCTCTGAGTCAGCATATCTAACGAAAATCTCAAATGTTCCCATATCCATAGTAATGTCTCCACCCCCTGGGTTAGCCTGAATTTTTACGATAAGCCAATTTACTTCATGGTCTAAGGTTGCTCTAAAATATTGTCCATTAGATGCTATACTAATGAATAATAAGGCTATGCTAAGTATAATATTTTTCATTTGTAATATTTTAGAAAGACTGTGTCTTCAGAGTAAGAAAATTTCCGTCTAGAATGGACATGAATTTAGCATAATCATTTATGCTTGCAGGCCCAGTCATTCGTACGTTACCATCCATATTGATATCCGCATCTGAGTATTCATTAGTAAGTAGGGTTAAAAAATTACCTCCTAATTCTAACATCAACGATGCATAGTCATTGATACTGGCGGGGCCAGTCATTCTTACATTTTTACTTGCAGCGACATTGACATTTTCACCGTTCACATTAGCGCCATACATGCCGTATGTACCATCACTAAATTCAAATAAATCTCTACCTAACACATAATTTGGATTAGATGTGAAATCTATAACTGTTGGTGTTATTCCGTTTAGTCTAGCCTTTTCACCAGCCATAACACCTAAATGATTCCTATGCCTGATGCTAACAAAATAATCTGTTGACTCAGCAACCATTCTTAAAGGAGATACGCCATCTATATCTACTACATCCCCATCTCTTTGAATTAATGCAGACTTGGACTGGACTACAAGATTTATATCATTAGCATCACGTAGTTCTATAAATACCCAGTCTACTATATCATCCTCTGGCGACGCATTATCAAATACGGATGCATCTGATACCTGCTCCCCACCACCTCGATCAGTATGGACAAAAGAAGCCTTATCGGTGTATGGTTCCTCTAAAGGAAGTAAGCCTTTAGACCTGAGTTGATCATTCATAAGTCCATTGGCAGGATTGTATGCTCCAGACAGTTTAGCCCTTATATTAAGCACGACTTCTGGTGCTTGTGTTGATTCTAATCCAACTCGGAGTTCTCCAAGTCCAAAACACTGGCTATCTCCATAATTGGAAAGAGCTGTTATCAACAAATATCTGGCTTGTATACCTCCTAAATCAGGACCATCTTCGCCCTCATAAAATCCACTTCCGTTAGCTTGTACAAAGGTGTGGGTCCCCATATCTATCCAAGTATTTTGATCCTCCGATACTTCTATTTTCACAGTTTGTAAACCGCGATCTAGATCTTCTGGATGATTATAATTCCAATAATGCAATTGATATAAGGGATACTCCTGCCCAAAATCATACATGATCCAATGACCCATACCGTTATCTTGATTAGGGTTGAGGCTAGGCGAGCAAGAGCTCCATTGCGACTCTCTTGAACTATTATGACGGTCTAAATAGCACTGAGCATTAGCCATAAAGGCGCTGCAAATACACGAAACAACGAGTATAAAAAATGTAATTTTTTTCATTTCGTACAATTAAAAATTTAAAAAATACCTGCTCGGAAAGGCTGTTTATATATCCATGAAACCAATAGGTCCACTACTACTATTGATATCATAGAAGTTTCCTATGTTGGGAAATAAGGTAGGTAAATCAGTATTCATGACGCCGTACCATCTACTGAGTTCTGCAAAGTACTCATCTGCACTGGTGGTCGGTATGACGACTCCACCTCCTACTTCAAGTGGACCATCTAGTGCTAGTGAAGGATAAGTCCCATACATTTCCTTACCATTGACACTTCCTCCAACTACAAAACTATTTCCTCCCCATGCATGATCGGTACCATTACCGTTAGAGGTAAGAGTTCTAGCAAATTCTGACATACTGAAGGTGGTGACACAGTCTCTCATATTGATCTCGTCTAAGGCACTATAAAATTCACCAATGGCTGTATCGACCTCACCCATCATTTCATTCATATTCATAAGTACCTCGTCGTGATGGTCCCATCCTCCGTATTCAATAAAAAATATTTGTCTATTCATAGACAGATCAGTCCTCGCAGCTATAGTCTTAGCAACCATATGAAAAGCCTGTGAAATATAATTTTCAGTAAACTCTGTATTGAAAGGTGTCAAACTTTCGATCGCCCCACTAAAAAGATTGTGCCCATCTCTAGCAGTTTTGATCACATCGACATAGGCCTGTTTAAATGCGTCTTGGTATTGTGCCTCAATCATAGAATTAATAGCCGCCGTTCTTAATTGCGAAAACTGCCAAGGATCTCCATATCCATTGATCCCTACACTACCCTCATATGGGTCTACAGAATACTCTACCGTATTGTTTCCAGTTTGAAATACATTAGATCCCGAGAGAGACATATTCATGGAGATCGTCTGATTGCTATTGGCACTATTCATCATATCTGCAATCTTTCCGCCCCAACCGACAGCAACTCTATCATGTGGTACAGATGTCTGCCAATGCATAAACTGATCAGCATGACTATATAGCCCGAGTGGTGTAGGTATAGAACCATTAAAAAATTGGGTTTTGGTAATCGGTTCTATTAGACTTCCCACATTAGCAACAATGGCTGCATCACCGTTTTCAAACATACTATGCAGGTTGGTCATCGCAGGATGAAATCCGTATGATTTTCCGTCAGATGTATTAGGATTGATGGGTAATGGCTCGTTTTGTGGAATTGCTTGATTGGATCTTGTGGTTGCATATTCTTGATACTCTGCATTACCCACTGGTATGACCATATTATAAGAATCTATACCTCCACCCAATGCAAGACAAACAAGTGCTTTATAATCTCCACTTGCTATGGTTGAAGAATTCAGTATAGACGCTGCGTTCATAGATTTAAGATTCACTAGCGTTGAAAAAAGAGTGGTATACCCTAAAGTTGCACAACTAGCTGTTCCTAAAAATTTTCTTCGATTCATTTTATTTTTTACCATGGTAGTGTAATTTCTTTTTTAATAATAAGTCTAGCTAACTAGTGAAGGACATTATAGTCAGGAGATATCATGGCAAGATATAATGCCATTCTGGTACGATCATATTCCTGATCATTTCCATTTATTGAGTATATGGCATTGCGCAGGATGGTTCTAGTTTCATCAGACAATTGTCCATGAGTGATCAATATATCTAGCTCATTAAGAATGGCCTCAGGATCATTTCCTTTGGCTTCTATCTCATCCGTCATAATGCTTATACTAGGATCATTTTCTTCCCAGCTGCCCATGAGATAATTCCAATTGATCCAAGAATGAGCAGAGTTAATATACCCTATGGCAGAAGATGTATTATGTATTTTATATTCTGGTGCAAATAAGCCATTAGATGCTAGTTCTCCTACTGGCTGGTGATCTGGCAGATAGAAGTTGAATACTGTAGGAGATTGCAATACCATCTGTTTGGTATCATTTAAAAACCCATAGCTACTATTCCAGTATCTACCCAAAGGACTGTCTTTTGGAAAAGCTTTGGCCAGATGTGTATATCTCATGAGTGGTTCGCGTAGTCTACCACCAGATAGATCCATGACATTGCTACACTCTCTAGCTTCTGTATCAAGCAGTATCGCTTTTATTACCTCAGCCATATCTCCTCTTACGCCACTTCCGTTATCATTAAATACGCTAGCTACTCTCGCTATATAGGCAGGAGAAGGATTAGATTTTACCAGTCGTTGTATCAGCCTTCTTCCTATGAAAGGACCTACATTATCATGATTAAATATATGATCAATCGCCTGCGTGATATCTTCCATACCTGTCTGACCTGCTGGAATGGTATAGTTTCCCAGTATAGTTTTACTACCCTGTTCATGAAAATTTTCATACACGATCATTGGGATAGTACCATCCGAAAAGTAAAAATCTAATCCAAAATATGGAGCATTAAGCCAGGTAGCATATTCATTGATATCGGCCGGACCTAATCCAGTGAATACACGAGCCAACTCCTTAATATCTTGATTATTATACGTGGGAATAGGATTACCGGCACTATCAAGCTTTCTAGAACCATCTATATTTAACTCATAAAGACCGATAGTAAACAACTGCATAATCTCTCTGGCAAAGTTTTCATCAGGATGGATGTTATTAGCCTCATCGGTAGGTGGATTATTAAGATGACTGAGATAGTAACCCATGGCTGGATGTAGCGCTACATCAGTCAATAAATCATTGAAGTTGCTAAAAGCTCCCTCATACAATACGTCATAATAACTTGCAATATTATAGGCATTATCTCTAAGGTCAGACTGCGCAGACACCACCAAAATTTGGCTAAGCGCATAAGCTACTTTTTGTCTTAACAAATCGCTTTCAGTCATGTGATGTTGCCACCAGGTGTAGTGCCAGTGTACTGCCCAGGGTAAGCCAATATCGTCAGGATCTGTACCATTGGCAATCTGAGCACTAGTCACTTCTGCCCATACATTCTCCAGTGAAGTACTTAAAGGTGTATAATTTTGTATGATTTGATCATTTAACCATTGAGCATATCCTCCTGGATATTCAGTCACAGCATTGATCGTTGCACGATCTACCCCGATGGTGGCTTGTGATAAAAATCTACTCGCATCCATCATCGCAGCATCCATTCCATCACCCGATACGGTATTTTGACTTATTTCTATATCATTATCAGAGCTAGAACTTACGATCACCCCTTGGTCATGACCCGCTCCTAGGTAATCCGTATAATTTTGTGAGTGTAAAAATGAGCAGGATATAAAATACAATATCCCAAGCATAGAAGTCCTGTGCATAATAATTGATTTTTATCTTGTAAAGAATTGATTAGATTCTCTTGGGTCTCTTAAAGATGACTTATTATGATTACGTTATACTCAGCGTTTACCCTACTCTTTTATCTCATTATTGTATAATCTGGGCTTATCAGCAATAAATACATAGCCAGTCGTGTACGATCCCAGCTCTGACCTGATCCGATTTGTGATACCTGAGTACGTATTAAGTTTCTAGTCTCATCGGTGAGTTGACCATGCGTAAATAAAATATCCAACTCATGCAACAACTCATCGACATCTGAGGCCACCGATTCCAACGATTCGGTATTTAGGGTCACTACCTCATCGGCAATATTACCTCCTTCCCAACTATACCACATATAATCCCAAACTGTCCAAGCATTGACATTATTAAGATATCCTACAGAACTTGTAGTATGATGTATTTTAAATTCAGGCGCATCCAGGCCATTTCCTGCTAGATCGCCTACTGGTTGAAAATCATGTGTATAAAAGTTAAATACACTTGGAGCTTGAAGTGGCCATTGCTTTACTTCATTTAAAAATGAAAACCCGTTATTCCAGTACCTTTCCAATGGATTATCGAGTGCTACAGCTCTAGAAACATGCGTATATCTGGTCAGTGGTTCTCTCAATCGACCATCTTCCCATGAAGATATGCCCTCGCATGTACGTGCTTCGGTATCCAGTAATATTGCTTTAACAAATGTCTTCATATCGCCTCGCTCTCCTTGTCCATTGTCATTAAATGCTGCTGCCACTCTCGAGATATACTGAGGTGATGGATTAGATTTTACTAATCGCTGTATCATCCTTTTAGCCAAAAATGGCCCTACATTTTCATGTTGAAATAAAATATCAATAGCCGCTTCAATATCTTGCATGCCTGTCTGACCATCTGGAATAATATGCTCTTTAAGAATTATCTTCTGCCCTGGCTCATGGAAGTTTTCATACATCTTCATAGGTACCGTTGGATCTAATGCATAATACTCTAATCCAAAAAATGGATTATCTAGCCACCATACCCAATCTGCCAATGCTCCTGCTCCTAATCCCGTAAAAACCTTTGCTAATTCTTTGATATCATCATTGTCATAAGTAGGAATCTCCTTTCCCTCCGCATCTAATTTGTAGGTACCATCCTGATTTAATTCGTACAATCCTATGGTAAATAACTGCATGATTTCTCTTGCGTAATTTTCATCTGGATGTATATTTTCAGAAGGAATAGCTCGAGGATTATTGAGGTGAGTAAGATAAAAACCCATCGTAGGATGTAGAGATACCTCTCGTAAAATATCTTTATAATTTCCAAAAGCATTACTTAGTAAAATATCATAATAATTAGATAATTGAATTGCATCGTCTCCCAATTGACTTTGGGCAGAAATGACTAGTATCTGACTGAGTGCATATGCAATTTTTTGACGTAGTTGGTATTCTTTACTTATTGCCTGATCCCACCATGCATAATGAAAATGTAGCGCATATGGTCCAAATATATCTTCTTCTTCAAATCCTGCATCAAGATATTCTTGCAAGATAAAGTCCCATATCTCTTGGGTATTTGTTTGCATGGAATCATATGGCATAGCAGCCTGTTCTTCTATCCAACTATCATAGTCAAGCGTAAGCGCTAGTTCGTTGATCTGATCTATATTAGCACCAAATGTTGCTTGTGATAAAAATCTACTTGCTTGCATGCGATATGCATCCAATCCACTATCATTTAAGGTATTTTCAGCATCAGAGACACCCCAACTAGAACTGGCTGATACTGAAATATTATCATCAGATAAAGAAAAATAGTTTTCAAAATCTTGAGCTACTCCACTCATATGACAAAAAAGTAATCCTGAAAATATAGCTAGATATCTCATGTTTTCTGCTTATTAGTGGATGATCGAAATTAATTCTGAGATAATGGAATCATCATATTTTATGCTTAACAAATATGCTCCACTTGGTAAATCTTTAGCATTTAATCGCACCACTTCATTGTGATAATTCTGATTTTGTACAAGTACTTTACCTCGCTGATCCGTAATGCTATAATTATATTTATCGGATCTATCGAAAATTGTCTTCCAAACAATTTCATTATCAAATGGATGCCCTAAAAATTGTAATTGGTAACTCACGTGATCTCGATCTACAATGTTAGTAACATCGGCCAAGCCAAGGTTTTCTATTCTTACTTCATTTAAGCCGTAGCACGATCCTCCATAATTACTTAGTGCTGTAATAAGTACATATCTAGCATTAGCACCTGTAAGCTCAGGCCCGGTCTCACCCTCATATAATGATGATTCTTCTGCTCGTTGTAATGTCGTACGTACCAGCTCAGACCAATTGTTACCATCATTACTGATATCTATAACAATTTCGGACATGCCATAGCTTGACCTTTCACTTTGGTTGATATTCCAAAAATGGGTACGCCCTAATTTGTATATATCACCTAGGTCATACATCAGCCAGTGGCCTTCTCCTCGCTCAGAGTTAGGATTGGTATTCGCATTGCAAGATATCCATGTATCATTGAGCTTCATACTATGTCGATACTCATGACATTGTGCCAAAGATTGTATTTGAAAAATGCAAGCCAGAAAGGATATGATATAGATTGACTTCATACTATCTAATATAGTTTTTTATCATAAAAAAGAGATGAGTTATTCTCGTAGTAAACGTTTTACAATATTATTACGAATCAAAAGTAATATACCCTACGCCAGAAATAAAAAAGCCCAAGCGAGAAGGCTCTCGACTTGGGCTCAAAAAAAAACGGGGTGTCACAGCTAACGTGACATTTTTCTTGAGATTACAAATAAAGTAGATTTAAAATATTTTTCATAAAAAGGCTACCATTTTTTAGTAGCACATCCTGATTTTCCAGTTATTCGGTCTTAGATAGTGACATCGAAACCACTTGATCTAAGTTGTAAGTCAATAAATATACTTCGTAACTACCTTTCTCGAACTGATCTAAGCTAAGATGAATCTTCTTTGAATCCACAGGAAGCTGAAATTCAATATTCCCTTTTTTATCTTTCACTTGTATGTAAGCAACATTTTGTTTTAGCGATATTGATAATTTATCCGTCTTCAAATTGTATGAACTAGATTCGATCAAATCTGAAGAAGAAGCCTCATGAACGCTCAACGAAAGAGCTGCTGTTTTAATAATTTCTTTATCGTTATTGAAGGGATCTGTCTTCGCATTAGCGGCACAGACAGTTAAAATTAATGCTAAGGTTAAAATCAGTTCTTGAATTTTCATATTTGATATGTGTTTTGTTAGGAAATCTAGAGTCGTCTAAAGACAATCCATATAACCTAGAACAAGAATCATACCAAATATTAAAAATAATCAATATGTGTATTTGATTTATAACGTGAACTTTGTGATATTCATAAATTTTTCAGCTCGTTCTTTGATCATCTTTTGATCTAGGACCTTCAGCTTGTCCAAACTGAAAGCTTCTACACAAAAAGAAGCCATTGTAGAGCCATAAATGATAGCTCTTTTCAAATTTTCAAAAGAAGTATCATCAGTCTTGGCAAGGTATCCCATTAGACCTCCTGCAAAAGTATCTCCGGCTCCTGTAGGATCATAAACCTCTGCTAGCGGTAGAGCGGGAGCAAAAAACATCTCTCCTTCATGGAATAACAATGCACCGTGTTCTCCTTTTTTGATGATTAAGCTTTTAGGGCCTAAATCGTGAATTACCTCAGCAGCTTTTACAAGAGAATATTCTCCCGATAGCTGCCTTGCCTCTTCATCATTAATTATCAACAAGTCTACCCTGGCAATAACTGCTTTAAGCTCCTCCATAGCTATATCCATCCAAAAATTCATGGTATCAAGCGCTATGAGTTTTGGTCTATTATTGAATTGATCAAGAACTTGTGCTTGAATGGCTGGAGTAAGGTTGCCTAGCATTACATAATCTGACTTCTTAAAATGATCTGGTAAAACGGGGTCAAAATCATCTAACACATTTAGGTCTGTAGCAAGAGTATCTCTTTTGTTCATATTATCATGATATTCTCCAGCCCAGAAAAAAGTCTTTCCATCTTTTTTGATATCCAATCCAGCAAGATCAACACCACGAGACTCTAATGCTTCAAGTTCATCTTCAGGAAAATCCGCTCCTACTATGGAAACTAGATTAATATCATTTGTAAAGTATGACGCTGACCAAGATATATATGTACATGCACCGCCTATTACTTTTTCTGCATGGCCAAATGGAGTTTTAATATCGTCAAATGCTAATGTCCCTACGGTTAGTAAGCTCATAATCAATAATTTTCAACAAAGGTAGCATAACTAGGTCCGCCAACTATTCTTTTGACTTGATTTATACATTTGATAAAATCAAAAAAGGCTTGATTATGTCAGACAATGGTCAAAAATAACTGCTAATCGGTCTTTTATACACGATTTTCTGTTTTTACATTTGAGGAGCACCACAAGTAATTTTCTTTATCAAAAACCGAGTAATTATGAAGACGGGTAACAACACCGAGTCTGTGGCTGCTTGCAATAAAAAAATCAGGGAAGAAGGTTTTGATGTTATGATCAATCAGAATATACTTCCTAGTATTGATCAAGCTCTTGCAACAGATTACAATTCATTAGCACTACCAAATAATCACATATTCGTCAAACAGAGTCGAAAATTAATACGTATATCTTATGATGATATCTTATTCTTTGAAAAGGTAGGTGACTACATCTCTGTGAAAAGCAATCATGGACAAATATTAATAAGTCAGAGTATCGTTGGATTATTGACAAAATTAAATAATCCAAGATTTGTAAAGGTTCATCGATCATTTATCATCAATATTGATAAGATATCTGATATAGAAGACTATTCAGTACGAATTGACAAGAAATACATACCAGTAAGTCGAGCGCTCAAACCGAAACTATTGGACTTGCTAAATATAGTTTAGAGAATTATTTATATTACGATTTTATTTAAAGTGTATATAGATGAAAGGAATAGTCTTTACTGAGTTATTTGATATGGTAGAAGAGGCGCATGGATATGCAGCTGTTGATAATTTAATTCGAAATTGTAAACTTTCTACCGATGGTGTATATACTAGCGTAGGGACTTACCCTAGCAGTGATATGTTTGTGCTAGTCGGTACATTAAGTGAGCAGTTATCTACCCCTATTCCTGATTTACTATTTGCATTTGGAGGTCACTTATTCCATACATTTACTCAAAAATATCAGAGTTTTTTTCAAGATCATACACATGCTTTTGATTTTCTAGTCACATTACACGACCATATACATGTAGAGGTAAAAAAATTATATCCAGACGCTGAGCTCCCAAATTTTGAATATCAAAGAGCGAATAACCAATATATGGAAATGACCTATACCTCTGAAAGAAAAATGAGTGATCTTGCAAATGGCCTGCTACATCACTGTCTAGGATATTATGATCATAGATTTAAGATTGAAAAAGAAAACGTAGTAAAGGATGGAAGCGTAGTTTTATTTAAAATCTCCATTTTATGACCGTTCAGGATATTCAGCTATTAGAGCGTAGGCTTCAAAGAGAAAAAGCTGCTCGAAAAAAAGCGGAAGAGATTCTTGAAAAAAAATCACTTGATCTTTATGAAAGTAATAAAGAATTAAAGCATATAAATGAAATTTTAAAACAAAAAATTGAAGATCAAAATAAAGAGCTAAACAAAACTCAAACTAGGCTTCAAGAGATCGCTGATACCGTAGAAGATACTTTATTTAACATGGATCACTATGGAAATATTATTTTCACTAATCGGTATGCCACTCTCTTGACCGGATATAGTTATAGCGAATTATTAAAGATGAATTGCATCGAGCTTATTGCACCAAGCATGCGAGCCGAGATGTCAAAAAAAATACTTGAATTTATAGAAAGCAATGATCCGTTTCTATATCTCGAATTTCAGATCATCGGAAAAAATAAAAAAACGATTTGGATTGGTCAAAAGACTACAAAATCTAAACTTGACAATGGTCAATATAAATTTAATGCTATTGCCAGAGATATATCTCAACAAATAGAAGACAGAAATAGACTGCTCAAAGCAAAAACTCTACTTGATGAAAATGAAAGGAAATACCGTGAAATAATTGCTAATCTTTCATTAGGTCTTTGCGAAATAGATTTGGCTGGAATGATCACTGCGGTGGACAAAAACTTTTGTCACCTAACAGAATATAATGAAGAAGAGCTGATCGGAATCCATGCTGTCAAAGTGCTGACGGATGATAAAGGGAGAAATGTAATTGAAAACGAAGAGATTAAAAGGAAACAGGGAATAAGCAGTAATTATACCGTTGATATAATAACCAAGTCTAATCGTACAAAAACCGTGATTATAAGCGGTACACCCAAGTATGACGAAAATGATACAATCATAGGCTCTATTGGTATTCACTTTGATATAACAGAAAGACTAAGAGACAAACAACAAATAGCAAATATCCAGGATGAACTTCATATTTTCAAATTTAAATATGAAAGTATACTGCAGAGAATGCAACTCGGGGTGATCGAAACCTCCACTGAAGGTATAATCACTAAAGCCAATGACTATATCTGTCATCTGCTAGAATACGAGCTCTCCAATATTTTAGGTAAATCATTCAATGTATTGATTGGTGAAAGCTTAAAAGACGATCAAAAATTATCTAAATTACCGCTAGATCAGCAAATCGATAATGCAGAACTTAATATCGAAACCACATCAGGTAAAAATAAAAATGTGGTTATGTCAATGGTACCATTTTATGATGCCGAATTGAAGACGAAAGGTCATATATCTGTAATACATGATATCTCCAACCAAAAGAGACTACATACTAATCTAAAAGAGGCAAAATTAATCGCTGAAAATGCGCAAAAAGCTCAGAAGCAGTTTTTAGCCAATATGAGTCATGAAATGAGGACACCGCTTAATGCTATTGTAGGTATGTCTCATTTGCTAAAGAATACAGATCTGAATAGTGAGCAAGAAGAACTTTTAGATATACTATCTTCTTCTACCTCTATCCTATACTCACTTATCTCCGACATATTAGATATGTCAAAAATAGAAGCAGGAATTATCGAAGTACAGAGTAAGCGTTTTTTACTTCAGAAGCTTCTAAACAATTTATATAAAACCTTTTCTATAAGATGCAAAGAAAAAGAACTAGAACTTAAATTAAGCGTAGATCCTGATATAGAAGAATACCTTATCGGTGATGAACTTTTGCTTAATCAAGTACTCATTAATCTTATCAATAATGCTATAAAGTTCACTGATCATGGATATGTTGAAATTAAAGTTGATCTTGTCAAAAACATCCATAATACCCAATTACTAAAATTTTATGTAATCGATACAGGTTGTGGAATCGAAAAAAATATTCAGGAAAATATATTCGAACCCTTTCAACAGAAAAATAACACCCTAAGTACTGGTACAGGATTAGGCCTTACCATTATTAAACGACTACTTGAAATACTGGACTCGGAAATAACATTAGTCAGTGAACTGGGTAAGGGAAGTACATTTAGTTTTGAGATGCAATTGGCGATAGATAGTTCCATCTCAGATGAGACTGACCACGAACATGAAAATATCAAACAACAGTTTGAAAATGATTACAAATTGCTAGTAGTAGAAGATAATGAGATGAATATCACCTATATTTCTAAATTATTGAATCTTTGGAATCTTGATTTTGAGGTAGCTAAAAATGGAAAACTAGCCGTAGATCGATGTCGAGAAAATAGTTATGATTTGATCTTTATGGATCTACAAATGCCTGTAATGGATGGTATAGAGGCAACTTCTATTATAAGAAAGGAATTACCTAAATATTCAAAAGTCCCTATAATAGCATTATCAGCATCTACCCTGCTTACTAAAAAGAAATTGGCGCTAAGTGCCGGAATGGATGACTTTTTAGCAAAACCTTATACTCCAAAACAACTTCTAGAAACAACAAGAAACTACCTCAAAATATCTATTTCAACACCTCATACGGTAGTGAATTCTATCAAATCGGGTATAGACCAGAATTACTTGAAAGAGTTATATGGTGACGACGATGAATATAAACTAGAAATGTTTGAATTATTTATAGAACGCTTAGAATCAAATTTAATCAACCTTGAAATGCACAAGCAGTCTGACGATTTTCAATCGATTGCAAAACTATGTCATAAGATAAAACCAAGCATGGCTATGGTAGGTCTAATGGATCTACAATCTATGATAGAAGAACTAGAGCACAGCGCTAAATCTGAAGATAGAGTAAAAATTGATCATCAATACCGTATGTTTACACAGGCTTTGGATTCTAAGAAAAAACTAGTAATGGAAGAAATTAAGCTTTTAAAACGTATTGATGAATAAACCCGTCATCCAAAAACAATCAAATGAAACTTCAAACAATTATTGTAGAAGATGATCCACTAGCCACCAGATCACTAGTAAGGTTATGTCAAAAAACAGACATCCTAGAAGTAAAATCTACTTTTGAAAATCCGCTTAATGTCATAAGTTATCTTAATGAGCATAACATTGATCTTATGTTTCTCGATGTAGAAATGCCAGAAATGACTGGCCTCGAACTTTTATCAAAACTTGATAAACGCCCTGAAGTGATCATGACTACGGCAAAAGCCGAATATGCATTTGATGCATTTGAATATGAAGTGATTGATTTTCTGAAAAAACCCATAAGTATTGATCGATTTAATAAATCAATCAAAAAGCTCATCAAACTAAGAGAGGCTAAGCATCAAGACGATCCTTCTAGTAATAAAAGAGACATTTTTCTGAAAGTTGATGGACGATTGATTAAAGTCCCTGTCGACGATATATTGTATTTCGAAAACGTTGGAGATTATCTAAAAGTAATCACCAATACTAAAGTACATGTGATGTATAAAACTTTAAAATCACTTGATGCAGAACTAGAATTTTCCAACTTACTCAAGGTACACAGATCTTATATTGTCAATATGGATAAGGTTGTCGAATACAAGGATAGTACCTTAACAGTAAATGAAAAAAAGATACCAGTAAGTAGATCGCATAAATCCATAGTCAAAAAATATCTCGATGCAATAAAATAAATCATTAATCCGATTTCTATGGATATTAGTCGAGTGACTTGAACTACTCTAGGTAAATCCTTCATTGTAGCTTATAAAATCAAATGCAATGAGTCTACTTAGAGTAATTTTAGCTATTATCTTCCCACCCTTAGCGGTGATCGATCGTGGTTGCGGAAGTATTATCATCACTTTTATATTGACCTGTCTGGGCTGGATACCTGGTGTAATCGCAGCACTTATCATCCTAAATCGTGCAGAAGAACATTAACGTATAACAAAGAGTACTATTTTGGTTTCGTATATTTAACGCTTAAGGAAGTATTATGAAATATATCTATCTCTTTTGTCCAGTTGTACTGATGCTATTTTCTTGCGGTAGATCTAAAAATATACCATCCATCAAAATCAAAAGTATAGGCACTCTAGAAAATATACAGATTGATTCTTCCTTGTTTGGAATAGGAGCATGCGAACCATCAATAGCCATCAGTACTAAAGATCCTAACGTTATTGTTGCCGGCTCTATACTCAATCGGGCATATAGATCAGAAGATGGTGGAAGGTCTTGGTCTAAAGAATATATCAAATCTTCATCAGGAGTATATGGCGATCCCGTAATCGAAGCTGACTATGCAGGTAACTTTTATTATGCTCATTTATCTAACCCAACAGGAAGAGCTTGGGTTGATGATGAATTTTTAGACAGAATCGTAGTCCAAAAATCAACAGATAATGGACTCTCGTGGAGCGACGGTACCTACCCTGCTCCTAATCCTCCTAAGGACCAAGACAAAGAGTGGCTGGCCATAGATCCTAATGACAATACAGTGTGGATGTGTTGGACAGAATTTGATAAATACAATAGTAAGGAGTCCAAAGATAAATCTAGAATCCTTTGCTCTTACTTAGATCAGGGCGAAGGAAAATGGCAATCTTCAATGGCTATATCCGCATCAGAGGGAGACTGTCTAGATGGAGATCAAACTACTGAGGGCGCAGTACCAGCAGTAGGTGCAGATGGCGAAGTTTATGTAAGCTGGGCATACAATGAAAAGATCTATTTTGATAGAACTTTTGATAGAGGTAAAACCTGGTTAGCAGAAGATAAAATAATTGCAAATCAGCCTGGTGGTTGGGATTTCAAAATACCTGGTATCTCTAGAGCCAATGGATTTCCAGTAACGAAAGTAGATTTATCAGACAGCAAGTACAAGGGCCGAATTTATGTCAATTGGTCTGATCAACGTAATGGATCTGACGATACCGATATTTGGTTGATCTATTCTGATGATAAAGGCGATAGCTGGAGCCAAGCTAAAAGAGTCAATGACGATCCTGCTGGTAAACATCAATTTTTTACTTGGATGGATGTAGACCCGATCACTGGATATATCTACGTAGTCTTTTATGATCGTAGGGATCATAGCGATGAGCATACCGATGTATTTATTGCTTACTCTACAGATGGTGGAAATCATTTTACGAATATCAACATCAGCGAGACCCCCTTCAAACCTAACGAAAATGTGTTTTTCGGCGACTATAACGATATATCCGCTTACAATGGTGTCGTAAGACCTATATGGACTCGACTAGATAGAATGCAACTATCCGTCTGGACAGCGATATTTGATCATAAATAAGTACTGTCAGTCAAAGATTCCAAAAATCTAATCAAGTCTTCTTTATCTGATTTTGTTAGCACAAAGCCTTTGATATGCTGACTTTGGTTGGGATGGTTTTTACCTCCCGTAGCATAATGGTCAATGACTTCAGACAAAGTGCGAAGACTCCCGTCATACATATATGGAGCAGTAATAGCCACATTCCTCAGTTTGGCAACTCTAAATTTTCCACGATCCAATGAATCCAATGTGATAAGCGCTCTACCAAAATCTGGTGAATCTTGATATAAGCCGTTATTTTGATAACTGTAGTCCGTCAGATCATAACCACTATGACAATTACGGCATGCTAAACTATCAGACTCGAAAAGACGCTTCCCTCTCAACGCAGGTGAAGAAAGAGCATTTTGATCACCTAGGAGATATCTATCATAGGCACTATCTCCTTGGATCAGAGTACGGATATAACTAGCCAATGCCCTAGGAGTAGCGTAGATAAAAGATGCATTTCCATATGCCTTTTCAAATAAGGAAACATATTCTTCATCTTGCTCCAGTCGCTTGACCAATTTCACGATTGGGATATTCATCTCATGCTTATCCTCTATAGGTACTAGTGCCTGTATATCCAATTTTGTGACACCACCGTCTTTATTGACTTCTCTTAAAAATGCGGTATTAATCAGCGATGTCGCGTTACGCTTATTACGACTACCATTCACTCCTGCTGAGATAGATACATTATCCGAAAATGCAAGCTCGGGTTTGTGACACGTTGCACATGATACCGTACTATCGATAGAAATATTAGGATCAAAAAAAAGCTTTTTACCCAAATCAACTCTCGCTTGAGTAAGCCTATTTTCATCAGGTATGATTGGACGTGGAAAATGATTCGGAATATCTAATACATACTCAGAAGTACATGATTGGAAACAAAAAACCGCCAATGCAAATAGCATGGCGGTCGATATGATTTTATATCCTATTATTTTACTCAATGCTTATCGAAGTGCTATAATTATTCACTAGTCTTTGAGCTAACTCAGGGACATTGCCTGTATGAGTGTCAATCTCACTAGACAAATCTACGTTAGCAAAAAAATCTGCTAAGTCTAAAACAAAGGTAATTGAATTATCACCTTGGTCGATCTTAATATTAGAATCAACTGAAAGTGCTTGTAAAAGTGCATCACTTCCAATATGATATGCAATACCTGTATCCACTACTCCATCACCATCTGTATCTACATCACCATCTACTCGTAAAAACTTGTATCCAGTATTCCAATTCCAGTGCATAGAAGGATCTTGAGCCGCCAATACATCCGTTTCTTCTCGCTCAGTAAAATCCATTTCAGATTGGCTATTTTCTTCAGGAGATACACCAACATTAAAGTCTACTTTGGTAATTGTTTTACCCACATTCTCTCCAGCATCGGCTCTTGCGCTTGTATTAGGAACTGCAAGTAGATATTGATCATCAAAATTTAGAGTACTTCCATTATCCATTGTGAGACTTAGTTCGCCAATATAATACTGAGCCACATCGAAACTTACAACATCGTCGTTGATCAAATAAGCTTGTCCGTAGTCTAGTGCTTCTCCATCTACTTCAAAGGCAAAATTAAATTGAATGCTAGCATTCGGATTGTCATCTGGTTCGTCCTCTCCACAAGAGATTGCTACCATAATGAGTAGCATAAATAAAATAGTTTGTTTCATTATTATAAAGTTAGGTTAAGGTTGTTTTTTAATTCAAAGAGACGCTCCTCACGAGGTTATTTGCTAATTCTTGACCAAATGCTAATTGGCTAAGACTATGAATTTGAGGAGCCGCTTCAATATCATATATTTTACCATCTTGGATGAACACATCTTTGATATCAATCGTCATCTCCAGTCGCGCTTGATCACCAGATTGCAAAGTAATAGGATTCTCGATTAAAATGGTCTCGAGGACCTCATCCGAACCCATATGTAGACTCATGCCTTCAAGATTATCCAGAGTTCCATTATTATCGACATCCACATTGCCTTCTATCTTAGTAAAAATATAACTATCCCAAGCGATCCAATATTCCGCAGGGCGAGCGCAGGGGTGGTCAGCAGGAAAATCAGATGGTATCATACTATTCAAGCCTGGATGAAGTCCAAAATTGAATTGTATTCTTTCATACTCTCCAAGAGGAACATCTGGTATCTGTATGGTTGTGCCTTCTGCTGAGCTTGACTCATCGACAAGATTTGAACTGGTGTTGACATACTCCACATCACTTATAGTTGTAAGACCCTCATCATCAATTAGACTTATGGAACTGAGATAGAAACTAAACCGTGAGAAATTGATTTTCCTTCCATCGGGATAAGCATACTCATTCAATAGTACCAACGGCTCTCCGTCGTATTCTACTTTAAAGTTGAGATCTAGTTGTGCCAAAGACTCCTCCTTATCTCCACAAGATGAGTATATTAAACTGAAAACTAATAAACCAAGTACTGCGTAAAATACCTTCATGCTAAGCATAACGATATTATTTTTAGAGTGTTGCCAAGATTACGTTTTGTTAATATGGAGGAGCTTGTAATGTCGTCTAAGACATACCGTACAACATGTAAGAAGCTACCAAAATAGCAAAAGCTGAAATGATCTTTCTCCACAGAGAATCTTGAACACCAAGCACTCTAGTAGCCAGGTAAGTAATAACCATGAAGACCCCTACAATCACAATCTGCCCGAGTTCTACTCCAATATTAAATGATAGCAATGTCACTAAAAGATCATCTTGCGAACTGATGGCTTTAAGCTGATTAGAAAAGCCCAAGCCATGTATCAATCCAATTAGTAGTGCAAGTAAGTATGTGATATTGGATGCTGTACTTTTTTTGAAAATATTAAATAGACCAGCTACTATAATAGTCATTGGTATAAGCATTTCAATTACATCTCTTGGTATTAAAATAATGTTATAGACAGCTAAAGACAAAGTAATAGAATGACCAATTGTAAATGCTGTAGCAAGCCATAATATCTTTTTCCAATCATTGATACTAAACGCTACACATAAGACCAAAAGATAGAGCATATGGTCATATGCATTGATGTCTAAAATATGGATAAAACCTTCTTTGAGAAATATTCCAAACATGACTAATGATTTAATGCCAAATGTAAATGAGCTAAATGATGTTCTCCATGCCAAGCATACTGCGCTGCCATAGATTTCATATCGTAAGATCGATTAGATTCAGGGTGAAAAAAGGTCTTTCCCCAGTCCGTCTCACCTAGACTGTTGAAAAGCCGCACCCATCTTGAATGTAAACCCGCTAATAGCTGTAAAGATGGTTTTAATTCGGTATCATTAGCGTCAGGTAATTGTGCCCAACGGTCTTCATAATATGCTTTGATCGTAGGATTATCCTCAGTCATGGCAAGTTTCATCCGTGCATATGCTTGCATATGGCTATCTGCACAATGATGCACTACTTGGGCTGCTGTCCATCCTCCAGGACGATAGGTCTTTCTCAGATCTGCATGAGACCTTTGATTAACTATAGCTTCCACTCGACCAGGAAAATCTTGGATACAACGTATAAGTGTTTCCTTTGATTTAGATTGCCAGCTTTCATTACAATATCCAATCGGATATTTCAAATGTTCCATGATCATTAGACTTTAGGTACAATGAAAGTACTTAGAATAGCACGAAAAAACATATTTTACGCTATTATCTAAGACTAATCCATCCTATTTACAGATGAAAATTTACTTAAGCATTATTCCATTTTTTCTATTGTCCATTGCCACTGTAAAATCTCAAGAAATACCTTCACTAGACTGGGATGCCTTACAGGAAACAAAACCATGGGAAGCGACAGAATCGTATGATCCTATTCCAGCTAAAGTCACTCCAGGGATATTTTCATTTCCACCATCAGATGCCACTATTTTATTTGAGGGCAACCATCTAGATGCTTGGCAAAAACCACAATATATCTACGAAGGAGCCAACTTAGATATCTTAAAAGCCATGATCAAAAACGATGACCCGAATTATGATCATGCTGCCGCTGATTGGATTGTAAAAGACGGTGCATGTATTGTAAAACAAGGGGCTGGCGCAATAGAAACAAAAGAAGCATTTGGAAGTATCCAACTACATTTGGAGTTCCTATCTCCCGTAGATGCAGGTAAGGAAGGACAGAGCTATAGCAACAGCGGAGTATTCTTGATGGGATTATATGAAGTCCAAATACTGAATAGCTATGAAAATAGCACTTACTCAAACGGTCAAGCTGGATCCGTATATAAGCAACATATCCCATTGGTCAATGCATCTCGCCCACCTGGGGAGTGGCAGAGCTATGATATCATATTTAATGCTCCCGTATTTAGTACCTACGGGAAATTGAAATCTCCAGCTACTGTAACTGTTTTACATAATGGCGTTCTGATTCAAAATAATGTTGAATTAAGAGGCCCTACAGTTTATATTGGAGAACCTAGCTATACTCCTCATGCAGCTGAGCTACCATTAAGATTACAAGATCATGGTGATGCGGTCAGATATCGCAACATTTGGGTAAGGAGGCTGTAGATTTGTTTAGTGATTTCCGCCCAAATGAAAATCTGGCATACTAGAAACGATCATAAAAAACACAATGGTAGCGACTAATCCGAATAGAAAAATACGAAGGGCATAGCGTATATTTCTATATTTCTTATTGAGTTGTTGACCCAAAAAATACTGATCTCTGATCATAGTAGTATACAGATAGTCTCCATCACTTAACATCTGCAACATCCCCCACTGATAGTCTCTAAAGGCCATATTGTGATAGTTACCAAAAAACAACAGATTTCCCTTTTTGTCTCGCACTTCCTCTTCAGTAAATTCTCCATGATGCCGCTCAGGTGTTATGGCTAATATCGCAAATACAATAGAGGCTAATGAAGTCAAAAGCAAAAGTAATACTGGTGCATTATGGATGCAGAAGGTTTCAATATCACCAACTATCCTCGCTACAATCACAGATAGAATTATCGCATTTATCGATATCATAATATTAGCCTTTCTATCTACCATTTGATTTAGGGTATAATGGTTTCGTGAAGTGGTTCTAAACATCGTCTGTATTCCTCGCTCATCTCTACCCTTTACCGTTTTAAGGCTTTTCTGTAACTTTTTAAGCTCATCGTCACTGATATTGAGTTCTTTTTTTAGTGCTACATTGGTAGTACGTTCTGCTTGCTTTTTTTCTTTGCGGATCTTATCGATGACTTCGAGCTTTCTCTTGCGCAAGACCGTTTTACCATAATTGGTCTTATACTCATGCGTCTCTAAGTAGTTGAGTACGACGCTATACCACTCTTTCTTACCAAACTCTACAACATCAGTTAATAAGAATTCTTGGTACAGCTTCTTAGCCCTTTTCCTCGCTTTAGGTCGAGACCAATCTATTGTATATGCATCAGAAAGTACATCCGTCAATGGATTGCTATGCTCCGAGTGTGGTTGAGAATTTTGAAGTAGATAAATGATATCATCGGTATGTGGATACTCAATAGATTCTAAAAATATCTTAGCAAGTTTAGCACTACAATGAAAGCATGATTCAAAGAATTTATAAGGTTCTGAAGTATCCTCAAAGGACTTAAAGTTTTTAAATCCAACAAAAGAAAGCCAACCTGCAATCTTTAATTTTTCTAACTCTTCTGGACTTACGCCTTCCGCATTAGCAACTTCCTCAATAGCAAACTCAAGTCTCTTAACAAACTTAAAATCGTGGAAGACCATCTCTACAGGAAAATCATTGATAATGATATCAGTGGCATACTGTTTTACCTGTCTTAAATAATCAGTATTTACGAGACTTTCCATAATAAAAGCAAATAACCTTAAGATTCTAGAATACAAGGTAATAACAGCCACTGTATAAAAAAGATTCTAAGCTCATTTTTATAGGAAATCCTAACGAAGTGAGTGTAGCAGTCGGCTCAAATTATGAATAAGACATAAAAAAAGAGTTAGCCTTTTGTCCTAATTGAAGGGTGTAGGAGACTAACTCATAAATATTAAACTCTACCACAAATATGGTAATTTAAGACTTACTGAAATCCTTAATTCGAATTTAGAACATTAAGATGTGTATAAGTGGTACAAAAAGGGGTATAACTTTCATGTATTAATACCAATGAGCAATGAAATCATCAAGCCTAAAAATTTAGAATCACAATTTGGATATAATCATATGGTCAGATAAGTGGCATACACAACTTAAATAAAATCTGGTATAAACTGTGAAGCTCCAATTAAAACAAGAACTACTCCTGTAATTCGACTCATATATTTTGAGACCACACTGAGTCGTTCTCTCAAAATATGGCTTATAAGACTATAGATATACAAACTACAACCTTTACCAAACAAAGCTCCGAATACGAATATCATCATACATAATAATTTTTGATCATTCTCAAGATGTAACCATTGTTGCATATCATAAAATCCAATAACAATGATCCAAAAAGGGATAGCCTGTGGATTAAGCAAAGCAATAAAGAATCCCTGTTTAAAGTAATTGTTAGTCCGATCTTTAGTTTCTAAATCAGTTTTTTCCCTTTTGAAAAATAGAATGATACCTATTACGATGAATACAAGCCCTATATAATAGCTAATATTGGGGTGGTGATTTAATTCTTCCAAGATCGCCATTGTGCAGTGTAAGGAGATAAAAGAGTAGATTAACTCCACCATTGCAGCTGCTATTATAACCTGTATGGCGGCCTTCATGCTATGTTTTAACGTCACTCTGACAACAGATAAATTGATAGGACCTAAGGGTATCGTTCCTACAAAACTGCCTATAAAACCAAGTAGAAAGTGAATAATTAACATTGTCTTGAGCTATTGTAGACAGAGATCTCCGACATCATTTCCTAAAACATTTCGAAAAGATAGTCGCTTGATTGCATTGTCATTTTGAAGAAAAATATAACTCCAATTATTCCTATTGGCTACTCGTCCAAACAAGTTCACGTCTTCTGCTACCATATCAAGTAACAATTGATTAACAGGCTCTCCATCATGTCCTACAATAAATAGATAACGCCCATCCTTAGTGGCTAAAACTGGTGGTATACCCCCTTTGATACAATTAATTGCACAACTTTTATGGACCTTTCCGATAGCTGGATTCATGGCTCCAAAAAAGCACTTAGGATCAACGATTTCTCCCTGAATACTTATGTATTGTCCTCTTGCTTGTATTGGGGCATATTGCCTGAAGTCTCCTATCTCTAAAAAGGACTGGTCGAGATCAGTAAGCTCAAGCACAGAATATCCATCAAAATTCATCTCTGTAGTAGTAAGTTTTACTGTACGTCCATCCAAATCAATATTATCTCTAGATTCTATCTTATTAATAGATCGTAAAGCAGAAAATTTTCCACCATCAACGAGCAGATAATCTTGCTTGACGGTTCTCAACATGGGTACTGGAGACTTCACCAATGTACCTGTAATTTCAAAACGTTCTGTAAAATTGAACTCACTCTTTTTCATGGGTTCCATCATATATGGCAATACCCAAGCAAAAACACAGAATAATAAAGCTAAGAGCACAGCAACCTTTTTTGTAAAGCCTCTTAAGCCTTTCGGAAAATCATTACTCCACCCAATGTAAAAATCTGCCTCATTCTTGGGGGTTGCATCTGAATACTCAACACCTTCATGTTTTGAACCTAAAGGATAAGCTTCTGAAGCTACATAAATGACTCCATCCTTGATTTTGAGAGGATACGTTTTTATTTTTTCTTCAAATGGAGGTGGCGAACAACCATCTTCAGGCTGATACTGAAAGCCATGCCATGGACAAGTAATGCACCCATCCACCACTTTACCTTCACTTAATGGACCACCTTGGTGACTGCAATAATTACTTACAGCATAGAGTTTTCCTTCCGACTTGTAGATTGCAATGGACTCTCCTTTGATCTCTACCAATTTAGCTCTGGATTCTTCAATCACAGATACTGTACATGCCTTTTCGAATTGGTTTAATCTGTTACTAAAAAAGCCAACATAAATATGCAAGCCAATGACCCATAAAATACCTGATGCCATAAGACAGTCACCAGCTTGTATATGTTCAGCTTGCATAACACCACTGTATAAGTGTAAAACTAGGGTTGCAAAAGCAAAGTATACCATCATGTGCAGGCCTTTCCAAACTTTTGGAGACAGCTTATGCAACCAGAAATCATGACTCGTAACTGCCATCAAAAACAAAATACACAATACGAAAAAACCAGCAGTCATATATGGAAAGTCCGAGAGACTCCCATAATTGGTATTAGCAGTAAATAAACTGTAGATCGGATTTTCAGCACCAAAACCATGATAGAAAATAATAGATAAAACACCATGTATACATGCAACCATAAACATACTGACTCCTAGGTGTCTACGATTATACAAGAGTACTAAAAAGCGGTTATCTAGTCTTGCCAATGGACCAATAGATAGTATCAATAACAACATCAGCATTGCCAATGTGCCAGTCGATTTTATAATCAAGAGAGGAATAAGTGTATTCGGATAAAGGATCAGATGCGAGGCAATAAAACTGATCAAGTATAACAATACAATACCCAGCAAAACCAAATCATAGGTCTTCTTATGAGGTGTCCAACTTATAAACTTTGTTGCGCTCATGATACTAGTAATTGAAGATGATTAAAAGGAAAACAACAAGTACTATAAGCCAAAGAAATGGATGTAATTTTCGCTGAGATCGGTTCATATATTATGGATTTATTCCTGCGTAAGAAATACCCGTAAGGTGATAAATATCTCTATTAAAAGTACTTAGGTCATCCTTTGAAAATTGAGAGATATGACTATGCCCGCAAGATCGTGCAATGACTTTTACCAGGTCATTCATGGCTGTAAAGTAATTATAGAGTCTCTTGGCAGATTTATCAATTTCTATTCTCGCTCTTAGATGATCTTTTTGAGTTGCAATACCTACTGGGCAATTATTGGTATTGCAGGCTCTCATTCCCAAACAACCAATAGCTTGCAAAGGTCCATTGGACATAGCCACAGCATCAGCTCCTAGCATTAATGCTTTTGCAACATCCTCAGGAGTTCGAAGTCCTCCAGTAATCACAAGTTCGATCTTTGATCCAATGGTATCTAAATGTTTTCTCGCTCTCGCTAGCGCAGGAATCGTAGGTACATTAATATTATCACGAAGTACGGTAGGTGCAGCCCCCGTACCACCACCTCGACCATCTAGGATGATATAGTCAACACCAACTGCCAATGCAAAATCAATATCAGCCTCTATTCGACTTGCTGCCAATTTAAACCCTACAGGGATACCTTCTGTGACCTTTCTTACTTCTTCTGCGAAATGTTTAAAATCCTCTACTGTTTTCATATGTGGAAATGCCGCTGGTGAGATTGCTGATTGACCTTCTTTCAGTCCTCTTACCTTTGCAATTTCACCCACTACCTTATTTCCTGGCAAATGACCGCCGGTACCCGTTTTTGCTCCCTGACCTCCTTTGAAGTGAAAAGCTTGTACCTTTTCCAATTTATCCCATGAAAATCCGAATTGTGCCGAAGCCAGTTCATAAAAATATCTTGTATTATTCGCCTGTTCATCAGGTAGCATTCCACCCTCTCCTGAACAGATACCCGTACCACTAAGCTCTGCGCCTTTTGACAATGCAATTTTTGCTTCTCTAGAAAGAGAACCGAATGACATATCTGATACAAAAAATGGTTTCTCCAGCACCAAAGGTTTCTTTGCTGAGCTACCAAGAACCACCTTCGTTTCAACTTCTTGATCATCTAACAAAGGTCGCTTCGCCAATTGTGCAGGTAAAAACTGAATATTCTCCCATTTAGGTAATGAATCTCTTTCTACACCCATTGAGGCTGTAGGACCGTGATGTCCGTAATTTTTTAATCCATTCTTAGCTAGTTCTTGAATGTAAGAATTGAAAGACTCTGTAGCTTCCGGATGCGTATCTTGATAGGTTCCTAAATATTCTGACCTATTAAATGGTTGAGGATGTAATTCTTCAAAAGCAATAACCTCAGCTTTGTCTATATAAACCGCTCCATCTCGAATTTCAGTAGAAAACTTGTGAAGTGCTTCCTCATTGTTATATTCACTGATACCAGTATCATATCGATAATCCCAATTATGTACCCCACAGATAAGGTTATCTCCCTCTATTCTACCATCAGCCATTAAAGCTCCTCTGTGATGGCATCGACCATATAGAACAGATACTTGATCATCATACTTTACAATGACTAAATCTGTATTTTCTACTAGGGCGTAAGTCGGTGTCCTATCTTGGAGAATATCTATCTCAATAAGTCGATAATTGTAGGTCATTTATGGAGTTTTTCGCTTTGATTGAAAAGGTAGTATAAAATATCAAAAGCGCAGCTAAAACTTACATACTTCTAAATCATTAAATCCGTTGGATGAAAAATGACCTGATTTAGCAGTTCATGACAATAATTGAGACAGTTGTACATAACATACATATCATGAATAGTGAACTTAATATCTTACTCTTGTAATTTTCACAATTCTAGAGCATTGCTTTAAGTATAAAGGTATTTTTTGGGTAGACCTTTTTTATATACATGACATCTAATTCATAACTCAAGACCTTAACTAAGCCGACTTCCATAGTACTCATATTATCATAATTAGAGGGATAAAAAATTTACATCCATAAGGGATCGAGGAAATGAGAAATAGTTCTATATCACTTCTGAACAATAACTCATTTTACAGCATAAGCAGTTCATCTAAAGTTCAAAGAAAAATTCTGGTAACTAAATCCAAAAATAAAAAAAGCCCATCTTTCGATGAGCTTTTCGCGGTCTGGACGGGACTCGAACCCGCGACCCTCTCGGCTGAGCCGAGACAGGTATTCTAGTCTTTAAAAAACTCATTTGTGCTCTGCTCAAGCAACCATTGTATATAACCTTGATTTTGACGCTTTAGCTTTTTCTCATAGATTAAAGCTTCCCGTTTTTCTTTAAACGTTCTATAAAATACCAACTCCCAAGTTCCCTTTCCTTTCGTATACCTAGATTTTCCTTGATTATGATCATCTATGCGCTTAACCAATTGCTCAGTATATCCTTTGTAGTAAATCTGATGCCGCTCCGAAAATATTATATACACATAATACATAAACCCTAAATTTAAAAAAGCCCATCTTTCGATGAGCTTTGCGGTCTGGACGGGACTCGAACCCGCGACCCCCTGCGTGACAGAACTTTGCATTTGCATTTTACTTGAAATAATGTATTGTATTTCAGACACTTAAATATTACGTCATTTTTAATTTATTTAAAAAAATCAAAAATGGTGTCCACCAAGATTCTGTTATACAAACACAAAACGCTTTCAAATGGAAAGCATCCAGTAATCCTACAGATTATTTCTAATCGTAAGAGAAAGAGAATCTCTCTTGGGTATTCAGCCTTTGAAAAAGACTGGAATGAGGAAAAAGTAAGATTCAGAAGATCAATTGATAATTATGAGCAAAAGAATATTGCACTAAGAAGGTATGAGCTGTTAGCGCAGAAGATCATCGATGAATCTATTCTTTCAGGTAAACCACTTTCACAGATTGAATTTAAAAGAAAGCTCTTAGGTCAGCAGGTTTCTAACAAGAGTCTAGTTGAGTTCAGCAATGAACTAATGGACGAAATGACTCAATCAGGTAAGTTAGGTAACACGAAAGTATATCGCAATGTGACCAATGCATTAATTTCTTATGCTGGTAGAGCAATTAACTTTAGCGATGTGAATGTTACTTTCTTAAACAAGTTTGAATCTTGGATGCTCAGCGATAAGAGGGATAGAAGTGGAGTTCGTCCATCTACTGCCAATCAGTATATGCGTACCGTTTCTTCCATTTTTAACAAAGCCATTTCAAGAGATATTATTGCTCATGAGTTATACCCTTTTCGCAATCAATTCAATCCAAAAGGTTATTCGTATGCTCATTTAAAGTCAGAGCCTCATCATCGTGCATTATCAAGAGAGGAGTTAGAGCTTTTCAAAAATTTTGATACTCAGAAATGGGCAGAGCTAGAGGATGCTTATAACTACTTCATGTTTATGTACTACTGTAGAGGTATCAATTGGACAGACTTCTGCAATCTCAAACATTCCGATATTAAAAACGGTAGAATTGTATACACTAGACAGAAAACAGGAAAACTATTTAACATCAAACTAAGTGATCAACTTCAATCAATAATAGATAAGTATGATCATTCTCCATATCTTTTCCCTATCTTATCTAACTTCCACAAATCTGCTAAACAAAAGTCATATAGGATCAAAAAGTGTATCAGAAAGATAAATCGGGACCTCAAGGAAATAGCTGTCAGAATAGGCATCGAACCTGATATATCAACTTATACTGCCCGTCATACTTATGCCATGAGTCTTAAAAGAGGAGGGATCAAACTTGGATTAATCTCGGATGCTATGGGTCATGCTGACTCCAAAGTGACTCGCCACTACCTTTCTAGTTTTGAGAATGAAGAAATTGATGTGACGGATGAAGTTTTGTAGTCTGTATCTTAAATAACATTATTGGACCTTACCCTAATTAATCTCGAAATCTTAACCAATTAATTTCGTATTCGAAACAATCCTCTAATCTATTCACATTATAAGTCTGATTTATTTACATTTTAAATCAGTTCTAACCATAAATACACCTTTAAATAACATGTTTTCATTGTGTCAGTATTTATTACTTTAGGTGACTTTGTGATGGAATATCGCACAAATTAACTACGTAACACTACCATCGTAATCCTACAAATTATGAGGACTAAAGAAGGCTTTTAAATACACAAATTTATAGACTACATCAACTTTATGCATTAAACTCTTGATAAACTTTCTGTTTTACTTTTGTCGCTCAGGCTAGTTAAAACGGGTATCCCTTTTAAGATACTATTAAAATGTACTTTCATTTCGAATAGTGAAAGTCGATTCATATTCATAACTTGGGCATAGTTCAGTTTTGGGTTCTCATTTTTTTACTTTTACCAAAAGCCTGCCTTTTACATTGGTTGCAATTATAATATTTTGTGTTGATAAAGCAGGATTTCACTTTTTTTTATCAAAATTTTGAAATAAGCGAGAAATGCATCAAATAAAGAATATATTTTGGGAAGATATTCTGGATACACTGCAAGAAGAAAAATGTGTCCTTTTTCTTGGACAAAGTGCTTACAAAGGAATAAATAATAACAGCTTCCAAAAATCATTAATGGAATGGCTCGATATCGGTAATCCTGATCATCCTCTAATTAGGTTATATAATCCAGATGGATTTTACCTTTTTAAAAAAAGAAGATTCAAGCGTAAAGTGATCGCAAGAATGAAAGAGTTCTACAATCAACCTTTCCCAAACACAGAAAAGGAATTTATCAAATTAGCACAAATTCCATTTTCTATGATCTTTTTAATGACTCCAGATAATATTTTAACTCGTACATTTGATAGAATTGGATTCGATTATTCCTCAGATTTCTATTTTCGACATAGAAAGGCTACCGACCATTTTAGTAAACCTATTAGCAGTAAACCATTAATATATAATTTGCTTGGAAATATTGAGGAACCAGAAAGTCTCATTTTGACCCACAATGATTTCTTTGATTATTTAGATTCAATTTTCAAAGGAAATAGTATGAATGATGAGTTAAAATATGAACTCGAAAATGCCGAAAGATATATCTTTCTCGGGTTACCATATGAAAAATGGTATTTCCAATTATTGTTAAGAGTTTTATCTCTCCATTCGGATAAATTAAAGGAAATAGAAAGGCTTGCTTTAAAAGAGTTTGAGAACCCGGATCTACATGAATTGTACACCCAAGAATTTAAAATTGAATTTATCCCAACTGAAATAACTTCATTCATTGATACTTTATATCAAAAGTGTAAAAACGAAGATTTACTTAAAAGATTACCACTAAAATCGTCAAAAATTGATGATATAGATTTTAATCCTCAGGAGATTAGAAACCTTATAGGAGAAGCAAAAACCATAGATGCAATGGAAAAACTGAGTTCCTATTTTAAACGTACTAAGGCTATTAATCAAAAAAGTGTAAATGATTTGCTTGTTCTTCGAAATCGTTATAACATTCTAAGACAAAGAGAATTAAGAGGTACTATTTACCCTCAAGATTTTGGTGTAGAAAATAATCAAATAATAGAGCAACTCTTGGAATTGATAAATAATTCTGAAGTAAAATGAACCGAGTAGAAAATAAGCAACATAGGTATCCAGGAGTTACACCATTTACAACAGAACAAAGTCATATATTTTTTGGGCGTGAGGAAGAATCAAACAGCTTAGTTAAGCTTGTTCGTAAGGAACCTATAGTCATATTGCATGGTAAAAGTGGATTAGGAAAAAGTTCCTTAATAAATGCTGGATTTATTCCTCAATTTAAATCAAAAGATTCTTATCAACCTATAATAATAAGATTTGGTGCATGGTCAAAAAACAATAAAGAAACTCCTCTATTTACAACAAAGAGAGCCTTAAAAGTTCAAGGTGAAAATAAAAATACATTTATTAATAAATTACTCCCTTACGATGACTCTCTCTGGTCATACTCAAAGAACAGACAAATTATTAATTCTGAAAAGATATTATTAATTTTTGATCAGTTTGAGGAATTATTTAGTTATTCTGAGACAGATGTAAGCATATTTAAACAAGAACTATCCGAATTAATAAATACTGGAATACCACTGAGATTTCGACGAAAATTAGAAAACCTGTCACATGACGAAATTTCTGACGAACAAGAAGAACAATTGGATATTGATTTGAATACAAGAATTCTATTTTCTATTCGTTCAGATAGACTTCATTTACTCAATAGGATGAAGGATTTTCTTCCTAATATATTAAGAAACTGTTTTGAATTAAAGGCTTTAAATATAAAGGGTGCAAAAGCTGCAATAACAAAACCTGCTAATATGGATGGAGATTTTAAATCTCCTAAGTTCTCTTTTAAGGATGATGCTATTCACAAATTACTTCAATTTTTGATAAATGAAAATGGACAAAAAGCAGAGGGTATTTTAATTCAAATGCTATGTGAACACTTCGAGAAAAACCAGGTCATTAAAGAAGGTAATTTATTACTAGGGATTCCTCAAATTGGTGACCCAAATAATGTCATAATCAATTACTATGATGATAAAATAAATTCGATACCTAATCAAAAACAATTAGCCACTCGCTTATTAATTGAGGAAGGTTTAGTGTCAGAAGGTGTTGATGGGATGAGAATGAGTATGCATGAAGCTTATATTACTCAAGAATTTAATGTTAGCAAAGATCTTCTCAAGTTATTAGTTGATAAACGATTGTTAAGGTCAGAACCTTTTATGAGAGGGGGATACACGTTTGAGCTTTCTCATGATCGTTTAGTTCCTGCTGTGATAAATTCAAGAAATAAGAGAAGACAAAAGAAAAGGTTAGAGCAAAAGGAGCGAGAGGCACAACTACTACGAGCGCAGGCAGAAAATCAAAGAAAAGAAAAGCTCAAAGCTCAAAATCAATTAAGAACTGTGAGAGGTCTATTAGTTCTATCTGTTGCTGGATTAGTATTAGCATTTATTGGATTTTATTATGCGAAAAAACAGACTAAATTTGCAAAAGAAAACGAGCTTAGAGCTTTACAAAAAGAAGAGGAAGCTAAACTTATAGCTATTGAAGCAGAGAGTAAAAGAGATTTAGCAAATGCATTAAGAATACGTTCAGATAGTATGCTTTTTAAAATTCAAAAGCAAAAAGAAATAATACTGAATGAAAAAGAAAAAACTCTCCAAGCATTAAAAGCCGCAGAAATCAAAGAGAAACAGAGAAAGAAAGAAGAAGACAAAAGAATAGAGGAGCAAAGAAAGAATATACAAAGTCAGATAGATAAGATAAACACTTTATTAAAAGTTGGAGACCTAGAGGAAGCTTATTTATTATTAGAGGAAGCTTTAAAAATCCAACCTAATCATCCCTATCTATTAGCTCTTAGAAAAGAATTAGATAACTAAATGTTCTTAACTATGAAATACAATATTACCTTCTTTATACTCAATTTTTCATTTTTTTTTGCTACTGGTCAAGAGTGTTTGAATTATAATAAATATGTGGAAAAAATGGCAGCTGCAGATAGCTGTATTCTAGCTGGAGATTATAGATTTGCGCAGGATAATTACAATGCAGCTAAAGTATACTGTTTATCAGAAAATGAGAATATAGAGAAAGCAAAAGAAAATCTTTTTCAAAGAATTGATAAGCTACGACTAGAAGCAGAAACACAAAAATCACTTGCAGAAAATGCTGCAGAAGAGGCTGAAAATAATTTATTATTATTTTCTTCATATGCTGCTATTCAGTTTGGTTTTTTCGCAGAGAACGACTTGTCTGACGATTTTATAATATGGTTAGATTCTGTTGGAAGAGAGAAAGAATTGGATGAAATACTTCCTACTTTAATTAGAAACTCAGAAACCATTGAATTAGAAAAATCTGAAGATTATTGGCTAAACAGATTATCTGACATGAGTCTTAAAGATAAAGGGAAGTTACTTAACATATTAGGTAGAGAGTCAGGGAAGCTCAGAAACATAGCAATAAAGTATGGGAGTAAAACTATAGAAGAAAATGAATGGACCTGGAATGATATTAAAAACTTTCAAGAAAATAGCAATTATTCTTTTTTTTCTAAGGAATTTACAATTAAAAAGGAAGATGATCTCTTTCTCATCAATGATACACTAGAATTGCACAGAAAAATACGACACGTTGTTAACAATTCGCCTTCCTTTTCATCTAAAGAACAAGTGTACTGGAGCAATTTATTAGGTGTTATGAATAATGAACAAAAGCGACAATTGATCAATATTGTTAGGAGGGAATCGCATAGGTTAGACTCTATTCGTCAAGAATATGGTATTACAGAAAAGGAGAGTAATTACCAAGTTTTAAAAGCTAATTATCCTAATTTAGATATTGTTATGTCTAATATAGATTCTCTACTATTAGTAGATGAGTCTCAAAATCTTAAGTTTCTTTTTGACGTAGGAACATTTATAGAAAATTACAATAGTAAAAACGCTAATAGGATTTTTGAAAAAATCCTAGTGTATGAACCTAACAATATAGCTGTGTTGAAAAAGATGAGAAGCTATTCTATCCATAAAAAGGAATATTATGAGGCTTATTCAATTTCTAAAAAACTCATAAAATTAGAGTCGAAAAATTATATTAATTGGTATAATTATAGTTTTCATTGTCTTTTCGTAAACCAACCCAAAGAGGCTATTAATGCCGCAGAAAAAACACTTGAGTTAAATCCAGAGGCACTTGGTGTTGAAACAAACTTAGCGTTAGGCTATCTTCTTAATAATCAATTCGGTAAAGCAGAAGAAATTTATTTAAAATGGAAAGGAAAAAAATTCCCAAATGATGATAAATTTTGTGATGAGATTTTTTTTCAAGATATATTAGATTTAGAAGCTCATGGATTACAACATCCAGATTTTGATAAAGTGAAAATTATGTTTGGTAAATAATAAAATGCATACTATATCAAACAATCCATAGCCGTCAATTGCCGACAGCAGTTGCTAAACTATGAGCATGCTTAACATAAGTCCTAAAATAAAAAATGAGCATAATAAAAGAATTGATACTTCAAGATAAACTGGATGAAGCGCTTAATAAGTTACGTAAACTAGATTTTGAAGATTCACATCATTCTCATGATAATATAATTTTGCTGATATCAAGGTTACGAGCTTTAAAAAATAGATTTAATCAAGGAATATTGACGGAAGGGGCAATGCTAATTGAAAAGAACAAAATTAGAATTGCAACCATGGACCTTTTTAATGATTCATATTTAAAAGGCTTCAGAGAAACAGATAGGAATATTAACGAATCAAGAGCTGCTTTAGTAATTGGTTGTGACCAATATAAATTTGCCCACAGCTTACCCGCAGCTAAAAATGATGCTAACGATATTTCTTCTGAACTTACATCCTTGAATTTTAATGTTTCGACCCTTATTGACCCTTCAAATAATGACCTAAAGAATTCAATTTCACAATTCAAGAAAACTCTCATTCAAAAAACACCAAATACTTGCCTTTTCTATTTCGCTGGGCATGGAATTCAAATCGAAGGGTCAAATTACTTAGTTACAAAAGAATTAGATTTGAATACAGAATCAGATGCTAAAGAGAACTGCATTTCGGTTGATCATATATTTGAGCAAATTACTCGTGCAAATTGTGATGTTAACATTGTAATACTTGACGTTTGTCGAAACAACCCCTTATCAAGAAATTTGAAGCCAAATAAATATCTATCAAGAGGATTAGCACCTGTAATAGCTCCTAAAGGATCAATTATTGCTTTCTCAACTTCACCAGGAAAGGTTGCAATTGAAGGAATTGCAAGAAATGGATTGTATACTGGAGTACTTTTAGAGCAACTTACAGCGCCAAACCTATCTATTCTGAAAATGTTCGAAAAGGTTAGAGAAAAAGTAATTAGCAAATCTTTAGGGAAGCAGATCTCTTGGGAAAGTACGTCTCTTATTGGTGATTTTTTCTTTAACCCAATCAAATGAGAAAACTAAGTGACGAGCATTTAAAACATTTAGAATCACATCTGCCAGGTAGACAAATACTCAATTTATTTAAGCATGTAACACAACAATATGGAGTTTCTCCTTCTACAAATCAAATACTAGATTTAATACATGAATTAGGCAAAGGATATCCCGCCTTCTTATATTACTATCATAGCTATCTAAACGAAACAAATTTTTACCCAATCGAATTCAAAAAATTGGAATTCCCTACTGACATTGAAAGAACATTAGGGTTTCTAGAACAAAATCCCTTGGAAGAATCAATATTCCTTCATGTGAAAAACAGTAGTCTTTTTGAGTTTAATGAATTTGTAGCTTGGGTAGAGTGTACTGATTTAATTAAACCAGACATAGGTATTTTGTATACAATTATATTAGCAGGAGAGGAAGGTCCTATTGGAATAAATTCATTTATCGAGATAAGGGCGTCAGCAGCGAATCCTGATCCATTGTTTACCATATTACAAAATGATGAACCTAAAACGGGTGGTTTAGAGTTATTAAATGATGACCCATTATTAATGATATCAATCAGCATTCTAAATTATATCACAAAAAACCAAGTCGCAACATTAAGTCAACCAGAAAAAATAATAAAACCAAAGAAACCATCAAGTAATTTAAATTATCCAATGGACCCAAAGATGATTATGAAAATGGTGGATTTGAAAAAAGGACAACTAGATTGCTACAAAGCGACAGTATCAATTGATGATATAACTCCATTTAATTACACATTTTGCTATGATTTTCCTATACGATACATTCTAAAAGCCTATTCTGAAATTGATAGAATTCTAGAAAATGGAATTGTGACATATCAAAAGGGAAACTCCCTGGTAATGAGCGATAATTATGCTGATTATTTAGCTCTAAAAATGAGTGATGAAAATCAAGTTACAGTAGTTAACATAGGAGAATTGACAATTGAACATGAAATGATAACTAAAGGAGATGAAAGTCTTTTGCCTCCAGTAAGACTTTATGCAAATTTTGAATCCATTAGCCAGGGATTAAAAAATGAAATACTTAATGTACATATTAAAAGGATACGTATTTTAAGAGAAATAGAATATAATTATTGGGAGAATAAAGAACAAATCAAACAAAAACTAGCAACAGACATAAAATCTGTTCTTGCCGAGTTAGAGATTCATGTCTATAAAAAAGAATTAAGAGATGAAATAATTTTGATTAATTCAAGATTGAATAAATTAGAATCGGATATTAGAAGAGGAGTAATTTCAACTGAAAATGAAACTCTTAGTTTCAATAAACTTAGAAATGATATAATCCACTTAATAAACGAAATATAATATCCATGAATAAAAGAAAGTTTAACAATTATTGCTTTTAATTTTTTCTGAGTGAAACGCATACAAACTATAAAGGATTTCACTAAGTGGTGGTATTGTTTTTTGTCTGTATAAAAAATATCATTAGGAAAGAACCCGATATCAATTTTTGTGATACCTATAAAATAGTTCAAGACAAGTGAAATATGGTTAAAGAAACTAGAAGAAATCATATTAGCCTTATAACCAGTAGTTTATTCATGATCATTGGATCTGTAATCCCAGTTATTCCAAATAGATTTCTACCCTTAGATCAAATAGGTCAATTAATATGTCAAAAACTATCTGATCAATTTACATATGCCTCTAAAAGTGGCATTTCTACTTTACTTCACGATTCAATAAATCACGGCATTCTAAATCTCGTAGCAACTAAAAACGATGATGGTGATAAATTAAAACTTTTAGTTGTTGAAGCTTTAAAATTATCTATGATAAGTTTTCAGGAAGGCTATGAATCTGCTTATCAAATTGCTAAACCAAATGAAATCTCTAGCTACCACTTTAATGGAGTCCGAAATACGTTAGATAGATTTACTAATCAAGTTGTAAACGGTTTACAAGATGAGTTTATTCTGACCAAAGAAATACTTGAAATTACAGAATTTAAAATTTTATCTGAAATTGTTTCAGAAAGCATTGACTATATAAATCTTGGAATTTCTGGTAGGGTATTTAAAGATTACTTCTTAAAAAATAATAAAAGAATATTTGAATATTTCGGGCAACATTTTGTTCGGCTATTAAGCAAAGATCAAGAATTAATGAATCTTTATCTAATTACATGGGCAAAAGAGGCTCGAAGAATAAGCACTGAACATTTTAATCTTACCCAAACAATTAGTGAAGAAATTATACGCCTTAATGAATTCATTGAAGTCCTAAAAACAAACTCTAGCCATATTTTCCAAGCTGTAATCAATCAGACTCTCTTAGGCTTTGACATCAATATTAAGCCCCAAATGGATGATTTAAAAGAATTTGTTAGAAAGGAAACCGAAAATTCAAAAAATGCGATTTTAAATACAATTGAAAAAATTCAAAATATTAACTATAATAGTAAAGAATCAAGCAATCTAAAATCTGGAAAGACAATAGATGATTTTAAAAAAAGATATGAGACTTTTATTAACAAGGTGCTAATAACCCTTCAGCTTTACTACCAAGAAGGACTGCCTCAGATCAATCAAGACTTAGCTCTAATCGATGTACTAAATTCCGATAAAGTAACATATTTCGACTGTCTAATGCTTAATGTATTTGACTATATTGATCAGTATCTAAGTTTTCTAAGAGAAAGGAAGATAGATAAATCAATTTTACTACTCTTCCAACTAATGGATTTTATTGAAAATTCATTTGACTCAAATATTGATAATTTCAACGACATGCCATATATTGGTTATAAACACATAAACGATCATAGCACAATTACAAATTTTTCTATTCAATCAATTGTAATCATTGCATACGCCTTTGCGTTTTTAGACCCAGAAAACTCGCAAATAATTTTAAAGAGATTCGGCCTTCTAAATTGGAAAAATGACAACCCCAAAACAGGACTATACAAATGTTTGATTTTACTCGCCGAAGGAGAAATAATTGTTGAATCAAAATTTCCGATCTTTAACGGAATAATATCATTAAAATCAAATAAATTGCTGTAAATATCAATTTATTAATAGAATACACTCTCTATGATAATATTCCGCTTGTTATCATTTTATATCAGGTATAGACCTACACGATAAGCTTAAATTCATATCAATATTATCACTGAAATTATCAAAGTTTGACTACTTGTTTTCAATCCTAAATATCTCATATGACTTTTTACTAGGATGCTTAATTTTTATAAGCTTATTACTTAATTTAAATTGTCTGATTTAATTTATAACTGATCCAATTGTATCTCAAAATTCTCAAGCACTTTAATCAATTTTACATTTTCTCTTTGGCTATTTAGATATTCGCTATAAGTCTTATAAGCATTTTCTATAAGCTGTTGATAAGTCACTACTCTTGTAGATTTCGCTTCCATCGTCTTAATAGATTCATTTATTTTATGATCGTTCGTCCAATCTTTAAGTTTTTTACCAACTACGCAAACAGCTTCAATTACAGGTACTTGTTTTGGAGATATTTCGAGAAGAATTTTTTCCAAGCCATTTCTATATTTATCTACTTGTGCTAAAAGCGTAAGAGTGTCCGTGGATACAGAAGCCCTCTTCAGTTCTATTAAAACATGTTTACCAGCAGGGGTTTTATATTTTATATCAACCCTACCTCTATCTTCTTCCTCACTAAGCTTTGCTCTAATATCACCAAATTCTGTTCTTAATCTCTGCTCCATATACGGTGTAGAATCTGTACTTCTTTCCCAAGACGGATCAAGAAGCCACAAAGAATCAAATAAGTGGTTTTGAAGAATTTTTTCTAAAGAATTATCATCATGGACATGTTCTTTTAGCTTCCCAATTATCGCTAATCTCTCCTTAGTTATTTTATAGAACAAGGTTGATTCAATTTCATCAAATTCCTTAAAGAGACTTAAAAACTCATCTAAGTTTTCAGTTGATATAGTATTTAATGCATCTAAAGAGTCTTTGTATCTATAGCTTTCAAATGCTATTACACCGTGAGTAAATAATTGTTTCTTGTGTTCTTTATCAGTGACTATCTGATTTATTCTTCCAAAGAATTTTTTTGCTTTAGATTTTGTGTCTCTAGAAAGATCAGAATACCAATCACTTATAGCTGGCATTTTTAAAATATCATCCTCAACTTTTTTCCCTTTATACTCTGCTCTTTTCTTTGATATATGTTTAAGTTCTTTTTTAATGAATTCTGTTAAGGAGTTGTACCTATCGTCTTCTTCAAAAATATCCTGGCGACTTGATGTAGCAATATCTGGTTTATCCGAATCATCTAAAAAATCAGCTGTTATCTCACCAAATAAGTATTTAGTAAACAGACCACCTTCCCTAAATTCCTCAAGAATATCTTCTTTGGCCATCTTACCGCGCATTAGAAGAACAATTTTATTTAGATTTTCATCTCCATCTTGCAACTGACCAGATTCTTTAGTAAGTCCTAACCATCCGCTTATTTTATGACCTCCATTAAGTAAATTCTCCCTTTTTTCAACTTTTACAGCATTTGAACAGAAATCTCCAAAATGTTTAGACTCTTCACCATAATACCATAAATATTCAATTTTTTTAAAATAGTCCCTATCCTCTATTGTTATCGGGATTCCATTTAGATTTAAATTAAAAGAATGTTTCTTGCCCAGGATGCTGAATCTTCTTGCAAGTCTCTTTCTTAGAAATGTATCAACTGCATTCAACCTTTTCTTCTTGATAGAAGACAAAACAATTCTTGTTCCTTTTATTAAGTTTATATCGTCTATTGGTAAATCTTCTGGTTGGTATTCGTCATAAGTTTCATTTCCAATAGCTTTTCTGATCTCTTTTGAATCTAATCTAAAGCCATTGGTTTCATCGTCCTTTGTAGTGTATATATCAATTACATTAGCGATTGAAAATAAAGATAGTTTTCCTATCCCTTTCCTTCCCATTACAGGTCTAACGAATTTTACAGTCGTCTTTACTCCATCTTCCCTTTTTGCATATCCTACAGTTAAGAATTTTTTGTTTATTTCTGATAAGGTCATCCCATGGCCATCATCTTCAATAATGATATTAGGGTTTTCCTCATTCGAATTAATAGTGATATAGACATTCTCAGCATCAGCATCCCAAGAGTTAGCAACAATCTCTGAAAGAACAGCAGGAACGTTGCTATATAAATTCATCCCAAGATGATTTAAAACATTCAAGTCAATACGCATTCTATATTTTGGGCAGCCACTATTCATTCATTTCTTCAATATGTGATAAAATTGATTGCCCTATAATTTCTCCTAACTTAACAGGAACAGCATTACCTATGTGTTGACCGTACTTTGATATGGAGAATGGTCTACCAGGATCAATTATTTTATAGTCCTTTGGAAAAGACTGTAATATTGCACCTTCTCTCAAAGTTAACGCTCTGTTTTGTTCCGGATGTCCAAACCTCCCTGTACCGTAATTATAAAACTGGGTAGTTATAGTAGGGGCTGGTTCTGACCAACTCATTCTTCCATAAACAGATTTGTAGGATTGCCCTGATTTCCTTTTATGACATGCCAATAACAATTTTTCATTCCAATCTTCCCATGTTCCATTAGGTTTAGATTGTTTTATTCTTTCAAGATTGATTGGTGAAAGTTTTGTTGTACGATGCAATGGATCTGTTGAATCTATCTCACCATTATCTAATTCAGGTAGAAATCCTATTACACTCTTAACATCAGTATATTCTTCTACACTATGCGTAGGTGGAAGCAATGTTAAATACCCTTTTTTTGAACCTAACAATACTAATCTTCTCCTTTTTTGTGCTAAGCCATAGTCAGGACAGTAGACGTTACTATAGGTAACATAATATCCAGATGATTTCAAAAATTCTACAAATTCTTTGAATATTACTTGATTAGACAAATTAGGAACATTCTCCATAGAGATGACATCAGGATTGGTCTCGGTAATCAACCTTTCAAATTCATTCAGAAGGTTCCATTTCTTATGATCTTTTTTGTTTTTATTTTTATTTTGGTGAGTAGAAAAAGGTTGGCACGGAGCGCATCCTACTAAAATTTTGATGTCTGTATTATTCCAAAAAGTCTCGTTGATATAATTGCCTTCTACTGACGAAATATCGGAATGGAAAAATTTGGCTTCGTTATTCGCTTCATATGCATACTGACAGCTTTTATCTAAATCTATTCCTAATTGAACATCGATTCCAGCAAGCTCAAGTCCATGGGTAAGACCACCGATGCCACAGAATAAATCTATTGCTGAACAATTCATCATACTATCAAATGAACAATAAAGATACCAAGATATTATCTCGAATGAGAAATTGAAGTCAAATTATAGTCTAAACCTACTTTAATTTCGAATATAATTAGATTCCTGCTTATCTAATACCACGCTGAACAACTTATATCATGAAATATCTTCCACATTATCTAAACAGAGCTCATTCCAAATTTTGTGCTGTACCTGACTTACGACTTTTTCATAATCATAATCAGTGTTAATCTGTATGTAGAAGTTTTCATATACTTGTTCTCGAAGGTATTCTACAACTTCCCGTAAATGGTCAAAATATTCTGGGCTATTATTATTGACAGGAATTACCTCAAACTCTACGTATGCCATAAACTAAATGTTTTATTGATTTTTTAGTGATTGTATTTGAATAATTAAGTCTGAATAGATAGAAGATATTTCTTTCAATAAATCTTCGATCTCCTCTGATTTGTCAATTATTTTATCGGTAAATCTATCTCATCTTCTAGATTTATCGTTTTTATTTAAACTCATAGTTTTAAAAGAACTGTATAGTGACTTGGCAGCGTCTAAAAGTTCAAGTCTTCTAATTAAATTTTGAATCTTATCTCATACAATTCTTTTTTGAACATCGAGCTTGGAGTTTTTTGCCATTTAAAAATGAGAAGTAAACATGATTTGTTTAATAGATATTTGTTATCGTTTTTCAATCCTTTCCAACTCCCTTGCCCTCCTTCAAAGTCTCCATCTGCGCCTTATGCTTTTTGATGTCTCTTTCGAGCCTCATCCGCTCATTTTGTAGGTACTCATTATTATCTCGGAGTTGGGAATTAAGACCGCTAAGTCTTTTATGCTCCATTTCGGCATAGTGCTTATGGGCCATTTTCTCATTTACGTCATTTAAGAACTTAAATTGCTTGAGAGCACGATCGTTAAGTTTATCCATGACCAAGGTCTTTTTAGTAAAGTAACTTTCCTTAGCATCATATTCTCTTTTCCTTGTCTCAAACTCTCGATCCTTAAGCTCTTCTCTACGATCTAGGTATTCTAACTGATCCTTATAGCTTGAGAACTTCCTATGTACTTCAAACTCCCTATTTCGTAGATCATGATCGGCTTCAAAATATTCTCTATCTGTATCAATCTTATATTGTTTGAGCCTGAGTTCTTCACCCTTTAGCTTAAGTTGTTCTGTCCTGATCTTATCATCCAGTGTGGTTTCTAATTGTTCCTTTTTCCATTCTAGCCGGTCATTTTTAAACTCCTGTATGCGATCATGAATCGCATTTTCTCGATTGCGAAATTCCTCACGATGCATGTTCATTTCTTCTAGCTGCTTAAGTCGCTCATCTTTGATCAACCCTCGTTTATTTTCAAGAACGATTTGTTCCCTGATGATCCCATTCTTTTCAGTCAACATATCATACATATGCTGTGATTTTTGAAGTTCTCGCTCAGTTGTGTATAATGCTTGTTTATGATCTATATCCTTTACGATCATTTCGTTCTGATGCAAAGTATTGAGCATACTTACCTTTTCTTCATGCAGTCGATTATTGACATTGAGCATGCTGTGAAGAGATTCTAATTCTGTAGCATGCTTTATATTCATCAACTCCTGATAATCCTTGTTCACACGTTCTCGATGTGCCAATTCTCGATCTTTGATCTTCAAAGCATGAGCCATATCTTGAAGCTCTCGTTTGAATACCTGTAAATCCTCCTCTTTTTGTTTTACGAAATATGATAGTCTGTGTTCATTCATACTTTAATTCCTAAGTTCTTTAATATTGATTTGACACGTTCCTCAGCTTCTTGGTTAATTATATCGTCTTTGTCTTTCACAAAACTATCGTAAACAGCTCTATCACGTTTAGATAGCATGTCATCTAGCTGATCTTCCCGATTTAAAAGCTCCTGCATTTTCTTTTGATATTTAAGCTCATACTCTGCCATACGATCATTGAGCTTTTGCTCCATCTGACGACTATCTTCAAGAAGCTTTTCTTTATCAGCAATTACTTTCTGGAGGTACTCCTCTTCCATCTTGCGACGCTCAGCTGCTCTGTCTCGATTTTGTTCTTCAATCTCTTTTTCTTTAATTCTTGCCAATTCTAATTCTTCTGTTCTTCGTTTCTCTTGTACTCTTTGGTCTGATTCTCTACGTGTTCGATTAATTGAATCTGTGAATAACTCATTCATTTTATTATCCAACTCCTCTGCCCGCATGAACTCTATGAGATAAGCATTATTATCAATCTCAGAAAATGTTCTTCGAATATCCGCATAGATAGCACTATGGTAAGTGCGAAGTTTATTATGGAGGGTTTTGGTTTCTGTTGAAGATAATCGGGAATCAGACTGTATCATTCTAGCCCATTTTTGCTGTACCTGCTCAACTTTTTCCACTTGAGGAACAAGCTTTTGATACTCCTCCGTAATATCATTTATATATTGAACATATCGTCTAACGGCACTTTCTGCCCTTCTATAATTTGTTCTTGTCATCTTATGGATCGCTGACTTCGCTTCATTCTTGAGTCTCCTAACCTCAGTAAGGATTTTTCTATCTTCTGTGAAGTCAATTTTGTGCAATACCAAGGTCTTATTTCTTGGAGGAAATGAAAGACTTAGCTGACTTTCCAATTCGTATTCTTTATTGCTTATACTAAATATCATAGCATAAATATTTATAGAAAAAAATTGTCATGCCACTTTTCCTTACCAAATCATCTATTCTCCATATAAAACATAATTAATTGATTATCAATGATAAAAGAACGTTTGTTCTTGAAAACAAACTTAGAATCACTATACATCTAATTACAAAATCGATACGTTACAAGGATAACCATTACTCACTTTTGTATGCTTGAATCATTTACATCAAATCTTACAGATTTAAAGATTCAACCCGAAAACATCTTAAGTTTAGATCAATTCCATGATCTGATGCAACAGCAAGAGGGTTGTTACTTAGGCGATGTAAGCATTCCACCCTTGCAACAGTTCAATGACTTTATGCATTCTTGGACAACCAAGATTGATGGAATTCTAAATCAGGTTGAACCTTACACTCCTATCTACTTCATTTATTTCACTAATCGAGGATTTACCTATGATGAGTATAGACTCTTATTTAAAGAAATACCTGAAGAAAACTTTCCCCACTATCCAATATTCGAATTTTTGAGAATTCCTTCACGCAACGCTCTTATCGAGTTTCGTTTGGCTCTGGAGGATACGATGGAGGACTATTTTCAATTATTGCGTCAAACCCTTGAAAATACGGAGCGGCTTGGAATTACTTTTTTTTTGCGTCAATTGAAAGCTAACATTCCCTTAGGAGAGTTACAAAAACACTGTTATATCTGCGGAGCGACAGGTTCTGGGAAAAGCGAACTTATGAGGTTACTCTTTTTCCAACTCCAAAAGTCAAGTGCAGAGCATTCTTCTAGATCGCTGATTCTCATTGATCCACATGGAGACCTTTGCGATCAAGTGAAAAATTCCATTTTGAATAAAGATTCTAGAAGACTCATTCACATAGAGCCTGATCTCAGGGTAGGATGGTCACCAGTAATCAACCCTTTAGAACTAAAATCAAGGAATGAAAATGCAGTTGTAGCTCGTGCACAGTTTCTATCAGAAGCCATTGAAGAGGCTGTACAGGTAGACCTAAGTGCAAATATGAGTGCTATTCTAATACCTGCATTATCTCTACTCCTAAGATTAGATGGTACTACCCTAGTCGACCTTATAAAGCTAATGAGAAATGATAAGGCTCTAATTGAAAAAGGTAAAAGAGTACCCAACCCTGCACATAGAGTGATCTTTGAAAATTGGCATGACCCCCATTATAACAAGACCAAAGCAGCTGTATATACCAAGCTTCAATCATTTCTCAACTATCCTGCATTTTATAACCTGATTATTGGCAAGAGTACTATTGATCTAGGAAAAGCAATCAATGGAGGCAAAGTCATCACCTTCAACCTATCTCAACGTTTCTTTGGTGTAGAAGCATCTAAATCATTTGGTCGTTTTATGATCTCAATGATCAAGAGTCATGTATTGGTCAGGAAAGAGTTTCGAAAACCAACTTACTTATTCGTTGATGAGTGCCAAAATTTTATCACTGAATCGATACAGAATATCATTGAGCAAACAAGAAAGTACGGGCTTCATATTATCATGGCTAATCAGTCAATTGAAAGACTAGGTAAATTAGAAGAAGTTGCACTTGGCAATACTTCAGTCAAGATCATTGGTAAAAACGACAGTATCAAGACTGCTAATAAAATCAAAAACATCACGGGGATAAGTACTAAAGTGCTTCAATCCATTCGCAATTTTCATTTCTTGCTCAAAACCAGTTCTATGAGTCCAAGAATTTTTAAAAGCTCAGATGTACTACTTCTTGATCGTCGTCTTGAACTTCAAGATCAAGACTTGCAGCTACTTCACAATCGCATGGTAGAAGATTATTACAGAAAAGTAGAAGTAGAAATGAGAGCCATGAAACAAAAAGAAGAGACCCCTTTATTCGACTTATAACAAAATGATTGAGATACTATCTAATTCGCAATTGAAGATTTTGAAATACCTGGCAATGTTCAAGTTTCTGACCACCTCTCAACTCATACAGCTCGGTGTATCTAATCGTAAGAGCAACTTATCCGTTATGCTTAAGCCTCTTAAAGACTCAAGAAGAGCTTTGGTCGGTGAGATGGAGTTTGCATTCATACCAACTAAAGGTCGTTTAGAAAATTTCTATTTCTTGAAAGCTAAAGGACAGAAAGTACTTATAGAGAATCAAGTTTTACAGAGCAATGATATTAAATATCCTAGAGGAAGATCGGTTGTATTTACGCAGGATTACTTTCATAGAAAATATACTATTGATGCTCATATTGCCTGTCTACAAGACTGCTTAGCAAATGACTTGCAGCTTATATTCTTCGATAGATATTTCGATAAGATAGGGAATAATAGAGTCCAAAAAAACCTTCAAGCAAAGACTAGGATGGAACTCTATGGAGAGTATATCATACCTGATGGAGCATTACTGATTAAATCCGATTCTCAATCTAGACTCTTTGCACTAGAGTTGTACAATGACAAAAATGTGAAAAGGATCAGTGCTCAAATAGAGAAACATATCTCGGGCATCAAGGAGTCTGCACTTTGTAGAACTTATAATATTGAAAAAGGCCATAGACTTCTTGCTATATTTACGGATAACAAAACAAAAGAGTCCGTGAAGGAGTGCTTCATTGATTCTACATTCAAAGACTACCTCTTATTCAGAACATACTATGATGGCATGGATCATTTTCTTTCTGGATGGGAAACACTGACTGGACTTAAAACAAAATTGATTTAGTTATGCGACTATATTTGATTCTACTAGTATATGTATCATTAATAAACTGGACAACTGGACAAGATTTAGATAGTCTTGAGATTGTAGCGATGAAAACGCCTATAGATAGTTCGAATGTTCAAGCCCTCCATAGTCTTACAAAATCTATTTTTCACAAAGACAAAGAAAAAGCTCAGAATTATGCAGAACGTGGGGTAGTTCTTTGTGATTCATTGGGTATAATCAATTTCAAAGTTGAATTCCTAAGATATAAAGCACTTTTGAAGAGCGGGAGCAATGAAGAGTATGAATTGCTTGATGAAGCTAGATTATTAGCTATTGAAAACAACTTAGAAAATGAACTAGTAAGAGTTCTATTTAATCTAGCTTCTTACCATAAAGGAAAAGGAGAAAACGAAAAAGCGAAAGAACTCAATATCCAATTATTGGAGCTAGACAAATTTAAAGATCCAAAACAATATCTAGCCAGAGGTTCTATAAAATATCAGTTGGGTAACATATATAAAAGAGAAGGTGATTTTAAAAATTCTCAGACTCTTCTACTCTCGATAATTAGTGAATTAGATACGATTTCAGGAAACTCCGTCAAAGTCAATAATCTCAAATTTGCAGTTCTAAACAGCCTAGGTTCATTGATGGAAAAAATAAAGAATGAAGAATATTCAGCTAATTACTACCATAAAGCACTTCAATTGCTTGATCATACTGAGGATAATCGTCGATATACAATTTATAATAATCTTGGAAGCTTATACTCTAATAGTAATAAATTAGATAGTGCTGTGATTTACTACAATAAAGTCATTGATGGGGAGTCCACCGACTACTCAAAACTATATGCCTACCAAGGCATGGGAACGGTGTTGTACAAAAACAATAGCAAAGAAGAAACACTTAGTGTTTTAAACCTAGGGAAAAATTTAGCTATTAAATTAGACAAACAACCAGAGATTGGTCTTTTCAATTCTTTACTAGGTCAATTGTCTTTTAAAAATCATGATTATAAACAATCCTTAGATTATTTAAAAAAAGCGGAGTTACAACTATCTGATTCAAAGATGATTCCCGAATTACAAGAATGTAAAAAATTCATCCTTAAGAATAAAGCTAAGCTTAATTCTAATATCACTTTTCATGAATTATCATCATACCTATCTCTCACTGACTCCTTATACACGAATGATATAAACGCCTCTATTGCGGAGATAGAAACCAAATACCAAACCGAAAAAAAAGAAGCTGAAAATCAACTGCTTAAAAAAGATCAGGAGTTGAAAGAAGCGCAAATTTCACGACAGAGACTTGGATTAATTGGTGGCGGAATAGGTATAGGTTTGCTGAGTCTACTCCTCTTTTTACTTTATAGACAGAGCAAAAAAAGGAAACTTCTTAATTATACTCTTGCTTCGAAAAATCAACAGATCGAAACCCTGCATAAAGACTTAGCACATCGGGTCAAAAATAACTTAGCCTTTATGTCGGCATTGCTCAATATGCAACAAAACCGACTCGAAGATTCCGAAGCCAAATCAGCCATTAAAGAAGGTCAAATGCGATTAGAGTCCATGTCGCTCCTCCATCGGAAACTCTATTTAAAAGAAACCTCCCAAGTTGATTTGAAGAATTATATAGAGGAGCTCTCTACAACTATTCTAAATACCTATCCATCTGAAAAAAATAAGATTCAAATCAATACTAATATTGAAGAAATCTCGCTCAACGGTGAGAGTGCGATGAGGATCGGTTTGATCATCAATGAACTTATGACCAATACATTCAAGTATGCTTTTCAAAATATTAAAGAGCCTCTGATAACCATTGATTTAAATAAAAATTCAGAAGGAGATATTCTCCTCAACTATTTTGATAATGGCTCTGGTCATCAAAGTACTATTGATTTAGAGCAATCAGATTCATTAGGTATCAAGCTCGTCACCCTACTAACCAAACAACTTAACGGAGTCTTTAAAACTCTTAATAAAGGGGGTCTCTCATATCAATTTTCATTCAATAAAATAGCCCTTTAGTATGAGCGTTTTAAAGATTTTAATAGTAGAGGATGATCTCATTCTAGCTGAAGACTTATCAGAAAGGCTCGTGGGTTTAGGCTATGTAATCTCAGATATTGTAACCAATCAAAAAGAGGCCATTGAAGCATTTAAAAAACGTCTGCCTGACGTTGTTTTAATGGACATTGATCTAGGTAATAATCAGCCCGATGGAATACAGACAGCTTTGAAGCTAAATCAGATTGTAAAAGTCCCCATTATTTTTCTCACTGGTTTGGGCGGTGAAGAGAATATTAAACGAGCTAAAGAAGTGGATCCAGTCTACTATCTCATAAAACCAATCACTGATGCAGAACTTCAAATAGCATTTGATATTGGACTGCTCAATTATGTAAAAAAGAAACGGGCAGAAGTTGAAGTCTCGTTACAGGCTTCAACCACTCCTCCATGCCTGATGTATTCTGAAAAGAATATTTTCTTTGTAAAACATAAATCACGTTATGTGAAAATTAATATCAATGATGTATTATACATCAAAGGTGATAGTCCAGGCAACTACCTAAGCCTTCATACAGAAGATCAAACATACACTCTATCCACAGGTCTCAAAAGCTTTGGCGAACAAGTCAAAGACAATTCGCTTATGAGGGTACATAAATCCTACATTTTAAACCTTAATAAAGTGTCAGGATTTGATAAGGGTAGAGCATTTGTAATCAAAAGTAAGGAGCAGATAGAAATTCCTATCGGAGCGACTTATCGAGAAATATTTCAGGATCGATTTATTCGGGTAAAGGCGGATTAATTTGAATACCACTTTCACTCACCCAAAAATGATAAATTCTCATTTTAGCTAATTCTGGAATAGACTTAATAGGATAGTACTATGTTCCATAACATTAAATTGTAGTTCCAAGTATTTCCATAACGTATTAAGTAAGGCTTTCGATAAGTCTAAACAATTATAATTTGACTTCTTAGTGTTTCATGATTAATATTAGTTAAACTTTTTAGTTATTCTTTTTAACATGAAATACACTCAATTTGGAATTGCCGTTATAGCATGAATTATTTGATGATTTATTGCGTTATGAGCGACAACTATCAAAAACAATATAAATACAGAGAAAAGTCATCAACCTTTTACAACCCAAAACACAAGTCTTGATAATTCATTAAAATATAAAACACCTTCAAAAGCTTTGATTGAAAAATCATCTTTGAATTGTCAGTATTTGACAGGTTGAAACTTCACTTGATTTTTGTCGAATGATTGAAATACAGAATCAATTTGTTTATGTTGAGATTGAATAATTCAGCAAATTTTTGGTGAAGAATGCGATGATGGAAATTTTCAAAGCTGAGATTGATGTTCAGCTATTTGATGTCAAATTGAAGAATGTCTCAACTATATTCAAGGATGATGTACTTTCTATAGTACATGAACATTGGATTGTTGAGGACAAATATATACTGGCTATGTATGAGAATTCTCCTCTTGTTTTTGTTGAGATGGTAATATACAAAGTGACTATGGGGAAGAGTGTGATGATTGAAATATTACTTCAGGCGATGGATGTAATTCTGATTGTTGATTGGAAAATTGAATCTGATTACCGAATTCATCGAATTCAAGTGTAGGAACCTCGTCAAGTACTCCAACTACAGGACCTTTGCCTTCTACAACTCCAAGCGTTTCGTCAAGTACCCCAACTACAGGACCTAGTCCAACTACGACACCAAGCGCAACAACTGGACCTAGAAATACAACCATTTCTACAACTACCCCGACAAGTGTAACATCATGACCAGTACCGACGAAAATAAACCGTTAATTAAAACATTTTCATTGCTAAGGAAAATTAGACCATTCGTATGGTGATGTGGCAGAATTGGCATTAAGACATTATTTTCATGCCAAATCAACCTTTATTAATGTCATGATATCTGCTATTGCACGTCTAGTAGTTGTACTCCTATTTCTCTTTTCATATCAATTTGCAACCTGTTCCAAAAAATTTGAAAATCTTAGTACTTATGAAAAACTCTGCGAGTTAAATAAATATTGGTTAAAACAAGATCCGAGGAATTTTGATTTCTCCGAATTTCCAGATATAACTAATAACCAAGAGCTTATATATGCACATCTAATTCTAGTTGAGAAGTACTTAAGAGAGAACCAGCCAACTGGACTATCACGCAAATCTAGAAAGAATAGAATCATTGGACTGGACATCCTAAGAGAATATATCAGACAACAGAATTTTCCTAAAAATACTAGACATCAGGGTATTATCACTCCATACTTCATAGATGACTTCGGAACGTACTGTGCAGTAGGACAAATGATGAAAGGTACAGGATTTACAGAATTAGCATTAAAGATAAGGGCTGAAAACAATAATGCCTATATTGAAAATATGGACTACCCTGGACTTCTTGAGTGGTCTAACACTTACGGTTTCAATAAGGAAGAATTAATTTGGATACAGCCTAGTTATGGATGCTGGGCAGATAGAACTGACATTTATGTTACTAACACAAATAATTCAGGCAATGGATCATTACAATGGGCTGTTCAACAGGCTAATAATGATCCAGAACCTAATACAGTTCGATTTGATCTTCCCTTAGGATCTACTATTTATCATACAAATCAGATATGGCTTCAAGGTGAATGTGATGCTATTGATGGATACTTAGTTAATGGCGAAGGAAGAATAGTAATCGATGGCTCAAATTTATCTGTAAATAATTGGGGCATGGTAGTCAGTTGTGATAATTGTGAGGTCTCAAATATAGAGGCTAAAAACTATGACAACACTGCAATAGGAGTTTGGGGAGGGTCTAAAGTTTATCTTGGGAACAATGTCCTTTACGCGAATAGGATAGGATTGCAGCTTGCAAATACAGCCAATAGTATCTCAATATTTGGAAATATAATTGGTATTACTGAGTCTATGGAAAACAATCAACCTGCAAATAGTGAAGAGTATGGGATTTTCTTGAATGATGTATCCGACATTAATATTGAAAATAATATCATCTCCGGTATTGCAGATTCGTCTTTAGATCGTATTGGAATTATCGTTGATTCAGATGATATTAGTACAAATGTGACAATTCGAAATAATATAATAGGATTATCAAGCGATCAAACTTACGCTATACCAAATAATGAGGGGATTTTTGTCGGTGCCAATAATTCAGGAGTCATAATTGAAAATAATGTCATATCTGGAAATAATGATACTGGAATAGGTCTTTTTGAGGCTACAGGAGTAATAATAACGAACAACTCCATAGGCTTAAATTCATCATCAGTTAGTTTTCCTAATTACTATAATGGAATATGGGTCAACGAGTGTAGTGACATTTCTATAAATGAAAATAGAATTACTGGATACCTTGATATATCCTATGGAATTACACTGCAATCGTCTAACCAGATCAATATTGGTACAAGTTCAGAAAATACTAAAAACGAAATATTTAACAATGAGGTAGGAATCTACAATCAAAATGTAAGTAATGTGAATATTGGAGTAAATGAATTAAGTTGCAACATATACCCAATATTCTTTGAAAACTTCACAGATCAGACATTCAATCCTTTGGTAACAATAGCAAACACCAATGAGATAAGCGGTGAAGCACAACCAGGATCACTGGTTGATATTTATCACGATCAAGCTTACTCTGAATGTGAGTGCCAGGGGAATTTGTTCATTGCCAGAGTACAAACGGACAATAATGGAGAATGGACTTATTCAGGTCCTAATATTCCTACTCAGGTAGGAACTCATTCCTATATTACTGCTATCGCTACTAGTTCTGCTGCTAGTAGTAACTATGCTGATTGCAAAAAAATAATAAGTGCTAATGATGCTGATTGTTTTGACTCAACAATAATTACTGGTGATCCATGTACGACACAATTCGAGCCAGTATGTGGTTGCAATGCAGTCACATATGGTAACGCATGTGAGGCAATAGAGAATGGTATTTGGTTCTTCACATTTGGTCAATGTGATGATGGATGTATAGATCCAAGTCAAATGAATCCTACAGGAGAATGTAGTGCAATATATGACCCCGTCTGTGGATGTAATAACGTAACCTATGCAAATTCATGTAAAGCTGAAAACGCTGGAGTGTCAAGCTATCTTTTAGGAGAGTGTTCAGTAGATAATGATGATTCTTTAAAAGTACTTCTATTTTTCAATGCTGAAAATCAATACGATATGAATATCAATACGATTTATCAGTCTGAATTACTTAGTGAATTCGATGAGAATTTATTCGTGGATATTTTCGGGGATGGATTGAATAGACAAGCTCTAGCATTAGATCAGAACAATAAAAAATTATACTATATCAAGAGTGATTCTAAAATAGATGTTCGAACACCACAAGGTTTTGGCATTTACAGTTATGATATCAATTCTTCAGTAGAGAATCTTATAAAAGATTTTTCAGTGAATGGTGAAAACTCCATCGGGAATGCCTTTATAAGTGATATAGCAGTATCTGCTGATGGAAAATATTTGAGTATTGTTACTAGAAGATGGGAAAATATAAGCAATTATAGAGACGGCGATATATTTCTGTACGATATTCAAAATGAACTCTTCACGAATTTGACGAATAATTTTGATATAATGGAACATAGATCAGAATTCTCCCCAGATAATCAATACGTAATATACACTTCTAATGAAGCCTCCTGGCTTTCATGGCCACAAAACTTATACAAAGTAGATCTTGTATTGGGCGAACATTATTTATTAGACAATGATGCTGGATTCTTCAATGATAATAGTACCACCTGGGATTCTGATAGAATTATTCAAGGACCTTCCTATGATAAGATTAGTAATAAAATCCTTTACGCAAGAGGTAATGGAGGGGGACTTTGGACGATTAATCCTGATGGATCAAACCCATCTAACTTCAATGGCTTTACAGATTTTATGGGATCTAGGAATCTTATTGCCGGAAGACATTTAAATGAAATATTATTTAGTTCAGGTAAAAAAATCTACATCGCCTTAACTGATGGATTAGTAATAGACTCATTAGAATTCGCAAAGAATATTAAAGATTTCGTCTTTATTAAGAATAACTCAAAAATTGACGAGGACGGAGATGGATTTGAATCCTTTGAGGATTGCGATGATATGAACGCATCTGTCAATCCTAATGCTAATGAAATTCCATATAATGGTCTAGATGATGATTGCAATTCTAGTACTCATGACGATGATTTAGATAATGATGGATTTGGCATTGATGAAGACTGTGATGACACGAATCCATCAATTAATCCTTTAGTAATTGAAATCCCTTATAATGGCTGGAATGATGATTGCAATTCTAATACTCCTGACGATGATTTAGACAGCGATGGATTTGGCATTGATGAAGACTGTGATGACACGAATCCATCAATTAATCCTTTAGTAATTGAAATCCCTTATAATGGCTGGAATGATGATTGCAATTCTAATACTCCTGACGATGATTTAGATAATGATGGATTTGGCATTGACGAAGACTGCGATGACACGAATCCATCAATTAATCCTTTAGTAATTGAAATCCCTTATAATGGCTGGAATGATGATTGCAATTCTAATACTCCTGACGATGATTTAGATAATGATGGATTTGGCATTGACGAAGACTGCGATGATACTGATCCTAACATCAATCCTAATTCTGAAGAAATTGCCAATAATGGAATTGATGAAGATTGTGATGGTAATGATTTAATTTCTTCATTGAATGAAGTTGACCTTAATGCTTTTATCCTAATAAAACCTAACCCTACTAAAGACATGGTCTATATTACGAATGGATCTAATGAAGAAGTTGAAAAAATTGAAGTTTACTCACAACTAGGAATATGTCTAGATAATTACGATCCTTCCAACCTACAACAAATTGATTTGAGAGAGCTTAATGCAGGTGTCTATATTTTACGTTTAAAGTTTAAAAATAGACTTTCACATGTATCTAAAAAAATAGTGGTATTGAAGTAATAGTCTTGAAATATAAAATTCACATTATACTCATTGCTCAATTTTTTGATGGTTACTCTAAGAAATATATCCTATGTCAGAACCTACCAATAATTTGCTTTTAATTCATTTGAGCAATATAATTTCTATTGAAGATTTATTCGATCTGATTTAGGAAATGAGAATCCTTACAACCATTCAAAATGGACTTTGAATAATACTCGTGGTACTATGAACGTGACGATGCTTAGTCGATTGAATCAACTGAATCTTGATTGAAAGTTTTCGGATAGGATTCATGCTGATTCTACTAGGTTTTTTAATCGTCTTATTGCATAAGTATGGTTATTAAGCAACTCTATTACTTTGCATGACGCTTTGTCTTATCCATACTTGGCTTCTTCATGCTATTCACAATTTCAGTACAAGCAAATGGAGACACAAGCTGATGAGACGCTGGGTTACCAGTACTTCCAAGCGAAGAAGAATATCAACGTCAAATGGAGGAAGAATTGAGGCTCCTAGAAAATGATATGCAATTCGATATGAAAAAAGAGTCAGAGGGATTAGTAAAAGACACTGATCCACTGAGTGATGATGAAAAAGAGGCAATAAAGAAATTGTTTGAAGATAAAGATTCATTAGCCTGCCAATGAGTTGGTGACATATGAAGTGATGCATACAAGGGATGTATGCAGAGATTACAAGAACTCAATCAAGCATGTGGTGCTGTACCCATCAATTCAAAAGAGAAATGTGAGGAGAACTACATCAACTGCCGAACCGAGGGTCTAATGTCTGATGAACTTTGCTGATGTAAAGCCAGATGAGGTATTATGCTTAATACCAATGTTCCCTTTATCGGTAGGTGCATAGAAATGTGAAATAAAACCGTGAAAGGTAAAGAATCATTACAAGTGTCCCAGGGATGAGCTTTCCCATTTTTGTTAAGAGCTTTGATCAATATTGCTGTATCACTGATTTTAGTTTCTTCACTTATAACAGTTATCGTTGGCTGAGTGATGATTGCTAGTAGTAGAGATGATAATACAGTTATGAATGACTGAAAAAATTTAATCAGGAAAGCTATTATTGGACTTATAATGTTGTGAGCATCATGAATAATTCTTGCTTTAATTAATCCTAATTTCTTTGGCTAAGTATCCTTTGGCCACATTCTTTTGGCAAAAGCCCTCTCCTCTGCTCCTATGGCATCTAAATAGATTTCTGTGGTTGCCAACGAACTATGACCAAGCCATTTTTTGATTAAGGTCAAAGGTATATTTTCATGAAGAGCTGCAATAGCGAAACTATGACGTAAACCTTTGGAGCAAGCTTGAACTCCTTCGATCCTAGCCTTTTGCATCACCATTTTTACAAGCCTTACACCCGTACGTCTTGAAAATGACCATAGATGACCCCCATTTTTACAGATTAATTTATCCAGATTATTTAGGTGATCTTTAGGAGCTGGAACTGCTCTAAATACTCCATTTTTTCTCTTTTTTAAAGACTCAAACACAATACATCCATTCGAAAGATCAATATTATCTGCCTGAAGATGTAGTACTTCACTCATCCTAGCGCCAGTAAGATAGATCGTAATCAAAAACATGCGCTTGTACTCCTCTACTCCTTCCAATGCCTCCAAAAAACGCTTCCTTTCAGAAAGTGTCAAATATTTACGAGCACCATTTTTATCATATATACTCATTCATTATGTTAGATTAAACATGGCTCAGTATTACTTATTTTGCGCCAAAATCCAGAGATGCTGAGCTATAAAAGGTTTAAAACCCGTTAAATTCCATATGAAAGAGTATTGATAATAGCCTAGTCTCTTAATAAAGGCTAATTAATGTCGAAATCTGCATGTCTCACTATAAGTAATATTGAGACAAACTTTATCGATGAATTTGAAAATTGTATGGATCGTTTTATTCCTTATCATGGCTAATAATCCTATTTTCCTTCAATCTGATTGTAGAAAAATCAAAAAAGAACTCAGTCGAGTTGAGCGGAAGTATAATAACTTCAAAACTCCAAACGAGCGTCTTTTACAACTCTATATATGGGAAAAGACCTATCAAAAATGGGAAGAATGTAACAATTACAATATCGATATTGAATTAGATGATAGGGCTTCTCTTTTTAAAAAGGAACTTAAAACTGCTATACAAAACCCCTGTACCTATTGCATATCACTATTAGATCATAGTAATGATAATAGAACCCTAATGGATCAATTAATCAAATGTAAATGCCCGTTAACACATACAATCATCGAAGACCTCCAATTCGAGATTTGTGAAGAAGGTACTATTCAAGATTGCCATGACTTTAAAACCAACTATCCTAATAGTAATAAGCTGAATCAAGTAGAGGCACTCCTCTATCAAAAAAATGAATACAACGATTATACCTTTGCCATTAATGGCTCTCTTGATCAGTATAATCTCTATCTCAACAAATACCCCAATGGAGAATGGTATCAAGAAATAAATGCTCTTAAAAAACGGTACTTAGAAAAACAAAATCGATTAGAAATTTCTCATTGGCAACAGGGTGATCGAGTCTGTAATGAAGAAAACCCCGAAGGAACTATAGAAGCTGTCGTAGAAGAATGGAATCAAGATCGCTCTCGCTATAAGGTAAAACTATTGGGCGGATATAAAGGCTCATATAAAGGTGAGGATATTTTTAAGGGTAATCAAATTTGGATTGCTACAGATGGTTGGTATCAATGCATTGGGGATGAAAAAGTGAATTATGCACTCCTTAGAGAAAGTGAATTAGCAGAAGGCAAATATGATTATCGCTATGCTATCGGAGACCAAGTAAAATGCCGACAATGGGGTTCTAATTCAGGTTACAATGGTGTCATTATGGGCAGAAAAGATGGTAAATATATGGTCAAAGTCACCCACGTAATCGTGAAAGGATTATTCAAAACAATTCTCGCATCATGTGAATGTACTGGATTCGTTGATCTTTGTATGTATCAGGATCTCTCCTGTAAAGAAGGTGAAGGCTCCCTTATCCTTGTTTCTCAACAATGTTTAGACTGAAAAATTTGAGTTCCTTTCTCAATTGGATATAATCAATATGCTTTTATCTTTCTCTATTCTCATATGAATAGCCCTAAACGCGTTCCAGAAGAATTCTCTGAAAGAAATGAACAAATCTGTAGGCTAATTGAGAGATTTTATAATCATGATCTCTTACTTCATAAAATCCAGCTTCTTCAGCAGCAAACGAGCTTTTTTGCCGATAGGAGTTCAGGAATTATCAAGAGTTATGAAAAACATAACTACTCCTCTGCCAGTGCAGAATTGGGAAGTCAAAATTTTGCCCTAGATAGAATCAAAGAACAAATGGGAGATATTTATAAGTCTTTAGAACTTATGCCCTATTACAGAGAAATATTTAACCGCCTTAAGGAAAATCCAACTACTGAAAATATCAAAGGAACTGACCTTGATAGATGCCTTGAATCACTTCTTGTATTAGAAGAACGTAAGCAGCATGACCAAAAAATCAGAAACAGAATATTTATGAATTTCAAAAGTGATAATTAATAAACAAAAAACTACTTATTGCGATTTAATATTCTTAATAAACACCAAACCCACATTTGGAGCACTCCCCTGCTCCATTTTTTTAATGGAATAAAAAGTCTTTATTGCCCTATTCAACCTTAGTGAAATCATATTTAATATCTTAATTAATTGCTAATGAATGCTTTATTAAATATGTGCTTGCATTGGAACTGCGAAATCATATCACTTTATTAAGCACCTTAATTTCGTTGAATAAATACTTATTCTCGCCTATTAAATGTTTATAGCTCTTTATTAACCATTAACAGAAATGATCAGAAGTAATGAAGCCGTTTTATTACTAGAAACTTCTGCGCCCACCTTTTACAAACGAGTGAAAAAAATGGGTATCCAATTAGTTTCAAAAGTAGATTCTAACGGAAAGTCTAGTTTTATCAGAGAGGATGATTTTGAATCATTAGCTCGTGCAATGTGAAAAAAGACTGTACATAGAGAACATGTAGTAGCGGAGGAGTCTGTATCTACCGAAAAAGAAGAAACTGTACAATCTGAATTAGCCTTAATTAAGGAAATTAATGATCTTAAAATTGATAAAGTATCATTATCTGCACAGGTAGATGAGTACTCTTGATATGTCGAGCTTTATAAAACCCAATTAAACGGCCGTGAAGAGAAAGTCGCAGAACTCGAAACTGAAAGAAAAAGTCTATACACTGAGATGATCAGAACCAAAGTAGAACTCGGTACTTATAAAGTTATGTTTTACGCCATTATCGCAATTGTAGTGCTGGGCTGAATTCTATTCGGAACAGGCTTACTACAATTTGGATCATAAACACTTAAAAAAGACCCTGAATGCGGCGTTTTAGCAAATTAACATACCAATCTACTAGGAGGCTCCATAAAAGCTTGATTAATAAAGGGCTAATAAGTCTTTATTGTGGAGTTGAAAATCACCATTCAGATAAATCACACAATCCAAAGGATCATTATTGTTGTAATACTTATGTATACCTTATTAGCTTATAAGCCTTGAAAAGCCGCTTAAATACTGGAATATCAGCATCAATTGCTACATATTCAGGGATGATAACAACAAAAACAGGGTAGAAAAGCAACAAATTGATACCCTATTATTACCATAATAGGGAGTAACCCATCTAATGACTACAATACTAGGGTTTGGAAAGGATTTATATTGAATTGCTACACTATATGACTACTGTTTGTTTTTTATGTAGTTTTTACTAAGCTCATATTATCATGTCTGGAATTGTCAAAAAGAGTAACCATTTGGTTAATGCGAGATTTGATTTTACAGTCCTAGAAATTAGGTTGTTTACGCTCATGGTGTCGCAACTTACTAATGATGACGAAGATTTTAAAACATATAAGATTCCTGTACAGAACTTCATCAAAACCTTTCAGATAAAGAATAAAAACATTTACAAAGAGCTTGAAAAGACCACCGACAGTCTGATCAGAAAAATCATAAAGATACCAATAGAGGAGTGAGGAGAACAAAAGCTTTTTAAGACTTCGCTCGTCAATAGCTTTAAGTATAATATCGATGGCTCTTGAATAATAGAAGCAACATTTCATCCAGATTTAAAACCATATCTATTGCAACTGAAAAATAGATTTCTGATGTACGACATGAAGCACGTCTTAAATATTAGCAGCAGTAATTCTATCAGAATGTATGAACTTCTTAAAGCATTTGAGTGAATAGGTAAGAGAACTTTTGAGGTAGAGGAGCTTAAAGAAATTCTTGGAGTAGCAGAGAAGTATAGCAGCCGTTACTATAATTTCAAAAAGAGGATTATCCTACAGGCACAAAAAGACCTCAATAAGCATACTGACATTGGGTTCAGCTTCAAAGAAACTAAACTGCCTGGATCAAAAAAGGTCGATAAAATCACCTTCCACATCTATTCTCAAAAAAAGAAAGGAGTCCAAGCAGAACCCCAACTTATTTCACCTGATCAAAGCTCTAAATCTGTAGTCACAGACTTAGAAAAATACGGTTTAAGCACTGCAGTAATTCACTCTTCCATATTGGCAAAGTATGACCATGACTTTATCAAACATACACTGAAATACTGCAAAAAACATTTTACCAAAAACGCTGTCAATAATCCCGCTGGGTTCATTCTCAAAGCTTTGGAAAATAAATTCTATGAACCAAAGAAAAGAACTATCATTGAGCCAACAGTACAGAATGAAGATGACACTGTGAAACCAATCGACTTAGACAAAGAACTTACAGGTATTCTTGAGCAATTATCTACCGAAAAAATAGAGTCATTGAAAGATGAATTTCTTGAACATATCTCGCAAAATCAATTTTTCAAATTAGCCTTAGACTCTTATGGCTTTGACCATAAAATCATTAAAAGCCAGCGATTAAATTTCCTTAAAAAAGCCCAGTAGAGGAGTGATAGGCTCTTTTTGAAAGTACTTATATCTTTAAATAAGAACGTACGTTCTTTTAACTTGCAATCACAAAATGTATCATTAGATAGGGGAATACTTTATGATGCTGTGACTAATGAAAGTAAAAATCCCAGAAATTCAAATTACTTATCAAGGAATTGTACCTTTTGAAGAGAGGACTAAAATTCCATGAGTAATGAATATGGTTTGATTCCTTTGATCTGTACGACCTGATACTATTGAATATCAAGAATCCCTTTTTGTCATTCTAGTCAATCGTCAGCTACAAGCTATTGGTTACAAAGAAATGAGCAGAGGAGGACTAGCAGGAACCATTGTTGATATTAAGCAAATTCTTGGGGTTGCTCTAAAAGCAAATGCAGCAGGAATCATTGTGGCACATAACCATCCTTCTTGAAACACCAATCCTAGTAAGCACGATGTTAACATAACTGAGAAGCTTAAAAATGCCTGCAATGTCATTGAAATAGAACTCTTTGACCACCTTATTATCACACCACAATGAGATTTTTTCTCATTTGCACAAAATGATCTTTTATAGTTTGTACAAAGAAAAAATGAACAATGCGAAAGAAAGGATTAATCAATGTATTATAGAGGAGTTAGAGCAGTGAAATATCCCACGAAGGCAGAGTCGAGATGTATTTCAGTTATGATCCAATGGTAGACCCTATAGTGGTGTAAATCAACTGCTACTTCAAATACATAAACTTAAAAAAGGGTTTAAAAACAATCGTTGGCTTACTTTTTCACAAATTAAAGCCCTTTGAGGATCGGTAAAAAAAGGAGAGAAGTGATCTTTAGTCTCATACTTCAACCACATTGTGAAAGACAAAGACACAGATAAAGAAAAGCTGATTCCTTTTCTCAAGGTCTACCATGTTTTTAATATGGAGCAAACCACGTTATCAGTAGAACCAGAACTTATATCACAGCTTGATGCAGAAAAATATTTGAGAGCCAAAAATATTGTAGATGCATTTACTAGCTGACCGAAAATAACAGAATGAACTTGTCCTGTTTATTATCCCACACTTGATGCTATTCAGATTCCAGATCAGGCTAATTTCAAATCATTAGATGACTATTATCATGTACTATTACATGAACTTATTCATAGTACAGGTCATGCATCGAGATTAGATAGAAAAATAGTCTATGACACAGATAAGTATGAATACTGAGTAGAGGAGTTGATCGCTGAGATGGGAGCTGCTTACTTATCCAGTGAAGCATGAATAGAAAAGGGAATCATTGATAACTGCAAGGCATATATTCAAGGTTGGCTTTGAGCAATCAAAGAGGATAAAAATTTACTCATTCGTGCATCTAGTAAGGGTCGAAAAGCGAAGGAATATGTTATGACTAATGGTAAAGAAAAAGTGCTTTAATACTTGCATTTTTTACAATCTTAGCTACTATGTAAATGTATTTAAGCTCTATCAATTGTCATGGCTAAAACTACAGTGATTAATATTGAAACTGACTTGACGATAAAAGAAAAAGCTCAAGATTATTTTGGACAACAATGAATATCCCTTGATCAGGGTATTATAAGCTACTTAAAAAAAATCGTGCAATCATCTGATAAAGAAGAAAGATTGACGCTAGTAGAAATAAATGAATCCGAATTGCCTGAACATGCGCTAAAAGCCTATCAAACAATTTGAGAAGTAGATGATCGAGTTGAATTTAAAAACCAATAGGATCATGAAAATTGATAGGGTTTTAATTTCAAAAAAGTTGCATGACTATCTTACTAGAAGAGGATTGTGACGTCAATTTGAAAAAGCTAAGCAGTACCTCTTGGATTGAAAAACTCAAAATGTCAGATTAAAAATAAGAGAACCCAAATCAAAATGAATCTATTATTTCAGAATAAATCAACAGTATAGAGCACGAGGAGTAATGGAAAATAATTCATTTAAGATATTTCACATTGACGATCACCAGAACTAAAAAGTAGTAAAACAAAGACTTATGTTGTGCAAAGTTGAACAGGGCGGTGGGGGAATGACTGAGTCTTGGAGCAAAGCGACAAGACGAAGGCATTAATGTAAACAAAAATACATTGTAAGAACCTAAATATCAACTAATTTCGTCAAGCCAAGGTTATGCTACAAATTATGAAAAAGAAAAGCCTCTAAAAGAAGAAATAATAACTAATACTTACCAAAAAGAAAACATCAATTAAGTCAAAGAGTCATTAAAAAAGAAATTAATTTTGAAGAGTAAACGTAGTTTTTTGAGTGTTTGTGTACACTATGTTGCCACCAGAAAAGAAAATAGAGACTCCGAAATCGCTCGAAGCCTCTATTTTACTAAGCGGTCTGGACGGGACTCGAACCCGCGACCCCCTGCGTGACAGGCAGGTATTCT
>JAHDCU010000014.1 GCA_020629715.1 Saprospiraceae bacterium
TGCAGGTAGATTACGACATCAACACCAATCTATACACCATTACTGATCTTTAAAATACGTCTCAAAGCACATGAAAAAACTAAAAAAAACCAAGGCAAAGCTGCCTAAAAATGAATTAAAAATCGGCTCGGGATGCTCTACTAAAGAACTGAATCAAGAACGCATTAAAAAACTGGGAAAACTAAAAAGATAAGATGGCTATTAAAATAACCGATACCTTAGGAGGGGCAGATACAGGCGTTTCCAAAATGGAGGCTTGGTGGCGTGGAAAAGGGTTTCAAGCCATTTATAAAGAATTTAGAAAAGGTTCTTTGCCTGCTGTTTTTCTCCATAAAATCAAAGATGTTCGCAATGTCCAAAAGGTATTTAATTTGAGAGGGTTTCAGTTTGGCAACTGGGTATCGAATGAAGATCGTTTTAATTATTTAGCAGGATTGGGAATTTGTTTGTATGATCTCAACAAAGTTCTAAAGTTTAAGGCTAATAATTTGGGCTTAGATGGTACGTTGGGCGTTGCCTTTGGCGCTAGAGGACAACGAGGAGCGGTGGCACATTACGAACCTAGTACGCATATTATCAACATGACCCGTTACTATGAAGCTACTCGATATAAAAAAGCAAGAAGTAAAGCCGTTCGTTTTGTTAATTCGGGGGGTGTGGGGTCTTTTGCGCATGAGTACGGACACTTTCTAGATTATTTCTTTGGTTCTTTAGTAGAGCCGCATAATCGTTATTATTCGCTATCGAATGGAAGTAGTACCAACTCAACAAGGATTCCATACAATAAAAAAACGTATCCGATTCGTTCTGCTATGGAAGATATATTGGAGGTGGCGTACTGGAATGCGAATAAAACCGAATCATCAACCTTTATCAAGCGAATTAAAGCCTTTTCTAATAGGTCTTATTATGTGGAACGTACTGAAATTTTAGCCCGTTTGTTTGAGCAGTACATCGCCTATAAATTAAAGCGCTTAGGGGTGGCTAATTCTTACTTAACTAAGACCAAATACACTCGAGAGGTTTATATGACGCCTACTGAATTAAAGAAAGTGGTGCCGCTTTTTGATCAGTTGTTTATTTTGATGCGCACGAAGTTTTAATGTACTTGAATAGTACGCTTTTTAGAGGACTTTTTTCTATTAATTGCAAAAGTCGTTTTTAAAAATCTAGTATTTATCGTGGTTGTGGCGTTTCGTTTTTTCCTGGAGATCTGCAGCTGCTGTTTTCATTTGAAACGAACACAAAAAAGCCTTTGATAAATGTATCTTAGATGTTTCCTTCAAAGGCTAAAAAGTCCTATTTTATTGGCAATGAGAACGTACTGCAAAAGTCCAACTAAGCCGCTCCGGGTACTACTTGGGCGACCATACGTCTACATAGAGAGATCAAAAACTTAGCAAACATCGGTGTTCTAGGATTTTTGGTCTCTTTTTTTTTATGTTACTATTTTGTTACCCAACCTTTGTTTAAACGCTCTCTACATAGGTTGACATAATTTTATGTTTCTCTCTTGTTTCCCTCTATGTTTCCCTCCAAAATGTCGATTTGTCTACATACGTCTACATGACCAGTTGTTCAGTTTATGGTATTTTTCAGAATAGAATGATTTTTGTTTTCTAGAATAAAAAACTACCAAATGATACAATTTAAGTTAATTTATAACGTCAAGAAAAAAACGCTTCAAGATGGAACGGCATCTATTCAAATACGAGCGTATCAAAGTCCTAAACGGAGATATATAGCCACAGGGTTGTACGTCAAGCCCAACCAATGGAGCAAACGCTTCTCTAAGGTCGTAGACCATCCAAACGCCAACGAATACAATGCGGAGCTGATGCGCCAATTGGTCGATCTGGAGAACTACGTCTTTGAACGAGTGCGAAGGTTGGGCGCAATGACCATGGAGCAACTAGACGATTATTTTAAAGGGGAGAACAACGATTCTTTTACCGATTTTTGGGAGCGAGAGCTGGAGCAAGACCCCAAACTGCAGAAAACAACCAAAAAGAAACAGCGCACGGCGCTCAATTATTGGAAAAAGTTTAAAAAGGACGTGCAATTTTCTGAACTGACCTATCAACTCATTCGGGATTTTGACCGTTTTTTGTACCAACACCAATTGCACACCAACACAGTATACACGCATCACAAACAAGTCAAGAAGTATATTAATTTGGCAGTTCGCAGCGATTTGCTCGACTTTAATAAAAATCCTTACCTTAAATTCAAGCCTAAAACAGCCGAAACGCAGCGCCTTGTTTTGTCAATGGAGGAAGTAGAGCGACTCGAGGGAATGGCTTTCTCTACCGAGGAATTTTATTTGGAGTTGGTGCGAGATATGTTTTTATTTTCTTGTTACACGGGCTTGCGGTTTTCGGATACGTCCAAACTAAAGTATGAGGACATCAACCACGATCGAGAGGGCATGACCTTGAATTTAGTGGCTAAAAAGACTCAAAAACAGCTCTTGTTACCTTTGTACAAATTGCACCAACGCAAACCCGAGGCGATTATAGAAAAGTATCGGGAAGAGGTATTATACGAACGGGGTTTGATTTTTCATGCGTACAGCAACCAGTATTTTAACCGCACCTTAAAGGAGTTGGCAGCTCGTGCGGAGATTCTAAAGCCGATTACTAGCCATGTGGCTCGACATACCTTTGCCACTCATTTGGCGGGGAAGGTGCCCATTCATGTCTTAAAGGCGATTTTGCAGCATTCTAAGATCGAGACAACAATGGTGTATTTGCATCTGTCGAATAAGATTGTAAAGGATGCTTTGGATGGGGTGGAGTGGTAGAATACAGAAACAGGTCGCTTGAGTAAATAAGTGACCTGTTTTGTTGAATTTACTTAGAATGAAAAGAATATTTTTGTTTCTTTTGTTTGTGTTTTTAATTATATTTGTTTTTTAATTTGATTATTAATTAAAAATATAAAATGAATTTAGATAATATATTGAAAGAGATAGAAGGTGAATTAGTTGCAATGGGGGATAAAGTTATAAAATCTTTACCTAATAACAGGAGTAATGGTAACTCTATAAGTGATTTTGCAGCTAATTTGAGAAATAAAGCAAATAGAATTAAACTTTTTACTGAATCTTTTAACGAGAAAAGTACAATACTCATCAATGCAAAAATGCAAGAGTATAATTTGACAAAAGATAGAGAATTGGAAGTAAATGATGGGCTGAAAAAGGTCGTTAAATCAGTTATTAAGGATTGTTTAGGTAAAATTCTTTAGTATGGTTTTCTTTTATAAATAGAATAAAAGTATTATATATTACGCTTACGTATGACGAGGATTTAGCTTTAGCCCTACATATGGGATGAAGCTTTTATTCTTCTTTTGCCTCAATGTAACCTTTTCCTTCACATTTAAAACAAATGCCATTCAAATGATATTCATATTGTGGTAGATATCCAACACCACTACATCTATCACATGCTGGAACAGAGTTATATTTTTCTAATTTTTCATTTAGATAAATTTTTACTTCATTATTTTTATGGAAATCAAAATGGCATGTTTCACATAAAGTAACTAGGGCTTCATTAGGGTATTCCCAAGGTAGTTTACCTTTTACATAATATTTATGATGAACATGTAAACCTTTGATAAAATGGAATACAAGTTTTTCGTTTGGTAAATATGGGATAGTATTTATGCATAAGGATTTTTTTTCATTTGAGAATAAATCAGAAAGATGTTTTTCTTTTGAATTTTCTATATTGGAAGTTGCAATGGCAATTATATATTTAAATCCAAGTTCACCATCTTTTAAAAAGCACCTAATGTTTCTTGGAAGTTTTCTTAGGAATCCCTGAAAAGGAACTTGCTTTTTACCATTTGCATCTTCTTCAAAAAAATAGATATGCCAAGATTCTGGATCTTTATTCACAAGGTTAGCATCAACATAATATTTGCATGTAGTATCTTGTAGTAGCTTTGAATTTTCACACTCTTGGCAAGTATTTAAGTCTCTATTTAATATTGATTCTCGTTTTTCTTTCCATTTTTTTGTTAATAACAATTTACCATAAATACCATTACAATCATCAATGGAAAGATATTCAGGTTTTTTATATAGGATAGCATTACATTTAGCCCGCTCTATTGCACTTTTTTTTCTTGCTTCTGCTTCTGCTTTTTTTAGTCTTTCGAAGATATTCATTGAAGAAAATTTAGTTTTTTTATTATTAAAATTTGCATACAGACTTTGTACTATGACAACATTAGACAATGTAAACTATACTCTCTCATTATTCTTTTCTTGCCTACAAATTTACGTATAAAATTATTTGCCTATAAATAAAAAAAAAGCGAAAAAAATCGCTCTCTATTTCTGATTCTTTTTAATTAGGAACGAAATATTTGTATAGGTTTATAATTTATGTGATTCTAAACTCTTCTAATTTTTCAATTACATACTTATTTCTCATTTGTTTAGAAATTCCCTTAATAAAAACTTCAAGCCCATTTTTGTGAGCTTCAACAGCTTGTTTGTACCTTTCGCTATCTAGTGAAACTTCAATTACATGTCTTTCCTCTGCAATATCTGCTTCTATCCAAATTTTGCCTTTATTTTCAATATGCTTAGATGATAATTTAAAAATATTACCTGTTGTCTCTAAAGGAATATCTTCAAGAAGTATATCTTTAATCTCTTTTATAAGAAGCTCTATTTTATTTAATTTACCTCGTATATCTTGGTAATAATTTTTCTTAGCTATTTTGTTACTGTCTAAAACAATAGATACATTTTGAATTTCAGATTCTTTGTAGAGTTTTAATATTGCTTCAAATAATTCGATATTGATATACTTTCTGTATAATTCTACAAAAGATTTATCTATTTCATCTAAATTATATTTAGATGAAATTAGTGTAAGGAACTCTATAGAATCAAAAAGCATATTAGGAATAGATGCTTCTTGTAATAAAGTTAAATGATTCTCTGGTAATTCTATTTTTACAATGTAACTACCATAGTCCGTTTGTCTACCTCTACAAGAGTTTATATACTGTAATACTTCATATTTGGCACTTCCAAAGATAGGTTTATTGGATATAGAAAAAACAACAGCTTGTTTTATTGAACGAAATATTTGATTAAATGTATTTTTTAATCTTTCAAGTTTTATAGTTCCATGCTCTGTATCTTTATCTATTATTCTTAAACTAAAAATAGAGTTCTCCGAACTGAAAAAGGTTTTGAAATCTTCAATAACATATTCTTCACTGTATACATCATCTAAAATTTCTAAAATGCCATTCATATATTTTTGAAATCCTTTATCTTTTTCTATATTAGGAATTTCTATATAAAAACTTTTAGGTAAGTCTAAGTCTAAAGGAGGTGTGTAAATATCAAACAAATTAGTTTGTTTGGAATGTGTCCATCCATGACTTTTAAAAAAACTAGTTATATATTCTAATTTATATTTCATATCAATCCCACAAAGTTGAAAATAAGTTTGGAAATAATTCAGTATTTACCCTATTTATTGTAGGAATTTCTATTGTTACAGTATTGTCATTAGGAGATAGATTAGCATTGGGGGGGACTTGATACCAAAATGCTTCTTTTCTTGTGATTATACCATCTGGTAAACAAGCAACATATTGGGATGGGTCGGAAGGAACAATAAAAACAATTAAAATTAATGGAATTATTTTCCCAGACTCTCTAGCTCTTTCTATTAAATCGTTGTAATTTTTGACTTCGAGAGGATATTTTATAGAGTTTTGGAGATAAGTAATTCTATTTTCCGAAACAGCTTTTAATTGAATATCAATTGCTTTTCCACTACTGAGGTACCTGCTTTTGTTTTTTTGCTTTCTTGGAATTGCCCTTCTTATTTGTAAATCGGTTCCATAATCACGCCCATCATGATTAAAAAAGCCTTTATTATGTGCGAGGGTCAAAATGAAATCTTTTGATAACTCTTCGATTATGTCATTTTGGGTCATAGTTACTTCTTTACGTTATGATAAATTTAGTATAGTAGTATTTTTCATATATAGAGGCAAAAAAAAGCGAAAAAAATCGCTCTCTATTTCTGATTCTTTTCAAGGACAGAAATAAGCCGCTCTTTATCTTTTAAAGATTGTTTGAGAAGCTCAATCTCTTTTTTTAAATATTCAATTTCTTTATTATTTGAACCTGTGTTTATATTTGTATCACTATTGGTAAAATGCCCTACCTGTGTATTATTCCCATCGCCATTTATTATTTTTTCTTGGTTAGAAATATCACTATTTAAGAGCATTTGCCCTTGTCCCTTCAAAACCCAATCTATGCTAATTTTGGGGTTATGATTTATAAGGGATTTTATCATATTAATTGATACACCACTTTTGCCACTAAGGTAACTGGTATAGCTCTGAGGAGTAGTATACCCAAGTATTTTAGAAAATGCAGTTTTGTTCAAACCTAAAAAAATCCTTACGTGTTCAATTCTCTCTCTGTCAGTCATTTGTGGTTTTTTAATTGTTTTTTAGGGTATAAAAATTGCGTTATGTGGTATAAAAATTTTGTTTTCATTATTTTTTAACCTATATTTGTTTACAGAAAGGGGGAAGTTTAAGCGACAGTCCAACTTTATAAACAAATAAAAGGGTCGATTTTTATAATCGAATCATAGTAAATTAAAAAACAAACTCGTTAACATTCGCTGTTAATACAGGCTTTTTTGTGTCTCCATGTAGACATATGTAGACGAATTTAGATAAAAGTTGAGGGAAACAAAAAAAAACGATAAAAAAGTTCGGTTATAAAAAGCGAAAGATTGAACGGTCATGGACGTGCCAAAGAGGCATTATTTTTCCATTGGGGGAATAGGAACAATAACTAGGGAGCGATCTCTAGCGTCCAACTAATTTCTAATACCAAAAAGGTGGTTGTATAGGGTTCGATTCCCTTCATTAGAACGCTAAGTATAGGTCAAGTTTGAGTGTTTCTATAATAGAAGGAAGGCTTGCGGACAAGCTGCGAGCTTCCTTTTTTACGCACTCAGTTAGACAAAAAAAACAATAGAGCCACAAGGGCTTGCATCTTCCTTATTTGTACTCTAGTGCTTGCCAGTAAAGCTGCTCACGTCCCGAGCAAAGAGGGTTCGATTCCCTCTACTAGAGCCAAACCAATTTCATTGATACACAAAGTAAGCTTACCAAAGTCGTTTTTGTAGCGAATTTGGCAGGGCGGAGCTTTGCCCAAAAACAGATTTTATGGCAAACAACAGCACGGAAAACAGCCAAACAACGGCTATCACGCAAACATTTCGCCAATTTGTAGAAAGTCGCCTATTGGCGGTAGACTTTAACAAATTGCCCGAGAAACTAAACTGCAGTCTGAGACGGACAAACATCAGTTTGAACCATCCTAGACGAATGGAATTAGAGACCATCCAAAAACTAAATAAGGTATTGGGTGGCAAGTTACTAGAGGTCATCGACCAGTACAAAATTGGCTATGATCGTCTAACCGCAGCAGAATACAAGGGGCTGCTCGGTCAGCAATAAAAAAAATGCCATGACTGAACAACAAGTCGACCAAATAGAGGAACTAAAGCAGATAATAGCGAAACAGAGAGCAACCATAGAGCTATTAGAGAGCGAAATAGAGCGAGGGAAAATTTACGATCACAACTACATCAACACCGAACAAACTGCCAAGCTACTAGATGTCAAACCGAGGACAGTTAGAGCGTATAATCAACAGGGTTTAATTACAGGAAAGAAGCGTAAAAAGGAAGGTAGACTACTTTTTTCGCTCAAAGAGATTTTGAATTTCCGAAAGGAGCATTTAAAGCATTGGGCTTGTTTTGACTAATGTTATCAACCATCAAAAAAAAGAAGCATGAGCATAAAAAAAGAACTGATTGCCGCAGGCATTGTCCTTGCGATCACTTTTGTTATTTGTCTGAAAATACGGGCAAATTCAGACCACAACATCAAGGCAGCCTTAGAAACCGTTCAAAGCCAAAACGAGGCTTTAAAAACGGAGCTGCACGATATAAAAGCCTTGTTGCAAACAAGGAATTAAAGTAAAACTAAAGAAAAGCCATAATGGTAAACTGGAACGGTTGGAATGTGTGTGTGTTCGCATTCTGAGGAGTTCGATTCTCTTCCCAGTTGCGAGAAAACAAGTGTTAAGCTTGTAGGTTACGGCGACCGATATGCCGATGTATTTCTAATTTTTTATTGTTTAAAAACAAGAGGGCGCCCGTGGAAAGTGTCGCCCTCTTAAAACTCAATGAATGAGCCAACAACTAAACATACAGGCAAGGGTTGTGAAAAGTTCCGATAAAACGAGCTTTTTTGATATGATTGATAAAAAAGCGACGTATCAAGCGGGCAAAGACATGATGGAGCAGTACCATAAGAATCGCCAAAAAGGTGATAAGCGAATCACGGCTTATACCTACGATTTATTTTACGCCATTATCCGCTCGGTAGCGCCCACGATGGAAGACATCAAAAAGCATCAACGGGAGCTGTACGAGCAATGTCGAGCGAACGACTACTATTTTTGTTTTACGACCACCAAGAGCCTACAAACGATGTTGAACGATACACAGCATCATGCCGCCTTGACCCCCAAGGATAAGACCGTATACAACCAAATTCAGTTGTTGCTCTCTATTGGTATTCTTACCCAAAAGGAAAACTATATCCAAACAGGACGAAGAAACCCATTCCCTTGCGAAAAAAAGACCTCTGGGCGTTCTTCTGGACGTGGTAAGATTCAGTTGTGGATAAATTCAAAAGTACTGTGCATTAAAGAAAAATACCAAGGTTCTGCGGTGTCTGATGATGCCTCTTTTTTTGAGGTTATAGGGAAAAGTTTACCACAAATAAGAACAAGTTCTTTACTAAATAGGGATAAAGAACTTGAATCAATAACTAATACTCCATCCAATGTGGATAAAGCGGCTTTGCCTGTCGGCAAGCTGAAACCAACAAATATTCAGAATAAAGGACGAGAAAACAAGTCTAAGCCTGTGGCATTTCCAAATTTTCCGCCGCAAAATTGGAGCAAAAAACAATTTTCTAGCTTCAAGCTGTGGGAATTGATGCGCTACAATTTGTATCAAAATCGAGTATTTAACGAGCAGACGAACACCGAATGCCAACTGCTGTTAGAAAGTCTCTTAGATCGAGCCGCTCAACACGTACAGGCCTATCGAAAAACAAAGATTCAAAGCTTTGAAAAGAATCCCGCTTATTTGGTGGCCAAGAATCAACCAAGAATGCTTAAAAACTTTGCGGCAAGGCTGCCGAATGTAGAGCGCTCTGCCGTGGAAATTGTAGCACACGCCATTATCAAACAGGAAAAACACGCCAAAAAGAAAGGCTATGCCCTTTGGTATCCTGTGAATTATCTAAGCTCTACCGCAGCCCAAAAAGCCTTTGGCTATTCTGTGGACGATTGGGATAGGATTCAAGCCAACTATTTTGATAAAAACCGCTCGTCCAAAGCCTATTTTGAGCAAGTGCAATGGATAAACAGCCATTACAGCAAAATGCTAGAATTGTTGCAAAGTGATGGTGCCAAACGAGTGTACGAGCTGACCAATCAAGCTTATTGGAAATGGTACCAGGGAATCAAACGAGATCCTAACCTCAGCGAATCGAAAATCAAAGAACTAACGAATTTATTCATACAAAAATTTAAACCATTGCTAAACGATGAACACCTCCAACGCCAACAAAGCGCCTAAAACAAAAGTACAACGAAATTACATTGCTTATGTGCATATTCGATGGAAGAACCAAGCCAACAACAAAGCGATGAAGATAGAAAATGAGAAGCAGCTCAAGAGTGTTGAAAAGTATTTGGCCCAGTATAAACACTCATGGAAATGGGCTAGCTTAAAAACATTGAATACAAATAAAGTCATCCATTATTATCATCCTAAAACAGGTGTTGAGCGCTTGGATTTAAAGAGTTACAAAGCACAATTTACCGCCTACTCCTTGTACATTATTCCGACCAGCTCCTACAAGCGCAGAACGGGCATAGAAAAAGGAATTAGCCAACGCATTTACGATTTAGAACAAATCCATCAGTACTGGACAAAAGATGTGTTGAGAATAGATATATATGTGGAGGGTAAGAAAATTAATTCGTATGAGAATGGTCGCTTTTTAAAATGATGAGTGAACCAATTTAAGAACCAGACAAAAACAATAACAATGCTTTTAGCCAGAGAATTAATGTACTTATTTCTATTGATTTTTGATGTATTAAGAGTGGTTTTTCATACCCTCCTTATTCTAATTTTTATTCTAATGAAATCCTTTGATCAAAAAGACAAGAACAATTAAAAAGGAGCAGTCTAACACGAAGTTAGACCACCCCTATTGTAAATGTATGAACAGCTAAGATATGACAACTTTCGGAAAAAATCCACACGTAGAAGCTAGAAAAAAGCTCAACTTTAAAATCTTTCAAGGTCGATTAAATACGACTTTAGAAAAAAAATTCAAGCACCAACGGTTTGCAGAGCGTTTTGCAATGGCCAACGCAGCTTTTGATGGCATGAGTGTCATTGCTCAACTGGCAAGCTTAACCACGGCATTTATGATGCTGTCGTATTTGTTTGTTGGGGTGCATATCATTGCCCGAGTTGCTTGTTCGGCGGTGTTGGTGTTGGCCATAGAAGCCATCAAACGAGAAGCCACCAACGATGTCATGAAAGGCATTTTTCAATACAAAGAGGTCGAAAAATTTCCTGCCCTACTGGCTTTGATTACGGTAAGTGCGAGTATTTATATTTCTGTAGAAGGTGCTAAAATCTTACCCGATTTTTTTATTTCGGATGCCGTGGAAATTAGTGCCATTTTAAAAAGTTCGGATGCTATTCATTCAGACTTTGCAGCACGGATCGCCGACAAGGAAGCCGAGCGCAACCAGTACCGAGAAAATAGAACTTGGAAAGGTCGTCTAGCGTCTAAAGATGCTTTGGTGATTCAACAATACAACGAAGATATTAAAGCGCTGCAAATGGAAAAAGACGAGGCATTAAAAGCTTTAAACGAAGCGAATCAAAGCGCACAAATAGCCGCCACTACTGCTTATCAAAACGAGCTTGAACGAGTCCAAGTACAACGGCAAGAATTGGGCAAACAACTGGTGATTACTGCAGTAGTTTTTGAAGTGCTTTTCTTGTTGTCGTTGTGTTTTTCGTGGTGGTATCATGCGGAGTGTAAAAAGGAAAAAGACGAAGGCGAAACTGCAGAAGTTTCAACACAAGTAATTGAAAAACAGGAAAAAGGAACTCCAGAAGTTTCAAGTGTTACTGCAGAAGTTCAACCCGAAACTGCAGAAGTTTCGGGCAGTCCAAGGCAGCATAAAAAAGCAAGTTTTATTGATTATGAGGAAGTGAACGAAACTCAAGAAGTTACAGAGAAAACTATTGAAGTAGAGAAGGTAAAAAAGGAGTTTACAAGGATTTGTCCGACTTGTTCGACGCCTTTTGTGCATCGCTCAGCGAATCATAAATATTGTACTCGAGTGTGTATGATTGAGGCGAGAAAGGAGCGGATGAAGGAGGATAAATAAATTAACTATTAAACATAAAATATTGAACCGATGGAATACAACGAATTAGCAAAAGCAATTCATCAAGACCAAATCAACGCAGGTTGGTATGATAATTATCGAAGTGATAATACCTTAGTATTATTAATCAAATCAGAACTATTTGAAGCGTTTGAAGCGTATCGAAAGGAGTCCAAAATAAAAGCGCTAGGAGAGAAATATTTAGAACTACTTTTGTATATGAGCCAAGAAGATGAAGCTCTTTTTATAGAGCGTTTTAAGAATAATGTAAAGGATTCTTTTGCGGATGAATTAGCGGATACCGTAATTCGTTTATTAGATTTTGCAGGGTATAAAAAACTAACATTAGAATTAGATGGAGAGTATGAAATACAAACATCCTCTGACATTTTGAGTGCTTTAGTTAATTTAGATTTTTCAATAGGTACTCTTTATTTTCGTGATTACAAGGTAGCTGATTTTATAATGAGAACCATTCTAGATATTAGGACTATGGCAGATATGCATAGTATCTATTTAGAAAAGCACATACAACTAAAATTAGCGTACAATAAAACGAGGGGCAAGCGGCATGGAAATAAAGCCGTATAGAGCCTTAATGATAAAAAAAACACTCCAAAAAACGGGGTGTTTTTTTTGTTTTAGGAATAAAAGTGTCGAATTACGCCACAAAATGAAGGGGGGAGGGCTAGCAAGCCTTTTTTTTATTATAGGTGTGCCATAGTTTTGTAAGAGCATCTTATTCACTTACTAAACTTTAAATCAATGCATCACTTTTTAAAATTTCTAAAAATTGTCGTTGGCCTACCTTTTTTTGCCGTGGTGGGCTTACTGGCTCTAATTGTCTTCTTTTTTATCAATCTGTTTTTTACCGATAAAAACAAAGTTGAAAAAGAGGATATAAAAGAAGCCTTAAACAGAAGAAAAGGACTTTATAAGTATAGACAAGAACACAAAGTCTCTGTTGATGGCAAGTTCTTCTCCGTAGAAAAACTCGAAAAAAATGCGCCTCCTTCTTTAGCTTGGGACGACTTAGAGCCGAGTTGTAGCCCTCCAATAGATCAGAAGCAGCGCTGCAAAGAAAAAGCCATTGCCAAACGCAGAAAGCGCAAAAAATTGGCAAAAAAGAGCCGCCAACAAAACCGCTGTTAATTTTTACAATCCATTCTATCACTAATCATTCTATCACTAATCTAATAACCTTAAAATTATCTATCGTGAGCAATCAAAATT
>JAHDCU010000011.1 GCA_020629715.1 Saprospiraceae bacterium
TAGACTTAGGATCTAGTGCTTAACGGCGTGGGGGTTCGACTCCCTCTACCCGCACCATTTTTTGGATCTTTTCTAAAGAATCATAATTTTCAATACACTTTGACGACTCCAAAAATACAGGAAGCCAACTACGTTAGCTCCCGTATATATTTGTATGAGTATGTTTCCTATAAAAGTTATACACCATGAAAATCAATAAGACAGAGATCGATGCGCTAAATGCACAAGTTGAAATGGTAATAGAGCAATCAGATTATCAAGAAAAGTTTGATAGTGATGTCAAAAAAACTAGACAAAAAGCGCAGCTTAAGGGTTTTCGTAAAGGAAAAACTCCTCTATCGGTAGTCAAAAAAATGTATGGTCAGCAGATCCTAGCAGAAGCCGTAAATGAGCAGTTGCAAAAGGGACTTTATGATTTCATAGATACTAACGATATAAATATACTTGGTGATCCTATACCATCCGAGGGTCAAGAGATGGTTGACTTTGATCCGATATCTTTAGAAGATTATACCTTCAAATTTGATTTAGGATTAGCACCAGAATTTGATCTTAAAGGTGCTTCTGAGGGAGATCAATACCAGCAGTACAAAATAGGAGTCACAGACAGCATGATCGATGATGAAATTGAAAATGCTAGAAAACGTTTTGGTAGTCAAGAAGAAATCAAAGATGATATCCAGGACAAGGACATCGTAACAATTTCTGCTTTTGAACTTGATGATTCTGGTAAACGAAAAGACGAGGGCCATGAATCTACGTTCAGCTTAATGGTGGATATGACAGAAGATAGTGTCAAACAAGATCTTTTGGCAAAGAAGAATGGTGATAAAATTGAGTTTGATATTTATACGATAGAAAAAGATCGTGACGAAAAATATGTCAAGAAATACTTACTCAAGCTAGAGGATGATGCTGACAAGCAAGTTGGTAGTAAGTTTGAAGGATTTATTGATGAGGTCAAAAGAGCGGTTCCTGCACAACTAGATCAAGAGTTCTTTGATAAATACCTAGGTAAGGACAAAGCAACTAGTGAGAAAGAAGCTAGAGATGTAGTGAAGTCAGATTTGAGTGATTATTTTGCCAATCAGGCTAAATCTTTGATGTATCGTGAGATACTCGAGTCACTGACAGAGAAGAATGAGTTTCAGTTACCGGAGGCTTTTTTGAAAAGATGGCTCATGTTTAGTAGTGAAAAAAACACTGCTGAAAATGTCGAGAAAGATTTCGATGGATTCAAGAAAAACCTTTCTTGGACTCTGATCAAAGGTAAGTTAGCCAAAGAGCATGACGTAAAAGTAGAGCCAGAAGAAATCAAAGCAAGTATAGAAAAGCAGATATACGGCTATTTAGGACAATATGGAATGGGTAGTGGTGAATATGCTGATCAAATGGTAGCCAAAATGATGCAAGATAGAAATCAGGTCAATAAGGTTTACGAAGAGATCTTAGCGGATAAAGTATTTGCTGAGGTAGAAAAAAAGATAAAAATCGAATACAAAGACATAACGGTAGATGAGTTTAAGAACATTGTGACCGAACTTAACAAAAAGATAGAAGCACCAGCTGCATAAATCTATCAGTCAGAACTATTCGTGCTTACAGGCATTATTAAAGACATAATAAATTAACAACATTATGATCCCACAAGATGAATTTAAGAAATATGCTACCAAGCATATGGGTATGAGTGGTATGCACTTAGATAAATATATGCAGACATCTGTTCCTAATATCAACGGTTTTACCCCTCAGGTTATCGAGGAGCGACAGATGAATGTCGTAGGTATGGATGTATTTTCTCGTTTGATGATGGATAGAATTATCTTTTTAGGTGTAGGTATCAATGATTATGTAGCCAATGTGATCCAAGCACAACTACTCTTTTTAGAATCTACTGATCCAAAAAGAGATATTCAAATGTTTATCAACAGCCCTGGAGGTTCTGTGATTGCTGGTATGGGTATATATGACACTATGCAGTATGTAGCTCCTGATATCGGCACTATCTGTACAGGTCTGGCTGCTAGTATGGGCTCTATATTATTATGTAGCGGTACCAAAGGTAAAAGAACATGTCTTCACCACAGTCGTGTGATGATACACCAACCGAGTGGAGGTATGCAAGGGCAGTTTACAGATATGGAGATTAGTTATAACTTAATTAAGGATCTTCGTAAGGAATTGTATGAAATTTATACCGTGCATACCGATAAGGATTTTGATACGATTGAGAAAGACTGCCTTCGAGACAATTGGATGACTGCAAATGAAGCCAAAGAATATGGCCTTGTAGATGAGGTCTTAGATCGAACCAATCCAAGAAAAAAAGAAGTTTAATTTTAAGACTTGATAATTTCAAATATAACCATCAATGAAGAATAAGAAATGTTCGTTTTGCGGTCGGGATGAAAAAGAAGCAATGATTCTCATCGCGGGTATTGATGGTTATATTTGTGAGGTCTGCGTTGATCAAGCGAATGATATTATTGAAAGTGAGCTTAATCAAAAGTCTGCAGCAAATGTCACAGAGGAGTTTTCTTTGCCAGAAAATATTACTCCCGTTGACATCAAAAATTATTTAGATCAATATATCATCGGTCAGCTAGATGCGAAAAAATATCTCTCAGTAGCGGTCTATAATCACTACAAAAGACTCAAGCATAGTAGTGACGATATAGAAATCCAAAAATCCAATATACTTTTCGTCGGAGAAACGGGTACTGGTAAAACGCTTTTGGCTAAAACTATTGCCAAATTTCTCGATGTACCATTTACTATAGTGGATGCCACAGTATTTACAGAGGCAGGATACGTCGGTGAAGACGTAGAGAGTATGTTGAGCAGATTACTGCAATCATGTGAATTCAATGTAAGCGCTGCCCAAAAAGGTATAGTATATATTGATGAGATCGATAAAATTGCTCGTAAAAATGATAATCCTTCTATTACGAGAGATGTCTCTGGAGAAGGAGTACAGCAAGCTATGCTGAAAATGCTTGAAGGTACTGTCGTATCAGTTCCACCGCAGGGAGGACGTAAGCATCCAGAACAAGAGTTAATTAAGGTAGATACTTCAGATATTCTTTTTATATGCGGAGGTGCTTTTAGTGGTATTGATAAGATTATTGCTAAGAGACTTAATACACAAGTGATTGGATTTGGTAAGAAGGATACCGAGCGAGTAGAAAAAGATGAGCTTCTCAAATATGTAACGCATAAGGATATAAAGTCATTTGGACTTATTCCAGAGCTTATTGGACGTCTACCAGTATTAACCTATTTAGAGCCGTTAGACCAAGAGACTCTAGTGAGGATACTAGTTGAACCCAAAAATGCATTGATCAAGCAATATCAAAGGTTGTTTGAGCTCGAAGGTATAATACTCAATTTCGAGCCTGATGTACTAGATTATATGGCAGAGAAGGCCTTAGAATACAAGCTAGGTGCACGTGGTCTACGATCTATATGCGAAGCAATATTGACGGATGCTATGTATGAGTTTCCTTCCCAAAAAGATATCAAAGAGTTTACGATTGACCTGAAATATGCAGAGTCAAAGATTGACGTAAGTAGTATTAATAAATTGCGGGCTGCATAAGAATAGAAGTTTAATATTTCTTAGCATTCCGAGCAGCATTTTTACGTGTTTGTGCATACCCATCTTTTTTTGAATAAGATTTATTCAAAATTCTTATGAATAGTAATTTTTCACCATGCAATACTTTATTGCATCTACTCCTTTATTAGCCATTTAGTTAGATATTATACTTTTTCACCATGTAAATTTATGCGATATTTTTGGGTTGAATAACATCATTTTGGATGATGAAAAAAGTTTCTAATTAGTTCCAACTTTAACATTCTAATTCTATATTTACGTCGTGCAGATGATATATCGAGGATGTTGTAAAACTTCAAATAACCAATTTTCTACCTTCTAATTAGTTAAATCCATTAGGCGTTGGCTATGGTTTTAATTTAGTTTAACAAAACAAACTGGTGGCTTTTGACAGGCCTCCTGTGAATTATAATAACCTAAACTCAATCTCAATGCGCTATCTGCATCTAGGATTCCTATGTGTATTTCTCATGACGATGTCTTCTATATCATTTGGTCAGAAAGATTCAAATGTTAATGGGAACACCAGAACTATTTCAGTCGATTCCAAAACTTTGACTTCAAATAATACTAATCAAGCGAAAGCAGTATTACTCCTTCCTGAGTCGGTTCACGAAAAACAAGAGGTTGTACCTGCGCCACCATCAGCTAGAAAAAAATTGGAATTATTAATTGCCCAATTATATCCAAACCAACAAAAAAATGCTGGTCAGTTAATTGATGCGAATGTGGATAATAAGAGTTTTTGGCAAGAAACACTTGATCTCTGTGATAAGAATGATGATTGCCAGATGATTGAAACCTTCCTCTACAAATTAGACTGATTTCCTTAAGATTTATATTCTCTACTCGATAATACATGAATAATACTATTATGATATACACCCATGTGAAAAATGTATGTAAAGCAGTTTTGCTCCTTAGCTTATTTGTTATTGGAGCAAAGGAGGTTTCTGCACAAGGTGCAACCTGTGAGATGGCCACCCAACTATGTGGAGGCGCATCATTTCCAGCGATTACTGGTGGCGGAAATACTACTACAAGCAGTAGCTCCAACTGCCTTGGAGTAACTAGAAACGAGACTTGGTTTTATGTGTTTATAGATGCATCTGGATCAATTTCTGCACCAGTTAGCATAGCGCCAGGAAGTGATATTGATTTCGGCGCATGGGGCCCTTTTGCAGATACCAATAGTTGTGGATCTATTAGTACTGCAAATGAGGTGAGTTGTGATTACACAACGACAAATGGTGGAACACTTACCATTGCCGGTGCAACGGTTGGTGAATATTACTATATTCTGATATCTAATTTCGGTAATTCTGCTGGTACAATCACTATGGGCGCCAATACGGGTACTGGATCAATTTCTTGTGATCCACCACCTCCACCTGCATGTTCAGTTAATGGAGTACCTACACTTACGATAGGAGCTTGTCAAGGAATGGGTACGACTGATGTCACAGATGATATTTTTACCGTAAGCCTTGATGTCGATTTTGCAGATGCCTCATCTGCAACGGTTACTCTTGATGGCATGGCCATGACCTCTACTAATACTATGACCACGACAGGCGGCACCGTAACTTATAGTATAAACCTACCTGCGGATGGCGCTGCAGGAAATCCTGGAGTTGTGGTCATTGGAGATGGTACTGGTACATGTACCATAGACTTTACTGATTTTGATTCTCCAGCTTCGTGTTCACCAGTGGATTGTGATGCTGATGCAGGAACCATTACTGCGAATACTATGGTATTATGTAATCTCGGAAATGCCGGTATAACTCAATTGGTTTTGAACTCAAATAATGATTTCAATGCAACACCAGCAGATCCATGTGGATTGGCGGGTACTCCGGGTATTATTTATGGATTGTATACTGCCTTACCAACTTCTGATGATTCAGCGGCGGATCCTAATTTTATTTCATTTGTAGGTGACGGACCTATTAATGATCCAGCCAATGTAACTCAAGCAATTGACTATGGTGGTTTAAGTTTTGGTAGTACGCCTACTAATGCCGCTACAAATTATAATACAGAGTTCTTTATATGCCCTATTTACTCATTTGATCAAAATACTGATCCTAATATTTCTGGTGGTACCACAGCTGTCGATTATGATTGTGGACCTCCTGAAGATTTATGTAGAGATGTAAATGAAGCTGCATGTGTTTCTTTTACAGTTCTCGAGCCTATTGTGTTTTCTAATGATATGCTGGTTTGTAACGCAGATCCCTATACTGGTGAATTGACTGTAGATGTTGCAGGTGGTACACCTGCCCTTGATGGATCAATGTTTACTATAACCAATACTGGTGGAAATGGAACACTTGGAGCTCCTATGGCGGCAAATGGCTCGACTATTACGCTATCTGACCTAGCAGACGGTCCTTTTGAAATTACAGCAACCGACGGCAACGGATGCTCCACAACTTTCGCTGGAGTATGGAATCAGCCGACGATTATGTTGACTGCTTGTGAAGATAAAGTATGTACTTCATTGCCTTCAGGAGATCCATGTGCACAGTCTTCTATGATTTTGACGGATTGTATTACAGGTGTGATTACACCACAGCTAGGAACGTTTACCATGACCATGCCTGGTGATGGTTTCAACGGGCCTGATGGTTCTGGTTTTTCTATTACTAATAGTGGAGGTTCAGTTGTATTTACGGCGAACTCAGTAGCCCAAGGCGCAACGGTAACGACAACAGGTTTAGATCCTAACGATACGTATTTCCTTTCTTTTGTCGATGGTTTTGGTGATGGTTTTTCATGTACTGATTCAGGAGGTACGTTAACCAACGGAGATGGTGCAGGTAATAATTTTGGTACCGTCTATACCTATACGCCAGGTGACTGGGTAGGTACGTTTTGTGGTGATAGGGATAATGCAAACTTTCCGAATGGAGATGGAACAAACTTTGGTCCTTTTCCTTTAGGTTCGCCAACACCATATGTTGACCCAATAGGTATCATTACAGGTCCTGGTATAACCGATAATGGTGATAATACTGCGGATTTTGATCCTGTAGCTGCTGGACCAGGTTCACATACTATTAATTATGACTTCACAGATGCACAAGGTTGTGTATTAAATAGAACGGTAACCATAGATGTTTGCCAACCGCCTGCAAATCCAATTCCAGATGCAACTTGTTTTCCGAGCTGTACTGCAGATGCCGTACCCATGTTGACGGTTACGGATGGTGGTGGCGCAACTGCTGCCGATGCTTTCGAATGGTATGACTCTGGAGCTGTAGATGCGGATGGACAACCAACTGGTACTTTATTAGGTACAGGTATGTCTTTTGATCCTTCAGCACAACCAGGTTTCGATCCTATGGTAGAGGTTTGTACTTCATTTTTCGTTTTTGCGAGAGGGCCTGAATCTACAGGAAATCCAATATCAGGGGATGTTGCTTGTTATTCATGTCCAGCAGAAGTTGATTTTTATAGATGCGTTGCAGGTAATCCTGACTGGGAGGCGCCTTTATTGCCAGTATGTTCAGGTGATCAACTACCACTTCATACACTTACCACTGATCCAGTTGATGCAACAAGCGTTTGGTCAATAGTTTCAATTGATGGTACTAATGCACCAGTGACTGCTCCTTTTGCTGGAGATCCAGGTCCTACTGCCTTCACGACAACGGCAGGTGGCGGTATGGTTACTATTACCCTAGCTTCTGGGGCTAATCCAGGTGAAATGTTTTTATCGGGAGCAGGAGATGGAAATTGGGATAGTTGCGTATTTGTAGAAATCGAACATTATAAAAATTCAATTTGTGGAGGTTGTAATGCCAACGGAGATTGTGACCTTACTTGTGGAGCTGGAGTTACTGAATTTATTCAGGTTTGCCCTCTGCCAGATGTTGCCTGGGAGGCAGGCCCTATATGTTGTACTGCTGATCCAGTGTTCTTAGGTGGAGCTGATCCAGGCGGACTGGTTTCATTGACTGCTATAGGTGGTTCATACCCAGTTTTTCAAAATGGACAATGGACCGGCGAGGGCGTTAGCTTTGTCGATCCAGATGGTACGCCTGCCAATGGTGATGAGTATTACCAGTTTGATCCTATGGGTCTGGATGGAGATATCACAGTGATCTATTTTGGTGGTGCTCCATGCTTAAATCAAGCAGCAATGGATTTTGATGTATCCTGTAATCCAATTCTTGCCGACCTAGATGATATTACGGTATGCCCAGGAGGAATCGTTTCAGAAAGTACCATTTTTACAGAGTTGGACGACTCTAATATTCAAATTTCTACTGCTGGTCTTGCAGCTGCTGGCGGTACCGATCTTACCAATGTGGCAGTTAATGCTGCGGATGGGACGGCACAGATCGCTTCATTTACGGCTACGGCAACAGAAGGGACGTATACAGTAATGGTGACTGCGGCTCAATCAAATGCCAATGGTTGTATGCAAACCGTAAGTTTTGATATTGTAGTTGAAGATAATAATGGATTAACCTTTACTAATTGCCCGATTTCGGATATTATGAAAGGTACCGATAATGGTGCTTGTAGTGCGGTAGTAACTTGGGATGCACCAACAGCTATCGATGATTGTACTTCACAATCTAGTATAACAGTTACCCAAACTGCAGGTCCTGCATCTGGCAGTATGCTGCCCGTGGGAACCACTACCATTACGTATGAGGCCAATGACGGAAATGGTAATACTACTACTTGTTCTTTCGATGTCATAGTGATGGATACAGAAGATCCTTCCATTACTTGTGTTAATGATGTAGTTACCAACACTTCTGCGGATGGTAATGGAAACTGTACAGCAGTTGTTTCTGGTTTAGCGCCAACCGCTTCGGATAATTGTGGAGTAAGTACTACCACCTATGCGATTACTGGAGCAACGATGGCAACAGGAAGTAATGATGCAAGTGGAACAACTTTCAATCTTGGAACATCATATGTTACTTATGTAGCAACTGACGCAGCTGGCAATAACAGCTCTTGCACATTTGCAGTGTTAGTTACAGATGACGAAGCACCAAGTATTACTTGTCCTGCCAATGTAACGAACTTAGTTTGTGGTGATGCAATTCCTACACCTACAGATTTAGCAGGTCTTTCGGCAAGTGATAATTGTACTGCATTAGCTGATTTGAGACTGACAGTTTCAGATTTTGATAATGGTCTTTCATATTGTGATAATAGTAGAGCCATTGTAAGAACTTATACAGTAACAGATGCTTCTGGTAATCAAACTACATGTACACAAACCCTCTCTTACGTTCAGGATGTAACTCCTCCTATGGTTACCGTACCCGCAGCTGCCTTAGTCCTAGACTGCGATGATATAAGTGCAACTTCTAGTCCTGCAGCGCAAATAAATGATTGGCTTTCTTCTGCAAGTGCAACTGATGCTTGTGATGAAAATCCCATAGTGACGCATGATTTCGTAATGAGTGATTTGGATGTATGTGCTGCTGCGGATTATATGATTACGGTTAACTTCACCGCAACTGACGATTGCGGTAATAGTGCCTCTGCATCCCAAACGATAAATGTAACAGTAGATACTACAGCACCTACCATTACAGCACCTGCAGCTGCTTTGGCTCTTGATTGCGATGATATAAGCGCTACATCTAGCCCAACTGTAGAAATCTTAAACTGGTTGTATTCTGCGACTGCTGAAGATGCTTGCGATAGCAATCCATCAATCACACATAGTTTTGATATGTCTCAACTGGATGTATGTGCTGCTGCAGACTATATGATTACGGTAACATTTACAGCTACAGATCTTTGTGGAAATAGTAGTACAGCAACTCAGACGATTGATGTTACTGTGGATGATGATGATCCTATGATTACAGCTCCCGCCGCACCATTAGCGCTTTCTTGTTCCGATATTAACGAAACTAGTACTGCATCAGGACTCATACACCAGTGGTTAAGTCAAGCTTCTGCGACAGACGGATGTGATGGTTCTCCAACAGTAACCAATTCATTTGATTCTGGATTATTGGATGTATGTGCTGCTGCAGATTATATGATTACGGTAACATTTACGGCAACTGATGCATGTGGAAATACTAGTGAAGCAACTCAGACTATAGATATTACTGTAGATGATGATGATCCTATGGTTACAGTACCAGCAGCGCCGCTAGCACTTGATTGTAGCGATATAAGTGAAACTTCAAGTCCAGCAGCTCAAATTGATGCTTGGTTAGCAACTGCAACCGCTTCAGACGCTTGCGACAGTGATCCAGTACTAACACATAGCTTTGATATGAGTGATTTGGATGTATGCGCTGCTGCAGATTATATGTTGACAGTAACGTTCACAGCGACTGATGCATGTGGAAATACAAGCACTGGGACACAGACTATAGATGTAACTGTTGACGATGACGACCCAATGGTTACGGTACCAGCTGCACCTCTTGCCTTGGATTGTAGTGATATAAGTAATACAGCAAGCCCAGCCGCTCAAATTGATGCTTGGCTAGCAACGGCAAGCGCTTCGGATGCCTGCGACAGTGATCCAGTATTAACACATAGCTTTGATATGAGTGATTTGGATGTATGTGCTGCTGCAGATTATATGTTGACAGTTACATTTACAGCGACTGACGCATGTGGAAATACAAGCACTGGAACTCAGACGATTGATATCACGGTAGATGATGACGATCCTATGGTTACAGTCCCCGCGGCACCATTAGCCTTAGATTGTGCGGATATAAGTAGTACTTCAAGCCCTGCAGCGCAGATTGATGCTTGGTTGGCTACAGCTTCAGGAAGTGATGGTTGTAGTGGGAATGTTAAGGTATCTAATTCATTTGATATGAGTGAATTAGACGTATGTGCCGCTGCAGACTATATGTTGACGGTAACGTTTACGGCTACAGATGATTGTGGTAATACAAGTACAGGAACACAAACTATCGATATCACAGTAGATACAACTGATCCAGTATTGACAGTTCCTGCGGCACCATTAGCATTAGATTGCGCAGATATAAGTAGTACAACGAGTCCTGCGGCACAAATCGATGCTTGGTTAGCTACAGCAAGTGTAACTGACGCATGTGATGCTGATCCAGTATTGACGCATAGTTTTGATATGGGAGATTTAGATGTATGTGCAGCTTCGGATTATATGATCACAGTTACCTTCACGGCTACAGATGGTTGTGGAAATACAAGTACAGGAACACAAACTATCGATATCACAGTAGATACAACTGATCCAGTATTGACAGTTCCTGCGGCACCATTAGCATTAGATTGCGCAGATATAAGTAGTACAACGAGTCCTGCGGCACAAATCGATGCTTGGTTAGCTACAGCAAGTGTAACTGACGCATGTGATGCTGATCCAGTATTGACGCATAGTTTTGATATGGGAGATTTAGATGTATGTGCAGCTTCGGATTATATGATCACGGTGACATTCACAGCTACAGATGGTTGTGGAAATACGAGCACAGGTACTCAGACAATAGATGTGACTGTAGATGCGACAGATCCTGTGCTGACCGTACCTGCGGCACCATTAGCTTTAGATTGTGCAGATATTAGCAGTACCTCAAGTCCTGCGGCACAAATAGATGCATGGTTAGCTACAGCAAGTGCAACAGATGCCTGTGATGCTGATCCAGTATTGACGCATAGTTTTGATATGGGAGATTTGGATATTTGTGCTGCCGCTGACTATATGATAACAGTTACATTCACAGCTACTGATGGTTGTGGAAATACGAGTACGGGTACTCAGACTATTGATGTTACAGTAGATGATGATGACCCGATGGTTACTGCACCTGCAGCTCCGTTGGCATTGGATTGTGCAAATATCAGTGGAACTTCTAGCCCTGCAGCACAAATTGATGCATGGATGGCTACAGCATCGGCATCAGATGGATGTGATTCCGACCCAGTATTGACTCATAATTTTGATATGAGCGAACTGGATATATGCGCAGCTGCTGACTATATGATCACAGTGACTTGGACAGCTACCGATGGTTGTGGAAATACTTCTACCGCAAGCCAAACTATCGACGTGACTGTTGATGACGAAGCTCCAATGATCACAACGATGGCAGATGATATAACAGTTGAATGTAATGGCGCAAGTAACTCTGCAGAGCTTTTAGACTGGTTAAATAATAACGGTAACGCAGTGGCAACCGATGATTGCACAGATGTGATTTGGTCTAATGACTACGGAACATTTGCAGCTGGTGCTTGTAGCGGTACAGAAAGTGTAACCGTAACCTTCACAGCTACAGACAATTGTGGAAATACTTCAACTACGCAAGGAACATTAACAATTGATGACACTACAGTTCCTACTTGGGAGATTGATCCAGTAGATATCACATTGGAGTGTGATGGTAGTACAGATCCTTATGCAGAGATTCAACAATGGTTAGATGCGGTGGGCTACGGAGATGCTGAAGATGATTGTAGTGTTGTGGTTTATTCAAATAATTATACTACACTTTCTGATGAATGTGGAGCTACTGGTACAGCTACTGTTACATTTACGGCAACAGATGCCTGCGGTAATGCGATCTCAAGAGATGCAACGGTTACCGTTATTGATAATTTCGGACCTGAAATCACAAGTCCTGCAAAGGATGAGACTGTAGAATGCGATGGTGCTGGAAATACTGCTCAATTGCAAGCTTGGTTAGACGCTAATGGAGGTGCAATGGCATCCGATATTTGTGGTGATTTTACATGGAATACTCCTGTGCTAATGACGACAATAGACAATTGTGGCAATACCTCGGAAGCAGTATATATGTTCGCAGCAACGGATGATTGTGGAAATGTTTCTGCTAATACGATTGCTTCTTTCATTATAATAGATACTACAGAACCTTCATTCACGACAGACCCTATGGATATGACGGTAGAATGTGATGGTTTAGGTAATACTGCAGCATTACAGACATGGTTGGATTCAAATGGTGGCGCTGTAGCAACTGATATCTGTGGTGGTGATGTAACAGGAGCTGGTGATGATGATTCAGAAGGTTGGTCTTATGACTTAGTAAGTACTAATGATCTTTGTAGTAATACTGCAGAATATACTTATGTATTTACAGCTACGGATGCATGTGGAAATAGTGAAACAAGACAAGCTGTATTTACAATTGAGGATACTACATCTCCTTTAATAGTAGGCGGCTCTGACCTCACAACGGAATGTGATCAAAGTAATGCCAACAACGATGATGATCTATTGGCTTGGATCAGTATGAATGCCGGAGCTACAGCAACTGACGACTGTAGTGATATGGTTACTTGGACTAATGATTTTGACGTAGCCAATTGGGTTGATGGATGTAATGATACCCGATTTGTTGATGTAACATTCACAGCCACGGATGATTGTGGAAATGAGTCTTCAGTTACTTTCAGATTTGGAACTGAGGATACTACGCCACCAGTATTTACAAACTGCCCAAGACCTGATATTGTAGAAAATGCTGAAACAGATCATTGTGATGCTTATGTAAACTTTAGTTTCCCAGAAGCTATAGATAATTGTGGGGATCCTACGATTACCAATCTTTCACCTGTGAACCCTGCAACGGGAATGCCTTTTACCACTGGGGATCGATTCCCTGTAGGAACAACGATTCTGACATTTGAGGCAATGGATGATTGCGGTAACGTTACGGAATGTACTCTAAAAGTTATTGTAAACGATTACTGGGAAGTTCCAATGATTACCTGCCCGGTTGATGTAACCGTAGGAAATGATCCTTTCGAATGCGGCGCTATTGTCAATGATTTAGCACCACAAGTGAGCGATTCTTGTCCTGATAACTTGGTGGTCACATATCAGATTGAAGATGATAATGGAGATGTAATAGCAACAGGTCTTACAGATGCAAGCGGATTTAACTTCCCTGTAGGTACGAATACATTGACTTATTCAGTGCAAGATCAACCACTCCTATTGATTTCGGAAATCACCCAAGATGGTAATAATCCAAATGGTGGAATGGCAGCACTACCATTCCCAGAAGCGGATGGAGATGATTACATTGAGATTACAAACTTTGGAGGAGCTGACTATGATCTAAGTTGCTTGATTATAGAACGAGTGCTTCCTGGTGGAGGTACCGAGACGTTCACAGTGCCAGCCAATACGATTTTAGCTCCTGGCGAGGTATTAGTACTACATTATGGTCCAGGTACAGATGATGTTACTGCACCAAACTACTTGTTCAATCTTGCAACGGGTACTGATCTTGCAGCGAACGATGTTGCTAATTACCTAGTATACTATGGCGATAATAATATCGATGCCATGATGATGTTTGCTGATGCTGAAGGTGGTATCATTAGAACAGAAATTTTTGATACCGATACTCCTGCTGACTTTGTATTAGCGGAGGCTTGTAACCCAATCACGCTTGAGATGTATAATCCTTCTTACCCTGCACCAGTAGATAATGGAGGTATGACAAGTTTACAATCGATCGAAGCACATGTAGCAACTTGTACGACGATTATTCAAGTAGATGATATTCAAGATCCTTTCTGTGCGGAATATGAATTGAGTGATTTTGATGGCTCTATTGGAGCGATAAGTTCAGGTATGTGTAATCAATTTACAGTAATCGTGCCCACGAGTTTGACGATAGGGGAGGTGAATATTTTAGATCTTCAGATCACGCATGCTGATATTTCAGAATTAGATGTGACTTTGACAAGTCCAGAAGGAACTCAAGTTGACCTGTTCTCTGCTATTTGTGCAGGAACAAGTAATATGAATACTAGCCTAAATCTCGATGCTACTGTAGCTATAGATGATGCAGCTGCTTGTGCAGATGTGAATAGTGGTGGATTCTTATTAGCAAGTGGTCTTAAAGATTTCTACGGTGAAGAAGCGATGGGTACTTGGACACTTGAAATTGGTGATGGACTATTGGGTAATGATGGATCATTAGACAATTGGATCCTACAGATTGCAGATATCCTTCCTTATAGCCAAATGGATACAATCATTAACAATGAAGTCGGACTTTGTGGAGCAACTTTCGAGTGGGTTCACCCAGAACTGGCAGATAATTGTTGTAGTGGAACTATAGAGGTTTCGTATAGCAGCGATGATGATATTATTGTTCAGGTAGGAGGTATCATTGAAGGCGGTAGTGATGCCAGCGAGTTTTTTGAAGTGGGAACTACCACAGTTAAATATACACTAACTGACGATGCCGGAAATATGAGCATGTGTAGCTTTGATGTAACTGTTCTGGATGTTGAAGACCCTGTAGCTATTTGTCCTGCAGACATAACCATTAATTTAGCAGGAGGTGAATGTCGTACGCCAGTATTCTTCCTGTTAGATGGTACAGATAACTGCTCAGTATCAAGTTTGACTTCGATTCCTGAATCAGGTTCTGATTTTGAAATAGGCATTACAGAAGTAACTATTTTTGCGGAAGATCCATCAGGAAATATAAACTCGTGTACCTTTAATGTTACCGTAATTGAGTTTGTTCCTGATCCCACACTCATTATGGCTTGTAATGACGAAATTAATCTTTCGCTGGACAACAATTGTTCAGCAGAGCTTACAGCAGATATGATTTTGGAGGGTAGCAACTATGGTTGCTTTGAAGACTTTTGTATCGAAGTAATAGATGCACATGGCAATGTACATGCTTCTACCTTCAATGTGACGGATATCAACCAAAGTTTTACGGTGTCGATCATTGATTGTTTAGGTGGCGGTAGTAGTTGTTGGGGTACTGTAAATATAGAAGAGAAATTGCTTCCAGAGATAGAATGCCCAGCAGATATAACAATCTCATGTAATCAAGATCCTGAAGATAGAAGTCCGATCACCAATCAATTGCTGACAGGTGAAATGACTTTGCTTACGTGTGAACCTGGTGGTAATGGCTGGTACGAAGACGTGATGACGGATAACGGGAACTGTAATGATCCTAGAGCATCTATCGTAAGAACTTGGTATTTTGAAGATAGTGCAGGTAATAGAGTAAGCTGTGAGCAAAATATCACTATTGATGCATTTGATCTTGCAGATGTTGTGTTCCCTCCTGACTTTGATAATAATAATCCTTTCGATTGTAAAGATGTCGCTGATTTTCCATTGTTAACGACTCCTGAGGGTTATCCGAATGATCCTATTGACGGTACAGGTTATCCTACACTAAATGGAATACCTGTACAGGCAACGGGAAATCTATGTGGAGTTAGCATGAATGTATCTGATGAGATCTATGATATCTGTGATGGATCATACGAGATATTACGTACTTGGAAGGTTAGAAATATGTGTGGACCAGTCACTCCAACAAATCCTCTTACACATGTACAGGTTATTAAAGTTCTTGATAGTACAGGTCCTAATCTCGGACATTCTTTAGATGATATTACAGTAAGCACAGGTCCATGGTCATGTGATGCAGACGTTATACTTCCTTTACCTGATAAATTTGACGACTATTGTGGTTCCGCTACTACTTTCGACGCTAATATCTTTGGAGGTGGTTTGATAGATATTGATGGTTCGATTGCGGGAGGAGACTTAAGTGTAAGAGCTCTTGGGTTAGACAATGGCGATACATATACCATAGTTTATAGCGTAAGTGATCCGTGTGGAAATATTACAGAAATGCCGATTCAGGTATCAGTAGTCGATCAGACTCCACCGACACCAGTTGTCAAGCAGGATATTATTATGAGTTTGACTTCTTCTGGATCAGCAAGTGACGGTACTTCAAAATTGTATAGTGCCAGCATAGATGCAGGTAGTTATGATAATTGTACAGATGTCAAGGTTGAAATAAGACGTCTTGATGCTCCGCCATCATGTGGTAATATTGGAGGATTTGACCATAACAATAACACCACATACAATAATGATGGACACTCCAATGATAGTGCTAACGATACCGATGGAGGTGAGTACGTAAAATTCTGTTGTGAAGACCTTACAGAAACTGATTCAGATGGGACACCATTTGGTATCGTTAGAGTAGAAGTACGTGTATGGGATGATGCCGATGGAGATGGAATTGCTGGAACTCCAGCACCAGCGGGAGCTGACAATATGAATACTACTTGGGTCAATGTTAGGGTAGAAGATAAGGCACCTACTTCTATTAGCTGTCCAGCAGATATTACTATCTCATGTGATCAGGATCATGAGAATTTAGATATAACTGGAGTACCCAATGCATTTACTACATGTGGGGTATTTGGAGTCGATGATTATACGGATAACGGCGATCTTGTCTGCGGAGCAGGTGTAATCAGAAGAGACTGGAAAGTAAATGGATCAACAGTATGTCAGCAGTTAATCACGAAGACAGCAGGTCCAGTATGGGATGGAGAGAATAACATTTCATGGCCAGTAGACTATGATGGTTCAGCATTCCCAGATAGAGATCCTTTAGAGTGTCCATATGAGACTACAGATACAGGTGAGCCAAGCTTCTCTAACACTCATCCATGTGATCAGATTGCGGTAAGCAGTACGACACAAGTATTTGAGCAAGAAGATGGAGCATGTTTGAAGAAGTTAATCGACTGGACAGTAATTGACTGGTGCCAATATGCACCAAACGATACTGGTTGGAACGGAGAAGGTCTATATACTCATACGCAAGTAATCAAGATCATTGATACAAACGGACCTGAGTTAACAAACTGTACAGATGAGATGTATGAGGTTGATGCTGATTGTGTAGCATTCCCAACGTTAACAAACACTGCAGTAGATACAAGTGAGTGTGGAGAAGGATGGTTGAAGTGGCAAGTACTTGTAGATACATGGGGCGATGGATCAATCGACTGGGAGTATACTTCATTCGTAGCTTCTACATCTAACTTCAATACAGATGCAAATGGAAATGGAATTCCAGATAGATACTTAAGTCCAACACAGAGTGGAGGAGCAGTAAGTGTATCTATCATTGAGGCATTAGGAGCAAACTCAAATCACAAAGTGACTTGGTTAGTAACTGATGGATGTGGCAATGTAGCAGAATGTGCGACTGAGTTTATGGTAGCAGATAAGAAAGCACCTACACCATACTGTGTAAGTCTAAGTACTGCGATCATGGATCAGTCAGGAACAGTAGAGCTATGGGCAAGTGACTTCAACTTAGGAGCATTTGATAACTGTACAGCACAGGAAAATTTATTATTCTCATTCAGTGGTACGGCATATGAGCCAAATATGACATTTACAGAAGCTGATTGTGGTCTTAACGTAATCGAAGTATATGTATGGGATGAGGTAGGTAATAATGATTACTGTACGGTAGAGTTGACCGTGGATGGTTTTAATTGTGGTAACGGTGAAAGAGCAGTGATATCTGGTTTGATCGCGACGGAAAATGATGAAACTATAGATCATGTAATGGTCGATCTGAATGAAGATTCACAATTTATTAATAGATTAGATTCTACATCATTAGATGGGCTATATGCATTTAATGATAATCCGATGTACCTTGATTATGAGGTAACACCATCGAAGGATGAGGATTACATGAATGGTGTAAGTACATTGGATCTGCTTTTGATACAAAAGCATATTCTTGGAGTTGATTATTTAGATTCGCCATATCAGGTAATCGCAGCGGATATTAATGATAGTGAATCTGTGAGTGCATTAGATCTCATTGAGTTAAGAAAATTGATCTTGGCAGTATATGATGAATTGCCAAATAATGAGAGTTGGAGATTTGTTGATGCTAAGCAATCATTTGATGATATTTATGTGCCGTGGCCATTTAATGAGAGTATAAATCTTCCAAGCTTAGACAACGATGAAATGAGTGAGAACTTTATTGGTGTAAAAATTGGTGATGTAAATGGTAGTGTTGCAGCAAATGCAAATAGTATAAGCACAGAGATTCGATCCGCAGAGGCATTAGATTTTGTTATTGACGATGTATCAGTAGTTACAGGAAACTCTATAAGAGTTGATGTAAGCTCAAATAATTTTGTAGAAGTATTTGGATATCAATTTACGCTTGATTTGGCGGATCTGGAGTTGAATACTATAGAATCAGGAGCATTGAATATTGATCCAAGTATGTATGTGGTGCATAGCAACGGAGATATGACCTTTAGTTATACAAATATTAATGGAGCAACATTTGATCCAAATGACGTTCTCTTCACAATGATATTTGACGTGATTTCAGACAATAGATTGAAGAATATGATTAGATTGACAGATAATATCACAAAATCGGAAGCATATAAGTACGAGTCCCTAGAGGTCATTAAAGTCGAATTATCAACACGTGATAGCAAAGGATTAGCTTTTGAATTGTTTCAAAATGAGCCGAATCCATTTGTGGATCAAACTACTATAGGATTTATTTTACCTGAGGCCGCTCATGCATCATTTACCTTATATGATATTTCTGGCAAAGTCATAAAAGAGATAAAGAGTGATTATGAGGCGGGTTATAATACGATAGTGATTAGTAAAGATGAGTTGAATATTTCTGGAGTATTGTACTATGAACTACAATCTGGATCATTTATAGCGTCTAAGAAAATGATCGTTATCGAATAAAAACTGAAAATAAATCATAAATGAAAAAAGGGCTTCGCTTGCGAGGCCCTTTTTTTATGACCATTTTTGTAAAATGCATAACTATAAACTTATCATTGACTACGATGGTACAGACTTTAAAGGTTGGCAAAGGCAGAGTAGCGTACGATCGGTACAGGGAGATATAGAACATGCTATATCCACCTTTCTGAATACATCCATAGAGTTGATCGGTTGTGGTCGTACAGATGCAACTGTACATGGTAAAAATTATGTGGCTAATTTTCTGACTAATAAACCATTGGATATAGATCAGTTCAGATATAAAGTCAATAGAATACTCGATCGAGATGTCATCATCCGATCTATAGAGGAGGTTGCTCTAGACTTTCATGCTCGATTTGATGCGCTCTCAAGATCATATCAGTATTTTATTATTACTGAAGTAGATCCTTTCAGAGATCGGTATAGCTATCGGTCACCTTATCAGCTAGATCGCTCTATGCTAGATACTTGTGCAGATTTGATTAGGAAATCTAATGATTTCATGTGCTTTTGTAAGACTGGATCTGATAATACTGGCTATAGATGTAGTATTCATCATTCATTTTGGAGCTATGAGCAGCTTGATAATAATCTTCATTTGACTTTCAATATCAAGGCTAATCGTTTCTTACGAGGCATGGTAAGATTGTTAGTAGGAGCACAGATCAATGTTGCTAGAGGTAAGATAAGCATTTCATCATTTCAAGATGCCTTGACGAATCAAAATGACATGGATATCAACTGGAGTGTTCCTGGGAAAGCACTCTTCTTTATGGGTGCTGAGTATTGACCTAATTGTATGATTGAGTAGAGATGGTCTTTTAATTAGTTCTGGTCAAGCATACCTTATAAAGTATCCTTGAAATTAAATGTCTCTTTATATAAAATAAGAGTTGGAGCATAAAAAAAGCCCGACACTAAGGTGTCAGGCTTCTATTTTTTGAGAGTAGATAGTGTAGTTATTTACTTTCCTCCATCTAGCTCATCTTGCCAAGCTTTAAGTTCGTCCCATTTACCTTCTGCAGCCATTTTAGCTTGTGCAGGCCAAGTTGTAGGGTCGTGCATTTTATATCTATTACCAGCGGCTAATAATATTTCTTTGATCTGATCAGCACTAGCATCTGCTACTTTTGCAAAAGTCTCTAATCCGCCTTCAGCAAGTAGAGAGGCAATTTTAGGACCTACACCTTCGATTTTCTTAAGATCATCAGCTTTCGCATCAGATTTTGGTGCTGCTTTTTTGGTTTCTTTTGCTGGAGCTGGAGCCGCTGCTTTCGGAGCGGTATGTGGCTTTTCAGCTTTTGGAGCTTTTTTAGGAGGTGCTGCTTTAGTAACTACCTCGCCTTCGGGTGTTACATTTACGTATGTCCTATTATTTTTCTTTTTCATAAAAGATACAGTGCCATCTACACGTGCATGTAGTGTATGATCTTTACCCATATATACATTAGTACCTGGGTGAAACCTCGTACCTCTTTGACGAATTAATATATTTCCTGCTGTTGCGAATTGACCACCGAAGAGTTTCACTCCCAGTCGTTTACTATTACTGTCACGTCCATTGTCCGTAGAACCTACACCTTTTTTATGTGCCATTGTTTATAGTCTTTTTGATTAGTGAATTACCCGACGATACTGTCGATTTTTAATTTCGTAAATCTCTGGCGGTGACCATTCTTTACTTTATAGCCTTTTCTTCTTTTCTTTTTGAAAACCAGTACTTTATCACCTTTTTGGTGACCTAATACTGTGGTTTTTACAGAGGCTCCACTTACCTTAGGACTTCCTATAGTAGTTGCTCCATCTTTACCTAGAAGTAATACATCATCAAAAGAGAGATTGTCCCCTTCTGACGCATCCTGCTGGTGGACGAAAATCTCCTGACCTTCCTCAACTTTAAACTGCTGACCAGCAATAGATACTATTGCAAACATGTGTTATGATTTAAATATTAATAATGGGCGGCAAAGATATACTAATTATTTGATAAACTCTAGTGGTAGTGGGCTATTGATGCTCATATATTTTTAACTATTATAAGTATTTTCAGATTATGATTATGTTAGTGTTATGATAGTAATAACTGGAGCTAGGGGATTTATAGGATCATGTGTAGCAAACTATTTGTACCGTAAGGGAAATAAGAATCTCATTTTAGTAGATGAGCTCAATAGAGCTGACAAAAATAGCAACGTAAGCGATCTTCCAGAAGACATTTTCATACCAAGGGAAAAATTAGTCCAGTTGTTGAGGAGTGGTTTTATTATTCCGAGATCGATTATTCACTTGGGAGCTCGTACAGATACTACTTCTACGGATAAGGGCATCTTTGATCGCCTTAACTTGGAGTATTCTAAAGCCTTGTGGAATATCGCGGTCAAGTATGATATACCTTTCATTTACGCTAGTAGTGCCGCTACTTATGGACTAGGCGAACATGGCTATACTGTTGATTTATCCATTATAGACCAGCTTTCGCCACTCAATGAATATGCTCGTTCTAAGCAATATTTTGACCTTTGGGCCTTATCCCAAAATAATAAACCTTCTCAATGGGTTGGACTTAAGTTTTTTAATATATATGGACCTAATGAATATCATAAAGGTCGAATGGCTTCGGTAATCTTCCATACCTTTGATCAAGTTTCTAGTACAGGAGGGATGAAACTGTTTAAATCTCATAGAGAAGATATATCTAATGGTCATCAATCAAGAGATTTTGTATATATCAAAGATCTCCTAGATGTGATCTTCTTTTTTATTAATAATCCACAACACAGCGGCATATTTAATTTGGGCACAGGCGAGGCTAGGACTTTTTTGGACCTAGCTAAAAACACTATGCTGAATATGGGTATAGATGAGAATATTTCATTTATCGATACGCCTATGGATATTAGAGATAAGTACCAATATTTCACAGAAGCAGATATTTCTGGACTTCGTAAGGCAGGATATAGAAAAGACTTCCACACCTTAGAAGAAGGAATAAATGATTACGTGAAAAACTACTTATCTGTCAATAAATATTATTGACGGGAGACCCTTCTCATTTCAGCATAGTAGATGAGATCATAATCCTCTTCTTCGTTATGCAGAAACCTTCTTTCCATGTTGAAGTCTCCAGTATTATTGGATATGTATTCTAAGATTAAGCCATTAAGATTACGGTATTCTCTTTTAAAAGTGCCTCCATAATCATTGAAAGCTTTATGTATGATCCAATTTTCAGCTTGCCAAAAAGTATCTACTGTTTTGTTTTGAATTGTTGGATGCACTGCTACTCCTGCAAGTGGGAATTGGATATGCTGCAATTGAAAAATACTGTCAGTATGAAAATTTTCATAAAATCTAAAGAAGCTCTCGGGCAATGTATCTATTACAGATTCTTTTATGTTAGTTGGTGGTATTTTTTGTTCACCACAGGATACTAGCATAAAAATAAATATGCTTAATATGGGATAGGCTGCTTTCACTATTCTTTAGTTTCGATGGCGGTTACTAGTAAATAGTCATCATTGATAAATTGACCTTTTAGGCTAAAAATCTTTGGAAAATTTTCTTTCAGTACATAACCTTCAGACGAGAAAGTTCCATTTGAAAAAGTGGGTGCTTCCACGAGTAACTCAGATTTAAATTCGACTTTTTTTCTGCCGTAAGCTTTGTAAAGACATTCTTTTGCGCCCCAAAAGTAATGAAGTTCATGAAGTCGATTGGATGGGGGAATACAGTCCAATTCATGCACATTGAGAAACTTATTTGCTATTCTCTCGATTTTAGGTACAATTTTCTGGATATCAATACCTACAATTTTAGGACTAGCTATCACTGCTACCATTTCATGACTATGGCTAAAAGAAATCGAATATTTTGAATTTTTTAAAAACGGCTTACCCGCATCATCTTTGATACAAACAGCTCTCACATCCCTACCTGACATTTTATGAAGTAAAAATCTGCTGCATAAGTATTCTAAAGGTCTTCTACCTTTTAAGGTTTCATAATATTTCTGTTCCTCAGTGGATAGACTCAGTTGATCATGGAAAAAAGAATCTTCTTCCTCAAGCTTCCAGATTCCAATTTCAGTTTTATCTTCTAGTACTGTATGTTCTAGTATTGGCATAAGGCAAATATATAGCATTAAGAGTATGATACTGTTGATGTGCTTCTTAATTGTATTAAAGTGATCAAGATTCTTATCAATTTTATTGCGAATTACTTAAGAAGTAAACAAGAGCAAAGGTTGTATACTTACTTTTCTATCTCTTGGTATCACTTAGCTAAGTAGTATTGAAGTATATTTGAGCTTTTCTGAATGGATACCAAGAACTATGATCTTTACCGACGCCAAAATATTAGAAAGTATAGCAAGCCAAGATATTGTGATAGAACCTTTTGATAAGGCATGCTTGGGTACCAATTCATATGACGTACATCTTGGAAAATACCTAGCGACTTATAAAAATCGAGTGCTCGATGCAAAACAACACAACACGATAGAGCATTTTGAGATAGGGCCAGAGGGCTTTGTGATAGAGCCAGGTACGCTTTACTTAGGAGTCACCGAGGAATATACAGAGACTCACAATGCAGTACCTTTTTTAGAAGGGAAGTCATCTGTAGGTCGATTGGGAATTGATATTCATGCCACGGCTGGTAAAGGTGATGTGGGATTTTGCAATACGTGGACCCTTGAAATATCTTGTGTTCAACCAGTAAAATTATATGCTGGAATGCCGATTGGACAATTGATATATTTTGCCATAGAAGGTGATGTTATCAATTATTACAACAAAAAAATAGGTGCAAAGTATAATCAAAGGGGTATCAGACCTGTAGAATCCATGATGTGGAAAAATAAGTTCTAAAAAAAAGCAGCGCCACAAAGATTGCGACACTGCTAGCTTTATAAGGGTGTTTAAAAAGCTGTTATTTCTTTAGATTTCTATTGATCACTCCGGCTGCCCAGTCTTTACCTCCAAGTCCAAAAGCAATAGCAAGTGCAAGTCCCAAGCCGCTCGTTACTACAGTAACCACAGTATTTACAATATTAGATCCTATACCTAATTGATCTAGTACGATAGCAACAACAAAAAACATAACTGCACCGTAAGCAATACGACCGATAAGTTCTGGATTTTCAAAGTCTCCAGTTTTAAGTGCAGCCACAGCTATACCGCTAACAAATTCTGCTAGGTACATTCCTACTATTAGAAGGATACAGCCGATGAGTACATTCGGGATATAGTTGATTACTGATTTAAATAGATCAGTCACTACTTGTAATCCTAATGCATCAAAGAATAGAGTCAATGTAGTAAACATTACAATCCAGTATACCAAAGTAGACAAGAGACCAGAACTTGTTCTTTTGATTCCACCTTTTTTCAAATAGCTATTTACTCCAACTTTGTCTGCCAACGTATCAAATTTCACAGTTTTCAAAATCTTATAAACTGCCCATTTGATAATTTTCGCTATTATCCATCCAATGAGTAAAATAATAAGTGCTCCTACTAGTTTAGAAGCGAAAGTGCCAAGATTACCAAAAGTTTCTGTTAAAGACGCTTGAATGGCGGGTATTGGGTTAAGTTCCATGATATAATTATATTTTGTTATAGTTTGATAATACTACAGGGTTATCCTGCAAGTGGTATTAGGACTAAAATAAGTAGTTGAAGTAACTACTATTTGTTAAATAAAGTATAATATTATCGAAGGGGGAAGACCTCTATTAACCCTTATGTTCCATTTCTTGCCAAGCTAGAACGCCACCTAAAAGATTACGAACATTAGAAAAACCATGACTGATAAGTATATGCTTAGCAGTATTGCTGCGCATCCCACTGCGACAATGGATGATGATTTCGTCATCCTTGTGTTCTTCTAGGTCAGGTATTGCATCTACAAATTGTCCTAGAGGAATAAGTTTGGCACCGAGATTGAATCCTTGATACTCTCCTGGCTCTCTTACGTCAATGAAAACAAATTTTTCTTGGTTATCAACCTTATCCTTTAATTCTTGAACTGTGATGTCTTTCATAGTAAACTTTAGTTGCAGTTGGAGGGTCTTTTTTCGGCTATGGTAACATTAATATATTCACCTTGAGTAAGGGTAGATATGCCATCAGCTCGTGGGCTTTGATCCACGATATATGCAAGTTTTTCGTTTTCGATAATAGCACCGCCGACACTTCCTATTTTTAAGCTGTTTAGCTCAAGATAGGTGCGGGCTGTCATGAGATCCATACATATCAGGTCTTGTATCAGGACATTTGCACCAGAGTTTTTACTTATGACGAATGCAAGGGTGTCTCCTTTATTGATTTCAACTCCATTTTTTTTGCCTACACGATCTACTATTTTTCGACCTTTATACCATACCTCTAATATATGGTTGGGTTCTCCAGAATCATATTTTTGCTCTTTTACTCTCGAAAAGATGTCTTGATATTGTAACTCTTTTTTCTTTCGATCATAATCGTTTCCATATAAGACAGGTAGAGATTTTAGCATTATTTTATCCGCTGCATATTTGGTGGTAGTGACATATACTTTTCTGTTTTCTTTGACTTGAGATTCAGCAATAGGATTCTGATTGAGTATCAATCCGCCAGGCATACCTACACGATGTACCGAGTCGTTGACGATGATCTTAAAACTTCTCCTTTGAGCATCTTCACTGGCTTCGTCTATGTGTTGTGAGACATAATCAGGCATAGTGATTTTCTGACCATGATTGGTATACATGCTGAGCCATAACAGTACAAACCATACTATGATGGTAAGGACTATAAGTATGAATATCAAATGTCTGAGTATTCGATTTTTGATCAATGCTCGACCATATCCTTTTATCTTATCGATTGTACTATTGCTCTTTTTACTCATGTACTGCAAATTCTAAAATTTTATCAATAAAGTCATAAGGTTTATACTGATTTAATGCCGCTTGATGAAAAATGCAAGTTGCCGGTGTCATACCAGGCAGTGAATTTACTTCTATAATAATGGTTTCAGCATTTAATTTTTCATCAACTCTGACAAATGCATCGATCCTAGCGTATCCTTGTACATCCAATATTTTGGCAGCTCTTTCTAGATCACTTTTTACCTGTTTTACGATGATATCGTATTCACTTTTATTATTACCCAATCTTGCTGGGGTAATGTTTTGTCCTTCTCCCGCTAAAAATTTCTCTTCTAATGATAAGATCTCTCCGGTTGCCAAAGTTTCTGAAGGTTCGAGCATTTCATACACCATCTCACCATTACTATCGTAATGCGTCAATAATCCACTTGTGATTTCCATAAAACTAGGGGCATCTCCCTGATGAATAAGGCTTTCAATGAGTACCTCTTCTTTCATCGGAAATTCTTCATTTTCGCCTATACCTAATGATGACCTTGATGAGCGATCGAGATCTTCAATATCTCGAAATATTGCCGTTAGATACTTTATTAAATGCTTTTGATCTTTGATCATGGACACCGCAGAGGAGCAGCCGTCATCCACTGGCTTTACAATAAAAGGATAGTCATAGTTTTTTTCTAGGACCGCAATGCTTTTATTGGGTGATGTATGATATTCTGATTTAGTTAATATAGACTGTTTAGCGACTGTAAAACCTTCCTTCTTTAAAGTTTGGAGAGTATTGAATTTATGTATGGTAGTCTGAGAGCTGACCACTCCACTTCCGTTAAATCGTATATTATATTTCTCAAGTTGAGACTGCAGACTACCATCTTCACCAGGTCGACCATGTAGCGCTATAAATACCCGATCGGTCAGGTCGGCGAGCGACTTTAAGGGTACTAGCTCAGGTAATAATACATGATTGCTGCCCAGAAAAAGTTGCATAATGTCCTTTGCTTCTTCCTGAGTAGCCTCAGTCACTTCATGTATTTTGAAATGATCAATTTTATCTGCAATATCATCGGCATTATCTTTTAGCAGTAGATTGATAGGTACCTTATACAATTCGTATCCATGCTCATTGTTAGCCTTTTTCAAGAAAAGGGGAATAGGTTTGTATTTGGATGAGCTAGATAGTTTTTCATAAATATTTCTACCGCTTTCTACCGAGATATGTCGCTCAAATGAATATCCACCAAAAATGACCCCGACGGGAATTTTATGTTGAACTCCCGAGCTTTGCTCTTGTAATAATTGTTTTAACTTGTTAAAAATAGCTTGGTAACTATCGCTAATTCGGCTATTCTTGATACGATCTTGTATCGATGTATAGATAATGTAGCTGATAAATTGTGATGGATTGAATCCTATCTCAGCAGCTTGATGGAAGAAGAACGAGGAGGGTAACATCCCCGAGGTAGTATTGGGATCATTTAGAATGATTTTCCCATCGTTACTATAAAAGCCATCTATCCTTGCATACACATCAAATTTGAGAAACTCAAATAATCGGATACATTCATGCTGAACTCTCTCAATTTCTTTGGTCTCTAGCTCTATTGGCGTAACTTTTCTCGATAGCCCAGGAAGATATTTAGATTTATAATCATATAGGTCAGAGTTTTTCCTGATTTCAGTAGGAGGTAGTGCGATAGATTTGCCATCTAGATCCTTGATGACGACACAAGAAAACTCTTTGCCTTCAATAAAAGATTCTATGATTACTTTCGATTCTGAATCTTCGGCCCTCAGTAAGACTTCTTGATGATCTGTAGAAGTGAAAAATGCATCTAGCTCCAGAATCAAGTCATCTGGATGTAAGATTTTCTTGTCAGCTAAATATAGAGGAAATCCAAGTCCACTTCTGATATCGGAGATCTCTTGTATTTTTTTGATTTTTTCTTCGCCGTTGAGCTTCAACCAGAAGTTTTTGTCGATACGCTTTTGGAAAAAACCATATTCTATGGCATTACGTAAATCTAGTAAAGAATCCTCTTGCAATATACTGACGCCTATAGAGGATCCTTGATTAGCAGGACGTACGACCAGAGGAAATTTAATTTGATTTTTGGTTGTGGTATAAAATGAATCCCAGTCGATTTTTTGTAATTCATGACGATTGATTTCTATGATCTCTGGCATTTCATATCCTGCTGTCTTCATAAGAGACTTTTGCAGTGATTTATCAATACCTGTAGCACAAGCAAATACACCACTACCAGAGTAGGGGATCTGATAAGATTCTAAGATCGCTTGTACTTGTCCATCTTCTCCATAATTGCCGTGAAGGGCTAAGAATGCAAAGTCAATACGTTCTTTCAGAGTATCGAAACGAATGACCTCTCCAATTTTGCCAAGCATATCTAAGTGCTTAGATGCATCACCAGCTATACTTTCTGAATATACCTGTATTCCCGATGTAGACTTAGGGGTGTCATCTACGGTGGGGTAGAAGTCTCTGATCGTACCCTTGTAAATATATTGCCAGTCGAGGATGACCATGTTTTTGAAAGCATCAATAAATATTGGAATAGGTTCAAATAAGGATTTATCCAAATTGTCATATACAGTACGACCTCCGGCAAAAGAAATTTCTCGCTCACGAGAGGGGCCACCAAATAGTATTCCTACTTTAAGTCTTTCCATAGTATGCTTGCTCTACACGATATATCTTGAAGTATTACGATAATACATCACAAGAAAGTATTCACATCAAAGATATTGCTAATATCTTGTTCTATGATATAGATATGATACTTTGCCTATGATCAACAAAAAAATTAATAAAGAGATCCTTCGATTAGCAGGGCCAAATATCATTTCTAATATTTCTGTTCCACTGTTATCAACTGTGGATACGATATTGATGGGTAAAGAGTCTATCTCTCATCTTGGTGCGGTAGGTATAGGATCTATGATTTTTAATCTCATCTACTGGAATTTTGGCTTTTTACGTATGGGTACAACGGGCTTAGTTGCTCAAGCCTATGGGGCAGATAATCGAAGCCTTATCAAAGAATTACTGATAAAGGCTACTTGTCTTGCGATAATTTTGAGCTTGATAGTCATAGCTTTTCAAAGCCCTCTCTTGAGAGTCTGTATGTATGGTCTCAATGTTTTACCACAGCAAATCGGTATGGTTACAGATTATTACTCGGTAAGAATAATCGCTGCGCCAGCTACATTTTTATTGTATGCAGCATTAGGCTGGTATTTTGGTATGCAAAATGCTTGGTACCCACTCATCATCACAATTGTAGTTAATGTCATCAACATGATATTCAGCTGGTATTTGGTCACAATATCGGGTTTTGGAGTAGCTGGGGTAGCTTGGGGAACAGTCATAGCCCAGTATAGTGGCTTATTGCTGGCAGTTGGACTATTGATATATAAGTATAAAGAGGTGTTTTCAGAAGTATTTGAATTCAGTCAAATGCTTCCGGGCTTACTTAAATTCCTCAATGTCAATACCAATTTATTTCTAAGGACTGTACTCCTGACTTCTTCATTTTTTTTCTTTTATAGTCAATCATCATTAGCGGGTGAGCTAGTACTTGCGACTAATTTAGTTTTACTGCTATTTTTGAATTGGATGTCTTACGGGATAGATGGATTTGCCTATGCAGCAGAAAGCCTAGTAGGTAAATACCAAGGCCGTAAAGATAATAAGAGTCTCTCTGAGACTGTGGTTCTCAGTTTAATTTGGGGACTTCTACTGGCACTTGGTTATACTACTATATATGGGTTGGGATATGAAAAGTTACTTTCGCTATTTACTGACGAGCAGTCTACAATCGATTTTGCTGGACAATTTTACTATTGGATGATCCTACTTCCTATCGTGAGTTTTATGAGTTATATCTATGATGGTATATATATTGGGCTTACTGCCACTAAATCGATGAGGGATACTATGATTATTGCATTTATCATATTCTTATCAAGTTATTATCTGCTCGGTGGAGTAGAAGTCTCTATTCATAACATTTGGATCGCCATGGTTCTATTTCTATTTATCCGTGGTATAGGACAAGCTATTTTATACCATATGTTCCCTCAGTTCCTGAAGTAGATTTTTAGTATAAAAAAAGGAGACATTTATGTTAAATGACTCCTTTGCTAAAGTTATTAACTTCTCCCTTTATTCTGAGATGATAATTTGTTTTTGATATTGCTTGTCATCATGCTGTATAATAAGTACGTAAGTACCAGCACTTAGTCCTTTTACATCTATGGCATTTTTTTGCTTTGAAGTTGTCTGACTATACACGGTTTTTCCTGTGATATCTACAATCTGAAGTTCAAAACTACCTGTTGTAAATTCAGTATTCACGTTTAAGATATCTCGTACAGGATTAGGATATACTTGTATTGCATTTATCTCATCTATATCTTCTGTTGATGATACAAAAGTTTCATCTATTTCTATCTCAAATGTAGTGATACCTATCCATCCACCTTCACCATCTTGAACTGTAAACTCAAAAGAATCTTCAACCGTAGCCGTACCGTCATGACCATATATAATCCTAATCTGGTCAATGTCACTTTGTGTAAACTGTGATCCGACGGTTATCGGTTGCTCATTTCTAGTGAGTATTCCATGTTGTGGTAAAGTCACGATGGTATACACGAGTTCTTCAGCAGTATTATTAGCATCTTCTGACAACAACTCAAGATTTCTAACGATCTGTCGTTGTCCCGGAGGTACACCAAGTTTATTATTGTTGATAAGTATAGGTGCATCGAGTACAGTATTGCTACATATTTCGAGTTGTACTTCTTGTAGAGCTCCACCGTTTCCACTTTTGGTATCTTTTATTTCAAAAGTCCAAACACCTAGGAGATCCTTCCCATATAGGATACTGAGGTCTTCTGCTGGTTCGAAAATCGTACTATTAGTCAATGGACAACTCAACGGAAAAGGAGATTCACTATCAAATCCGCAGTTGAAATTTGAAGAGTTGCCACAACTCTTATCCAATAGCAAGACTGCATCACCATCTGGTGCTATCATTCTAAATTCAAGATCACTTACTCTCTCATGTAGTCCTTTTACTCTCTTGATATTGATGTCACTCAGTTGAGCCGTTGAGTTAATGACAAACTGAGTCTGTATAGTAGGTAATCCTGACTGTGATATATTTTTAGGTAAATCGATTGCCTCAAGATCAAAACACTCTAGTGCTTCTGTAGAAAATGCTTGTAGAGAAGTAGCCGCTTCAGAACCACAACTATTAGTAGCGATGACCCTCCAGTAGTATACAGTACTATTTTCTAAAATGGCATTGCTCTCGAATGTAGTATCGGTTAATCCATCTTGATCGATGATATTATTTTCAAAGTCAGGACTTGTGGATAATTGCAATCTATAGCTATCAGCATCTGCGACATTTACCCAGCTAAATAAAGGTAGGCCACTAAGCCCCGTTACATTACTTTCCGGAGTAAGACTTGCTAAAGAAGAAAAATCATTACCAGTGGTAGATAATGTATATTCTCGAAATAAAGTATCAGTACCTGCAACAGCTTGTATAGTTATAAGGTACGTTCCATCTCCTGCTACATTGGTCATATCCAAATCTACCGAAGCACTCTCTCCGGCGGAGATCACTTCTGGAGAAATGGTAGCTACGGCACCGCTAGGTAATCCATCTACTACAGATAATTCTATTGATTCTGTAAAATCATTGAATCCAACAGACTCAATATTGAAACTAACATCATCAGGAAGACATGATTCTCCACATAGTGCATCAAGACCTAAATAATATGTATCAATAGTAGGAGCAAAGACTCTACTATTGAGGTTTCCGATATCGAAGAAGATATTGTCGGCACCTTTTACTTTGATTCTTACGAAATCAGATACCGCATTTGGAATAATGACTTCATGAGAACCATCATTTGGAGCATTTTTAGCTAGTTGATAATTATAGTTAAAACCTCCATCGTCACTCAAGAAAATATCTACAAACTCGCAATTTACTGGGCTCTGATCGGTATTGGCAACATCCCAGGTGATGGTTGCTGTATCACCAACAGTAAATTGCTCGTCTATATTGGGAAAGGTGAGCATAAATGGACCTGCTTGATCAGTAGATGAGAATTCAATTTCTTCCCAATCAACCGCCCCTATACCTTCATGATTATCTCTTACTACAAATCTAAAGGTCAAGTCTCTAGAAATCTGTGGTAAGCGTTCTACTTCAGTACCTTGAGGTCCTGATCCGGAGATGATACTTTGCATTCTTGGGAATACTCTAGTTTTAGCATTTTCATCAGGATAATAAACCCTAAATAATGGTGCAGTACCTAGTGGTGTTCCGAGGTCAGAGCTAGGTCCTAGATCATATTGCTCCCAACTATAAGTCATTGGGTCACCATCTGGATCAAAAGCATCACCTGTAAGCTCAAACGGAGTACCTACAGGAATCACGAACCCGCCTTCCATTGGAATGTAAGCTTCTGGCGTATTATTATCTGTATCGACTTTGGTAGCGCAAGCTTCAGCACCAGTTTCTCTTGTGTAGAATAACATTTCGTTGAGTGTCCCTACATGGTAGTTATCTGTATTAGCAAAAGCAACACTATTGCCACCACATAAGCCTGCATATGACATGATCGTAGTACCACTACCTGGCTCAAATGCCGATGCAGGGGCAAACTGGCCAAAAAGGTCATCTGTACATTTATTCCATGTATGACCTGCGCTCAATTGATGCCCAATCTCATGAGCAGTAATATTAACCATGACACCACTTACTCCTGCAGAAGTGCCTATACATGTGACTCCTGCTCCTCGGTTACCAGTACATGCACTTGATCCAAAGGCAACACCTCCAGTATCATTACAGTTACTCCATACGTGGCCAAAGTCATAGGTGTTTATACCAATTGTATTATTGAGAGCTGCTGTATTAGCTCCTAGTATATTGAATCCTTGGTTTCCATCATAAGGATCGGTGTTCGGATCTGTAAATGCTAAAAGGTCATTATTATCAACGAGGATAATTCTCATAGAAAGATCTTGCTCAAATATCTGATTGAGTCTATTGACACCGGTATTAAACTTTGCCATGATATTGGCAACACCACCTTGATTTTGACCCCACTCTCCAGTACATGCAAGAGCAAAGTCATATTCGTGCAGTACAACGGGTTCAGATGGTGATCTCATAGAGACACCTGCGTCTTCTGCTTCTCTTAGACTTGCCCAATCAGAATGGTTTTCAAGGTCATGACCATGATGTCCGCAGCCTAGCGGAGCAACTGGAGATTGGCTATGATCATCCTTGGTATAGTAACTCATGTAGTGATCAGTCATATTGTTAGCATATGGATCGATATATACCGTGCCTTTTGGAGTTTTAAATGCTGCATGGAGTCCAAGTTGACTCATGGCTATTCTGCCTGATATTTTTTCTTTTTTGTTATATACTCTGTAAGAACGTATACCGGGATATTTAGCTTGTAACAAAGGCCTCATAACTGGCGACTCATATGCTCTGACATTATGTATTTCTCCGTTTGGTAAAGGAACGGATATGGTAATTTCATTTTGGCTTCGCTGAGTTGATGATTCCAATGGTGCTTTACTTAAATCTTTTTTAAGCCTATCGAAATCTATAGCCATAAGTGCATAATGATCAGGAATGATCTCGCGGGTTTGGTTGTTTTTGAGGGTGATTTGGTTTTCTGAAACTGGTATCCATTTTTGAGCATTTAGCGTAGTAATGCTAAGAAAAAGTATGGCGCTTAGGTAAATCAATCTCATGTACTACAATTTATTTTGTGCTAAGATAATTTGATTCTGATCAAAAGCTTATGATCTAGACTATGTTTACACGACTTATGATCGCTTTGTTTTAGAAAGTAGCTTTTATTTGTGCTCGTGCGGTATGGATGACGTTAGAGGTACCTGTTTTGCGACCTTCGTATCTCAAAACAAGATCAACATTGGAGATCATCCTTTTTTTATAATCTACTGTCCAGATAAAATTTTGCCCAGGTCTGAGCCCAGATAATAGCTCAAAAGATACTGGGCTTGATAGATCACCTTCGTAACTTACTTCCGTATAGCTAAGCATGCTTTGTAAACTAAATTTTTTAGCAGCTCTATAGCTTAATTCTAATCCTAGACTTTTGTCAAAATAAGGTGAGCTAGTCTCTTGAAGGTGTTTTTTATCACTTTGGCTATAATCGATATCGATTCTTGTATTGTTATTTGGCCTAATACTCAAAGTAGGATTCCAAAATCTAGTTTCTATATCATACTCTCTCTCTTCAAATAGTTCTGATTCATTTTTTTGATCAGTAGATCGCCATTCAAAAATGAAGTCAATACGCTTGGCTGGACTCAATCTTAATTTACTATTGTACTCTTGGATTTGCTTGGTTTCCAATCCCGTGATTTGAGTAAATTTATTAGTAAATTTTCGATGCCCCAGTTGTAGATCCCAGTTTTTCTTACCTCGATTGATAAAGAGGTTGTTATTCCAAGATTCATCATATCTGACGATATTAGGATCTAGTACATTAAAATTAAAAAACTGAATATCAGTAGCATCGGATGTTCTTTGTGTCTTTTGATTCAGTTTTAAGTTTGATACCCAACTCAGACGACTAAGGTAATCTTGGAATTTTGATTTCTTGGCATCTGTAAATTTAGACGCATTTATTCTAAGGCTTTGAGTGAGTGTATTGGCATTGGTTCTGATAAATTCATTATTGAAAATAGTAACAATAACAAAGTTTGCCGTATCACTTTGTGTATCGCTGATAAACTCCGCTATATCTTGTACATTATCTTGATTAGCATCTACCCAGATGTAGTTTCCTTCTCCTCTTTCTACTTGAACAAACTCAAATTCTCTCTTTAGTTCTTGTCCAGAACCTACCAGGTAGCTGGTTGTAGATCTAATACCTCCTTTGAGCAGAGTGAGATTGTAATCCAGTCTCCCCACCGCATTTGATCCTGCAGTTTGATTCACTTGATCAGGCTTAAGTACTTCTAGTGTACGATAGTTGACATCTAGCTTAAGTTGACTCCATTTTTTTACATTCCAGGTGGCATTGATATTCCATTTATGCGCAGAGAATGCATCGTTTAATTCCTCGCCCTCGGCTATTCTATCTACTCGATATTGATAACCTCCAGTAATCGCTAAATCTTTATTAATATCTGCTATTATATTCCAATCATATTGATCAAATGAAAAGCTAGTGGCGAGAAGCTCTTCTTGATTGAGCAATTTCACTTCATTTTTTTCTGATAGTAAATCAAATCGAGCCAACCATTTTTTAGATTTAGATAGAGGTGCAGTAATCGCTATGGTAGGCCTAAGGAAACTAGATTCTTCGGTACTATTTTTGGCGTCGGTTTGATCAATTTTTGCTAGTAGATCGAATCCAGCTTTTTTATAGGAGATACTAGCCACTTGCTTTATACCTTCAAATAGTGACTCTTGCTGAAATGATTTTAAACTATACCCTGAGCTGAAGTTTTTGTTGGACAATATCAATGATCCTGTCACAAGTTGTTGATTGATATTGGCACTATCTAATTGCGAATTTCTATTCCAATCTCGTTGAAATTCAGGTGATCGGTACGGGTTTATTGGCTTAAAATCTCCTCCTCTCAATTCGTAAGAGAGAGAAGGACTTATAGTAAGTTTTGTTTTAGGTATCTTATAGCTATCTTCAATACTAAAATACCCAGCAAATCCAACGTTGTCATTTTGATCTATCTGTGAAAAAGTATTGTTATCTAGATTACTCATGATAAGGTCAGTACGGATGACTCTAGCAGTACTATCAGGATTATATACAGCACTCAGATTGATCATCTGTCTTGACTGCGGGGCGACTAGGGGGGTAAGTGGATCAAAACTACCGCCAGAACCAACATATCGATAGACTCGTCCATTGGTCAGGTTTTCGGTGTAGATTTCATAAGATCCATTTCCTTCGCCGACATTAGAAAATGCCACAGTATATAATACTTCATCAGGATCAGTACTGTAAGAAAAAATGCCACCGAGACTATCTATACGCTCATATAAAATTAAATCTGTACTAAATTCACCTTCATATAGACGATCTCCTGCTCTAAATGCTAGTGACGTATCATCACCGATCTCATTTAATACTGCAATGTCACTGCTATCTAGTTGTATATCTTGCTGAAGATTTTTACTATCAGCTTCTGAGTAATAGGATAAGCTAAAATCAAAGTCTCCCACGTTATAATCAGCATTGGCAATAATACTGCTACGCTGATAGTTTCTATCCAAGTATTCAAATTCGATGACGATTCTACTGTCCTTGGTTATCAGTGTCTTAGGTGTAAAACTAACTTCAGCTCTATCGTAACTGATGACATAATCTTGGTCAATACCTCGTTTCAGCAATCGACCATCATAATATATTTTTTCTGTGCCTGATCTTACGATTAAGAATAACTCATTGTTGTTTCCTACCAATTTGTATGGACCTTGATTGCCTTCAATGGTAGCCATAGTCTGTCTACTAAATTTTCCCTGTGACTGAGCAAAGCTTCCTGTGATATTAGCATTGCTTTCATCATTAATCGAAAATTGCTGTTCTACTTTTAACCCTTTCAATTTTTTAAGATACTTAAGAAAGTATGCATCATTTTTGATCTCCTCAAAGTCCCCGGCGGTTATCCTGCTGCCTCTTCTTTCTACTTGTATGAAAATCTTGTCAAACTCCTGTAATACCTGAGTATTTCCTTCTGGCTGTATGGGTATATTGTCATCTGAAATTGCAGCCCTTATCTTGATATCATCACCTAGATCTCCTTGCATTTGCAGATTGAAGTTGGAGTTAAGTAACAGACTCTGACTATTACCCAAAGAGAAACCACGGCTAAAACTCCCATCATAATCTAAACCCCTTGCACTTATGATGTCATTACTTTGGCTTTCAGAAAATAGATCATATTCATAACCAATGTAGATTGCTTTGTCTTTTTTTATCAGACTGGTGCTGTCTAAAAGGGCATAAGACTGATCTAGCGGAAAAGCAAGACATCTGTAACTTAATGCAAGGGTATCAATCAGAGTGCCTTCACTCGATCTAAAGATGACTAAACGCTTGAGATTCTGATCTAATTTATAATGGTATTTGATACCATATTTACTCGATAATTTTATCGTGCTAGGTAGTATCTGCGTCTTATCTAAATGATATATCGTGTCTGCAATAACAGGTAGACTAGCAAATTTGAGATTAGATGTTTGTGCATTAATGCTGAAAATGTAAAAGTTTCCCAGTAGAAAGCTAAATAAAATAATATATGAAATGCGATAGTACTTCATTAATGGTCGTATTACAACGATAGACAATAAATTAAAGTATAAATCATTATATTATAAAATTAACATATGTGTTTTAAATAATTGAATTACAAGGTGTTAAAGCTAATAAAAGTGGTCATGAAACAACATATTGTAAAAAATTGGAATATAATTTGAAGTATGAGTATCTGACATAGCGTAAGAAAAAATACGTGCTACTTTATTGATTTAAATAATGTTTAAAATCTTCATTATCCGAAAGATATAAAAGCTTTGCTACCAAAACATTACATGAAGAATTAAGTAATATATGTTTTTTCAAAACTTATGTCGCATTTATCATAGCTAACATCCTATAAGTAACTATCTTAGCGTCCTGAGAGTATTCTCGACGATCTTAATGGACATGAGCATAAATTTGAACGAAAATGCATAGAGTATCTTTTGCATTAATATTGAGTCTAATATTTCAGTTTGGTTTCGGCCAACAATTCAGATCTATAGACGCTTCTGAAAACCATATCCAAGGTTTAGGTTCTACTGGAGCAATACTAAGTCAATCCACAACAAGTCATTTTTCTGATGGAATCAGTGATCCCGCTGGTCAAAATCGAATGAATGAGAGAGAAATCAGCAATATTCTGTTTACCCAAGACTTTTTAATAAATGACCCATATAGTTTGAGTGATTTCGTTTGGGTATTTGGACAGTTTGTAGATCACGATATTAGCCTAGTGGCTAATAGTACTACAGAGTTTTTAAGTATAGAAGTTCCTGAAGATGATCCAGTATTCGTTCCATCTTCAAGCATATTCCTGTTTAGATCACAAGGAGTAGAATTATCTGGTACATCAGTTAATAATCCGAGGTCTTATGCCAATGAGGTTACTAGTTATCTAGATCTTTCTTGTGTTTACGGATCTGATGACGAAAGAGCTGACTGGCTTAGAGTAAAAGATGGTAGTGGAAAATTAAAAACAAGTCAAGGTAATTTATTACCATGGAATACCCCTAGTGGAGAATTTGGAGACACTGATATTAGTGTTTTAATACCGCACATGGAAGATGAGGGTGACAATTTACGATTGTTTGTAGCAGGTGATGTCAGAGCCAATGAAAATCCTTTACTTTTAGCTATGCATACGCTATTTGTAAGAGAACACAATAGACTTTGTGATCTGTATATCAAGGAACATTCTGAATGGTTAGGTGATGATGAGCTTTTATATCAAACAGCAAGAAAGCATTTAATAGCTTATTATCAATCTATTGTATTCAACGAATGGTTGCCTGCTATGGGCGTAAACTTGCCTGCGTACACAGGGTATAAGCCAGATATGGATCCATCTATCATGAATGTTTTTTCAGCCGCAGCGTTTAGATTAGGGCATACATTGATCAATTCAGAAATTGTAAGAATGTCTGGAGATGGTACTGATATTCCAGCGGGGAATATAAGTTTGAGAGATGCTTTTTTCAAACCTAAAGAAATAAATGTGGCAGGTGGTATAGATCCTTACATAAAAGGTATGGCTACTCAAGTCCAACAGAATATGGATACCAAAGTTATTGATGATGTAAGAAATTTTCTTTTCGACGATGGAAATGGTGGTTTGGATCTTGCAGCAATTAATATCAAACGAGGTAGAGAGCGAGGCTTAGCAGATTACAATACCATTAGGGCTGATTTTGGTATGCCACCAGTAAATAGTTTTATTACACTGACAGGAGACCAAGAATCTGCTGATCTTCTAGAAGCTATATACGGAGATGTGAATGATATAGATCCTTGGGTAGGAATGCTTGCCGAAAAACACATGAATAATGCAATATTGGGTGAGTTAATTATGAAAATCATGGAGCGCCAGTTTCAAAATCTAAGAGAGGGCGATCGATTTTATTTTGAAAACGGTAACTACTTTAGTGATGTGGAAATTGAGGATATCAAAAATACCAATCTGCATGACTTGATCATGAGAAATACGGAGATTGATCTAATGCAAGATAATGTTTTTGAGGCTATGCCACATTCTGCAATTCCCAATGGTCCTGATCTGATACAAGTGCAATTAGAGGCAGTTGCATATCCAAACCCAACTAGTGAAAAATTTCATATCAAGATCCATGCAGACCAGGAAGAATTAGTGACTATGAAGCTTTTCAGTACTTTAGGTGAATATATTTCTTCCAAGCAATTTGTGCTTGACCCAGGCGATAATTTTACATCATATTCGATACCCGTAGATATGCCTAGAGGTCTATACACTTTACACCTAGAGACTCTATCTGCGCATAATATATTGAGGATAGTTAAGGAATATTAAACTGCCCTAAAGGAGAGTTGACACGAATTGTATTACTCTACTGATATGAGGTTGACTTACTCTAAACTAACATGGCTATGAAGTATCAAAGACGTTCACTACTTAAGCTTTTTAGTTTATCAATACTAGCGCCGCTTTCAAGTACCTCGTGCGATGAGACCACACCTAAGAAACTTCCTAAAGTTGGACTTCAAGTTTTAACTACTTGGAGGCACCCCATAGCCACTAATAAGGCGCTTAAGAGTTTGATAAGAGGTAAATCTCTTAGCAATGCAATAGTTACTGGTATAAGCCATGTTGAAAATGACCCAGAGGATCAGTCCGTCGGTTTCGGTGGTAGGCCTGATGCAGATGGAAATGTAACGCTTGACGCATGTATTATGGATGAAGCAGGTAAGTGTGGAAGTGTAACTTATCTGAAAAATATCAAAAACCCTATAGAAGTCGCACGGCTAGTCAAGGATCATTCTCCACATGTTATACTTTCAGGAGATGGTGCTCAGCAGTTTGCGGTACGTATGGGTATGGAAAAAGAGGAATTACTTACGGAAAAATCCAATAACGAGTATCAAGCATGGAAGAAAGAAGGAAGTACTTTCTCTACAAAAGCCAATATTGAAAACCATGATACTATAGGTATGTTATGCCGTGATCACGAAGGGAATCTCGCAGGAGGTTGTAGTACTAGCGGTCTTGCATTTAAAACACCAGGTCGAGTAGGAGATAGCCCAATAATAGGTGCAGGACTATATGTTGATAACGAGATTGGGGCCTCAACAGCAACAGGATTAGGCGAAATTGTATTGAAAAACTTAAGTACCTTCCTAGTTGTAGAATTTATGAGAAACGGGAAAACCCCTCAAGAGGCATGTATCGAAGCAATACGTAGAATAACTAAGAAATATGACTTCAAAAATGATCAGGTTGGTCTTATTGCTATCAATAAAAATGGAGAAATAGGTGCAGCTAGTATTCTTCCAGGTTTTTTTTATTCTTTTAGGGATCAAAATGAATTAGTTGTAAATGAAGCAGTTTCATATTACAATTAAAATTATGCTTATGTCTAACTAATAATTTAACCCCTTTGGCACTCTCTTTGCCCTTGTAGAGCTATCGAATCAAGTCTTTTTGAAGATCCGATAACTAACTACGAGAAGAGATATGCATCATAAGAAAGTATTAATAGCTGATCCTCAGGTCATGTTTACAGAAGGTTTAGTAGCCTTGTTAAGTGCTAATAGCGACTACAATTTAAAGGTAGAGAAAGTACAAAGATCGTCTGAATCATTGATGATCAACATCAAAGAACTTGAAATAGACATAGTTATTCTTGATCTCAATCTTCCTGATGAAGATGGGCTTGATCTTATACCGGTAATGAGAACTGAGTTTCCCGACTTACGTATATGCGTATTATCTTCTTATACAGACATAAAACTAGTTAAAGGTGCATTTCAAGCGGGTGCTGATGGGTACGTGTCTAAAAATAATAGTGTAGAAGAACTTACAAGAGGCTTTTCTGAAATGTTTGATGGTCATACCTTTCTAGCTAAAGGTCTAAGAATAACACCTGCAAATAATAGAAATCGCAAATCCAATAACACATCTAATACTGTATCTAATTATGAAGATGGTTTCATCATAAAGCAAAAGCTAACAAGACGCGAACAAGAAATTTTACAACTAATTACTGAAGCTAAGAATAATAAGGAAATAGCTTCTGAATTATATATAAGTGATCAAACTGTAGGAGTACATCGTAAGAATATAATGAGAAAACTCGGTGTTAGAAATACCGTAAATCTCATAAAATTCGCTTTAGAATATCAGTTGGTCTAATAATTGTAGTACATTTTCTAGCCTGAGACTTATCCCCCTCCCCAAGTCGATAGCTAGTTTTTATAATTTCTATTCTCCCCCCATTTTCTGGACACTGAATTTGTAAACAAAAATTTGGATTACCAAAAAATTATTAAATCTCATGAAAATGGAGAATTTTACTAAACTACTGGATTCTAAACTACGCCAATGCGCAAGTATCGGAGTCCTTACCGTATTTTTTGCGGTATTATCCTTAAATGTGCAGGCCCAGTGCCCATTAGGATGTAACAACAACGTTCAAGTATCTTTGGATGGTAGCTGCAGCGCAGTCATCACTCCAGATGTCGTGCTTGAGGGTATGGGTACTTGCGATAATACTAACTATCGTGTAGTTATTGAAAACGCTGATGGAAGCATTTACAAAGAGACTAGTGCAGCAGGAGTCCATCCTTCGCTTGATGCTAGTGACATAGATATGAGCTATAAAGTACGTGTCTATGACTTAACTTCTTCCAATGGAGCTAACTCTTGTTGGGGTACAGTATCTGTGGAAGATAAGCTTGCACCAGTAATTTCATGCCCTTCTGATATAACTGTAGGTTGTAATGAAGTGGTTAACTATTCAGTAGCTAGTATGACTCAATCAGCTAGTAACTCATCCACATTTATCTATGATGGTGAAACGATCGAAGTAGATGGTACTAGTGAAGCATTCGTACTTACAGGAGGGTCTTCTCAGAGTATCAATGCTGGTGAAACTGCATGTTTGGCCGTTGATGTCAATGGTTTAGATCAATTTGATATGGCCATTTCAGCTACATTCAATATCGATCTACAAACTGTACCATCTAGTAGCCCTTATACTATCACCGTAACCGATCCAGCTGGGAATGTTAGATATACTAACACTTCTATTACCTCAATGCCTTCATCAGGTATAACATTTAGTTATGCTTCTGGAACACAAATGTTGGATGATAATTTCAACGGCACGTGGGAACTATGTGTATCAAGACCTGGCGGTCCTTTCCAGATTTGGGGAGTTACTGGTAATAATATAAGATTTAGATCTCAAGGTTTCTTTGCAGGTCAAGTTGCTGCTGGACAGGCTGATAACTGTGATGCAATCACATTCAGTATCCTAGAAGACGAGACATTCAACATTGATTGTGATGGGTCTAACATCGACGATCCTTTTGATGCTACAGTATATGCGTCAAACATTTCTGCGGTAAGAGTCATCACTTGCCAAGCTTCTGACAATAGTGGTAATCTTTCTAATATTTGTACTAAAAGGATCTTTTTTGAAAGAGCAGTACTAAATGATATAGTATGGCCAGAAAACTATTCTGAAGAATGTAGGGTAAATACAAGTACAGAGCCATCTATTACAGGTGTACCGACCATAGATGGGAATGCCATTTGGCCTAATGATGGGTTATGTGAAATCAATGTAACATACAATGATACAGAAATTGATATTTGTGGTGAGTCGAAAAAAGTTCTCCGTAACTGGGTAGCTCTAGATTGGTGTCAAGCAACATCAACAACAAATACACAAATTATCAAAATTGCCGATACAGAAGGTCCTGTAGTAACAGCGATCGCTGATATGACCTTAGATTCTAACAATACGAATACTACTGGAGAAATCATTTCAGCAGATCCGTATACATGTAATACAAGTTATGAAGCTCCGGCACCGATTGCAGTATTTGATTGTGGCACTGCTCAAAGTGACTTAAGTACATTAACATATACCGTAATGTACAAGTTAGCAGACTCTGCTACTGGTGCTCCACCTGCAAATGCAGTATTTATTACAGATAATGTTACCCCAAGTACAACTTTAAATCTAACACAAAATTATACTATTTCTGGTCTGCCAGTTGGTCGTACTTGGTTAAAGTATACAATCTTTGATCAATGCGGTAACTCAACTGAAGCATTTACCGAAGTTGACGTAGTAGACCAAGTAGCACCTAATCCAGTATGTGATGAAAACACAGTAGTTACATTGAATACTTCAGGATGGGCTCACATATTTGCAGAAACCTTTGATGATGGTAGTCATGATAACTGTGATGAAGAGTTATTCTTTGGAGTAAGAAGAATGAGTGATACATGTGGACAATTTACAGGTAACTCAGCAGGGAGTAATCCTACTGCAATCAGTAGCACAGTATTCTCTTCGGCACCAGGTAACACTTATTACGATTTTGTAAAATTCTGTTGTGGTGATGTAGATAATGATGATATTATGGTCGAAATGATCGTTTACGATGCATCAGGAAACTGGAATACATGTATGGTCAATGTAAGAGTTGATAATAAATTAACTCCTTCTATATCATGTAATCTAAGCAGTATGAACATTGATTGTAGTGCTGATATTCCTGAAGTAGCTGATGTATCTACGGTATTCACTATTGGCAATGACAACTGTGATTTATATAGAGTAAGATTTGTAGGAGAAAGTAGTACTAACGCTTCATCTTGTGGTGAATATACGATCACAAGAACATGGGAAGTGTATAACAGATTTACTGATGCAAACGTACGTACATGTAATCAAAGCATCAATGTAAGAAATCTTGTGCCATTTGATATGGACAATCAGATTAACTTCCCTTTAGATAGAACACTAAGTGGGTGTATGGCAGATACAGACCCTAGTAATCCAATATTAGGTGAACCAAGCTATACTGGAGATCTCACTTGTAGTCAACTTGCTTCAACTTATGAAGATCAAACATTTACTCTAGTAGAGGACGCTTGTTTAAAAATCCTTAGAACTTGGACAGTGATTGATTGGTGTCAATTTAGCCAAACTGACCCAACAGGTCCAGGATATGAGCAGTATACTCAGATTATCAAAGTAAATAATGCAAATGCACCTACTTTTGATAATTGTGGTCCATTATCTTTCTGTACAACTGAAAATACATGTGAAGGTCCTATTGAGTTGACTACTTCCGCAACGGATGATTGCACTCCTTCAAGTGAGTTGGTATATACATGGACTATCGATGCATTTAATGACGGATCAGGGGCTGATTTTACAGGTAACGGGTCTGACGCTAGTAATACTTATCCAGTAGGTACTCACTCTATTACTTGGACTGTAGAAGATTTATGTGGAAATATTTCTACATGTACTCAGACGTTTACAGTTAGAGACTGTAAAGCACCTACACCTTACTGCTTAGCAGGGATCACTACAGTAGTAATGCCTACTACAGGTACTATTGAAATCTGGGCGAGTGATTTTGACTTAGGAAGTTTTGACAATTGTTCAGGTGATTTGAGATTTTCTTTCTCAAGCAACAGTAACAACACCAATATGAGTTTTGGTTGTAACGACTTAGGTATAAACCAACTTCAGATATGGGTAACTGATGCTGCTGGAAATCAGGATTTTTGTGAGACCATGATCGATATCCAAAATACTGGAGGATGTGATGAGGCTCCTAGAGCTGATATAGCAGGTAGAGTAGCTACTGAAAACAATGATATGATTGATGATGTAGAAGTGGCTCTTAATCAGTCTACATTAGTCATGAATACTATGATGACATCTACTGATGGAAACTACCTTTTCCAAGATGTAGATCCATTAAACAACCTTATGGTATCTGCTGAGAAATCAGGTGACTGGATGAATGGTGTATCTACATTAGATTTAGTATTGATACAGAAGCATATACTAGGTATTCAGAGCTTAGATAGTCCTTATAAGTTGATTGCAGCTGATATCAACAATAACAACGGTGTATCAGCAGTTGACCTTATTGAGCTACGTAAACTAATACTTGGAATCTATGATGAATTACCATCTAATACATCTTGGACTTTTGTAGATGCTAATCAGACATTCGTAGATGCTATGGCTCCTTGGAACTATACGGGTGAGATCATCATTCCTGCAACTATGAGTAATCATATGGATAATGACTTCGTGGGTGTAAAAATCGGTGATGTCAACGGTAGTGCTGTTGCCAATACACAACAAGAAAATGTAGTGGAAACCAGATCAGGTGAAAACTTGAGTCTTATGATAGAAAACGTATCTTTCAATCAGAATGATATGGTAAGTGTACCAGTATATGCTAAAGATTTTAATGAAATCGTAGGAATGCAATATACACTAGCTTTTGACTCTTATAGCCTTGATTTTGAAGAGATATTAGCAGATAACTTAGATCTAAAAGCTACAAATGTAAATGCACAATTAGCGGCTAATGGAATGATTGCGATGAGTTGGAATGATATTACAGGAGTTTCTGTAGAAGATGATCAAGTATTGTTTACACTCAACTTTAGAGCAAAAACGAATAGCTCAGTAGAAAATGCAATCTTCGGATTGTCTTCTGAGATGACTAGAACTGAAGCTTACACCGCTGATCTAGACGTAATGAATTTGAGTCTTACGATGAGAAATCTTAATAAAGATTTCAGTTTATCACAGAATACACCTAATCCATTTAATGGTGAGACGCAGATCACGTTCTCTTTACCTAAAGACATGAATGCTGAACTTACGGTATATGATGTAGCTGGTAAGGTATTACATACAGTGGCTGGTGAATTTACCAAAGGTTTTAACACGGTATCTTTATCGAGAAGTGATTTAGATAGTACTAGTGGAATTCTTTACTATAGATTAGAAGCAGGAGATTTTACAGCAACTAAAAAGATGATTGCTGTACAATAGAATATTTTGGGATTAATTTTTGTTGAGCCCTTGCTATTTACTTTAGCAAGGGCTTTTCATATATTTGTATTTCCAGTGAGTATAAGAACGTCTAGATAGCCATGATATTTGTCATGCCAGTAACACAAAGCGGGTTATTATCGTTAGGCTTATTAGAGGTATTGATTAATTTTACACTATTAAATCCTTGTATTTATTATTGGCTTACTATTTGTAATATATGTAGGATCAAGGTAGAGTATTTATTCTCTAGAATAAACTCTCTGCAATAAAAACGTTGGATTACCCAAACAGTAAATTATGCAAAAGTATTTATTGCTATTCATTCTAGGTTTTTTACTTCATGGGCACAGCTTCGCACAACAAGATTTAGAAGTTGAATTTGCCGCATCTACATCAGTATCGCCTGGTGGTCAAATTACAGTAGATGTCTCTGTCAATAAGTTTGAAGAATTAATTTCAGCACAGTGGTCCATTAATTGGGATCCGACGGTGATGAGTTTTTCATCTGTTAGCAATGTCACTAACGTATTAGTAGATTTCAATGCCTCTAATATTGGAAATCCACAAAATGCCTCTGGAGTCATGGATGGACAGCTTAGAGTATCTTGGTCAGCAAATAATTTTGATGATTTATTAAATGGAGTATCAATACCTGATGGTACTACATTATTTTCTTTTACGCTAGAGGCTGTTGGACAGCCTTGTGAAGAAATCGATTTAGTACTATCCGATACCCCTTTGATGATAGAAGTGGCGGATAAGGATGAAAACGTTTTTAGTGCAATCACTCCTGGTACCAACATCATAATCCAAGGTAGTGATTGTTCTGGCGGAGGTGGTCCTGGTGGAGATGGTTGTGCTCTTGTTGGTGATATCAATGACTTAGGTCTTATCGCAGCTGAATTGTCAGGAGAAGAGAATGATCAGATTTGTGTACCTGTAACGGTAGCGAATTGGAGTGATATTCAATCGTTTCAATTCGGTGTAACATGGGATCCTTCTGTTATCACTTATACGACAGCCCAAAACTTCGGGATAAGCGGATTGTCCAATTCTTCACTAAATGCTTCAAATGCTGGAAGTGGAGAACTAAAGGTAGTTTGGTTTGACGGAACGGGTGTTTCTCCATCAAATCTAAATGATGGTGATGTCATGTTAGAATTATGTTTTGATTTGACTGGTAATGATGGTGATGCTTCAGATATTTTATTTGTGAGCCTATCAGATCTTCCAATCGAAATTGCAGATAGCAATGCTAATCCACAAGACTTTTATACGGACTGTGGTGAAATAGAAATAAGTAATGATGGCGGTGGAGGTCCTACTGAGATAGAACCTTGTGATCCGATAGGTAACCCCAATGATCTGAGTCTAATAATACCAGAATTGAGTGCCGAGCCAAACGCGAATATTTGCCTTCCAGTTACTACTGCCAATTTTGCCGATATTCAGAGTCTCCAGTTTGGATTGACTTGGAATACGTCGGTACTTTCATACACAGGTACTCAAAATTATACATCTGATTTACCTGGTCTTGCAGCTAGTTCATTTAATTTGAATAGTGCAGGTGATCAGCTAAGAGTAATTTGGTCAGATGGTACAGCAGTTACTCCTGCCAATATTAACGATGGAGAGGTATTATTTGAGGTTTGTTTTGATGTGGTAGGTGCACTTGGTACCTTCTCAAATGTTGAAATTGTAGGATTCCCAGGCTTCAGTATTGAAATAGCGGACTCGAACTCTAGTGTAGTAGACGTGTATACCGATTGTGGTCAAGTAGAAGTATCTGGAGATGAACCTACGAATATTAATCTTATCGTCAATGAGGGAAGTGGATCTTGTGGAGACGAGGTTTGTATAGATTTTGACGTACAAAATTTTACTGACATCGGTAGTATGCAGTTCAATATCGTTTGGGATCAGTCTATACTCAGATATGATGATAGCTCTGATCTTTCTTGTTTCAATAATAATATGCCAGTAAATGCACTAAATTTTGGTGAAATCGATCCTGGAAAACTAAGATTCTCGTGGAGTAATAGTAATGGTGTTACATTGCCTGATAGTGAAAATGGCGGTACAGCTACTATGTTTTGTGTATGTTTCGATATCATTTCGAATGATGAAAATATGGCAACTACTGCCAGTATAAGACTAGAGTCTGATGACGAGATAGATATAGAAATTGCTGATAGTGGTAGTATGGTTGTGCCCTTTAATATCGATAATGGAGGCATCACTGTAGATACTGAGCCGTGTCCTACTGCTCCAGATATTACCATCACAGTAGAAAATATAACCAATGCAACATGTGCAGGTGGCTTGGGATCTATTGATGTTACAGTCACGGGAGGTGTAGGTGCTACTACTTGTGAGTGGTTTGTAAAAGAGACTAATACTAGTGTAACAACAACGTGTGATCTGATCGCCGTCCAAGGAGAATATCTACTCGTAGTAACTGATAGCGCAGGTAATACCGCATCTGCATGTGAAACAATAAGTGGTCCTTTGCCGATTTCTTCAAGTTGTGAAGTATCGGATGCAACTTGTGATAGTGGTGGATCTATAATTTGTACATTATCTGGTGGTACAGGTATACTAGATGTCGTATGGATGGGGCCTTCATGTAATAATGGATGTACTGGTACAAACTTATCAGAACTAGATGCAGGTACTTATACATATGTTATAACAGATGCCAACGGATGTACAAGTACAGGGTCAGAAACAATAGACCAGGCAGGAGAAATTCCAATTGTGACAGAAATGGTTGATAACGTAGATTGCGATGGACTTGGTCGTATAGAGCTTACATCTGATATAAGCGGAGTGACTTACAGTTGGGATCCTATGGTATCTACTACTAATGTAGCAGAGAATTTAGCAGACGGTCAATATTCTTATACTGTTACTGATCCGTCTACAGGTTGTAGCACAAATGCAACTGTAACTGTTAGGTCAGATATTATGGATTTCGATGTACTGTTGTCGGTAGGGAATGCGACTTGTGGAGATAGCGAAGATGGTATGATTGATTTAATCATTTCAGGAGGTTGTCCTGATTATGCGATTTCGATAGACTACTCAGGAGCGATCATCATTGGAAATTCTATTTCCAATTTACCAGCGGGTACCTACAATGTAGATGTTGTGGATAATTCTGATCCCGCTAATGTATTTGATGTAGAAGTAACTATTGATGGACCTGATGATATTGCCATCGTCGTAGATAATGTATTAGGAGATGATGGTACCGCTTCTGGTGCTATTAGTACTACAGTATCGGGAGGTACGACACCATATACATTCAATTGGTCAGGAGGTACATGTGATGACGGTTGTCCAAATGCTGATGATATTCAATCTTTGGAGGCGGGTACATATATACTGGAAGTCATCGATGCACAAGGATGCAGTCTCATGAGTTCTGAAATTGTAATTCCAGCACCTGGAGATTGCACAGTATCATCTTTTAGCTATCCTTCTGAAAGTATGAACAATGGTTTTGGATTATCTTGTTCTGGCTTAAGTGGTAGTTTCTGTGATGGTTCTATTGATGCATTACTGATCAATTGTACAGGTAATCTAACGATAGAGCTTCAAGATATGTCTGGCAGTACGGTAAGTACTCATACAAGTTTTCCTATAGAAAGTATATGTGCTGGCACCTATATGCTCGTGATCACAGACCAAGATGGTAATCAGGCGATGCAAGAAGTGACTTTGACTGCACCAGACCCTATTACTATTACTCCTCTGCAAATAGTACAAGATTTACCAGGATCTATTGATATTGAGGTTACAGGTGGTGTAGAGCCATATGGTTATGCTTGGAATGCACCGCTGGGTGCCACTACACAAGATGTATCAGGTTTAGATATTGGATCTTACTCCGTATTTGTAACTGATGCTAATGGCTGCGAACAACTAAGCGATATCTATCAAATCACAGATAATCCAGTACCATGTTATGATGCGATCTCTGCTATAACGGCAAATAATGACGGCGTCAATGACGTATTTATGATTAGTTGTGCTCAGAACTTTCCTTCTTCTCTTAATATTTATGACCGATGGGGTAGGTTGGTATATGAGCAGGATAATTATGATAATACTTGGCAGGGTACGGATAATGCCGGCAATCCTCTTACAGAGGGAGCATACTACTGGATACTTACCGTTGAGTTTTCCAATGGTGATAATAGACTTTTTAGAGGTACGATTACTTTATTAACTGAATAACATACTGCAAGTCTACTATAAAAAATAATGATTATGTTTTACACAATATTCAATATGAGCAAGTATATCAAAGTCTTTTTGATAGCGTTAGTTGCGATATGTTATGTTAGCCAATTATCTGCTCAGAGGAGATATATCGATGAGAGGTATATCTTCACGCAGCAATATGTCAATCCTGTATTAGCTAATCCTGGAGCAGCTGGTATTGGAGGCGAACGACAGTTATTATTTAAATATCGTAATAAGTGGGCTAGTTTTGACGATACTCCTAAGACTGTACTCCTTAGTTATAATGGAATCGTCAGTAATAGACTCGCTTTCGGAGCATTACTTATGCAAGATACCAATGGTGCTTTAAAGACCTCAAAGGGACAGTTGTCATTTAGCTATAATATTACTTCTCCTACTAATGAGATTGGATTTGGACTCTCTACAGAACTGATTCAGCATTCTGTTTCGGCAGGGATTTTTGATAATCCATTTTTTGATAAAGATGATCCACTTGCACTAGCACGTCTTGATGGTTCTCAGTTTTTTGATGTTACTTTTGGAGTATATGGTGTATATGATTCAAAAATTAAATACGGTTTATCTCTACCAGGCTTGATAAGTAGTAATCTGGATGAGTCCTACGAGCCTGGCATTGAGGCTGATGGATTCAATTACATTTTGAGTTTAGCCTATGTATTGGACTTAGAGGAAGAGGATATCGTATTAGAACCAAGTATTTTTGTTAAGCAGCTTATGTTTGTACCTAATCATGTAGATATCAACCTTAAGGCCCTATTTTTAGATCAGAAATTAACTGGTGGATTGAGCTATACGGTTGGAGCAGATGAGCGACTTGGTTTCTTGTTAGGATTTAAAGTGAATTCACTAGATATTTTATATTCATATAATGTATCGCGGCACGAATTTCAACAATACAACAACGGTGCTCATGAAATTGGGGTAGGCGTAAATTTTGGTTCTATGAAATTGAGTAATCAGTAGATTATAGTTCATAGATCTGATATTTGATTTAATGTACTTTCTCAAAGGGGAAGCTCAGCTTGCCATGAAATGGAGCTTGTAATATAAGTATCGAATATCCATGATTTCATTATAGCATTTAAAAGACATCATCCCATCAGTACATTCTCACCTTGGCTTTTTTAGGTGTAGCAAACAGTTATAAAACTATTGATTAGGTGTTTTAAGCCTTAAGGTAAATACTAAGACTGGTAGCTGTTAGCTTTGGATAGTCTGGTTTGTTGCGCTAGTAATTTCAGTATGAAAGGACTATCCCGAACCTATTACTTGCTGACTTTGTTGAAGCAGTTATATTTTCCTACATATTATGATATACAATGACTCTTAGATTGGTTGTTGATAAATTTAGGGTCAATGCGAAAAATGATGGAATAGTCTAATCAATAGTAGGGCTTTCTTAATCCTGACCAGGGGTTTTTATCGAATGTAGTATGATTGATTTTTTACATATTAATAGATGGCTATATTTTTTGGCAATTTAGTATATCGAAGGACCATTTCAAATAAATACTGCGAATAGTGCTTTACTCCTTGTAATGGGAAAAAAATATAGCTTATGGAGTTGTTATGTCATTTTTCCTTGACTTGAAGTCATAATACAAGCGCAATTATACATTAAAATAATATTATATATTAAAAATACCCATATGTGGTTACTAGATAGGAAAGTTGAAAATGTATCTTTGCACATGTAGTATTCACAAATCGCATGCTTTGTGCTTATTACGAATATAACGAATTGACGAACCATAACCTGAGCAATAGGTAATTACAGTTTAGTAATCTTACTCGACGAAATCTAACTTCACTGTACCTCTCCTAATTCTAAGGCGGTTTTTATGATAGCTATGGCTAACGAGTTGTACTATGTCTATTCCCATTAATTGTTTAAACTTTTATTTTTAACCAAAACTCAATCTCATGAAAGGAAAGATAATTTCTTGCCTATTATTGGTTTTTATGTTTAGTGGTTTAGGTTTATTTGGTCAGAGTTACCACTCTTCTAAAGAGTCTGTAGGTTTGTTACTAAAGGAAACCTCCACAAACGATGTTTCAGCTAATACCAAGGCTGAATTTAGTGCGGCGACAAGTGCGGAGCTTGTTTCCAACACAGAAAGAAGAATTAAATCTTCTATGATTAAAGCGATGATACCTCAACTAAAAGAAGGTGTTCCAACGCAGCAGGTATTGAATGACCAAATACAAAGATTTGGACAGAAATACCAAGCAAACCCTTCAAGACTTGCGGCTGTTAACAAAGTCGGTGATTATTTAACCCAATTACTTACCATAGAATAATCAATAACTCATGAAAATATTAAATACTTTAATTTTTGCATTTTTATGCTTAGGTATGGCCAACGCTCAGCTTGTGCAGGGTGATGGCATGGTTACTTTAGCATGCGGTGCTGCAGAAACTTTTACGGATTCCAACGCTGAACCTGACGGTGATTACTCGAATGGAGAAAACACCACTTTTATGATATGTGCTGAGGCTGGTAGCGTTGTGACTGTAACATTTACTTCTTTTGAGGTAGAAGCTTCTTCAACTACTTCTTGCTTCGATAATCTTACAATTTCTGGTGATACCGGAGGAAACGATGGTACTTACGCAGGTGATGACAATGATGGTGGTGCAGGTCTGGCTTGTACTGATGGAACTGATGCTGCTGGTAATTCTACGATACCAGTATTAACTTCTGCTGATGGTGGATGTTTAACATTTGCTTTCTCTTCTGATGGATCGGTAAATGATCCAGGCTGGGAAGCTGATGTAGCAGTAGCTCCTGCTGGTGGTGGTGCATGTCCTGCACCTCCTACGGGATCTTGTGCATTAGATTGTTCTCCTAATGTAATAGAGAATCTTGATCCTGGTGCATGTGAATTCATTATGAATATTCCTGCTCCTGGTACTACTGGCGACTGTGGTGGAGAGGTTATTCAAGATCCACCGGTTGCTGATTTTACTGGTGATTATGATTGGGCAGCAGCTTCTTTCAATCAGCAGGCTACAGGTGTAGGTGGTCCTTTAGGTCCAGATGGTACACCTGGTACTTTTGACGGTGATCTTGCAGATATTTCAGGTCTTCCAGGCACTGTTGTACTTTCGTCAGCAGATCCTTTTGGTGGTGACAATGATGGTGGATTCTTTGGAACCGTTATTGAGTGGACTGTCCCTGCAAATGGTACTATAACTTTTGATTGGGCAGCAGCTGGTATTGATATTGGAGATTTTGATACTTTCGGTTATGCTGTTGATCAAGATTTAGCTAATACTCTCTTATCGGTACCTAACTTGGATGCTGCAACTACAGTTGTTGCTGTAAACGATGATAACGGTACTGGTGGTTCTGTTACTCCAATCACAGTGACTGCAGGAGGACAATTTGCTTTAGTGGTATATTCAGACGATGGTGATTTTGGAGCTTTAAATATTACAATTACAAATTTTGTATTTACTCCAGAACCTGTAACTATTCCACCTGCTGCACCAGTATATGTGTCTGGTCCAGTTATAGGTGATGTTATCACTCCAGGAACTGAAACTGTGGTTTATGATCTAGTTGATGCTACTGGTGCAATTATAGAAACTTGTACATATGATATTACTGTAAATGCGTTCGCAAATCCTATAACCTCATTATCATGTAATGATCATGTTAATATTTCAGTAGATGAGGCTTGTAGTGTTGTATTAGGAGCAGATATGTTCTTAGAAGGTGGACCTTATGGCTGTTATGATAATTTTGAAATTTATGTAAAGCCATTTATTACAGGTGCTCAAACTGGTAATTTAGCTGGTTTAAGTGTAAATCTACCTCAAGGTACTCATGAGTACTCTGTTGTTGATCCTACTACAGGTAATAGCTGCTGGGGAACGTTTACTATCGAGGATAAGCTTGATCCAATGATTACAGATTGTCCTTGTTCAGGTGAAGCTGTTGAAGTTTCTCAGTTTACTGGTACTTTAGAGGCCGGTTCGCCTACGTTTAATAGACCGTTTACTGCAAATCCTTGTAATTTAAGTGGTGTAGGTACTAATGTATCTTACCAAACTTTTGATTTTCAGGTAGATGTAGCTGGTAATGTTACTATAGAGGTATCATCTTTCGGTGGTGGTGATAGTTTCTTAGCGCTATATGAAAATGGTTTTGATGCAACTGATGGTTGCGCTAACCTTATAGAGGTTAACGATGATGGTGGTGTTGGTCTTTTAAGTTTAATTACTTTTGCAGCTACACCAGGAAATACCTATACGGTGGTTGTTACTACTTTTGGTAATGGTACTCTAGGAGATTTCGTTGTTGATATTGCTAACGATGCTGGAAGTGTACTAGCTGGTGATGATCCACAATGTACGCTTAAGTGTTATGAAGCTGATTTTGGAACTGTAGCATTCCCTACACCTACTTTCAGTGATAACTGCGGTACTTTCTTTACTTCTTCAAGTGATCAGCTGACTCCAGGTGATGATTGTGGTACTTCTATTCTTACAAGAACTTGGGCGGTTTCTAATGCTGCTGGAGAGGTTGTAGAAACTTGTACTCAAACGTTTACTTTAGAAAGTATTGATTTCTCTGACGTAGGAACAGACTTGACTGATCCTAATACTCACATTCAATTACCACCGGCTGTTGTTGATTTAACATGTGGTAGTGGTACTGATCCTGAAGATATCGTAACATTCTTCGATGATCCAAATACAAGAGATAATGCTACTACTCCTTGGATAGAGAATAATGAAGGTTATGCTTTTGCTTACCCAGTATACGATGTAGCTGGTCACGACCAAAAGATCGATAACTCTCTATGTAATATTTTCG
>JAHDCU010000004.1 GCA_020629715.1 Saprospiraceae bacterium
CCCCGACCCGCTGATTACAAATCAGCTGCTCTGGCCAACTGAGCTACATCGGCAAAATGATTATTTCAATACAATACTTAGAATCTTTTCCTAAGCGACTGCAAAAATAGATTTTTTTCTTATAAATGATCAACTCTAATCAATAATTTTATTAAAAAAATAAATCTAGCTTATTTTGGCTGATAAAATCATTAAAACCCAAGGGTCTACTAGTAGAGTTATTACCTTCTAGGATGAGATTTGGAGTAGATTTCTTTAAGCTTCTCAATCGAATTATGAGTATACACTTGTGTTGCGGCTAAGCTAGAGTGACCGAGTAACTCTTTGATTGCATTTATATCGGCTCCATTATTTAATAAATGTGTGGCGTAACTATGTCGCAAGGTATGTGGATTCTTTTTTTCAATTGTACTAGATCGTTGAATAAATTTATGAATTACGTTGTATATATACTTTGGATATAATGGTTTGCCTTTGGAGGAAACCAATAAAAAATCAGAAGAATCATCGTCTATTTCGAATTTACGGATATCTAGATATAACTGAATATCATCAAATAAGACTCTTGGTGCTGGAATAATACGATCCTTATTTCCTTTTCCTTTTACTTTAAATGCAGCTTCAGAGAAATCCGTATTGCTCAATTTTAAATTTAGCAATTCGTCTCTACGCATCCCTGTATTATATAAGATATTAACGATTAACTTGTCGAGCGTCGACTTGTAGTCTGTTGAGGTATGTACTTCTAAAGCTACTTTCATATCTTTATGCGGAACGTAATCTGGAAGCCGTTTGGCTATTTTTGGTGCTACTAAACCACTTGTAATATTCTTTTCTATAATACCCTTCCTGAGTAAATATCTAAACAAAGACCTTACGCTAGATAACTTTCTATGGATAGATTTCGCAGATAAATTATTTTCAACCATTTGCACTAACCAAGACCTTAACATAAATAGTTTACAATTGCTCCACTGGGCAATATTGTATTCATCAACTACATACCTCCTGCAAGCTTGTAAGTCGTTTCGATATGACTTTAAAGTATGCTCAGAATATCGTTTTTCTAAGGACAGGTAATCATAAAATCCATGGAAGTGAAGTTCCGAGTTATCTTTCAATACGGAAAATTTTGATATTCATTAAATAACAAATATAAAATATTTATAATATTAATTTACACTTTGTAAATTAAATAGAAATGGCTTACTCAGATTTAATGAGTAAGCCATTTTAGAATTAATACAACTAACATTAAATGCCTAGCGTATAAATGTCCTCTAATCTATGCTAAAGGAGTCCGTTGGGATATCAGCATTGATTTTCACCTCACTAGATTTCATAACCATAGGCATAGGCATAGCTCCTGATACTGTTACTGTATAAGGTATTTTGATGCCTGAGACTTCCTTATAGTCACTATAGTCTGAGGTAACTGACATTGTTTGTCCTTGTGCTTCTTGGGTCGCGATAGATCTCAACAATAAACTTGATTGTTGATCATAATACTCTGTTTCTAAATCGCCATTAGGGTTAGTCACTACTAATTTGTAGACCGACTTTCCATCTATAGATTCTATTCCCTTTAGATCTAATTTGTAGCCTTCATTCATATATGACATTTGTGGGAATATAAGCGCTTCATATTTCATGGCATCATATTCATCCCCCTCGGTAAGTACCTGAGTCCCTTGCATGCCTCCCATTTTGAGTTTTGACCCATCAAAAACCTGCTCTTGAACTGTCATACCACTCATAGAGATTTTCAAAGCAAACATTTTATTATCTTTTTGCTTCATATCAATGGATGCTGTTTGCCCCATTAACTCCATACTTGCAGTTTGTTGCATTGTATTTACTTTCATTAAGGCCTCTTTTCCACCAATAGCATTGATATAATCTGTAATTACTGTTTCTGCCGAAATACCTTCTGGTATAGGGTTATCATTAAGTTCTACTTTATTTCCAAAAGCATCATAATAGTCGATAATACCGTCGGAATCAAAACGGACTAGTTTTTCAGCGACATCATCTTTACTCCCTGCTACAACGATGTACGCATTATCGGGTTGGATAAATTTTTGAGCTGCAGCTTGCACATCTTCTATGGTAACGCTCTCTAATCTCTCTAGGTATGTATTATAATAATCCTGAGGAAGATTGTACCTAAATGTATTTCTCGCAAATCTTGCGATAGTCTGCGGAGACTCTAATGATCTTGCAAATGATCCTGACATCGAATTTTTAACTAGCGAAAGATCTTCTGCTGAGATAGGCTCATCTCTCAATCTATTTAGTTCAAATAAGAATTCTTGCACTGAACTATCCGTCACTTCATTTCTTACGCTTGCATAAGCATTGAAATTACCTACTAAACGATCGGGTGAAAGATTAGATCTTGCTCCATATGTAAAGGCTTTATCCTCTCGTAAGTTTTGCATCAATCGACCTGAAAAAATGCCACCACCAAGTATATTATTCATCACCATAGCAGCCATGATACCGTCATCCCCAGTGGTCAAATCAACAGGATATGTAATACGTATAACAGATTGAACAGCAGCATCTTTATTGACGAAACTTACTTTAGCTCCCTCAGGCGAAGTTGGCACTTTGTAATTATGTGTGGGAACATCTTTGGATTTCCAAGCACCAAAATATTTTTCTACGGTTGTTTTAGCCTCATCTGGAGTGATATCTCCAACTACCACCAAATATGCATTATTAGGTTTGAAGTATGTATCATAGTATTTTTTACATTCATCAAGGGTGATGTTTGTCACGGTTGCTTCATTTTCAACTTCACCATATGGGTGATCTTTACCGTATGTCAAGACATTTGCTACATTTTCTGCCATAGCATTAGGATCTGTTTTGGTTGTAGAAAGACCTGATAATGTCTGTGTCTTAATTTTATCAAATTCTGCTTGATCAAATGAAGGTTCGTATAAAATTTCGGTCATTAGTGATAAAAGCTTGTCCTGATGTTTTTTGAGACTACTTCCAAATGCCCCACGACCGTAGGTATTGATATTAGCACCTATAAAATCTATCGAGGCATCGATCTCAGCCTTTGACTTAGATTTGGTTCCTGTCTTCAATAATTGACCAGCAATAGATACAAAACCCGCCTGATCTTTTTCCTGTATAGGATTATTGATAAGTGATAATTGGTATGATACTCTTGGTAGCTTATGGTTTTCTACAACTATTACTTTCAAACCATTATCCAAATCGAAGCTTGAATAATCACCGATGGATATAGATCTCGCAGGTGCAGGTGCAGGAGGATTGCTTCTCCATATATGCTTTGATTTCTCAATCTTAGCTTGAATTTCTTCAGAGCTAGCTTCGGTTATATCCACATTGTTATCTAATAATGCGTCAGAGGTAGTCTTGTTACAACCTACGGATAATAATATTAAGACGCTGAGCGCTAAAAATATATTCTGTTTCATTTTTTGTCTATTTCTATTGTAATTAAGAATTTAGAACTACCCCACTAAGGATTTTCTGTTTTAGGTAAATAGTGGAGTACGACCCTATTATTAGGATGAAAGTATTCCTTAGCAACTCTTTGGATATCTTCTCTAGTTACAGCAAGATATCTGTCTAGTTCTGTATTGATGAGATCGGTATCACCGTAATACATTTTATAATTCGCAAGGCTTTCGGCTATACCTGCAACACGAGCATTACCACTTATGAAATCATTTTCTACCTGATTACGTAATTTTTGAAACTCTTCTTCACCTATAAGCTGAGTCTGAACTTTATTTATTTCTTCATTCATCGCGGCCTCTACTACGTCTGGAGCGATACCCATATTTGCGATACCAAAAGCAAGGCTTACTCCTGGATCTTCTAAATCGAATGGAAAACTCCCTGCTTGCAAAGCGACTTGTTTTTCATCTACTAGAGTTTTATAAAATCTTGAGCTTTGTCCTCTAGATAGCAATCTTGATAACATGGATACTGCATAAAAATCTGGTGTACCTGCTGCAGGAGTTCTATAGGTCTGCACTACAGCTGGAAGCTGGATATTATCATATATGGTATCTCTGATCTCACGAGTCAATGGTGGTTCTACGATCGAAGGTCTATATACTTCACCCTCACCTCTTGGAATAGAAGCAAAGTACTTGGACACTAGGACCGTTGCCTCATCATAATCAATGTCTCCTGCAATAGAAACTATAGCATTATTCGGCACGTAAAAATCTTCGTAAAACTGTTTGTAATCTTTCTCTTCAGCAGCATTAAGGTGCTCCATAGATCCAATCACTGGCCATCTATATGGATGCTTTGCAAATGCTCTTTTCATCGACTCTTGTAATATCGATCCGTACGGCTGATTATCGATCCGTTGTCTTCTTTCTTCTTTGACTACTTCTCTTTGAGTTTCTACTCCTACTTGTTCGACTTTAGCATGGAGCATACGCTCTGATTCTAACCACAAGCCTAATTCTAATTGATTGGATGGTAATATCTCAAAATAGTAGGTTCTGTCATTTGTGGTATTGGCGTTGAGAGTGCCACCAGCATTTTCTACGTATTTATCGTACTCTCCTCTACCGATATTTTCTGAACCTTCAAATAGTAAATGCTCAAAGAAATGAGCAAATCCTGTTCTATCCGGATTTTCATTTTTACTACCTACATGATACATGACAGAGACGCATACTATAGGAGTAGAATTATCTTGATGGAGAATGACATGAAGACCGTTGTCCAAGGTAAATTCTTGGTATTCGATCTTATTCATTTGAGCGGAGAGCTGACCTAATGCAAATAGGCATAGCACTACTGAAAGTAGTTTGTTCATATATAGATTCTATTGTTTGTAAAAGATTACAATAAAGGTGATAACAAAGTTTGAATTTTGTAAATTTTATCTACAAAAGTTGAATAAATCCAGTTCAAGCGTAGTCTATATACGGTAGACTTATGCATTACATTGGTGCTAATTTGAAACCATTATAAGACTTTAATACAACCAAGTCACACCAATTTTGTAAACAACCTGATCAAGTGAAGAGGTATTACGTCGAAAAAAATCTATAGCATCAATACCGCTTAGCCCTTCTTCTTTTGCATAATATGTGCCTGTGGATCCTGTTTCGTAGTGCATACTAAAATTAAGAAGTACCGACTGTTGAATATCAAGATTGAATCCTATGCCTGCACCACCATTAATCAGCCAAGCATTTTGCAGGAATCTAAAATCAAGTGATTCATCTACATCAGTATCTGTGCTCCTCAATGTGGTATAAAACCACCTCAAGCCCAAATTAGCTTGAACATAAAACTCTAAAGGACCAAAGACTAGATCAGGATAATGTCTGTATACTGTACTCAAAGATATATCATGTGTAGATACACGATCTCTAACATTGACATTGATATTATTAAATATATCTACGTAGTCCACGGCTTGAGTTTCGTAAAAATGATATGCAGTCTGCAAGCCTAAGAAACCAGGATTATCAACGGCTCTTTGCTTGAGTGCAAGTACTGAAGCGCCAAGACCAAGATTATCGAGTCTATCTCCAAATGTGGAAATGGGATTTACTAAATCAGCAGAAAATTCAAAAATATACAAACGTACTCCTTGATCAGTAGTATCCTGAGTCTCTTGCCCTGATCCCAACTGAGATGAGCATAGAAGACATAAAAAAAAGTACATTCTTAGTAAATGCTTCATATATAAATATTACCTAGTTTTGATAGCTTGCATCATAAATTTAAAAATAAGATTCATGGATTTTGTCTCTAGATGTGTTAAAGGTGGAAGGGATACTAGGACGACTGAGCCTCATCAATTACCTATTTACGCAAGCTCTTCTTTTGTACTCGATACAGTGGAGCAAGGTATCGATATATTTAAAGGAAATACGAAAGGCCACGTCTATGGTAGATATGCCAATCCTACCATCGATGCCGTTACCCAAAGGATTGCAGAATTAGAAGCTATAGAAATTGATCAAGAAGCTTATGGTATACTTACTAGTTCAGGAATGTCGGCAATATCTACTATTGTGTTAGGCTTATTAAAGTCTGGCGATGCTATCCTCACTCAAGGGAATCTATACGGAGGCACAACTGAACTATTCAAGAAAGTAATGAAACCAATTGGTATCGATACTATATTTGAGAGTATGAGCGATCTGCATGAGCTTGAAAAAGTAGTACATGCGAATAGTAATATCAAGCTGTTGTATCTCGAAACTCCAGCAAACCCCACGATGGCTTGCGTAGATTTAGAAGCATTATCGGCATTTGCTAAGGAATATCAATTAATTACCGTAATTGACAATACCTTCTGTACTCCATATATACAAAGACCTCTGAGTCTTGGGATCGACTTTGTCATACATAGTACCACAAAATACCTCAATGGTCATGGTAATGGCATAGCAGGTATCATCGTAGGGCATAAAAAAGAGTTTTATCAAAAGATTTGGCAAGCTATGAAGCTTCTAGGTACCAATAGTAATCCATTCGATGCCTGGCTTTTAAATAATGGTCTAAAAACGCTGGCATTACGCATGGACCAACATAGTTTCAACTCACTTGAATTAGCTAAATTTCTAGAAACACATCCTAAAGTACTCAAGGTGAATCATCTTGGTCTGAGCTCTCATAGCAGTCATGAAATTGCAAAAAAGCAGATGACCAATTGGGGTGGGATGATGTCATTTGAGATCAATGGTTCGGTACAAGATGGAATAGATTTTATCAATCGTCTTCAGTTTTGTACTCAAGCACCTACCTTAGGAGATGTAGATACACTCGTACTCCATCCTGCTACGAGCTCTCACCTCAATGTAGATCGAGAATTGCGCATCCAAAATGGTATTACCGATGGGCTTATTAGACTTTCTGTTGGGATTGAAAAAATTGATGATATCATCGCGGATGTCGACCAAGCTCTTCAGCAAGTTTAATGCAAAACCATAAGCTTAGATAGCACCTCGCTTTCCTAATTCTATAACTTTAGCATTCTTAATATCGGAGCTCTCTATCTCGAAAGATAACATGGTCCTTATTGCATGAAAACCGTGCTTACCACAAGCACCAGGATTCATATGTAGTATATCAAAAGACTTATCGTAGATAACCTTTAAAATATGAGAGTGTCCGCAGATATAAAGTTTTGGCCTTTTATCAAGCAGGATATCTCTTACTCTTGACTTATATCGCTTGGGGTAGCCACCAATATGTGTCATAAATACATCAACACCCTCACAACGAAAGCTTAAGTCCTTAGGCAAAAAAGCTCTCAATTCATACCCATCAATATTTCCGTAGACCGCTCTGATTGGTTTACCCAGTGATTCTAAATATTCATATGTTTTAAGCACTCCTATATCTCCTGCATGCCAGATTTCGTCATGATTTTTGAGATGTCTGACTACATCGTCTCCAATATAAGAGTGGGTATCGGATATCAAGGCTATTTTTCGCATGACTCAAAGCTACACATAGCTCTATAAATGAAAAAGGCCGGGCACGAATTAACGTACCCGGTTTCCCAGAATAAATCAAGAACACTTTTATCGTATCACAATCAGCTTTTGTACTGTCGTGGTATTATCTTTTTCGAGCTGTACATAATATACTCCAGCGCTTGGAAGATCAGATTGATTAATAATCACTTCGTTAGTACCTACACTAAGAGCTCCATTGTACTGGTAAGCATGCTTACCATTGGTGTCAAATATATTTAGCTTGATATTTTCATTTTCAGCTTTGATAAAGGAAATCGTTGCTGTTTCAGCGAATGGATTTGGACTTATAGTCATTTGATCTAGCTCATAAGCATTGAGAGCCCTTGACTCCAATACTATAGAGTATACCTCTAAATCAGTATCATAGGCTTCCGCAAGGATCATATCCTGATCAATAGCAATGCTATAGTCATTATCAAGTTTACTGAAGACAATTGTCATATGCTCATCATCACTGGTAGAGATCGATTTTGTATCATTCCAACTCAGGTTAAAATGATTTTCTGCCACGTGATAATTTGATAATTTCAATACATCTCCTTCTACTTTAGAAAGTTCAAGCCCCTGCATCTTTAGGCTGAATTGCATACCTAGTAGATCAGTAGCGTAAGCATTATCAAATGCTACAACAACTTCCTCTCCCATATCTCTAACTAGTAGTTTTACATCATCAACAGATCTGGAGTTTAGATTATCATCAGATTGTAGACCTACTTGAGCACTACCATTTAAATCTCCTGTTTTGATCGCATAAAAATCAAGATCTGTAGCACTTAGATATAGGCTATCTAGACCTACACCTTCAGGGAATCCCCATGGACTTGTAGGGTCTTCGATTTCATACGTAGTAGGCATGAATCTCCATGATTCATTATTAGGAAACTCCTCGTAAATACCAAGTATTAGTTTTCTCAGTTCAATAAGGTCTACTGCAGATACACCTGCTGAACCGTTGATATCGGCGGCAATAAGCTGCATCGGAGAATCGAACGATTGGATTCCTAAAATATGCTTTTGTATCAAGACTAAGTCCAGCGTAGAAACACCATTGAGTGGATCATCATTCTTCTTAGGAGCTATTTCATACTGATTATAAAATCCTACATTATCAAATGCATATTCTCCATCAATATTAGTCATCTCCATATCCATGTTACTTTCGATAATATTTTCTAACTGAACCGGAATATCTTGCAATGCTACAAGATCTTCGGTCATTACCTTACCGCTAAGTCTTGCCATACTTTCTACTAGATCTGGGCATGTGTTATTGCTACCCGAGTCTTGTAGATTAAGTACAACGGAGCAAAAATCAAAATTGCCATCGCTATCGATTACGTACATATCTAAGGGAATACTTGCCGCTATACCATTAGGTATATCAGAACAATCAAAATACATTACTTGGTTATTTCCATACTGATCAAATGCAAAGATCAACTGATCATTAGGAGTACAAGTATCTTCACTTTTGAAATCGAAGTCACTGGCCCAAACCTCAGTAGTACCGTCAGATCCTAATACCCAAACTACATCTGAAAGACAGATAGGTGTTGGAGGTTTATTATCATTGATTGTAAAATGATAAGTACAAGTATTTGAAGTACCACAAGCATTGGTTGCTGTAAATGTGATCTCATGTGTTCCTGCAGGATAAGTACCTGATGCATTATTATTAACACCAGTAAAATCTACTGTACCATTATCATAAGCATCAATTTCCCAAGAATATGTCAGTGCCGATCCGTAACAATCGTTGATAGCTGTTGCTACTAATTCTACATATCCATCACAAGAACCGGGATCCGCATCTAGAGTAACATCATCACAAGAAGATGTAAATGTAGGCCCTTGATTATTATTTACATTGATGGTCTGTACATGCTCAAATATACTAGCAGAGCCAGGAGCATAGGTACACCAATCAATAACTTTCCACGTTCTTAATATTTGAAAACAATAGCTCGGGTGTATCGGAACGATTACATCCGTATAACTAATCGCAATGTCTGTACATCCGTTGTTTCTATCCGTATCAGGTCTACTATTGATAAGATCTGGGTGAGCATCATCTACTGAGCATCCTGTTATAGTTCTATTTCCAGGCCAGCTGATATCGTTGCTGGCTAATGGATCATTATTATTCACTGTAATTAACTGGGTGCATACGACTCCAGCATCAGGGCCTGCATCGAGCGTCCATGTTCTGGTAATAGTACCTATACCACAGCTATTGAACAATTCTGCATCAGTATAAGAAAATGAATAACTGTTTCCACATAAATTACTGTAGCTTGGAGCACCTGTTAGAATTAGGTCATTCTGATCTTGAATACAGGTGATTACTCTATCCGTAGGGCATGTAAGAGTCGGCGGTATCGCATCTTTCACCGTGACATTGACGGTACAATGATTGTAATTGCCTGCCTTATCATAGACTCTCATTTCTACACGGATAGGATTTCGCATGACATCTTCACAACAGAAATGCACTGATTCTCCATACACTAAGTCTTCCTCATCATCGCAATAGTTGTCGACTCTTCTGACTTCAAATCTATCAACCATACAATTATCCCAACTTCCATCATCAAAAGACTCAGCAAAAGCTTTGGCCCACCCAGTATTATCTAATGATACTACTGTAAAAGCCTCACATGCAGGAGAAGGAGATACTCCATCTTCCACGAGAATTTCTCTAGAACAGAATTCTTCAAATCCACAAGCATCTCTATAGACATATCTGATCCATGCACATCCTTCTGGGATTTCTGGTGCCGTAAACGTACCGTCGGATGTAAATCCGTCGCTATCTATAGTCCCATCGTTATTAAAATCAGCTTCTATAAATGTACCTACAAAATCAGTAGGACAAGTACCATCAGGGAGTTTTTCACTGATGGAATAAAGCACTTTATACTTCCAAGAGCTGCATTCACTAATTACATTATCCGTACCTATATTGTCATCATCAGGGAATGGCGCAACATAATCAGCCGTACAACTTTCATCCATAATAAGGATAGTTTCATCCTCATCACAAACAATTACTGGAGCACTTACGTCTTCTATTTTTATGGTTTGACCTATTTTATCAAATGCACCTGTACACCAATCAATGACAGTCCAGGTTCTAATAAACTTTTTACCGTTACCGCAAATTTCAAATTCAAAATCTGAATAATTTACTACTATATTGGAACATGAAGTATTGGTTGGTTCACCACTCACTGCTGGTGTAGGAGCACCGTTGGATAAAGTGTCTACAGTAGTGTAACAATCTGTTGCATTAAGAGTGGTAACATAGTCCATAGGATAAATCACATCGGATAATAGAGCTCTCTCTACATTGATAGTCTGCGTACATGAAGCAGAATTACCTCCAATATCTGTAGCTACCCAAGTACGTATCACTTGATACGCATAAGACCCTACACAGCTCAGACTACTTGTCACGTCTGTATAAGTATATGTGATACCTGAACAAGCGTCCTGCGCTAATGGAAATGGTACTGTACCATTATAACCAGGGCCTTGCGGAGTCAAATCGGCATTGCATGCCACGTCTACTGAATTATTGGGATCTGCTGCGCAATCGTATACTGGAGGAAGCTTATCTTCAACTACGATTGTTCCCCAACAAGCTAGCTGACAAACATTATGCTCCACACTAACGGTAAGCGTATCTCCAGCATGCTCAAAGGTAACCGTTGCATTAGGCACTACAGTACCATCAGATTCCATGACGGTGACCGTATAATCTGAGTCTGGTCCCTCAATATTCTCTGCAACCATATCTGGAGTGATCACAGCATCACACGGTGAGGTATCATCAAGAGATACTTGGATGCCATCATTACATGCCATTGTAAAATCACATTGTGCTGACAGATCAAAATTTGCAATCATCAAGACTGCTGCAAGACTTACCATTTTCGCTATATAGGTTGCTCGGCAACGTAGCGATTGGTAGTTTATAAAAGTATAATTACTCATGTCTTTATTTTTAAAATCGATTCTTCTGGAAATTGAATTATGATTATTGTACTACAATCATTTTTTTCGTAGCAGTATATGAGTTGGTCTGGATACGATAATAGAGAATGCCCGAAGTCTGGATCTGATCAGTAGATATTTCTATCTGGTTTAATCCTTTTGTAAAGTGTTTCGTCTTAGAATAAATAATCCTGCCTGAGGTATCAAATACATCTAGGCTTACAGTTTCATTTTTAGGCATTGAGAAACCTATACTTGTGAAATCCGTAAATGGATTAGGAGTATTTTGGAATAATTGATAGTCGCCACTAGCATTGCGAATACTCAATGATAAATCTTTCACTATGTATCCGTCTGATTGTTGTGTATAGATTTCATTTTTCAGAGTACTATTCGCATTGATTTCTAATAATCCTTCAACATTAATACTACTATCTATCACATCAAATTGGATACTAAATAATACATCACCATCTGAGAAACTTAGAGCTTCTAGGCTGCTCCAACTAATGTTTACAACATTATCCACAATATGATATTGATCATCACTGATCGCAATGCCATTTGCCATAATTGTTCTTACTGCTAACGCATCTGAATTGAATGATAGTGAAGTTTCTAAGCCGATCAAATTGCTGATAGATTGTGTATGGATATCCACTTCCACGGTCTCTGCGGCCAAGGTTATTTCATCCTGTTCAATAAATAGCTGATGATTAGATCTAGAAGATAGGTCATCCGACGCTAGATTGTAATTGGCAGACTCATTGACATCTCCTACTTTTATAGCGATGAAATCGTTAAATACCTGATCATTTTCAAGATCATATAGATCAATTTGATTTTCAAAAGGGAATGGCTGAGTTGGATCTTGGAAGCTGAAATCAGCCTGTACAAAATTATAGGATTCATTATTGGGAAATTCTTCAAATATTCCCAAGATCATTTTTCTTAATTCTATAAGATCTACCGCAGATACTGATTCTGACTTATTGATATCAGCCGCAATGATTTTATACGGTGTATCTAAAGTCTGAATACCTAATATATGTTTTTGAATAATCACAAGATCTAATGTTGAAACTCCATTGAGATGATCCACATCCTTGGATGGCTCTAGCATATAATCATGATACATTTCTACGCTGTTGAAAGCATATTCTCCCGAAGCATTAGTCATCTGATATTCAGGAGATTGTATATCTTGATCCATAATCATCACTGACACATCTTCTATCAATTGATCTGATGGACTGTAAATAGAACCAGCAACTTTGGCCATTAGTATAGGTGCAACTATATCAGTACATATGTCACTATTATCTTGAATGATCAAGCGAGATGTGCAAAAGTCAAAGTTTTGATCTGAATCGATAAAGTATATATCTATTAGGATGGTATCGATAATACCATTTGCGACGTCGTCACAGGTGAAAGTTCTAGATTGATCATTAGGGTTTGCCGAAAAAGATACGGTAACACTTGGATCACAGTTATCTGTAGCACCGTTATTGAAATCTGATGCCCATATTTCGAGAGCTCCATCCACAGGATTGAGTGAAGAAACGATTGCATCTAAGCAATAAGGTGTAGGTGCCTTATCATCTTCTATTGTAAATGTCTGGCAACAAGAAGAAGAGTTTCCACAATCATCCGCAACAGTCCAGCATATTTCGTGAGTACCAAAATTTAAATTTCTATTGATACTACTGCCACTACCATTTAAATCTAAGCTTCCATCATTATCATAGTCTACTGAATACGACCATACTAGATTTTGTTGTTCTGTACAATCATCTGATGCAGCTGCTGCGATATTGACATTTGCAGAGCAGCTATTAGTCATTGTTATTTCAATATCATTTGCAGAACAACCTGCAGTTATCGTGGGTGAATTATTGTTATTTATTTTTATCAGTTGTGTATACTGCCAAGTTGCAGATCCAGGGTTTTGCTGATCAAACTGACACCAATCGATCACCGTCCAAGTTCTCAATATTTTATAACATGTCTCTTCTACATACTGAAATATGACATCTTCATGAGTAGCGACTACATTTGAACAAGCATTCTGAGAAAATACTGGTCTATCATACGGATAGCTTAGATCGTCTGGTGATAATGGAGTATCAATACATCCATCGATATCGTGATCAGCTGGCCAAACTACATCATCTGTAGAGTCATTGCTATTGACGTTATTAATATAAAAAGCATTATCATCTTGTATCGTTATAACTTGCTGACATGTAGCTGTATTACCAGCATTATCGGTAGCAGTGAATGTCCTGATCACTGAACCAAGTCCACAATCATTGATATCGGTTACGCTAGATTCTGTGATATTAGCACCACAAATATCAGTTGTCGTTGCACTTCCATATACACTAAGATTACTGATCTGATCTCCACAATTAATTTCAATATCAGCTGGGCAAGATATTACTGGTGGCTCATAATCTTGAACCTCAACCTCTACCATACAGAAATTACTATTACCTGCTGCATCATACACCGTAAGCTGTACCATCTGTACTGTACCTACGTCTTGACAACAAAATTTCACCAACTCATTACCTGATGGCTGAGAGCAACCGTTATTATTCATTCTTCTGATCGTGATACGATCAACTCCACAATTGTCCCAACTACCATCATCAAAAGTACTTACATCACCGTAGGCAACTCCAAGTTCATTTAAGGTAAGGTAGGTATACTGGTCACAGACTGGGATCGGTTGTACTTCGTCTTCAAATTCGATCTCAAATCTTATAATAGTTTCATTTCCACATTCATCTGTTACTACATAGATAACCCATACTTCATTTCCTGTAGATACTAAATTTTCGATAGTATATTGTCCAGTGATAGGATCACGTACAACCCCATCAGTAAGAGCTCCATCTAATGGATCAGCGGACATATTATCTTCAGGCTTGTACAATACTGTATAATCCCAATTACTACATTCGTTGATTACTATAGGTTCGGGTACTAAGAAATCTGCACCACAGGAATAAGAACCCGTAAGTTGTGTTTGATCCATTACTGCGGATAGCACTGGTGGTTGGTTATCCATCACTGTAATAAGTTGGACGGCAGTTACAACATCATCTGTGCATTGATCATGTACAGTCCAAGTTCTCTGTATTTTAAAAGAATGATTACCACAAATGGCAAAGGCCTCATCCACATACGAGACATGCATGTTTGAACATGAAGTACCAAGTGGATATCCTGTAGATTCTGGTGATGGATACCCCGTATCAAGGGCAATCCAATACCCTACTGCTGAAGGATTTGTATTGTTACATGCTTGTAACGAGCCAGGGCCCGTAAGAGCATCGTCATAGTTCTGTGGAAATGTCACATCTATGGTCGAGGATCGAGTCACTGATATTGTATGAGAACAACTCTTAGAGTTACCCGAAAGATCAGTAACAACCCAAGTTCTCACAATAGATGCAGAGAATGTATCGCTACAACCATTGATGGTCTCTTCGTCTGTGTATGTGAGCGTTGCATTACCACAATTATCAAATCCTGTCACTAGATATGTACCGTCTGACTGTAAGGTGGAAGTACCCGATGACAAAGTCGGTACACCGGTAATAACTGGTAATGAAGATGCATTACATCCTATCGTGGCATCGATAGGGCAAGTGAGATCTGGTATTGATTTATCCTCAATTTTTACGTAACCCCAACAAGCATTTCCACCACAGTTTTGGATTATCGTCACTTTTAAAGTCTGTCCTATATAATCTGAAGCTAGTGTACCATTAGATACAAAATTTCCATCTGCATCTTCAAGTAAAACACTGTATGAGTCATTTTCATACTCAAAGTCTTCTAATATCATATCCGCCACGATATCGATTTGGCAATCGGCATCCATGGTTAGATTGACTGAATTATTACAAGCCAAAGCTTGGACTTCTTCAATGACAATCTCTTGAGTTGCTGTTTCCATACAGCCTACCGATGTCGATACATCGACCGATAAAGTATAGGTCCCTGTAGTACTCCCCCAGTCTATTCTGACTTCATGATCATTGGTTGCACTATCAAATGTTCCTCCTCCTGTGAGACTCCACGAATACGTAGCACCTGCAATATCCTCTACAGAATATACTGCATTTTGCTGCTCAGAACATACATAAGCATCGCCTGTGATTTCTGCTCTTGGATAACGACAATTTACAACTATGTCACTATTAGTCAATGTCAACGGAGTAGATCCATTACTAACTGTGATAGAAAATCCAATATTATCAACATGTAAAAACTGGAGAATATAAGTTCCAGATCCAATCGCAGTTTCCGTGAGGCTCGTACCTGTAGTAAGTAATGAAGGTGTGGCTGTTCCTGGCGATGCAGGGTCATAAACATTGGTCCTTGAGGTTACAGTCCATGTTTCTCCTGTTACTGAGGCAACCTCAATTGTGGAGGTAAATTGTCCGCTAATATCGTTGTCATAATCTTCATTATTCAAACAAGTACAAGGTTCTGGGTTGAATGTAGCTGTTTGTCCAAATGAATGCAACGCAAAAAACGAAAGTAAAACGACGAGACATCCCTGATGTCTGGTAGCTTGTGTAAGTAGTTCTTTGATCATCGATCTCTGGTTTTGTAAAATTCGGTTTTACTCTAAATCAAAAAGTGCTGTAGCCCATCGCTAGGCGACAAGTGTATTGTGTATATTTTGGCAGTTGATGTCCTTTGACATGTAACTACACCATGCCAAAGAGCAATATTTGAACCAATCAAAAGATTGATATAAGTAGAAAAATTAATGTGAAGAGATATGAAGAAAAATCATATCTGTAAGGTGAAGAGAATGAATAATCAGATGATTACATGTATATTTTTTATTATCGGTGTTTTATCGAAAATATACCATTATAAAAAATCTAACTAAATCATCAATTCTAGTGAATTATTATCTTTTGGATGAAATCAGAATGCCGAGATGATCCTTTTAAGATATATAGACCGGCTGTCCGAAAATAAGAATTATCAAGTCTAACGGTCTCCGTTTTTGAACTTTCAAAAGTATGAATTTGACGTCCGTTACTATTATAAATACTAAGTTCTATCGATTCTCTGTCAGGGTTTTCGATATCAATATATACATCGCCCTGACTAGGATTGGGATATACACTGAATTGTACTAGCTCATGATCATTAGTTACTGTTAACCTGTCATTAAATTTAATCCTATCAATGTTGATAATATTTTGATCTGATCGTAAGACAAATGAATCAAAAATATCATGTTCAAGTTTCATAAGCTCATCCACCTTGCTAGAAGATCTGAATGAAAACAAGGGTTTTACATCCTCTATCTTATGGGCAACAGGATCAGAAAACATAAAACGTAACATATGATTTTCATCAATCCAATAATGATAATCCTGATCTGCTGTTGATAATTCTCTATAATCACTAGGTAGCTGTACAGCAAACTGTATGGCTTCTAACTGATCCTTTGCATACAAGTGCCAGAGTTCCTCTTCTAGTTTATCTCTTTCAAGATGAAGTTCATAACCACTAGCCCTTGACGATAGATCCTGATCAGATGTAATATTTATACTTCCGTTTACATCTCCGACCTTGATCGCTCTAAAATTGAGACTATCGACTACTGGAAATGATGGTCCATAGTTAATACTAAATGGGGCGCCCCAAGGACTGGTACTTTCTGGATACTCGTACTCATTGGGTACGAATAGCCAACTATCTGATCTACGCAGAGTATCAGTTTGACCTAAAATTAGTTTTTGTAGTTCTATGAGATCAAGGCTGCTTACGGAGTTCGATGAGTTTACATCTGCTGCTAAAATTTTATAAGCTTCATCAAAAGGCTGAATACCTAAAATATGCTTTTGGATCAAAAGAATATCCAATACTGAAACACCTTGAGTATAATATTCTCTATTTCGAGGACTTATTTGATAATCTATATTGGTAGATAGTAAAAGCTCGTAAGCGCCCTGTTCATCCATGGTGTATAGTGTATCTGTTGAATTCTCAGATGTTATCTCTACAAAACTACCTTCTGGATAATAAGATGAATAAGATCTCAACCACCCATACATCGTCTCTTCTTGAATATTATCAGCACAAACATCCCCATGATTATCTTGAACGACTAGCTGCACTGCACAAAAATCAGCATTACCAGAGCTATCTGTCACCCACATTTCTAGATCGAATGTTTCTTCAATACCATTCGTTAAATCTTGACATGAGAAAATTTTAGAATTGTCATTTGTATTTTGGCTAAAGGAAATTTGTAAGTCCGATTCATCATCACAATTATCCTCTGCATATAAATAGAACTCTTCAGCCCATATTTCTGCAAGTCCTGTTGTCGGTGATAACACAATGGTAAAGCTATTTCGGCAGGTAGGTTGTGGAGCTTTACAATCTCTTACCTCAATCAACTCTTCACAAGTAGAAAAATTACCACAACCATCCTCGACGGTCCAAGTTATTTGGTGTTCCCCGACTTCAAGTGTTTGACTTATAGTATTACTTTGTCCACTACTATCTATACTTCCATCAGAATTGATGTCTATTGTCCAACTATACTGTAAGCTAGCTGCATCGCTACAATCGTCAGTAGCATGCAAGGTCTTAGTATAGTTAACATCACAGTTTTCTATGATACATAGCATCGTATCTGAGCAAGTATTCCAAGATGGGGCTATATTATTATATTGTCTTATTTCTTGGATATCAGTCCAAATGCCCATTTGTGTATTCGTGTTATATTGACACCAATCTATGATAGTCCATTCTCTGAGGATACCATAACATGCATCGGTAACAGTAGTCAACACTTGATCAGCGTAGGTAATAGCGATATCATCACAATGATTGGAAACATAAGTAGGTGTTCCCATTAGATTTTCATCATTAATATCTATGGCACATCCTGTAAACTCCAGATCATTGAGCCATGTAATATTATCTTCAGAAAAGGGTTGCGCATTTTGTACCGTGATGGTTTGACTACAAGTCTGCTCAGCACCATACATATCAATAGCGGTAAATGATCTTGTGATAGAGCCTACTCCACAATTGAGATTTACATCGATCACCTCTGATATACTTGAAGAACAATTATCTGAGTATACACCATCGGTTCCGACTATGCCAGTATTAAAAGCATCATTAATGATAATATCATTTATTTCTGATACATGGGGAACCACCTTCCCGAAAACCGACAAATCTGAAGTGTCAAGTAACGTAGTGCAATCGATCGTCAAATGGGGAGGACAAGTCAAAGTTGGTGCAACATCATCTTCTATAATGACCTCAACCATACAAGTATTGGCATTACCATAAATATCTTCTGCTTGTAGTTCGACCATGAGATTATCACCTATTTCGTTACAACAAAATTGTGCATAATCTCCAAAAGCCGTGTCATATCCACATCCGTCAGTCATTTTTCTGACTTTAAAACTTAGTGGACCACATGTATCAAGAGATCCATCATCTAGATTATGTGCATACACTCTACCTGTACCATCAGCCCCTAAGGAAACCGTAGTGATCTCATCGCAAGCCATAAAGGGCACTTGATCGTCTACAATCATCATAAAAAAATCACAGGAGCTTGTATTGCCGCAATCATCTGTAGATGTAATGACTGCTTGATACTGTCCTAAATCCAATGCTGGCAAATGCACATTTGATATGGTAAGATCAACTTCAGAATACATTATAATACCGTTGGAGTAGAGGTCAAAGTCGGTATGAACATCTCCGCAAGCATCCTCCACATCATTCCATGATATATTGGTTGGCGACGATTGGCAATTAAATGAATTGATCCCAATAGTCATATCATCTGGACAAGTAATTATGGGGGCTATACTGTCTTTAATCTCGATAGTCTGGATAGTGTTTGTTTGCTCTGATCTACACCAATCATGAACTGTCCAAGTCCTTAGGACCTTAAAAGTACTTCCACAATTTTGAAAAGAAACATCAGAATAATAGGTATCCATATTATTACAAAAACCCAAGACTGGGTATCCTGTACTATCTGGATGAGGATGACCATTACTCAACTCAGGCCATTCTCCTGAACACTCTAAGGCATTTCCATCTTGCGCTTTGAAATCATTGGGAAATTGTATATCTGACAATGATGATCTTAACATGGCAATGGTCTGAGTACAGCTACTGCTATTTCCTGAGTTGTCCACTCCAATCCATTCTCTTGTGACCGTAATTGCGGTATCGCTTTCGCAAGGCCATTCTATCTCAGTATCAGAGTATTGAATAGTAGATTGACTACATGCATCGAAATCGCTTACAAATATTGCGTTTCCAATGATGGTGTCAATAGTTGCATCTACAGGTATTGGGTAACCCAAGACCTCGGGTGATATATCATCAAAACAAGTTATCTCATGGTCTACGCATTGAAAAACAGGAGGAAGTTTATCACTCACCGTCAACGATCCCCAACAACTATTACCACTACAAGTATATATTACATTGAATCCAATTTGCTGACCAATATGTCTATGATCTAAAATAGCATTTTCAATGAGTATACCATTTTCATCAAATGCTTCAATTTCATATAAATGAGGCTCCTGTATAGATCCTGATAGTAACAAGTTAGGATACAGGACTTGCTGACACATTGGATTAAGAGATACACTAATATTATTATTACAGCTCATGGCGACATTGCCATTCAATTGTATTAATACATCATCCGACTCCTGAGTCAATATACCTATCCCATCTGGATCATCAGATACTAAATCAAGAATAACATATCCATTAGATATATCAGAATTTCCTGGAACGTAAGATGTTGCCGTTGAGAACAAATGGTTATTTGATTGATTAGGTAGAAAATAACCATCTCCCCGAGTGAACCAATTGCCATTATTTACCTGACCAGAAATACTAGCATTGAGGTCTTCTAAATGAAGTGTAGCTTGAGCACATATTAGTGTATCATTACCAGCGAATACCTGTACAGCCTGGCTATACAACATATCAGACCCCAGCAATAGGACCAACATTGAAAAGATAATATTTTTGAATATCAGTTTAATATCTATAGTATTAGTTGCTAATTATGATTATTTTACATATTACAATTATTCATCATGCAATTTTTATACCATATTGTCACATGTCGGAGATTATAATTAAAACGAGTATTACTTAACCCAAACAAGCATGTCATCAGAGAAGACACCTATCACTAATATTTAGCTTTTTAAACTCAAATTAGATTGTCATTATCGCCTATAAGAATATCTTTGCGTCGTTAATGAAGATATCTCACGGTATGTTTCGTTTTGTGAACCTTAGATCAGATTGTGTGAAGTATCCCTTGATTTATCTGTTTGGCTTTCTAGTTTTTTTTAATTCAGTAAGAGGACAACAACCATTCGGTGAAAAACAGGTCATTCAGTCTATATCAAAAGATGGTCCTACACTCTCTTTTATAGTAGATATGGATCTTGACGGAAGGGCAGACATCGTCGCTGCTTCTGCAGCAGATGACAAAATAAGTTGGTTCAAAAACCTAGACGGCATATCATCTTTTTCATCTGCAATTACCATTGCTGATTATTCGCTTAGTGTTTATAGTATTGATATAGGTGATATAGATGGAGATAATTATCCAGATATCGTCTTGGCCTCCATTGATGACAATCGTGCTTATTGGATACAAAACCAACTAGCTGACAATAGATTTTCAGATCCTAACGTAATCAATTATAATATCCGGGCCCCTCAAAGTATTCATCTTAGTGATTTGAATGGAGACGGTCACCTAGACGTATTGATAGGTTCGCAGGAAGGAGATGGGATTATCTTGCATGAAAATCTCAACGACAGCGGGGAGATGTTTGGTGCAGCCACTATAATATCTGCCGCTGCTGCCAATGTGGTCAACATAAAAACAACAGACCTAGATCAAGATAATGATCAAGATATTTGTTTTACCGACTTTAATGACGATGCAGTTTTATACATAGAAAATCTAGGTGGAGCTTTCAGCACTCCTCAAATAATTGCAGATAATATAGATGGTGCATTTGGATTAGATATTGCAGATCTCGATGATGATGCTATGCCAGAAGTAATTTATACCTCTTTCAGAGATGGTACTTTATTAAGTTCTAGTTACTTAGGATCAGGAAACTTTGCGAATTCAATGATTGTAGCTCAATTACCTATCGGTATTACAGATATAAAAACAGTACAACTAAATAGTGATACAAGGACAGACATTGTTGTAGCACTAGGTGTTCCAGGAGGTGTGGTGAGTCTTAAGAATCAAAGTAATTTTCTTTTCGATATCTCGGATAATATTCTTCCCAATCGCAACTTTACTTTCAATGTGAATACCGGGGATATAGATGATGATGGATTCCCGGATATCGTAGCTACTAGTGTAAATAGCGATGATATCACATGGCTCCGTAATAATCAGAGCGGAAATTTTCCATTTAGCTCTACGATCACACAATCTGTAAGTAACCCTAGATCATGTAAGGCGGCTGATATAGATCAAGATGGTCTTGAAGACATTATCACCCTTTCGCAGGATGATCTAAAAGTAGCTTGGCATAAAAACAATGGCGATGGTAGTTTTGGAGATCAAGAAGTACTTGCTCTCAACATCGGACAGAGTACAGAATTTTATCCGGATGATTTTGACTTAAATGGTACCGAAGATATCCTAGTCATGAATCCTAGAGATAGCACCATAAGAATGTTATTCAATACCAATTCTGTCAATTCGGATCTAATGCAAATCGTGGCCGATTTGGATAAAAGACCAACTGCAATGAATGTTGGAGATATAGATCAAGATGGTCTTCCTGATATTGTAGTTGCCCTAGAGGAAAATAGTCGAGTCGTATGGTATCGTAATCTTGGAAATAGAAATTTTTCAAATCAATTTAATGTAGCTTCTAACGTAGATGGTGTTCAGCAAATACACCTTACTGATATAGATGGAGATAATGACCTCGACGTGGTGTTAGCCGCTAGAGAAGAAAATACCATCTTTTGGATTGGAAACCTCGATGGTCAAGGAGGTTGGAGTGTAAAAAGACGGATAGATGATAACGCTTCAGGTGTAAGATGGATAGAGTCCGCTGACCTTGATAATGATGGAGACACTGATCTTATTGCGTCTCATTTTGATAATGGCAAACTCGTATGGTATCGAAATGTCACTGGTACTGGTTCTTTTCCAAATGTGGTGACCATCGATGACAATCTATCAGGACCTCTGGCTATACAAATTGCAGATTATGACAATGATAATGATCAAGATATTGTCTTAGCAAGCTTCCAAAATCACGAACTTTCATTTTATCGTAACATTGCAGGTAATGCTCAATTCGCATCAGCAACTACGATCACCACTGAAGTGAAGAATCCAAACTTCATAAGTAATTTTGATTATGACTTGGATGGAGATGTTGACTTAATCTACTGTAGCGTACAGACTCAGCAAGAAGTCGGAATTATAGATAATAATTCAATTGACCAATGTAGAGCAGATAATCTCGTTATTAATACCTCTACCTGTAATGGCGATGCATTTGATCTAATCATAAACTTACCTATTGGAGAAACAAACGGTTATGAATACATCATCAATAATAGCATCATTGGAACATTAAACTCCGAAATAACAACTATAGAATTGCCGAGTACAGAAGATTATGAAGTAGTATCTATAGAAATTTTTGATCTTGATGATGCTTCGTGTCTAAATACCTATGAAGTAGTAGCACCAGACTGTTCTGTACAATGTCAGTTGAGCAATGCCATGAGCGTCACAGGTATCTGCGAAGATGATATGATTTCGTATTCAGCCACGATTGATTTTGTTGCAAGTGATCCCAGATCGGGTTCGTTTGATTTACTCATAGACGCTAGCTATTATGGAAACTATATGTATGAAGACCTTCCATTGACGCTAAACGGATTACCCGATAATTTTTCAGGAAGTAGCACATTTACTATTTGTGACAACAATAATGATTTTTGCTGTACTGATGTGGAGGTACTCTCTCCATGCACTTGCAATTATCTTAATTTTGACTTACAGATTGTAGAATATAATGAAACTCAAGACAGTTTCTATGTTCATTTCGACTTAGAAGCAATCAACGAGGGCAACCTAGGTATGTTAGTTGGTGGTAGTATGATATTTCATGGCCTATACCAGCTAGAAGATTTCCCAATTATCCTAGGACCTTTTTCCGATAACCAAGCAGATTACGAGGTATTAGTTTCTGATGTAGCTATTTCTGGATGTTTAGGATTTGATTCTATATTTACCATTACATACGAAGATTTCATGCCTTGTAGCATTGAAGGTGTTATAGTTACTGCTGATGAATGTAATGATCAAGGTTTATTCAATGCTAACTTGAGCTTTGATATTATAAATCCCATAACTGACTCCATTAGCATTTATGTGAACGGAGAGCGATATCAAAAAGTAAGAATTAACAATAGTGGAAACTATATAATCACAGGTCTAGAAGGCGACTGTAGTACGATCTATAATTTTGAAGTTCGGAATGATAATTTTCAATATTGTAGCGCTCAGTATGCATTTGAAGACCCCCTATGCTGTGATGTAGATCTTTGTAATTTTGAAAATGTAAGTTTTGCGTTGGCTAATTGTAATGAAAGCGATCAGATCGACGTAGAGCTATTCTTTACAAATGAAAATCCCGCAGGTACTGGTGTAGATATATCAGTAAATGATGAATTTTACTCATCATTTGATTATTCTGACAATAATATAGTTATTGAACATTTACTTGCGGATTGTCATTCTGATTACACCATAACCATAAGTGACAACCAAAATCCAGAATGCAAATATGAACTCCAACTTCCACGACTCTGCTGCGCTGAAGACTGTGGCATAAGTGACTTTAATGTAAACACATTTTGTAGAGAAGGAACAGATGAGCATGTGATAGATTTTGTTCACGGATTCAACAGTGTAGATGAATTTGAAATCTATATTTTAAATCTAAATTTAGGAACCTATACCTATCAAGAACTACCTCTGACCTTGAACTTTGAATTGCCGCTAGATATGGATATACAATTCGAGATTCTGGACTTAAGGAGCAACTGTAGTACCAGTTATGATATGGTGATAGATTGTGTGAATGACTGCGAAATCAAAAGTATTGAGCTGGAAGCACAGGCATGTAAGGAAGATGATACCTTTGATTTAACCATTTCATACCTGGCAGAAAATCTATCGTCAGATTCAGTATCTCTATATTTAAATGGTGTATTTCAAGATATTTTCTTGAATGATGGAAATGACATTTTACTGACTAGCCTTCAAGGGGACTGTGAGACTATTTATAGCGTTAGTCTAGTTGATATTTCCGATACAAATTGTTTTGCTATAGCAGAACTATCTTCTGCAATCTGTTGCGGTGAAGAGTGTATGCTAAGCGATTTGAGCATCTCTGAAATTGAATGCCAAGATGAATTAACATACGGATTTACCGTAGATCTAATGCATAATCAACTCTTAAGTGATTCATTCTCTTTATATCTCAATAATATATTGATCTCAGAGTTTGGATACCATCAGTTGCCCATACAGCTCAGCAACCTTAATGCTAGTACAGAAAGTTACGTACTAGATATTTGTGATTTAGAAAGTACGACATGTTGCATTTCAATTGAAATTTTGAGTCCAGATTGTCAGCTAGATTGTGAGTTAAATAATCTAAGCTTAGGAGCACCTATATGTGCTGATGATGGATTGAGTTTTTCTATTGAGTTAGACCTACAGGGCGCCAATATCTCAGAAATCTTTGATCTTTACATCAACGACATTTATAATAGTTCACATCCCTATACTGAACTACCTGTAACTATAGATGGTATAGATTTTATTCAGAGCCAACCCTATACTTTTGAAGTGAAAGACCAAGAAGAAAACTGTTCAATTACTCTAGAAATAGATAGTGTAGATTGTGTAAATTCCTTTAATACAGTTGACTATCCCCAACTCGTAATTTTCAATAATGGATCTTTTCTGAAAATAAATGCAAATAAAGCTTTTGATCAGTTAATTGTTCACAATACCTTAGGTCAGATCATATATACTTGGCAAGGCAACAAGCGTAAAGACTATACCCTTGATCATAATATTATAGGAAATGGGATAATTTTTATTACGATAGATTTCGGCACGAATATATTCACTGAAAAGGTCTTATTACTGAGGTAGTAAGTGGCAAATTACAAGTGTTCTTTTCAAAATTTAAATGTGGTGTGGTTATTGATTAGTATTTATAGCTAATAACTTCATTTGAGTACATCTCTTTCAAATATTACTTATTTTGAACAAATCTTCAAGGATTACTACGAGCCCTTGGTGAATTTTGTAAACAGTAGAATTCGTAATATTGAAAACAGCGAAGAGATCGTTCAAGATACCTTTACGAAATTATGGGAAAATAGGGATAAGCTAACGATCAAAACTTCATTGAAGAGTTATCTCTACCAAGCAACACGTAATAGTATGATTGATTTCATACGAAGGTCTAAAAATGATCCAGGATCGCTTCCCGATCATTTAGAATTTGTAGATTTTGAGGATGAAAAAATAGATATTTACCTTGTCCGTGCCAAAATCGAAGAAGCACTGGAAACATTAAAACCCAAAAACAAAGAAATTTTTATACTCAATAAATTCGAAGGTCTGACATATAAGGAAATTGCAGATTACTTAGAAATGTCGGAGCGAGGGATAGAGGATAATATTGCTAGAGCCAATAAACAACTAAAAAAATACCTTGAAAGTGAAAAATTATTAGAAAATCTGTGGATCATTCTACTTCTCACGTCATCATTATAAGTGCTAAGATAATCAAAAGTAATAATTGAAAAATTTCGAGTCAACATATAACAAAGCCTTAAAGGTTACCAATTATAAAAAGATCAATACTGATCTGGCGTGGACCAAGTTTAGAAAAGAGAATATAGAGCCAAATAATAGCTCTAAAGTCATAAGCTTGAAGTCTTTCATGCGTTGGAGTTCAGTTGCTGCTGGTGTTGCGCTGTTTTTCACTTCCCTGTATTTAACTCACGATGAGACTCCTCAGTTCGAAACATTTAATACTGGAGACTTTCAAGCTCAGGTAACACTCATTGATGGTTCTATCATAAAACTTGATAAAAACTCTTCAGTGACCTTTCCAAATTATTACGATGATTTGGATAAAAGATCCGTGCAAGTTAAAGGAAATGCTTTTTTTGATGTAGCCTCAAATAAGAACTTGCCCTTTACTGTAGAGAAAAATGATCTTAGAGTTGATGTATTAGGTACAGAATTTACAGTCAGTGATGCGGACAATGAAAATATTACCATTGAAAATCATGAAGGCTCTGTCAAAGCTAGTGATAAAGACGAGCCAAGTGTAAGCGTCATATTAGAAGTTGGTGATAAATTTTTATTCACTCCTGATGGATTCGTAAATTTAAATGAGCCCGTAGTAGAGGAGATTATTGAGCCTGTAATATCTTACGAGAAAGCATACAGTATTTATCAAATATATCAACACCTGGTAGAACAATCTAATGGTCAAATTACTATGTCCTATCAAGGCGATATAGAAGCTAACGACATTATACTAGCAGATTTAAGCCAAGATATCAATACCCTACTTATTGATCTTCAGAAAAATTCAAACTTAGTATTAGAATTTAACCCTGTCACAAAATTGGTTTCCATTAATAAATTCACCGCTAAGAAATAAGATTTTCAGGCATATTAATGAAAATCTGAGTTATAAGTACACATTCTCCTGATCTAAAGTACTTTATTACATCATCACATTTCTATATAAATATATTATAGTATCTTTGTATCAAGTTATTCGATTATTTGTAGTGATCTGATCACTAGTATTTTTTACTTTACATGTATTTGAATGCTTGTTTTAATTAATACATTTTAACTTTTTTTATGAACATTTTTGTAGCTAGGCTAAATTATTCGACATCTGCGGATAGCCTAAGAGAATTATTTGAAAAATTCGGTGAAGTCAACTCTTGTAAAGTAATCATGGATCGAGAGACGGGAAGATCTAAAGGATTCGGTTTTGTAGAGATGGACGATAACGATGGATACATTGCTATCGAAGAGCTTAACGAAAGCGAATTTGAAGGTAGAAATATCGTTGTCAAAAAGTCTGAGGACAGAGGCGGTAGAAGATAATCTACTTTTTCAAAGAAAACCAAAGCCACGGTGTATTATTACCGTGGCTTTTTTTTTCAATAGTATCGATCATTATAATCGATTAACGATTCTAAATGAAGACTACGATAGATTTATAAACAAGGAAACAACAAAATATAGCTATACTACTTTTTACCATCTTTATTAATCGTAATTAGTATTAGAAGTAATTATATCAAACCAGTTTATAAAAAGAGATGGTAATCAATGAATAGATTAGCAGCTAAAAAACCATCTCGAAGTATTAAGAATATATTGTAAAACCTGAGACTCTGCGAATACTAGAATATATTGCTGATTCCTAATTCAATAAGTTTTAATAGTAGTAACTGTTCATTCTATTGAAATACCAAAATCTGCTCTTGAAGATCGTAAAGCTCTCCATCAATCGAAAGACCAGTAAGGTCATTATGAGGGTAGCAACTATCAAAATCTTTAGTGATTACAAACTCTAAAGGAATACTATAGTTTTGCGAAAGCTCGATACTAGTGCTTACATTACTATTATCTAGCATGCTATAGTCTACCAAAAAATAGGTGATATCATTTTTGATATAATGACCATAAACGATATTGCTCCCAGAAACTTCAATTTTAAAGTCTTCTATTTGATATCTACCCTTTTCACCAATGAGAGAATTCTTAAGATCATCTACTATTGCAATATCAAACCCCTCAAACGGTATATCGTCATTACACTTGCTACAGCTAGACAGCGTAATAATACAAATAAATAGTATTCCGAAAAATGATCTCAAGCACTCAGGGTTTAAAGGTGTAAAGCTCAAATATAGTTATAAGACGAAGTTAATTGGAGTAGTCACACATTTTTAACAAAACACCACTACTTATGATAAAAATTAATCATCTAAAAGATCAGGGCGTCTCTGTCTAGTACTTTGTATACTCTTGTCATGCCGCCACTGTTCGATTTTGGCATCATCTCCCGATAATAATATTTGGGGCACTAAAGCTCCATGAAAATCCGCTGGCCTCGTATATATTGGCGGCGCTAATAGGTCATCTTGAAAACTATCGAATAATGCACTCGATCCATCATTCAACACTCCTGGGATCAATCGACCAATAGAATCAACTAGTACCGCAGCCCCCAATTCTCCCCCACTTAAAACATATGATCCTATGCTAATCTCTCTAGTGATATAAATATCTCTAATACGCTGATCGACTCCTTTGTAATGACCACAAAGGATTATAATATTATCGTATGTAGATAATTCATTGGCATGACTCTGCTCATATAGTTGCCCATCTGGAGTCATATATATAATCTCATCGTATGATCTATCAGACTTTAATTTCTCGATGAGGGTAGCTATAGGCTCAATCATCATAACTAAGCCCGCACCTCCGCCATACTGATAATCATCAATTTGACGATGCTTGCCAATACCATAATCTCGTAGGTCGTGAATCACTACTTCCAACAAGCCCTTATCCTGAGCTCGCCGCATGATAGAGTGACTCAGTGGACTAGCAAGTAGATCAGGTACTGCCGATATTATATCTATCCTCATCTACTTTCTATCCTCTATTTGCACTAATTACTAGTTAATCTTAATAAGCTCAACCTCGAATATTAAAGCAGAATATGGCGGTATCACGGGAGCAGACCCTCTAGCACCATATGCTAAGTCATAAGGGATATAAAGTTTCCACTTATCTCCTTCTTTCATCTGACTCAGTCCTTCTTGCCATCCTCGTATCACTTGATTGAGTCTAAAAGCAATAGGTTCTCCTCGCTGAACGGAGCTATCAAATACTGAACCATCAATCAACATTCCGTGATAATGTGTAGTCACTTGATCACTTATACTAGGAGATATCGTACCGGTACCCTGAGTCATTACCTCATACTGTACCCCACTCTCGAGTACGATAACTTCTGGTCTTTTAGCATTTTCTGCAAGAAATTGCTCTCCAGCTATTTTATTTGCTTCTAACATTCTTTCTTTTTTATTTTTTTCAAATTTCCGAATGATCATTCGAGAATCCTTAGCTGCTATTTTCAGATCCTCGCCATTCATGGCGTCTTTGATACCTTCTTGAATGACTTTATAGAGTCTTTGCATATCATGCTTCTCTCCTTCAAGATCTTTCGCTATATCTACACCTAATGCATAGTAAAGGCTATCACTTGCATTTTTTAGATCTTGTGCAAACCCAGCAAACGAAAACACTAATGCAAAAACTACTAAAAGATATCTCATTATGAATTTTTTAGTTCGTTATAATAATGAAAGAAATAAGGAATAGTTTCGATCCCTTTGAAGTAATTAAACACTCCGTAGTGCTCATTAGGAGAGTGTATATCATCACTATCTAGACCAAAGCCCATCAATACCGATTTTACACCAAACACCTCTTCAAATAAAGCAACGATAGGAATACTCCCTCCCGAACGCTGAGGAATAGGTGCTTTACCGAATGTCTTTTCCATAGCCATATGGGCCGCTTTATACTCTGCCGTATCTGTTGGTGTCACAGCCGGCTGACCTCCGTGATGTGGATTGACTTCTACTTTTACTCCTTTAGGTGCTATAGACTTAAAGTGATCTGAAAACAACTGTGTAATCTTATCCGGATCTTGATTAGGCACTAGACGCATAGATATTTTAGCAAAAGCCTTGGACGGAAGTACCGTTTTCGCTCCTTCGCCAGTATATCCACCCCACATTCCGTTTACATCTAAGGTAGGTCGTATGGAAGTCCTCTCTAGAGTAGTATATCCTTTCTCTCCATGTATATCTTCAATCTCAAGATCTTGCTTATACGTCTCTAATGAAAATGGTGCTTCATTCATCTTAGATCTGTCTTCGATAGAAACTACTTCGACATCGTCGTAAAATCCTGGGATGGTAATATGATTATTCTCGTCTTTAAGGCTTGCGACCATCTCGCATAAGGTATTGATAGGATTGGCAACTGCTCCTCCATATACTCCACTATGTAAGTCTTTATTGGGTCCTGTAAGCTCTACCTCCACATAGCTCAATCCTCGCAACCCGACGGTGATAGAGGGTACATCATTGGCAATAATAGAAGTGTCACTGAGCAGTACAACATCGCAAGCAAGCTTATCAGCATTAGCTTTACAAAATATACCTAGATTATCCGATCCTACTTCCTCTTCTCCTTCGATCATAAACTTGATATTACAAGGTAAATGATCTGCCGCCATCATAGCCTCAAATGCTTTGATATGCATATACATTTGACCTTTATCATCGCAAGCTCCCCTGGCGAATATGGCACCATCAGGATGTAGCTTAGTTTTTTTGATCACGGGTTCAAATGGTGGTGAATCCCACAAATTTAGCGGATCTGGTGGCTGTACATCATAGTGACCATAAACTAGCACCGTAGGTAAATTGGGATCAAATAGCTTTTCACCATAGACAATAGGATGACCCGCAGTCTCATGAAGTGCTACATTATCAGCACCTGCATTTTGGAGTTTATCAGCCACAAACTCTGCCGTCTTACGTACATCACCTGCATAAGCAGAGTCAGCGCTTACCGATGGTATTCTTAGTATTTCTAACAATTCATCAAGAAAACGTTTTTCATTTGATTTTATATAGGATTGTACCTGCTCCATAATCTACTTTTAATTAATCACAAAAGAACGATGTTTTATCAATATAACTTCAATCGTTTCAAAATTATTCTGTCCATTTCAGTAGGATCGACATCTACATGTAATTTGCCGTCAGCAGCATAAGCAAGTGCCCCTGTTTCTTCAGAAACCACTATGGAAAGTACTCCAGCGCTCTCCGTCACCCCGATCGCTGCTCTATGACGTAGCCCAAGGTCAGACGATATCTCTGCTGAGTCACTCACGGGTAATACACAACTAGCAGCCAATATCTGATCGCCACTGATGATCATGGCTCCATCGTGTAACGGACTATTTTTAAAAAATATATTTTCGATCAAACTACTAGATACATCTGCATTGACCGCAGTACCTGTGCTTGCAATGTTTTGCCACAATAGATTATCCGAAATCACGATCAATGCCCCCATTTTGTGCTCGGACATCCATCGTATTGCTTTAGAAATTTGCAACTGGCTTTTTTCTGCAGTAGCATCCTTACCTACTGTATTGCCAAAAAGATTATTCAAAAACGGAAATCTACCTCTAGTCGTAGTATTTCCAATCATCAGTAAAAATCTCCTTACCTCTGGCTGAAAAATAATCACTATAATCAAGACCCCTACATCGACAAACTTATCTAATGCTATAGAAAGAAGCTTCATTTCCAATACGGTAACCACCCAATATGTAGCATAAAAAATTACTACACCAATAAATATATTAAAGGCGATACTACCTCTAAGCAATTTATAAATTCTGTACATGAGATAAACCACAATGAGTATATCCAATACATCCCAAATCCGAATATTTTCAAAATAAGTACCTTCTAGCATGACTTACACGTCTTAAGCTTATTACTAAGTAAAAGATTTACTGTTTTGGGTTACAAATACATGATGAAATTACGCATTATTTCTATTGTGAGGAGTTAAGAGTATATTTGTATTCTTCTATTACACAAAAGAATCAGACTCAAACAGAGTATAAATATTTTTTATGAGAAGTATTGCATTATTACTGAGCCTTTTAGGATTGATGGTAAGCACTAGTATGGCACAAGAAGAGCTTCAATCCGATTCTACTTTAATCGAAATGATAGATCCTCAAGAGGAAGTATTATCAGGCCCAAAAGTAGAGTCTGAAACGATTATCGATCATTATATAGAGCCAGCCAATAAAGGAAACATAAGCGACTATTACTTTGAGTTGAACGATTCTAAATCTTTATCTGACCATGAGTGTCGTATTATGTTTGATGGATATGATGAAAGTCTCGAAACAAACCGAAGAGAAACTGAACCATCAGAATTTTTTAGCTATACTCATCCTAAAATAAAGCCACATCTTAAATCAGAAAACTTCTTAGTCTGTAAAGCAAATATGTCTAAGGTAGGAAAGGATTATTTTTTGAAAATGTACTTTGACTTAGCCTCAAAAGATGCCAGTAGAAACTATGGTCAAATCGAACGTAATAGCATCATCAGAATACAGATGATAGATGGTAAAAAGTATTATCTGACTAATAACTACCCCGACCCAGGTCGCATCGAAAAATATACAGGGCATACCTTGTACAAAGCTGTCATGAAACTCGGTAAAGATGATCTCAAAGTGTTCTCTAAAAAAGAGGTTGATCATGTAGGCATCATCTGGACCACGGGCTATGAACAATACGATGTATACGAAGTTGATTTTTTAATAAACCAAATCAAGTGTCTTAAAGATGAGTAAGACTATACTCGGACTACAGTTACCTTCCGACCCTAGATGGGTCAATCTAGCAGAAGCCAAGCTCGAAGATATATTGACAGATCATGCCTACTGTGAGCAAAAAGCTGCATCTACTTGTATCTCCTTGATACAAATGTATCCCGAAAGAAAAAGATTGGTCAGGGAAGTAGCTCCAATAGTCACAGAAGAATGGGGACACTTTAGACTTGTACTTAAAGAACTCGACAAACGAGGTCTCGAGCTAGGAGAACAACGTAAAGATGAATATGTCAGAAATCTCATGGCTCATCGTAAACAAGGCGGATCTAAGACGGATAGATTGATTGATAGATTACTGATTTCTGCGCTGATAGAAGCTCGATCCTGTGAGCGATTTAGATTACTTTCCTTACATCTCAAGGATGCGGGGCTACAAGAGTTTTACCACAACTTTATGGTTTCTGAAGCTGGTCATTATCGACTCTTCCTCGATCTTGCTAAGGAGTACGGCGATGACGCTTATGTGGATGAAAGATGGCAACACTATCTAGACTTCGAGGCAGAGATGATCGCTACATTGGAAGTACGAGGAGATAGGATGCATTAGGCAAATTTCATTGGGTACCAAAATAAAAAAGCAGCAATCCAAATGAATGGATTACTGCCCAGATATTTCTGTTATAAATATGTCCGTAGTTAGTTCTTGGCCATACGCTCTAGTATGCCATTGTTATCCACAACGATCTCTGCATCTACAAATCCTCTATTGATAGATTTGATCTGTGCCCGACGTGCTTCTTCTAAGTTGCTATATCCACTCAAGACGAATATCGTCCAACTTCCTTTGGTCCATTGCTCGATCTCCCCTATTCCTTTGACTTTATTGACATCAAACCAAATGGGATCTTCGTATGATGCAAGACGTATCTTATATTCACTCGATCCTGTACTTGTATAACTTGGAGTACTTGTAGATTGCGAAGACATTGCCAACTCCAAATGCTCCGTATCTAACGCATCATAGGTAATGAAGGCATCTTTAAATCCTCTAGCTCTTACTTGCTTGAGTACCGTCTGAGCTTCTGCACGGTCTAAGTAATAACCTAATCTCACCTTGGTAGCAGTGCTCTTGTAAACTTTATAAATATTACCTAACTCTGATAATCTTGTGTAGGGATCTATGTCTACGGTACGATTGAAAAATGCCGCTAACTGTACGAAATATACATTGGAGCTCGTATTGATAATCTCCCCGTATGCGACCTTACGAGCACTTGATAACGAACCACTCATACTACCCGATGTACGGCTAGATAGATCAGGAAGTTTAAATGCTGGAGGCACCTCCATGTCTGCTTCTACACTGGATTGAGCCGTTTTTTGAATAGCTGTATTTTCAGTAAAATTTACATTAGCCGCCTCTGGATTAGTATTAGAAGATTGTCCTGCAAATGGATCTAAATCTGCCAACGACATTGCTTTAGGGACAAAGATATTGTCCGCTTCCTCTACATCATTAGCCGCGAGAATATCTCTATATACTGGAGTACCTATATAGATATCATCCTTACCTCTACCTCCCAGTCTGTTGGAGCTAAAGTATATATCCTTGTTTTGCACATTTTTAGATGGAAAATAATCATCAGATGGGCTATTGATACCCTTACCCAAGTTTTTAGGTGCTGTCCAGTAACCATCTTCTACAAAGGTTTCGAATACATCATATCCACCTAAACCATGGTGATAATCTGATGCAAATAGTAAGGTTTCTCCATCAAAATGAGGAGTAATCTCATTACCTCTAGTATTGACATTATCACCCAGATTTTCTGGATAACTCCACTCACCGTTGTTATAATAACTTACGTAGATATCAAAACCACCTAGACCGCCAGGTCTATTAGACGAAAAGTACATCGCTGTACCTCCTTGAAATGAAAAGGTAGGAAAACCCGTAGAATACCCTAGCTCATTGTAGCTAAAAGGTTTTTCATTTTTGAAGTCTCCGTTGTAGTCTACCTCTGCGAGGTATATAGATAAGTCTACATCACCATCAGCAACAAAACTGTGACCATTGATAAAATTATTTTGCGTATATGCGCATACATTACTTCCTTGTGCATAAGATATAGGACCGATGTTTTCATCATCCTTGAGACTTCCACGTAGGACTAGAGCATCTTGACCTCGCTTAGGCCTTAGCCCCTCGGCGATGTATAACTTATTAGTGCCTTTGTTGATAAAGCTTTTATTGTTTACTCCTTTAGATCTTGTCGCATCATTGAATGAAGAAAATACTACATTACCCTCGTAAAAGCTTACGCCAAAGTCTGATGCCTTAGTATTAGCTCCAAAGAGCGAAAGACTATACTGATCTTCTGATGAAAGAGCCGACTTTGCATAATCACAGCTCTGCGCAAAATGCTCTCCTTCTATTGGATCAAACTGCGAATAACGTATATACATTTCTTGTGCAAGAGAGTACTTTCCTATCTTCTTTAAGGTATGAGCATAATTTTTCAGATACTCTGGCTCGATATCCATATCAGAGACTTTGCGATACCAATTAACGGCATCAAGCGGCCTATTAGTCAATCGGTAAGCTTCAGCAAGTTTTACCTTGGCTTCTTGATTTTCAGGATATTCAGCTAGAGTCTTAATGTAATTTTGAATCGCAAGGTCATAGGCCTTTAATTCAAATTGCTTATTTGCTTTTTTAAGCAACTTTTGCCCATACATACTAGTGACAGAGACCAGTAGTAAGACAAGCATCGTGAGGTGTAGTTTTCTCAACATGACACTTAGTAGTTTTGGTTAAACATATTTATATTTTCAAATATATGAAATATACTGCAATACAACATACAATACATATAAATATTTTACCATATATAAAAATAACTTCTTCATTAGCCCCAAAATGAAAGATTCAGGTCGCTAAATAACAACAACCCTATTCGCATGTGCTTTAAATAAATAGGCTTTAGAAGCCTAGAATGATGTATATCAATTATCCAGATATCAAGACCGCAGATGACCTTAACCAAGTATTTGTGGCACAACTTCCCATATCCTCTTTCATACTATATAGCTAATGACAACTCCAAGACCATGCGCTGATCTTGATTTGTATTGTTAATAATAAAAAGATCACATCGCTCCAAGCGATCAGATCTTTGAACTACTGCGAAACCACCAATCGCTCCATATACCGTATCCCCTCTGCATCATACACCGACAAAAAATACAAGCCATCAGAAAGATCTAGATGAATCATATCAGAATCTAAAATCTCATCATAAAGTACTCGTCCTGCAATATCAACTACTCGTACTCGACTATCTTGATCTAATATGGCGGTATGCTTGATCTGAAATGTACCTGAATTAGGATTAGGCACTACTTTGAACTTTGCACTTTCCTCTTTCCACTCACTCGTGCCAGTCGTAAACTCTATCTCCTCACAACCTTGATCTGGATATAAACAGCCATCTGCATCTACTCGTATAAGCCAAAGGTCTCTCAAGCCTACGCCATCGTAATCATTACGTATACTACCTGTAGCTAATAGTGATCCATCATCTAGTTCTACAATATCCCTCAAGCTGAGTTCTTTATCTTTCTCACTCTCCCAATCTCGATCTCTATATCCTCGCTCCCATAGTAGTCCCCCAGTGGGCGAAAATCGGGCTATATATCCTGCTCTTCTAATCTCCGTATATTCTTCATCAGCATATTGCATTCTCCCCGTCACTATAAAATCTCCATTCCTTGCCACTTTGATTTCGATGAGATCTCTAAAAGGATATCCAAATACCGTCTCAGGAGTAAACTCCCACAACACATTAAAATCCTGATCATAGGCTACTAAAAATTCATTATCACCATAGATCTCTCCTGTATTGGGGTAAGTCATCACCAAGATGCCATCATCATTGATCGCCATATCCCATAGTATCGGAAAGTCTTCTTCTCGCAACGGTCCCTCATACAATAGCTCCATACTATTGTCATCATGTAGCTGAAAAATATTGCGCCGCTCCATATAAGGCCAGCTGTCTAAATATCGCTCCCTAGCCATAAACAGTACTCTACCCTGCGCATCCTCTACCATATCCCACATACTCCAATCCTGTATACCTAGATCCTCTTGATACAACTCTGATATGCTCCCATCTGGATATTGCCTCGCCCAAGCTCCGTAGATATTATTCTTATCATCTTCTGTTGCCCCGAAGATGATCAACTCTCCATTTTGCCTTTTACACATCCCATAGTTAATCCCCGATGTATTATCAGGGAATTGAATTTGATGTGACGAAATACTATCTCCCTGTAGCGTAAAGCGCATCCAATAATATGCTCGGTCTTGTGCTGCACTATTACGATGACCAGATACGATGATCTCTTCATCATCGATTTCTAAAATATTATCATTACCCAAGTCAATCCAACTGATCTCTCGCTCCCAGGCTATGATTCCATCACCTGACAATTTTACCAATGATCCACATTCATCTTGAAAATCATTGCATCGATGTGCTCTTAGTAAATAAATCGCCTCTGATGATTCGTGATTATATAATCGATAACCTGCTACTTGTCTTTCATAATGATAAGTTTTTGAAAAATACTCTTGTGTCATACCAATCTGACTTAACAATAGTATCAGATATGTAATTCTTTTTTTCATATAACGTAGCTAGATACAACTCCAAGACCATGCGCTGATCTTGATTTGTATTGTTAATAATATAAAGATCACATCGCTCCAAGCGATCAGATCTTTGAACTACTGCGAAACCACCAATCGCTCCATATACCGTATCCCCTCTGCATCATACACCGACAAAAAATACAAGCCATCAGAAAGATCTAGATGAATCATATCAGAATCTAAAATCTCATCATAAAGTACTCGTCCTGCAATATCAACTACTCGTACTCGACTATCTTGATCTAATATGGCGGTATGCTTGATCTGAAATGTACCTGAATTAGGATTAGGCACTACTTTGAACTTTGCACTTTCCTCTTTCCACTCACTCGTGCCAGTCGTAAACTCTATCTCCTCACAACCTTGATCTGGATATAAACAGCCATCTGCATCTACTCGTATAAGCCAAAGGTCTCTCAAGCCTACGCCATCGTAATCATTACGTATACTACCTGTAGCTAATAGTGATCCATCATCTAGTTCTACAATATCCCTCAAGCTGAGTTCTTTATCTTTCTCACTCTCCCAATCTCGATCTCTATATCCTCGCTCCCATAGTAGTCCCCCAGTGGGCGAAAATCGGGCTATATATCCTGTTAGAAATACATTAGCATCATCATTATCATCATAGACTCGTTGTTTCATTCTTCCCACAACAAGAAAATCCCCATTCTTTGCTACTTTGATTTCTATAATATCCCTGAAAGGCTGCCCTCCAAATACCGTCTCCGGAGTAAACTCCCACAACACATTAAAATCCTGATCATAGGCTACTAAAAATTCATTATCACCATAGATCTCTCCTGTATTGGGGTAAGTCATCACCAAGATGCCATCATCATTGATCGCCATATCCCATAGTATCGGAAAGTCTTCTTCTCGCAACGGTCCCTCATACAATAGCTCCATACTATTGTCATCATGTAGCTGAAAAATATTGCGCCGCTCCATATAAGGCCAGCTGTCTAAATATCGCTCCCTAGCCATAAACAGTACTCTACCCTGCGCATCCTCTACCATATCCCACATACTCCAATCCTGTATACCTAGATCCTCTTGATACAACTCTGATATGCTCCCATCTGGATATTGCCTCGCCCAAGCTCCGTAGATATTATTCTTATCATCTTCTGTTGCCCCGAAGATGATCAACTCTCCATTTTGCCTTTTACACATCCCATAGTTAATCCCCGATGTATTATCAGGGAATTGAATTTGATGTGACGAAATACTATCTCCCTGTAGCGTAAAGCGCATCCAATAATATGCTCGGTCTTGTGCTGCACTATTACGATGACCAGATACGATGATCTCTTCATCATCGATTTCTAAAATATTATCATTACCCAAGTCAATCCAACTGATCTCTCGCTCCCAGGCTATGATTCCATCACCTGACAATTTTACCAATGATCCACATTCATCTTGAAAATCATTGCATCGATGTGCTCTTAGTAAATAAATCGCCTCTGATGATTCGTGATTATATAATCGATAACCTGCTACTTGTCTTTCATAATGATAAGTTTTTGAAAAATACTCTTGTGTCATACCAATCTGACTTAACAACAGTATCAGATATGTAATTCTTTTTTTCATATTCATTTGCTACATAACAGCATCCAATTTTACCCCTCCTCACCCAACTTGGACAACAAATACACCAATAACATCCCAACCATCAAAGCTATAACTACCATGACTACTCTAGGATCACCCAGCAGATAGTCCGGTGGCAAGACATTTTCTTCTTTCAAGATCTTAAATACTCCCTCAGAGTCATTCTGAAGTACCGACATACTTTGAGGGAAATCGACTATAGCACCCGTTTCTTTATGCTGGATTTGAGTGGCATGTTTCCATGGCCATATTTTACGCAGTGATCCTAATATAAATCCTGTCAATAATGCCAATGTAGGGAATTTGTAATTTTTGAATGTCCAAGACAAGACTCTACTAAATGTCACCAACCCGATCAAACAACCGATACCAAATACTGCCAATATCATAAAACTATCCATATTGGGTGCAGTGGCTAGCAGCTTAAGCTCTGGGATGATAACAAAGTACATGCCCATCAAGAGTAATATAAAACTACCTGAAATCCCTGGTAGCAGTAATGCTGAGATCGCGATCGCTCCGCAGAGTAATATGTATAGATAAGATTCTGCTCCAGCACTAGGATTGAGCGTCGTGATGATATAAGAACTTATAAAACCGATCACCAACATCAATATAGTTATCAGATTCCATTGTTTGACCTGACGTCCTATATATACACTTGATGCCAGTATCAGCCCAAAAAACATAGCCCAGAGTGGCTCTGGATAATGCTCTATCAAGTAAGATACTGCTACGATGCCAAATCCAATCCCAATGACCATTCCTGATATCAAGGATAACAAAAAGCCGCCATTGGCATGAGTCCAAGCCTCTTTCAGCTGAAAGGAACCAATTTTTTTGAGGAGAGATATGTTGAAAGATTTCACAGTATTGATCAACTCCTCATAGATACCTGAGATAAAAGCTATCGTACCGCCAGATACTCCAGGAATGATCTCTGCAATTCCCATGGCAAATCCAACGCATATCAGTCTTAGTCTAGCTCCCATAATTATTGATCATGAGCCCTCCCCTTGATATCACCGCCTTGATATGCTTTGTTGAGTTCTTCTATTTCATTTTGTTCTGATTCGGCAAGTTCTACTTCACCTATTCGTGAAAGATCTGGTTGACCTGCATCTATCCAAGCCGAGTACCAGACTGACCCTAGACTAAGGATCGCATCTTGCATACGATCTTCTACCATGCCTTCCATTTCATTATGAAAAGCAGCTGCATACTCCGGACATTGCGTCCTGATCGTAATATCTAACCGCTGATCATAGCAGTATTGTTGATCTCTTGGGAATGACTGAGACAATCGTTTTTCGATAGACAATACACTATCTAATAATGTATGGCTATCATAGATGATGTCCCAGAAATATGCTTTTTTATCCTCAATGTAATCAGCTTTTCCTACGAAAAAATCATATTGCTCATCGGCAAATAACTCGGGGAGTCTAGACTCCCAAAAACCATGTATACCTACTTGATCGGTCAACTGACCATTATAATTTTCTGTGGTATGTAGCGGTACATGTGCATCCCCGATATAGTGCCCCATTTCAGCACTCAATCGTAGAATACTATTTTCATTTTGACTATTAAATGCTTTCACTAGATAGCGATAATATTGCTCTAAGTGATATGGCAATATACCATATGCACTAAATTGATCCTCAATATGAATTTCCGAATCAGAATCAACCAATCTGAGTTCTGAAAATGACGCTATGGCTGATACAGGTATCACAATCTCTCCATCGAAATATTGATCACGTATATAAGATCTCATCGTACGACTTAGACTATCACGATCTATATTTTCTACAATGATGTTATTCTTATCACTTTCAAAATACAACTGCTCTTCATCATCTTTGATGGTAAATAATGTAGTATCCTGACCATTGACCATATATAGTTTACCATACTTGATTACCGCTGCCTCTAACTCCCTAGGTACATCATCAAAGGGAGTATTTCCCCAATGATCGATATCGATGTAGTGCCTCACTGCTTCATGCTTGGTCGCATATCTTCGCTTATCAGGGTCTACGGCATGGGCAGTGATGTACTCGATATTGTCTTTAAAAAACTTAATCATCTCTGATGGCAAGGTATAGATCGCCATACGATTGATCTTCCGATGACCAAAAAATCCCCATGCTGGATTGACAGCAGAGCATAAGGTCATGCCCGCGAATACAACCAATAAAAGATATGTGATTTTTCTAATCATACTAGCCGTCATCTATTCCTCCAAAAAGTAATCGTATGGTCTTAACCACGATCCGATAAGTCTTTGTTGTACTAACAAAAAATCTCCCCAGCTACAATCCGCGAAGTATCGTTCGATCTTGACAAGATTGCTCAATTGAGCCTCTGTCTTACTGCCATCAAAGCTACTTTGTAGTGGAAAAAGTCGTATTTGGTGTTTGGTATCGTCTGATAGTTCATATTTGATAATGGCGAATGGTATCAATGCCAAGATACTATCCTTTACAGGATTATCATTATCAATATACTCTGAGCCACTTTCGGTAAATCCTTTGAGGTATGCTTCTACTGCAGCTTTTCGTGCTGGTGAGACTTTATTATTGGTAAGCCGATATAGTGGTTCTACTTTTGGACTTGAGTCCAAATCAAAAATTCTAAAGCTTTCATTTCTTTCTTTTGGATACTCTACACTCACCGATACTATATCCTCTGCCTTGGATCTTACGATAGACCGATCAAGCCACTCGTTTCTATTCACGATTAGCCTATTTCTTACACTTCCTTCAAAATTATTGATATGCATCACATATGGTTGGGATGCACCTTCTACTAAGTAATAAGTTCCTCTTTCATTGGGTGTAGAGCCACCTACATAGTATGACCTTAATTGCTCTTCACCATCATATAGCTCTACTTTGATACCTATCTGACCTATCTCGCGTATGATGTTTTCGTTGGCATTGCGATGAGGTATGTGATGTATCTGGATATGGTTGAGCGTCTGTAGTACGGGTGCCATCACGTACTTACTGATAAGGCTGCCATCCTCAAAGTACCATTTGTCACCCTTTTTCAATAAAACTGAAGTGCCTGATTTTCTATTTTTGATGACAATTTTATCAAGCCGATCACTGTCTTCATTCAAAGCAAACTTGCGGTCAGATAAATCAATATCTGATCGTGTAGGCGCATCCTTTGATAGTATAAACCAAGTCGCTCCAGCCAATAAGACGAGTATCAAAAACATGATCCATGTACTACGTTTCATTCTTTGCTTTTCAGTTTATTTGATAAAATTACTTTTGTTTACCATATTTCCTATCTCGCCTGAGCTTGTATAAGAAACCAAAGATGACCAACAGAAAAATAGGTAGACCTAAATTGATCATTTGCCAATATCTCATCTCAGCATCTACCTTCACTTTATCGAGCGGACGCATCTTGATCTCTTTGGCTCGAGAATCCATGAGTCCACCTTCATCCGTAAGATACTCAATACAATTGAGCGTAAACTGCCTATTGCCATCGAAAGTCTTCTTTTCCCAACTATTGTATCCTATGGGACTCAATTGATTAGTCTCGGCGTCATACTTGTTTTTAAATAAATCACCATCACTAATCACTATCTGTGAGGTACTCTCTGACAAAACTTTGAAAGGAGTACCGATCTCCTCCAACGTAGCTTTAGTATCTGTTGGCAATCTATTTTTATAGTAAGATTCAAAATTTCCAGATAGTAATACGGCTACCGCTTGAGGACCTTTATCAAACTGATCAGGAACGGGCGGATATTTGAGTATTTCAAAATTTAGCCTGACGGGAGTGATCTGAAACCTACTATACTGCGAACTGGAAAGCAATATTTCTTTTTGAATATTTAGAGGATCTACGGTACGAGGCTCCAAGGTGTCTATCGTACTTGGAAAACTTAAATTGACGCGGTCAATATTTTTGACAATCGGATGATCTGATTTGGGAGCCGCTAATGGGTGATAGTACCATGGAAATAGTTTGGTCTGTACCTTATCTCCTTGTGCCGCTATTACCTGAGGGATCTGAGTACATTCTAGATCCAAGATAAGATTGGGTTGTATACGTACCCCATACTTAAAGAGTATATCCTCTACATTAGTCTCAAATGGCGGTGGCACATAAAACTTCTGTTCATTGATGTCTTGCAATGTGACATTCAATTTATCTAGTGCCCAGAGAATCTTTCCACCATTCATGAGATATTGATCAATTTTGAAAAGATCTTTATCAGAAAATACCGAAGTAGGTTTTGCTACAATCAATAAATCTACCTCCTCAGGTATGGTAACAAGTGTATCCAGATTGATACGTCCTGTAATATTTCTTTTTCGTAGCTCCCCTTCTAATCTAGCAGTTCTTTCTTCACTCAATTCACCATGTCCCTGCGTAAATAGAATAAGTTTAGGGTCAGGATTGATCAAATTATTCAATGCAAATGCAAACTTATACTCTAGCATCTGAATAGAGTTATTGACCTGAACTTCGATGGGTACATTCATCGATGAGGCTTCTATAAGTTGTACGACTTCTTGTCTATTCCCCAGCCTGACGATGGCTTGTGGATAAACTAGCTTTGATGTACGTTCTCCTGCTTCAACGATCTGAATTTCTTGAGGAAATATTTTATCCTTAGCTAACTCTTCTCTACGTTGATTTACCGTTTTAATAGCTCCGATATTAGGATCGTATAACTCCCATTCAATGTTGTTATTTCGATCTTCGAAATCTTGCAGCAATTCAATGGTAGACTGCTTGAGTCTTTTGATATCTGCAGGTAGCGTACCATCTAAAAGTAGTTGTACATATACTCTGCCATCTACGTCTTCAAGCAGTCTCTCTGTAGACTCAGAAAATGTATAGCGTTTTTCTTCCGTCAAGTCTAGATACCCATGATATAGACTTGAAATGACATTGAGCATCACCAAAATGGCGAATGCAAACGCTAGACGAACGAGATGTTGTGATTTACTTATATTCATGATGCCCTCCTCCATTGCAGTGAAGTAATCGTTGCAAACAACATAAATGTGATCACACTCAAAAAGTAAATAATATCACGACTATCCAAGATCCCCTTACTCAAAGATGAGTAATAATGACTAGCCCCTATCTTATCAATCACGTTATCCCATGATCCGATAAAAACTGGAAGATCTGCTAAAAATTCAAATCCAAAATAGACAACAAAAGAGAGCAAAAACGCAAGTATAAAAGATACGATCTGATTAGTACTCAGAGAAGAAGCTAAGATACCTATACTCACGAATAGACACGACAATAAAAATAACCCAAGGTAAGAACCTATAATACCGCCCTTATCGAGATTACCTTCAGGCGCTCCTAATTGGTATACACTATAATAATATATCGCAGTAGGTATCAAGGCCACTAGGACTAAAAATACCTGAGCAAAATATTTAGCCAGAACGATCTGCCAGTCATGAAGGGGTTTAGAAATCAAAAACTCAATCGTACCTAACTGATACTCTTCTGAAAAGCTACGCATCGTAAGTGCAGGCACCAAAAATAAAAATACCAATGGTGCCATCGTAAACAGAGGATCAAGCCCTGCATAGTTATTACTCAAGATACTAGTATCAGGAAATACCCATGCAAAAGCACCAATTAAGAGTAAAAACACCCCAACAATGACATAAGCTGTCAATGAGCTAAAATAACTTGAAATTTCTTTCCAAAATATACTACGCATCTCCTCGTGTTAGATTTTGAAATACTTCTTCTATACTGGTTTCACTCTTGGTCATCATGAGTATAGGATTATCCTTTTCTACCGCCAATCTAAATATATCTTCTCGTATATCTCCTCCTGTAAATTGCAATCGATATCTACGATTGTCTAAATGGTCTACGGCCTGAACTCCATGGATTGATTCTAAGAATTTAGTATCCATTTGCCGTAAAAACTCCAACTCCAGTACTTCTGATCCTTCTAGTAGATTTTGTGCTTCAGTAATAGGCTTGTCCATCTTAAGCTTTCCCTGATCTATGATCACCACCCGATCACATAGAGCTGTAACCTCTTGCATGATATGTGTAGACAGGATCACCGTTTTATCCTTTCCAAGATTCTTAATCAGCGTTCTGATTTCGACCAACTGATTGGGATCTAAGCCACTAGTCGGCTCATCTAAAATAATCACTTCTGGATCATGAAACATGGCCTGAGCAATACCGACTCTTTGTCTATAACCTTTGGATAGAGCCTCTATTTTTTTGTGTTGCTCCCGCTGCAGGCCAGTCAACTCAAGTAGCTCCTCCACCCTAGTATTGACATTCGATGTTACACCTGATAGTTTACCTACGAAATGCAGATACTCCTTCACATACATGCTCTTGTACAAAGGATTATGCTCAGGTAAATATCCAATTTTGGCTTTTGTTTCGATAGGATGTGTCTGCACATCTAATCCACAGACTTGAATGCTGCCTTCACTGGCCGCCAAATAACCAACGATCATTTTCATAGTCGTAGATTTTCCAGCACCATTAGGACCAAGAAAACCGAGAATCTCACCTTTATTTGCGGTAAATGATAATTGATCCACTGCCCGTTGGCTACCGAAAACCTTTGTAATATGATCTACTACTATTGACAATTATTTTTATTTAGTGAGTCCAAAGTATAAAGGTAAAAAACTGCAACTAGTTCTAAGATTATTATACGCAAACTAGTAATCTTCGAGACAAGCGATAAGATCTTCCAAATCCCAGGCATCATCGACGTGAAAATCACCAATATGATCACGTCTTAGACTTGAAAGGTAAGCTCCTGAGCCAAGAGCTTTTCCAAAATCATAAGCTAAAGATCTGATATAGGTCCCCTTGCTGCATTTTACTGTGAAACTAGCTTCGAGAGCTTCAAAAGTACTCAGACTAAATTCATGAATCTTAACCGGCCTTGGTTTCATGACTACTTCTTTACCTCTACGAGCAAGTGAATAGGCCGTTTGACCTTTCATTTTGATGGCAGAATATATCGGAGGGACTTGCATCTGGTTGCCAATAAATTCATTTGTTTTTTCTTGTAGCAAATCGAAGTTGAGGTGCTCTGTTTCAAATGTGGCATCTACATCGCTCTCAGCATCGTAAGTTGGAGTCGTTTCCCCTAGTTTAATAGTTCCTGAGTAGCCCTTATCCATACCCCGAAAAGACTCTATCTTTTTAGTCCACTTTCCTGTACATAAAATAAGTAAACCTGTAGCCAAAGGGTCAAGGGTACCTGCATGACCAACTTTTATTTTTTTTACTCCAAGCTTATACTTCAATTTAAACCGGACTTTATTGACCACATCAAAAGAGGTCCAGTCTTTGGGTTTATCAATCAAGAGCATACTACCTGCTAAGAAATCCGCTTGTGGTAAATTTTGCTTATTGACGATCACTTGCGATAACTTTCCTACACCAATGAATATATGATGGCAAAAAGACCAACGATCATACAGTAAAACGCAAAGTATTTAAGATTACTTTTTTTCACCAAATTGATCATCCAAGTACAAGCTAATATACCAGTAACAAATGCTGCCATAAAGCCCAACACCAACGAAGTCACTTCTATTTGACTCGACATTACATCTCCATCGAGAAGGTCTTTCATCATTTTACCAAATATCAAAGGAACTACCATCAAAAATGAAAATCTCGCTGCCTTTACACGATCTACTCCAAGCAATACTGAGGTTGCTATAGTAGCGCCAGATCGAGAAATACCTGGTAAGATCGCTATGGCTTGAGCAACTCCAATCACTAAACTCTGCCCCCAAGCTACAGATTGATTATTGACTAGCTTTTTATCTGCCATATACAAAAGTACCGCAGTTATGAGTAGCATAGCTCCTACTAAAAGAATATTTCCAGTGAAGAGCGACTCTATTGCATCCTCGAATACAAGACCAACAAATACAGCCGGAATCATTGACAATATAATCTTAGCCGCAAAGGCTCTCTCTTCAGTCCCTTTCTTTTGCAAAATACCTTGTATGATCTCCCAAATATCTTTACGAAATACAACGATTGTACTCAAGGCAGTAGCAAAATGCAAGATTACGGTCAAAAGCATATTGTCTTCTCCTGAATATTGAGAGCCCATAATGTAATTTGCAATCTCAATATGACCAGAACTACTTACTGGAAGAAACTCCGTAAGTCCTTGAATGATGCCAAGTATAATGGCATACAATCCTGCACTCATATTTTATTTTTTAAAAATCGAATAGCCTCCGACTACTAGACCTGCAAGAATGATAATAGGAGCAAGCACTGTACGTCTGAAAGAGTAGATAATATTATCATCCCATACATCTCTTGAAGGCATATGCCCCCCCATCATGAGTAGCATACCTACAATAATCAATAAAAATCCTCCTAGTAAAATAAGATAATTTTTCTGTCCGAAAAGCATCGGTTCACTTTCATGCTGTGCAGAATTAGTTTTTGCAATAGTTGCTGCAGATGATCGGGTAGATATAGTTTTAACTATCTTTTTTGATGGCTTTTTCTGAGTCATGATTATCTATATTATCGATTAGCGAAGATATATTAATTATGTGGATTTTATTTTAGCATCGTAATACGGATCTTTAAAGTATTGGTCCAATATTCTGTTTAAACTAACCATGGTTACAATTATTGCAATTGCAGCCATGATTATGATGACCAAAACTACATAAAGCCAATTAACGAACTCCATTCCTGATACTGCGTAGGCAAATAGTAATACTGTTAAAATCAAAATAATCGTAGCTATCATCCATGATCTAATACTTTCTTTTCGGGCTCTTGCTAGGAGTGGTTGCTTAACAAAGGATACCGTAGCTCCAATGATCAACATGGTATCAATTTCCGCTTTACGTTCCGATATATTCAGTTTGATAATGCTATTCAATACAATAAAGGAGATGATCAGAAACATAATGCTCAAGACCGTAAACACGATAGAAATCAGTGCCAATGTACTAGATATTTTGTCTAAGATGTTGTCTTGAAGATATACTGCTTGAATACCATCAAAGGAGTTTAGCTGTTGTAATGATTTTTCTCCCTCCGATGCTTCTTGAAGAATATCATAGTTAATATCAAAAGATATCATCGCTGAAAAAGGATTATCATCTGCTGTAAAAATCATATCCTCTCCAAACTCCTTTTTCATTTCTGATAAGGCATCTGCTTTTGAAATATAATTAGCACTTTCTGCAATAGCCCAATCATGAGATTCTATATGAGCAATTATAGTATCAAGATTTTGCTTGGTAACGTTGTCATCCAACTCGACTATAGCCTGGAGTTGCTCCTTAAGCTTTTTGGATGCACCTCCTTGATGAAGCAAAATAAGAAATAAAAGCCCTGTGAAGAATAGCATTATAGTCATAGAAAAACTATAATTACGTAGGAGTTTTTGTGATTTATTCTTCAAGTCTTGTATTTACTACAAAAATATATAGAAAAATTTAATATGAGCAGTTTTCACATCTTGAATGCGTAAATTAACTCCTGAATAGCTTTAAATCGCAAATAGTATGAATTCAAATTATATTATTGCCCTTGACCAAGGCACAACTAGCTCGAGAGCCATTGTATTTGATCATGGTGGCAACATCGTAGATACAGCACAGCAAGAATTTGCCCAACATTACCCTCAGTCAGGATGGGTAGAACATGATCCTCAAGATATCTGGAAAAGCCAATTAGATGTATTACAAACTTGCCTAAGTAAATACAAGCCCGAGCATATTGCAGCGATTGGCATTACTAATCAACGAGAAACTACACTTGTATGGGAACGAGCAACTGGTGAAGCCGTACATCGTGCTATAGTATGGCAAGATCGACGTACCGCGGCTTACTGCGATCAGCTAAAACAAGAGGGTTGGACAGAAAAAATACAAGCGAAGACAGGATTGATCTTAGATGCTTACTTCTCAGCAACCAAGTGTAAGTACATATTGGATCAAATAGAAAATGGATACGAGCGAGCCCAGAATGGAGAACTCTGTTTCGGAACGGTAGACTCCTGGATCATATTTAATCTGACCGAGGGTAAAGTTCATACCACAGATTGCAGCAATGCTAGCCGGACTATGCTATTCAATATCCATGATCTAACGTGGGATAACGAATTACTAGAATTATTTGGTATACCTCATCAGATGCTACCGAGCATATCAGAATCCAGTGAGATCGTAGGCTATACTTCTGTAAAGCTCAGTCAGAAAGAAATACCCATAGCTGGTATTGCAGGTGATCAACAAGCGGCATTATTTGGTCAAATGTGTACAGAACCCGGTATGATGAAAAACACCTATGGCACAGGTTGCTTCATGATTGCCAACACAGGATCTGAGGTAATATCTTCTAAAAATCAACTATTATCTACCGTAGCTTGGAAAATTGGCGGTCAAGTCAGCTATGGTTTGGAGGGAAGTATATTTGTTGCAGGCGCTGCGATACAGTGGCTTCGTGATGGACTAGCGTTTTTTGACGATGCCAAAGAAAGCGAGGCTTTAGCATCTAGTGTTGAAGATACAGATGGTGTATATTTTGTACCTGCTCTTACGGGGTTAGCTGCCCCTCATTGGAATCAATATGCTAGAGGCGCCATACTTGGGATATCCAGAGGTACTACTAAAGCACATATAACTCGTGCAGCACTAGAAGGTATAGCCTTTCAGGTCAATGATGTAATAGAGTCTATAGCTGAGGATCTTGGAGATCGTCCTACCGAACTTCGCGTCGATGGAGGAGCAACTCATAATAACTTACTTATGCAAATCCAGTCAGATCTTGCAAGTATCAAAGTCGTAAGACCAAAAGTGCTAGAAACTACTGCATTGGGTGCCGCATACTTAGCCGGCTTAGCCGTAGGATATTGGTCAGATATAGAATCATTAAAAAAACAATGGCAATTGGATCAGACTTTTACTATAAACAAAGATCATGAGGCTATCACTAAACGAAAAGAGTATTGGAATGAAGCCGTCAAGCGATCAATGAACTGGAGTAATACCGGCGATTAGGATGAAAAATATACTCTGCTTACATTCAATAATTTTCTTTTTGATAATCATAAGTTCATGTCATATGAATAATAAGTCTTTCGATATACAAGGACATAGAGGATGTCGGGGATTGTTTCCAGAAAATACCCTTCCTGCATTTGAGCATGCAATAGAGCTGGGAGTACATACATTAGAGCTGGATGTTGTAGTGAATAAGGATCATCAAATCGTAGTGTCTCATGAGCCTTTTTACTCACATGAAATTAGTCAATTGGCTTCTGGCGAAGCCATTCCTAAAGAACAAGAATTGCAATACAATCTGTACCAAATGACCACAACGGAGATGGATACTATCGATGTAGGTCTAAGGGCACATGAACGTTTTCCAGATCAAGAGAAAATAGCTTCGACTAAACCTTTATTAAGCGAAGTGATCGACTTGGCAGAATCGAAAAAGCCAAGCATCAGATACAATATTGAAATCAAAAGGCGTCCCGAATGGGATAACAACTATCATCCCGATTATAAAACTTTTAGTGATCTGTTGATCGACTTGCTTAGAAAATATGACCTTAATGATAGAGCAACGATACAGTGCTTTGATGTCGAGACTCTACAGTATTTACACCAACAAGAAGTGGAATATGATCTTGTATACCTAGTAGAAAATACCGACAGCTTTAAAGATAATATGTCCAAATTAGGTTTTATACCATCCGTCTATAGCCCTTACTTCAAGCTCGTAGATAGAAAACTCGTGGATGCTTGCCGAAAAGAAAATCTACAGCTCATCCCTTGGACAGTCAACGAGAATGAGGATATACAATATATGATTCAACTAGGGGTAGACGGTATCATCAGCGACTATCCTGATCGTGTCATTGCAATCATCAATCAACGTTAGAGAAATCATATGCCTCATATCAATCAGACAGACTATAGGCCATCGGCAATATTTAGGAATGGACATATCAATACGATGTTTCCTTTTGCTTTTAGAAAGCGCTATCATGTCCCTTATGAAAGACTGCGGCTCGATACTCCAGATGAGGATTTTTTAGATATCGATTGTCTACAAAATGGTCATAGAAGAGCGGTCATCGTATGTCATGGTTTGGAGGGAAGCAGCGAGAGTCAATATATGCTAGGCATCGCCAATCATCTTTCAAAAAACCAATACGATGTACTAGCCATGAATTTCAGAAGCTGTAGTGGTGAAATGAATCTTAAGCTGAGATTATACCATAGTGGTGCAACAGATGATCTTGATTTTGTCATCAATCACTTTGCAGATCAATATGATGAAATCGCTCTATTAGGATATAGCTTAGGTGGAAACTTAATTTTAAAATACAATGGAGATGGTCTCTTTTCCCTTAATGCTAAAATAAAAGTTTCTATCGCGGTCTCCGCTCCTACAGATTTAAGTGCTGGCTCAGCACATCTACAGAAAAAATCCAATTGGCCGTATGAATATCGGTTTTTGAAAAATCTGGGTAAAAAGGTACATGCTAAGCATAAACAACACCCCAATCAAATCTCTCTAGAACCTTTGAAGAAAATCAAGACGCTTTGGGATTTTGATGAATATTATACGGCACCTATTCACGGCTTTGAAGGTGCAGAAGACTATTATGCCAAGTGCAGCTGTGGCCCTCACTTAGGGCATATCAAAAAACCATGCTATATTATCAATGCCTTAGATGATCCTTTTTTACCGGAAGAATCATATCCCATCCAAACTGCACAAGATACACCACTGCTTACGCTGATCACTCCCCAATATGGAGGTCACGTAGGATTTTATACCCCAAAAAGTGAAGCTTACTGGAGCGATATCACTATACTTGATCTTCTAAACAAACACATCCATGACTAGATTCTTAGCCGCTATTATAATGCTTGGACTTTTTGCATGTAGCCCTGACAAAAAAGAGCAAAAACAAAAAGTCGAAACTGCTATCTATGCCGTCAAAGGTAGTATCAATGAATACCAGAAAGACTCTCTTCAGTTTCTCGAAGTAGAGTATTATAATGATGACGGCTTGCTAGAGCAAAAAGATTTTTTCACCTCAGAACGCAAGATCAAGGGTTATGAAAAATACTCGTACAAAAATGGAAGCAAAAACTATTATCGTTCGGAGTATTTTGACGGAAGCGATAGCCTGCTGAGCTACTATAAGCACCATTATAATGAGAAAAAACTACGTGCATCCTCGTCTGCATATCGTGGTGCCAATGACGAATTTCTAAGAATTGAAAGGTACTACTACGATGATAAAGGCAACCGTACCGCCCGAGAAATCAGAACTACTGAAAATGAAGTGCAACGTCGATTTGACTTTACGTTTGACAAGTATGGCAATGAAAAAGAAATGAAAGTAAGCAATGCCGAGGGGAAGCAGCTATTCAAAGAATTTTATGAAATCACTAAAAAGAATAAAGACAATGAGTGGATGGAAAAATGGGGTTTCGTAGGAAATACACCCAATAGCTATAGAAAAAGAACATGGGTTGACTAAGTCCTATTGTCGAGCTATTTCTTCTACATACACAAGTATATTGAAAATAATAATGCTCTCTCTTTAAATATTCGTTGCCCAATAAAATAAAAAGAAAAGAATATAATAGAAAGCCTCATTGACTAGATCGCCAAGTAAGCAGTCTATTATATTCTTAAGGGGCTATTTCTTTGAGCTTATCCTAATTATTCAATATCAGGGGCAAACCATCATCACCGCCACCTATGACTACAACTTTAGAGTTGGGTGAATTAGCCAGTTCCATCGTCGCTTCGATACCTTTATCTCTTAGTATCTTATCAGAAAGGGATTGATTCAATATTCTATTGGCGTCTGCCTTGGCTTGAGCTTCAATAATCTTACGTTCAGCTTCCTTACGCTCTCGATCTAGCTTAAACTCATACTGAAATGAGAGTTGCTCTTCTTCTAACTTCTTTTCAATGGCAGCTGTTAATGTTTTTGGTAACTCTACTGACTTGATCAGGATCGCATCCAACGTAATATGCTTAGGCTCAATAGCCGCTTTAGTTGCTTGAAAAATTTCATCTTGGATAGCCTCTTTTTTAGTACTGTAGAGTTCTTCAGGTAGATATTTACCAATTACCTCTCTGGTTGCAGATCTTACCTCTGGCTTTAGTATTCTATTGATATAATTTGGTCCGATCTCATCGTGAAGAAAACCAATCTTCTCAGATTGCGGAGCAAATCTATAGGTCAAATCAATCGTAATGGAAAGTCCATTTTTGGATAATACTTGTAGCTCTTCTGAACCTTCATTGATACGTACATCGTAGATAAACATCTTATTCCAAGGTAATATGACGTGGAATCCTTGGCTGTAGATTTTTTCTTTTTCGAGACCTCCTCCAAACCTCTTGAATACCACTCCTTTTTCTCCGGGATCAATTGTTAAAAACGTAGTATTAGATAACATCATGAAGATGATCACGACTACAAATGCTATGATTCCTAGACGGATAAGTTTACTCTGTTCTGGTAATTGGGGTCTTTTATTTGTTTGATTGAAAGTCATATCTAGATTTACTTACTGATTTGAGAATAATGAGCAATATCGAGAAAAATACTCAGTAACATATTAACACCGACAGTTTGATTATTGTTTCTTGAAAAGCTTATGCTTGGATCATTCCAGCAATGGCATCAATAATTGATTTTGAATCCTGTAACATCATACACCTAAAGTGCCCCTTGGGACACGAATTATAACCTAACTTAGAGCATGGTCTGCATTTCAAACCATCCACCTCAAAGGACTTAAAGCTTATCTTATGTTTACCATAATATGGCCCCATACCAAATGCTGGAACAGTATTTCCCCAAAGCACAATTTGTTCTTTTTTCAGAGCACTGGCTATATGCAACATCGCACTATCAGACGTAATGAGTAACTCACTACCTGAAATAACTTTGGCTGATTCTTGGATGCTGAGTACACCTACTTTATTGATACATTTTGATGTTATAGATTGACCTATTTCCAATACATCTTGTCCTCCGATAAGAACTACTGGAACATCTACGCCTTGAATAATCTCCTCTATCAGACTAATTGGTATTCTTTTAGTTCCGAACGATGCTCCAAGTGAAATCACGATGTATTTATTCGGAAGGTATTTTGGTGATGTAATCTTAGGATCTATAAAAAAATCAAGACCCTCACCATCATTGGTAATCCCTAGACTAGAAACTGCCTCAAAATAACGATCAACGATATGCTTGTCAGGTAAACGATTTACTTTAAAATTAACCAGTACCCATTTTTGTATATTGACTTTATCAAAATCTAGACTCAATACATTTAGTGATCTTATTATACGTTTAGATCTGAGGTTTTTATGAAGATCAATCACTAGATCATAGTTTTCAGATCTCAGATCATCTATAATGTCACTATCAAAAGAATCAAAACCAATGATACGATCTATATTTTGGTTATGGTAAAGCCAACGCTCATTGAAGCTTTTGGTTAGAAGGTGTACCTCTGCCCCGAGCTGATGCTTGACTGCACGTATGATTGAAGAGCATAAAATAACATCTCCAATCGAACTAAATCTTATAATCAGTATTTTCATAATGCTAGACAAGACAATGGTTACCTAGCATCAATATCATAAGACTTGTTATAAAACATTAAATCCCCTCTCCTTCAATTTGTGTCAGGTGCTGAGTACTTTTAAACTGAGCAATTACTGCTTGATTAGCTGCATATTCATCATCGAAAGTATTATAGTACTCTTTCGAAATAGATCGCATTTCCTTTTGCTTATCTTGACGTAATTCTATGGGTAGATCTCTAATCTCTGGAGCAACACGATTTCCAAATTGTGTAACACGGCTTTGCTTATTTTTTCGCAACTGAATCGTTAAGGAATTAACCTTAGTGAGTACTGATTGTTTTTCATTTTTCACTTCTTTAGCAACTCCTTTGGATAGGATCTTGGTGAAATCTTGGATTAGATTCATGACTTCTTTCTTATAATCCTCTCCCAAAGATGCTAAATCATCATCAAGTTCTGATTTTCGCTTATCAAATACTATTTGAAAATCTGCCAGTGCTTCTTCATTATTAGAAGTTTCAGCCGCAGCTACTGGACTCACATTCATGATATCACCCAATAGTGATTCCTGAGCATTAGAGCAAATAGCAATACCCATGATGGCAAAAATTATTATTAAGTTTTTCATATACAAAGACTATTTAAGCGATCAGCATCATTGATAAACAAGAAGGCACGTATTACGCCATTCGTTGCTCATCCATATTGATAAAGTAAATATAAATAAAATAGTTTCTTCACGAATACTCCAACCAAGACTTTCACTTATTCTTAATTAGAAATTGTCCATATCAATAATTATTAATTAATTTCAGATCTAATAATGAAAGTTAAGATTCTTGACGCTGAATAGTTTTGATATCCTATATCGGGATGAATATCTCATCGCGATCAATAAACCACAAAATGTAATCGTTCATAAAACCAACCATGTACGACCTCAGGATATATTTGCTCTGCAGATACTCCGCAAACAAATTAAGGCTAGAGTTTTTCCGATACACCGATTGGATAAAAATACTACGGGAGTCTTGATATTTGGACTATCGAGTGAAATCGCTCATAAGGTACATACTCAAATTATTGGCCATAAAACGCTTAAGAAGTACCATTGTCTTCTGAATAATCGCATGGAATCTATTGAAAAATGCAACCAATCTATAGAAAATAACAAAGGTCAAATTCAGGAAGCAGAAACCATTTTTACTCCGATTGAGCATTTTTCATATGATGACCAAAAAGGTGAAAAGCACTCTTATACATACTGTGAAGCAATACCCAAAACAGGACGCATGCACCAAATCAGAAAACATGCAAGTATTTTGGGATATCCTATCATTGCTGATGGTCATTATGGATATCACAAAGAAAATAAGTTCCTCAAAAGAGAACTTGATGTATCTTGGATGATGCTACATGCCATATCATATACCTTCCTCCATCCTATCACTACAAAAAATCTTACTATACAGGCTCCACTATCGCCTCATTTTGAAAAGATACTTTCCCTGCTAAGGTATAAATCCTTAAATGACAATTATCTTCCCGTGTATTGAACTCTATAGATCACATCAGCGTAGTCATCGCTTATCAAAAATGAACCATCTTTCAAAATTTCTAAATCTACTGGACGTCCCCAAACTTCACCATCTGATTGTAACCATCCTTCAATAAAAGGACTGTAGTTGCTAGCTGAGCCATCTTCAGCAATATCTACGGACGATATCCTGTAACCTATCTTTGTACTCCGATTCCATGAACCATGCTCTGCAATGAGTATTTTTCCCTTCATCTGGTCAGGTACATTTGCATTGTTTAAAAACTCAAGTCCTAAAGGTGCTACATGAGGACCCAGGTTTTGTGCTGGAGCAATGAATTCGTCGCATGATCTTTTTTTACCAAATTCAGGATCTGGTAAATTACCTTGATGACAATAAGGATAGCCAAAATGTTGATAATCTGAAGGTGCATGATTAAGCTCACATGCTGGAATATCATCTCCCATCATATCTCTACCATTATCCGTAAACCAAAGCTCTTGCGTAGAGGGATGCCAATTAAAACCGACTGTATTTCTTACGCCATTATGTACGATTTCAAAATCCGTCCCATCAGGGTTGATCCTTGTAATTGTATTAAAAATCTCATTATCTGATTCGCAAATATTACATGGTGCCCCAACTGGTACGTAGAGTTTATTATCAGGTCCAAAAGCGATATACTTCCATCCGTGATGAGCTTCTGTTGGATACTTATCGTAGACTATTGATGGTTTTCCTGGATTATCTAGTTTACTCTCTATATCAGAAAACATCAATATCCGATTGACCTCGGCGATGTATAGATCTCCTTTATAAAAGGCAACTCCATTGGGCATATTACCTCCTGAGTATAGTGTATAAGTAGTATCTATATGAAAGTCATTGTCCCGATCAACACATGCATATACACTTCCCTCTCCTCTAGTACCTACATACAATACACCACTAGGACTGATATCCATAGATCTAGCATTCACCACCTGATCAGCATATACATCGATAGCAAACCCTTCTGGCAATTTTAATAGATCTAATGGTAAATCTCCCTTATAATCGGCTGACAATGCCTTGATCGGAATGTTTACAAAAGTACGTGCATACACATATAGCCCAATACTGATTGTAGCTATTACCGATAAAATGATTGTAATTTTCTTCATAATAATGGTGTAATTATTTAATCGTATAATGACGTACGACATCCAAAAGCTCCGCGGTGATCATGGCTGTAGCTCCCCATAGCGTTTCACCATCAAGATCGTAATATGGTACATTTTTTAGTAAAAAGCCTCTTACATCAAGATCTTTAATTTTGGCTCTAGAAGGATCTAAAAGTTGATTCAACTTAAATTCTATGACGTGATCTACTTCTTCTTCTTGAATATCAAAATGAGGTTTAGCTTTCAATACCCCAACGAAAGGATAAACTAGGAATTGACTAACAAACACATATAATTTAGTCAAAGTACCCACGACATGAACCTCCTCGGGCGATACACCTATCTCCTCTTCCACTTCTCGCAATGCACAAGCCAAATATGAGTCATCGCTAGCCTCTAGCTTACCACCAGGAAAAGAGATTTGTCCCTTATGTTTATCATTTCTATTTTTACTATTTCTTTTGATGAAGAGTATATGCCATCCATCTTCCCCCTCATATAACAAAGCCATCACACAAGCCTTTTTTACTGTGAGTTCATTGTAGACGCGATACATGGTATGTTTACCCGATGGGGCCATAATATCTTGTGCCAGTGCACCTCTAGAGTTCACTAAGTTAGCTTCAAGAAAATCGATAAAGTGCTTAGACATACTTATTGTATTATATAAAAAACCCCGACTATCTCTAGTCAGGGCCAAGGGTTATATTCCCTTGAAGGGTGTAACACTATATTTTTAGAATAAGTTTATTTATTCGATAGCTTCAAGTAGTTAGTGATGGCCATAGACATCGATGGGATCTTTGGTGGCTCTGGTTTGATATTGATCGTAAGACCATGATCTAAGACCGCTCTAGAAGTCTTAGCTCCAAAAATTGCCAACCTAGTTTCATTTTGTTTAAAATCAGGAAAGTTATCAAACAGAGACTCAATACCTAATGGACTAAAGAAAACAAGTATATCATACGTCACATTACTCAGATCAGATAAGTCACTACTCACCGTACGATACATCATTGCATCTTTAAAATTAAACTCATTTTCTGTGAGATAGTCGACTACATCCTTTGCACCTAAGTTGGAGCATGGTAGAAGGAAGTTCTCTGACTCCCTATGCTTCATAAGCGCAGTATTAAGATCTTTGATTTTACGTACACCCACGAAAACCTTACGTTTTCTGTAAACAATAAATTTTTGTAGATAATTGGCGATAGCCTCTGTCAAACAGAAATACTTCGTACTCTGAGACATTTTGACTCTCATCTTTTCGCACATTCTAAAGAAATGCTCAATAGAATTTTTAGAAGTAAAAATGATACAAGAGAATTCGTCAGGTCTAATCCTGTTTTTCCTAAATTCTTTTTCACTTACTGGTTCGACATGTATGAAAGGTCGCCAGTCAATTTTAATATTCCATTTTTCCTCAATATCGAAGTAAGCAGATCTTTCCGGCTTTGGCTGAGAAATTAGGATCGTTTTTACTGGCTTGTATGACTCCTCGATAGGTGCCGTTTCTTGCTTAGACTCTACTGACATATATCCTCATTTAAGAATATTAATTCAAAATGCCTATGTTGTTTAATAATCGAAAAATTACTAACCACGGCATTATTTCGAAGGCGCAAAGGTAAATAAAAAATTGAAATGGATACGAAGCTACCACTTTGGAAGAAAAGAATAATCCCTTTAGCAACCTTAAAACTAAAGACAATACTATTATAACGGTACCGATCCAACTCCACATACCCAGCCCAGTACTTGAATCAAAATACATTAAAATATTTAAAGGTAAAAGCACGATGCCAAGCACCAAGTGGATAGAGCCTATTGAGAAACTATACCTTTTAATTAAATCATCTTGGGGTAATATATATGCTGAAATAGCCAAACACATATGTTTTATAATGTAAACAAGTACAATCGATAACAGAAGATATCCAAACACATACAATTCTGTACTTGAAACCGAAAGGATAATAAAAATAGTAAGACTTACAGTGAAATTTAGATAAAGTAATATTCCATAGATATTAGTTATTCCGCCAGACTTACGCCTTAAATTATTGAAGGCGTTATTATTCAATAATGATGAAAATAATTCTCTCACATACTGTCTATGCTGAGCTGTGATTAAGGCAAAAACAATCACGCATACCAGCAATATCCACATGATATATGTTTGTGAGATAAATCTGGATCTATTCAGTCTTTGAACCTCCCTATTTTGCCTGTTTTTATTGATACTGGGTAATAATGGTACATGATTAACCTCAAAAGGGTTGACTAAATCTCTATCTTCTTCGGGTTGAGCTAATTTTAATACCTCTTGAAACTCTGATCCTATACTCTGTACATCCTGCATTTTGACAAGCTCAGTGCTATCTATTCTCCCCTCTATTTCAAAAGGATTGATCTGACTCTGAAGGTGCCCACTAAAAATCGTGAGTGAAAAAAATAATATAAGCAGTGTAAAGAGCTTCACCCTACGAAGGTAGTCAATATGTTTATTCTAATATTTGTTAATGAGCTGTTATTCTGTGATATGAATGACTTTAAGCTAACTATATTTAGGAAGTCTATTATTAGTAATAAATATGTCCAATCACCTTATACGTAGAATCATTCTTTTAGCAGGACTCTCTGTCTTTGGGATTTTATTTATCCAAACCAATTGGTTGATCAATACTTGGGATCTTAAAGAGGAAGAATTTCACAATAGCGCTTCTATAAGCCTTAGAAAGGTGGCTGAAAAAATTGCTGCTTTTAATGATACCGAACTTCCCAAACAAGAATTAATACAACGTAGGGCTTCAAATTTCTATGCCGTCAATATTAACAGTGCCATAGATGCCAATGTATTGGAAGACTTTTTACTGCAAGAATTTCAAAACCGGTCTCTGTATACAGATTTTGAATATGCCGTGTATGATTGCAGCAGTAATGAGTTGGTTTACGGTAATTACTGCAAATTAGGCGAAGAGGATAAAACGATTGAGCGATCTGAAGATCTACCTACTTTTCAAGATCTGATTTACTACTTTGTAGTCAAGTTTCCATCTAAGCAGAGTTATATATTGACTGATATCTGGGTCTCAGTACTACTGAGTATTATGGCCCTCTTAGCATCGTTATTTTTTATCTATTCTGCATGGATTATCTTAAAGCAAAAACGAAATAGCGAAATGCAAAAGGAGTTTATCAATACGATGACTCATGAATTCAAAACTCCTTTGTCTAGTATTAAAATAGCAGCCGACGTATTTTTGAAAAATGATGATATTAAAAATGATTCTCGTCTAAAACAATATGCTGAAATTATAAAAGAGCAAACTTTAAAGCTCAATGATCAAGTCGAAAAAGTGCTAAATATTGCGAGAATCGAGGAAAAGAGTGTCAAAATCAAAAAAGAAGAAGTAGACCTCAAATCATGTCTTGATCGCATCGCACAAACAGAACTGGGCAAGTTTAATGCAAGTGATATCAGTCTGCGTTATACAGCACCAAGCCCTGATATTAAAATACAGGCAGACCCTCTGCATTTCAACAATATCATCACCAATATATTGGATAATGCTTTAAAATACAGCGAAGCAGGAGATCAAGTTACGCTTTCATACCATAAGCAAGAACAGGCACATCAAGTGAGAATAAGCGATACAGGCATCGGTATAGCACCTGAACATCTAAAGCGAATCTTTGACAAATTTTACCGAGTCTCTACCGGAAATATTCACAATGTAAAAGGATTTGGATTAGGTTTATTTTATGTAAAAAATATTTGTAGTGCTCATCAATGGCAAATACAGGCAGCATCTAAACCTAATATAGGAACGACCATCACGATAACTATCCCTAAATAAACACCTACATGGCACATCAAGCAAAGATATTTTACGTTGAAGACGATACTACCCTAAGTTTCGTTACCAAGGATAATCTCGAGATCCAAGGTTATACGGTAGATCACTTTGAAGATGGTAAGGAAGCAATCGAGGGTTTTAGCGAAAGCGAATATGACTTATGTATACTGGATGTCATGCTACCTAACGTTGATGGTTTCGAAATTGCTAAACATATCAGGACAAAAAACAGTCAGATACCTATACTTTTCCTAACCGCAAAATCTATGAAAGAGGATCGACTCGATGGCTTGAGACTCGGCGCCGATGATTATATCACTAAACCATTTAGTATAGAAGAGCTGATCCTCAAGATAGAAGTATTTCTAAAGAGAAAATACATATCCTTCGTCAGCACAAAAGTCTTTAATATCGCTAGTTATCAATTTAACTACCCTAATCTGACACTTAATCATCCTGATGTTGGTGATCGCAAAATGACTCAAAAAGAATGCGATCTGCTGAAGCTCTTACTTGAGCAAAAGAATTCAGTAATAAAACGTGAACATATACTAGAACAGGTCTGGGGAGAAAATGATTATTTTCTAGGTCGTAGCCTTGATGTGTTTATTAGTAGATTGAGAAAATACCTTTCTTATGATAAATCTATCAGTATAGAAAATATTCATGGAGTAGGTTTCAGATTAAACGTTTAGTCATAATTTGTGCTTTAGATTAAGAATTTTTGATTTCAACTATCCGTGATACTTCTTATTGAAGCTCAAATTATTTTAGAGAGCAGAAGGATCAAGCCAGTTATTAAATTAAGCTATCACATAAAACCGTATTTTTAAAATAATAAAACCTGAGGCAATATGCTCGACCATAGTATTTTCAAGAGGATAAAAATGTTCATCTTTGACGTCGATGGTGTACTTACGGATACCAATGTACTGATCACCGAAGATGGAAAACTTCTAAGAACCATGACGGTGAGAGATGGGAGCGCAATCAAAAAAGCAATTAATGCAGGATACTTTGTGACTATAATTACCAAAGGCGCTAGCGCCGGTGTAAAAGATAGATTGCTAGCTTTAGGCATACATGATGTGTATGATAAAGTTGTGGATAAGGAAAAAGTCCTAGCTGAAATCATCAATAAATATAATGTCAGTTTAGAGCAATGCGTTTATATGGGTGATGATAATCCCGATATTATAGTATTGAAAAAAGTAGGATTACCTACCTGTCCTAATGATGCGATCCATGATGTACAAGCCGTCAGTGACTATATATCTCCTCTTGATGGTGGTAAAGGATGTGTACGGGACGTCATAGAACGTACTATGCGTATACAAGGTACTTGGACGATTGGATAAATGAGTGCCTACATAAAGATAATACGGCCTTTTAATTTATTATTAGTAGCTCTGACTCAGGGTCTTATTTACTATTTCATCATTGTACCTGTAGCTGAATTATCTGCTATTCCATTGTTACTTACTCCTACACTTTTCGCATTGCTGATCATAGATACTGTGATAATAGCTGCGGCAGGCTATGTGATCAATGATATATTTGATTATGAAGTTGATAAACAAAATCATGGTACAAAAACAATCGTTGGGCAGAAAATAACTATCCCTTCTGCTTGGATCTTTTATGAGCTTTTGGCTGTCACGGGGATGATCATAGCGTTTTACGTAGCTTATAAAATTGATCATTTATCCTTGAGTAGCATTTACTTTATTGCTACGGGTCTACTATTTCTTTATTCATTGATATGGAAGCAAAAAGCGTGGATAGGTAATATTGTAGTATCGTTGTTTACCGCAATGGTGCCTTTTATTTTAATTTTTGCAGAGCGAGCATTTTACTTTGAGTTGGATCATTCTTATAGAACTTTACTAAGCTATCAATTAGGTGGTTTTATTGTTTTTGCATTCATCACCAATATGATCAGAGAGATCGTCAAAGATCAGGAAGATCAAGAAGGTGATCAAAAAATAGGATATCGTACTGCCGCAATTGTGTATCAAGCTAGTACCATCAGAGCTATCAATTTGTTCTTACTCACGTTAAACTTGATCGTACTACTGCTACTTTTCTTTAAACTATATCTCCGTGCTGGTTTTACAACTGGAATAGAAAAACCTTTGAGTATCTGGAGCCTATTGATACTGATTATTGGCTTGCACCTCTATACTTTTATCCAAATATGGAAAGCTAAAAACAAAAAAGACTTTCATCAAATAAGTACAATTTTGAAGTTGATCATGCTACTTGGTCTTATTCTATTTATAGTTTTATAGTATGAAAAAATTACTCAAAGGCAGAAAACTGATACTCGGATCGAGCTCGCCACGTAGGGCGGAGTTACTCTCCAATATAGACTTACCTTTTGAGAAGAGAGTCAAAAGCATCGAAGAAATATTCCCGGATGAAATGAATCCTTACCACGTACCAGAATATCTATCTAAACTCAAAGCTGAACCACTTTTAGCTACTTTAAAGCACGATGAAATTCTAATTACATCAGACTGTGTAGTCCTCATGGACAATCAAATACTTGGAAAGCCTAAATCTAAAACGGAAGCTATTGTGACCATACAAAAGTACTCAAATCGTAGTCATGAAGTAATCACCGGTGTATGCTTGACAAGTAAGGATAAGCAGGTGACTTTTTCAGAAACTGCTACTGTACATATGCTATACATCAGTCAAGAAGAAGCAGAATATTATGCAAATACAGGTAATCCGATGGATAAAGCTGGAGCCTATGGGATTCAAGAATGGATAGGCTTTAGTAAGATTCATAAAATCGAAGGGACATTCGCTACGATTATGGGACTACCGATCCATCGTGTCTATCAAGAGTTACTTGTTTTCTAAATTGTAGACAAATATCTTAGAGCTTTGCCTTAACCATAAACTCAGACTTAATAAGCTCTTCCACGGGTTTACTTTGTGGGGTGAAATCTAGCATGTGCTTACTGCCCTCTATCAAGACTCCATCCCAGTCGCATCTCCATTGCCAGATATGAACCCCTGCAAACCATGGTTGATCCCAGATCTCATCAAAGAAGGCTTTATAACTATTTTTTTGTGTCTCAAGTGAGACCATAGTATCATCATCAGATTCATAATCAATCCATTCCCACGGCTCTGAGGCTGCATTTTTGGTACTTTTATAGCCCAATTCGGTAAAAAGGATCGGACGATTATACTTCTCAGAAACTTTCTCCATATCAACCATGTATTTTTGCCACCCTTGACGTATCGATGCCATACTTGGTTTGTCATGATTCACTAGTGGAAAGTAAGCCTGTACTCCTATGTAATCCAATTCATCCCAAAAGTCGATATGCTCATACTCTTCATACCAATTAGCAGCATAAGTTAGCTGACCAGAATATACAGCTCTTACGCTATAAATAAGGTCTTTCCAATATTCTGATTTTTCTAAGGTCAATCGCGTCAACTCTGCACCTATACAAAATAACTCTGCACCACTCTGCTCTGCCATCCTTGCATATCTCAAGATAAACTTTTGATAACTGACTTTCCAGCGCTCCCAAGCTCGATCATCAACAGGATATACATCAGATCGCCATTTACCATCAATCGGACTGTACAACCATAAGTGGGGCTTGATCATGACTTTCATACCTGCTTGATGTGCAAGATCTACCCTGCTTCGCCACATAGAATCTCTCCTTATAGTATCTATTCCTGCTCCGCGAGCACTGATCACCTCTACACTCTCATGATCCTCTTGACTAGCAAATGGGACTAAAGTAATCCAGTCGGCACCAAGGTCCTGTATAGGTTTGATATTGATACTATCTAGACGACCGAAGACATGTAAGCCTCGGTGCTTATCTTTTTGATCTATTATATATTGCTCTTCTCTATACTGTTCTGATTCTTTTGGAGGGGCGCATTGTTGCAAAACCCCAATAAGAAGAAGTAATATGTACTTTGTTTTGATCAATGGATTTTGGGATGTTTAAATTTGAACTCAGTTTCTTGTATTGAAAGGAATAAGCTTTGATTTAATTTTAATGCTTAAAGAAAAGAAAGTTTGAAGACCAAGCACGTACTTTTATCACCTTCTTTCACTATTGGGTAATATATGCACTTGAATATTGTAAATCATCAAACAGACTTAATACTTCACAGATATAAGCTGCCTAGCGTTATGTAATCTAAAGTCTCTAGAGCGGTCGTTAAAGTCTAGCATAATTATATTAGATTGACTTTCTATATTTAATAAACATCTGCTTTCAATATCGATTTTTTCAATTTGTCCATTGAATTCACCCAACGTACCGTGGCATTTAATATGATCTAGTACTACGTTATAATCAGACAAACTTACTGCATACTCTATGTCGTTGAATTTAAAGCTTGAGCTCAGATTGATATACTGTTCTACGTAGTGCATATTGACTTTTTCACGTGACACCCCTATGGTCTGAGATAGATCGTCGATATCTAATGTAAGGTCTAATACCAAAGTCTCGCCATCTAATGACAATTTGAAAACTGCAATGGACACATCATGCATATTTAGTGAGAGGGATGAAAACATGCACATCAAAAGATATATTATCATATTCATCTTAATACACGATTAATTTCTGTACAAAACTCTTTCCTTGAAGATTAGTGATTTGAACTATATATATCCCTGCATTGAAGTGTTGTATATCGAATTCACTAGTCTCATCGTATGTTGATATGACAGTACCGTCCATACCTAAGATCCGTAGGTCTCCAATTTCCTGATTGGCAAGAGATATTCTCACAATGCCGCTCGAAGGGTTGGGATATATATAGACATGATTCTTTGAAAGCTCGGATATTTCCGTGGTAAGATTTACGCTTACAATATCAGAATAAGATATATTCACGTCAAAGTCTTCTACTGCTATTCTATAAAAATTAATATCTATCGATGGATCAATATGCAAAAAATCATATTCTTCACTATCATCGGCTTCTACTTCTCCAATTGCATTGAAATTGATACTATCTGTACTGTGTTGTACAACATACCTAGATACATTTACTTCTTCTCCCACTTCCCATACTAGATTAACGCCTTCAGTCTCTAAGACTGCAATAAAGGATATAAACTCCACGGGTAAAATTTGCTCTGCAACCCCATCACAGTTTTCATCTACAGCATTACCTGCAATTTCCGCGGCAAGCGGGTTGATGCTCACATCAGCATCATCACAGTCATATGATTCTATAAAACCATCATTGTCTTGATCATTACCCATAAGAGGAGCATTCCCATTGTCAAAATCTTCGCTCACGTTCCCGACAAGGCATCTCGGGATCTGAGGAAATGATGCTGTGATTACATAAAAGTATCCAAAGGTCTGCATACCCTGTACAGTCTCCACTGTGATCATACTCTGAATACCATTGCACTCATCTAATTCTCCTTTGCCACAGATATATTCATAATCATTGGTGTATTTACCATTGTAGGCTCCACACGGAGCGGAGATACCATCTCCTGGTCGTAGTCCTGCTTTCAACTGATAGCTAGGTGCTAACTCTTTGATATTACCATCTTCATCTGGACCAAATCTATAGACAATAGGAAATCCATCTGCTGCCCAGCCGATATGCAGTGGGCTAGCAGGAGCACTGGTCGTGGTTGATATACCAGAGACTTCATTTTCTGCATATGCGAACATATTACCATGATAGTGATAGCCTTGGGGTCCTGTATGTGCTGATGCACAATCTAAACCAACAACATCAGCTCCCTGTCCTTGATTATTAGTTGGTTCGAATACCCAATCCCAATTATATTCACCAGTACTGGCATCTTCAAATATGAAAGGTGCAGCTGGAGCGGGAGCAAATATGACTCCATTTTTAGCTACTCCAAAATATCTAGCTGGTCGTCCATTTGCTCGTAAAACGCTTGTAATTTCCCCAGTAATCGTTGGTGATAGATCGATTCCAAAATCGTGATATACCTGAGACGGCATCTGATTGACACTATTGTAACAATAATTGTGATTGGGGAAGTTATTCGTATAAATATTTCTAGTGCTCCCGCTGATATATTCATAATATACACTAGGATCTGTAGGTGTATCGCAGCATCCTATATTACCAGTACTGAGACTATCATCGTCGGGACATGTATTATTGCAATCATCAATAGTATTTTCAGTTCCATTTTGAATTCCATCGGTACATGACCAGTCTGTACGTATAATATTGGCCTCAGCCTGCATCTCTGCCAAAAGAGTTGCCTCTGCAGAAGTGAGATTTCCAACAAGATCATTGGTCTCAAGGATATCTTCTGAGATTTTATAAAATTCTAGCCTACCAATCTCATCTTCGATCAACTTATATTCTTGATTTCTAATTGCCCATCCTTCTATATTACCATCTTCATAGTCTGTATAGATGTAACTACGATTTAGATCATCATCACAGGATAGCAGTGGCTTGAGGCTCATACTGTTGTGAGTACCCCCATTGAGTTGGATACCTGCTAGTTCGATGATTGTTGAATACAGATCAGCTACATGAGTAAGATTATCATCGCTCTCATTGATACGGGACACCCCTTTTCCAGATATGATCATGGGTATTCTTACTCCTCCTTCATATAAAGTTGACTTAGCATGATTAGAAGGGAAATTCTGAATAACGGGAGCTGGAGTACCATTATCACCTACAAAAATGATTACCGTATTTTCAAGTGTCGCAGCGTCCATACTTGCCAATAATCTACCAATCTCATAATCCATAGACTCTATCGAAGCTAAATATTTACCTAAATCATCAGTGGTATCGATTTGACTAAAAGTACCCGCTGGTGGCACGTGAAAAGGGCTGTGTGGTGCTCCATGCGCCAACCACAAAAACCAAGGATCTGTCTGTTGCGACACCCATGAAATGGCAGCATTAGTCAAATGAGAAGTTGCATATTCATTGACTATAAACTGCATGCCATCTTCTGTTTTAGTCCATGCGTAATAATCTTCCAATGTAGATGTCAAAAAGCCTTCGTAATGCCCTACTCCATGTTGCGTTGGATGATCAAGGTTCACAGGCGCAGAGATATGCCATTTACCAATCACAGCACCTGCATATGCTCCATTGGTTTCTTCATCAATTTTATCAAATAAGGATTGATGCACTAAGTCCAAATTTCCTGGAGGTCTCATGACTCCAGTTTTGATACCATACTTACCGCTCATGATAGATGCTCTCGTTGGAGTACATTGCGGTGCGGACCACGCATTAGTCATTCTCAACCCATTGGCCATTAACTGATCTAGATTGGGAGTCACGGGCATCTGAGCATTGGATTGATATCCATTCGTGACATCAATACCCATATCATCTGCTATGATTAATAAGATATTGGGTCTCTCTTCTTGTGCTTTAAGAGTGACGTTGAATAGTATAAAAAGTAGTAATGTGTTTAGAATATATCCTTGCATATGATCAATTGGCTTTCGTATTGTCCTTTTAGTATTGACTTTTCAAGCGGATCAATAGTTTAATCCAAATAGAAATGAATTTTAAAAATATTTGATACTATTCAACTTGGTAATTAGTATAAAAGTAATCAAAAAACAGCACTAAAAATCTGAAAATAAATAGCTAAATAATTGACAGGTTTTTTCCATCATAAGTCTGTTTGCACAACTGATCTTAAGCGCAATTATAACCCTATGATTTGTGATCAATCACTATCTAAGCTATCTTAGCCATGCATGATACTTCTTTTAATTTCTTAAATATATGGCTACTGATTTAGCACAACATACCTTATCTATCCAAGGTACTAATGAAATCTTCTTCAACTTTAACAGTGTTAAAAAACAACGAAATCAACACTACAAGAGTTATAAAACTAATTAAAATTAATGTACCATGATGAAACTAATTAAATGTTCATTTTTACTTTTATGTCTATCCTTTATCGCAGTAAGCTGCGGAGATGATGAAGAGGATTGTGATAATCTAGCGACCGTGATGGTTGGCACATGGGAATCCGCCAATTTAGGCACTGGTGATTTTACATTCCAGGCTGATGGTTCTTTTGTTGACAACACCAATCTACTGCTTCCTGATAGTATCACCAATAAGACTTGGGCAACTACAGGAAATGCCTCTGTGGCTTTTAGCGGTACCACTCCTAGTGGAGCAACTACTACGGCTGCCTTAGATGTAGAATCTTTTGACTGCGATAATATTGTACTTGAGCAAAGTGGAAATTTATTCAATCTTTCTAAGAAATAGTGGGCTTAGTCTCATTCCATAAATACCTGACTATCATCGTATAGTTGGGTATTTATATCTTTTTTTTCATAAAAGACTTCTGCCACCTTTTCACTGAGAATAGAGCAAACTTTCTACATAAATAAGATTAATCTATACTATAACTTAAGCTCAGTTCAAATGCATTAAAATTGCGATCAGAACGTTCTACTCGTTGTTTTGTATCATCATAGCTAAGTGATACGGTAAAAGACTCCAAATCCAATCGTATGCAATATATCATGGATTCAAAACTATAAGAATCGAAATCTCTTACAATACGGCTATGAGCACCTATACTAAAACCTAGGTCGCTACTATCTGCTCCTCCGACTCCAAATAACGAACCTATCATTGCCTGTTGTGATGCTCTCTGACTCATAAGCCATAAAGAAGGATGGATAAATAACTGATCTCGTAAATAAAGTAAAGAAGATAAATTGAACACCCATTTTTGTGATAACTCTGCACTACCGATCTCGAGTAAACTTATGTCTGGGGTGCCAATATGATTAACTGCTAGCCCTGTGCTAAAGTGAAATCTATCTTCACGAGAAAGCTCATATCGTAAGCCTACACCATAATCTAAAATAAAATCTGTACGAAACCTTTCTAATGGAATAAGCTCACCTGAAGCAAGATCTGGATTGATCTCGATATTGGGAATATCGTATTGTGAACCGAACCAAAACTCCTCAGGATTTAAGCTATATTGCAAAGCACCGGCCATGAGTCCAAGGCTTAGGTATTGAGATTGCCTGCGATAACGATTATACGACAATCTCAATCGATATCCTCCTGACATCTGCACTTGTGTATGTCGATAGGCTGATTTTCCTATTTCATCACCCACCAATGATATACCAATACTCAGTGCATCATCATTGATATTTATACTTTGTTGATAAGCGATCATTATGCGTTTCAGTCCGCGATTGTCCAAAGCTTTTGACCACTGATCTCTATAACATAATTGTATTTTTCCAGGACTATCTAAATTACCAGTATAGGCAGCATTATTTAAAAATGAATGTGATTCTAGCTGTGAAAATTGAGCATCTTGACCTCGCAGTACACCTACCAAAGTCAACATCAATGTGATATATAACATGACTACTTTCATCTTATCAAGGTAGATTCTCCCTTTATAATATCACTACTTCCGTCTGGCAATGTATATCGTAAGGACCATATATAAGTCCCTTGCGGAGCTGGGTTATTCCTAAACGATCCATCCCAACCGTTGACTTCTTTATTAATCTCGATTTCTTCAGACCTGTAGATCATTGCTCCAGTAATATCGAAGATACTGAACTCATCAATCTTGATCTCAGGGCGACCAAAAACTGACAAATAATCGTTATTTAGATCATTATTGGGACTGAATGCTGTAGGTACTTCGATATCCACTTTTTTGGTAACAACCACCGATACTCTGTCACTTGCAATACATCCATTTTCATCAATAATATCAAGTTGAATGGTAAGATTGGATTGAATATCATTTGCTCTAAATATCTCACAATCATCACAACTAAGTTGGGCATCTCCAATGATACTCCAGTCATAATTGATTTCTCCAAAAGCGTCTGAAATCATAACTGGTGGAACATAAGAATCACCATATCTCACAAGGACTTCACGAGGTCCTATATAGAGTTTAATTTCTTCATTTTGATCAACTGCGAATGTTCCATCAGTCGCTAGACAACCATTGGCATCTTTGACATAAACATCATAGTTTCCAGTTGCGAGCCCTACGATCTCATTATTTCCAAAATATACGAGGCTGTCAGTGCTATAGATATATGGTCGAGTGCCGCCTGAGGCTTCTATAATCAATCCACCACCTCCACCATTTTCGCAATCGGCGTTATATGACTCTACCATGAGGCTTATATCTTCTTGAGGTTCATCTAAAAAAAGAGAATCCACAACTTGACAATTATTCGCATCTGTGATACTTAATGAATATACTCCCATGGATAATCCATCCACCGCTTCCGTAGTATCACCTGTACTCCATCGGATATCATATGGAGGCGTTGCCCCACCGATGAATACACCTACTCGACCAGTATTATCTCCTTTGCATTTGACGGAACTTGAACTCAGATTATAATTATAAGGTGTTGGTTGATCAATGATCTGACTTAAGGTACTCGTACAACCATTATGATCGGTAACCGTAACTAAATAACTTCCAGCCAATAGATTAGTGGCTACGCTACTATCTTGAAAATTGGCCTGTGCATTCCATAGATAACTGTAAGGTTCTACACCACCCTCACCTACTACTTCGATCATTCCATCTCGTCCACTATTGCAAGATACATCACTCACGTCTACCAATGCTGAGCCTATCGGATCGGGGTTCTGTAATGTAAACATACTGGAATTAGTACAGCCATTTTCATCCGTCACCGTTATGCTATAACTGGCTCCTGCAAATAGTCCTTGAATCGATGGATCAAACTCACCTGAAAGATTCCATTTGATATTGAGATCTTCAACGGGTATAAAATCATCACCGGACATCACTCCATTGATCTTAGCACTTCCATCGATATCGTTATGACATAATACCTCTTCTATACTCAGATCAATTACTAAGGAGTCGCGCCTACTTAGCTTTATACTATCCTCTATCATACACCCTTTCGAATCTGTAATATTAAAAGAATAACTAGCAGGTGGAATATCCACTATTGCAGAATCTAATACTCCAGATGCCCATCGATATTCATAGGGCTGAGTACCTCCTACTCCTTTGATTGCAAGTTGACCGAGTTCTTCATAAAAACAGATTTCATTATCCGCTGTCAGTGCATATGACAAGATATCAGGTTGAGTAATCGTAAATAGTTCTCTCATCTGGCAGCCTTCCAAAGTAAAAATCTCAACAAAATAATCGCCTGCGGCTAGAGATTGGGCATCTACAATAGGTATTTGCTCATTTTGAGCATGATAATATGCGATATTATTTACCTCTGAATTACTTTGAACAAATACTTGTACAGACCCATTTTCTGCACCAAAACAACTTGCTGTAGTCGTACTAATTTGCACGTCTATAAAATATTCAAAGTCAACTATGAATTGTTCTTCAAACTTACAACCATTAGCGTCTTCAACCATTAAATTGTAGGTCCCTATGTTCAAATTTTCTAATTTATCACCTATATAGTTATCACCTTTGTCATCGACCCAAGACAGTTTATATGGTGCCAACCCTCCAGTTACATGTACTACGATAGAACCATCTTTACTATCAATACAACTAGTATTTTTTACCTCAGACTCCAGCTCCATAAGTTCCGCCTCGTCCACCACTAACTCTATGCTATTGGGGCAATTATTGGCATCAACTATATCGATCGTATACGTACCAGAGCCTAAGTTTTCGAAAACTCCATCTGCATTGGAATCCTCACCCAATGTAAACAAATATGGAGTAGCTCCTCCCACTAGCATAAGCTCTATAGTTCCATCATCAGATCCGTAACATGTAGGATTAAAAATAAACATTTCGGAAATGATAGGAGGAACACATCCTGGAGTAGTACAACTCAGGCAACTCGTATCAGATGGGCATATTCCATTTACTGCTCGAAGACATAATTCTACAGTTGTACCTGATGGTACTTCTGACATGATATATCCATTGGTGATGATTTCCTGCCATGGGGCATTGTCAACGCTATACTCCGTGGTAGCATCGATGATCTCCGACCAATTGAACGATAATGTTTCTGGAGATAACAATTGGCAAGATAAGTCCTGAGGTTGATCAGGTACATCATTCATCAATACATTTATATCAAGAGATTCTTGACAGCCGTAGTTATCTTCTATTTGAATATTAATTATCTCAGACTGGTCTGGATAAAAACTTAATGTACCACAATCTGTACAAAAAGAGCCGCTTACTGAACCAGAAATATCAGTATTAATTTTATAATCATTACCAAATGATAAGGACCATGACTCCAATCTATTGATATTATTCATCAGACCAAAGGCACTCAAGGCACCATCTATCGTAATGACCATTTGCCACGTACCTATCTTATCATTATCTGAAAAATCGATCCAAGTATTCCAATTTCCATTGATTTCAAAAAATAAATCATCTACATGATTAACGTCAGAAATTGCTTGAAGTAGTTGATTTTGATCTAATATGTTTTGATTATTTAAAGGTGTAAAGCATAGATGAGTAAGCGTATCTACATCAGGCCCTATAGGAGGAGCAGTACCATCATCAAAGTCTACCGTTGATTCTATAATCAATGATAAGACTCTACCCTTAGGATTAATTAGGTAAAATGAGTATGCTTCAAAATCATTAGCAACAAAAATCATAGAATCAATACAAACACGAAGTATTTCGTCTTCAGAAGGTATTATATCGGATGGCAAGATCTCAATTGGAATCGAATATGCTGGATGCTGTAATTGAGGGTTGCCCAATACCTTCATATCACCTAAAACGGCACTTGCTTCAGAGATAAATGTACTGTCTCTAGATTGAGATAAGTCTAAATCCAAAACTATATCAACTCTGTCTCCCAGACAGACTTCCCTATCCTCAAGGTTTTGAAAATCTCTTAAAGTATAATCCTGTATGGGAATTAAAATAGTGTCTAGCTTACATTCATTCACTACATATTCGAGTGCAATATATTCGGTATTCTCGGTGATAAGGTCATCGATTATTTCAATGGGCAGAGATACTTGCTTATTACCTGCTAGGATCTCTAGACTAGTATTTATTGCACTGTAATCTTGATTGACTGTAGCCATTTCTAGACCTGATACCTGATCTAAAATGCGGAAGTCTAATCTTAGATCATTTTGAAGAACATCGGGGATCTCGAATATAATCTCACCACTACTACAACCTTCCGTAAGTATAGAACTGGAAGACGTGGTCACCAAACTAGCCTGAAGTGATTGGCTAGAAAAACTTGAAGCTTTTAAAAATACGGCACTGTCAAAATTGACATCAGTCCCATCAGCTATGACCAGCTTTATCGTATACTCTGCACAAGGTATTACTGAGACTTCAGCCTTCAATACATCCGTAAATCCATCTAATGTAAAATTTTGACTTCCTACGTTATCGTTATATAATTGACCGAAATCTAAAGATTCAGTCGATCCAGAACAGTCTGTACTGGATGAATTACCCACCATGCCACCATTGATGGTATTGATGGCTACAGGATATTCATCACCTGATTCATTGGACACCATAGCGATATTTAGAGCATTATAATTACCTCCCTGTGGACTGGGTCCAGTGATAAAGAATCCGAATACATCATTGAATCTAGAACAAACAAACTCGGGATATTCTTCAGAGGCAAAGATGTATTCAAAACTCAGATTATCACTAGACGGAATGAATGTGATTTCATATCTAGCAATATCTTTAAGAGTACCTAACGTGAGAGACGATAGATCATTATCGCTATACAATTCACCAGAACTAGTGCCTCCAAAATTATCTTCATCATTGCCCCGATCTAGTTCATCGACTTGTCCAGTAGACATCACCAAACCTTGACATATACCAATCTCTCCTAAGCCTCTATCAAAGTATCCGAGAGATTCATTTTGACCATCATACTTTACATGTAATATTTCGACTCCCTCACCTAGTAGCACTTGCTCGACTAAAGTCTGTTCTGAAAATGGAAGATCATCAACTGTTTTAATCAATAACTGAGCATAAGTTCGATGGTGCACCAATAAGGCACAACAAATCAAGCACAGTTTATACAATTGCATTTTCAACTCAGGATGTAATTAGTCTACAATGTAACGTAATAATCCTTTCGGGAAAAATCATTATTACACTTTCATATCCAAACGACTATATGAAATTATTTTCCTCGTCATATATCTGCATAACATTAACCTACGTTCATCGAAAAACAGCTAATCTATCTAAACCATACCGTTTAAAAATACCTTAAAGATTTGAGCGCAAATAATCATTACAGATCATTATTGTAATCAGAAGTTAATCATATTTGCTAATTAAGCTATTTTCACGTTCTCATTGATACATTCAAAAATCATTATGAAGCAATTCTTCAAGTTTTTCACGGCATCATGTTTAGGTGTATTCGCTGCCATAGGAGTTATATTTTTTCTTCTATTTGTAATCATTGCAATTTTCAGTAGTGGAGAAACTTCCATAAAAGAACATTCTATTTTAGAGATTGATCTCAATCACATGATTACAGAATTGAGTGATAATGTAGAACGGTCTCCATATAATTTAGAGATTCAAAAGGCGATAGGCCTTGTAGATTTTCAAGCTCTCATCGAACATGCTAAGGATGATCAAAAGGTAGAGGGGATTTTGATCAATACAAGCTCTGCATCTGTCGCACCTGCATCTCTAGACGTAATGCGTCAGGCTATTGCCGATTTTAAGGAGAGTGGTAAACCTGTATATGCTTATGCCGACTACTATAGTCAAGGGTCTTATTACCTTGCTACTGTTGCCGATTCTGTGTTTATGAATGTGAATGGAATGATCGACCTGAAAGGATACGGTGTCATGATCCCACATTTCAAAAAATTAATGGATCGCGTTGGTCTAGACATGAATATCTTTTATGCTGGTCAGTTCAAAAGTGCTACGGAGCCTTATCGTAGAACCGATATGAGTGAGCCCAATAAAAAGCAAACGCGAGAGTTCTTAGACGAAATGTGGATGATGGCTAAAACTAAAATAGGAGAAGCAAGAGGATTATCTGTGGTACAAGTAGATAATATAGCTCAAAACTACCAAGGCAGAATGGCAACGAGTGCATTGTCAAGTGGTCTTATAGATGCTATCTTATATAAGGAAGATGTGGAGGATATCATCAGAAAAAGTACCGATATATCATCGAAAAAGATCAGCTATGTCGATCTCAAAGAGTACAAGTTAAAAAGTACAATCAAAACATCAAGAAAATCTGACCGAGTCGCTGTAGTTCATATGGAAGGTACGGTCACCTATGGCACCGATAATAAGGGTGCTATCACAGAACAGAAATATCCAGATCTGATCAGAAAACTAAAAGACAACAAAAAAATAAAAGCTGTCGTCCTTAGAGTTAATTCTCCAGGCGGAAGCAGCATCACTTCTGATGTGATATGGAATTCGATAGAAAAACTCAAGGAAACTGGAAAACCAGTAATAGCTTCCTTTGGAGATTATGCAGCCTCAGGTGGCTACTATGTTGCCTGCGGAGCTGATACAATCGTAAGTATGCCAAATACTCTTACAGGATCAATAGGAGTATTTGCGATGCTGCCCAATGCTACAAAAATGCTAAACGAAACCATCGGTATTACTTTCGATACTGTGAAAACTAACGATCTTTCAGTAGCATTTCAGCCGACTTATAATTTCTCAGATAAAGAGAGGGAAATCATGAATGAAAGTACTGATCAAGTGTACCAGCAGTTTTTAAGCCGAGTATCTGAAGGAAGAAATATGAGTATAGAAGATGTGCATGAGGTTGCACAAGGAAGAGTCTGGACAGGTCAAAAAGCTCAGCAAATAGGATTGGTCGATGTATTAGGCGACCTTGATGATGCGATAGAAATTGCGGCAGAAGCTGCTGGATTAGTAGACTCCTACTCAGTTTCTCATTATCCTAAGATCAAGCCCGATCCAATAGAAGAACTACTGATGGCGTTTGGCCAACAAACGTCTGTACCTAAAGTAATAGAGATATCAGAGCAGCACAAGGAGTTATTGAATCTATATGAAGGCATAAAACCCTTTTTGTATGAAAATGGAAAAGCACAAATGATGCTACCTATACAAGTAAAATGGGACTAAAATTGTAAAGTAGTTTCGGAGTAGAAATCATCGAATTTATTTAAAGTCCCAAAGCAGGATTGTTCAAGGGTGTCTTATTGTGAGACAACCTTGGACAAAATGTACTTTTGAGCCATATAGATTGGATGCAACGAAAAAAATTTGTACTTCATGAACTTTACATGTATAATTTAGTTGTTTAAACATCTAATTCATTAATCAACTAAATTTAAAACAATGAAATCAATTCTAAGTCTACTCTTTATAGCTATTACGAGCTTAACTTTTGCAAACAATCCCATCAAAGAAACTAAGACGGTTGACGTTATCAAAAGTGAAATCAAATGGGTCGGAAAGAAAGTATTAGGATCACATGACGGTCAAATCAAATTACAATCTGGTGAATTACAGTTTGAAAAAGGTAAACTCATAGGAGGGACACTTATCATCGACATGAATACTATAACTTGTACTGACTTACAAGGAGATACAGCAGATAAACTAGTAGGGCATCTCAATAGCGATGATTTCTTTGGAGTATCGGATCACCCTACAGCTAGATTATCGATCATCAAAGTTACTCCTAAAGATGGAAACGTATACACCATAGATGCTAATGCTACTATCAAAGGAATAACTCAAGCTATACAATTTGATGCCATTGTAGGTGATAATTCGGCAACGGCAACCATCAGTATTGATCGTACTAAGCACAATATCAAGTATGGGTCAGGTAGTTTTTTCGATAATCTAGGCGATAAGACCATATACGATGAGTTTGAAATGCAAGTAGATTTACGTTTTTAGATTTTTAGGCGAAAAAAATTGACTAGACCATTTAATTTAACATATATTTGAAGTGAAATCTAGCACTCCAAAAAATCAATATGATTATTGATTTTTTCCCGAAGCTCTCCGCTTCGGGATTTTTTTTGTCCATATCCTTGCTATATGCTGATACTTAATTCAATCTGCTTTGAATAATCTCGATTGATTTAGAGACTTGCTCAAGAGGCACTAAATGACCCGCATTTTCTAAAGTTATCAATTCGAAGTCAGGTCTTATTCGTTTCAATCGCTCCCAAGTACAATCGTTGATTACATCAGATGATACTCCTCTAACTATTGTAACAGGAACACTTATATTACGAATAGCAGACCATGGTTTTGTCCCCGTAGCATATACTCTAGCCTCCCACTCTTTAGTATACTTGAGTTTTACCCCATCACTATAAGGCTCAAATGAATTTACTACGTAACTCCACAGAATTTCATCCGTCAAGTTTTTAAATACCGATTTCGGCCTATAGTATTGATATACCTCATCATGACTAGAAAAAGTATCTTTCCTATGTAAAGCTATGCGACTAGGTGGTGCTAGTTTTAATTTTAGTGGTATGCATGGTATCCCTAAAAGCCAATAGACATATCTTGGGAGTATGACCGGATCAAAGAGAATAATTCGCTTAAAGAGATTGGGATTTTCAGCAGCAGCTAGCAATGTAGCTATACCACCCATACTGTGACCAACTCCTACACTAGCTTTTAGATCATTACTTTCTATATAGTCAATGAGTTCATCTTTAAGCTGATGCCAACTATAGAAAGAATCTATGCTTACATCTGAGCGATAAGGACCGAATAGGATACTATGTACATCTACATTTTGAAGATTATCAAATATGACCTTGTATATATTTGGATGATATCCGTTGGCATGCGAAAATACTATTTTAGACATCGTTGTATTTCTTTCATCCGTAAGCTAACAAAGTAGATACGTATATCGTTACACTTTCAATGAACATTTTCATAAGAAACTTTATCATGGCACTTTCAATGTTAGCTTGGTTTACTGGAAACTCTAACGTTGATCCAGATACACTAGCTCCCACGGAGCACTACTATATACATTGGTCAGAAACCAAAGCTACTGATGATATCAAAATGGAACTTGGGAATATGGTCATGGATAAAAAGTATAAACCAGTACGTCATCCCTATGTCGAAAAAGGCAATATAGAATTATGGTTTGAAAACATCCAAAATTCATTAGCTAGCCTTCCTCCAGATCGCCAAAACATACTGATACATATACATGGGCTGTGGGCCAATAAAAGCCCATTTTTCAGTGAAATCACTTCATCATTACATCAACATGTCTTCGCCCAAGATACTAACCCGTATGGCCTAGTGATTTCAATCATTTGGGATGCGGGATTTATTTACGATCACTGTCGTGATGTTGCATATGAAAAGGGGAAACGATCTTCAACTATTATTCAATCTCTCCAACATATCACCAATCAGAATCAATCAAAATTTAGTATACTTTGTCATTCTATGGGTAATCGAGTATTACATGGCATAGTGGATGAGTGCTCAAAAGCAGAAGCATCATCACCTATTTTTGATACCTGCATTATGGTAGCCCCAGATCTTGAGTCTGATATCTTCTCACCCCATAATTCTTTCAATCAAAGCCAAAGAATTGCCAATCAAATTATCATCTATCGGCACAATACTGACAGGACATTAAGTATGTCTCGATTGATCAATAATGATAGACTCGGACTCAATGGTCTAGCTGATCTTAAAGATATGAACGATAATATGAGGCTCGTGGATGTGTCTTTACTCAATGACGAACAGTTTCCCTCTGCAAAACTTTCTCGCCATAGATATTACTATACAAGTCCTACCGCCAGAAAGGATATTTTATTGAGTCTGAGTGAGGCTAGCCTAGACAGGTATCAAACCCTAGATGCTAAAAATCATTATGTTCTGCCCTTTCCAGAATAGACTACATATCTAGTCATCAATATTATGTTTATTCTGATTTTTACTACAGCTTAGTTCCTTGTACTTCTGATTAGATATATGAGATTGTCGATTGCATGAGTAATAGTTGTATCTTACCGCGGATCAAGTAAAATTATAACATCGGACACTTCATTTCGAATGTCCAAAATATAACCAAAGTTATGAGCCATCTATCAGCTATAAAGAAGTACTATTATTCCCTACTCTTACTGGCTTTGACGACTATGGTAACTGCACAATCACTACCTATTGATTTCGAAAATGCAGTAAGTACATCTGATTTCGTAGATTTTGATGGTGGTAATGCCATGGTTATTGATAACCCTCAGTCTGACAGCAATAATGATAGTGGAAAAGTAGCACAGATCATCAGAAATGGAGGCGAGGTCTGGGCAGGAAGTAAGATTGTACTTAGTCAAAGTCTAGATTTCAGTATGCAAAACGCGATTTCTATGAAGGTTTTCACCAGTGCTCCTGTTGGCACGATCGTCAAATTCAAACTAGAAGGAAATGGTGCTACTGAACGAGATGCCGTAACGACGGTTTCCAATGAATGGGAAACCTTATCATGGGACTTCACTGGGACTCCCGCCGATTTTAATGAAATAGTCTTTATGTTTGATTTTGGCAATATTGGAGATGGCTCAGAAAGTAGTAGCTTTCTTTTCGATGATATAGAACAATATTTCGGTGGTTTCCAGATCGATTTTCCAGTAAATTTCGAAGAAGTCGATATTAATTATACCACGACCGATTTCGGTGGAAATATATCTACGCTAGAGAGTGATCCTGTAGTATCTAACAATAACGTGGTCAAAGTAATCAAAACAGTTGACGCTGCTACATGGGCAGGTACTACCATCGGAACACCAGCTGGATTTGCAAGTGATATTCCGCTGACACTTACAGATTCCAAAATGACCGTAAGAGTATGGTCTCCCACAGCCGGTACACCTATAAGATTGAAAGTAGAAGACTCTAACGACCCTACACATACTTGTGAAACTGAGGTGAATACTGCGTTAGCTGGAGAATGGGAAACTCTTGAGTTTGATTTCACCAATCAAGCGCCAGGTACCGAGCTACTAAGCATAGGACTTTCTATGGGATGGACCTATAATATGGCTTCCATATTTTTCAATTTTGGAACTGAAGGAGCCGTAGCGGGTGAACAAACATATTATTTTGATGATGTACAATTTGGCAGTCTTGTCAATAATGTTGATGTTACATATTTTGATAATCTATCTATAGCTCCAAATCCTACGAAGGACCAATGGATCATCAATCTCCCAGAGAAAAATATCAATAGCTTAGAGCTGTATGATTTACAAGGCAAATTGATCAATAAATTTTACCCTTCTACATATTCACTTGACATTCCTGCTGATCATTTAAGTCCAGGTATCTATTTCGTAAAAATCCAAGTAAAGGACTCTTATCAGACTGTTCGCTTGGTTAAAGAATAATAAAATAGTTTACGGAAACGGTGATAATTTAGCGTTCAAAATATCGACTCTTGGCTGGTATTATCTAAAGACTAGCGTACCTTTGAGTTTTTGATCATAAATAGGATTATACGTACTATAATCTTTAATGTAAACAGCAGATGTCAGGAACCAGAGATTTCAATCATCAAGAAGTAGAACAAAAGTGGAAAGATCATTGGGAAAAATCCAATCTTTATCAAACTAAGATTGACCCATCCAAACCTAAGTACTACGTATTGGATATGTTCCCATATCCATCAGGTGCAGGGCTGCATGTCGGTCATCCATTAGGGTATATCGCCTCTGATATTTTCTCAAGATATAAAACACAAAAAGGTTTTAATGTATTACATCCGATGGGATTTGATGCATTCGGTCTACCAGCAGAGCAATATGCTATCAAAACTGGAGTCCATCCTGCAAAATCTACTGCCAAAAATATTGAACAATACATCAGCCAATTATCCAATTTAGGGTTTAACTATGATTGGTCAAATGCGGTCAATACCAGCGATCCCGAATATTATAAGTGGACTCAATGGATCTTCATTCAGTTATTTGAACATTACTATGATCTTGGGCAAGACAAAGCTATGCCTATATCAGACCTAAAGTCATACCTTGAAACTTCAGGTACAGCAGGACTACAGGCTAGTTGTAGTGATGATATAGAGCTTACCAAAGCAGAATGGAACGCCATGAGTGTAGCTCAAAAGGATCAAGTTTTAATGAATTACAGATTGGCATACAGAAAGGTTTCATATGTCAATTGGTGTGAAGAGTTAGGTACGGTACTAGCCAATGACGAAGTCATCAATGGTAGATCAGAAAGAGGTAACCACCCTGTCGAGAAAAAAGCCATGAAGCAGTGGTCACTGCGCATCACTGCATACGCTGAGCGACTGCTCAATAGCCTTGACAATCTTGAGTGGAGCGATGCTCTCAAAGCAATGCAGCGTAATTGGATAGGAAAATCACAAGGAGCTCAAGTATTTTTTGATCTCGAAAATGATGAACGTAAAATAGAGATATTCACCACACGTCCTGACACCATATATGGAGCAACATTCATGGTATTGGCGCCCGAGCATGATTATGTTTCTGATCTTACGACTCCTGGGCAATCCCCAGAAGTCCAAAAATACCTTGAGTATGTCGGATCAAGATCAGAGAGAGAGCGTATGTCAGAGACCAAAGTAGTCTCTGGAGCATTCACGGGTTCCTATGCTATTCACCCTATTACGAACGAAAAAATCCCTATCTGGATCGCCGAATACGTGCTCAAAGACTATGGAACTGGGGCCATCATGGCGGTACCAAGTGATGATGATCGTGATCAGGCTTTCGCCGAAAAATTTAATATTAAAATCGTACCTGTCGTTGATAAATCTGATTTTCCTGATGCTGAGAATCATGATAAAGTAGGTACCATGATCAATTCTGACTTCCTAAATGGATTATCTGTAAAAGATGCCATCGAGCGAATGATCGAAGAACTAGAAACCCTGAAAATCGGTAAACGTAAACTAAACTATCGACTTCGCGATGCTAACTATAGTCGCCAACGATACTGGGGAGAACCCTTCCCTATATGCTATACTCCTGATGGTGAAACTATTGCTCTAGATATCGAAAATCTGCCTCTAGAGTTGCCAGAATTAGATGACTTCAAACCTGCTAGTGGAGCTAAGTCTCCCCTATCTAGAGCTACAGATTGGATCAAAACCTCCGAAGGATACGATAGAGAGACTGATACCATGCCTGGATTTGCCGGTAGTAGTTGGTATTTCTTACGATATATGGATGCCAAAAATCCTGATGAGTTTGCTTCTCAAGAAGCCATTAATTACTGGCAAGAAGTAGATCTATATATTGGAGGGACGGAGCATGCCGTAGGGCATCTTATGTATTCTAGATTCTGGCATAAGTTCTTATTTGATAAAGGACTGGTACCTACAGATGAGCCATTCAAAAAACTAGTCAATCAAGGAATGATCCAAGGTGTCATCGAATCACTATCGCTAAAACAAGACAAAACAGATGGTCGCCATCACTTTGTAAGTGCTGAATTACGAAAGGATAATGAAGAATACCTTAATATACCCGTACTCATTGACTATGTGAGTGATTATGGCCTACCGAGCTCATCGTTAAGTAGAAAAGGTATAGAATCATTTGCCGCTTGGATGCCAGACTATGATAAAGCTATATTTGAAGATGCTACTGGTCATCACTCCATAGGTTCGCCAGATGATATGCTGACGATGACCACGATTTCTGAAGTTGGAAAAATGTCCAAATCAAAGTATAATGTGGTCAATCCCGATCATGTAGTCGCTAAATACGGTGCTGATTGTTTCCGAATGTATGAGATGTTTCTAGGACCTATCGAGCAGTCCAAGCCATGGGATACAAATGGTATAGATGGAGTTTCTAAATTTTTAAGAAAGCTATGGTCTCTCTTTTATACAGAAGAAAAACTGAATGTTTCGGAAACAGAGCCTGCGGCAGATGAGTATAAAATACTTCACGTCACGATCGATAAAGTAGATAACTATATTCAAAAATTTGCTTTCAATACAGCGGTTAGTTCATTCATGATCTGCGTCAATGAGCTCAAAAAATTGAACTGTAATAAGCGTAAAGTATTAGAACCTTTGTTGCAGCTTCTTGCTCCATTTGCACCTTTCATTACAGAAGAATTATGGGAAGCTTTAGGTCATCAAGAGTCGATTCATAAATCTTCTTATCCCATCTATGATGAGTCTAAAACTACAAGCTCTACAATAGAATATCCTGTAAGTATCAATGGAAAGAAAAGAGCTAGTATCACCGTTGATACAGGTGCAAGTAAAGATGATATCCAAAGTATAGCAATGCAACAAGAAGCCGTACAAAAGTGGATAGAAGGAAAGGTAATACGAAAAGTAATTGTCGTACCTGGCAGAATGATAAATATAGTTGTATGATAAACAGATAAGGTGGCACAGTTTTTCTACCTTAATCGTTAGAGACGTAGACGTCGAGAATGAACATGTACAAATACCTAATCATATGGGCATGCTATATATGCAGTAGTGCTGCTTACGGTCAGATCTGTAATCAGGTATTTGTAAGTTCTATCACAGAATTTACATCTTCGTCAGCCACTATAACATGGATATACCCAGGTACTGGTATCCCCCTCGGATATGAAATAGAACTCGGTATAAAAGGATTTTCGCAAACGGGTACCGCAACCACTGATCTAATTACTACGACAACTTATGTGTATGATGGTTTAGAAAGCGCTCAAACCTATCAGTTTTGGATACGTGCAGTTTGCGAAAGTGATCAAAGCGAATGGAATGGTCCTTTCGAATTTAATACTAATATTATCAATCCGAGTGAATGCTCTATCAATCTTGCCATCGATAATAATAATTGTCCGGATGTAAATCAATATAATATTGAGGTCTCAGACTACCCTGGTGCCTTATTAGGGCAAGATATCATTTTAGACAAAATTGAGATACTGATCAACCATACTTGGGTTCCTGATTTAAAACTACAGCTAAGATCTCCCAATGGTATTGCGATCCCACTCATTGAGCATCGAGGCATCGGATCGCAGCATTTGGGAGATATCAATGATTGCATATCACCGCTCAGCTTTACCGCCGATGCTTGTCTGTCTATCACTGAGGCTCCCACTCCGTATATCGGGACCTATCGACCCGAAGGGGATCTAAATCAATTCTTAGATGGTTCACCTGCCAATGGCATATGGCAATTGGAAATATGTGATCGAGCAAAAGGAGATATCGGTAGCTTAAATTATGTAGCATTAGGTTTCAGCGAACAGAACTGCACCTTACCCTTCACGATCAGAATCAGTGAAATCAAAGGAACATCTGTGTTACTCAATTGGGATCAAACGATCAATTGTGATGGTATTGAATTAGAAGTCGGTCCCGTTGGATTCCTGCCAGGTAGCGTTCCTATCACCTTTGTAAATTGTGAAACCGAATCTCTTCTCATTGATAACTTGGATGCAAATACAGAATATGAATTTTATATAAGATCAGTTTGTGGTCTAACAAACTCCGCATATAGCTGTCCGTTTACCTTTATCACAGCCTGTAATCTAGTCAGTAATCAAACTACTTTTGATAAAGAGTCAATCTGTCCGACTAACTGCAATCAACCATGTTTAATTACTGATACTTGGACCAATAGTCTTGAAGATGATCATGATTGGATCGTCAATCAGGGCTCTACACCAACTGATTTTACGGGTCCTACTAAAGATGCTAATGATTTTGGCAACTACGTGTATCTAGAGAATACAGAATTAAACTGTACAGCAGGTGCGGTCGCCATACTGGAATCTGCATGTCTTAAAATAGCCCAGAGTGATGACGACTGTGATCTACAGTTTTATTATCATATGTATGGCTCTGATATCAGCTCTCTACGACTCGAAATCACATTAGACGATGGTATTACCTGGCTACCCCTTTGGGAACAAAATGGAGATCAAGGAAATCAGTGGATTTTGGCAGATGTCAATCTTAACCAATACACTGGATCGCTGGCAAGACTACGATTTATTGCTACGACAGGAGAAGATATATTTTCAGATATAGCTATTGATGAAATCACATTTTTCAATTCTATACTTGAAGATCCAATTTTATATTATTTTGATAGCGATGGTGATGGTTTTGGCTTATCTGATCGGATCATAACATCCTGTACTAGTGTCACTCCAGCTCAATATGCCACGCAGAGTGGAGATTGTAATGACGATGATAATACGATCAATCCAAATTCAGAAGAATCTCCATGTAATCTGATAGATGATGATTGTGACGGATCAGTTGACAATATCAGTATTCCAAACCCCTTAGGCTATAGCCTGGTATTTTTTCAAAATGAAACTTGTCTTGGTGCCAATGATGGATTTATAGAAATCATTGTCGGGGGAGGTAGCCCACCGTATGAAGTGAACTGGAATACAAATCAATCAGGAAGAGCTATTTTGAATGCTAGCGAAGGAGTCTACTTTGCCATCATTCAGGACGGTGATGGATGTCAGATCCAGACCGAATTCATTGAAATTGATGCTGATAATACGGTTGATATATTTTTAGAATCTCTTGTCTCAGAAAGTTGCCTTGGAGCTTTTAATGGTAGTCTGGAAGTTTTAGCAGGAGGTGGTCAAGGACCATATACCTTTCAGTGGTCCAATGGATTAACAACTCCTAAAATTGATAACCTAGGAGCTGGTAATTATCATGTAATCGCAACAGATGCGATTGGCTGTAAAAGTGATACAGCTTTTTTTGAAATCAACTTTGATCCTTCTATTGTAGCAGGTATCGCATCTCTTGAACATGTCAGCTGCTTTTCTGAAAATAATGGAAGTATTACCTTAGGAATCATTAATGGATCAGCTCCTTTTGACATTGTATGGTCTACAGGAGATCATGGTATGCACCTCGACAATCTAGAAGCTGGATTATATTATGCCTCTATAACTGATGCTGATAATTGTATGCTAGAATTGGGGCCTATTCAAGTTGAACAACCTGACTCCATCACCATACAAATAGATAATATACAACGTATCAGTTGCCCTACTGAGAGGGATGGACGTATAGAGATAAGTATTGTTGGTGGTGAAGGCCCATATACGTATCAATGGAATAATGGAAATCTCACCGACGATTTATTTCTGCTAGAATCTGGATATTACTCCATCACCGTTACGGATAGTCAAGCATGTAAAGCTGTAAAGGATAGCATATTTATTGACTCCCCTCCTCCACTATCGATTGCAATAGATACTATTATTGATGTTGATTGCCCTCTAAGTACAGATGGTGCCATTCAATCAGTAGTCACTGGAGGAAATGGAGACTATTCATATTTTTGGTCACATGATGAAAACGCAAATAGAGACTTCATAGAAGATCTACAGCCTGGCTTTTATCGTTTGACGACTATTGATCGTTTTGGCTGTAAAGCAACCAAGGGTCTTATTGAAGTAGAGAGTAGAAATAGAGAAATACTCATCGACCTACAACTAGAAGAAGATAATGATTGTGCAGATCAAAGCAATGCAATACTCTCAGCATTAGTTGATGAAGCAGAATTTCCTGTTGCTTATAACTGGAGTTATGGTGTAGAACATATCGAGTCTTCATTAAGCGATACACTCAAAAATCTTCCTGCAGGAATGTACAATATAACCGTTACAGACCGAGATGGATGTACTGGAATTTCTGAAGTGATTACTATCGATGAAATACTATCTATCGGATTTGATATCGTTGACGTGGTTGACAATAGTTGTGAAAGTGATTCTTTTGGTTTGATCAGTATTTCGATTTTAAATGCAAATGAACCCGCTCAGGTGATTTGGAACAATGGAAGTATAGGTAGCACCGTCGAACTATTACCGAATGGCAGTTATAGCGCAAGTATCATAGATGCCAATGGTTGCCAGACTCAAACTCAAGAAATTACCATCAATTCAGATTTTCAATTAGGTTTTGAAAGTATTGTTGTTCCAGAAACTCAAGGTCAACAAAATGGAAGTATAACCATTATTCCAGAAGGAAATGCAACCGATTATTTTATCATTTGGGAAGATTTTCCTCAGTACGACGGTCAGTTTTTTGTTGAAAATCTCAGTAATGGCACTTATGCCATTACACTTATGGATAGCAATGGATGTAGCTATACAGATCAGGTCTTGATTGGAATTGTCAGCTCTATTGATCCCTCTATAAAGTCTAAGCTAAAAGTATTTCCAAATCCAGCCCAAGATGAACTCAATATTGAATTTAGCAATACCAGCTCTAGCTTCATAGAGCTAAGAATAATAGATCTCCAAGGTGTTGCTATCCAACAAATGAGGTATGATAATTTATCAGATACATGGCGTATTTCTATACCTATAGCGGATCTGACAAGTGGAATCTATATGCTAAACATTAGCACTAATAACGGGATCATTACTAAGCGATTTGTCAAAATATAAGATAGCTTAGCTTGTTAGCTTAAAGGTTGTTCTTCGATTTTCTTGATGCTCTTCTTCTGTACAGCTATCGCACTCGCATAGATTACTCAGCTTAGTTTCACCGTAGCCTTTGGCACTCAGTCTGCTTGGCGTAATCCCTGTCGAAATCAAATATTTCATAGCAGACTGCGCTCTCTTTTTAGATAGATTGGCATTATAAGCATCATTTCCTTGGCAATCTGTATGAGATCCTAATTGAACACTGAGATCTGGATTATCCGCTAAGATCTTGGCAAGCTCATTGAGTGAAGGTTTTGCATCCTCACGGATATCCCATCGGTCAAAATCGTAGAATATATTGGACAATTCTATCTCTTTATCTAGAACCAGTGGATCTAGTGCAATCTCTATATTTATTGTTTTTTCTGTTTCCCCTTCATTCAATTTAAAAACTGATTCATTGATCGTTTCAGAATTGGATAAGTAACCATCCAATCTAGCCTTTATATTTCTAAGGGATGTATTCATCAATTCAATGATTACTCTCCCATCTTGATCTGCCTTAAGAATATCTAATGAATCTCTAAAACTTAATTCCAGCAGAGCTTCGGGAAGGGCTTTTTTATCTATTAAATCAGAATTGGGATCTGCAGGATCTTCATAGATGTTTTCCACTACTTTAATTGCTAAATATAATCGCTGATCCACTGGTTCTTCTTTGACAATAGAAAAAGTATCCTGTAGATCTGGTTCTCTTAAGCGTATTTCATAACGAAAAATATCATCGCCTGTGCCGCTGTTTCTTGATGATGAAAAATACCCTTCCTCTAATAAACCTACCTGACGACTAGCATTAGTACTTTTAATCAATCCAAAATCATCACTTCCTGAATTGAAAGGTGATTGGATATTTTCGGGATTGGCCCAACTGTTGTCATTACGCAGATAGGTTTTGAAAATATCGTAGCCCCCTAGACCAGGATGGTAGTTAGAAGAAAAATATAAGGTATCACCATCAGAGGTAGGAAATTTTTCATCTCCCTGTGTATTTATAGATGATGGCATAGCTATGGCTTCTGACCAACTACCCGCATCCTTATAGCTGTAGTATAGATCATAACCCTGTGCCGCCGTCACAGCGCTGATTGTAAATACCATGACACTATCATTCTCTATCAGTGTAGGATGACCATAATTGAAATTACCTTTTACGAAAGGCATGACCTCAGGCTCTGACCATTCATCTTCTTCAGCATAGCTGACCATAATCTTGCAATACTCATCTCCTTCTTGTTTGGCAAAACATCTCGTGAAATAGACTGTTTTAAAATTTTTACTGAAACATGCAGTACCCTCATTAGCTGGTGTATTGAGTTTAATATCAAAAGAAACAGCATCTCCACCATGTCGATCTACCAAGAATATATCCGAAAAACTATTGCCAGTCCAATTATATGAAGACGCTCCTATCGCATCATTTCTATCAGACGTGAAAGCAATGTAATCATCACTATAATACCTCGGACTATAGTCATCTGCAACCGAATTGAAGCTACTTCGCTTTACCGAAATCTTATGAGGACTCAGCTGAGTAGACCATATAGCCGCTTGCTTGCAAATAGCCAGTTCTCTATTGACTTCAGGGTCTTGTCCATATTCCTTTTGAAATTGCTGAAAGATCTTAGTAGCCGCAGTATAATTTTCTTGAGTTTTAAGCATTAATCCCAGTTGCTTCATCGCTTGAGGTCCATAATTCTGTTTTACGGCCTCTTTATACCATGGTATACTCTTAGCGTATTCCTTGATCGCACGGTAACTTTCTGCCAAAAGAAATGATGATTGGGCTCTTACTGATCTATCTTTCTCATTTTTTAATTCTTCTTCAAAATAATCTATAGCAACCGCATATTGCTTCAGATTATAGGCACTGCGTCCGTCGACTACCTTTTTAGTGAATGTGCATTGAGACATCACCAATAGTATGATCACAAAGAACAGTATCGAAATTATATGTCGTAAACCCATATCTAAAATTAAAAACGCAATTTATAGAAATAAGTTATGCCTTTATAATTAACCTGAATCATTGGTATTCAATAATTCTTTTCACCCTATCGGCAGATTATGCATTTCAAGTGCATAATCTACGATTAAGACTATTTCATCATGATAGATGTCTTTATCTAAAATAAAAAAGGGATGATAACGCATGTTATCATCCCTTTCAAAATTTATTGTTGTCTTAGAACTTATTTCTTAGATCTATTGAATGACTTATCACTCGATTTAGATGATGAACTTGTTGATACTTTGAGATCATCAGATAAGTCTCTTACTATTGGTGTAGCCACAAAAATAGATGAATATGTACCTACAAGAATACCAATCAATAAGGCAAAAGCAAATCCTCTAATAGATCCTCCTCCAAATAAGAACAATGTTCCTACTACAAGTAAAGTCGTTAATGAAGTAATTACCGTTCTACTAAAAGTACTATTGATTGCCATGTTGATGACCTCATCCTTAGTCTTATTCGTATATATGCCCATATACTCTCTGATTCTATCAAATACAACCACGGTATCATTAATAGAGTAACCAATGATCGTCAATATTGCAGCAATGAATGCCTGATCGATTTCTAATGAGAAAGGTACAATACCCCAAAGTATAGAAAATAAACCAAGTACAATAGCCGAGTCATGGAATAATGCCATTACAGCACCAAGACTATACTGCCACTTGCTAAATCTGATGAAGATGTACAAGAAGATCAGTAACAATGCGAATACTCCTGCTTTAAACGAACTATTCTTAATATCATCAGCAATCGTAGGACCTACTTTAGACGAAGATACGACGTGTAATGTACCCGCTGCATCTGCATTTTCAAAAGTAGAAAGTGGAACGTTAGATCCAGTAATAGCTGCAATACCTTCATGCAACTTAGCCATTACCTTACTTGCTGCTGTCTCGTCTGTATCATCGATATTATAAGACGTTACTACATTATAAGTATTTTCTACACTTACTGCTTTCACAGTAGGAGCTGAACCAAAATAATCTTCTAAGCCTGATTTTAAAGTTGCAGCGTCTACATCTACATCAGATGGAAATTCTATATTGTAAGAGTATCCTCCTTTGAAATCTACACCAAGGTCAAATCCACGAGTCACCATAGAAATAATACCTCCTAGTATAATGATCCCTGATATAGCATATCCAATTTTTCTTTTGCCTAACCAATCTACCTGAAGATTAGCTAAGATATTTTTAGACCATCCCATCCAGAAAGAAATAGATCTTCCTTTAGACGTCCATGTATCGATCATCCACTTGCCTACAAGAACTGCCGTAAAGAGTGAAGAAATAACACCGATAATCAAAACTACCGCAAATCCTTTGATAGGGCCAAGACCAAAATATGCTAGTACGATAGCTGTCAGGATCGTCGTGACATTGGCATCTATGATTGCAGAGTAAGAGTTAGAAAAACCATCTTGTATAGAAGCCAATAATGATTTACCAGCTCTGAGTTCTTCTTTTACTCTTTCGTAGATAATAACGTTGGCATCTACCGCCATACCGATCGTCAATACGATACCCGCAATACCAGGTAATGTAAGTACAGTACCAAATGATGCAAGAGCACCAAATATGAAGAATACATTGAATAACAATGATAGTATCGATACTATACCTGCTCCTCCGTAGTAAAGGATCATAAAGAGCATCAACAATATGAATCCTGCGATCAATGAGTTTCTACTTGAAATAATATTTTTCTGACCTAATGATGGTCCGACATTATTTTGCTGAAGTACTTCCGTTTTTGCGGGAAGCTTACCGATCTCAAGGATATTAGCTAAATCTCTAGCTTCTTGAACTGTAAAATTTCCTGAAATACTACTACTACCTCCGGTAATAGGTCCATTTCTAAGGCCTGGAGCCGATACTACCTCTTTATCCAAAGTGATTGCGATTTCTCTTTGATTATCATTGAAGGCTTTAGTTGTCATTTCTCCCCATATCTGAGCACCTTTTTGATTCATACGTAGAGAAACCTGAGGCTGGCCCGTCGTAGGATCTGGAGACTGAGATGCGTCAACGATCACATCACCTTCTAGAGGTGCTTTGGTAGATCCTGGTCTTGTCTTGATAAGGTACAATTCGTAGAGACCAGTCTCTTCACGAGTCTCGTAATCAACGTATGGCTGTTGCCCCCACATAAATATAGAATTGGCAGGAAACAGTTCTTTGATATCAGGTCGCGCTAATAATTCTGTAATAACCTTTTTCTTATTTCTAGGTGCAACTCCCATTACCGTCTGCGCATATAGCGCCTGACCATTTCTACCATTTAATTGTAGATTGCTCAAGAGAGGCCCTTGATTAGATGCTGCAAAAGGATCTTTGGCCTTCACTTGTGTAGTGATGGTAGAATCAATTGCATTACCCAAATCATCATAGGTATAATTTACAATAGTGTCCATTTCAACTACATCATCAGCAGGTTCAGTATCAGAAGCTCCTAATGCATCAGATAGTCTTTGGTCAGCCTGTATAAAACTGTTAATCAGGTTATTATCTGTAAATCTAAAAGTCTCCCAAAATTCCAATTCAGCTACAGAACCGATGACATTCATAGCTCTTTTCTGATTATCAATACCAGGAAGTTCAATTAGGATCAAATCTCGACCTGCGTCTAATGAAATATTAGGTTGAGATACACCAAGACCTTCAATACGTCTTTTAAGTCTATCGAAGGTAAGGCTTACGGTTTCATCCGCTTTTTGTCTCAGTAGACTTATGACCTGTGCATCTGATGTTTCTATATTTATTTCATTTCCTATCGTAGGAGATCGATCAAATATTTTAGCAAGCTTTTTACCATCCGCAATTTTATTGAACTCATCTGCAAACAGTGTTATGTAATCAGATTGACTACTTGCTTGAGCTTCATCCGCAGCTGTTAGCGCATCATTGAATGTTCTATCCTTATTGTTATTCGATAAGGTTTCAAGTAGTTCTCTTAATCTAACTTGAAGTACCACACTCATACCACCTTTGAGGTCAAGACCAAGTGCTAATTGTTGACCTTTCATTTCATCATAAGACCATGACTTGATCATGGGTACAGAGAAAATCGTTTCGTCAGATATTGAATCTAGATAGTTACGTTGTTCTTCTTTAAGTGCCTTATTTTTTTCCAAATCATCGCTGATATTAGCGACTTTGTTTTCCGCGTATTCTTTCGCCTCAGCTTCTACTCTATTGGTAGGTATCATGTATAAGAACTGTATCGCACTTACGATAACCATTACAATCAGTAGAAATTTGACTAAACCTTTGTTTTGCATTGTTATAAATTTGAACTTTCGTTTTTCAAAAACTCCGCAAATATAGTTCTTTTCAGTTAGGAATAGCCTTGAACAAAAAAAAAGCCTTAATGGAATTATTTATACTTAATTTGCATTAACATAATCGTATTTGAATGACTATTAAATTCAACTGACTTTTGAGCATTCAAATCCTTTTTATTCACTTAAACAATCTACATAAACATGGGATTATTTTCATTTTTAAAAAATGCTGGTTCTAAATTATTAAGGTCCGAAGCAGAAAAAAACGAAGCTGCTGCCGTAGATGCTGCTGAGGCAAAAGCTAAAAAAGAAGCCGTACTTCTCGGCATTGTCAATGAAACAGGAATATGTTGCGACAACTTTAGTGTTGAATTAGACGGTGACAAAGTTGTGGCTTATGGTCAAACAGAAAGCCTTGAAGACAAAGAAAAGATCATCCTTACGCTAGGGAATGTCGACGGTATCGCTACTGTAGATGATAGAATATCTGTGGTGACACCTCCACAAGCGACTTTTTATGAAGTGAAACCAGGTGATTCTTTATCTAAAATCGCGAAGGCTCACTATGGTGACGCTATGAGATATAATGAAATATTTGAGGCGAACAAGCCGATGCTAAAAAGCGTAGACCTAATATACCCAGGTCAAATGCTTAGAATACCGAATGCTTAATTACCTTTTTGCATAAAAGTTTTACAAAAGTGCTCATCAATTAACAACATTGATGGGCGCTTCTTTTTTGAAAGCCATAATGTTTTCATAAACCCCGTTTAACAGCGTTTGTCTTGCTTCTCTTGAACTCCATGCCTGATGTGGCGTGATATAACAGTTTGAACAGCCATAAAGGATATGTTTTGCTTGAGGAGGCTCCGATGATAGTACATCTAACGCCACGTAAAAATTTGGATTATCATGTAGATGATTTGCCAAATCCAATTCTTGTACATGCCCTCCACGAGCAGTATTAATCAACAAGCAATCGGATTTCATTTGCTCTAAAGTAGACTTACAAATGATATGTCTGGTTTTCTCAGTAAGCGGCGCATGAAGGCTTAAAATATCACATTGGCTCCAAAGCTCTGATTGGGAAACCCAAGTCACATGGTCAGGATAGCTAGCTCTTTTATTAGGATGATGTACCATTACATTCATACCAAATGCCTTAGCAATGGTACAGACCTGTTTTGCAATATTTCCGTATCCCAGCAAGCCCAAGGTTTTACCTTTTAACTCGGTAAAGCCGCCTTCCCAATAACTAAAATGTTTGCTTTCAGACCAATGTCCTGCCTTTACAGAATGACTATATTTTTCTACTTGATGCTTTAAGGAAAGTATCATAGAAAACACATGCTGTGCTACAGAGTGAGTGCTATAATTAGATACATTAGATACTATGATTCCTCGAGCTCTGGCTGCCTTAGTATCGACGCAATTATATCCAGTGGCTGAGACGCAAATGAATTTTAAATTGGGTAATTGACGGATAATCTCCTTATCGAATACGGTCTTATTGGTGATTATAATATCAGCATCGATACACCGAGGTATGATATCTTCTGTACGTGTCACATCATAGCTTTTAAAATCATCAAAAGATCTCAAAGAATGATCGTTAAGATCGCCAGGATTCATACAGTAATAATCTGTTGCCACTATTTTCATGGTCAAAAGATAAGACTTTCAGAATGATCTACTAGTTATTGAGTTCCCAGTTATATTCTTGATAGCTGATCTTACTATTGCTTGTATCTGTACTTGTATACTTATTGATATAAGTATTGATATCTCCAAAGTCAACGGCATACCAATCAAATATTTTTGAAATACTAATCTCAGAAGTTCCAATCGTATTATAAGTGGTATTGTTGATAAATTTTTTGGTCTGGCTTTCCAAAGTTTGATCAAGGTCGGTACCTCTATACGCTCTATTTAATAGAGGCGGACAAGACTTCGCTGCACAGTTTACTGCGAAATGTATCCGTGCATCTTTGAAAGTAGGTCGGATAATATCATTTTCAATATTATTGAGAGAAAGGGTTTTTCCGTCCAAACTAATCCATTTTACATCCCAAGGTTTTCCATCATGTAAATCCGTAATGGATTTCACGGGATAGTTTTTCAATATCAATTTGATGGTAAATGCATTATAGGCATTAATCCAAAAGGCTAACTTTTCGTCACGTGAAGTAAGATCATCTAATTTGACTTTAGAAAGAGACGCTAGATAATTGTCTATACTATTGATTTCGGAAGCCAAACCCGCATAATCTACCTTTCCATTGCTGCTGACATACTTTTTTAGTAAGACATCATAGCTCTCATGAAGACCTTCATTTTGCTCTACCACCTCAGCAGTACTCTGCGATTTGACTTCATCGCTGATTTCATCCATATTCTCTTCTATATCTCGAGGAATTTCAATGACTTCTGCTACTTCTTTTGAAATCCGCTCCGAAGGGATCTCAGGATTTTTGTTTATTACTTTTAAATCTTTTTGGACAACTTCTTGGACTGGGCTCACCACTGGTAATAAAGGCTTAGTATTTTCCCTAGCTTCTTCTAGTATTACTACATCAACGTTTTTGTCTCTGACAGTCATCTGCTCTGTCTCGGAGATGATTGAATCTTCATTTGGGACAAAGACTTCTTTTGCTATTTGTTCATCTTCCTCACTTTCTTTCACTCCCTGACTAATCAACGTCACTGTTGTGGCATTGGAGATTACTTCTTTTGGTGATTCCTTACAGGACACAGAGAATATCATCATTATCGACGCAATAATACTGATCATATGTTTTATTAAAATTTTCATTAATGTATAATGCTATAGCATGAAGACGCTTTTTCAGGTGATAAGTTTCTTTTAACCTTAAAGAAAGTCTTTACGATGACCTTATTTTAGTTTCTTATTATTGCCTAGGTTTAGAACCAACTATGCTATAAACTATATGCTAGTCGTACACCTAAATTTCTAGTTTCCTCTAATAGTCCAGGTCTTTGAGTGTATTCAATATTTAGTGCATTTTTCAAATTGAGAGTAAGTGATAAATCGTTCCATTCGTATCCTAACCTAAAAGATAATAGACGAAAACCCTCATCATTCGCATCACGATATTGTCCTATACCATTGAATCCCTCTAGCTGTGCATCGACATTTACCATATGGCTTGTTTGTTCGATATTCGCTCCTAGTTTTATTCCTTTTATATCTATTTCTGCATCAAATTTGACATTATGCCGGGTACGATATTTTAGAATATTTTCTGGACCTTCTGAACTTAAGGAGTTTTGCAAAAGCTCGTTATCATCAAAATCTCGATATTTTGGCTCTATATAAGTATACCCACCGAAAAATCGAATGGTAGTCCCTAAAACTTCTGATTGACCTCCCAGATTAAACTCATAACCATTGATACTCGTATTACCTATATTTTGCCCTTGAAACCCAATACCTGCCATATTTTGAGTAAATACGAATTCAATCATATCATCGTACTGCTGCCAAAATCTACTGACATCCAAAAATGCTTGAAAACTTCCTAATTGCATCCCTTGTTTTATACCGATTTCGGCTGTCCAACCTTGTTCGGGTTTTAGATTGACATTGGGAAATATATTAAAGCTCTCAAAGGTAGTACTGATATATCGTTCGGTAATGGTAGGAAATCTATACCCTTGTCCCCATGATGCCCTCAGAAAAGTTCCCTCGGTTAGTTTGTAATTAGCTCCTACTCTACTGATCAATGCACCATCTCTGCGTCCAATATCTTGTATAGTATCTCCTAAAAAGAATTCCGGTGTATTGAGGCTATTATATTCGTAGCGTATCCCAGCTGTGAAAGTAAGGTCTTCTATAGGCTTTTGTTCTGCTTGGACGTATAATGCGTAATTTCTCGCTCTAAATTCCTGATCATTAAATAAAGCAGAATTAGTTACTAATAAAGAATAGACGGTACCCGCTGTGATATCCAAATTCAAGGCATCCAAGGATTTCAAATATTGATATTCTACAAAGTAGTTGTTGGAGCTATTGGATTGATCAAGATTATTATCATTATCGATATGATAAAATCTACTATTGACCTTATGCTGCCCACCATGATTGTCTACAAATGTCAAGAATGGATCTACGGTATACCTAAATCTCTTGCCTGCCGCGGCGGTACTCTCTGACCCCCAATGTCCTCCTCTCGCTCCCCAGAGGAAAAAATTACTGCCTTCATTCCAGTTCACATTAAGATTCAATCCAAAATTGAGTCGATCAGAGTATCGATATCTAGTTTCCAATGTATATCTGAGCCTATCTTGGTAAGTGAACTGATTGTAACTATCGATGGAGTAATAAAATGCCGAGGTACTTAGATCCAGTTTTTTGATCTTTCTTTTGTGCAGTATGCTTGCCGATACAGCAGTTGGCGTATCTTCCCACCATTGAAATGATTCTCTACTGGGAGCATCGTAAGCTATATATGATACGACAGCTTCTGTTTTAGGTTCTGCTGTAGGATACCCCGTAAGAACATTGACTATACCATTCATAGCGGAAGAGCCATACAATGTGGAAGAGGCTCCTTTTAAAATTTCAACCTGTGCAATATTTTCGACTGGGATATCCGACCAATTGACAAATCCCGCATCTGGTTGTAGCGCTGGTAAGCCATTGATCAATAACATCACTCGACTTCCGGCTCCGTACGAAAATCCCGCTCCACCCCTTATATTTACCTGACCATCTACCATCTGGACACCAGGCATACGTTCCATGATCTCATCCACCGATATAGCATTGATAGATTCAACATATTGTGGTTTTATCACATCAATAGATACCGTAGATCGCTCTACACTTCTCTCATACTTCGACCCTGTAACCACCGCAGTTTTAAGTAACTGGTTGGTCTTATACATACTGACAACTTCTTCTATTGACGATAAATCATCATATGTAATAGACTTATAACCAATATACTCTATTGTTATTGGTAAATTTTCATCCAGAGCGACCTCCCCCTTAAGATTAGAACTATATATTGCATTGCCTTGTATGACAGTTGCTCCCAATAGTGGCTCATTGGTATCGGCATCGATTATAGTAAATTCCTTTTGAGCACTACAATAAAAGACCATAAGTAGAAAAACTTTTACTAAGAATAAGCGCTGGCCCATAATCTAAATGGTGTTTGATGATCTATTGCAATAATAGGCATTGATTATCTTAAAAACCAAACATGCGTATACTTCATCTATCGAATCAAGTACCGAATACATCTATCATCTGAGTAACTCTAGCTATTAAAAATTTGCAATACTACTCAACTTACTATCTTTGGCAAAAATTTGACTTCATGAGCATCTTATTATTTCTGATCGCTTTTCACATCCTAGTATTTGTTTCTCTTTATTTCCTATTTCCTAAAGCGGGCGTAGATGGATGGAAAGGATTAGTCCCAGGGCTCAACTATATGGAATGGTGCAAGATAATTGGTAAGCCAAAGCTACATGCGCTCTGGCTATTGTTTCCTATTGTCAATATATTTATATACGCTGCAATGGCGGTGGATATGGTAAGATCATTTGGTAGAGATTCCTTTCTGAATTCTTTTTTGGCAGTAGTCGCGACTCCTTATATTTTTTTTAAGATTGCTCAATCTGATGAAGAACAGTATCAAGGACCAATATTAGAGAAAGAACGTGCATATCATCAGGAAATTAAGGACGCCAAGGCGGCAGGAAATGATCGTCAAGTCAATAAACTGCTTACTAATAACCCCTTCAAAAAAACAATAGGTCGAGAGTGGGCGGAGTCTATCATATTTGCAGTTTTCGCAGCTGCATTTATCCGCATGTTTTTGATCGAGGCATATGTTATCCCTACTCCATCCATGGAGGGATCACTATTAGTTGGAGATTATCTATTTGTGTCAAAAGCACATTACGGCATACGAACTCCACAGACTATTGCCATGATACCTCTCTTGCATAATACGGTACCTGTAATAGGTGGTGAGTCTTATCTTGAAAATCCAAAACTCCCTTACTATCGATTACCTGCACTCGAGACAATTGACCTGAATGATCCTATTGTATTTAATTGGCCAGTTGGGGATAGCATTTATCTCTCACCTTCTAGATCTTTTGCGGCAAGCCAAGTAAAACAAACCTATGGAAGTCTCAACAGTAATAAACTACCAGCTTGGGCAAGACCTGACAAATTAATTACTAGACCTTTAGACAAAAAAGATCACTATATAAAACGTTGTCTGGGAACTCCTGGCGACTCATTGCAGATCATCGATCGACAAGTATATATCAATGGAAAAGCCATTGATAACCCCGAAAAAATGCAGTTTCTTTACAATGTAACTTTCCCATCAGCCGTGCCTGTAGATAGATTGATGTCTAAATACAAGCTTGATGAATCTAGTGTTGCTCAAAACTTAGGGAATGCTTATGCACTATTTTTGGATGATAAGCAAAAGGCTGAGCTAGATAACGAAAATGGTGTTACTATAACTCATATAGACAGACCTGAAAAAGGGGCAGCAATCTTTCCAAATGATCCTAAAAACTTCAATGATTGGACCATTGATAATTTCGGTCCTATCTGGATTCCAAAAAAAGGAGAGACCGTAGTCATTACACCTAAAAATATCGCTCTGTACGAACGAATCATCAACGTGTATGAAAATAACGACCTGGAAATAAAAGCTCCACATATTTATATCAATGGTCAAAAAGCTAAGGAGTATACCTTTAAGCAAGACTACTACTGGGCTATGGGAGATAACAGACACAACTCAGAAGATTCAAGAGCATGGGGATTTGTACCACATGACCACATTGTAGGAAAACCATTATTTATCTGGATGTCGAGTAAAAATGGAAGGCTATTCAGTGGTATCAGGTTCAATAGAATATTCAAATCAGCAAGCACATTATAATGATCAGCGTTAGAAATATAATCTTGACTACTTTTTTGATGATTGGTGCTTGGCATGTGGCAATAGCACAATTACCTAATACAGAAGTCTTCTCTTTTAGTATCATAAAAAGTGCCGATGCCTTCAAAATATCAAAAGCGAGCTACTTATCTGATTTCAACCCCGCGGGCTATACAAATCAACCTGAATTTATAAGTGCGGATGAAGTATTGTTTACTTCAAATGTAAAAAACAAGGAAATACCTGATCTCTATAAAGCAAATATAAGATTAGGTAAATTACAGCGCCTCACAGATACTGGACTAGCAGAATACTCTCCTCAAAAAATTCCAAGTCAAGACTATTATTCTTGCATCCGAGTCGAAGAGGACAACACAACTCAATTGCTCTGGGCATATCCAACGGACTTGAGTCACGGAGGCTTTAGCCCATTACCGGATGTTACAAATGTTGGGTATCATAGATGGTTTTCATCTGATCAGGTAGCTCTTTTTCTAGTAGGATCACCACATGAGCTAGCTATTGCCAATATAGAGTCTAAAGAAGTAAATAGTGTCATCGAGAATATAGGTCGATGCTTAAAGCTGGACAAAGAAGGTAACTTACTTTTTGTACATAAAATAACCGATGATAATTGGTATCTCAAATCTTATAATCCTAAGGATAACACTGCCAAAACACTCATAGAAACATTAAAGGGTGTAGAAGACTTTGGAATATATAGAGACCAAGAAATCATCATCGGAAAAGGCTCGAAACTGTATTCTGCAAACATGAATAATCCGACAGTTTGGTCAGAATTAACGGATCTAGCATCTTATGGAGTGCAACAGATCAGTAGATTAGCCGTTAGAAATAATAAATTAATCGTTGTAAGCAATGAATAAACTTTACCTCAGCCTACTTTTTATTTTAAGTTCTATTATAGTAAGTCAAAGTCAAGACAACTATAAGAGTACGATCGATAAACATAGAGAAGATTACAAGATGTCTTTTCTGAAAGATTCTAGATCTCCGCTAGAGGCTAAGGACCTTGAACATTTACAGTTTTATGATGTCAATTCCAATCTTTGCTTAAAGTGTAGTGCAACTATACTAGAGCAACCAAAAAAAGTGGTCATGGCAACATACAGTGGTAAAGAAAAAGATTATCTTAAGTATGTGAGATTTGACTGCAGTCTGAAAGACGCTCAAATATCGTTATATGGGTATAAGAGTATTAAGCATATGAACATGCCTATGTATCGGGATAAGATATTCATTCCATTCAAAGATAGTACTAATGGCATCACTACCTATGGAGGTGGGCGATATGTAGATATCGATATGAGTAAAGACCAAATAGATGGACTATACGTTTTGGACTTGAATAAGTCATATAATCCTTGGTGTCAATATGCAGATGGCTATAATTGTCCTATCCCTCCTAAGGAGAATCATTTATCCATCATGATCAAAGCAGGCGAGAAAAAATATACTGGATTAGAAAAGTAATCCTTTTCAAAACATGAAGATCAAAACCCTAACTACGGCTTTCATATTATATCTACTGGCAAACTTGTGCAATGCGCAAGAGCTCGTACCTGGACGTTATATTGTGAAAACGAGTAATGAAGAGGTGGTAAAGCAAATTATTCATTCTTCTACCCTAAATAAAGAACTGAGCTTAAATGAATTCACTCTTCTATCAGAAAGGCTAGATCTTTGGACGCTCAAAGTAGATGACGTCGATATTAAAGGGAATATTATACAAAGGATACAATCACTGAAAGAAGTTGATTATATCAGCCAAGATCGATATTTAGAATTTCGTAATACCCCAAACGATCCACTATTTGGCACATCTACTGATATGGAAGTGATCAATGCAGTAGAAGCATGGGCCACTACCACTGGTGGAACTACGAGCGACGGTAAGGAGATTGTTGTAGCGATTTTAGATGAAGGATATGATATTACTCATCCTGATCTAGTTGAAAATATTTGGATTAATAGCTCTGAAATACCAAATGATAACATTGATAATGACGACAATGGACTTATAGATGATTATAGAGGTTGGGATTTTCAATCAAATCAACCTAATGAGGTCATAGATAGTCATGGAAATGCTGTTGCAGGAATTATTGGAGCAATAGGTAATAATGACATAGGAGTAACGGGGATCAATTGGGATATCAAAATGATGTGCTTACGTGTTAGATCAGTTTCTAGCTTAATAAGAGCATATGAATACATTATTGAACAACGAGAGTTATTTGATAATAGCAATGGTAGCCAAGGTGCCTATGTAGTCACAACAAATCTTAGTGCAGGTATAGATGGAGCATTTCCAGAAGACTTGGCTATCTACATGGACTGGTGTAACATGTATAATGCACTTGGAGCAGTAGGCATACTTAACGTAGCAGCAACAACTAACTCTTATATAAATGTAGATGAACAAGGTGATATGCCTAGTCTCTGTACGAGCCCATATCTCATTACGGTAACGGATACCGACACCAACGATATTTTTCAGGATAAAGGTTTCGGTCCTACCCATGTTGATATGTCTGCGCCAGGTACAGGATCATATACCGTAAATATCAATGATCAATATGATGATTTTGAGGATGCTAGTGCTGCCACTCCTCACGTTACAGGTGCTGTTGCTTTGATCCATAGTCTTCCTTGTACAGGGTTGGCTGACCTCATTAATGAAAACCCTTCACAAGGTGCTCTCACTATAAAAAATGCCATATTCGAGGGTACCCAACTATTAAATACATTAGATGGTATTACTGCAACAGGTGGGAGGCTTGATATTATTGGCGCTTTTCAGGTGTTGACAGAAGTATGTGACGGCGGCCTATCCGATCTTTCCATCATTAGAATTGATGGCTTTCAAAACCTCGATGAAAAAATTGTATTCAATTATTCGACTGATCGTATTGAAGAGCATGATTTTTTAGTAGTCGATATGCTCGGCCGAGTAGTTTGGAGCCAAAGGACCACACCTAGTTTCTTTGGGAATAGAGCTGCTCAGATCGAGATCACTGATCTTGTACCCGGTAACTATGTGATCAGCATAAGCAATACAGAATCTCAGACAAGTCAAGCATTCTCAATAATTAGATAATTTTATTGGAATTTGTAATTGCAAAAACATATCTTTGCAGCCGTGTTTCCGCAAGGGTAATACGGAACTATTGAATTAGCGATTTTGCTTAAGATAATTACATGGCCCCGTAGCTCAACTGGATAGAGTACCTGACTACGAATCAGGCGGTTGAAGGTTCGAATCCTTCCGGAGTCACTAAGAAGAGATAAATATTATGTCTAGAGTTTGTGAATTAACAGGAAAGAGACCAATCACTGGTAACAATGTGTCTCACTCAAATCGAAAAACGAGAAGAAGATTTTTACCAAATCTTCATACAAAAAAGTTTTACGTACCTGAAACGGATCAGTGGGTAACACTCAAGGTTTCATCTAATGCTTTGAGAACAATCAATAAGTTAGGTATCTATGCTTATGTAAAGAAATTACAGTCTAAGGGCATGGCAGAAGGTATTGAATTATCAAACTCAAAAAGCTAAGAAATCATGGCTAAGAAATCAAAAGGTAATAGACAACAAATCATATTGGAATGTACAGAGCATAAAACTACAGGGCAGCCTGGTACATCAAGATACGTAACTCAAAAGAATAGAAAAAATACTCCTGATAGACTTGAGCTAAAGAAGTACAACCCTATTCTAAAGAAATATACTATTCACAAAGAAATTAAATAATCATGGCTAAAGTATCAAAGAACGCCCGTGTAGCTCAAAGAGCTGCAAATGCTGGTTCTGGTAGAGATCACGTAAAAGTGATACAGAGTATCAAAGATCCTAAATCTGGTAAGTATACTTACAAAGAGGTCATGATACACAAGGATAAAGTGAAAGAATTTTTCGCTCAGAATAAATAAGAAATTAAGGACTGCTTGCGAGCGGTCCTTTTTGTTTTAGGTAACTAGCAATTGAAACTTATCTGTTCTTAAAAACCTTATGTTGTTTAGGGTATAATATTTGATCCTACCCCATATTCGAAAACCACTGTATAGACAGCTACTAAATATTCATTCCATGAGTTTTTTTAAAAAGTTTTTCACCAAAGAAAAAGAAGAAGATCTTGATAAAGGTTTGGAAAAAACAAAATCCAACTTTTTTTCACAGATCAGTAAAGCCGTAGCTGGTAAAGCAACAGTGGATGAGGAATTTTTAGATGAACTAGAGCAAATATTAATCAGTTCGGATGTAGGTCTAGAAACTACAATCAAAATCATAGATCGCTTAGAGGCCAAAGTTGCACAAGACAAGTATCTAAATACTTCAGAGCTAAATGATATTCTAAAGCAACTGATCATTGATATCCTATCTGAAAATAATACGGTAGACCTAGAAGACTACACAATACCTACAGGAGACAAGCCTTATGTACTCATGGTAGTAGGAGTGAATGGCGTAGGAAAGACAACCACAATCGGTAAGCTTGCTAATCAGTTCAAAAAGAATGGGCATGATCTTGTATTGGGTGCTGGAGATACATTTAGAGCAGCAGCGGTAGATCAGCTCAAAATATGGGCAAATCGAGTCGATTGCTTCTTTTTCAATAAAGGGATGAACACTGATCCCGCGGCTGTAGCTTATGAGACCGTAAATTATGCCTTGGAGATGAACCTAGATATCGCCATCATCGATACAGCGGGTAGGCTACATACTAAAAAATACTTGATGGAAGAGTTGTCTAAGATCAAAAGATCTGTGGATAAAAGACTTCCTGGAGCACCTCATGATGTATTACTGGTGTTGGATGCATCTACTGGTCAAAATGCTATCGAACAAGCCAAAAGATTTATCGAAGCCACGGAGGTAACAGCATTAGCTTTGACCAAACTTGACGGAACTGCAAAAGGTGGTGTAATACTTGGAATATCTGACCAATTCAAAATACCAATAAAATATATAGGCGTAGGAGAAGGTATCGATCAACTACAGATATTCAATAAAAAAGCATTTGTCGATTCATTATTTAAGTAGACTTTAAGACTTAGTTTGTAGGGAATACCCTTGTTGTATTCGTCTTAATGTATATTAGATTAGCCTAATCTTATAAATCATATACCTGAGATGAAAAAACACAATACTAACTTCCTGAACCAATTTAAACGTATCAAAACCCTTGGTTTTGCACTGTTTGCGACTATAATAGTATTATCTTTTTCCAGTAATCCCCCCAATGGTAAAACTGGAGGGCCAGGTGAAGGAGCATGTAGTGAGCCTGGTTGTCATACAGGAAGCGGAGCGGGACTTGATGGGGATATTTCATTCTCTGGTTTACCATCAAGTATTACACCAGGAACTACCTACCCTATTACAGTAACGCTCACTAACCCTAACGGTGCAGCCAATCGAGCAGGATTTCAATGGGTAGCTCTAAATAGTAATAATCTCAATGCTGGTAGCATATCCAATAATTCTACGGTAACAGGCCAAAATACTACGATAACTATGCAAGCTGGTAGGACCTACCATGAGCATGCAGGATCAACTACATTTTCAGGTACTTCTTTAAGTTGGACGGCAGACTGGACTGCTCCTAGCAGTCCTTCTGGTGATGTAATTACATTTTATGGTGTCGGCAATATTGCCAATGGGTCAGGATCGGGAGGCGACCGTATAGTATTTACTAATACCTCCGGTACATTATCATCTTCTGGGCCTACACTTACTGCAAGTATTACTAATGATAATCCAGTCACTTGTTTCGGAGACAGTGATGGATCCGCAACTGTAATGGCTTCTGGAGGAACACCTGGATATAACTATGCCTGGGATAATGGGGAGACTACTGCAACAGCTACTGCGTTAAATGCCGGCATGCATACTGTGACTGTGACCGATAATACAGCGGCAACGAGCTCTGCATCCGTTATGATTACCACACCGAGCGATATCACAATAAGTGAAATTCAGCATATCGATGTAAGCTGCAATGGAGTAAATGATGGATCAAGTGAAGTAATGGCCACAGGTGGCAATGGTGGTTTTTCATATCAATGGAGTAATGGACAATCTGGTGCTATACTTTCAGGTGTAGCCGGTGGACTATATTCAGTAGTGGTTACTGATGTTCAAGGGTGTTCTAAAACTCAAAATGTAACGATACAAGAGCCAACTGCGGTTGTGGTTTCTGTGATCAATAGCCAAAATGAATCCTGTTTAAACGATAATGATGGTAGCATTACTGTCAATGCAACTGGTGGAGCATTCGGCTATAATTACGCATGGAGTAATGGTTTTAGTGGTAATAGTATTAATAATTTATCACCTGGAACTTATCAAGTAACCGTAACCGATGCCAATAACTGTACAGCTGAAACTAGCGCCACTATATTATCTGGGTCTAATTTAGGTATAAGTATCTCTAATACTCAAAATCCAAGTTGCTTCGGCGCTACTGACGGAAGTCTTACGGTAAACGCTACGGGTAGCAGCGGATATACTTACGCATGGTCCAATGGTGCTACGACAGCAATCAATAGTGGGATAGGAGCTGGTAACTATGCCGTCACTGTTACTGATACTAATGGCTGTAGTAAATTTTTAAACACAGGACTTGCCGCACCAGGACAGGTAATGATCTCAACACTGAGTACTTCTAATGTAAGCTGCAATGGAGAATTCGATGGATCTATTAATATAACTACTTCTGGTGGTATTGGTAATCTAGTTTCTACATGGAGTAATGGAATTTTAGGTAACAATCTGTCTAGCCTATCAGCAGGTACTTATACCGTCACAGTAAGCGATGCCAACAGTTGTAGCAATTCCATGAGCTTTATAATTACAGAACCTGGGGTATTCACAGCTCAACATACTAATAATCAAAATCCAACATGTAATGGATTTAGTGACGGGTTTTCCTCTATCATAACTAATGGCGGAACAGCCCCATTCAATTATCAATGGTCTAATGGAACAAGCGATTTTTTCGATGATAGTCTCAGCGCTGGATCATATTCCGTACTTGTCACAGATGCCAATGGATGCCAAGCTACTAGCAATGTAACACTTACCGAGCCCGATCCAATCATAAGTAATATCAACAGCACAAATGAAACTATAGCTGGTGCTAATGATGGTACAGCAAGTATAAATCCTACTGGAGGCACAGGAATGCTCAATGCATTGTGGTCCAACGGGACTTTGGGTAACTCAATCACGGGACTTAGCCCAGGTCAATATTCCGTTACTATTACAGATAGTAACAATTGTACATCCTCAGAGACAGTTGCAGTATCTAGTGGTGATTGTATTTTAATGGCAAGCGCAACTATAGATAGTGTAAGTTGCTTTAGTGGCAATGATGGTATCATCTCTATTGATACTTCAAATGTTACAGGAGCGGTAAGTTACCTTTGGTCTCATCAAGGCATAGGTACAAATATCGCAGATACACTAAGCTCTGGTAATTATTCGGTGACCATTACCGATGATTTACTCTGCGAGGTTATATTATCCGATCTTATAGTAGGAGAACCTGATAGTTTGAGCCTAGGATTTGAAATTTTAAGTAACCCTATCTGTCAGGGTGAAACTACAGGTATAATCTCTGTGAATATCATGGGTGGTACTGCTCCTTACATGTATACATGGAGTACTGGAGAAGCGAATGATACCCTTATGAATCTCGGTACTGGCATCTACTATGTGACAGTTTCAGATCAAAATAATTGCATGATTACGGACTCCATTGTACTCAACAATGTAGATAATTTAGCACCCGAACTATTATTGATGGACTTCGAATTGGCAATAGATTCTATGGGAGTCCTACCATCTTATGATGAGACTAATTTCAATTTAGGAACTTCAGATAATTGTGGGATCGCTGGATTCAACTTTACCGATGTAGGCGTAGACTGTTCAGGAATTGGCACTTATGATATTATTGTTGATGCATTCGATATCAATGGAAATGTAAGTACTGATACTATACAATTGACAATCGTGGATAATATCGCTCCGATTGTGGATTGTATAAATGATGTGACCATTACAGGGTGTGATCCTATTATTTTCGATATTCCTGTCATGGATAATTGTGCAGTAGTAGATACTAGCATTAGTTCTTCTTTTCCTACCGAGGAGAGTTTTCCTATTGGTATATCTACATTGACATATACCTTTACTGATGCTTCAGGAAATAGCAGCTTTTGCACGTTTGATGTGACCGTGGAGTCTACCCTTGATGCTACTGCCGTAGTGACAAATCCAAGCTGTTTCAATTTTTCTGATGGGCTCCTAGAACTTGATATTGAGGGTGGAAATGCTCCATATAATATCAGCTATAATACTCCGATCGATACTATGTTTTTAGCTGCAGGAGAATATGAGGCTTATGTCACGGATGCTACTGGTTGTATAGTAGTCATTCCATTTGAGGTATCCAACCCACCTATACTAGTCGTGGCTGATGCTATACTTACTGATCCTCAAACGGGATCAAGCAACGATGGATCTATTGATATATTGGTAGAAGGAGGCACAGGTACTTATACTTTTCAATGGTTGCTAGATGGACAAGTCATAAGTACAGAAGAAGATTTAGTCAATGTAGGACCTGGCACCTATCAGGTGGCTGTAAGAGATGAAAATGATTGTGTATACTTATCTCTAAACTATGACTTAGAATCTGTCGTTGGGGTTAATGATCTTGAGTTTTTACAAAGCTTTAAAGTCTTTCCAAATCCTACATCTGAATACATAGAGATAAGCTTTGAAGATCAATCCACAAAAAGCCTGGTAGCCTCTCTATACAATAATCAAGGACAATTGATCATCACGAATGTAAATCTAGAATCAGGTGACATAATCGCGCTAGATCAAGTGACTAATGGTATATATATCTTAGAATTAAGTGATGGAAAAGACTCGATATATAGAAAGATTTCTGTGTTGAAATAACTTTAACCATTCATTAAAAGAATATAAAAGGTGAAATCCTCAACTTTGAGTTATGAGGATTTCACTTTTTTTATGTTCATTAGTCTCTATACTAATTTTAGTCACAGCTAGTAGCACTAGTATTCAAGCACAAGGTCCTGCGTTGAGTTTCGATAAAAATCATATTGATCTTGGTAAGGTCAAAAAGGGAGAAAAACGCGATGGCGTTTTTACATTTACCAATACTGGTACTGAAGCCATCGAAATAGATATCGTAAGTGCCTGCGAATGCACTACCTTAGACTGGCCTTACGAGATCATACCTGTTGGCGGCACAGGCGAAATTAGTTTTACCTTTGATAGTACAGAAAAAGAAGCTTCAGAAACCATAGAAGTAGATATAAATCTAGTCAACGAAGATCCAAAAACTGGAGGTCCCAAGCTTATAATCGTAAGCTATAGTTATGAATTAGAACTATAATTCATATCCTTATTCATCAAGCTTAAGTACTTGTAAAAATGCTTTTTGAGGAACCTGAACAGAACCAATCTGACGCATTTTCTTCTTACCTTTCTTCTGCTTCTCTAGTAGTTTTCTCTTACGAGTAATATCACCACCATAACATTTAGCCGTTACATCCTTTCGTAAAGCAGAGATTGTTTCTCTTGCAATAATCTTAGCCCCAACGGATGCTTGTATTGCAATCATAAATTGTTGTCTAGGCAGTAATTCTTTTAAACGTTTACAGATTTTTCTACCTATATACTCTCCCTTAGTTCGATGTACCAATGAAGAAAGTGCATCCACTGCTTCGCCATTAAGTCTGATATCTAACTTAACCAAGTCAGATTCTCGATAATCAATCATCATGTAATCAAAAGAGGCATAACCTCTTGATATAGATTTGAGCTTATCATAAAAGTCAAAGACGATTTCTGCTAGGGGCATTTCAAAGGTCAGTTCTACCCTTTCAGTAGTAAGGTAAGTCTGTTTAGTCAATACTCCCCTTTTATCCATAGCTAAGGACATAATACCACCAATATATTCGGGCTTGGTGATGATCTGTGCTCTGATATACGGCTCCTCTACTCGACTTGTCGTCGTAGGATCTGGAAGATCAGAAGGTGTATTGATCTTGATCTCCTCATTTTTCTTGGTATAAGCGAAATACGATACGTTAGGGACTGTCGTAATGACCTCTTGATCAAATTCGCGACTCAATCTTTCTTGAATAATCTCCAAATGAAGCATACCCAAAAATCCACATCTAAAACCAAAACCTAAAGCTATAGATGTCTCAGGCTCAAAAACAAGAGAAGCATCATTGAGCTGTAGCTTTTCTAAGCTATCTCTCAAATCTTCAAAATCATCATTATCTATAGGAAATATCCCTGCGAATACCATTGGCTTTACCTCCTCAAAACCCTCTATTCCTTTTTCACATGGATTAGCTAGAGTTGTGATAGTATCACCTACTTTTATTTCTTTCGATTCCTTGATCCCGGTAATAATATAACCCACATTACCCGCATCTAGTTTGGTCTTAGGCACTTGATCTAGTTGCAATATCCCTATTTCATCAGCACCATATTCTTTACCTGTATTGACGAATCTCACCATTTCTCCTTTGGACATACTACCATTCAATATTCGAAAGTATGCAATAACCCCTCTGAAAGGATTAAAAACAGAGTCAAATATCAATGCCTGTAATGGAGCATCTGGATCTCCCTCTGGAGCCGGTATCCTGGCTACGATAGCTTCCATGATCTCTGGCACCCCTTTACCCGTTTTTCCACTGGCCAACAAAATATCCTCTTTGGCACATCCTATAAGATCTATAACTTGATCGGATACTTCCTCTATCTGAGCACTCTCCATATCTACTTTATTCAATATGGGAATGATTTCTAAATCATGCTCTATCGCCAAGTATAAATTAGATATAGTCTGTGCCTGAATCCCTTGCGATGCATCTACTAAAAGCAAAGCTCCTTCGCAAGCCGCGATAGATCTTGAGACCTCATATGAAAAATCAACATGACCAGGAGTATCTATGAGATTGAATGTATATTTTTCTCCATCCTCTGCCTTATAATACATTTGTATTGCATGGCTTTTGATAGTAATACCCCGCTCTCGCTCTATATCCATATCGTCTAAAGCCTGATTAGTCATGTTTCTCTCAGAGATCGTCTGAGTGAATTCTAAAAGACGATCAGACAACGTACTTTTACCATGGTCTATATGTGCAATCACACAAAAATTCCGAATATTCTTCATACCCTGCAAATATACTGTGATTTAAATCCGCGCTTAGAAACTCTGGCTCTATTTTTATTGATTATTTTAGAGCATATAAGATTTAAGCTATGAAATTTTTATACACAGGCCTTTTCATCATTTTTACCTTTTGCTTATCGGCACAATACCAATTTACAACAGTACATAATATAGAATGTACTAAAATCAAAAGTCAAGATAAAACAGGTACTTGTTGGAGTTTTGCGACTAATTCATTTTTAGAAAGTGAACTTATTAGAATGGGTGTCACAGACATGGACCTATCTGAGATGTATATCGTACAAAATATCTATAAGGATAAAGCTAACAACTATATACTACGACAGGGTAAAGCCAACTTTAGTGAAGGTAGTTTGGCTCATGATGTGATCAGGGCAGTTGCCAAACACGGCGTTGTGCCAGAAGCTATTTATAGCGGTAAACTTTCTGGAGAAAAACATGATCATGCAGAATTATCTGCAGGCTTAAAGGGATATCTCGATGGTGTCCGCAGTACTAAAAATATAAGTCCTAAGTGGAAAAAAGGGCTTGATGCACTACTCAAGGTTTACATGGGATACACTCCAGAGTCCTTTGATGTAGATGGCAACACGTATACTCCTATTTCTTATGCCAATCACTTAAAGATTGATACCGACGCATATGTAAGCCTGACAAGTTTTACGCATCACCCATTTTATAGCAGTTTCATACTAGAAATACCTGATAATTACTCAAATGGCGCATTTTATAATGTGAACATTGAAGAATTGATACAAACTATTGACTATGCTATAAGCCAAGGCTATAGTGTGGCCTGGGATGGTGATGTTTCTGAAAAAGGTTTTAGCTCGCAGCAAGGCTTAGCGATATTACCCATGGACACAGATGATCCTGACATTTTTAAAAAAATAGTGCCTGAATTGAAATTGGACCAAAATGAGCGCCAAAGACTTTTTGAAAATTATACCACCACGGATGATCATCTCATGCATATAGTGGGTATGGCCAATGATCAAAAAGGAAATGAATATTATCTGATCAAGAACTCCTGGGGAGAAAGAGGTCCTTATGATGGTTACTTATATATGAGCAAATCATATGCTGCCATGAAAACAGTGGGAATATTACTGCATAAAAAGGCGATTCCCTCCAGTATTGCTGAAAAGATTAATTTTTAACGTAAATAACTTTAATACCAAGCAGCATGCTAGACACTGTACCGTTAAAAGAGGGTAATTAAGGATCATATGTTTTTAAGAAATAGTTTTGCATTTATAATTCTGATAGTTTTAGCTTCATGCGCAGGTACAGACGAGCCATTATCAGATGTATTTAATATAGATACAGAATTTACCCTATCCCTATCTCAAAGTCTATCGGCTACTGGGCCAAAAATGGTGATTGAGCTAAGCTCTATAGCACTTAACCACTGCAAGGAGGATCAACTTATTATAGATCTATCTCAAAACAGTCAGCATATAGGTATGAATATACAAGGGCTAGAAAGAATGTCCGAATGTGATGACCCCATTTATGCGGTACAGGAAAATATCGAGTTGGCATTGAATAATGGTAACTATCTTTTTTCTTTAGACATTGGAAATACAATAGATAACTCCGGAACATTAAATGTAGAGGAGGATCTCTTTAGGATAAATCTACTTTCTACAACTGGAATAGTGATCGATAAAAGTACAATCAAAAAAATACCTACAGGCATGATATGGGGACGGATAACTGCACCTCTAAGTTTAGGCAATCAAGAATATGAACTTAGGAATGATATTCAATCCTTATCCCTTTCTGATCAAGCACAGTCACAGTTAATTGGTGACTACGGCTTTATGCAGATTAATCAGACCGGTGAATTATTTTTTGCTGGTGGTTTTGATGACCTGTCTGAAACAGAATCGGGCGATTTATTTTTTGATCACATAGATCCAGCATCTTTAGAATCATTATTGCTTGTCATTAATACTTATCGAGAAAATTATCCTGAACTTGAGATTCAGATGTTTGACTGGGCAGGTAATCAGTATTAAATGCTTTACTCGAAGAGTAATAAACTCTATTGGAGTAGTTCTAAATCTCAAATACGAAACCCTCAGACTGAAACTCCTCGTATTTTTCTTTATCAAACTGATACAACTTAGCGGGTCGATGAGCTACACCTTCTTGGTATTCTGCTATATCCACCAGTATATGCATTCCCATTATTTTTTTTCGAAAATTGCGTTTGTCTAGATCTCTATTGAGTACTGCTTCATACAATGATTGAAGCTCAGAAAGTGTAAATTTTGGTGGCAACAGCTCAAATCCAATAGGCTTACGTCTTACGTGTAGTTTTAATCGCTCTATGCAACTCAGGATGATCTGCGTATGATCAAAAGGAAGTGGTTTGAGATCTCTAATATTAACCCATTTGGTGACATCTTTTTTAATATGCCTTTTGAATCTACTATTCGTGAGATTGATCAAAGAATAGTAAGCTATCGTGATCACTCTTCCGGATGGGTGACGATTGACTGCTCCGAAAGTACTGACTTGCTCTAAGTATACATTGCTTAATCCTGTAAGCTCTGAAAGTACTCGAACGGGAGCATCAGTAAGATTCTCCTCAGGCTGTACAAAGTCACCCGGTAGGCCCCACTCACCAAGATGGGGCTCTTCCATACGCTTCACAAGAAGTACTTTTAGATCACCTTGATCAAATCCAAATATTACATTATCTACAGTCATAGCAGATGTGAAATATTTAGGTAATACTTTCATGAAGTTGGTTATTGCTATTTTAAAATACTCAAAAAAATATCTAAGTGGAATTCAATGATTAAACTATTTACGGCCACCCATACCTGGAAATCCTTGCATCATTTTTTCCATTCCTTTTCCTTTGCTCATCATATGCATCATCTTACGCATCTGATCAAACTGTTTGATAAACATATTGATCTCATGAATATTGCGACCACAACCACGAGCTATTCTCCGCTTACGAGACATATTGAGCAATTCTGGATTGCCTCTTTCTTGTGGAGTCATAGACTGTATGATAGACTCTACCTTGCCAAATGCGGAGTTATCAATATCTAGATTTTTAGTCATTTTACTCATCCCAGGTATCATATTCATGAGGCTCTTAAGGTCTCCCATGCGTCTGATCTGATTGAGCTGACCAAGAAAATCATTAAAATCAAATTTATTCTTTTTGATTTTCTTTTCAATACGCTTAGCCTCTTTCTCATCAAATTGATCTTGCGCTCTCTCCACGAATGAAACGATATCACCCATCCCGAGAATACGCTGAGCCATACGATCTGGATGGAATACATCTAGTGTATTTAGCTTCTCCCCTGTACTTACAAATTTGATCGGTTTACCTACCGTATATTTTACAGTAAGTGCAGCTCCACCACGAGTATCACCATCAAGCTTTGTCAATACGACTCCGTCATAATTGATCACCTCGTTGAAGGCCTTAGCCGTATTGACCGCATCTTGCCCTGTCATAGAGTCTACTACAAATAGGGTCTCCGTCGGCATGATAGCCTCTTTGACTCTACCTATCTCTTCCATCATCTCTTCATCTACCGCAAGACGACCGGCAGTATCTACAATGACTACATGATATCCATTTTCTTTTCCGTACTGGATGGCTCTCAAAGAGATATCCACGGGATCTTTACTCTCGACATCCTTGAATATACCTGCCCCTGCTTGTTCTGCAATCACCGTAAGCTGATCAATCGCTGCTGGACGATATACGTCACAGGCTGCAACAAGTACCTTTAAGTTTTTCTTTTCCTTGAGGTGTAATGCCAACTTACCTGTGAAAGTAGTTTTACCCGATCCTTGGAGACCAGCGATCAAAACGACACCTGGGCTACCTTTTACATTAATCCCTACAGATTGTCCACCCATCAGCTCGACCATCTCATCCATGACGATCTTGACCATGAGTTCTCCCGGTTTTACCGCGTTGAGTACATTTCTTGTACCCAAGGCCTCATCCTTGATTTTATCGGTAAATTCTTTGGCGATCTTATAGTTTACATCGGCACTTACCAATGCACGTCTAATTTCCTTTACTGACTGGGCTATATTGAGCTCGGTAAGTTTTCCTTCTCCTTTTAGATTTTTAAAAGCGGATTCGAGCTTTTCATTCAAACTATCAAACATATCGTACGATTTGAGGAACAAATATAAGGATACCTATCGGTTCTACTTAAAAATTAAGAGGTATCAGCAAATTTGGAATTTCATTATCTACAACATCAGATACACCTCATCTGGGGCATCCAATGATTTTAGCTTATTCTCTGAATAGCGTATGAGCATGCTACGATCTGAATACCCTTTTTTCATACAATTATTACCCTCCTGATCAAAAATCATAAATGCCGTAAAAAACTCATCTCCATTCTCAGCGCCATCGGTAATGATGGTATACCGTTTCAAATCAATTTCTACATTTTCCCATACGTAGCGAGGGATGTTATTTTGATATTTACCATTGACCATTTTATGCCACTTTCCATACTCAGTATACATCAATGCTGGTGCATCAATAGCCGCATCAACTTTATAAAATTGCAGCTCTTCTGAGTAGATCGTGTCCAACTTCTCTACCGCCAGCTCAACCATCACTACATCGTACGATCCACTTCGATTATTATTCGAAGCATACTTTGAAGAAGAACACTGAACTAAAATCATCCATGAAAGTGTGATAAACAACAACCCTCTCATCTTATTATACATCTTCTTCTTCAATATAGGCAACTACATCCAATGTTTTCAAGCCTAATACTCGCTCTTCTGCAGCACTTATGCTTCCAAAGCCCAAAAATCCACCAGATGCTTTAGCTACGTGCTTTGCAAAACTAACGTATGATGAATAAAGCGCTGAACCTACTTCATTTTCAAGTTTTAAAAGTATAGGATTCAGCTCTGCGATTTTTGCTTCGATTTCCTCAGTACGTACTTTTACATCACTAGATAGGGAGTCGTTGAGCCTGTAAAGATCATTTTCAAAATCCTTACCTACTTCCTCATAAAATCCATGAAGGGTATCCTCATTGGCATATGATCTGATTTTGGTCAACTTTGTTGCCCAGTCCGTCTCTTCTTTATCAATAGTGTTGTCCGCCCCAGCGACTAAGATTGTGATGTAAGCAATCGCCTCTTTGAGTTGTTTAAACTCTTGGTTTGTAACGGTTTCAAAATTGGTAATCATATATAGTTTATTTAATCGTATAACTAGTTGTTTGACCTGAAAGGTTTCTTTTGCCTACGAAATTAAGATATCATGGTAATATGAGCTAATATTTACTTAATCTATATATGAATTTTATAATTTCGTAGTCCACCAACCTTAGACGCCTAGTGGCAGGAAAGTCAAAAAGTAAGAAGATCACTCCTCTTATGCAGCAATACCAAAGTATCAAGGAGCAACATCCTGATGCCATTCTGCTATTTCGTGTAGGTGATTTTTATGAAACTTTTGGCAAAGACGCTGTCATAGCAGCTGATATACTGGGGATCGTACTGACGAGTCGTAATAATGGTGGCTCAGATATAGAGCTAGCTGGATTTCCGTATCATTCACTAGATGTATATCTACCCAAACTTGTGAAAGCAGGGCAACGAGTGGCAATATGTGAACAGCTGGAAAAACCTAGTAAAGAAAAGAAAATTGTCAAACGTGGAATAACCGATCTAGTTACCCCAGGGCTGACTACCAATTCCAATATTCTTGATCAAAAAGCAAATAACTATTTATGTGCTGTTCACTGGCATAATACTAAAGAACTAGGCGTAGCCTTTATCGATATATCTACGGGGGATTTTACCGTAAGCCAAGGTAATCAGCTAGAGGTCCAAAAGCTTATACAGAGTCTTCAACCTCAAGAAATCCTCTACAATACGAAGTATCAATCTGAAGTAAAGCAAGTAATACAAGATGACTACTATACCTATGGACTTGACGAGTGGGTTTTTGGTGCTGATTATGCTCAGGAGCAATTACTAGAAAAATTTGAAGTATTAAGCCTTAAAGGTTTCGGTATAGAAGAACTTAGCCATGCGCAAGTGGCGGCAGGAGCTATATTACACTACCTTAAGACTACAGAAAATCATAATCTCCAACATATAAAATCCATCGCTCGTATCCATAATGATGCAAGCGTATGGATGGATAGATTTACGATCAGAAATTTAGAATTGGTCGGTGGACTACATCATAATAGTGTCTCTTTAGCAGATGTGATTGACTTTACCCGTTCTCCGATGGGTTCGAGAATGCTTAAGAGATGGCTACTATTTCCATTAGTCAATATCACTCAGATACAAAATCGGCTTGACGCCGTAGATACTTTAGTATCGGATAGAGAACTGATTGAAAAATTAGAGCCTGTACTAAAGCAGATCGGCGATCTCGAACGAATCGCCTCTAGACTAGCCCTTAGCAGAGTACAACCTAGAGATTTTTTACAACTCCTGAAAGCCTTAAATGGTACTGGCGATATACAAAGTATATTGAGGTCTATTTCAGAATCCACGCTTCGCCAATATGGAGATCAACTAGCTTTATGCGCTGACCTTATTGACAAGATAAATACTGAAATTGCGGAAGACTGCCCTACTCTCCTGCAAAAAGGCAATAGTTTCAAAACTGGATTTAATCAAGAATTGGATGATATCAATTACTTGATAAAAAACAGTAAAGATTTATTAATAAGTATTCAGAAGCGAGAGGCGGAGGCAACAGGTATAACTAATCTTAAGATCGGTTTCAATAATGTATTTGGATATTATCTTGAGGTCACAAATAAGTATAAAAATCAAGGGCTTATACCTGATCATTGGGTCAGAAAGCAGACTTTGACCGGATCAGAACGTTATGTCACGGATGAACTCAATGAGCTAGAAGGAAAAATTCTCAACGCAGAATCTAATCGGCAACAACTCGAAGAAAAGCTCTTTGCTGAGTTGATTACGTTTGCACAAGAGTATGTCCCCAATCTGCTACAGAATGCCAAGTTGATAGCAAGTATTGATTGTTTATTGAGCTTTGCTCGCTGTGCTATCAAGTACCATTATTACAAGCCTGAAATCAATGAAAGTGGTATCATTAAGATAAAACAAGGGAGGCATCCTGTTATCGAAAGGCAACTCGATCTAGGAGAGAGCTATATCCCTAATGATATATATCTAGATCGAGATGATCAACAAATCATCATGATTACTGGCCCGAATATGTCTGGTAAGTCGGCAGTGTTACGGCAGACGGCACTCATTTGCTTAATGGCTCAGATCGGCTCTTACGTACCTGCTACTAATGCCGAGATAGGATTGATAGATAAATTATTTACTCGTGTCGGGGCTTCGGACAATATCTCGAGTGGGGAGTCAACCTTTATGGTAGAAATGAATGAGACTGCAAGTATCATGAATAATATATCTGATCGTAGTCTGATACTACTCGATGAAATAGGTAGAGGCACTAGTACCTACGACGGGATCAGCATCGCTTGGTCTCTTGCAGAATATATTCATAATCATCCAACCGCTAAAGCTCGCACCCTATTCGCTACCCACTATCATGAGCTCAATGAACTGAGCACCAAATATGATCGAATAAAAAACTATAATGTCGCGACCCGAGAGATTGGTAATAAAGTCATCTTTTTGAGAAAACTTAAGGAAGGTGGTAGTAAGCATAGCTTTGGTATCCATGTCGCGAAAATGGCAGGTATGCCTAAAAGTATTATTGATCGTGCCCAAAAGATACTGCTCAAGCTCGAAGAAAAATCTATAGAACAACAACAAAATGAATCTAGCAGTAAACTTGCCGCTATGCCAGCGGAGCAGGTACAGCTCAGTATATTTGAGGCTAAAGATCCTTTAGGAGAAGCTTTGAAAGAATCCTTGCTAGATGTAGATGTCAATGCCATGACTCCTATAGAGTGTATGATGAAAATTAAAGAGCTTACAGAGATGTTGAAATCATAGCTTACCAGACGGATAAAAGAGCCTAAGGTATATATCTGAACAAATCCTAATACTCCTTATTACTTAAAGTGATAGAAAAACGAAAAACTCAACTATGAATAACAATCGAAAATATGACATCATTGTATGGGGAGCAACTGGATTCACAGGAAGATTAGTATGTGAATATTTGCAACAGCAATATGGCAATCATGAATCTATCTCATGGGCAATGGCCGGAAGAAATGAGGCGAAGCTAAAGGATATAAGAAGTCAAGTAGCCGATGACAATACTCCACTTATACTCGCTGATAGTCATGATATGACTTCCTTACAAAAAATGGTACGTCAGACTAAGGTTGTGTTGACTACCGTCGGACCGTATGGTAAATATGGATCATTATTAGTAGATGCTTGTGTAGAAAATGGAACTCATTATTGTGACCTTGCTGGAGAGGTGCTTTTTATGAGAGATACCATCGATAAACACCATCAAGCAGCAATCAACAACAAAACCAAAATCGTACATACTTGCGGATTTGACTCTATACCTTCTGATATGGGTGTCTATTTTATACAGAAAGAAGCACTTGAAAGAACTGGTAGTCCAGCATCACAAATAAAAATGTTTGTCAAGGTGATGAAAGGAGAAATGAGTGGAGGCACGTATGCGTCGCTCAATGATACATTGGCCAAGGCACAAGCAAATAAATCGTTATATAAAACCCTGACTAATCCATATGGACTCAATCCAATGGAGCACCTTAGCGGTCCTGATCGTAAAGACCTACAGGGTGTCAAATATGACGACGATGCCAAGAGTTGGTTGTTCCCATTTATTATGGCTAGTATCAATACTCGTGTAGTCCGTAGGTCTAACGCTCTTGCAGGGTTTCCTTACGGAAAAGACTTTAGATATGAAGAAGCTATGATGAGTGGAGATGGCATATCTGGGAGAATAAAGGCTATCAGAAATACAGCAATACTGGGCACTATGATGCTTTCAAAACCAGGTAGTTTGGTGAAAAAAGTCGTAGACCGAGTACTACCCAAACCTGGTGAAGGTCCAGATAAAGAAAAAAGAGAGTCTGGCTTTTACAACATGCGGTTTTATACGGCACTATCTAATGGAGACAAAATATTAGGAAAAGTGACTGGTGATCGAGATCCTGGATATGGTAGCACTAGCAAAATGCTTGCAGAATGCGGCGTATGTCTAGCTAAAGATCAAACCCCAGATGAATATGGTGTCATTACACCGTCTGTAGCCATGGGGGATGCGCTACTTGTGAGGTTACAACAAAATGCCGGATTGACTTTCTCAATTGAATAAAGCAATGTAAATCAGACTACTATAGATCACACGACAACTCTACGGCATTAAGTTTCTGTATTGCGATAGTACCTTGGACTTCCTTTACTTCTAATCTTATTTTTTCTGATTTAAAACTCTGAGAAATTAAAAATCGCCTATAATTCTTGAGTTTATCTATGGCTTGATCGTATTCCTTATCTTGAGTAATATCTACAGCTAGTTGTAGAAGCACTCTTCCCTTACACTCGTCTTTGAGCTTGATAATATCAAATTGCCCTTGAGTAGTTGCCATTACTTTATTGGTATCTTCTCCTATCGTGTTAGGCGATGATACTATCACTTTTTGGGGTGGTAATTCCGGAATAGGTGGCCTATCAATAAATAGATCACCCATATAATCAGGCTCATCTGCAAGTATCTTGAGAATATTGCCAGTGGAATCCAATAATACTCGTTTAGCGATTCCTTGTATTAAAATGATCGTCTCTTGCGGCTCCTCACCTTGCTGGGCCGCAAGACTAGCAAATGAGAACAAAAACAACATGATAGCAGATATTTTCAAGGACAACGTATTTACTTATCTAATAATCCTTGCTCCTCTAGACTTTTAGTCAACTTATCTAATATTCCGTTGATGAAATCTTTACTCTTAGCTGTACTATATTGTTTGGAGACCTCCACATACTCGTTTAAAGTAACATTTGCAGGTATAGACTTAAATGACAATAGCTCTGCAAGCGCCATTTTGATCAATATCATATCTACGATAGCGACCCGCTCATGATCCCAGTTTTCAAGTACCGGCTTGATCAATGCTAGCAATTTTTCATCCTCCTTATGAGTATAATCTAGCAACTCTTCACCGAAAGTCTTGATCGTTTCTTCATCAGGATAAAAAGCCTTAAAGAATTCAGGGTCTTCACTTGGTAATGCTTTGAGCCATTTTTTTACAGCTCCGATGATCAGAGATTTATCGTCTAACCATACTGGATATTTATCCTCCATGACTTCATTGAAGAGCTCATTTCTACGACAAAACCTAAATAGCTCCAATAGGATTTCTAAATATGCTTTTTCATCGCTATCCGATTGTATAAATGTTTTATACGCCTCTTCCCTGGCAAACTCTGTGTATATTTTTTGACAATAGTCATTGTCTATTTTTGAAGCAAAATCTCTCCGCACAAACTCAGTATGCAAGCTATGATTCTTCACTAAACTCGTGATTAGTGGATTAGTATAAAGCTTCGCTGTAAATGCCTTATCATAATCATTAGGGAGATGCTTCGCTTTGCGCTTTTTCTCATCTTCCTTAGCATATTCTGTTATCTGCATGAGGTTAAAGATACTGAACAACAACAGCTCATATGATTCCTTGATCAGCTTTTTATAGTTAATCAAAGAGTCACCAAATCTTAGTTCCTCATCTCTACTCAAAGTAAACAACATTTGCATCACTTTGACTCGTACATTCCTTCTGCTTAGCATAGACCTAAAGTATTAAAACTTTTCTTAATACAAAGTAACGAAATAAAGAATTAAGAGGTAGTACCCCTACTTTTTATTTCAATTCTTTTTAAATAATTATCTCATATGAGCTGATTTTATCTCTTGGTAAGATGGTAATTGATCCACGTGCCATTTATGGATAATCTTTCCATCTTTCCATAATACAACTCCTGGATTGGACCTGACAATGGTTTTCAATAGTATATCATCTGCGGTATAAAAAGGCATTTTCAGACCTGTTTCACCCTTAAAGTCATCAATCATTTCGATCGAAGCTCCTCCAACTACTACATAAGAGCCTACTTGATCTTTTGCCGCAGCGTTTACCAGTTGTGCGACCTCCTCTGTATAGTTCTCTTTGAAGTCTGATTCCCAGATGTAGTCATAGTATGTCACTGTACGATCTGCCGTGCCTTCCAGTTTTTTGACTATTTCTTGAGTACCATCTTCAAGTGTAATGGTATCCGTCGAAAAGGTAGAGTCTATGACGGTACGTGTTGCCTCCTTTGGGGCGCCATACATTTTATAGGATATGATCATAAACTTATATGTTGCATCCTCCAACACTTCATAAGTAGCATCATTTCCTTCTGGGGTTGTGATTTCAAACTCACTTATTTTGGTTTGTTTGATTGCCGGTTCTGTTTTGATTTGATCTATGATTTCCCACTCTGTCTTTGGGTAGTCTTTAAAGTTTGCCATATACTGTGCATTGGGTAGCTCTATTACTTTCCCATCGTTTTTATTTTTCAGTTTCCAAGCGACAATCTGCACATTAGCCATGGCATCTTCTTCTGCAGACCTCTGCGTTCTTATGTCTGCGCCTTTTTTGAAAGGTCTAAAATCTGTATCTGGAATATCCCATACAAAATTACTGAGGCAGAATATAAGTGTAACTAAAGTCAATCCTCCCAACAGCCCCCACTCGATCTTACTATTTTTGATCCATTGGTGCATTTCTTTATGCTTAAATAAGAAATAAAAAGCAGGCACTAGCAAGACAAGATCCTTGAAGAAAGATACTTTGGGCTCTAGCTTTAAAAAATCTCCGAAACAACCACAGTCCGTTACTTTCATATTATTGGCATTATAATCTGCCCAGGATGAAAAGCTAAAGAAATTGACTCCATCTGGGACGTATCCCGTCAAGAATGTAAAGCCTGTCAATACCGTAAAAAACACAACGATCAATAAGAATAACCATGCCGTCCATTTTGGTTTAGAACCTATGATCAACATTACTCCAAGTACGATCTCAAGCACAATCATGAATACTGAAAACGAACTTGCATACTGAGACAACCATGGAAACATCGGCGCAATAAAACTAAACCAAGTACCCTCAAAAGTACTCTGGAATTCTGTGAAATATTGCTCCATTTTATAACCCGTACCTAATGGATCTACAGCTTTTACATAGCCCGAAAATATGAATAAAGCTCCACAGAAATTCTGTAAAAAAGTCATCAACCAGCTTTTGTGATTTTTAAAAACAAAAGCTGTAATCACAGTCAAGATCACCGCAGCAACTGCTACTCCTAAAACTAACTGACTTAAGGTAATGGACATATTGGATAACATACTGTGTTTATTTTATTCTTGTAATTTAATGAGAGCAAACACCGCATAGTTTAGCATATCTTGATAATTTGCCTTCAGTCCCTCGCTGATGAGCGTCTTACCATCATTAGATTCTATGCTTTTAGTTCTTAAAATTTTCATTAGAATAAGGTCAGTCATGCTACTGACTCTCATATCTCGCCAGGCTTCACCATAATCATGATTTTTATCCATCATGAGTTGTTTGGTTTCTGCTACATAATGATCATAGGACTCCTGCACTTTTTCTGTAGGCCATTCTAGCTGTTGATCAGAGATATGATCAAGTTGAATCATTGCCATGACGCAATAATTGATAATACCGACAAACTCAAGATCGATAGGATCATCAACCTTGGCAACAGACTTTTCTTCTATAGATCTTATGCGATTCGCTTTGATGAAAATCTGATCTGTCAATGACGCGGGTCTCAAGATCCTCCAAGAAGTGCCATAATCTATTGTTTTTTTAACAAATATATCACGGCATCGATTGATGGCTTGATCAAATTGTTGGCTGGTAAGGTTCAGATCTTTCATTTCAATACAAATATAGAAATCGTATATACTTCAAAGATCAAATCTTCGTATATGATTTACAGCTAATGAATATCGAATAATTTCGAATAAAATGTTAATCTTCGATCTTACAAACGATTTTATGCTTGTACTAATCATATGTATAGTGATCAATGCCCTCATTGGAGTGGCATTCAAGCTATTTGATAAATTTAAGATCAATGTACTGCAGGGCATTGTGGTCAACTACTTCACTTGCGTCCTTACGGCGTCAGTCGTCTATGGTCAACCTGCTATAAGTCCTGACACCTTTCAAGAGCCCTGGATATGGCATGCTGCCTTTCTGGGTTTACTTTTTGTGATTGCATTCAATATATTGGGCCGTACGGTGGCTATCGCAGGTGTCATGGTAACCACTATTTTCCAAAAAATGAGTTTTATCATTCCAGTGTTAGTAGCAGTACTACTGATGTCAGATAGTTTTGGATACCTCAAATTAATAGGGATACTCCTTGCTATAGCCTCCTTATTGCTTCTACAATGGCCTAAGCGGGAAGATGTATCGAAAATGAAAGTTGGCTTATTATGGTTAGGTATTACTTTTATAACAAGTGCTATCATAGACACATACTTATACTTGATAGAAGTATTAGAAATCGCTCCAAATGGAAATATAAATTTTGTAGCCAGTTTATTCTTTTTTGCAGGACTATATGGCAGTATTGCCGTTTTATACCAGTATTTTACAAACGGGATCACTCTGCAATGGAAGAATATAATCGGAGGTATATGCCTTGGTATCCCTAATTTTTTCAGTATTTATCTCATCCTATACTTATTGGCACATAATTGGACAGGAAGCGAATTGTATCCACTCAATAATGTAGGGGTCATAGCCGTCTCTAGCTTATTTGGGATTGTCCTATTTAAAGAAGGAATCACAACATTGAAAGTACTCGGATTTTTCGCAGCCGTATTATCGATCATCGCAATTCTATTCGCATGATCATTGATGAATATCAAACGATACGCGGAAGATCTGAGAGTATATTTCGAGATCGAGGAAGCAAATTTTTAGGTCTTGCCATCAATATTGATCAAAAGGAAGAATTGATTCCAGTCCTAGATACATTAAGAAAAGAACATCCAAAATCCAGGCATCACTGTTATGCTTATAAAATAGGAGTAGACGATAATAATTTTAGAATCAATGATGATGGAGAACCTTCAGGTTCTGCCGGACGGCCCATATACGGTCAAATACTCAGTCAAGAGCTTACTCATGTGGCTGTCATCGTTACGCGGTATTTTGGTGGCACCAAACTAGGTGTACCTGGATTGATCAATGCTTATAAGACTGCAGCTGCCGAAGCACTTAGTAATGCAGAGAAAATCACCAGGTATCTTTACAACAATTATACACTACGTATGGATTATGGTGCTCTAGGTCCCGCAATGGAACACCTCAATAATCTCGATATTGCAATTTTAGAAAGGGTCTATGAAAACGATGTACTCCTCACCATTGGCATGCGAAAAAGTATAACTGAAGAACTGCTATTACGGCTAAAGGCTAAACTGTTGCAAAAGTCAATCGAAGAAGTAAAAACCTTGAAAACCATACCTGGATTTACTTTCACCAAAATAGAAGATCCATGCTAAAAGTAGGAATAACAGGTGGGATAGGTTCGGGAAAGTCAACCGTAGCTAGGATTTTTGAAACGCTACATATCCCCGTTTACTATGCCGATGATCGAGCAAAATGGTTAATGCATAATGATCAAGAAGTCATCCAAGGTATCCTAGATATATTTGGAAAAGAAAGCTATAAAAACGGGATTCTCAATAGAGGGTATATCTCTAGCCAAGTCTTTGGAAATAAAGAACTACTCGCTAGACTTAATGCCGTAGTACATCCAGCGGTCCGACAAGATGCTCATCAATGGCATGAGCAACAAAGTAGTCCTTATACCTTGCAAGAAGCTGCCTTATTTTTTGAGAACGGTAGTTATAGATATCTGGATAAAATTATATTGGTTACGGCGGACAAAGAACTTCGGATAGATCGAGTCATGAAACGTAATGGTGTCAGCAGAGAGCAAGTCCTATCTAGGATGGACAATCAATGGGAAGATGATCGTAAAAGAGCAATATCTCATTTTGAAGTCACTAATAACCATCATATCAGCTTAGTCGATCAAGTGATCAAAATTCATCAACAATTAAAACTTATCTAACCGTTCGATTTTGGCGTAATAAGGACTCGATGGTCGCATTTAAGCTTTGGATCATCGCACTTTGAGAAGCTAAGGTATCTTTCAGTTGATCTAAATCTTGAGAGACCGATTGTCTAGCTGAATTTTTAGCAGGTAATACAGCACTTATTTTGGTACGTACAAGCCATATTTCAACGATTTCTTCAGCCTGTAAGGTATAAGGCTGGTAATCTTCATTATCAGAAATCAACTCTATATAGCCTTTTGTTTCTATATGATTATTGATCCGCTTTACAACCACATCGTTATGGCTGACCACGACGTAAATATTATGTTCTTTTAGATTACGTTTCCAATCTTGCGGGTCTACAAAACTGCAAACTACTTGGTCGCCAGAATACATAGTCGGCTCCATACTCTCTCCTGAAATATCAAAGCAACGATGAGTCCCCCCTCGATGTCTAAAGTTTGGTAGATTGAAACTTGGCAACTCTTCAAAATAACTTACATCCGTCACATTGCCACCGTAGCCAGCTTGTGCCGCTATAGGAACATGAACTATCTGCTCATTATTTTCACGATCTGTCACTACCGTAAGTATGGGTTTGTCTAGACGATTTTCATCTAAAAACATATCTCCTTTACCACAGAAAAGGTAATGAGCATTGATCTTATACTTACAGATGGCCTTCCTGCAAAGCTCAATGGTAACATCACGCTTTTGCTTTAGGATTTCGTTTAGACTTTGGGGGGCGTAATCAAGCGAAGTAGCAAATTGTCTACTAGATCGTACCAGATTATTTTTTTTGAGATAATCATGACATTGTATAAATCTGAGACTTACGACGCTACTCATTGTTTGGTTTTTCTTTATGAATCAAATATAAAAAATTAATATAAGTTATATTAATAATATGTAATTAATTGCATTAAAAATATTTTAGATATCTAAACTACTGATAAGCATATCACTATTCCATAAATGAGATCTCTATATAAACAATTTCATATTATACTTTTTTAACATATAAATGTTTTATAATGTGTATATTCTGTATCTTTCGCATTGAATAAATAAGTGTATTTACACTATTCACTGAATGAAATTGTAAGAAATAGGGTTATGGATAGACTTAAAGCAATCGTCATTGACGATGAAGAAATGGCAAGAAGAGCACTGGAAAGACTATGCGCTAAGTCTGAACGCATCGAACTACTAGATTCTTTTGAAGATGCGAAGTCAGTACTCAAGTTTATGGAAAGTGAATCCGTCGATTTGCTATTTCTAGATATCGAAATGCCAGAACTTTCAGGCATTCAATTGCTTGATCAGCTAAACTATCTACCTCAAGTCATTTTCACAACTGCCAATAAAGAATATGCTTTTGAGGCCTACGAATACGATGTTACTGACTTTATCAAAAAGCCTATTTCACTACAACGCTTTATTAAAGCTGTAGATAAGGCAGTGCTAAGACAAGATGCATTGCATCAGATCAATGAGCAATCTCAGTATAATGAGATCTATGTAAAAGCAGATGGAAAGCTTACACGAATACCAATCTCTCAAATTCATTATTTTGAAAATGCGGGCGATTATGTTTTGGTAGTTTCTGATCTTGGGAAACATATCATCTCTGGTACTATCAAAGGAGTAGATGCCAAGCTAAAAAGCCCAAGGCTTATCAAGGTGCATCGATCCTTTATCATCAACCTAGATCATGTGAAAGATATTGAGGACAACTCTGTATTGGTGGATTCGAAGATAATTCCTATCAGTAGAGCACATAAATCCATACTGATGAATCACCTGAATATATTGTAAGCACCAGCCGATATGGCAATCTTACATGGCCAATATTTTAGCCATCTCTATCATCTCTGATCCTGGCTTTTTAGATTTTGTGATCGCATCTTCAAATGGGCAATAATTGATCTTATCATTGACTACGCCTACTGCTACTCTATTTTGCCCTTTGAGTAAAGCCTCCACGGCCTCATACCCTAGCCTACTAGCTAAAACTCGATCATGGCAGGTAGGAGATCCACCTCTCTGCAAATGCCCAATAACTGTAACTTTTACATCATAATCTTTATAGTCCTTTTTTACCTGTGCAGCAATCTCAGCGGCATCACCATTTGGATTTCCTTCCGCTACAATAATAAGATTGAAGAGCTTTTTTCTATCTCTAGACTCTAAGCCATCCATAAGCTCTTTAACTGTGATCTGATTTTCAGGCATCAGTACATTTCCGGCTCCACTACCTATACCAGTATGTAAGGCAATATAACCGCTATGTCGCCCCATCACCTCGATAAAAAAGAGTCTATTGTGGCTATCCGCAGTATCTCTTATTCGATCTACGGCCTCTATTGCAGTATTAATCGCCGTATCAAATCCAATCGTATAATCTGTGCCATAGATATCATTGTCTATTGTTCCAGGTATACCAATCATAGGGATATCATGTTCCTCTGACAGATACTTTGCTCCTGTATAGGTACCATTACCACCTATGGCTATACAAGCATCGATACCATGCTTTTGCAATTGGGCAAATGCTTTTGCCCTACCTTCTGGAGTACGAAATTCATCACTACGGGCAGTCTTAAGTACCGTACCACCACGATGAATGATATTACCAACTTTATCCTTAGTAAGTGAAATAAAATCACCATTGATCATCCCTTCATAGCCTCTCAGAATACCGCATACCTCTAGTCCTCTATAAATACTTGTACGTACAACCGCTCTCGTCGCAGCATTCATACCTGGTGCATCTCCCCCTGATGTAAATACTGCTATTTTTTTGATATTATTCAGATTCATATCTACAATGATATTCTATTAGTTTGTCAATTGGATGTTTAATTATTCCAGTGATCTCGATTTGGAATGCTTTCGCAGAATCTACGAGCTCATCAGCATACAAAGATGCAACACTTCCTACAAATCTTATTTGTCGGTGGTCATTTTCTATCAAAGGAATTACTCTATACTCCATAAATCGATTAAAACAACTAGCTAATATTGCTTGACACCATGTCTCTTGACGATATTCGTATAGATGATAACTATACGTACTGATTTCTTTAGCTGTATTTCCTTCATATAATTGAGGGAGTAGCTCTTCTCTACGTTTATTTATTTTATTTCTCAATTTATTCGTGGCGGCAACGGGCAACATGTTATAGTAAAACCTACGTAAAAGTTCTCTACCTAGATCGATGCCTGATCCTTCATCCGAGATAGCATATCCCAGTCCTTGTGAGATTTTTACGATGGATTTGCCATTATAGTATGCCGCAACACTTCCTGTGCCAAGTATTCCTATGAGTCCCGCATCACTGTGATAGCTTGCCCTTGCGGCGGCCTTAAGATCTGAGTATATATTGATTTTAGTCTGAGTATCTACCACTCCCGAAATCAATTTTAAGACTTTATCCCTTTGAATATCACCTACCACCCCTGCCACGTATAGATATAATACTTTCACAACACGAAGTTGATCTTTAAGTGCCGATGATAAGTCCCAAGAAAATTGATTATTCGGGTTGAAACCAAGCTCCGAAATACGATGACAGACTTTACTTTCTTGAATAAATACCCATTCTGATTTAGTTGCCCCGCAATCGACTATAGCTATCACTTGATTTCTCTATTTTTAATCTTTTATTGCATCTAAGTTAACCAAGATTTTTTATGAAAAATATAACTGTAATCGGAGCCGGCACCATGGGAAATGGCATTGCTCATGTATTTGCTCAACATGGCTATCAAGTAACACTATGTGACATCTCAGAGACTGCTTTAGAAAAAGCCATGGCGACTATTCAAAAAAATCTTGATCGACTGGTGAAAAAAGAAAAAATAAGCGAAAAGGATAAGCAATCCTGCTTAGATCATATCTCCACCTCTACCACCCTGGCTAAAGCTTGCAGTCAGGCCGATCTCATCGTAGAAGCCGCAACTGAAAACGAAAGTATAAAACTCAAGATCTTCCAAGAAATAGATGAAGCTGCGCCAGAGCATTGCATTTTGGCTAGTAATACTTCATCGATTTCCATTACCAAAATAGCAGCTGTGACTGCTCGTCCCGACAAGGTTATCGGTATGCACTTCATGAATCCGGTACCTATAATGAAATTGGTAGAAATCATCAAAGGATATAGTACTAGCGAATCTACCACAGCGACTATCATCGAAGTCTCTAAATCATTGAATAAAGTACCATTATCAGCTAATGATTACCCCGGATTCGTTGCAAATAGAATACTCTTACCGATGATCAATGAAGCGATTATATCTCTGCAAGAAGGCGTAGCTGGAGTCGAAGAAATTGATGGCATCATGAAACTCGGGATGGCGCATCCTATGGGACCTCTCCAATTGGCAGATTTTATTGGTTTAGATGTCTGTAAATCTATCCTAGAAGTATTATATGAGGGACTCGGCAAAGATAAATATGCTCCTTGCCCTCTGCTCAACAATATGGTCATGGCTGGTAAGCTAGGTCGGAAATCGGGAGAAGGGTTTTACCTATATACACCAGGCTCTAAGGATCTAAAAGTGTCATCTCAATTCGCATAAATGCATCTCAAAAAATTTAGAAGACTAGTCAAATTAATGAATTGGTATCCCCCATTTTGGGGAGCAGGTGTACGAGTATCGGAAGTCAATCCCAGCTGTACTCGATATGTAACGACTATGAAATTACGATGGTGGAATAAAAATATTTATGGCACTCACTTCGGCGGCTCTCTATATGCGATGTGTGATCCATTTTATTGTTTTATTGTATACAATCATCTCGGCAAGGATTATATCGTTTGGGATAAAGCTGCCAGCATAGAATTTGTCTCCCCCGGTAAATCCAAAGTCACAGCAATATTTGAAGCGGATGAGCGGACACTTTCTGATTTTAAAACCAAAGTTGATCTAGAAGGAAAAGCAACTATAGAATTCACGACCACTGTGAGAGGAATAGATGATAAAATCGTCGCTAAAGTGCAGAAGACTGTATATGCACGAAGGAAAAATAGCATTAAATAATGCTCCCCTACTCACTCAGATATCGTTGCCATATTTTATACTTAGCATCGAGGTACGAGATGTGCTGCCGATCCTTAAATCTATCATCTAAAAATACAATCCCAAAGTAATAGCAATCGATCGTTGCACTTACCTTATTGTCATTCTTAATCTTCTCCCATGCCCTCTGCATGCCAGCTGACCAATAAATATCATCTATCACCAGGATAGCTTGATTGCTACATTTCTCTAATATCCGTTGAAAATAATCTACAGTCGCCTCTTCTCGATGATTGCCATCGATAAATGCCAAGTCAACTTGACCGACCATACTTAATGCATCGTCAAGTGTCTGGTCAAAGTTGCCCAATATTGGACAGATATGATCATATCCTAATTTAGCCCAAAGCTTCTGAGCAATATCTAAGGATGATGAATTCCCTTCTAAGGTATACACTTGCGATGCTAGATTTCCAGCTGCCATATAAGCACAACTAATACCCAAACTTGTACCGATTTCTAATACCGTTTTAGGATTTTGAAACTTGACAAGTTTGAAAAGTATTTCACATTGCCATGGACTGGATAGGCTCGTTTTTGCAATTTCTGAGATTTTACGTTTGGTGAGTGCAGTATTACCGGCACCTAATTCTAAAAAATCTATATCCTTATGGCTCTGAAGTAAAATCTGGCGCTCGGTCTCGATATATTCAAATGCATAGTATCGATCAGACTCGTCTAATACTTGAGTACAAAATTCAAAAAGAAATGGTGAGTGGATCTGATACACTGATTTGGCCCGCCAATAATAGCTGAGCACAGAACGCATTTGGTTGTATATACTTGAAAACGACATCTTGAACGAAAAGGTACTATTAATGTTACGAAACTACGCAGCACTAATCGTAGAAGCTACATATTCTTAGTACTTTAATGTCATAATCGAAATTCAATCATGAAGCACATATATCTCCTTATTTCAACTTGTATCGTACTTCCTCTTCTAAGTACAGGACAATCTTTATTTGAGCTTTCAGATAAGTTTAATACCGATGAAGTATTTAGAGCAAACTATACGGTAGGGATGGTAGATCTAAACGGGGACTTTAAAGACGATTTACTTTTTCTCAATGGTGGTGATCAACTTTTCGTAGGATATCAAGGTGGTGCAGATAGTGATGTGAAAATCGAGTCTGTAGGTGTGGTACCTGGTGGAAATGCTTGGACAATCATGGCTGGTGACATAGACAATGATGGAATAAATGAGATTATGGTATCTGGCTTTTATGATGGCCTCAAAGTATATAAACGCGATGATAAGGATAGTCCATTTGAGAGTTTCTACACCTCCAATTCTGATTTTTTCGCACAAGGATCTAATGTTGTAGATATCAACAATGACGGATGGGTAGATGTCTTTGTATGTGACGACGATGCCGAAAGTGAAATATTTATCAATGACCAAAACGGAAATATTGCTCCTGCCAATGAGATGATCGATATGACTACCACACCAGCATCGGATAACTCTGGCAACTATGGGAGTACGTGGATAGATGTAGACAATGATCGAGATCTTGACTTATATATTGCAAAATGTAGAGGCTTTGTCAATGACCCGAGTGACCCTCGTCGGATCAATGCATTATTCATCAATGATGGCAATAACCAATATACCGAACAAGCAGAAGATTATGGTCTGAAGATTGGATGGCAAAGTTGGTCCGCTGACTTTGGAGATATAGATAATGATGGTGACCTTGACTGCTACATCGTCAATCATGACTTTAAATATCAGCTACTTATCCAAGAAGAGGATGGTAAGTTTTATGAAAAACAAGACTACATTAGTCAAGACATCACGGGCGGAGACATACAAGGTATTTTCGTAGATTTTGATAATGATGGATTCTTGGACATTCTTATTGGTGGAGGTCGAGATTATCTGCTGATGAATAATGGTGATCAGACTTTTACACAAAATACTGATCCATTCTCGAGTAATAATGCCAATAGCTTTGCTGTAGGTGATATCAATGATGATGGTTTTCGAGATGTACTGGTCAACTATGGCACAGGATTTTCAGGTACAGGAGCTTCCGCAGACGAACTCTACATCAATAAAACAAATGATAATAACTGGATCGGTTTTCACCTTACAGGAACTAACTCCAACGCCTTAGCCATAGGCACTAGACTAGAGCTGCATGGCCCATGGGGAGTGCAGATCAGGGATGTAAAAGCAGGGCAATCCTATGGTATTATGAATAGCCTGAGCCCATTGTTTGGGCTTGGAGAGTATACTGTAATTGATAGCTTAAATATTTTCTGGCCCTCTGGTCAAACAAGTCATTTCGAAGATCTGGATGCCAATGAAAAATACTATATCTCTGAAAATAATTGCATCAAAAAACAAGAAAAAATCGTCATAGACGGACCATCCACGATATGCCCCGGAGAAGTAGTAAACTTAAGTATTAATAGCACTGCTGATATCACTTGGTCCAATGGAATGACAGGAAGCAATATATCCATAGACCAACCTGGTATTTACTATGCCAAAATATTAGAAAATGGCTGTCAAAGTACTAGTCAAAATATAGAAATCAGAGCTGCCGCTAACATCGAGAGCCCAACCATAATAGCAGAACATAATGCCCCGCTATGCTCAGGAGATGAACTATCATTGAGTATAAGCAGCGGTAATAATGCCACCTGGTCAAATGGGGACTCAGGAAATACTATATCAGTAACTGAATCGGGTAATTATTATGCAGATGTGATGGAAGCCTGTGGCGTCATCCGTACCGAGGAGATCGCAGTATCCTTCATCAACTCAGAAGATTTTGAAACTGAAAATGATACTCTACTAAGCACTGGTATTGCTAATCTCTCCGCCACTGGAGATTCTATTTTATGGTATGACGACTATCTTGCTACCATGCCAGTTGGCTCAGGCAATAGCTTTGTCACTCCAGTACTCGATATTAGTACAGCTTACTATGCCGAGCATATTCTTTCAGTAGGTGGCAATCAGGCGCTCGTCGGAGAATCTGATTTTCAAGAAGATAGCCCTTATAGCGGCGATCAGTTTAATGGAGGATTGATTTTTGATGTAATAGCCCCTTTTACACTGCAGGAAGTCACGATGAATACAGATACCCCTGGTGAACGTAGAGTTGTATTGCAAGATAGCGACGGCAATGAACTTGCCACTCAGTTGGTCAATTTAACTACTGGAGTGCAGACCGTAGAGCTTAACTTTTATATCGAAATAGGTAATGATTATCTACTTACTACAGATACGGAAGTCAATAATACTACCCTAGGGACCAATTCTCCTAGAATAGTCAGAAACTCCACAGGTGTAGATTATCCGTATACGCTGGAGGATATTGTAGACATCAAAAATTCACCATACGGTACTCAATATTATTACTATTTCTATAATTGGAAAATTCTAGAAGATGGCTTCAGCTGCATCAGTAAAAGAAGACAAGTCATGGCTATAGTAGATGGTACGGTCAATACTAATCAGATTTCTGATATAGGTATAGAAGTATTTCCAAATCCTACGAGTGACTACCTACAACTGAGTCATATTGACGAAAAGTATGCGGTTAGAATCACCGATCAAAAAGGAGCGTTATTAAAAAGTATAAATATCAATACCAGTCAGCAGATCGATATACAAGATCTACCAAGTGGATCATATACCTTGAGCTTGATTAATGAGAATGGAGAGCAGTATACGGCTTCCATATCAAAAATATGATCGCTCAACTTACGATATTGACTAAGTGCTCGTAGAGCATGACCATCGCAAGCGTATCTAACTCACAATAGCGCAGTAGAGCTTTTTTGATTTCTTCTCTCTCTGTAGCATGTACCTCTGTAAATTGCAATTGCGCATAAGCTGTCATGGCGGCACTACCGTCCCCTACAAGATCTAGTTGTGTGACGAGCTTATCGAGTTCTTCTTCGGACCATTCTTGATAAAGCGGCGGTAGTATTTTATAAGGATTGATCCACTCATCATTTTCTTGACGTAGCCAGATATGGTCTTTCTCAAAGTTTTTGGAGCTAAGCCCTATGCTTCCAATGGTCTGTGAATATTTGTTTTGGATCTTAGGATCCGTATTCAATACCGCTGGCAAGACGTACTTCAAAGAATTAGAACCCCGAGTATGGGGATTGTAGTAATATCGCTTCACGACATCCAGCAAATCAATCATATCTCGATCTCCTTTCCACTTGATAGCACTATCCTGTTTATTGTGACTGATCGTTTCTATAAACGCCATCAACTCCAGTTTGTCAGATTGATCAGAGTCCAACAATTGAGAATAGATAGCATTCAGGATGGTATTCTCATGGGAAGAATACATAAATATCGATCCCTGATTTTTAGACAAATTATCTCTGAGACTCCTGATAAAATCAAAATTGGGGAATACTCCAGGTTCCACGTTGATAAATTCTGATTGATGCTCTACTCGACCGTCTCCATGGATAATATGATGAGAATATTGAAATGCAATGGACTCATAAGGCTTCATTCCTTTATGAAATGGAAGCGCCACGGTACAGGTCTCGAAGTCTATCATATTGAGTGGAAACTGCCAAGTATTCATCTCCTCTTGCAGCTCATCTTTCAGGATGTAAGGTGTATCATCCTGATTAAGATCCTTTTGTATCTGTATCCACTGTCGTTCTGTACGTGATATATGATCATCGGCTTCTTTATGTCCTAGATCATCGAGCGAGAGATCTTCTTTAAAGACCTTGCCCTCTTGCATGCATGTATTACCTCTTCTAAAATCCCAAATATCCAATGTATTTGGCTTTTCAAAATCGGCCTCTGACCATCCCAACTGTCCAGTAAAACATTCCTTAAAACCTGATCTCTGTCCTCGGTCTGTAACCTCTGACTTGATTTTAAATTCACAAGTTTTACATGCTGAAAAAATAGGAGTTGCGGAAGCAAATGTATCATCTACATAATGTTGCTTGAGATACTCCAATGACTCTAAAAAGGACTTATGAGGTAGTACATCATGGACACCTTCAATAATCGCAGATACAACACCACTCATATTGGTAGTCCCTAATACAGAATCACCCAACTGATTTAGATCATGGTTAACTACATGGATACCCGTCCTACTATCATCATTAGAAATTTTGAAATTCTGATTAAGTCCATCAATACTGGCAACTTTGGATTTATCAGCCAACATAAAATAAGAATCTATCTTCCAGTGCGGATTGCACAACTGCATTACGTATTTCTGAAAACTGATGTCATATAGATAGGACTTCCAAGTAGACTTCAAGCCTCCCTTCTTGCCTATAAAAGTATATTGATCATTTGGATCAAATGACTTAGACTTTACCTCGATCAACTTGACATAATCACCTTTTTTCACCAGAATATCAGTCCTGATAAAGAGACCGTCGTGCAGAAATGCTGCTTCATAAATGATCACATCCTCCTGTTGCAACAGTTCTCGCGTCCTCTCTGCCAAATGATCATAATCATAGCCATCATCTATCAAGACACCTCCAGGATAATGCATACGAGCATGCTCCTCTACCTGAAAGCCACCCTTTGCCAGTCGCTCCAAAAATGGATTTTCAAGTTTGTTGTTAGCATACTCGGGCTTACGAGTATAATACAACTTATTAGGGCATTCTATCCCGAGTTTAAATCTTGATTTGGTTAGTAGCCTCATGTGTTAAGCCCTTATTACCGTTAAATTATAATTACCTAGATATAAGATAACGGAATCCATAAACTATACACTTCGATGCTTTTTAAAATTCTCTGCTTGCTCAAATATATCCCCATAAACTTCATCTCTCTCTACTGGGGGATAACCGTATTCATCTAAAAGGATTATTAATCCAACCTTCAATGATGCCTTAATATCATCTCGTTTATTCCAATCTGGAAATTTAGCTTGCTCGTCCACTAAGTATTTCACCGCTTTAGCTAAGGCGATTAATTTATCTTCTGGGTAAATGAAATCATACTTTTTGCATAGTTCTAATAAGATGTCATAGAACGCTTTTTCCTCGAAGTCGATTCCTAAATCATCACCTGCTGAAAACTCTTTGTGCACCTCCCAAATCAAATCAGTTAATTGGTCTGCCATTTCTTCGTAGACTTCACTTCTTAATACATCATTCTCCTCTCGTTCGTTATATTTAGCGACTAAGGATTCCATTTTCTTGGTGAAGTCTATGCCTTTGACTTTGTTTACCTTTTTGATTTCACCAATGACTTTCGCCAATAGCTTTTGCAGCAATTTGATTTTAGTATTTGGTAATTTGATTTTATCAATCTTTGCGAGATAATCTTCATCAAATAAATCTTGCTCAGTTGTAGATTCTTCACCAAGTTTAAATATTTCTTCTACTCCATCACTTTCCAAAGCATTTTTGATCATCTCTGTCACCTTGGCGTTCATCTGAGCGGTATCTGGAGCCGAGCCTTTTGTTAGTTTGAATACGATGGATTTAACAGCTAAGTAGAAATGTGTTTGGTCTCTTTCTTCTTGGGTGAGCAATTCACTTCCCGTACAGATATCGTATGCGGCTTTTAGTCTTTTGACCAAGCCCATAAATCGTGTTTCTAATTCTTTGGTGGCTTGCACATATTCGGCAGCCATATTCAAGGTATTCAATTGCTCTAAGGCCATACCATTGTAATACTTCGAAGCATCAAAGTTGGACATCAATTTTGCCAAAAGTTCTAAATGATTGCGGACGACAACCAATGATTGAGCAATGTCTTCAAAGTTTTGTTCTTCTCCTTTGCTGTATTTAGCTAAGGCAAGATTCATTTGTTTTTTGATACCGATGTAATCAACAACCAATCCTTTGTTCTTGCCTTGATATTTTCGATTGACTCTCGATATAGCTTGTATCAAACTGTGTTGCTGAATCGGCTTGTAGATATACATGGTATCTAAGAACGGCACGTCAAAACCTGTCAACCACATATCTACCACAATCGCAATTTTGAAGTTGGATTTTTCATTTTTAAATTGGCGGTCGAGTTCTTTTCTGTATTCTTTAGTGCCTAAGGCATCATACATTTCCTTAGGATCATCCTTGCCTCTGGTCATTATCATTTTGATACGTTCCATCGGTTTGATTTCTTTTTGCTCTTTTTCTGTGAGCACGGCACCTTCTTCAGCTACTTTCACTTCTGCCCATTCTGGTCGTAGTTTGATGACTTCTTGATAAAAGTTAAAGGCAATTGGACGACTACTACAAACAAACATTGCCTTTCCCTTTACGCTTGATCCTTCTTCTATCCGCTTTTCGTAATGCTCTACAAAGTCTCGGGCTATCTCTGCCAATACCTCAGGATCACCTAAGATGGCATTCATCGTGGCAGATTGCTTTTTACTTTCTTCTATCTGATACTCATTGGCACCTGCTGCTGCGGCTTCTTCATAGTAGGCTTCTATTTTTGCCAACTCGCTATTCTGCAAGGCGACTTTTGCTGCTCTTCCTTCATAAACGATCCGAACGGTGATTTCATCTTTTACAGATTCCGTCATTGTATAGGCATCTACCACTTTACCGAAAACATCTAAAGTGGCATCCACAGGTGTACCCGTAAATCCTACATAGGTGGCGTTGGGTAGCGAATCGTGTAAGTACTTGGCAAAGCCATAGGTTTTCTTGACACCTTTTTTCGTGACACGTATTTTCTGATCTAAATTGGTTTGGCTTCTGTGAGCTTCATCGGAAATGCAGATGACATTAGATCGTTCGGTCAATAACTCAATGTCTTCTGAAAACTTATGGATGGTAGTCAAGAATACACCACCGCTTTTTCTGACCTGCAATAATGCTCTGAGTTCTTTTCTGCTTTCTACACTGATGATGGTATCATCTCCTATATATTCTTTGGCATTGGTGAATTGTCCAGAAAGCTGATCGTCCAAGTCTGTTCTGTCTGTGATTAATACAATCGTTGGATTTTCAAACTCTACACTTTTCATCAAGAGTCTGGTCAAGAAAAGCATCGTAAAACTTTTTCCGCAGCCTGTCGCTCCAAAGTAAGTCCCGCCTTTTCCGTCTCCTTCTGGCTTTTGAGCTTTCTTGATATTATCGTATAAGGCTCTTGCCGCATAGTACTGCGGATAGCGACAAACGATCTTTTCATCTTTTTTCGATGAATCAGGAATGTAAATGAAGTTTTGAATGATGTCTCTGATACGAGATTGATTCAACATTCCTTGTACCAAAGTAAACATACTGTCTATACCATCAACATCTTTGGCTAATCCTGCAATCCGCCTCCAAGCATAGAAAAACTCATAAGACGCAAAGAATGAACCTGCCTTATTATTGACACCATCGCTGATGATGCAAAAGGCATTGTAAATAAATAGCTGTGGTATATCCCGTTTATATCGAGTGGTTAATTGCACATAAGCATCGTGAATGGTTGCATCTTCTCTTATGGCAGATTTGAACTCTAATACCACTAAAGGCAATCCATTGATATAGATAATACCATCGGGAATTCGCTTTTGAGTACCAACTATCTCCAATTGATTGACAAAACGATAGATGTTTTTGTCTTCGCCATATTTTGAGTCAGGCTCTGCTGCAATATGAGTTAGGTTGTCCTTTTTATGTTGTTGTTTGGAAAGTCCTGTATAATCAATGAGTTGTATGTAAATGTCTTTTTGGCTGCGGTCTTCTCTTTTGAGTATGAAGCCATCTGATAGCATTCGGATAAAGGACTTGTTACTTTCGTAAATGTCGGTATCTGATAAAGACGACAATTGTAGAATGATGCTATCAATTTCTACATCGGTGATATTTTCGGATTGATACCTTTCCTTTAAGTAGTGTCTCAAATCATCTTGTATGATGACTTCATCTTCTTTCCTATCCAATGTTGTCCCAAGGGTATGCGGATAGCCTTCTTGGGCTAATAATTCAATAAATGTCTCTTCTAACTTATATTCTGTGAATTTTCCGCTCATTTTAGCTTTCCGAATTCTAATTAAATAAAAACTCTTTGATTATCAATGAGTTACACCTATTGTCTGTATCCGAATCAAATAAGGCATTCTGAGTTTCCGAATTCCAATTAAATAACAAATATTTGATTATCAATGAGTTATGTTCTGTGTGATTTTTCAAATCAAATAAGATTTTAGGCCCAATAAGGCACATAAACACTAAATTTTTTGGACACATTATCAGCATCCTTTGGCTTTATTTTACCAATCTCAATCGCTTCCTTGATCAATAATGAGATCTGAGCAGCTTGTTTATCATGCATGCCGAAACGCTTTCTCAATGAAGCATTGTTAAAACCACCATTTCCAAAGTACTCTATAATACTGTGCTGATAACAGGCTTCGATTCGCTCCTCTACTGACATCTTCGCATAAGGTTTAGGAGCAAACATGGTCACCTTAAATGAGTTTTCAAACTCTTCAAATCGTAAAGGTGGCAAACCATATAACTCGATATTAATAACGGCCTTTTCAAATCCAGAACCTCGTTCTTCACAGATATTGTATCTCCTAAAAGCTGAAGCCAATACTTCATTTCTTGACTCTGGAGTTGTACGGATCAACCTATCAATATTCTTTGACGGAAGGAGTTTGCCAGGATTGGTAAAGACTATTCTATCATTAAAAATCTCTATCATAGGACCTGCTCCTCGAACCGAAAAATCTTGATGAATCAATATGTTGGCAATCAATTCTCTCAAAGCTATTTCTGGATAGATCGAAGTGTCCACTCGTAAGGCATTCTTAATCACTTCACTGTCTTGTAATAGTCCTTGCGTAAACCTGATCAATCCTTCAAAGCCAATAGCATATCCTTTATGCCCTGGAAACTCTTTACTACTACCAGCTTTATTGACACCTTCATACTTGATCAATCGAACAGACTTTCTGCTCAATCCATCAAACTGTCTCAAGTCCTTTGCAGCCGCTACTGCTCCAAAATTGGTAATGTAGTAACCCTTTCCATCTACATTGACAATCATCTTTTCATCTTCCATCCATTTAAGGATTTCGTCTAAATCACGTGGAATAGGCCGACCCAACAATTCTAATATTTTACCATACTCTAATAGGGTGATGACCTCTGTAGCTGAAAGTAATTTAGATGCATGTAGCTCTTCCCAAGTCGGAGATTTGCTATTGAGCATCAAGGCTCCTACTTCTTGGCGAGAAGCCTCTCGGGTAGTGCCTCCACTACGTATAAAACTTTTCTCAATTGTCTGACCTGCCAAATGAACAGGCTTAACTGCACTTTCTTTTATATAGACAAAAAGGATACTCTCACCTCTAAATTCTTCTATTGAGTGATCTATACGTACCAAGGGATCGACACCATCTCTACCTAATGAAGCCAACTTATCTACGATAGCATTTGCTTGCTCTCTCTTGATCCCAATTAGCTTCGCATTTTTATTATCTATGCCAAATGCCAGAAAACCTCCACCTGGCTGATTAGCAAAAGCAGACAGATGCTTACATAGCTTCTCATTATTGGGAGATAGGTCTTGTTTCCAATCTATCTCATTGAGCTCGATTGGAACTTTACCCAAGGATTTATCTAAGTAGGCATATGCTTCGGTTATCCAATCTTTCATATTACAGACACTTTTAAATATGATTTTATTACAGCATCTTCTTTTCTATCCCGTGTAGTCCCAAGTGTATGCGGATAGCCTTCTTGTGCTATCAACTCCGTGAAAGCTTGTTCCAATTTTTCTTCTATAAATTTCCCCTTCATATGGCATTGGCTTTTTGCAATGATTTATCAGTTGCCATTTTAGAAAGAAGAAGAGATTTTAACAATGTGAGATTTTCATTGGTATTGGTATTTTTCTTAATTGAATTAAATACTTTCTCTACTTGAGTATTGAATACGTGCTGAATGTGGTTTGGTGGCACTATCAACGGAATCTGCTCAATGTTTCCTTTGTTAATTTTTGGCTGTGCTGCACCAGTAACTAAATGTGCTACATTAATATTTTGAAGTGACAAATAAATCATTTCATTGGAATAATTTTTTTTCTCACTTAGGACATGTGCATGATTATTGACCCAAAATTTTCCCCAAACATATTGTAATGAAGGATTTCCGTTTTCATTAATAACATAAACTCCATCTTCTGCCATTAGCACGTAAGTACCATCAAAGCTATATTCGTTTATATGGTCTACTATTCCCATAGCTCCATAATAAGGGTATTCTCCTTGTATCTTCTCTCTTTCTATGCTTGATATTGGTTTTCTCTTGTGATTTAAAATGTTGATTACTTGATTAAGTTTATTCACCTCCCATCCCTCAGGCACCTCCTTCTCCAACTCCTCATTCCAGACCATCTTGCCACCAGAAGATTTATAAGGCTTTCCATCTAAATCGGGCCTGCCTATCGAAGCAGCATATTCTGCGGAGATAGGAAATTCAAAATCTACAAACCAATGTCTGTACAAAGTCTGAGCTGTTTCTTCCAGTTTGGCATTGATTTGTTCATTGAGTTGGATGCGGTCGGTGACGGTTTGGTACTCGGCTACGATGGCTTGTTGTTCTGCTATGGGTGGGATGGGGAGTTCTACTTCACACATTTCATCCCAATCAAAAGTTTCTCTTGTACTTCCGTGACTCATAAATCTTGCATAGCGATCAAACTCTGGTCGAGAAAACCACATCATCAAATAATCAGGTTTTAATTCATCCGTGTCTACTATTTCGAAAACTTTATAAGATTGAGAAATAATGGCTTTGTCATATTCTTTTAGAATAGCAACAGATATTTTATCTCCATTTCTTGATGTTACTGGCCCATAGGCGAACTGATTCTTTTCAATGATTTTGTATTTGGACATATCGGAACCAATAGTATTAGCAATAGATGGAATTAATATCTTTTGTATGCTAACACCTAAAAGTGTTTCTACTGATAAATCAGTATTCTTTACAGTAACTTCTTGTATGTATCTGCCAAGCCGCTTATAGTTTGATCTCATACCCTAAGTTTTTAAAAACCTCTTGAAGCTTGGAGTTTGATTCGACTTGCTTTTGCAATAAATCAGTTAATTCAGATTGAAGTCCATTCATTTTCTCGTCAAAGTCAATATTCTCATCTCGATTTATAAATTCGATGTACTTGCTTGGCACAAGAGAGTAATCTTTTTTGATGACTTCTTCTATTTTGGCAGCATAAGAATATTCTGCCTCCTCTTCATACTCTCCACCTTCACTTTGCCATTGATGAAAAGTGTTAGAGATTCTATTTACTTGTTCTTCCGAGAACTGAATGTATTTCTTCTCAAATGGAATTCCGATTTGGCGTAAATCCATAAATAGGATTTCATCTTCTCTTTTTCTATATTTCCAAGTGATATCTCCAATCTTCTTTTCTTGTTCCTTTTTGTTTCTGTTAAGAATCCAAAGTGTCACACTTATATCTGTGGTATAAAACATATTCCTTGGAAGAATGATAATAGCCTCTATCAACTTATTGTCAATCAGTTTCTTTCGAATTTTATACTCTTCGCCACCTCCCGATAATGCTCCATTTGCCAAGATGAATCCAGCTACACCATTGACTGACAGTTTGCTCACCATATTGAGTATCCAAGCATAATTAGCATTGCTTTTTGGTGGCACATCATAGCCTTTCCATCTGGGATCGTCTTGCAGTTCATCTTCCGCTCTCCACGCCTTTTGATTGAAGGGTGGATTAGCCATTATGTAATCTGCTTTCAAGTCTGGATGCTGATCTCTGTGAAAGGTATCTGCTGCTCTTTCACCTAAGTTGGCTGAGATGCCACGGATCGCCAAGTTCATCTTGCCCAGTTTGTAGGTGGTATTGGTGAGTTCTTGTCCATAGATGGAAACCTCCTTTTTGTTTCCGTTATGAGCTTCTATGAATTTGATGGATTGCACGAACATACCACCAGAGCCACAAGCGGGATCATAGATGATGCCTTTGTAGGGTTGTATCAGTTCAGCGATCAGATTGACAATACTCTTTGGAGTATAGAATTCGCCCTTCCCTTTTCCTTCTTTCAGGGCAAACTTGCCTAAGAAGTACTCATAGACCCGACCTATGAAGTCTTGTGATTTATCTTGTTGGGTATCTATCAGGTTAATCGTATCCAATAAGGCAGACAACTTACTCTTATCCAATCCTAATCTTGAGAAATAGTTATCAGGCAATGCCCCTTTAAGGATTGGATTGTTCTTTTCTATTTGGTGTAGTGCTGAATCTATCTTTAGAGCAATATCATCTTGCTTGGCTTGAGAGATAATATAAGACCATCGAGAAGATTCTTCCAGAAAAAAGACATTCTTCATTGTGTAGAAATCTTTCATCTCTACATACTTGTCTTTTCCTTCTGCTATCAGTTCTTGCTTCCGCTCTTCAAATTTGTCTCCTGCATACTTTAAAAAGATAAGTCCTAAGACAACGTGTTTGTACTCCGCAGATTCGACCGACCCACGGAGTTTGTTAGCTGAATCCCAAAGTGATTCTTCTATTGATTTAGTTTTTATGTTTTTACTCACTTTTCAAAAGTTTATTTGGAGTAACACTTATTAATGGAATTTATAAATGTGATTTCTCAACCTTATTCTTCACATCAATTCTAGTGTTCACCCTTTTTAAGAATCTGTAAACTCCAAAAGTTATTAATTACCTGCCTCCCACCCATTCATTTCTTTAAAGATAATCGACTTATTTTTAAAATAACCTATGACGTTTTTAATTTCCTTGTCACCTTACTACACCCTATCCTTGCTATAAAGATAATGGCTCTGTGGATATGCTGGTCATCTGATGCTGGTTCTATAATGTTTTTAGAGCATATGGTATATAGCATAGACTTGTCGGCCTTTGATAAGATACTTTGTCCAACAATCATAAGTAACCGTAAAAAAGAAAGAGTAATCGGGGAGATTACTCTTTCGAATAAAAGGGTTGTTGTTATGTATTTCCCCTCACGAGGAAAAGGTTGTTGTTATGTATTATAAAGATAAGCATAAATGATGCCTAATTGCAAGTATTGACTTCGTCCATCCTGATAAGATCCAAGGTCAAAATGTCAAACCTAGAACGTGTCGTTCTTTTGGGCTTTCTCTTTCATATGCCTCCTTGAGTAAACTCAATACGTCCTATGAAATGTAGGAGGATTGACTGCGTCCATCCTGAGAAGATCCATGTGTAGATAAAAGCTATAGTTGCCATGGGCAACTATTCTGGCTTTTTTTCATTCCACTCCTAAAAGGATTGACTGCGTCGATCCTGATTGGATCCAAGGTCAAAATGTCAAGCCTAGAACGTTCCGTTCTTGTAGGCTTTCTCTTTCATATGCCTCCTTGAGTAAACTCAATACGTCCTATGAAATGTAGGAGGATTGACTGCGTCCATCCTGAGAAGATCCATGTGTAGATAAAAGCTATAGTTGCCATGGGCAACTATTCTGGCTTTTTTTCATTCCACTCCTCCCACAAGTAAACTTGGGTCGTGTAGAAAGAAAAAAAGCCAATTACCAGAGGTAATTAGCTTTTCTCGTTTGTGATCCAGCCAGGATTCGAACCTGGGACCTACAGATTAGAAGTCTGTTGCTCTATCCAGCTGAGCTACTGGACCGTTCTTTTGAGGCTGCAAAAATATACCGTTTTTTAATATTTCACAATACATGCAGCTTTTATTATAATTTAGTATTCATGGAAGCAAAAGCTGTACAGATAGAAGCGTCGTGGAAATCACTCTTAAAGGACGAATTTGAAAAACCCTACTTTGCTGATATCAAGACTCATCTACAAGCATTTAAGAGGCAAGGTAAGGTCATATATCCACCGGGTAAATTGATTTTCAATGCATTTAATAGCACTCCTGTTGATCAGGTCAAAGTGGTCATCTTAGGCCAAGATCCGTATCATAATCCTGGCGAAGCCATGGGATTGAGTTTTTCTGTTCCTCAAGGAAAACGCATACCACCCTCTCTTAAAAATATATTTAAAGAGCTACAGCAAGACGTCGGTTGCTCGATACCTGCTCACGGAGATCTAACAAGCTGGGCCCAGCAAGGAGTATTGCTCCTCAATGCGATGCTGACCGTCAATCATAACGAAGCTGGATCTCATCGCAAGATAGGATGGCAACAATTTACAGATGCTGCGATACGCAATCTATCAGCTCATAGTTCAGGAATAGTTTTTATGCTTTGGGGTAATTTTGCGAAAGCTAAAGTATCTCTTATCGACGAGCACAAACATCTGATCTTGACAGCTGCCCACCCTTCACCATTAGCCAGAGGGGCATTTTTTGGAAGTCAGCATTTTTCTAAAGCCAATGCTTACCTAAAGGAACATGGTAAAGCACCTATTGATTGGCAAATCAAATGATACACAAATTGCACTACTGATCGATCCAATCTTTGAACGATCTTACTTTTTCTCTACTTACGATGATGTCTTGATCATTTTTGGTAATAAGCTCTAGCTTAAGTCTTGTATTGCTGAAGGAATGCATCTTTTCGATAGCCTTGATATTGACAATATGCTTTCGGCTGACTCTGAAAAACTGGGCATGATTCAATTCTTGAAAAATCTGATCTAGCGTTTTATCTATAATATGTCTACGTCCTGCTTTATCTAACATAAAGCTAATACCATCTTCGCTATAGGCCAGCTGCAAGTCATCCACGGCTAGATACCCATAAGATTTACCATTTTTAATTAAGAATCGTTGTCTGAAACTAGGCATATCCATCTGAAAATTGGAAGCAATACGTTGCCAGTCAAACTGTGGATGCTCCACCCCTTTGAGCCTTTTCAATTTATTGACCGCTCGATCAAGTTCAGCTTCTTCTATCGGCTTCAATAGATAATCTATACTATTGACCTTGAATGCTTCTAAAGCATATTCATCAAATGCAGTAATAAATATAATAGGACATGTGACCTCTACCTCATTGAATATATCGAAGCTCAATCCATCTGCCAGTTGAATATCTAGGAATGCAATATCTGGCTGCTCATGGTTTTGAAACCATGAGATGCTATCCTCTACGGTATCGATGATATCCAGCACTTCCATATCTGTAAAATGCTCTGTCAGCAACTGCTGTAGGCGCTTGGCGGCATAATGCTCGTCCTCGATAATCAGTACTTTCATGTGTTTAATTTTTTTTTGCGCTGCGCAATTTCCAAAAAAAAAGTTTTGCACCCATGGAACCCGCTACGCTCTCACATAACCTAATTTAATCATTTCCTTTGGTGATATTATGATGAAATAAGATCATGTCCGTTTTATAATCTAATATTTTGGATCAGGGGTAGTTTCACAATAAACTCTTTCTCTGTTTCAATAATCTCTATACTCTCATGAGCGATGAGGTCATATCTTGACTTTATGTTGGCAAGACCCAATTTGGTTGAGCTACTTACTTGACGCTTTCGTTGAAGATTATTCCTGATAATCAAAAAACCATCATCGACTTCAATTTTGACCTGAAGTGGTCGAGCGTTGGATACGATGTTATGTTTTACAGCATTTTCAATCAGTATTTGTAGGCTCAGCGGCAAGACTAAAAAGTCCTTAGTATCTATATCTAAAGCATTCTGGATGTCAATCTTTCCTTGAAATCTAGTTTTCAATAAGTAGATATAAGATTCCAGTGCATTGAGCTCCTTTTGGAGGGTTATCAATTTTTCATCCCTCAGGTCTAATATAGTCCGGTAGGTCTTTGATAACTCCTGTACGAACCTTACCGCCATCTTTTCATCCTCAGGTATCAATGTTACAAGTGTATTGAGACTATTAAATAAAAAGTGTGGATTTACTTGATTTTTGAGGGTATTTAATGATTGCTCCGTAGCTAATCGCTCTAGTTCAGTACGTTTGGATTCTGATGCTCTAAAGCGATTATAGTAATACAATCCTTCATAGATAGCCAACATCAAGAGTATGATCAATATCGTAGCTATAGTAATAGCGGTATTTTCCTCATCAGTCAATAATACTTCAGGAAAAACAAAGATAACGATCCTTCCTACAACGGCATTGACTACTACGTAAGAAGCAATTATTACCACTGCAAACCATATAAGGCTCTTCCATTGCGTTACTTGATCTTTGAATCGTTTGTGATACTCAATAATAATCGTGCGGTAGACAAACCAGAAGCATACAGTAAATATGCCACTAATCAATAGACTTGGTTGACACGTACCATCAGTAGAAAACTCCTCCGGAATTAACGAAACCACTAATGCCACCAGCGGTATACCAATAATGGTAATCCACTTATCATCAAATCCTAAATATTTCTGTACTCTTGATTGCAAAATGTGCTAAAATTCTAATTTGTAAATAAAGTTAGGAAAGAATCCTATCTGTAGGATATCATTGACCTCATTGGTATTTCTATTATATGCACGTCTGAATATATTATCCTGATTGGTTACGTTTTGGATATCAAAGAAGAAAGATTGTGAAAACTTCCTCTTCGTACTATTGAGCTTTACACCAATTTTCAAATCCCATCTAAAGTAACTGGTATTTTGTAAGCTAAATGCCTCTTCTCCAATAAATACCTCACTCATACGCTCTCTGGATGCATCTAAATCTACAGGTGTATAAAATCGTCCACCGGCAGTAGTTAGTTTTGTATCTATCGTGAACCTGTGTTGCTTCAATTTTCCCCACTGGAACTCTTTTCCTGCCAAAGCATTGAGCACGTATTGGTTATTAAATGCGGTATTACGCTCTATCCCATCAAAGCCCGTATACTTACTATCAAATACAGAACCCGTAAAAAGTACATAATATCCTTGATTAAAGAACTTTTCCAAGGTAAGCTCTACTCCCATATTGCGGCCAGTCCCTTCATTGACCAGGTTATCCTTATCCTGTGGAAATCCAAAATCAGCCCCTACATTCAGGGCCGAAAAACTACCTTCTTGAGGATCTACAGGTACATTTTGGATGCTTTGCATATAGACCTCCACTTTAGATCTCCACGAGCTATTGATTTTAAAATCATGACCTAATACAAAATGATGACTTTGTGTAAAATCAAGATCAAGGTTACTAAGTACAGGATTACCAGATTCATCCGTGCTTTCTAAGAGTTGAATCGGAAGCACTTGATTTTGATGATGCAATCCATATCCCAAGGACAATGTATGTTTCGGAGCGGCTTTCCAGCTAATACCCAATCTTGGTTCAGCAACAAATTTCTCGTTTAGGTTACTGTGCAGACCATGCAATCCAGCATTGATGGTCCAGTCAGAATTAAATTTATACTGAACTTGAGCAAATGGCTGAGTTGTGACTGCGGAGCCATCGAAATCATAAGCTGTGATAAGGTTTTGTTGACCAACAGGGCTCTCGGTATCTAAATCCGCAGATAAAAACTGTAATCCGATACTGGTCCTTTCTATCAAAATACCCGATCGCAAGGTAAGACGAGCATTGAACTTACGGTTGTAAAAACTAGAGATTGATAATTTATCAAGACTATCATCAGCTCGGTCAAAAGGAAGAGTGTATTCTTCTGATGTATCTTGATTAAAATACCGATTAGTAGAGAATGTAGTACCCGTGGTTGACAAAGCTATTACAGTACGTACATAACTTTTATCATTCAGCAATAAGTTGTGTTTTAAACCTAATACCCCAAACTGAGAATCAGCAAATGCATCTTCATCTTGCTGTGCAAAAAGATCTTGATCATCCGTCTCATCATGCAAAAACTCGATATCACTCGTACCTCCTATTCCGAAGAGTGTAAATTGACCTAAAGGAGTCCGACCGAAATTAAATTTAAATGATAAGTCTTGATAGTTAGGCACTGCATTCGTCCCTATATCCAGACCTAAAGCAGTAGCCGCTCCCAAAAATGAATACCGCCCAGCGATAATAAATGAACCATTTTTTGTCCCTTGGATCGGGCCCTCGATCATACCTTCAAATCCTGTGACAGCACCAAGCTGAAACATGTATTCCATCTCATCCTTATTTCCATTTCGAAAGCCTAAGTCAAATACCCCAGATAGGGCATCGCCATATTCTGCAGCAAAAGCACTCGTCATAAAGTCAGAATTTGACAATAAATTAGGATTGAGAGCACTTACCGGACCGCCCGTGGTGCCAATGGTTGAAAAATGGTTAGGAGACGGTATCGGGATACCCTCTAATCGCCATAGTACTCCAGTAGGACTGTTACCCCTGATTACGATATCATTACGGCTATCGTCTGCTGTACTTACTCCTGCAAAATTACCAGCCAGACGGCCCACATCCGATCGTCCCCCTGAAAATCGGTTGACTTCCTCCATGCTAAACTGCCTTGCAGATACTGTTGCCATTTCATTTTGGGGTCGATCTTTATCTACACTTGCCGTGATGACAAGTTCCTCCAATTGTACTAGTGACTCTTGCATTCCGATATTGAGCATCACCTCTTTTCCGGCACTTACCTCTACATTAGGAACTGTCACTGTTTCATACCCAAGGTAAGATACTGAAAAAGCCTGTCGACCTACAGGTACTCCATCTAACACAAAATATCCATCGAAGTCGGTTTGGGTTCCTAGTGCATCATTCCCAATAAGCTCTATAGTAGCACCTATCAATGGCATTTCTGATTGTTGATCGATGATCTGACCTTTGACAGTTTGTAGTCCATCTTGAGCGGTTGACAAAAAAGGTAAAATGAGTATCGAAAATAATAGGTAGTAGATTTTCATGATGATAGTTGACAGTAATGAAGCAAAATCGTATTAGACTTTTATAGCGCTAAATACAAGCTTATGAATGTGAAGATGATCTTCTAGTTGAATATCGCATACCTAAAAAGAGATGAACTGCGTAGTTTAGTATTTGAATTGTAACATATGCTAATCATTGAACCCGTGCTACCAAACGAATTAATGGATCTCCAGGAAATTATGGCTACTACCTTTCGCGATAGCTATGAGAACATAGATGGTAAACAAGCGATTGATTTATATATCAAAGAACACTTTAGTCAAGATAGATTGAAAAAACTCATTTCCAATGGAAAGCAACATTTGTATTTCGTCAAAATAGACAAGACTATCATTGGATATATACAAATCAACGAACCTGGATATCAATCCGATTTAGATGAACAAAACTGTATTGAGATCCAGCGCATTTATCTTAATAAGGAGGTCCAAGGTAATGGATACGGAACTCAAATGATGGCATGGGTAGAACGCGAAACAAAAAACTTGGGATATTCCAGAATATGGCTTGGTGTATGGAAGCTCAACCCACGTGCTGTCCAATTTTATATAGATCAAGGTTTTTCGATATTTGGCACTCACTCCTTTCCCATGGCAAGTGGACAAGATTCGGATTACTTGATGGAAAAAATATTGGCTGAATAGTCTTCAATGCGCAGCCTTTACTTGCAGAAGCCTATATACATATATAGTATCTTGTTGAAAAAATAGCCCTGTACTATGAGACCATTTGTGTTGTTTACTTTTGGATTGTTGATCATTATTAGCTGTTCTGACCCAGTAGTTGATTATGAGACTTTGAAGGGGCCTGCTCTGCTCCCTGCAGAAGATCATTTTTATCAGAGAAACTATCCTGATACAGATTTTGATCATAAGCATTATTTCAAAACGATAGATCAAGCCATAGAAAAGTCTTACACCCGATCAGTCAATGGTACATGGGTAGATCAAGGTCCTGGCAATATGGGCGGCCGTATCAATAGTATGGCTATACATCCAACAAATGATGACATAATCTATATGGGCTTTGGCCGTGGTGGTTTGTATAAAACTATAGATGGAGGTGATAACTGGATTAGCGTTTTTAATGAGTTTACTTTCTTATCGATATCGCATATCTCCATTGACCAGAACAATCCTGATATCGTATACATTGCTACTGGTGATGAAAATATTTCTGGCTACCCACAATTGGGCAGAGGTGTATATAAATCTGAGGATGGTGGAAGTACCTGGCAAAATATCGGTCTACAAGCCGAGACTATCATTTCTGAAGTCTATGTAGCTCCTACAAACTCTGACATCTTATATGCCAGCGCCATGGGCCTGCCCATGGAAAAGAATAATAATCGAGGGGTATATAAGTCCGTCAATGGTGGGCAAGACTGGAGTCAATCACTCTTTATCAATGATAGTACAGGAGTAATAGATATCGCCGTAGATCCTACCAATCCTGATATCGTATATGCTGCAGGATGGAATCGTCTTCGCAGTGACTATGCCTCTAAAATATCAGGTCCCGATGCCAGAATATGGAAAACTATGGATGGGGGTGAAAACTGGGATATGTTGACCAATGGACTCCCAGAAGGAAACATTACCAGAATAGGACTAGACATGTTGGGTGACAATAGTGATGTCATGGTAGCATGCTATAGTGCAAGTCTAGAGTTTGGAGAATGCGGCGACAGTGGCAATCAATTCTATGGAGTATATATGACAGAAGATGGCGGTGACTCTTGGTATCCACTGCCAACAAGTCAAGAACAAAACGGGCTGCAATGTGGATTTCAAGGAGGCTTTGCATGGTACTTTGGTCAGGTCAGAATCAATCCGAATAACATCGATGATATCACAGTACTGGGAGTTACAAGCTGGAGAACGCTAGACAGAGGTGAGTCTTGGTTTCCGCTGGTAACAACAGGTGGAGTACATGTGGACTATCATGAACTGATCTATCATAATGATAAAATCTATATAGGTACTGACGGCGGTGGTTATACCCAAGAGGGAGATGAATTTTCGGAGTGGACAGATATAGAAAATATATCTACCAATCAGTTCTATCGAGTCGCTGTAAATCCTCATCGTCCTGATGAATATTATGGAGGCCTTCAAGATAATGGCTCTGTAGGCGGTAGTGCCGAAGACATCACTGGATGGAGAAGATACTATGGAGGTGATGGTTTCCAAATGGCATTTCATCCACAAGATGCAAGTATTTGGCTGGCTGAATATCAACGAGGCGGATTGAGTATATCCTATGATGAAGGAGAAAGTTTTGAGTGGTTCGCAGATGGGCTAGATGGTACTAAAAATTGGGACATGCCCTATATTCTGAGTCCACACAACCCATACAAAGTGATCGCAGGTTCGGATCGGTTGTATGAACGTACCATTTTTGTTGATGAAGAATTTTCCGAAATCTCACCTGTTGTGATCAATGAAGATGACGACAATCCATTTTTCCAACGTACCATTTCTACGATCTCTGAGTCCCCAATTACCGAAGGTATCATATTCGCAGGTACGAGCGATGGACAAGTTATGGTCGGTCATCCTATTGAAGGATGGAGAAACATCAGCATGGAGCTACCTAATAGATATATCACAAGTGTAAAAGCATCTGAAGTCGATGAAAATCGAGCATACGTTACGTTAAGTGGATTCAAATTGAACGATAATGAAACTCATGTCTATCGTACCGATGACTTGGGAGACACTTGGATAGATATCAGTGGAGACCTACCGAAACTACCGATCAATGATCTAGTGATCATGCCAAATACGGATGAACAAGTTCTATTTGTGGGAAGTAACTCTGGGGTTTACTTTACAGAAGATGCGGGTGATACTTGGAATAGATTAGGAGATAACCTCCCTTTTATACCTGTATATGATATGGAGTACCAGGCAGCTAAAAACTATTTGGTAGCGGGTACCTTTGGCAAAGGATTACAAACCTTTGATCTGGAGCAGGTAGGTATCGGCATCGAGAGCAGTAGTCAAGACCTTGCACAAGATACATTTGAGGTCTACCCTACTGTGACAGACGGCTTGGTTAATATTGTGAATACTTTAGCAGGTAAACGAGGTTATCGGGTGGTGAGTGCTACTGGTGCTGTTATCGAATCGCATAGTCCAAATGTAAATCAGATTGATTTATCTAGCTTGCCTTCTGGAATGTACTATTTGGTAGCAGATTTGGGTGATAGAAGTGAGGTAAGGAAGGTGATTAGGAGTTGAGTTATCCGAAAGATTCTGGAGATGTTGGGGCTTAATTACTTAGCACCAAACGCGATACGAGTTCCATACTTGAGTTTCATCTGAAAAATATGTTTTTACATACTTTTCAGACTAAACTCATGCAATAAAAATACTCTTTAAAACACCCAAGGAATCAAATATGAAGCAGCCAAAATGATCAAAATAATAGATACCACATTGAGGATCACGCCAACTTTCACCATATCAAATACTTTGATATAACCGCTTGCAAAAACAATGGCATTGGGTGGAGTGGCCATAGGTAACATAAAAGCGCAACTAGAAGCTACTGTAACTGGTATACAGAGATAGAGAAGATCAAAATCTATACCTATGGCAATACCTGCGACTACAGGTATAAATATTGCCACCAAGGCAACATTACTCATCAACTCAGTCATAAACAACATCACTGAAACTAATAACACAAGGATAATACTGACTGTCACGCCATCAATCGAAGCAATAGTCTCTCCTACCATATCAATGATCCCAACATCGGCCAATGCACTCGCCAAAGCGAGCCCTCCTCCAAACAAAATTAATATACCCCAAGGCAGTCGCTTAGTATCTTCCCATTGCAAAATCATCTCACCTTTACTAAAATCATGAGTAATACAAAACATAGTAAATGCCCCTAACATACTTATACCTGAATTGGATAATGAAATGAATGGTAACACAAGCTCAATAGGTGACTTGAAGATCCACAATATAACCGTGAAGATAAAGACAATAAGCACTTTAAACTCTCTCATGCTAAGGCTGCCCATATCTGATAATTCGCTTTCGATATACTCTTCTGCCCCACTCAGAGTACCAAGATTACTTCTATATATCCACTTGACAATAACTATATACGATATAGCTAATAAAGTCAAAGCGAAGGGAACTCCAAAAATCATCCATCTAAAAAATGAGATTTCGATATTATATTGTTCTTCTAGAAAGCCAGCCATAACAATATTAGGAGGAGTACCTATCAATGTTGCCGTACCGCCTATATTAGCAGAAAATGCAATGCCCAGCATTAGGCTTAGCGCAAAAATTCTATCTTTCTTCGAGTAACCATCTACATCTCTACGTAATATCTCTATGACAGATAGCGCAATGGGTAACATGACAACTGTACTTGCAGTATTACTGATCCACATACTTAGTAGAGCGGTACCGATCATAAACCCTAATACGATACGATCAGGAGATGTACCAGTAAGCTTAATAATGTTTAGCGCAATCCTTCGATGTAGATTCACTTTTTCCAGAGCTAATGCCAAAACAAAACCACCAAAAAATAGAAAGATGATATGGTTTCCATAACTGGCTGACACCGTTTTTATGTCGACAATACCAAATAATGGAAAAATTACAAGAGGAATCAACGCAGTGATAGATATCGATACCGCTTCTGTAATCCACCAAATGATCATCCAAATAGCAACTCCAACTACAGAATCCGCATCAGCAGAAATTAGCTCTTGATTACTAAAGTGCAATATGAAGAAGATTATCGGACCTAGTATAAATCCGACTTTTTTAATCATACTGGATCCGTCAAGTTTCAAATCGTTGGCTGGTTTAAATCAAAAAATATAGCCTAATATACTAAATGCCATTTATCCGTCAGCGAGCAATGCTGAACTTAATAGCTATGATCTAGACCATAATGCATATCTTAACGATATACAAAACGAAACTCATGAATCTCTCTTCCATAGATTGGATTATCATCATTTTATTTTTTGTTGGGACCTTAATTATTGGTCTCTGGGCTAGTAAAAAAGCTGGTCAAAGTAGTAAGGAGTTTTTTTTATCAGGACGTTCTATGCCTTGGTGGTTGATCGGAGTTTCGATGGTTGCAACTACATTTTCAGCAGATACACCCAATCTTGTGACCAATCTTGTGAGAAAACATGGAGTGGCAGGTAACTGGGCTTGGTGGGCATTTCTATTGACAGGAATGGCGACGGTCTTTATATACGCCAAACTTTGGCGTCGGTCAGGTATTACCACTGATCTAGAGTTTTATGAACTTAGATATGGAGGCAAGGAAGCCGCTTTTTTGAGAGGGTTTAGAGCCATTTACCTAGGTGTATTTTTTAATGTGCTCATTATGGCAGGAGTGATGCTAGCTGGTATCAAAATAGCTAGTGTCATGTTGGGTATGACTGCAATGCAGACCGTATTATTAGTATCACTAGTGACAGTCGTCTATTCTTCGCTGGGTGGATTAAGGGGTGTCATGCTCACTGACTTTTTCCAGTTTATATTAAGTATGATCGGTATGGTGGCTGCCGCAATTTTTATCATACAAATGCCAGAGATCGATGGTCTTTCAAATCTAATAAATCATCCTAATGTAAGTGTCAAATCCGATTTCATACCTGATCTCAATGATCCAACGGTAGCTATCCCATTATTCTTTGTACCGCTGGCCGTTCAATGGTGGAGTGTTTGGTATCCTGGAGCAGAACCCGGTGGTGGTGGCTATGTCGCTCAGCGTATGCTATCTGCCAAAGATGAAAAAGATGCTACCAAGGCTACCTTGCTTTTCAACATTGCACATTATGCTTTGAGACCATGGCCCTGGATATTAATAGCTCTAGCATCACTGATTATTTTTCCTGATTTAGAAAGTATTAGAGCAACATTTCCATTGGTAGATGCAAGCATCATACAAGACGACATCGCATTTAGTGCCATGCTTACGCTATTACCTTCAGGATTATTGGGCTTAGTTATAGCATCCTTGACAGCAGCTTTGATGTCTACTATAAGTACACATCTCAATTGGGGATCTAGTTACGTGGTACATGACTTCTATCTAAGGTTTATTGATCGTAATGCTTCTGATAAACAACAAGTATTAATCGGTCGATTATCCACGATTTTGATCATGATACTATCAGCATTGTTAGCTTTATATCTATCAGATGCTCTAGAGGCTTTCAATATATTACTACAAATAGGAGCAGGCACCGGTCTATTATTTATACTCCGATGGTTTTGGTGGAGGATTAATGCTTACAGTGAAATCACGGCAATGGTCGTTTCATTTTTAGTAGCAGTTTTCTTTAAGTTTATTCTCGATGCAGATTTGGCAGAAGGTGAAGAGAGCATATTAGCTGATCATGAGAAATTAGTGATCGGAGTGATCGTTACAACCATCTCTTGGATCGTAGTGACTTTTCTTACTAAACCAACGGATAATAAGATTCTTCAATCCTTTTTTGAAAAAATACGACCTCATGATTTAGGATGGAAGCCAATATCGAAAAACATGAATCTACAAAAGCCGAGTAACTCGAGCCTCGGAAAAGAAATTGCTATAATGATGATCGCAGTATTTATGGTGTATGCAATTTTATTCGGTGTAGGATTTGTACTTTATGGTAATCTGCTTTTTGCATCCATATGCTTTGTAATCGGTTTTATATTTAGCTTCATAATATCGTATCTCTGGAAGCTGCATTGAGCATTTTAGGATTTCTTAAGCTCATCTCTTTTGCCAATATTTCTAAAAGGCTATGTATGCAGAAATCGTAATAGTTGAATAAGCTATTAAAAACCATAGACTAATCTACAAGACTAACTTAATGACAGTATTAACAATACGCTAACCACTAGTCACATCCGAAAAAAAGAATAACATTCATGCGAAAAATAAAATTCTGCACTCATGAATTCTTACCATACAGCTAATTAAATCTGCTTATAATAAAATATTCAATATTATATTTTACATACACCCATTAATTCAGTCTATATGTGATATATGTTTTCAAAACACCACTACCACATATTTTTTCAGTGAATTACGTTTTTTGGGTTGTTTTAGCTGTTTTTAATAAATAATTGTAAAGTAGCTTGCAGTATTTGCCATCTGAAGCTGAGTTTCACAACTCCAAGTCCATTACATTTATAATATCATTCATAGAGTAACAAACTCTTGAAGAAAAAATTTTAAATAGGATGTTTATGAGAAATGCAATTAACACATTAGTATGCAGCGTTTTGATCTTATTATCAAATTCTGCTTTTGGAAACACTGATCCTCAACCAGTTACTTTCACTTTAAATGAAACAACTTTTACCCTTACGGTGAATAAGGATGATAATAATTATTTTAAAAGTATTGAGTATAATGAACTAAGTGAAAAAATTAGTTTTAATTCAAAAGCAACTATTAATGTGGTGCAGGTTCTCGATACCAATAATGAAGTTGTCATGTTTTTACCTATAGCGGGAGAAATGATGCACCTTTCAATCGAAGAATTAGCTGTAGGTGATTATAAAGTAAATATCATCTTAGATGGTGTTTCGGATATCATAGAAACTAATATTACCAAGAAATAATTATCCAAAAGGATAGGATAAAGAGTATTGTTATTGATAGCACTGAAAGACCAAGTCTCAAGAGATTTGGTCTTTTTTTTAATATAACTAGTTACTTTCCACTACTAAAATAGCCATAAGTTAATCTCCTACATACCGCGTTGACTTCATGTTTCAACCGGTAAGCCAAGATAAATGACTAAAATTAATGCATCTTCATAAAGCTGATCTCTTTCTAGACGAGCCGGTATATTACTTTCATATTTGCCGCCATTTCTCGGTAAGTTTTTCTGCTAATATGTTAAAAGCCATAACCACTAGAAAGATAGCAAGACCAGGAAATACGACTAACCACCAGGCAGAAAAATTAGTGCGAGCCTCTGCCAACAGACTACCCCAGGTCTGCTCTACGCCACTAAATCCTAATCCTAAAAATGATATGGTAGATTCTAGTAAAATAGAGGAAGAAATACTAAAGGCTGCTGTAATTAGTACTGGTGGTAAGGCGTTTGGTAGCACATGTCGCCAAATAATGAATATATCAGACATTCCGCTTGCTTTGACCGCAGTGATATAATTTTTAGTCTTAGCATTTATCATCTCTGCTCTCATAAACTGTGTAAGCTTGGGCCACATGAGTAGCGCTATGGTCATACTCATACTCAACATTCCTCGTACCTGAAAGACACTTAACAGAACCAAAATCAATAATAAGCCAGGTAGTACATTCATCACTTCGATCGAACGCATGATAATTTTATCTAAGGGTATACTGATTTTTCGATTTTTACGATCAACTATCCTAATGATTGTGAAAAGTAAGCATGAAATCATAAAGAGCCAAAAACTAGAGAATATGTGATATGTCAATTGGTATGACCAAATGCATAACATCATAATAAGGCATACTAGCTCCATCCACGATATTTTGAAATCTCGATCTCCATAATAACCTGCAGCCGATCCTAATACTATAGCTATAAACAAGGCGATCAATGCAGCTGATAGACCAACAAAAAGTGCCACTCTAGTACCATAAATCATGGAAGAAAAGACATCTCTACCCAACTGATCAGTTCCTAGCCAATGTTCAAACCAAAAAGAAGATTCTTCAGAGGTAAATGGAGCCTGAGCACCAGAGGCATTCGTATCTATGTATAGCGGACTATAAGGCATCAATGGTCCGATTTGCCATTCAATATTTCGGTCTACCATGAATAAATCGTCGCTAAAAAAAGTATGAATACCAGTCTGATCTTTCCAAACTATCGGATTAGGTCCAACCAAGAGCTTACTTAGACTTCCTATGATGACAAAAAAAACGATAACAACCATCGCAAAACGTAATCGCTTATCTGCAACTTTCCAAAATGATCTCATATTTTGAGTAATAGCAATCATCTAGAAAGTCTGATTTTAGGATTAGCCCATGCATATAGAAGGTCTCCAAGCAAGAAGGCTACAATTGTCACAAATGTACTTAGTAAGACTATAGCCATAACAATATTCCAGTCTCCTTGATAAAGACTTTCTAAGAGCAATCTTCCCATGCCGGGAATATTATAGATAGTTTCTACCACGATTGCACCAGAAATAATCACAGGTATACCAATCACAAATATAGTGATCATAGGAATCAATGCATTCCTCAAAATATGTTTCATAAACAAATCGAATAAGCCAACACCTTTAGCCTTAGTCGTCATAACATAGTCCTGCAAAAATTGCCTTTTGACACTCGCTTTTATTTGTATAATATCAAAGGCTAGAGAATGAATGACTAAGCAAAAAACAGGCAGAATTAAATGACTAAGTGAATCCATAATACGATACCATGCTGATGTCGTAGGACTGGGTCGGATACCGACACTTGGGAATAGATTAGTCCAGGAGCCATATTCCTCTGTAGTGAAAAAAACGACCAATAGAGTAGCTAACCAAAAAACTGGTATCGAATGAATTCCATAAAGAAAGGTAGATATCCAATCTTCTTTCATTTTGCTGCGAAAACTGGCCACATAGGTACCTAACGGAATACTAATGAGCGCTGATAGAAGTAGAGCCATCAAACCAAGAGAGATCGTCCAGGGTAGAGCTTCAGATATATGTTCACTCACCGGCCTACCATCTACGATAGATAAACCAAAATCAAATTTAAGAGCGGAATACATCCAAAGATGGTACTGATTTTCAACTCCATACCAATGCACTTTTGGTAAATACCAAAAAGCTTCCTTTTTCTTTACCTCATTATAATTTTCAAGTATAATTCCATCATTATCAACTAGACTTTCAAATTTATATCCTTGATTTAATTGCTTGGATAAAATATCTTGCTCACTTTGAAATAATGCTGGACTCCATTGCGATGGATAATTAGAAGGAGCTATCTTGAAGTAAAATGTAGACAAATGTTTACCCTGTTCAACAGAAGTCCTTCTATATTCTTTACGATATTCTTCTAGCCCCTCTTCTTCTTGATAAAATCCTGATCTAGCAAGAGATTGATCTACGGGATCATTTTTGATAAATGAAGAAAAATTAAACGTCAGATAGGATATCACCAAGAGCGTGATAACAGAAACAAATATCCTATGCATCAAAAATCTCAACATATAGAGGCAGCTGCAAACTTTGGTAATGAAAAATCAGTTAACGCAAGGAAGCGGTATTTGCAAAATAGCCTGGACGCTTGGGACTTGCAGACAATTCTATCCTGTTATTAACGATAATTTTTTCAGTAGGTGAGTACAGGAATATTGCAGGTTGCTCCTCATATAAAATTTCTTGAAACTCTAGATAATACTCTCTACGCTTTTCCGCATCCTTCTCTGCAGATATTAGCTCCATAAGTTCATCAGCTCTTTCATTACTAAATCCAGTATGATTCATCTTATTGATGCCTACCAGATTACTATGCCATCGTTGTATCGGGTTATCCACAGCAGCGGATAGCGTCATGGCCGAGGCATATATATCGAATTTACGTGGTCTTATATGTTCGTTAATAATGGCTCGATTAGCTTTTTCTATAATATTGATTTTCACCCCTGCCTTAGCCGCATCTTGTTGGAAAATGAGCGCAACATTTTTACCTAAGGCTGAGCCTGTTATATATATATCAAATTCAAGCTTAATTTTCTTTCCCGATTCATTTTTTTCCAAAATTCCATCACCATCATCATCAGACCAACCATCACTAGATAATAACTCTTTAGCTTTATCAATATTAAATTCTATCGGAGCCAACTCTTTGTGATAATATGATTTTGAAGGGTGGAAATGCCCTATTGTCCTCGTAGCAGTACCATTTTCTAAGGTTTTAATCATCTCCTCCACATGCGTCAAATGAGCAAGCGCTCGCCTTACAATTTTACTATCCAAGCCCTCAGATCGATTATTCAATAGGAGGTAATAATATCTCATGATCTGTGGGGTCAAGCCATATAAGCTCTCTCCGAATGCTTCGTCTTCTAATACACTCTTATAGCCATTGGCGCTAAGGTTGGGCAAAATATCTAATTCACCACCCTTCATCATGCTTAATGCTGCTGTTTCATCTTTGATTATCAAAAACTCCATTTGAGACGCATGAGCTTGTAGAAAAGCATTTTGAGGATAATTATTGCCCCAATAATCTTTTTGCTTATCTAATATCAGATATTGATTAGTTTTCCAACTGGTCAGCGTATAAGGTCCTGCACCTACTACAATATCGCGGCTATAGCTTGCTGAATTGAATTGCTCGGCAAAATGATATAAACTGCTATCTTTTTCCAATTCTTGATCGTAAAAGTCATCTTCACGCAATTGATCGATCGTATAGTTATCCAGAACATTTTGAGGATCATAAATATGCTTAGGGTATAATTGAACTGTACTCGCAAGCTCTAGTGCCAAGAGATTTACCTCCTCATCGATAGTTACTGAAAAAGACTTTCGATCATCAGGATCTATAGTTATGTTTTGTATATACTTTAAATAATTCCTCCATTTTGTAGCATCCACTCCCGATACTAGTGCTGTTTTTATAGTAGAAACATAATCATCGGCATTGATGATTTCACCATCAGACCACAAAGCATCATCTTTAAATCTAAAGTTAAATGTAATGGCATCTTCCCTGACTTGTCCTTCTGGGAGCTTGTCAATGAGAATAGGACTCAACTCTAAGTTGACTGGATCATAATCTGCTAAGGGTAGAAAGATATACTGCATTACCTGTCTAGGTACAGATTTTATCAAAATCATAGGATTGAGCCTCTCTGGATCTTCTGCAAGCCGGATAGACAACTTAAAATCATCATTTTCTTGCGCTTGTCTATCTTCTGAACAAGAGAATGTAGCAAGGCTGACTAAAAGCAAGATCAATAATCGGTAGATATTATGTAGTCGCATAAATATGGTTTTACATCTAGTTAGGTGAAAGATACCTATTATTCAAATTCTTAGATGGACTCTATCTAAACAATTCGTGGATAACTTTTTTTAAAGAGTGAATGATCGATAACAGATCCTCATTACCAATACAAAGTAGCACATGAAAGAACATATCGTAATTGCAGGCGGCACTGGACTTGTAGGATCCAGACTTATCCAATTAATGGATAAAACCAAATATGATATCACCATCCTAACCCGTGGAAAATCCAAGTCTCAAAATGACATTGTACACCGCCAATGGTCTCCTACAGATGGTACTTTTGATCTAGACATCACCGGTGTAGATCATGTAATCAATCTTGCAGGTGCTGGTATCGCTGATGCTCGTTGGACCGGTAATCGGAAGCAAATATTGATACAATCAAGAACAAAGAGTACTCAGCTTTTGGCCAGTCAATTACAAACTCACCAACATGCTCTCAAAACATATATTGGCGCAAGTGCCATAGGTTATTATGGTGATCGCGATGATGAGATCCTCACTGAAAACTCAGAGCCTGGCACAGGATTTATGGTAGAGTGCTGCCAATTGTGGGAGGAGGCTCACCAACTCGTAGTCAACCATACCGAAAGCTCTACTATATTACGGATAGGAATAGTTTTATCTACCAAAGGGGGAGCATTTGAAAAAATATACTTACCAATGAAATTGGGTATGGCTAATTATTTTGGAAATGGAAAGCAGTACTACTCCTGGATACATATTGATGATTTATGTCAAATGATCATCAGTCAATTATCTCCGAGTCAAAAGAACCATGAAATATGGAATGCAGTTGCACCTAAGCCACTAACCAATAAAGATTTTATAAAACAAATTAAAAATGGTCTTCAGTCTCGTGCTATAGTAGCACCGGCACCTGCTTTTGCTCTAAAACTTATGCTCGGAGAAATGTCTCAAGTAGTCTTGAATAGCAACCGCGTCATGCCCAATATCCCTATTTCAAAACACTTCCCGTATGAGTATCCTAATCTTCCTGAGGCTGCTCAAGATATCGTTGCTCGAGGAATCTAGTCGTCAAAAACCTCTATCTCCTTATTCTTAACGATAAGGTCTGTAAACTTGCCTTTAAATCTGGTACCTCTTACCATATGATTATCTATCCAGTGGTAGTTTCCACCTCTAGGTTTACCCATAAGCAGCCCGTGATATTTAAATCCGTTTTCGTTTAGCCATGTCTCTGTTACGGCCCTATGTTCCTCAGTTCTAGAGGTAAAAAATGTAATGATATGACCCTCATCATACCACTTATTAAGTATCTCTAGCGCATCTGGATAAAGCTCTGCGGTCACCATTCTTTCAGGTTCTTCATTTGGTATATCATCGCAGATGGTACCATCTATGTCAATAAGATAGTTTTTGATATGCTCAGGTAAAATAGGACTTAGTAACTCCCCATTCTCGTTAAGGATTTCTTTTAATTCAAAATCGCTCATGGTTTCATTTAATTTTCAAAGTGAGACAAAAGTAATGGGATTTATTGGATTTTGTTGATACCACAACTCAAAATGTAAATGTGGACCATCAGTTAATATCCCGGTATTACCTATAATAGCTATAGCCTCTCCTTGAGCAATACGATCTCCCTTTTTCTTTAAAAGTTTTGAGTTATGCTTATATACTGATATCAAATCATGATCATGTTGAATACTGATTACATAACCATGTTTCATCGTATAATTTGCAGTAATTACAACACCAGCATCTACGCTCTTGATCGGCATATCTGCAGCACCGAGTATATCTATTCCGTAGTGCTCGGTTTCATAATCAAATGGGGCACTGACCTCACCTTTAATGGGTGCTATCAGTATTCTGTCAAACATTGAGGCATTCTCTTCCTGAATATCCCTTTCATCATTATTTGTTGCACTAGAAGTTTCTACTTTTTCCAATCCATCGACTTCAGCTTCTACACCATTGAGCATATTTTTGAGTCCATCGATGTAGGTATTTTGTTGTTTTACCAAAGATTCCAATTCCGAAATCTTATCAGTCATCTGCAAAAACTCGGGGTTTGCTTCGATCTTGCCGTAGCCTGGAATCCAAGTTCGAAGAGGAGTAAAACTTAAAAGCACAATCGTAGCTATAACAACCAATGTGGCTAAAACAAAGACGGCTATCGCTACCATAAGTTTACTCGCTTCAAACGATCTAATCTTCTTTAAGGTATCTGGTTCCATCACAACAATTCGATAGTCCTTTTGCCAGCGCTGAAGCCTACTATTTTGTTGCTTTTTTTCTGCCATGGTTTATTTGACTTATCTTATAATAATAAAGATAAAAATGAGTTATATAGCTTGATTGTATAAAAGTAATCGAATTACAGTGCAAAGGCAGTACAGATGTATTTAATAAATCTTTAAAATTTATTTATACAGCTTCACGATTTCAAACCTTGAATAGTAAAATATTAGTCTAAATTTATGACTATCAGATAGTATACATATTGTACTTTTACATCAGGCGAAAAAATCAGAATGCCCGACCATTTAATATAATTAAGAAATGAATCGTAATCATATATTTTTTCTTTTTGGTCTACTAATAGCAAATATGGTCTTAGGAGGCTGTGCCACAAAACGAAAAAAAGGAGAGACTGGAAAAGTAAAAACATTTTTTCATAACATGAATTCGAAATACAACGGATATTTCAATGCTGATGAAATCATGAAAGAAAGTCTCGTGACACTAGAAACGAGTAATTCTGATAATTACTACGAAATACTAAATGTATATCCCTACGGCAATACAAGTGCTGCCAAGTCTGTAAGTCCTGATCTTGATATCGCCATAGAAAAAGTAACGACGGTAGCTACACTCCATAAGCCAAGTCATTGGGTTGATGACTGTTATGTACTTATGGGTAAAGCTCAGTTCCTCAAGCAAGACTATGAATCAGCTGAGGAGACATTGGAATATTTTCAAGAAGAATTTGATCCAGGTAATCCATATGGAAGAGCATATGATAAGAATAAGGGTAAAAAATCTGCTAAAGAAGTAAAAAAAGCTAGAGAAGAAGAGAAAAAAGAGGAAGCCAAAAAACGAGAAGAAGAAAGAGAGGAAAGAGAAAAAGAGAAAAAGGAAAAAAGAGAACAAGAACAAAAAGAAAGAGAAGAAGCAAGAAAGCAGAAAAAGAAAGAACAAGAAGCCAAGAAAAAAGCTAGAGAAGAAGAGCGTAAACGAAAAAAGAAAAAAGAAAAAAAACGTAAGGGTAAAAAAAGAAAAGAGCGAACTCCAAAAACAGAAGAAAACACCAGTAACCAAGCTAATGATAAAACTGAGATAGAAACTACTGAAGTAAAAAATGCAGGTGATAACACTCATAAAAACACTTCCCCCACCAAGGATGAAAGAAAAAAAACGGAGGATGACAAAGAGGAGAAGGCAGAGCTCGAAGAAGAAAGAGAAAGTAAATCAGCTGATAGGAAAAAACCAATCACTAGATACCCTGATGGTGATGTGGGTATATTCGGCCATGCGCCTTCTTTCTATGAAGGTGTATTATGGTTATCAAAAACCTACATGGAAAGAGAAAAATACTCCTATGCGGAATATTTGCTCAACAAACTGGAAAATGAATATCCTAGTGGATCTGATATTGCCAAAGCTATCCCAGCAGCACGTGCTCATCTTCATCTAAAACAAGAGCAATATAATGCGGCGATAAATATGCTTAATGAGGCTATAGATATAGAAAAAGATAAAACAACTAAAGCTAGATACACTTACATTATAGCTCAGATTCAAGAAAGAAAAGGTGCATACTCTGAAGCGTTAGGATCTTATAAACGAGTAAAATCCTACAAGCCTACTCAGACCATGGAATTTAATGCACTACTTAATACCATAAAATTAGATGCTAGATTAAATAATGATTCTAATATTGTCAAACAGCTAGAAAAGCTGCTCAAAGAATCAAAATATGCTGAGTATAAGGATCAAATATATTATACGCTTGGAGAAGTCAAATTTTTGAACAATGACAAAGAAGGAGCTATTGCAGCCTTTGAGAGCAGCCTAGAATATTCTACAGACAATAAAATACAAAATCTAGAAAGTAATTATCGCCTAGCTACCCTACTCTATCAATCAGAAGATTACGTAGCTGCTAAAAAATATTATGATAGCACTGTACAGATTATGGATAAAGGTGATAGTCGATACATGGAGGTAAAACGCTTTGCAGATAGCTTAACTGATATTGCTAAAAATATAGAAATCATTAGCTTACAAGATAGCCTTATCACGATTGCAGAAATGTCAAAGGAGGATCGTATGGAGCTTGCTAAAAAATTAAAGGAGGAAGAGAAAAGCGCTGAACCTCTAAACGATAATAAAGAAACAGGAGCAACCAGTAAAGGTATAGTACGAAGTGGACTTAGAGGCAACTCAACTTTTTTCGCGTATAATACCGCAGCCAAAATAAACGGTGCTCAAGTATTTCAAACAAAGTGGGGAGATCGAGTTCTCGAGGATAATTGGAGAAGATCTAAAAAACTGGGAGGGAATCAGATAGCAGAATCCGATAATGAAGAAATCGAATCTGTAGAAGAGGAAAATCAGGATTTATCAGATGCCGAGGTATTAAGGATATTTCGAGATGTTCCGTTTTCGGAAGTACAACGAGTAAAAGCAAATAAAATGCTTAGAGATGCATATTTTGATTTGGGAGTAGCATTTAGAGATCAGATCAAGAACTACCAAAAATCAAATGAATCTTTAGGTATTTTAGAATCTAAATTTCCGAAGAATCCCAGAGAGCAAGATGCTTTTTACTATCAATACCTCTCTTATAAAGATCTCAATGATATGGCTAAGGCAAATGAATATAAAGCTAAAATCATATCTAGATATCCCGATTCTAAGTTTGCACTTATCCTAAATGATCCAAGCTATGCTAACCAGCTGCTGACCTCCGAACAAAAGTTACAAAACTACTATGACGAGACGTATTCACTTTTTCAAGGTCATAAATACGATGCTGTAAGAGAGCGTCTAAGTTCTGTAGATGAAATGTACGACAGTAAGCATCCACTTAAATCAAAATTTGCTCTACTTGAAGCTATGACTATAGGACAATCCGATGGTAAGGAAGCTTATCTTTCTGCGTTAAAGAACGTGACCACTAGACATCCAAATACTCCCGAAGAAAAAAGAGCTCAAGAAATTATTCGATTTTTACGAGGCAATCAAAATGCATTTGACGAAGTTCTTTATGATGAAGCTCTAGAGAAATTTTCATTAAGCGACAATAAGCTTCACTATGTCATCGCAGTATTATACGATAGTAATGATACAAAGAAACGAGATGCCAAGATTGCCATTACAGGGTACAATAAAAAATATCATAAACTAGATAAACTCAGAGTTACTGATATATATCTAAGTACGAAGGATAAAACTCAAATAGTACTCGTAAGAAAATTTAAAAATAGAGATAAGGCGATGGAATACTATAGCTCTGTGATGGAGAATAAATCAGAGTATATAGATAGCTCTATCTCCTACGAACTATATGCTGTAACGCAGAAAAACTATAGAGAAATCATAAAACAAAAGTCCATCGATGAGTATAAGGTTTTCTTTGATGCAAAGTATCTTGAGAAATAGTATTTTACTTTTTTGTGAATAATCCTATATATCAGAAATGAGTTCTGATATATAATAAGAACTCATTTCTGAAGCTATAAGGTTTTAGTTATATAAATGATTATGCATTCAAAGCCATAGCATCTTTATTTTGACGCAGCATAAAGCTTACCTCATATATCGTAAAAGTGATATAAACGATGATAAAGCTTAGCAGTATAGATTTACTTACTGCTAGAAAAATAAATTTGGAAACAAGTAAGATGATGACTGCGATGATCATTTTTAGCAGCATATTCATCACGATAAAGCCTAGGTAAAGGCTTTTATTTTTTCTTTTGAGCACGTAACCGCCAAGAATATAGGTGATAAGACATAGTACCACGAAGCAAACTATACCTAAATAAGATGGTCGTGCATCATAAGAGAGGTTGGAGTAGATGTTATTAAAACAATGTATCTGAAATATATTCAAAGCAACGACGCATACACCTCCCCATAAAAACACCCTTTTCTTCATTGATCACTTTTGATTAAATCATAATATAAGCGTATCATATAAAGAGTAAAAAATACTAAAATGCATAAAATGGTAACAAGGGGTTTTTCATTCCCCATTTTTTCATCAACCCATTGTCCAAAAAAAAGACCTATCAACACCATAGCCACAAGCTGGAAAGCTATACCAGAATATTTTAGATAAGCTTTGGCGCGATTATGTGACTGCTTGTTCATATGAAATCAAACATTACGCATTGTTCTTGGCGTTAGTTTCTTTTTTATTCTTGATTTTGCGGCCTCCCATATCACAGTTCACGTTAAATACTGCTCCAGACTGAATAAGAAGCTTATTGGTTGAAACATCACCATTGACATCAGCAGATTCTCTTATATCTAATAGTTCCTTGACATTGAGTTTACCTATAAATTTGCCTTCTATAATAGCATTTTGACAATCTACCTCTCCATCTATTACGCCCGATCCACCTATGATTAGTCTTCCTGCACATTCCAACTTACCGTTGAGCCGACCATCTATACGGATATCACTATTAGCCTTTAGCGAACCCTCCACAGAGGTACCTTGCACAAGGCTATTGGAGCCACCCGATGCGGATATAGATCCAGATTGAAAACTATTTTGATCTGATTTATCTTTACCGAACATTTGCTTTTATTGATGTGATAGAATACAACAAGAACCTTAGCAGATCATAGAGATCAACGTATAAACTGCTCTTATTTACCTTGAAACAGACTAAATCCTAAATTTAAAATCTAGGACAATAGACAGCTCTTTTTTCAGGACCACAGATAAAGTAGTTCAATGAAAACTCAAACGAGCCTACCGCGTTGCCGCCTTGTCTGAGGTCCGAGATAGTTGAGTCATAGCTAAAACCTATACCAAACTTATCATAGTTAAATCTAGTAGAAAGTATGATAGCATCCGCATGGAAACCACCACCTGACTCTTCTTGAGTAATTTGATCAATTACAGTAGCCTGAGTACCTGCTCTAAACCAAGCTCCGACTTGCCATGATTGTGGCACTGACCTAGTCCCTGTATCAAATCGAAAGCTAGTACCTAAGTTATATTCTCGTTGCTTACCTTGAAAGAATAATACGGCCGCAGGAAGTATACTGATATCTCGTGTCAATTCTAACTGAGCACCAGCATGAAAAGTATTTTTAGTATACAATGTAACCGCGTCATCACCTTGATAAAAACTAATATTTGGCTGATTGACATGTGCAAGGGCCGCACCTACATACCAGTTATTTCTCTCATCCGTAACATTGAAAAATAATATACCTACAGATACATCAGCGTAAAGAAAGTCAGGATCTAACACTGGTTCGCCTGAAGAAAGTGACCCATTAAATCCACCATTACCATCATGTTGCGTACCCCATCTGAAATCACCATCACGTACTCTTCGTTGAGTAACACCTGCATCGGCACCCACTACGAGATATTTTGCTGCTTTTCTGTAGCCACCTACTTTTTTACTATAGGAAAATGACATTCTTGCTTGGGAAGATCCAAATCTAGTCTCCCCAGCTACGTCACCCCACAGTGTACCACCGATACCGAAATAGTCAGATCTACCGACAGCTACTTTCTGGTCATAACTTACGGAGTATGTATTATATGCATCTGAGCCGATCACACTAGCCCATTGATTTCTATAGTTTGCTACAAGTCTCGTTTTACAATTATTGACTCCTGTAAGAGCAGGATTCAAATTGAGCGGGCTCATGTAAAATTGAGAAAAATGTATATCCTGTGCCATCATTGACAAGCAAGATCCAAGTATTAGCGCTAGTGTAAAAAAACGTTTATTGAACATGAAAAATCTTTTAACAGTTTCGGGGATAATCGTCATTGAATAAATTTAGGAATATTATATTACATCTGTTGAAATAGCCTGATTAATAATTGACATTTAACTTAAATAGGGTAAATAATACATTGAATTAAATTTTAATATTAAGATTTTCTTCTAAATGTAGCTCCATATTTATCGACTAGTATATTATCATAGTGATCGGCCGCAGAAAACAATTGATCAAAATGTGTCTTTGCTAAATTCCATTTAATATACTGATCATAGGACAGCCAAGTAATAATAATCTTGGAATCCTGAACTGAAAATGAGAAATCACTGAAGTTATAGTTTTCTTTCAGCATATAGGTATATAACTCTTTCAATCCTTGTTGAGGTAGATTACAGATATGTGCATCTGCTATGATAAGACCAGATTTTTCATGATAACTGATCTCTATGGTCGCACTTCCTCGCAGAATACTCCAATGATTGAGCCCTCTTCTACTATATGCAGGATTATAACCTAGCTCTTGTAGTAATCTTTCAATTTGCTTACATACCCCATAGGGCTCATAAGGTTCAAAATCTTTTATAAACTGCACTTTATGTCCACAATTATTACAGTATTTGGTGCTATGTTCTTTTTCTACTAAAACCAACCTACATGAGTCACACCTTACACTTTGGAACCTTTGAATAGCATTAAATAAGTTGTAGTCTTCATCTATATATTCTACTGGCAGTGAAAATCCAATACTATTTCCCTGCCTCATTATAAAGGTATTAATACCGAGCAATGCGCCATCTTTATCGATAAGTGGTCCTCCGCTATTACCTGGATTGAGTGCCGCATCATGTTGTATGTAAGCTACCTCTCCTCTGAAATATGAAGTACTAGATATGACTCCCTCTGTCGCTGTATATTTCAAACCAAAGGGGTGTCCGATAGCAATTATTTGAGCACCTTCTATATATTTTTTTGATTTTGATAATTTACTTATTGAGCTTTTAAGTTCAGCAGATAGGGATAAAAATGCTAAATCATAAACCTCGTCGATAAATAAAATCTTTGAGACATACGTTTCGTCATCATGACCTTTTATAAGGACCTCTTGATTTCCACGTACTACATGCTCATTAGTCAATATTATGTTTCGACTGGGCATAATAAATCCTGTACCAGTGCTAAATGGAGTGGCTATCTGTACCACTAAATTTCTGTAATCCTCTATGACTTTGGTCGTACTCATTTTAGTTTACATCTACGTGATCCACTCTATTCAAATTAAGATTCAATACGGCATGTACAAGTGACTGGCAAAAGGGAAAAAGTGATTTTGTACTCAACTCCGCAGTATTGATTCTTAAAAATTTATAAATTCTTGTATTCTCACTCTCTATCTTTTTAAAATGCTCTTTGATCAAAAAATCATCTAGTTCTCCATTTTCTTTGACTAAAGGTTGAAAGTCTAAATCAACAAAAAACTTCGACTCCCTTACTCTTAAATACAAATGAAAAAGTTGAGATATAGGACGCGATAGTCCATAGTTAAAAAGGCAGTATCCGATTATAAAATCAAGAATAGCTTGAGCGACATCATAGTGTTGATGCTTTATATACCAATCTAGCTGTTTTAACTCGGATTCTATAAACGAAAACAGCTGTTCAGAAGATACAGGACTAGTAACTCCAAAAGAAGATATACCTACATATAACTCTTGTTCATTTTGCTCATAGCTTCGATCTGCGATTTCTTTTAATTCTTTTTTGATCAACATGTTGGTTTTGACACCTGTAGTCTGCTTACTATGGTAAAAATGGTTGTGAATAGTCTCAAACTTTTCCAACATAAACCCCTCAGGACTTATCAAATAATCAAGAATATAAGTAGCTGACAATAACAGATATGATTCGGCAGAAGGATATTGACCTAAATCTAATTTTGTGCTATCAATCAGTTCAAAAACTGATTCTATCTTATCTGTAATAAAAGTATGCTTAATCTTCTTTTCATTTTCTGATAGTTCTTTGACATGCCCAGTATTGATCATAGTAAGCTCATCAAACTCATCTACCAATATGTCATCCAACTTATCTGCATGTATGGCTAATTCTTTAAAGCCATAATATAGCTTGTATGGAGAGGCTTCAGAAGCCCTTGAACAATAAATAATCGTAACATTATGTTCTTCATCTAGGGCATATTTGCAATATTTTAGAAGGTAATTTTCTTCAATCAATCGTCGCAGAAAGCCTACATGAAACCCATTGGTTTTAGCTATTTTGGCTTCTACAAAGAGTCCTTCAGCTGTCCAGACACCTTCTAGCCTTTTAGAACCTTGATAAATTTGAAATTCTACCTCATCTCCTACCTCAGTATACTTGACATTATGCTGATCATCGTCTTTAAGATAGTCTAAAAAAGAGGTAAAAGCTAAACGATAATTTGCACGACCGAATTCTTTTATTGCGATATCCCAATAGTCATATTTTACTGGCGCCTTAAAACTATCAGAATACCGACCAAAGGAAACTGTAGGTTCATCCTCTTGCAGGATAGATCTTGAAAATATGCTATCAAAAAAGCCCATGACTTACAAAGATGTAAAAATCATAGTTAAATCAATATAATTAGAATTGATACCTTCGATACAGTAGATATTTTAAAACATGAAATTCAGGACTCAGATTCAGCTTAAGCCTCGGAACGAACTTATAAATTTAGATTCATCTTTGTTGTTCCTGGGTAGTTGTTTTTCACAAAATATCGGCAACCAATGCCAACGTAATGGCCTTCACACGGTAATAAACCCTACTGGGATCATATTCCACCCTCAAATTATCCTTGATCATCTTACCAATTCATTAGATCAATCTGACATCCTTTTTACCCGATCTGCAAGTGGAGTGAGTTATCACCATTTGTTTCATTCTACCATTAATGCTAATAGTAAAGAGGCACTTTCTAATCTCTGCATCGATGCACTAAACTCTCTTGACTTCGCTGTACGTGACTCTCAACACGTTTTTATTACGTTGGGCTCTGCTTGGTATTTCAAACTCATTGAGTCTCAAAAAATTATCAATAATTGTCATAAAAAGCATTCAAGATATTTCCGTAGAGACTTAAGTACCTTCGAAGAATCCAAAGAAATTTGTCAACATATCGTGTCTGTGATTAAAAGTAAAAGTCCAGCGGCTCATGTTCATTTTACATTAAGTCCAGTAAGACATATCAGATATGGAACTATAGAAAATGCTAGAGCCAAAAGTATACTTCATGCTGCCATTCACGAAGTAGTATCAGATCAAGATGCAGTAAGCTATTTTCCCTCTTATGAAATTATGATGGACGATCTTAGAGATTATAGATTTTACGCATCAGACATGATACACCCAAGTGCTTTAGCCATAGACTATATCTGGCAGTATTTCCAAAAGTATTATTTCAAAACTGAGGATATTTCTAGCATGAAAAAGGTAGCTAAATTCGTTGAACTACTGCATCACAAACTACTTGACCAGTCATTGCAAAATAGAAATCAACATCAAGAAATTATTGAACAAAAATTAAATGAGCTTATCGTCTCAGTATCAAAAAAAAGAGCTTCAAATATACTTAGTATGTACAATCAATGGAAGCTCAATAATCCATAATCGCTCTACATAATCCGCTCTACTCTGGCCGCTTGAATATCTAAACCATTTTGTGTCATGGTAGCTCCTGACAAATGTAATAGTCCTGGAGATTTACCTATATCAATACTACCTAATCGATCTTGAAACGAGAGTGCTTCTGCACCATTAAGTGTAGCCCACTCTAGTACTTTTTCAAAGCTTAAATAAGATTGATATTTCAATATAGTTTTGATTTCTTCTAATATACATAGCTGCCAGTTAGATGTTAAGCTATCGGTACCTATAGTCATTTTTGCACTTTGATTTATGAATCTTTGATAAGCTGGTAGCCTATTTTCTATGTATAGATTAGCATTTGGGCATGTAGCCCAATACACTTGATTTCCCCAACTTTGAGCATGGGATATATCTGCCTCACTAGTACAGGTATTATGAACAAAAAGAGTTTTATTCTTTGGATTCAATAGCTTAGTGAGATAATGTATAGATGAGTGTCCTATAGCTTCAAAGTGCTCTAAAGAAAACCCAAAGTTTTTATAGAATTCTAAAAATGCTCCTCGTTTTTGCCGAAACATCAAATCTTCTTCTGGGGTTTCTTGATTATGTATACTTATAGTTGCAGAGTCATCATTCGCTCCAGCTATGTACTTTAGTAATTCCTGCGATACGGTATAAGGAGCATGAGGTACTTTAGATTTTTTATTATTACCTGTCGTGGATTGGTCCTTATATACCTGCTCATATTGTGCTATAGTATTTGCGGTCATTGATGATTGCATAAAATCAAACATTTCGACAAAACTGTAATAGTCGATTTTACTCCTTGATTTAACCAGCGCAGTATCTACCTTATTACAAATATCTCCAACTGCCATGATACCATTATGCCACATTTCCTGATCAGCATCTTCTATTTTTTGGTCTATTTCTTCTTGTGATATATCTCGAAACTGCACTACGTTTTGAAGAAAAGGGAGCAAGCTTGTGCCGGTATCGACCTTACCCTTCATATGAGATAACTCAAGATGACAATGTGTATTGACGAATCCTGGTATAATATCTCCTATTTTAACATCAACAGTCGAGAGATCATGGTTTTCCACAGGATCAATATCTAAAATACTACCCTGCTGGTCAAATATGATGACATGATCAGTTAATATGCCTTGACTCACAGTATGTATTCTATCTGCGCTTACTTTCTTCATGTATATGTTGTTGTTCTATAGTTTTTGGACGATCATACCATTTTTTATCCTAGGTACGAATGCAGTACTCTTGGGTGGTAGTGGTATACCTTGATCGGCTAGAGCAATGAGTTCTTGCTTGGTAACTGGGTACAAGCAAAAACCTACACTTGATATACCGGAATCCACCTTATTTTCAATAGAATCAATACCAGATATACCTTCTACGTATTCAATACAACTAGCTGATCGTACATCCTCAATCCCCAGTATTTTCTTTACTATTATTTCATTAAATACCTGATAGTCGATGATGGTATTCTCTTGTCGAAATAGATTCAATGTTTTTTTCTTCCATTGCATCTGATACCACTGATGATCAATATAGAAGTTGAGCCTAAATTTTTTAGAAGGCTTAGCTGCGCTTTTTATAGATTTCAGATTTGCATACTTAGATAATTTCACGATAAACTCAGTAGATGACATAAAGTCCTCTAAGGATATCACTCTGTTGAAATCGTAAATTTTAAGCTGAGACCAACTGAAGTATGCACTCAAAATAGAACTGTCGTGACCCTCTCCTATTTGAATATCCTTTTCACCATATAGCCTTGCCATCGTGGAGCACCGGTGATGACCATCTGCCACATAGACCTTATCTATTGCCTTAAAACAATCTACAACTACATCAATTTCCTTAGGCTTTGAGAGCTTCCAAAAGCGATGCACCTCAGCTGATTCTTCCAAAAAAATGTCAAGAAATGTATTTTCCTTACTACAAGTTTTTTTAATAAAATCATTGAGCCTATCATTATCCTGATAGGCGAATAATGTAGGTTTGATCTGTGCTTGCCTTTGCAACATAAGATGTATCATATGCTGTTCTTTAGCCGCCAGGGTCTTTTCGTGAGGTATGATCCTTCCATTAGCGATATCAGACACATGGGTACTGGCTACTATTCCTCTCCTAATGGTAAAACTATCATTAATCTCATATACAAAAATAGAAGGTTCCTCATGTTCTGTATAGAAACCACTAGTCACATATTTAGGGTATCTCTCTTTAGCATATCTAAAAAAGGAAGATGATTCTGTTATTAGGTTCAAGGAGGGCGTAAGCGCTTTGACGGGCAGTAATTTCATAGTTGACTTATCGCTGATTTTGCCTACAATTTAATCAAAATAAGCTTATCCTCATTAGAGTTACAAAATACTGGAATTACTACAAGAAAAATAATTATCTCATCATCTTCATCGCTCCGCTCAGAATCCATTTGGATTTGAAACTAGATAGATTGATAAGGGCCTTATCCGCACGTTGTGAAAAATGGCGTAGATCAGTCAAGACTTTATGAAATTCGTTACTCTCTGGACACGTCACCTCTACATCAGATAGATGATCTAATAGTGACACCATAGGGTCAAGTTCCCTCTTTTTCCGATTGATAATGATTTTACTGAATATGGTCCACATATCCTTCTCTGCTACAAAGTGATCTTTTCTTGATCCCGATATTGGCATTTTACTAATCAACTCCCATTCCATCAGGGTATTTAGACTGATATTTGCACTACCTGCGCTAATGCCTAATTCAGCCTTGACATCTTCGGCCGTCATAGGTTTGGAACTTATCAATAGAAGGGCATGAGTTTGTGCCATTGACTTATTGATCCCCCATGAGATGCCTAGTCTACCCCATTCTTCTATAAACTTATTTTTACCATCAGCAATTTGCATGGATCTTAATAGTTACATTATTCTTCTTCCTAACTGCAAGCGCTAAGATTTGTTGAAAATGATAATAATTTTTCTGACTCTTCTGTATTAACTTTTGTAGAATGGAGCTTTAACAATTTCAGCTGGATAATACTTTTTGCCCATTTTAATTTGAATGGTCTCTCCTAAAACTGCATATTTTTTGAGTACATAACCCATCCCAATTGGGTAGCCTAGAGAAGGGGACATAGTACCTGAAGTCACTGCTCCAATCTGATTATCACCATGATCATTAATCTGATATCCATGACGTGGCACTCGTTTGCCATCAAGCTTAAATGCTATAAGTTTACGATTGACTCCTTCTTGATTTTGCCTAATAAATATCTCCTTTGATGGAAATGCATGGTCTCTTTTCAATTTAGTAATCCAAGATAATCCAGCTTCCAACGGAGAGGTATCATCATCGATATCATTTCCATATAGACAGTATCCCATCTCAAGACGCAAAGTATCTCGAGCTCCTAATCCCATTGGTTTTACTCTTCTGTCCATCAAAGCATCCCATAATACAGTAACATGATCTTGATCAAGGTACAACTCAAAACCACCCGCTCCTGTATATCCTGTTGCAGATATCAATACGTTATCCTTTCCTAATACGGTACCTTTGGTAAAAGTATAATACCCCAATTGATCTAGATCGACATCGGTCATAGTTTGCAATACTTGAGCAGCATCTGGACCTTGCACTGCCAATAAAGCCGTACGATCAGAAATATCAATCATTTTAGCTTGATATGTATTTTGAGAAGATAACCAATCCCAATCTTTTTGAATATTACTGGCATTGACTACTAGCATATAGGCCTGCTCACCTTCACTGCATTGATCTTGAAAAAGTCGGTATACCAATAGATCATCTACAATACCCCCTTGATTATTTGGAATACATGAATATTGTGCTTCACCAGGTGAAAGCTTACTGACATCATTACTTAGTACGTGAAGCAAAAATTGTGTTGCCTCCACTCCTCTCACAATAAATTCACCCATATGTGAAACATCAAAAACACCACAGGATTGTCTAACTGTCAAATGTTCTTCTGTAATAGTGGAGTAACTTACGGGCATATTAAATCCTGCAAAGGGCATCATTCTAGCTCCTAATGTTATATGTCTTTGGGTAAGTAGCGTATTTCTTAATTCCATTATTTGGTTATGATTACGTCAACAATCTTATCGCCCTGTTCTATATTATGTACCACGTCCATACCTTTGATGACTTTTCCAAATATAGTATATCGCATATCAAGATGAGGTGTAGGTCTATGGGTGATAAACCATTGAGTTCCCTCAGTATGTCTTCCAGCCGATGCCATGCCTAGGTAGCCCTCGTCATCATAGATCGCCTCCGCTAGTTCACTATGAATGACATAATCCAATCCTCCATAACCATCGCCTCTTGGACAACCTGTTTGAATCACAAAATTGGGTACAACTCGATGAAATACTTTTTCATCGTAAAAGTTATCATTGATGAGGCTTATGAAGTTGGCGACTGATTCAGGAGCTCTGAGTGGAAATAAGGCTACACTGATATTTCCTTTATTGGTTTTTATTACCACAACGGTACTATCATTTACTGTCTCTAAAGCAGTCCAGTTCAATTTTTTCACCTCATTCTGGAGCTTTGTTTGTTGCTCTTGGTCATTCACAAAACTCAATGCTTTTGACAACTCTTGATGTGCTTCTATTTGTCTTGGTATTTGTAGTCTACTGATTGCTTTTGATATAAACTCTGTACTATCGATCAGAGGTTTTAATCCTGATTTTTCATCCGCAATAGAAGTTCCTATGACAGCGGACATACCACTGTCGTTTTGTGCCAACAGATCCTTGTAGATATTAAGGATATTCTTTCTTACTCCTCGGATTCCAGCTTTGAAAGTATAAACTGTTTTTTGATCTTTTAATATGGCCGCAAGAGCTTGCGTAATCGTGGTCTTTACGACATTACTATTTTCTTCCTCATACATTACTTCCAATACTCTATAGCTTAAAGGATCATAACCCAATGCTTCGATGTAAGCAGCCTTAACATACTCATCATCTGTAGAAGATATCCTTTCAAGGATATCATTACGCAATTGGGTCCGTGAATTAGTATAATAATGTGGAAGTTGATTTAAGATAGCTCGATACACCTTAGACTCGACCATAGGTGGTAAGCTATCCTTGAGGGATGTTTTATATATCAGTGCATCAGCAGGTTGACCAAATAAATACATGTAATCTGCTGCTGCTGAGGCTATTCTAGAATCTCTATTTTTCAGTAACTCAAAAATATCATCAATCACCTCGATATAAGGATAATTACCGTAGGCTTTGATAATATTAAGCTTTACTCGATAATCCTTTTCAATGGCGAATTGATTTTTTAAATAACTCAAAATCTGAAGATCATTGATCTTTCCGAGAATGCTGGCAAGCTCCATTCGGATAAGGACATTCTCTTCTCTTGTAAATACCTCAGCTAATCTAAACTTGTAATCCTCGAGTGAGATATCCTTCACTCTACTCAGGTAATGTGCAGACACTAGGCGAATATCTTCAGATATCTCATCATTCGTGAGATTATCAATCATAAGTGCCGTCCCTTTCTCATTGATAATGCCTCTTAGCATAAATTGATAAATACTACGAGCTTGCCCCAATAAGAGTAAATTATCCGATTTTCGATATGTTTTGGTGCTAGCTATAAGATCAAGGTATTGCTCATCCCCTAGCTTACCCACAGCTTCTAGAATAGTTTGATTAAACTTGTTGTTGACATCAGTGGTATCTTGTGTTTTAAAAGAATTAACCAGCGGTGATAGACCTTTATTTGCACCTAGCTGACCAAGCGCTTTTGCCGCTTCTACACGAACATCAATCACTTTATCATCAAGCAAGGTTACTAGACTATCGGAAAGCAAGCCCGTTTCTAAAGAACTAAAAGCACGTGCCGTGAGATATCTACGATTAGCGTTTGGATCACTAAAAGTATAACTAAGACTGTCTATTTTTTCGTCTACTATAAAATCAGTAACCTCTCTAAACAAAGATGGATCAGCTTTTAAATCAATGGAAGTGACCTCTTTTTTAATTTCAGGTACACAAGAGCAAAAGATACAGCTCATTGAGATGAACAAAATATGACGAAACCTGATTTCCCTAATAGATAATATCATATGTCAAAAGTAATGATATTGCACATATAAGAGTCTTTACCAATTCTAATATTTTTATCAGTCAACTGGTATCATTAAAAATTATAATTTTACCATTATAAATTTACAAACAATGAAATACTGCCTAACTATTCTTTCAGCACTATTTATTTTAAACACATCGTTTACACAAAAACTTGTAAGCTTTGAAAAAGTTGGTGTATTTCCAAAGGCCCAAATCCAAAGCATATACTTTGTTGCTGCAGAATATGATATAGATTTGTACAAAGTGACTTATAGAAGTGTAGATATCAATCAGGATAGCACTACCATTTCAGGACTAGTAATGGTACCCGTAGATGAGGACGCAGTATTCCCGATGCATTGCAATCAACATGGCACTGTAGCAGATAGAAATGATGTGCCCTCCGCCCTTGAAGGTGGATATGAACTTGGGATGATCATTGCCTCGTTTGGCTATGTGACCATAGCTCCTGATTATTTAGGATTGGGGATTTCTGAGGGCCCTCACCCCTATATACATGCAGATAGTGAAGCATGGGTTGCTGTAGATATGCTAGACGCTGTCAAAAGCGCAGCTGATGAGATTGGATTTAATGTGAATGACCAATTATTCATAAGCGGATATAGTCAAGGTGGGCATGCAGGTATGGCACTACACAGAGAACTCCAGCAAAATCATAGCGATAGATATACTGTAACCGCAGCCTCTCATATGAGTGGTCCATATAGCGTTTCTGATAGGATGATTGAATTTACTTTGGGTGATACAGAATATTTTTTCGTTGGTTACCTAGTTAATGTTTCTATCGCCATGAAAATAGCCTACCCCGAATTGCTTGGTGATTATGAGTTATCAGATATATTTCGTCCTGAATATCTCGGGGATATCACCGAATTTGAAAATGAAAATATAGATCTTTTCGAACTAAATAATCGAATGATCGATACATTAGTCGCTCGACATGGCATGTCCATACCAAAACTTACCATGCAAGACAGCATCAGTGATGCTATTATCAATAATCCAGATCATCCATTTAGTGTTGCACTAGCAGATAATGATGTTTATGATTGGGCTCCAGAATGCCCTACAAAACTCTATTACTGTAAAGGAGATGATCAAGTCACGTGGCGAAATTCAGAGCTAGCGCTCGAAGTAATGACTGCAAATGGTGCAAGTGATTTAGAAGCTGCTAACCTCGGTGATGATAGAGATCACGGAGGATGTGTACAGCCAGCACTTTCACAGACTATCGCTTTTTTTAATTCTTTAAAGCAAATAACTAGTGATACGAAGGATATCAACAATTATCAATCTGCTGACTTCTTAAGCCCCAATCCTACCGATGGCATTCTTAACATCGCTAGCGATTACGATATTTCTTCATTAGAGATTATTAATGTCGTAGGTCAATCTGTATTTAAAACAGATAAAACGCAAAATATAGATATATCACAATTGGACTCAGGCATATACTTAGCCATTGTGAGTACAGCAAATGATAAAAAAGTAATTCAGAAACTTATTAAAAAATAGGTTTTAGATAAAATCTTGATATTCATCTAAACCTGCGGCTTTCTCAAGAATAGCAAGAAACGTATCGATATGCTCAGCATCGAAATGATCATGAGCCCTAATAGATAAAATGTAAGTGCTACTATGTACCCTTTTGCATTTTCTATATAATAGCAGAAACTCAAGTATATCAGCAGTACTAGATTGAGCGAGAGCGATACCCTTACATTATTGACAACACCAGCTCGCAAGCCATTGGTCAATACTAGCATAATGACGGCTGCCATAATAGGAAACAGGAAGTAAAGCTCCTTGCCTACTTCCTGCATACCGTAATATGATGCACCTGCCAACACCAAGATGTTGAGCACGTGATGATTTCCTAAATTCAAAAGTGTATTATTTTATTCGCCAGCCGCTTCTCTTGCTAGTCGTGCATCTCTAAAGCTCTTAATGAAATATACCATCGCAAAAATACTACTGAGGATCATCAATGCTAATCGAACTACTCCCATGGTATTTCCTTTGCCCATAGCTCCTTTTAGTGGCATTCCTAAAGCAAAAATAGTCAAGAATGTCAGAAGAACCGCTATATGTGCTATGACCTTGTTTTCAGATTTTACACCGCCATTAAGTAATAACAGGACAACTCCAATCCCAACTGGAATAAAAGCAGTCGGTGATCCGCCACCTCCAAAAGATCCGCTGGCATAAGCGCCCCAAAGTCCCATTAAAATTAGTACTGCGGCGTTGATAAAACTTGCTTTATGTGCATTCATGATTATGTGTTTTGATTATTTGTATTAAGATTTTAGATTATTAGATGTTAGATTTCAGACGTCGTTTGATAGTCGGGTTTAGTTGTTCGATTACTGAGTATCGACTCACGAATATCGAAATCACTAAAACTCCTCCTCAAATTCTTCTTCTTCAAACTCCTCTTCAAATTCGTCCGACCGTACTTTTTCTTCAAGAATTTGAGACTGCTCATCCTCTACTGCTACTTGTTTGAATCTAGCACAATCTACTAGATCAAAATATTCCTTAGGTGGTTTAACAAATTTGGCATTTGGGTTGTAGCCGCTGTCTTTATCTGCCTCCAATGCTTTGAGCAATTTCTGTGCTATAGGACGTGCTAACACGAATCCTTGTCCATTTTCTAAAGTCAGAAAACGGATCCACTTATCATCACCACCTACCCATACGCCCACTACAAGCTCAGGAGTAATACCCATAAACCAACCATCAGCATAGTCATTGGTCGTACCTGTCTTACCGCCTACATCCGATTTGATTCCGAATCCTCCACCAATATTATTTTTGAGCATATCCACCATCACAGCGTTATATGCTGGATTGATCGCCACGTTTCTATCGGGTACACCCGAGTAAATTACTTTACCATTTTTGTCCTCAATACGATTGATAAATATAGGCTCCGTATAGACTCCATTGTTGGCGAAAGTCGTGTATGCTCCAGACATCTCCAATAAAGTCAGATCCGCAGCACCTAAACACATAGATGGTAACCTCGGCACTGCCAATCTGCCACCATCCAAGCGCTTATCCTTCGCTATACCGACATTGTCCAGTAGCTCTCGGATAACATCTACATTACCCATCTCCTTGACGATACGTACGGTGATTGAGTTTTTACTATATAGCAAGCCTTGATAAAGATTGTACTTATTACCCGTAAAGAGTCCATTGGCATTGGCAGGTGACCATTGCTGATCCATATCAAAATTAGCATCTCCTGGTGCTATACTATATTGAATATCGTCATACTCTTGACACGGAGATATTCCTTGCAACGCTATTGCTGTGGTATATACAAATGGCTTGATGGTAGACCCTACTTGTCTGCGGGAGTTGACATGATCATACTTAAAGTACTTGTGGCCTACTCCACCAACCCAGGCTTTGATATAACCTGTCTTCGGATCTACGGCCAAGCATCCTGCTTGTAAGTGCTTATTATGATATCTTACAGAGTCGTAGGGAGTCATTTCCTTTTCTACCTCGCCTTGTTCATTATAGTCAAAGACCATCATTTTGAACTTGGTATCTCTAAACTCTTTCTTATATGCAGCTTGAAGATTATCCCAATTGGCAGCCAGTGTTTGCCATGATTTAGACTTTAGGACACTTTGATAAAAGTCTCGATATTTCTTTTTGAGCTTACCACTACTCTCTTCTGCTGAAAATCCAGATTTATTATCACTAATTTTGACCAAAGCCTTGATGACATTATCAGACATCGGCACTTCTTTATAGTCTTTTCTGATCTCACTGATCGCACTATCTAGATATCTGGATCTCAACGACAGGTAACGATCACTGGACTTGACTTTGCGTTCAAGTATGTCATAACGCAATGCTTTTTGTGCCTCGTCGGCCTCAAATGACCATGGGTCTTTACGATCCCATACTCTCCAGAAAGCTGCCTGATTGACCTTCATATGCTCCTTCACCGCTTTCTCTGCTTTTTCTTGATAGTTAAGATCAATAGTGGTATATATCTGGAGTCCATCTTTGTAGATGTTGTATGTACCGCCCTCCGGCTTTTGCATTTCTTCTCTTGCAAAAAGATCTTTGAGCCACTTCGTCAATTCTGATCTGAAATATGGTGCCATCCCTTCACTCTGCGACTCTCTTTTGAATCGAGACATATCCACTGCCTGATCGTACAACGTGTCTAGGGCCTCTTGATCAAGATGACCATATTTATTCATCTGCGAGAGTACAATATTCCGTCTATTCTTAGCCTTATCGACAAATCGTTTAGGATTATAAAGCGATGGATTTTTGAGCATCCCGACTAGTACAGCACTTTCGGATACACTGAGTTCGTCTTGACGTCTATCGAAATACGTCTCAGCTGCTGCCTGTATACCATGAGCACCATTGATAAACTCAAATTTATTGAGATACATCGCCATGATTTCCTCTTTGGTGTAGCTTTTCTCCAATCGTACCGCAGTGATCCACTCTTTGAGTTTGATCTCTATCAGTTTCTTTGTTCTTTGAAGTTTATTTAACCCCCTTAGATTAGGTCGCTTGAATAACAACTTAGCCAACTGCTGTGTAATCGTTGATCCACCACCCGAGTCTTCATTACTAAGTAAGACGGTTTTCACCCCCACTCTAAACAATGCTCTAACATCAATCCCTTTATGGCTAAAAAAACGAGCATCTTCTGTAGACACCAACGCATTAATGATATTGGGAGATAACTCTTCGTATCGTACGGGCTCGCGGTTTTCGATATAGTATTTTCCAAAAGTCTTATTGTTGGCATCATAGATGATCGATGCCAAATCATACTGTGGATTTTCTAGCTCTTCGAAACTTGGTAAATCACTATTGGACAGGCTGTAAAAAATATAGGCTAATGCAAAAACACCTATAATCATCAGTGTCCACATCGCGATAATGATATACTTTACCCAACTCGACTTTTTAGTCGGCTGGTTATCGTGCTCAGGTGAGTGCTCCATACAGTAGACAAAGGTAGCTAAACCGCTTTAGTTTTGTGTTATGTAAAGTTAGGGTTCTGGAAAAACTATTGTATTCTGAGAATTACAATCATTGGAAAATTACTCAATAATGGTATCTACAACTCAATATCAGCAATTCATCTTCGGTAGCTCGATATACTAATCGATGTTCTTTATCTATTCTTCTTGACTGATCTAATTTCATTCTTCGATAAGTTCATGATATTGCTGCTGACCATGGCTCACTTCTTTCAAAGATTCTAGAATGATACCGCGATTTTTCCCTGACAATAAGTAATTAGTCTCCACTAAAGCGTTATACTTCTCCAATGAAATAAGCACCAAATCCTTTTGATCTTTTCGCTTAATGATGACCTCTTCCGTCTCATCAAAAAAGGAGTCTAACCAATGTTTAAGATTTAAACTTAACTCGGTGAAATTGATGATTTTCATTTTGTAAAATAATTAGCTACAAAGAAAAAGTAATTTCTACAATGACGACTAATAAATTCAATTTATTGCTATCAGAAGAGTTAGTAGATAGACATAGTTTGATCGTCTGATAAAGCTCAGCAATCCGAAAGAAAAACTAATTTTGAACAATTATAGGCAAGGTAGATACCTTAGTAGTTTTATCTAACCAAGATATATAATACATATTATCCGGTATTGACTTGATATCAAAGAGCTCAGACAATCTCTGACCTTGAACTCCATTGGATAGTATAGTCGAAGCAATCCGCCTTCCATCAATTCCTATTATACTTATTTGTCCTGATATATCTTGAGCTTCAACAAAATAGATAGTCATATCATCCCATACCCCAATATTGGAATGTATCTTAAAAGAAGGTTCTGACTTGGACAAAAAATAATCATCAACGCTACTACTAATATCAACTGATATTCGAGTAAATAGTATTTCATGTCCAGTAACTTTTACAGGACTTGTGTAATCTAAGATTGTTGGATATGGTCCTAGTCCATTAAAGCTAGCAATCATTTTAGATTCGTCATTTATGTACCCATCAATAAACTTAGCTCTTACAGTGTTATCTTTATCCTGATAAGATAGTACCTCTTTAAACTCTAAATTTTCATTTAAACGAACTAATTTGAAAAAAGGATTTTCAGATTCTTCATTCACTACTTCGTATTCAATATCATCAATTACATAACTTCTATTAGGATCAAAGGCAATATCACACCAATAGCCGCCTACACCATCTTCTATTATGTTATAAGCATCTGTAAAATGGGTCCCAGGATCAAATTGCTTAGACCATTCCAACGTACCATCCGCACTGAACTTGGCAAATAGAGGAACCCAATCAAGAGGCTCCGATTCAATATTTAAAATTTGTTCTTCACCAAGATAAACATAAGCTCCACCCATGGTATAGGCAATCGCTATACCACCATCTTCTGTGTACAATATTTTACGCAGGTATAAACTCCCAAATGGCCCTGACATAGTCTTGGCATATCTGAGTGACCAATCACGATTGAGACTTATGAGTAGCATGTCATTAGCTACTGGGCTACCAAATCCGTCATATTCTACACCTCTCCAAATGAGCTTAGTACCATAGGTTACTTGAATGATGATATTACCATTTTTATCAAAATCGAGAGAAGCTATCTCGCAATAATCAATCTGTGCAGGGAAAGTAGGTATCATAATCTCATGATCGATGATCGTATCCTCCGACATATCATATCGCATCAACAGCCCAAGAGTAGGATTGTCAACTTCAAACCCCTCTTCAAATACTTGATATCCATTAAATTCAAAATCATCACTAACGGAACTTGCATAATATAAAGTATCAGAGCGAACTGCAAAGTCACTATTTCTAAATGGGCCTCCATAATCCCAACTTCTTTGATATTCAAAATCTTTGTTAAATTCAATTATGACTTCACCATTCCAGACGTCATTATCACGATGTATATCAATATATTCATCATTTATATATATGTAGTTTAATCCCTCATCAGTGCTATCAAAATACGATTTGATATAAAACTTTCCATCATATAACTTTAAATCTGTGATTAAAAACCCAAGCTTCTTATCTCTAGACCAAAATTCATAAAAATCTAAAACTTCGAGTTCCTCATTCATTTTTACAACTACACTGCTTGTATTATAGCTACTGTCAACTGGGAGCTGTTCTGGTCTTCGTGTCAATACATGATCACCAATAAATACGGTATCAACCCCATGATGAAAACGCATATAGCCATATAAAAATTCTCCATCTCTGACAATAGTCTCAGAAAAATCACTTCCAGCGTATTTGTTATTGCTCCAAATCGTCATTTTCTCTACACTTTGTGAGATACCGATTTCAGACAAAATAAACACTAATACAAATAATAGAATTGACTTAAGCAATTTCATAATCCCTTCATATTTATTGAGAGACTGTAGGATCTAGCTGTATCACATGGCTTGATCTTTTTCTACCGTCTCTGTACGTACATGAACAATGTAAATATAACCCATTTTATGAGCATCACTTCATCCCATATAGATTTATGATGTGACAATCAAAACTCCTCCTCAAACTCATCATCTGGCTCTTCCTCAATAGGCTCCTGATCGACAGGTGCATTGTAGAAGAGAGAGTCGTATACACCACAGTCCACCGTGACTTCTAGTTCTTCAGGAGTATAGAAGGATACATCGCTGTTCCAGTCGAGGGATTTATCTCGCTCTACCCGTTTCATAAATTCAAAGAAAAAAGGTCTTGCCATCTGACTACCATAGCCTAACGGTGAGGTTCGGAAACGGATCCAGCTATTGTCACCACCTACCCAAGTCCCAACGACTAACTCTGGGGTGATACCCATAAACCATCCATCGGTGAAGTTATTGGTTGTCCCCGTTTTACCACCGAATGTTGTATTGAGTTTTGCAGCACGAAGGTGTTCGTTATTTTGAAGCATATCTACCATGGCATAGTTGGTGGATTCATCCAGAGCACTCTCTTGTGATGCCGATGCATTGTAGATCACTTTGCCGCGATTATCTTCTATACGTGTCACGAATATAGGCTCAGTATAGACTCCATTATTGGCAAAAGTGGTGTAAGCACCAGTCATCTCAAATACTGATAAATTAGATGCTCCCAATGCTGCCGCAGGACCACTAGCAATCCGCTCCGATTTGATACCCATATTGCCGCAGATTTCTTTGATATTATCTACACTCCTGAGTTGCTTAATCAACCAACATGAAATTGAATTTTTTGACTTGGCTAGTCCTTCTTTAAGTGTAATTTCCAGTCCAGTATGCTTACCATCAGAATTGTTGGGTAACCACGCATCTCTTAGCCCCCAATCACTATCTCCAGCTGGTATAGAACAAGGTATATCCGCTACTCTAAGGCAAGGCGACATCGCCAGCTGGCTAATAGCCGTAGCATATAGAAATGGCTTAAATGTACTCCCAACTTGACGTTGACCACGATCATTGACATGATCAAACTGAAAATATTTATTGTCAATACCACCTACCCAAGTTTTGATATGACCAGTACTAGGTTCTACGGACATAGAGCCCAATTGCATATGCATCTGATGATATCGTACAGAGTCTATCGGACTCATATTCACCTCTTTTTCACCCTTAGCGTTATAAGCGAAGACTTTCATTTTTCGCTTTGTGCTAAATTCTTTTTTAGATGCTTTTTCCATGAGTTTCCATTGCTTCTCTAGCTCAGGCCATCGCTCATGGTTCATGATGGATTTATACATCTTGGAGGTATTTTTAGCCAAGGATCTATTTTTGACTTTTTTGGCTAAGGTCCCGGGAGTAGATTGCTCTTTCATCATCGTGATGATATCGAGAGTCCCCCAATTAGATGTTTCGAGATCAGAAGAGATTTCTTCAATAATGGCGCTCAGGTATTTCTTTTTTAGCGATTGATATCGCTCAGAGGTCCGTATGCTGTAGTTAAATTTATTCTTTCGTATAGCTCGAGTCTTTTTATCCGTATCATATGTCCATGGATCTTCATCTTCCCAGTGATTGAAGAAATTCTTTTGTAGCTGCTCCATGTGCTCTTTCATAGCAGCCTCTGCATGTGCTTGCATACGGCTATCTATGGTCGTATAGATTTTCAAACCGTCTCCATAAATGTCGTACTTGGTACCATCCGATTTCAAGAAAGCATCTTGTTTGAGTAGATCTTTGAGCCACTTGGTCAGCTCTTTTCTGAAGTATGGGGCTATGCCTTTGTAGTGTAAGGTTTCTTTAAAAGAAGTGACATCTAGCTCAAGAGCCGTAAGTTCATCGTATTCTGATTTATTGATATATTGATTCTTGAGCATCTGACCAAGCACGATATTTCGTCGAGCTTTAGACCGTTCAGGGAATCTACGCGGATTGTATCGATAAGGGCTCTTAAGCATGGCAATAAGCACAGCAGCTTCATCCTGTGTAAGATCCTTTTGATCTTTATCAAAATACGTTCTGCTTGCTGCTCCTACCCCGAATGAGTTATATGGAAATTCACTTTTGTTGAGATACATAGCAATGATCTCTTCCTTGGTATATCTCCTTTCAAACTCAACAGCAATAGTCCATTCTTTAAGCTTTTGCCAAAGTCGCTTGATGGTAGATCGCGACTTTTTGACAAAAAACTGTTTAGCCAGTTGCTGTGTAATCGTACTTCCTCCCCCATCGCGACCCAGAAATGCAACTGCTCTTGCGAAGCTCCACATATCTATACCACTGTGGTTGTAGTAGCGTTCGTCCTCTGTCGCCACGAGTGCATCGACGAGGTATGGGTTGAGATCATCAAAGCTTACAATCTCTCGATTTTTGATATAATATCGCCCAAACACTTCTCCATCAGCGCTATACACTTGAGAAGATTCTTCTATACGTGGATTTTCTAGCTCTTGCGTATCGGGCATTTGCGTAGCGGCAATAAATACAAATATCCCTGCTGCTATGATAAGGCTTCCTAATGCTGAAAGCCACATCCATTTGATGATCTCATTACTTTTAGCATTTATTTTCTGGAATATATTGAGCTTTTTATTTTTCATTTCTACAAATCATGAGATTTGGGTAAGAATTCAGTTTGAATTCATATCAAATATAATCATACTTTATAGTCTTCTGAGCAACAGTACTATCAAGAGTATATCAAAATCTAATATTCGGACTAGTTAAACGAATATTCGTTTAAGCTTATTGATTTCGGTAGTATAAAAATGCCTTTTCGACCAAGGCTTGATCAATTGCCTTATCAAAAGTGCAATCACCAATTTGGGTAGGCAATGATGCAAGGATCTGATCTCCTTTATTTTTCTTATCGTGCTTCATCAGGTCCATGATCTTCGAGACATCCTGAAGATACTCAGCCTGAATGCCATAAATCCCAATAACATATTCCGTAATTCCCTCAAGCGCTGAGAGCTCTAGCAGACCAAATTGCCAAGCAATATGCGCTTCGCAAATCATTCCGATAGCAATAGCCTCACCATGTAGCAATGGCATTTCCATATCAAAAGATAAAGTCTCGACAGCATGCCCAATGGTATGCCCATAATTGAGAATCTTTCGGATACCGCCTTCTTTAAAATCCTGTGCTACCACCCTGCTCTTAATGTCAACTGACCATTGAATAATCGCTTGATTGATGTTATCACTCCATGTCTCTGTAGAGCATAGCTCCTGCCATAGCTTGTGGTCATAAATGATGGCATGTTTGATTATTTCTGAATAGCCGCTTCGAAGTTCATTCTCAGGTAAGGTCTTCAAAAAATCAACATCCATGAAAACCATCTCGGGATGATTAAAAAGCCCGACCATATTCTTTACCCCTTGAAAATCCACACCCAATTTACCTCCGACGGATGCATCCACCTGTGCTAATACCGTAGTAGGTATCTGGATAAAATCAAATCCACGCATAAAAGTAGAGGCACAAAAACCTCCTAAATCACCGATAACTCCTCCTCCCAAATTGATACAAAGACTATGACGATCTGCCCCAAATTGTAGCAGTTGATCATATACCACCTCACAAGTGTTGAGATTTTTATGCTGCTCACCAGCACTGATCTGTATACACTGATGTGCATGATCAAACTTTGATTGAAACAACGGATAACAATCTCGACTGGTGTTTTCATCCACTATAACGAAAATGCTACTCGGACTAAGATCACCTACAAGATTATTGAGTATGTCCCACTCAGCATATACGATAGGATAAGACAGATGATCTTCGCTCATAGTTTATAATATTTGATCGGTACTGTACGCCTCTGGTGGTGCATTGAAACTTGCCTTCAGTATAGGCCAAACGCCACCAAATACCTCCGATTTGCGATAAGCATTGAGATGATCTTCAGATTGCCAGTGGCTGAGTGTAAATATCAGACCTTTATTCTTTCGGTCTTGGACTATTTCTAAGTATTCACATCCATCTACAGCTCGAATACTGTCCACCTTTCCTTTTAAAAAGCGATGGATTTCTTCGACTTTTTCGATATGAAAACTCAATTTGACGATCCTTCTAATCATAAAAAGTTGATTTGAACAGTTTCGTTCTTGTGTAGTCCAAGCATACTGGATGCCTTTCCCATATTGATACTGATCTCCATATAATCGGCACTATTGAAAGTACAAAGTACATCTCCAATCTCAACACTCCCATATGATCGACTTACTCGGGTGATAGGATCATGCTGCCGGAAATATAATTCAAAATCTCGTCCTGCTCTCATTTTCTCAAACTGATCGCGTTTAAGATTAATAATGACATTTTCGAAGTGATCAACATGGATGATCGTTGCTCTGATCTGATGCTTTGTCACTACCGGTCTGAGTCCTAATTTTTGATTAGGCTCTATCAGACGGGGTCCTATCTGCTCTAGCTCTAAACCGTGCAATATGCAAGCGCAGGCATGGGCTATGATCTCCTGTAAACTGGCCGAAGGCAGGTTGGTAGTATCCACTTCATGTATGGTCGAAAGCACCAAATCATCAAATAATAAAGAGAATATACCATTATCAGGACCAACAAAATAATGGCCATCTCGCTTGAAGGCAATCATCTTATAGTTGGGCTGATAGAAACTGTATATCGATGCAATATGAATCGTCCCTTCCGGGAATGACTCATAAGTATTAGCCATATAAAATGCTCCTTGTACTAAGTCATGCGTATCTACAGAATGACTGACATCCACGATCTGCAGATCATTTTTTTTACTCAATAGAGCTCCCTTGAGCAGAGCTGCATAATGATCTTGAGTACCGAAGTCTGTAGTCAACGTGACTATGTTCATTCTATTGAATCGACGATTAATGAATTTGCTTGTAATAACAAAGCTTCATAAAAATATCAAGTACAAAGGTATCACTAGATTATTAAATGATGACTATATCTAATATTTAAGTGAAATATAAACTTTGGATGTGCTATTTTCATTTGGTATTTTTACCTTTCAGATTGTAAAAAATTGAAAATATATTGAGCGAAATCATTTTAACCATCGAGGATATCAATCCCGTAGACCTCTACGGAGAACGAAACTCAAAACTTAATGTACTCAAGAAAGCATTTCCAAGTCTTAAAATCACTTCTCGGGGTACTCAGCTAAAAATCATAGGGGATAGAAAAGAGAGCCAAGATCTTAAAGCCAAGATTGAAAAAATGATCAAGATGGTCAAGAGCAATCAAGAGCTTTCTGTACAGACTGTGGAAGACATCGTCAATGGCGGAGAGCCTGATCAGCATCGCCTCCCGACCAAAAGTGCCGACAACAAGAATGTAATCTTGTATGGCAGAAATGGACGTCCTATAAGGGCAAAGACGATCAATCAAAAAAAGCTGATCACGCAAAGTGAGACCAATGATATTGTATTTGCCATAGGTCCCGCAGGTACTGGTAAGACTTATACCGCCGTAGCACTAGCCGTAAGAGCCCTTAAAAATAAACTAGTTAGAAAAATCATACTGACCCGACCTGCCGTAGAAGCTGGAGAAAGTTTAGGTTTTTTACCCGGTGATCTAAAAGATAAAGTTGACCCTTATCTAAGGCCATTATATGATGCACTAGATGATATGTTTCCTCATGAAAAACTCAAACACTTCATGGAGACTCGTGTCATCGAAGTCGCACCACTTGCGTTTATGCGTGGTCGTACTTTGGATAATGCATTTATCATTCTGGATGAAGCCCAAAACTGTACGAATGCCCAGATCAAAATGTTTTTGACTCGATTAGGCCCTAGTGCTAAATGTATCATTACGGGAGATCTATCTCAGATCGATCTCCCCAGAAATCAACGATCAGGTCTTTATAAAGCATTAGATATATTAACAGATGTCAATGGAATCAGTAAGTTATTTCTGACAGCTGAAGACGTTGTAAGACATCGACTTGTAAAAGAAATCATCAAGCGATACGAGAAAAACACTCAAGATAGAAAACAAGCAAAATCAGAAGAAGAATGACCTCCGAAGTAATCTATAATGGCAATTTACGGACCACCGCAACTCATCTAAGATCAGGAAATTCTATTATCACCGATGCACCTGTCGATAATCATGGTAATGGAGAGGCATTTTCACCTACCGACTTGATGGCTACTTCATTAGCCAGTTGCATGATCACGATCATGGGGATCAAAGCTCGAGACAAAAATATAGATATCACCGGTACAAAGGCCAGCGTAGAAAAAATAATGGGCTCTGAACCAAGAAGAATAGCCGCGATCAATATCATCATTACCATGCCGCCTAACACATATACTGATAAAGAAAAAAAGATTCTAGAAGGTGCTGCGCATGGCTGTCCAGTCGGTAAAAGTATACATCCTGATCTCGATGAAAATATTAAGTTTATATGGTCTTAGTATCCATCACCGCTTTTCATTAATAACACAAGGCTCATGTCTACAATCAAGATATCCAAACCTACTAAGACGATCGACGGCGCTATACGATTAGATGGTTCGAAAAGCATCTCCAATAGAGTCCAGATCATCAGAGCATTATGTACAGATGATTTTGAAATAGAAGGTCTCTCTACCAGTGACGATTCTCAGTGTCTTCAATCACTATTGGCAAATCTAGATCAAGAAAGTTTTGATGCTCATCATGCAGGTACGACCTATAGGTTTATGACTGCCTTTCTTGCTATGCAACAAGGATCTCAGGTACTTACTGGCAGTGACAGGATGAAAGAGCGACCTATCGGTAAACTTGTAGATGCCTTAAGATTATTAGGTGCAGAGATCGAATATCTAGAAAAAGATGGCTACCCTCCTCTTAAAATAGGAACTCCCTCAGGTCAAAAAAAACAAGAGGTTTCTATAGATGCCAGTATATCAAGTCAATATTTGTCTGCACTGCTACTCATAGCGCCAACGCTACCATATGGTCTTAGTTTAAAACTTGAAGGAAATCTAGTATCTCGTCCATATCTGGAGATGACACTGGCGATCATGAGTCACTTTGGAATACAACATAGCTGGATAAATGAAATCATCACAATAGCTTCTCAGGAATACGTGGCTAGACCATTTATCGTGGAAGCTGACTGGTCAGCAGCTAGTTATTATTTTGGTATATGCGCTTTACAAAAAGGAAGTCGAATACAATTATCAGGACTGCATCAAGAGAGTCATCAAGGAGATCATAAGGTTGCAGAGCTATACAAAATACTAGGCGTTGAGTCTACTTGGCAAGAAGACGGTAGTTTACTTTTAGAACAAAAAGGAACTGAACGTACGATCTTAGATTATGATTTTATAGAGCAACCTGATATTGCACAGACGGTGGCCGTGAGCTGTGCTGGTCTTGGTATGAAAGGATTATTTACTGGATTACAAACCCTTCGGATCAAAGAAACTGATCGTATACATGCCCTACAAGTTGAGCTGCAAAAATTATCAGTATTCTTAACTGAAATGCCCATGAGGTTTTCTCCCAAAAAAGGCTTGCAGTATTATATGATAGAGGGAAAAGCTAACATCGAGAAGGTTCCGAGCTTTGCAACCTATAAGGATCATCGGATGGCTATGGCTTTTGCTCCATTGGCCATTTTATTTGATATCATGATAGAGAAACATGAAGTCGTCAGCAAATCTTATCCTAATTTTTGGAATGACTTATCGAGTCTTGGTTTCCATATTGAAAAAGTCGGTTAAGTATCGACTAACATGCGCTAAGAAATACTTAAAATTTTGATCTCTACTCGTTGATTTCGTCGTCGACCGACAGATGTCTCGTTAGAGGCAACGGGTTTTCTTTTTCCATATCCACGGTATTCTACCTGCCTCGATGTAATTCCTTTTTGCAATAGATATTTTGCAACTTCTTTGGCACGATCTTCTGAAAGCCGATCACAGTATTTATGCGATGGCACTCCATTGGTATGTCCTCCGATCTCGATCTTAACCTTGGGATTTTCAACTAAAAAATCAGTAAGTTCTTGTAATACTTCATATGACTCTGGCTTGATCTGACTAGTATCGGCATCAAAGTATAATTTATCTATAGGTAGCGTTTGACCCACCTTAATTTTATCAATTACAAGGTCCTCTAGTATTTTCTTTTTTTCGGTACTAGTGTTTTCTTCATTGACCACGTCATTATTTTTCTTAGGCACCTTATTTTTTTTACGTCTGAGGTGTGGTGGTATTGGCTTTTCTGCTAGTACTTCCACTGGTGCATCAGGCATCGTAGTGACAACCACCTCATCTGCTTGACCGTCACAGTCTTTTTCTCTGATGGTCGAAATATTATCAACTAGTACATGACCGTTAGACTCAAATAGTTTGGGTGTTTTATAAAAAGCCTCGATAGTGATGTATTGAAAATTTTGATTGGGTGAGAAATCGAAAGAAAAAGTATTCCATTTGCTATTTGCAATAGGTGGTGATTCCCAAAGTAAATATCCATTACTACAAAAAGCAGGACCCGCCCAAACTCTTAAGACCGCTGGAGTTACATAGTTTTTGAGTTCTCTAAGCTCTTGTCCATTGATGTCTTTAGAACCACTCCAATAACTATCAGAACGAGCTAGATCAACGCTCATTCGGTAGCAGGCATCTTTCTTGAGTGCTGTATTCATCCGCTGGCTCACCGATTCATATGTTCCATTTTGTCTGACTACCAATCCTAAGTACGTATCTCCCTGAGATGAAGGCAAGTTATTTTTCCAAAAATTATTTGGATGAATGTCGGGAGGACTCTCATTTACGAAATAAAACATACCGCAATCCTGCCATCCTTTAATGGTGGTCCTACGTCCTGTAAATTCATCTGTACCCCCTGGATGTGGTACATCTTCGAAGCTAGGATTTCTGAGCTCTATAATATCGTATTGTGCATTGGACTCAAGAAAGATAAAAAGCACTAAGAAAAGTAAAGATAAAATCCTCATAAACGTTGTCGTTTCGTACTATCATTATAATCGTCCAGAAAACATAAATGTTATGAACTACGCCAATTTAAAATATTATTAACAGAGTAAATAAATTGTTCGATAAAATGATAATCTAATTCCATAGACTATGCTTTGATTATCTCTGAAATCGTCTATTCCTTTTTATTTTTGAGGCACCTATTCTTTTTTGGATCACATAAATAAAGAAAAATGGAAACCAGTAAGCTAATATTGATCTTATTATAGCTAGTAAAACATTAATTCCTTTTCCAATTTCATAAGCAGTTGCTAATGAAGCTAGAACAAATAGTATTAGGGTAAAAAAGCGACCAGGTGTAAGGGCATCTCGTAATATGTAATTTTCAGTATTTTGTAATTGATACTCTTGGATAGCTGCTACTATATTTGCCTGTTGATATATATCAAGTCCCTCAGACTTCAAATATTGATCTATATCTTCTGATTTAGCACCTTGTTCAATGAGCTTTTTACATTGAGAAATTAATCTATCGTAATCTATTCCTTTTTCCATAACAAGGTTTCAATAGCTCTTAAAACCAAAACAATTAAAATAACCGTACTAAATTTAAATAATTGAGTATTATCAGTTTTAACATATAAAATAGAAGCTGTAATGAACAATCCAATAGTGATCACCAGCAAAATCCCAATTTTCATAAGTCCCTCTTGACCTTTTACTTTCGATTGTTCCATAGTTATCATCTGTTCGTCTAATTGCAATAATAACTTGGACTTCTCATCTTCTGAAATATCGCTAGCAGAAATGAAATCTTCAATCTCTTCAACAACCTTTCCTTGATTTTGTAAAGTTATGATCTTTCGATGGACTTGAAGATATTGTTCAGAATAATCCAAGGAAGAACATATTACTTAAACGCATTGATCCCAGTGACATCCATACCTGTGATGAGTAAGTGAATATCATGTGTACCTTCGTAGGTCAGCACTGTCTCTAGATTCATCATATGCCTCATGATAGGATACTCGTTGGTGATACCCATACCACCGTGCATCTGACGAGCTTCACGAGCTACATTCAGTGCCATGTGGCAGCTATTTCTTTTAGCCATTGATATTTGAGCTGGTGTTGCTTTACCCTTGTTGGCTAGTGTACCAAGTCTCCATACCATGAGTTGTGCTTTTGTGATCTCTGTGATCATCTCTGCCAACTTTTTTTGCGTAAGCTGAAAACCTGCAAGCGCTTTACCAAATTGCTCTCGCTCTTTGGTATATCTTAATGCCGAATCATAACAATCTAATGCTGCTCCTATAGCTCCCCAGGCGATACCATACCTTGCTTTGCTCAAGCAGGATAGTGGGCCTTTTAAGCCCGATACATTGGGTAAGATATTTGATTTGGGTACACGTACATCTTCAAATACAAGCTCACCCGTGATTGAAGCTCTCAGTGACCATTTTCCATGTATCTCTGGTGCGGAGAAGCCCTCCATTCCTTTTTCTACGATGATGCCTTTGATGGCTCCGTCCGGTCCCTTTGCCCATACTACGGCAATATCTGCCACGGGTGAATTGGTAATCCACATTTTAGCACCATTAAGTATAATATCATCACCGTCTTCCACAAAACTTGTGGTCATGCCACTCGGATTGCTTCCATGATCTGGCTCTGTCAATCCAAAACAACCAATATATTCTCCTGATCCTAATTTAGGCAGGTATTTTTGTTTTTGCTCTTCGCTCCCAAATCGATATATGGGATACATTACTAAAGATCCTTGAACCGATGCCATAGATCGAATACCACTATCGCCTCGCTCCAACTCTTGCATAATAATACCATATGCAATCTCATCCATACCTCCACCTCCATACTCTATAGGTAAGCTAGGGCCGAATGCTCCTATCTCTGCCAATCCTTTATATAAGTGTTGTGGACATTCTGCTTTTTCAGAATAAGACTCTATAATGGGAGATATTTCTTTTTTTACCCAATCTCTCACGGCATCTCTTGCCAGTAAATGATCCTCCGAAAGCAGCTCATCGATCTGGTAGTAATCATGATGCTGATATTGATCAGTTTTAGAAGATATGTGGTGCTTTGTATCTGCTGTAATTGTATCCATAAGGTTAAAATTTAAGATACCGTGAAGGTAATTATTTATGAAACGAAAATACGCAAGCTTTCCTCAATTAGAGGAGAAGAGTTACCATACCATGACATAAGCGCATATCTTTAATGCACTTATTGAATTAAACTAAGAGCTCCCATGCAAACAAAGATCAAATTAGAAGCTGTAAAAATTCATTCATTTATAGGTTATTATGAAGAAGAACGATTAGCGGGTCATGCTTTCATAATAGATACTGAAGTGAAGCTTAAAGATGGTGAGGTCAATCGTGAAGACATCGATGACACCGTCAATTATGAGCATCTTTTTACTATTTGTAATGAAGAAATGAAGAAAAAACATCTCATGATAGAGACTGCAGCAAGAAACATATTGGAGACTTATGCCGCTCGTTTTAAAAACATGGCCAACGCTATGATAAGAATTAAAAAAGTAGGTCCTCAACTAGGAGGAAATGTTGGTTTTGCGGTGATAGAAATGAGTACGGATTAGCATAATTCATCTAACGAGCTTTATAGTTGTTGAGCATTATTTAGGCAGTTATCAAAATTTATAAATATTTGATAACTGCCTTATTATGGTATAAATAAATATTACTCACTTTTTAAGAATGTGAGATCTCCACTTTGTACCTCACGACTGCCACTAGAACCTAAATATTCTGCGACAAATACGTAAACACCTTGTTCTACGTATTCGCCCTTGAACGTACCATCCCATCCTTGACTTATGTTACCTGGTTCTAAGTTTTGCCCCACAAAAATCAACTCTCCCCATCGATCATAAACTTTCAAATCTAATATTATCTCTATATCATCGCCAGCAAATCCTGTAAATCCTCTATTGTTTCCTCCACCAAAAGGATTGAAAATATTTGGGAAAAATATATTGGAACTATCATCCACGACTACGGAGAAACCTATTGTACTTGTACATCCATTCATGTCTATAAGACTTACCATATAAGATTGTGAGCTCTCAACCGTTAGCCATGGATCCAAACAATTATTACAAGATAACTGGGCCTCTGGACTCCATATAAGGGTATCCAACGTCGCATCAAAATCAGGTAACACTTCTAACAAAATTTGAATAGAATCGCCTGCGTCAACCGTGTAGAAAGTTTCATTGATATCTAAACTGACGTCTGATCCATTTTCGAGTTGTAAAGAGGTCATATAGTTACAACCGTTGAAATCGACAATTTCAATGTCGTATGTACCAGCGGTTAAATTCTCAAATAATTCTGTGTCCTGTTCCACTCCATTTATAAAATAACTGAATGGTCCGGTGCCTCCCTGTATAAACGGTACTGCTATAGAGCCGCTCGCATCTCCTAAACAATCAGGGTCCTCAGCAACGACCTCAACCATTTCTATCAATGAAGGTCCTGCTACAACTATAGAGTCCAATGAAGAGCATTGATTACTGATATTAGTGACCTGATAATAATAGACGCCTGGCTGGCCTACCTCAATTTCATTCATATTGGGGTTTGAATTAATGCTACCATCTAAGGTAGACCACAATATTTGGGCGTTCAGATCAGGTAGATCATTGTTACCTAGCAAAGTAGAAAAACCATCTATACAATTAAGTTCTGCACTATCATCAAGGGTCAGATTTGGATATTCTATATTTGATATTACTTCAACGGTATCTTGGTTGATACAACCTGTAATGGCATCCGTAGATTCGAAGATATAAAGCCCCTCTTGCGTTACATTTAATTCATTAAAAATTTCTCCATCTAATATTTGACCAGATATATCATACCATTGGTAGGTGATATCTGGAGAACTCTGTGAATTACTGGCATCAATAATTACAAAATCTGTATCACAATCTAACATCTGAATCTCTTCAAACAGTATAATTGGAAAATCAACCAGATCAGTGAGGTCCACAAAGTCTTGATTAGTACATCCGTTCAGAGTGTCCAAGGCTATCAAGCTAATCCCCATTTCCATATCTACATTGATTTCGGTTCCTTCTATTTGCCCCTGATTAGGAAGATTCCAAGTATAGATTACATTGTCTTCAGGTATGGTACTTAAAGTAATCGAAGAAATAATACAATCGAATGTAGTAGACGGATCCGCAAATATTACCGCTGCTGGTTCATCTGTATTATCTGCTACTAACGTGGACGAACTATCTTCGCAATTGTCAACCGTATTATAAACGATCAAAGTATATTGACCAGGAATATTTGTATTTAAGGTAAGGTCAGTGCCGACTAAGGTATTTTGATCGTTGTACCACTCGTATGTATACTCAAAACCTGTTGAAGTTTGAGAACCACCTAGTTCGACCATATCTTCTACACAAGTCAGTACTCCATCCATACCTGCATCTGCAATAACTTGACAGCTACAATCTGGCGAATCAACTAAAAACGTCGTATCACAACCTGTCATAGAATTTGTAATTGTAAGCATTACTGAACTTATGGTATCAATATTTACTATGCTAAACGAACCATCGTTATTGTCGATAACAAGAGCAGCTATATCACTGTCTACTGAATCTCCATCTGTATTGATAAAAATATCATAGGTATCCATTTCATCAGAACACATAGTACTGATTGAGACAACTGATGGATAACCATTTTGAGTTACTTCGATTTGATCCGATGAGGTACATCCATTGTTATCCGTAACTGTAACACTGTAAAATCCTCCTGTTGCAGCAATGATGGTTGGCAGTGCGGTACCATCAGACCACAGATATTCTGAATACACATTTGATAAAGAAAGCGTTGAGTTGTCTCCAGGGCATAGCTCTGTATCTCCAATAATCTCAGGATTCGGAGCTTCATTAACCATCACGGTGATTTCTCCTGTCCCTGTACAACCACCATCAATGTCTGATACGGTGACCGTATATAGTCCTTCAGTTGTAACTGTTATTATCTGCACTCCTGATTCGCCTGTACTCCAAGACCAATCTCCAAAAGCGCCGCCTCCATCAAGAACGGTAGATTCACCTTCACAGATTTCAGTATTACCTAGAATATTGACAAGTAATGAAGTTTCCTCAGTAACATCAATGGAGCCAGTTGACATACAACCATTAACATCGGTAACTGTAACAGAAACGTTTCCTTCAGTTGAAATTTCAACTGTCTGAACCCCTGATTCACCAGTACTCCAAGTCCAATCTATAAATTGCGAACCAGCATCTAAAATAGTGCTCGAACCGATACAATAGCTGGAAGATCCACCAATGGTCACTGGATCAACATTATAAGCCGATACATTAACAGAAGCAACTCCCATACATAAGTTATTATCTGTAACAGTAACAGAATATACTTGTGCAATATTAGCTTGGATCGAGGAGGTCATCTCTCCTGTAGACCATTGGACTTCTGACCAGTTGGAACCTACATCTAAATTGGTGAATTCGCCAGGACAAAAACTTGGATCTCCTGTGATCACTGGTACAGGATTAGCCACTTCTGTAATTTCAATACTAGCAATTCCTGTACAGCTATTCGCATCTGTCACGGTAACAAAAACTTCACCTGGAACACCAACCTGTATATTAGTACCAGTATTGCCTGTACTCCAATTATATTGGGCAAAACCGCCTACTGTTAAAAGTGTACTAGATCCCTGACAATAAGTAGATTGTCCCTGTATTACAGGTGTTGGATTGGTATTAACAATCACCTCTATTTCATCCGTACCTGTACAACCTGAAGCATCCTCAACGGTAACATTGTAAGTACCTGCTTCACTTATCATAATCGTGGAACTTGTTCCAGAGATTCCTGGCCCAGACCACTCGTACATAGCAAATGCAGATCCAGCGTCAAGTATACCTGTCGCCCCCTCACAGAGCTCAGTATCGCCTGTGATTGTTGGACTTAAAGATGTCTGAAGCGTCACTGAAACGGTTTCACTGGCTGTACATCCATTGCTATCGGTAACAACTAGTGTATAGTCACCTTCAACATTTACTTCTATGGTTGAACCCGTACCACTCAATGGACCAGACCACTCATAGAAGTCAAAAATATTATCCGCACCTAAGGTAGTAATACCACCAGCACAAAATGCCGTAGATCCTGTAATCGTCACATCTACATTAGGATAAGGAGCTATATTGATTGAGGTCTCGCTACTGCAATTATTATCATCCGTAACGGTAACGGTATAAAGACCTGAACTTCCTACATCGATACTAGAGGTATTCTCCCCAGTGCTCCATATTACAGTATTCCACGAACCAACATCAATAGTTGTCGTCTCATTTTGACAGTAAAAAGGGTCTCCTATAACTGAAACCATTGGTTCCGGAATTTCAACCATTTCGATAACAGCTGAATTTGTACAACCGTTTATATCGGTTACCGTAACACCATATTGACCTGCTTCATCCACTGTTATAGAAGTGCTATTGCCTGAAGGAAACCAAGAATAAAGTATATAGCCAGATGTTGCTGAAATAATTACGTCTTCTCCCTCACAAAACGAATCTCCCCCTTCTATAGTAAGGGGTGGTTGTGCCAGTTCGGTAACACTTACGGTAGCGCTACCTGAACAACCTGATGCATCCGAAACTATTACCGTATAATCCCCAGGAGTCGAAATATTTATGAATTGTGTTGTTGAACTATTAGGGTCATTCCAGAGATAATCACTAAATCCAGATCCGGCATTGAGACTTGTAAACCCACCTTGACAAAATTCCAAATTTCCAGTGATCACTGGATTTAAGGAAGTTTGAATGGTAATATCCACCATATCAACACCGGTGCAGCCATTAGCATCTGTAACCGTAACCATGTAATTGCCGATGGCAGATACTTGGATGGTTTGAGTAGTTTCTGTCGTACTCCACGAATAACTACTATAAGACCCAGCATCCAGTATAGTAAATCCTCCAGGACAGAATGAAGTCGAGCCTCCTATCGTTGGGTCAACTGTTGGAAATGACGTTATCGTTATCGATGTATTTCCCTCACATCCTTGAGCATCTGTTACCGTAACAGAATAAAGACCTGATGTATTCACAGAGATCGTAGCACTAGTTTCTCCAGTATTCCAGACATAATCACTGTAATTTTCCATGAGTTCAAGTACCATAGCTTCTCCAGGACAATACTGATCTCCTGAAATAAAAACTGGTGTAGGAGCAGCTGCCTCGGATATGGTGATCTCATCACTACTCGTACATCCATTGATATCCGTTGTTGTTACAGAATATATACCAGCAGTACCCACGGTAATGGTTTGAGTATTAAAACTATTACTCCAATTATACGACACAAAACCTGCACCTGCATCAATTGTGACGTTCTGACCTTGACAATAAAAATCTGATGTAGGTAAGTCTACTTCTACAGGAGTGGCTTCAGTAATTGTCAAAGACGAAGAACCAGAACAACCTGTAATGTCAGTTACCACAACGGTGTATACCCCTGCATTGGTCACATTAAGGGTTTGGTTGGTACTAAGTCCATTGTTCCAATTGTAGGTGTCAAAACCCGCTCCTGCGTTAAGTGTAATTCCATCGCCAACACAAACTACTTGTGGACCAGTAATCGTTGGGTTCAGTGCTGTAGATTCAGTGACATTGATTTCGTCAGTACCAGTACAGCCATTGCTATCTGTTACGGTAACTGTATATAATCCTGCTACATTTACTCCAAGAGAAGCTCCTACACTCCCATCTGACCAAAGGTATGCATTGTATAAGATATTGGTTGACAAAGTGGTGCTACTTCCTGTACAGAAACTTGAAGAACCAGTAATAGTAGGAGTAGGTACATTATTGGAAGTTACTTGCACCTGTCCTGTACCAGTACATCCATTGATATCAGTCACGGTAACAATGGCCAATTGACTCACGTTCACTTCAATGGTTTGAGTTGTCTGAGACCCAATATTCCAACTATAACTTTCCCATACTCCTGCATCCAATGTTGTCATATCTCCATCACAAAACTCTGTATCACCGCTAATCATAACATCAGGTGTTGTGATTTCAGTCACCGTTACAGAACTTTCGGAAGTACATCCGTTGGCATCTGTAGCAGTGACAGTGTAGGTGTTGGGGGTATTCACGGTGATTGTAGGTCCTCCTACTCCATTAGACCAAATGTAATTGATAAAGCCAGCGTCAGCAGTAAGTGTAGTATTAGAAAATTCACAAAACTCTGTTGCTCCAGAAATATCTACAGGACTAACATTATATTCCGTCACTTCAACCGATGACGACCCTGTGCAACCAAAGGCATCGGTAACAGTTACCACATAGCTTCCAATCGTACTGACGATAATACTTGAGCTAGTGAGACCACCCGTCCACTCATAAGATGTATAAGCATTTGTTAAGGACAAGCTAGTCATTCCATCCACTGGGCATATTTCCAAACCTCCAACGATTTCAGGCATTAATTCTGAAAGCTCATTGATAGTAATCTCTGCACTATTGGTACAACCATTATTATCCGTTACGGTCACTGAATATGTGCCTCCTGTCATAATTGTTAATATCTGATTTCCTGATCCATCTGACCAGAGGTAATTGACAAATCCTGATCCCGCATCTAAGTCAGTCATAGCACCAAAACAAATACTAGCAGGACCCGCTATGTTAACCGTTGGTGCTACGTCGAGCGTAACCATTACAGATGAAGAACCAGTACATCCATTCATATCTGTAACTGTAACCGTATAAGTACCAGCCGTACTTACGATAATACTTTCGGTAGTGCTTCCCTCACTCCATATATAAGCTGTATATCCAGAATCAGCGGTTAATGTGGTCATATCTGTACCGTCTGGACACAATGATAGATCACCATTGATTGCTGGCACTGGTGGTACAAATTCATTAATCGTTACTTCGTTGCTGGAGGTGCAGCCATTACCATCTGTAACCGTGACCGAATACATGCCCGCAGCACTGATCACAGTTGTTTGGTTTAATGATCCATCCGACCACGTGTAATCTATATAACCCGTTCCGGCATCAAGTGTGATGGACTCCCCTGGGCAAATATCCTGAGCATTCAAAATAGTTGGAGGAACAGGACTATTCACGATTACTTCCACCAAAGTAGAACCCGTACAGCCATTCATATCTGTGACTTCAACTGTGTAAACAGAAGTCATCGTAGGATTTACTGTTATTACCTGAGTTGTTTCACCTCCAGGCGACCATAAAATTGTCGGATAATTCGTGCCTAAATCGAGCGTAGCAGACTCATTCTCGCAAATATTTAAGTCTCCTGTAACATTAAGAGTCAGTGTTGACTGTTCGGTAACGATAACCTCATCACTATCCGTACAGCCATTAGCATCTGTCACGGTCACACCATAAGTCCCTGCAGTAGTAACGTTAATGGAGTTAGTTGTTTCACCGTTTGGAGACCAAAGATACGTGAACCCCGCTGGTACGGAAATCGTCGTATTACCACCAGCACAAAAACTGGTTGATCCTCCAATATTTACATCTGGAAGATTATTGGTAGTTACATTGAATGATGCTGTCGCAGTACAGCCATTTACATCTGTCACCGTCACTGCGTAGCTACCTTGAGTTGATACCGTCAAGGTATTATCAGTCCCAGGACCCATACCCCAATCATAACTATCAAAACCTGGAGTAGCGGTTAGTACCGTAGTTTCTTGACCAGCGCATATTTCGTCATCACCCATGATGGTGACTACTGAAGCTGCAGAAACGGACACAACGACTTCAACCTCATTGGATAGACATCCATTAATATTACATACTAAATAATAAGAAGTTGTAGAAGTAAGGTTGGGGGTAGTAAAAGTAGAACCTGTAGTCAATACTACCCCTCCTGGAGCGTCTAACCAAGATAGCGTTCCTCCTGGACAAGGATCGGCAGTAATAATAATGGATTCATTTTCGCAAACTGGGCTAGGCTGTGTAAAAGTCGGATCTGATGTGGGATTTGGTGTACCACCACAAGGAACACAAACCGTTATCAAATCACATCCATCAATTTCTAAAACATCATTTATTGTACAGGGATCACCATCATCACAGGATTGTACTATATTGGCTTCAACACCGCTGCACGATGGCACAGTAGTACCCGCACAAGGTATGCATATCTCACCATTACATGCCTCTCCTCTCATATCATTCTCAGTACATGCGTCACCATCATCACATGACACCATAGTAACTAAACCTGAACATTCTGAAAGTACACCAGCACATGGAACGCAGATAGTAACTCCATCACAGCCAATCTTCTGCATATCATTGATGGTGCAGTCATCACCATCATCACAAGCTGTAAAAACTGGTGCTACAAGTGTAAACGTCGTTGAAGCTGTAACAGGGCCATTACCGCATGCATCCGTTACAGACCATGTCCTTGTTATAGAGCCACCATTACATATATCGATAGTCCCATTATCTACGAATGGCACCACACCTGTACCGTCACAACTATCTGACCAAGGCAGATCATCAGTAGCAGGAATATCACTTAAACATGTTATAGTTTGATTTAAGGGTGGTGGATTATCAAATGTTGGAGCCTCGCCATCTACAATCGTAATGGTCGCTGTCGAGCTAAGCATAGTACCACAACTAGAAACAACCGTCCAAGTATAAGTCTGCACATCCCCACAGCTCATAATATTGGGAGGACTAATCATGGGAGCAACTGATCCAGATTCTATGCAATTGGTATTGGACGCATTGTTAGAATAACTTAAGTCTCCGAATGGCACGATAGGGTCACCACATTGAACGATAAGATCGGAGAACTCACTATCCCAAGTGATATCAGGTTTGGGAAGAACCGTTATAGTTTGAGTGTGGCTTACTGAATTATTACAGGCATCTATGTATTCCCAGCTACGGGTAATCATACCTCCTACACAGACATCAGAAACATCATCCATTTCTGTAAACGTAGCAGTGCCTGTACCGTCACAATTATCTGTCCATGAAATTGTGGGAGCTATGGCTACATCATCGTAGCAATCATAGGTTATATTTCCAGGGGTACTTGACAGTACTGGAGCCTCAGTGTCTATTATAGTTATCGTTTGAACAAAGCTAATGCTATTGTTACAAGCATCAGTTTCAGTCCATGTATAGGTTCTGACATCACCACATGCTGCAAGTGGAGCTCCATCATCCATGGCAATAGAAGTGCCACTCTCTAAGCAGGTCGCATTATTCGAGAAACTCAATTCAGGGGGAGTAGGTATAGCATCTCCACATTGAATTTCAATACTTGGACTTGGTGTTGAAACCCATATGATTGGAGGGGTTGCATTCACTGTTATAGTTTGAACCTCTGTGGTTTCGTTTCCGCAATCATCCATAATGGTCCATGTCCGTGTAATAGTTCCACCATCACAGGTTATTGGAGATGGCATGGTCACCTCCACGCCATTTACGTTACCACCAACACTACAGTTATCTGTATAATCCAAAGCTTGCATCATAGGTACATCTTCGAGACAATCATAAGTAGCATTACCTGGAACAGCAACGAACACTGGTGCTTCATTATCGATCAAAGTCAAAGTTTGAGTATGTGTCAACTCCATACCACAACTTGGAGTAATAGTCCATGTGCGAATCAATTGGTCACCACAAGTAGCGAAGTTCCCAGTTTCAGTAGGAACCACTGTACCGTCTAATAAACAATTAGAATTGGCTGATCCATTTGAGTAGTTGAGATCAACCGCTGCAACCGGTGATGAGCCACAGTTAACGTCCATATCTTGAGGCAAAGGACCTACCCAATTGATTTGAGGTACGGGATTAACCGTGATATTTTGTACGTGGATGGCGTTATTGCCGCATTCATCGGTTACAGACCATTCACGGACTAAGGAACCACCGTCGCAAGCATCGATGACCCCAGTTTCAACACCAGCAACGGTACCCGAGGGAAGACAGTTATCGGTATAATTAAGATCAGCAATTGCAGGAACCTCGGAAGCGCAATCGTAGGTAATACTATTTGGTGCCCCAACAAACTGAGGCAATTCATCATCTTGGTACGTTATCGTCTGGCTTGCCATGAGCATATTCCCACAGCCATCTGTAACCTCCCAAATTCTAGTTTCTACATCACCGCAATTTACTATACTACCCGTGATTGTAGGAGCTACATTACTTCCACTCTCTAAACAAGCAGGATTAGCTTCATTATTTGAATACGATAAATTGACAATTGGATGCGAACTTAAGTCCGTTGTACAATCAATGGTAACATCTGCTGGAACTACTGATGTCCATACAATAGGATCAACAGCGTCGACGGTAACCAATTGCGTATGTATTTCTTCAATATTACATGAGTTTGTATAAGACCAGGTACGAGTAATAGTTCCACCAGCACAGCCGATCGGGTCTGGCGAGCTTGATTCAGTAAACATAATAACGGGATTCATATCACAATTATCCGATACTGTGATGATATCAGCGGCGGTGACTTCTGCAACACAGCTAAAATTAATATTGGCAGGATAAGCACTGAAAACTGGTATACTTGTATCCTCAAGTGTAATGGTTTGGCTATGGCTAAGTGAAACTCCCGAGCAAGGGTCGATCACCTCCCATTCATACGACAGTGAAGTATTGCATGTAGTAATAGCACCAACTGTTGAAGCCGCAACTGTACCAGAATTGGTACAATTAGGACTTACAGCATTATTAGAGTAATTCAAATCTATCGCTGAGGGTACTGCCATACTACAATCAATGGTGATATCTGCAGGTAGTGCAGAGGTCCACACAATGGCTGGATTAGGATCAATAGTGATGGTTTGAGACTCCATACCTAAATTACCGCAGTCATCTGAAATGCTCCATGTTCTGGTGATAACACCACCATTACAATCTAATGTCCCTGGATCTGGGGACTGAATTCCAGAAATCATGCCACCTGCACTACAGTTATCAGTCCAATTCAATGATGGGATGACACCGTAACTTGAATTGAAATCACCGAGACATTCCACGGTAATATCAATCGGAACTCCGGTAATTGTTGGTGCTTGTGAATCTCCCACCGTGATACTTTGTGTTTCGGTTGCTGTATTTCCACAGGCATCTGTATACGTCCAGCTTCGTGTGATGATCTCTGGACAACTTGCGCCATCCGTCATATCTGTACCGCTTACCGTACCATTACCGTCACAGTTATCCGTCCAGTTCAATGATACCATCGGAGGTACATTTCCTACGCATACTGTGACATCCATTGGTGACGCATCTAGCATGGGGGCTTCTATATCTCCTACCGTGATACTTTGTGTTTCGGTTGCTATATTTCCACAGGCATCTGTATACGTCCAGCTTCGTGTGATGATCTCCGGACAGCTTGCGCCATCCGTCATATCCGTACCGCTTACCGAACCATTACCGTCACAGTTATCCGTCCAGTTCAATGATACCATCGGAGGTACATTTCCTACGCATACTGTGACATCCATTGGTGACGCATCTAGCATGGGGGCTTCTATATCTCCTACCGTAATACTTTGTGTTTCGATTGCTATATTTCCACAGGCATCTGTATACGTCCAGCTTCGTGTGATGATCTCTGGACAGCTTGCACCATCCGTCATATCTGTACCGCTTACCGTACCATTACCATCGCAGTTATCCGTCCAGTTCAACGATACCATCGGAGGCACATTTCCTACGCATACTGTGACATCCACTGGTGACGCATCTAGCATGGGGGCTTCTATATCTCCCACCGTGATACTTTGTGTTTCGGTTGCTGTATTTCCACAGGCATCTGTATACGTCCAGCTTCGTGTGATGATCTCTGGACAGCTTGCACCATCCGTCATATCTGTACCGCTTACCGTACCATTACCATCGCAGTTATCCGTCCAGTTCAACGATACCATCGGAGGCACATTTCCTACGCATACTGTGACATCCACTGGTGACGCATCTAGCATGGGGGCTTCTATATCTCCCACCGTGATACTTTGTGTTTCGGTTGCTGTATTTCCACAGGCATCTGTATACGTCCAGCTTCGTGTGATGATCTCTGGACAACTTGCACCATCCGTCATATCTGTACCGCTTACCGTACCACTACCATCGCAGTTATCCGTCCAGTTCAATGACACCATCGGAGGCACATTTCCTACGCATACCGTGACATCCACTGGTGATGCATCTAATACTGGTAATTCAGTGTCGTCGACTAAAACATCAACCCCCAATGAAAGATGACAACAAGGAGATCCGGAAACCGGGTCACAATTTATACCACTAATGTTATCACCTGCACTTGGTATTGTAACCGTATTATCACTTTCGTCATAATTGAATGTATACACAGTATATGTGACACCGCATGTTGTCGGTGCTGCATAACTACCCGAACTATTGACACTCAAGATATTGTCACCATCGGTAAATATATATAGGGTTGAATATCCTACATCTGTATTATTACCTGATACCGAAGCTGTTATATCACTTCCTGGACAAATTGGAGAAGTACTCGTGGGCGTTCCTGCCTCAGCTTCACAGGTAGGACATGGGCTAACCATAACTGTTGTTTGGGCTGTCAAATTTCCACAGGATCCAGAAACTTGTACACTATAGTTTGTGTCTTCTGTAGGGCAAACTTGAACAGTTGCTGCACCGTTACCACTTCCTGAAGCAATTTGCATGTTTGTATCATCATTAAACCAAGTATATGAAGAACAATTAGAACCAGCGACTAGGTCAACACAATCTCCGCAATCTATACTATATTCAATGGGTAAAGCAACGCCAGCGTTGTTTATAGTTACTGGGATAACAATATCATAGTTGCAACCAGCATTTGATCCCCACCCGCCAGATTCTCCATCTTCTGTGATAGCAAAAGTGATAGACTCAACTACGGTACCAGCTGTAGATGGGCAGTAACTTAATTCAAAACCAAATGGAGGACAATCACCTTGATCACCTGCAGAAGGACTAAAACCACAATTGACTCCCCAGTTATCTGAAGGATCGCCATCATCAATAAATCCACCTAAAGAGATATCAATCATAGTAGCTCCAAAGGAGGTATCTTCCCCTGATAGTGCCCCAGTCATACTACACATCATACCATCCCAAGAAGAGTAATTTCCCGCATCATAAGAATTACCAGAATCAGCAAAACTTTCTGTACCCACGGGATCATAATAATATCCAGCTCCATACGTGTTACCTGAACATAAGCCCGTGATACCTCCAGGTAGAAATATCCAACCTGCATCAGCGGGAGGTACGCCGACTGCTGCAGACCATCCTGCGGAACTTATAAAAGAAACTCCGTGAATCCATGAACTTGAAGTTCCCTGAAACCAATCGAGTGTCAAGTCTACATTAAATGAAATTTCACCACATTCTGTAGCTGTAACCTCCAGTGTACTTAGGGTAGCCGTACCTCCGGCCGAGGTATTTCCTACAGAAGTACTTGAACCTTGCTGGACTGATACCCCATCTGGAGTATTTATTGTAGCAACAATATCGCAGATTTCGCATTGCCCACTACCTGAACATTGTGATACTAATGAAGTACTCCAAAACGCCAGTGTTAGCGATATTATGGTAATTTTTATAATTCGCATGATCTATATTTTTGATTCAACATGAAGTTGATTTCTCTTAATGGTGGTGACCTGTGTGATATGATTCTTGATATCTTCAATATCAGGAGTTGTTCTACTTATGAGTTGATAGCATCCGTCATCACCAAAAAACTGTTCATATTGGTAAGTCCACTGACTATTGATGCGAGACTCGTTTTTCGTATACCTTCGATAGTTATTACCGAAGCAGGACTTTACTAAGTAAATCCCTTTGGATGGTTCAGTGATCTCAACCCTAATTTTTTCTGATGAATACTGTTCGGATTGTCCAGATAGCGCAAATGAAATCAAGAAAATGCAACTAATAAAAACGCTAAATCTTTTTGGATTCATATCTATTGATTATTAAGGTTATTTCGTAAAACTTTAGCTTTATCGTAGCTCATCAACTCCATGATGGGCTGATCATCCTCAAAGGGACCCAGTGAAAAATCAGTCTTTAACTCGGCCATCTTACTCCAATTTTGATGCATAAGCCTGTTGAATGCTATTGCTCGGCAACACCCATTAAGTGCCTCCTCGTTTCCTACTGTAAAAAAAGGGGCATTGCTACCTACAATAATTTTTTCATAAGGAATACCATTGTCAATGCAGTGCCTTGAGTATTTTCTGTTATAAATATTCCTAAGTAGATATGGCTTTAAATTGGCGGATAGTAGCCCGTCTCCTATGCGTTCAGTAGCGGATGTAATAGAGCGATCAATGAAGTCTATGATATTAATAACAATGACACCTTGCTCGGTTAGATGATCTTTGTATAAAGCAATAGCTTCTTTGGTATATAAATGATACGGTTGATAATCCCCTGCTGATACATCTATAATGATGACATCATACTTTTTATCGTTTTTCAGTAAAAAGTGTCTCCCATCATCTTCGTGAAATTGATAATCTACTTTTTCAAGTCCTGTGAATTCTTGGCAAATCTCATGAGTACGAGGGTCAATATCTACAGCATCAATATCTCCAAAACCGAGCTTCGATAACTCATGAATAAGCGATCCTGCCGCCAAACCAACTACTAAGGCATTATTTCTATTTTCTTTGGGAATATAGGCCAGTACTCCACCTATGATATGCACGTAAAGCAAGGAAGAATTATATCCATCACTCCATAATTTGCTTTGCAATGCTCCATTATTCATGATTACTTGTACAGAGTCTTGGAGCTCATAGAGTTCTAGCCTCCCCATCATGCTATCATTATGATATCTTAGATCGGCATCCGAATCATCTAGTGTAGTTTGTATTTTAAAAGAACTCCCTAATAAGAATGCTCCTATCAAAAAGCATAGAGCTAGGGCAAGACTTTTAATATTAATCTTACCTTTTTCCATCAAGTACGCCACTATAAATAGCATACCACTTGAGACACCTATACTCAAACAACAAAATCGTAAACCATAATTGGGAATTAGGAATAAACCTACAGCAAACGTGGCTATGACACCTCCAAGTGTAGAAATGGCATATACGTTTCCAGATGATACACCTGCAAGCGTTTGTGTTTCTGAGATTAATTGTATAAACTGAGACGATATAGAACCCAGTAAGACCAAAGGGAGAAAAAGTAGTAAAATTGCCGACAATAATGACCCACTAATAAGACCAAAACTTTCAGCTATTAATCCTAATACAGAATGTGATAATGGTAACATTAATAATATACCAGAAACTAAAACCAAAGTGGGAATTGGAAGAAACTTGTGTAAGTCCATTTTCACCAATCTACCACCTAAGAAGTAACCAATTAATAGTGATAACATCGTAATACCAAGAATAGAAGACCATACGTATATTGAGTTACCGAAAAAGGGTGTTACAAAACGAGCAGCCAGTAATTCGAATACCATAACAAGAGCACCTTCAATGAAGGCCAGCGAATATATCCATGTCTTCATAATCGCTGAACTTTAACATTATGAAGCGTAGAACTCCAAATACTTTCTACTGTTGTGTAGGCATTAAAAGCTATACTACCAAAATTGAATTTGTAGAAACTGAATAATGAGACGTCATTCAGTAATGGCAACACAGGGTAGCCTTCGGTAAAGTGGTTTTCGTTATAATTTCTCACAGGCCAGATTCACTTAAATAATCTGATTCAGTAAGATTGTATTCCGAATTGATTTCAGAGGTTCTGAGAGTAAGCTAAAGAAAAAAAATCAAATCAGCATTATTACCTTGAACAAAGCAACATATATTGTTTTCTTTAATATTAGCCTTCTAAGTCTGAGGTCAGACACTAGGTTAGCAGCTATATCGAAAGGAGATAGAGTTTGGAATCTTAAAAATCACAGATAGTCATTTTTAAGATTCGTCGTTCGAATGAAGATAAGAATAGGATAATTTGAGGTCTATTACTGCTATTTACGTCATAAGAATTGCTAATCTTTATATTGTACATGTCAAACACCTAGTTATGAAGTTTTGTGATTTTTTCTTCTTTATTCTCTTTTCACTTAATATTACGATCAACTCCATAGGTCAAAATATTCAATTGGTAGCAACCCAAGACTATTCAATCGTAGATCAAAAAGCGAATAGCCATTTTTTACGTGGAGGTTATAATAGGATCATTACAGAACAAGTTGATGTTGATTTTGATGGTGATTTAGAATTAATTATTATTGACTGCGACGGTAAAGTTGTGGAGTTGTATGAGCACGACTTTAGTGCTGAATCTGGGATATTTCCCTTCAATATTATGGATCCCAACATCAAATTAGAATATGTTCCATTCAATTCTTGGACATTATTCAAAGATTTGAACGGTGATGAAGTCGTTGATCAACTTGTTTATACAAGCACATTTTTAGTGGATCAAGAAATCTCACTTCACAAAGGCTATCAGGATAAGCTTATTAAATTTGATGAATCGCCTGTGCGACTTATGCGAGAACTAAGTAATGGAGAACTTACTCCTATTACCTTTAATGCTCGTAGCTTTCCATTTATACATGATGTAAATCAAGATGGCCACCTTGATTTAATTATTTTCAAAAATAGCACAAATGCTCTCTCTTACTATGCTTGGGATCGCAACGAAGATGATAAAATAGTCTATCGTCTAATCGATGAATGTTTTAAAGATCTTAAATTTGACTTCTCTGATGAAGTCATAACGAGTGCAAAGCTTTGCTCAGGTTTTGATAGTCAGATTACCCCAGAAAATAGGTCAATACATGCAGATGAAGTCTTTTTCGCTATTGATAAAACATCGGATTTAGAACTTGCATACGTATCTAACTCCTTAAATCCCAATGTTAATCTATTAGCGCCGTTTCAGGATTCTTATCAATTGCTAGAAACTGAATTTCCAGATGGCTCATATAACTTAAAAAACTTTCCCATCATTAATCAAATCAAATTACCTGATGATAAATGGCTACATATTTATAGCCCATTTGATGAAATTGAATCTAAGTTCACTAAGGCAATGGATATGTTTTCAGGCACTTCTCTTGAGCTGGAAACGGAAGAAAGTATTAAAAATGATTTTGATAAAAGTCTACTAGATGTAGGTAGATATTCAATTCCTGTGATTTTTGACATCAACAATGATACTCGTGAAGACATCTTGATTATTCATGATTCTTTAAGGGTTAATTTTGAAACGCAGACTACCTCGATACCCTGCCTGCTCAACTTGAGTGGTGACCAATCTTTAATCTTGCAATATGACACAATATCATTTGGTTATCCAATTTTTGAAAACAACTATGATCTAAGCTTTGCCGATTTTACAAATGATGGAAGAACAGAAGCCCTAATAATTACTGAAAACGGTGGTGTCACTCTACTACAGCAAGACAAAAATTCTCCTATAATATTTGAACCCATTCCCATACAAATAAATGGAGGCTCATTCGGTAGAAGGTCAAGAATAAGTACCATAGATATGGATCAAGATGGATATTCAGATTTAATTATCGGTGACGAGAGCGGTCAAATCTCTTATTGGAAAAATACATCCACAAACTCCCAAAATAGTTTTGAACTTATAGATCAACGTTTTGGTGATATAACATTGGATAGCATATGTAGTAATCAAAGTTATTCGTCACCAACTATTTTTACTAAAAATAATCAACGATATCTGCTGATAAGCACTCCATGTCAAATAGATTTTCTCTATAATATTTCAGACCCTGAGGATATATTCTTTGTGAAAAAATTTCACCTTCGAAATGGTAATTTTAGCGAGTATTCCGTGATGGAAAATTTTCTAATAGCAGGTAATATTAGAGGTGGCATCTCGGTATATGAAATTAAGGAGGATATTCCCAATTCCGTAGAGCCAACCAAAGAGCAAAGTTTTAAAATATATCCTCAACCTGCGATGTATGAGTTCATTATTGAATTAGACGGTTCTTATGTAAATACTTTTACAATCGAGCTATATACCATGGAAGGCATTCCTATTTATGAAAAAAAACTATCCACCAATAGATCCTTGATAAGATGTGACCATCTTAAATCTGGCATGTATATGTTGAAAATGACTTCGAATAATTTAGAATTATCACGACTCATTAACATATTAAAATAATTAATATATTATCTTATTTTAGATTTTATTGACTGGTTATTCAATTTTTGATTTATATTCACAAAACCCCAAAAAACTTCATCTTAAAAACCAACTAATATGAAGTTTTATTTTACGTTTTTATTTGTTTTTGTTTTTCAGGTTCTTTTTGCTTGTCATGGAACGGGTATTTCACTACAAAGTTATCAAGACAACCCTGATGGCACCTCTACAGCTACGGTAGAGATTTGCATAGGCTTTTCGAGTAATTTTGGAGCTACGGATAACTTTTCATTAGGCTTTTATGATGGATCTGGTAATCCAGTGGCAGTAACAAGTATAATATCTGGCTCAATGCCTAGTTATTCTTACGAAATTTTTGCGGGTGGACTTTGTGCAGGATCAGGTAATAACAATTACGTTGCGGAATATAATGTAAATGCATCAGCAACCGGAGTAGCATCTGGAAATACCGTGAGTTTTACAAATACAAGTTCATACGGATCACCAACAGGGAGTTATGGCAATTTTGCTAATAACGGAAGTTATCAAGGAACTTCTACGAGTCCTACTTGTAGTCCCTCTGCACCCACTGATACACCAAGCTATATTCCAAGTGCTGGAGATCTGGCTACAGACAACGACTGTACCGGTTGTGTAGTGGGTTTTGGTGAAATTGGCGGAAATTCTGCGGCAGTTGAGCAATATTGCTTCCTCCTAGAAGTGCAACTAGCAAGCTCAATAAGTACCGGATTCATTGTAGGAGAAAGTGGCTTTGAAGGTGATGGTGCATCTAACTGTAATGGATCAGTAGCTCCTGGTCCAGTCACATCCAATAATGATACTCAAGAGTCTTGTACTAATACCGATGGAGGTCCATGCGACCAAGATGGAACTACCAACGGAACAGCTGTTCTATTTGTACCCAACGCTATAGTTGCTCCTGTTGAATTTGGAAAATTTGAAATTAGTTTTTCTAGTGAAAAAAGAATCAATACATTGAATTGGTCCACGTACTCAGAAATAAATTCTGATTACTTTTCTGTTGAATACTCTTCTGATGGTAAAAATTTTGAAGGCATAGCAACTATCGTAGCCGCGGGTACATCATTTGAAGAAAATTGGTATACCTATCAGCACAAAACTCTTAATAGCACTGAACACTACTATAGAATCAAACAAATCGATTTTGATGGTTCTTTTATGTATTCAGAAATTAGACATATTACTACATCAAGAAATAATAGTTCCCAAGCCAGTCTAAGAATAAGTCCTAATCCCGTTAATAATGAAACGAGAATAGCTCTTACGAATATTAGTACTACAAACACTAGCTTTAATCTTGAGATAGTTGACCTACAGGGTAAACTTATGGTTCAAAAAAAGATAAATCAAATCAGTGGAAACATAAACGAACTAATTGAATTATCCCACTTATCCAATGGTCTATATTTGGTAAAAGTCTATAACGATGAAATTAGCTACTCATCAATGTTAATGAAAAATTAAATTCAATATCAGACACTCTAAAGAAGGCGATGCAAAACTTAATTGTTTTCATCGCCTTTTTTATTTAGTAAAAAGAAAGTTTAAGGTAAAAATCGTTGAATGAATAAATTGTCTCAGCGATGTTAGTCAAGGAGTTTATTTTAGTTTGCACAGATATATTGCAATTACACCTGAAGAGCTTTTGCTGTCATAATCTGAATTTAAATATGATCCAGATATCATTTTTGTATATGAATGAATTAAAACCTTAACCGATGACTTTGTCAATCGAGATGACATTGACGATACCGTGAATTATGAGCAGTTATTTGCGATCTGTAATGCAGAAATGAAACAAAAACACCTCATGATCGAAACCGCAGCTCGTAATATCCTGGAAACATATCAGTAGACCTTCAGCAATGTCGCTAGTGGTATGATCAGGATCAAGAAAGTAGGTATTCAATTGGGTGGTAATGTTGGTTTTGCCGTGGTGGAGATGCGTTTTTAGCGCATCTACAATAATCCCACGCTCATCGACATCAATATCTTTGGAGCATTGGTGCTGGTAGATGTTCTACCCATTCTAGGATATTGAACAGAATTATCTTGAGCTTCTTCCATATGAATGACTGCCTGATCTACGATGTAATAATCAAAGCCTTCTTTTCTGACAAAGCGAATATTGGTATCATTTTTAAAATTGACACCTTCTAGATAATACCTCACATCATTACTCCTATTCATAATAGAAACCCGATCAGTACCACAAACGATCTTTTGATCACTCCATTCTAAGCTGATACGATCAGATTTTTCCCAATCCTCAAAGATTGCTTCGAACTCAATATTCGTATTTGGATCGGTAATACCGCAATCTATGGCAATACTGTGATCGAGGGAGTCTGTGACCTCAAATAAAACTTCTTGTATCTCTGTGAACAACTCCGAGGTATACCAACTAGGAAGTGGAGTATCTTCATCAAACAACTCATCCAGGTAATACTCTCTCCACACTCCGTTATTGAAAATATTTCTTCTACATTCGTTTTCCTCAGTGCCTTTCATCAGGCTCTTACATTCTCCATTGTACAGTACTTGGTTATCATGCCGACGATCGAGTAGGCAATGTCCAAGTTCATGAAAAATGAGAAACTGCTTAGACAACTCTGGGTATACACTCCATGCAAATTCGTTGATCTCGATTCTATTTCCAAGATAATAGCATACACCGCCGGCTACCGCTTCCCCAAAATTGACACTAAAAGAATAATCCTCCTCTTTCATATCAAGGCCTCTCAACTGCGCTTCCTCAAAAAACATATCCACATAAGGCTGAAAAACTGGATCGATATCTCGACTATCTTTTCCGCAGGAAGAAATGAATAAACCTGCAAGTAATGTGATGGAAAGGAATATGATGAACGATCTCATAATAATTGAACGAAGAGCAACTTTATTTAGTTTTTAACAAAAAAAGATCAGATCACTCCAAGCGATCTGATCTTTTTTGTTTTTTATTTGCCTCTACCGAGCCACCATCCGACTACCGCACCTACAATACCTGACACAGCACCTGTGGCTAATACATCTAGTGCTACAACTGTCAATGTGGTACTTGACATCATAGCATGATTAGCAAACTGTACCGTAGCCGCTATCAATAATCCCAAAGTTAATCCTGCCGAAGCACCTGTCTTCCAAGTCGAGATACTAGCCCACTTCTCAAAGACATAAGCTAACATAAATGCCCATACCAAACAGCTCAAGACCATGGCCCAAAAGACAAAATCTTCTTCTGATCTAGCAACACATGCTGGCGCTACAATGTAATCTCCTAAAAGTACATCCCATACCAAAAAGCCCAATATAAAATACGTAATACCCCCGATCAATCCCGCAATTAGGACCTTAGACCAATTCATAGTTGTAAGTTTTGTTTCGTATTTAAGTTAAGGAAATGCTCGGTTTTATCTAAGAACTAAAGACTAATTTCTCAATCAGCCATAATCATCGATTCAGACTTTAAAAGATGTCTCCACCCGCTTAGCAGCAAGGCGAGCAAGTCGATATGAAAATATACTCTATTTTGACCTATAAAAATTAGAGATTTTAAACATCAGAAAATTAATCCCTATAAAACCTACATTGACTAAACTACATCTAACAGTCTCATTGTAAAACTTTCCTAATCTTCACGATTATTCTGTCAAAAGACTCCTCGCTAAAATAGTCAACCCATTTTTCAAATTATACTTAACTTCAGAGCCTACTAAACTACTGACATGAATAGAACGATAGTTTTCCTACTTATCGGGATGATTTCTCTTTTAGATTTAAATGCTCAACAAGACCCATCCCAATATTTCGATGCCATGGAGTGGCGTAATATCGGCCCTTACCGAGGTGGTAGATCTTGTGCTGTGGCAGGTGTATCTGGCAAACCCAATCTCTTCTATTTTGGAGCTACAGGTGGTGGAGTATGGAAAACCACTGATGGTGGACGATCATGGGATAATATCTCGGATGGATACTTTGGAGGTTCCATAGGGTCTATAGAAGTGGCTCAATCTGACAACAATGTCATCTATGTCGGTGGTGGAGAAAAGACCGTCAGAGGTAATGTCTCCTACGGATATGGCATCTGGAAAACAGAAAATGCTGGTAAATCATGGACCCAATGTGGACTGCCTGACTCTAAGCATGTACCGCGAATTAGAATACATCCTAAGGATCATAATGTGGTATTCGCTGCGGTGCTGGGTGACCTCTACAAGTCTTCACAAGAGCGAGGAGTTTATAAAAGTATAGATGGCGGCAAATACTGGAAAAAAGTCCTATTTGCTAATGCTGATGCCGGAGCGGTTGATCTCATCATTGATCCGACCAATCCTAGAATATTGTATGCCTCCACATGGAGAGTACGTCGTACCCCGTATAGCCTTAGTAGCGGTGGCGATGGATCAGCTATTTGGAAATCTACGGATAGCGGTGAGACATGGACTAATATATCAGAAAACGAAGGACTCCCTGAGAGCACTTGGGGTATAACAGGGATCACCGTATCACCGGTCAATGGCGACCGCATCTGGGCAATCATCGAAAATGATAAAGGCGGGGTCTATCGATCGGATGATGGTGGCGAAACTTGGGCTAAAACCAATGATAGTCGATCACTCAGACAACGAGCATGGTACTACACTCGTATCTATGCAGACCCTAATGATGCAAATGGCGTCTACGTCGTAAATGTAAATTATCATCATTCGGTAGATGGTGGGAAAACCTTCTCATCGCATCGAGCACCACATGGAGACCATCATGATCTCTGGATCGCTCCTGAAAACTCTCAACGGATGATCATCGGTGATGATGGTGGAGCGCAGGTCAGTTATGACGGCGGCGAGACATGGAGCACCTATCATAATCAACCGACATCACAGTTTTATCGAGTGACTACGGACAATGATTTCCCATATCGCATCTATGTAGCACAGCAAGATAATAGCACCATACGTATACCTCACAGGACTCAAGGGTGGAGTATTTCTGATGATGACTGGGAGTCCACCGCTGGTGGTGAATCCGCGCATATTGCCGTGGATCCTAAAAATAATGATATCGTATACGGTGGTAGCTATGGAGGATTTTTGACACGAGTCAATCATGACAAAGGTACCGTAAGAGCCATCAATGTATGGCCAGACAACCCCATGGGATACGGTGCAGAAGGTATGAAATATCGCTTTCAATGGAACTTCCCTATTGTATTTTCAAAACATAATCCTAAGCGGCTCTATACGGCAAGTAATCACTTGCACATGACTGAAGATGAAGGCCAAACTTGGAAAATCATAAGCCCCGATCTTACTCGTAATGATAGTACTAAACTTGTGTCTTCTGGAGGCCCTATCACCAAGGATAATACGGGTGTTGAATATTACTGTACCATCTTCGCGGTGAATGAATCGCCCTTACAAGAAGGACTCATCTGGGTAGGATCTGATGATGGACTAGTACATCTCACTCGTGATGGTGGTGAAAACTGGGATAATATAACACCAAGCAATATGCCTGAGTGGACCATGATCAATTGTATCGAACCGAGCCCTTACGATGCGGGCACTTGTTATGTGGCAGCAACTTCATATAAACTCGGCGATTATAAGCCCTATCTCTACGTGACCCGTGATTATGGTCAGACTTGGCGGAAAATCACCAATGGCATAGATGCTGAGCATTTCACAAGAGCTATTCGTGTAGATCCCGTAAATAAAGGCATACTCTACGCAGGCACTGAATCGGAGATGTACATCAGCTACAATGATGGTCAATCTTGGCAGTCGCTACAGCTTAATTTACCAACCGTACCTATTACCGACTTAGTGGTAAAAGAGCAAAATCTGATCGCGGCTACTCAGGGTCGAGGTATTTGGATTTTGGATGACCTTTCCCTGATCGCACAAGCTAAAGGAAGTACTAAATCATCGAATACATTGTATCAACCGCTTCCAGCCTACCGAATGGGTGGTGGACAGAATAAAAAGGCGAAAGGTGTAGGTATGAATCACCCAGGAGGTATGAACGCCTACTATCACCTAGCAAGCTACGACGAAGAAAAAGATACGGTCAATATCCACATTACAAGTACTGCAGGTGATACTATACAGAGCTTTGGTACTCATCATGACCAAAAAGAGTACAAAATCGAAGTAGAAAAAGGCTCCAATCATTTCAATTGGAATCTATCTTACCCTCCTGCCGAAAAATTTGATGGAATGATTTTTTGGTGGGGAAATCTTTCCGGACCTAAGGCAGTGCCTGGCAATTATCAAATTCATCTAGAAGTGAATGGTGAAAGTCAAACACAGAGTTTTGAAGTCTTACGAAATCCAAACTCAGAATCTACTGAAGCTGATATAAAAGCACAGTTTGATTTTATACAATCCATAAACGCAAAAGTAACCGAAGCCCATACTTGTATCAAAGATCTCCGAGTACTCAAGAAGCAAATGAATGGATTCAAAAGCAGTACTAAAGATTCCATGATTGTTGCCGAAATCGACAGTATATCTTCTGATCTAAGCGCAATTGAAAAGGAACTCTACCAAACACAAAACAGAAGTCGGCAAGATCCATTGAATTTTCCAATCCGATTGACCAATAAGTTGGCGCATCTCAATAGTTTGACACAAATGTCTAACGGCGATTTTCCGCCTACAGCGGCTGCAATCGCTGTACGAGATGAATTGGTTGCTTTAATTGACGAGCAACTTAGTAGCTATAATGATATCTTAGATAAGCGCATTCCTGCCTTAAATAAGATGATTCGTGAGAAGCAAGTCGATGTGATTGGAGTGTTTGAAAAGGAGTAGGATTATGAAACTACCACCCATCCACGAAGATATCCGATACGCAGAGACTATAGATAAAAGTTTCTATACTAGCACTCATTGGTATGCGCAGTCCAAAGAGAAAATCTTTGAGAAAACCTGGCATTGGTTAGGAGATCTGCGAAGTATGAACTTATCAGCGAAATCGTATTATCCGACTACACTACTTGACAAATACATTGATGAACCATTACTCATCACTTCTGATAAAGAAGAGCAGCTTCGCTGCCTCAGTAACGTATGCACTCATCGCGGTTTCCTTCTGAAAGACCATCCTGGTAAGGCCCGAAATATTGTCTGCCAGTACCATGGTCGGCAATTTGATCTAGATGGCACCATGACTCGGATGCCAGAATTTAAGGAAGCGGAAAACTTTCCAAGACCATGTGATCATTTGCATCAGCTTCCGCTAGAACGTTGGAATCAGTTTCTATTCACTTCCATAGATCCTGCATTTCAGTGGTCAGAAATCGCTAAAGTACTGGATGAAAAAGTAGGCTTCTTACCTATAGAACAATTTCGCTTCGCTCCAGAATATACTAAAGAATACCTGGTGCATGCCAACTGGGCTGTGTATTGTGATAACTATCTAGAAGGTTTTCATATCCCTTTCGTACATCATGATCTCAATGATATGTTGGATTACGGTAGCTATAGTACCGAATTGTATAAGTATTGCAATGTGCAGATTGGCTATGCGGATGAGGGTACAGAGTCTTTTGACTTACCTAAAGGGCATCCAGAATATGGGAAAGATGTTACTGCTTACTATTTCTGGTTATTCCCTAATATGATGCTCAATTTCTACCGATATGGTCTACAAATCAATATTGTAAAACCTATAGCCGTAGATCGGTGTAAGGTCAGTTTCCTATTCTACCTACATGATGAAGAACACTTCAGGTCTATGGATGCTGAAGTATTTTCTGCCAAAGTAGAACGAGAAGACGAGTATGTTGTAGAAGGTGTTCAGAAGGGGTTTAAATCTAGATTTTATCAAAATGGTCGATATTCCCCTACTCGTGAGACAGGAGTCCATCATTTTCATCGATTGGCACATGAATTTTTACATAATCATTGAGCATCTATAAAAAAGGGGACGATTGAATAATTCAACCGTCCCGGTATATTAAAGTATATCAAATTTCTGAAAGACTAGAAATCGTAAGAAACACCAACTTTCATATATCTCCCGTTGAATCCAAACTGAGATACTCTCCATGGATACTGCAATCGATAACCGAATGGGTCTAACGTACCATCGATTCGGTCTGGATATACATCGATAAGGTTATTGATAGTAACATTAACACTAAATGCGTCAGTGATATCATAATTTACTAATAAGTCTGTAATAATTTTAGCACTAAACTCTTGATCACTTACTGGAGAATTTACACTTCCAAACTGAGTGTTATTTAAGGATAAGCCGAGCTTCCCTAAGTCAAAATTTAATCCTAGACTAATCTTAGAGTCAGGTCTAGCCGATGTCAATAACCTAGACTGAACATCTCCAAAAATACTAACATCTCCAAATGCAGCTGGTGTATCTACTTCACCATCTAGCTCAGTTTTATTGAAGTTAGCAGCTAGTGTTACTCCCATAGAATTTCCTGATGAACCCAACGCTATATCTCCTGCATTCAATACGATATCTACACCAGAAGTTTTAGTATCTACAGCATTAATAAAGAATTTAAATGCCTCAATTCCTTGAGTTGATAATGCATCTCCAAGAGCTGAACCTTCAAAATTAGCAGCACCAATCTGATCTGTAAATAGAACTCGATCGTTCACGGTAATATCGTAATAGTCAGCAGAGAATGTAATATTATCTGTTAACTTATAGGTAAATCCTGCTGTTAAATTAAATGATGTTTCTGCATCCAATTGTGGAACTCCAAGTACATTTCGAGTAATATCATCTACATTACTAAACGTACCTTCCTGCACTAGACCTGATGCACCTGCTGTAGTTTGTATATTACTCAAGTATATCTGATGTAATGAAGGAGCTCTAAACCCTGTACTTACAGACGCTCTCACGGCACCTTTGTTATCTCCAATAAGATATCTTGAATTCAATTTCCAAGATACATTGCTACCGAAGTCCGAATAGTTTTCAAATCTCACAGCACCACCTACTAAAAACTCTTTCGATACATCGTAATCTAAAGAGGCGTATACACCGATATTATTTCTAGATTCATCTACTTCATTCGCTGGAGTCAAGCCAGGAAAAGAATCCGTTCCTGGAGCTGGGCTATATGAAGCTTCTTCACCCGCTGTTGCTTGATAATTTTCGACTCTAAACTCTGTTCCTACAGCTATTGTAAGATTATCAAATGATCTACTTAGGTCTAGATTTGCCAAAGTATTTCCAAAAGAATACCCACCTGGATTGAAGCTTGTAGGACTATTCGCTTCCAGTGCTCTATTTAGAGAATTATTGACGGTGTAATCGATACTATTACCGCCGGCTGTAATACTGAAATCGGAATTCCATTCTCCAATGTTATTTCTTGTACCTACGGTAAAGGTAAGATCAGAAATATCAGATTCGAAAGTAGGTTGATAGCCTACATAAGGCTGCCCTTCCTCTGTCAAGAGCCCCCAATCCGTATCTCTCCAATAAGAAGTTCTGTAAAAAGCAAATGATTTACCTTCTCTAGCAGTAACACCAAGATTTCCATATAACTCACCTTTACCACCTGCATATTGAGTACCAAAATTGACCATCGCAGATAACTTTGCTACTTCTGGTTGACCATACGTCATACCTAGATCTGGAAACTCATTGAAATATGCATCTAACTCAGGTGATGTTCCGAGAGGAATTCCAAATAGAGGGTCTCCTACCTCATCTGCGAATTCTCCAGCTCTATCTGTGATATCCTGATAGCTATACTCAGCTGTTAAGTTGATAAACCCATTATCACCGATGGACCAACCCTTATTGACATCCACTCCGTAGATTGTACCATCACCTTCTGATGTGACGCCATAATGAGCATTTACTTGTCCATCCGTTCTTTCTTTTAAGATGATATTTACTACACCTGCTACGGCATCCGATCCATATTGCGCAGCGGCACCATCTCTAAGTATTTCTATTCTCTCTATTGCAGAGGACGGTATACTTTTCATATCAGTACCAACTTCACCACGACCAGGAGTATCATTAAGGTATACCTGGGCACTTTGATTTTTTCTTTTTCCGTTGACTAAAACTAGTGTTCGAGAAGGACCTAAATTCCGAAGTTCAGATGGATCAATATGAGCTGTCGCATCAGATATTGCTTGATTTTGACTATTGTAAGAAGGCACTTTATAATTTATGATCTGATCCAACGAAGTCTGTCCACTTGATCTGAGCTCTGCTGCATTAATATTATCGATAGGCACTGCACTCTGCAATACCGTTCGAGGCTTACCTCTCGTACCCGTGACTACGACTTGATCTAAAGTTGTACCTTCTACCATAACAACCGTATTAGCCATATCCGCAGGCACTTCCTGAGTAGCATATCCGATGTATGATATGACCAAGACCGTATTTTCAGCATCTACATTGAGACTGTAGTTGCCATCTATATCGGTGGTCGTACCAGCAAAGCTTCCTTGCACTTCGACGCTAGCACCTATCAGTGGTTCTCCCGATTCGTTTTGAACAGTACCCGAAACTTGGGCAGTAAGAGCTACGACCATCATAAAGCCGAGCAGTGTAAATAGTATTCTCATAAGAATGTTGGTTGATTAAAAATTTAATATTTCTAAATATCTAAAAATAAAATGACTGGAAGGCCAATTAAAATATAATTCTATAAAAAATCATAAACTCCACGTAAATATTGGTAATCGACTACTTTTTTTAATTAATAAAATGCCAACGCTAAGAAATTATTTATTTATTACATCTGCAGTTTCTTAATATATTAATTTACTCTTTAGTTTGAAAGTGGCTGATTATCAGTTCGAAATCATCGCCATTCTAAGAGTATAGAAATCAAATTTTGTGATCACATTAATTACCATTTCATCTTATCAGCCATAAAATGAGAAAAAGCTAAACCCTATCAAGGTTTTACGGTTTGAAAAGCGTCTAAGCATTTATTGAATACTATACTATGAATACGTTCTTAAGAATCGGCTTTTCTACACTATTTACATTACTCTCATTATCGGTGATTGGACAGAAGACAAAGCCCATTTTTATTTCTGGTCAGGTTGTAGAAAGTACTAGCCAAAACCCTGTAGAGTTTGCTACCGTTGCTATACTAAATGTAGCTGATAATTCTATCTTAGATGGTACTACTACCGATGTGGAGGGAAAGTTTTTGTTAAAATCATCAAGTCAAGAGATTAAGTTAGAAATCAGCTTTATAGGATTTTCTGATAAAATCGTTGAAGAATATACCGTTCAAAATGGACGTATTGATCTTGGTCAAATCATAATCGAGGAGCAAGGACAAATATTGGATGAGCTTGTAGTCCGAGCCGAGAAATCAACTACAGAATTCAAATTAGATAAACGTGTATTTAACGTAGGGAAAGATCTAAGCAGCACAGGTGCAAGTGCTCTAGAAGTACTTAATAATGTTCCCTCTGTCAATGTCAACATTGAGGGAGAAATCCAACTCCGTGGTAGCGGTGGAGTACAAGTGCTGATCAATGGTAAACCATCAGTGATTGCCAGTGAAGAAGGTAATGCCCTTGGTACGATTACCGCTGATATGATCGACAAAGTGGAGGTCATTACTAATCCATCGGCAAAATACGATGCGGAAGGTACGTCAGGTATTATCAATATCGTGATCAAAAAAGAAGAGCGCCGTGGGATTAATGGTTCTATAACTTTAAACACAGGTGTTCCTCACAACCATAGTATAGGTTTGAGTCTTAACCGTAGGACAGAGCGCTTCAATCTCTTTAGTCAGCTAGGCGTAGGTTATAGAGAACTACCTTTTGACCGAGAAACGATCAATGAAGATCGCATCACAGGTCGTAGATTAAGCTCCATAGGTGAGGAATTCAGAAATGAAACCTTCTACAATTTTGTACTTGGAACAGATTATATTATATCAGAAAATCAAGTACTTACACTATCAGGAAATGTTGCATATGAAATAGAGGATCAACCTTCAGAAACACAATTTACCTTAGTCGATGGTGCCGAGAGTGCATCATGGATACGTAACGAAATAACAGAAGCGACGAATCCTAAATTTCAATATGAGCTTCAGTATAAAAATGATATCGATGGGGATAAAGACCATAATGTGCTTTTTAGCGCATTGGGTAATTTCTTTGGGAAGGATCAATCTTCAGTATTCACAACCGATATACTCAGCGGTACAGTGGATCAACCTAACCAAGAGACACGTACTAATTTTATGGAAGCCAAGTATACTTTTAAACTGGACTATACGAGACCATTATCCGAAGACTGGACTTTAGAAACTGGAGCTCAATACGTACTACAGGATGTAAGCAACGACTTTGAAGTAAGTGATGAAGAAAATGGTGTTTTTATCGTAGATCCTAGTTTATCCAATATATTTGAATACAATCAAAATGTTCTAGGTGTATATGGAACTATAGCTTACGAAAATGAAATCTGGGGTATCAAAGCTGGACTTCGTGTAGAAGATACAGATCTAAAAACCTTCTTGGTCAACACTGAAGAAGACAATAGCCAAAAATTTACTAATCTCTTCCCAAGCTTTCATACCTCATATAAATTGACCCAAAGATTTTCTGTGCAAGCAGGCTATAGTCGAAGAATTTTCAGACCAAGATTGTGGAACTTAAATCCGTTCTTTAATATCAGAAACAACTTTAGTATCCGAACGGGTAATCCAGCATTATTACCAGAGTATACCGACTCATATGAGGTATCCGCCATCTATATATTACCAAAAGTAACTTTAAATGGATCAGTGTATTACCGATATACTACCGATGTCGTAGAGCGAGTGGCTACTTTCTCTGAAGGAGTAAGTTTTACATCTCCTGTCAATCTCGGAACGACTGATGCTGTAGGAATAGAATTCAATGCTAAGTATTCACCTAGTAAAACTATAACCATCAACGGTGATTTTAATTACAATTATTTCCAGAGATTGGGTGAATTTGAAGGCACTTCCTTCGACTTCAATGCCGATGAATGGTCAACCAAGTGGACCAGTAAATTTAAGTTACCAGCAGGAGTAGATTTTGAAGTCACGGGCCGATACAACTCGGCTGTACAAACACTGCAGGGTACCAATGCTGATAATCTTTTCGCGGATCTTGGTATTCGTAAAAAGATACTTAAAGGACGTGGAGTTATTAATTTTAGTATCCGTGATATTTTTGCCTCTAGAGTGAGAGAATCAGAAACTGATCAAGATGATTTCTATCTATATAATTGGGGCCAAAGAGGACGATTTATCACGATGGGCTTTAGCTATGGCTTTGGAAAAGGCGAAGCGATGGAGTTTTCTGGAAGACGTAGAAGGTAAGTAGTAGCAGAAATACTTAAGTAATTCCTAAATCTGCATGTCACTAATAAATTATTCTCCGAGAATGTAGATCTTTAAGTTAACCAAACGGACTAATATGAAAATGCTGTATTCTATAACCGTTATCTGTCTGCATATGGTATTATACTCTATGCCTCAGGTACTTTCAGCTCAGTTGACTATTAATGATAAATGCCAAATATCGGTTCAAAAAGTATATCCATCATTCTCCATAAATCAAGAAGAGATAGCAGGACTACAATTTATATCTGACCTCAACCCACATTTTAAGAAAGAATGGATAAAGGAATATTATGAAGTAACATTTTCAACCCTCGTCAAAGGACAGACTCAACAAGTACAATCTTCATCCAATGCGATTACCAGCGAACAAAAGCTTTTGATAGCCAATGCAGATCTAGGAAGTCCTATTCGTATTTCTATAGATTATCTACCTGATAATAGCTTGAGTCAAAACGAGGTTAAGAATTTCAGTTTTGAGGCTATTGTAGAACCCAGTACTCAAGCAACTTTCAGTAATTCAAACCTCGATCTCAATCAATACTTAAAGCAACATCTCGATCTACAAAAAATACAAGAATGCTTTAGAGAGCATGCTGTTGCAGCAGTTAAATTTACGGTAAGCGCTTCTGGTACTATCATCAATACTGAATTGGCAGAATCATCAAGTGATATTCAACTTGATGAAAAGCTTGTAGCAGCTATACGTGACATGCCTGACTGGACACCTGCAAAGTATAATGACGGAACAACCGCATCACAAGATCTAGTGCTGACTGTTGGAGACCACAATAGCTGCACGATGAATCAATTTAATATCAGAAAGGATGGAAAACCTTACTTAGCAGAGTGAGCCCCTGATAATCTAAATCAACGACAAATCAGCTTAAATGACAGTTCTAGCGGATTGTCTGCTTATCGACGCTAATCTGACAACATAAGTATATATCTTCACGTTGCTATTCTGTCAGTCAGATTAGGTCATGAATCGCATACTTTCGCTAAAATATTATATCCTCACAAATATACTGTTGATCAGTATAACACATCTTAATGGTCAAACCGAGATTGATTTTGGATATTCTGTAAATGAGAAAAATCAAGTACAATTAGAGATTCAATCGGCAGCTGAATTTTATTATGTCCTTCGAGTACGACATGATTCGTCTTCCAGTTTTGACATCCTTAGTTCCATTACTTTAGGTCAGGAAGGGACCACTAACATTACAGAAGGGACACATTCTTACCCTAAAGAACATTATCAGATCACTCAATATGCAATCAATAATCCGGCTGACACGGATGGAGACGGCATTGATGATATTATTGAATATAATAATGTACCTACTCAAAGTCCGCTAAATGCGGCACCTTCTATCAACGCCGAGGATGGTTATACTTCTTTAGATGATTTCACTAGATTCCGAAGCCTGTCTGTGACTAATGATATTGTACTTTGGTCAGAGTTTCTTAATGGAAAAGTGTTCGTTAAGTATATCATCAATGATTTTCATACTGATCAACCTAAAGTATATTTCATACATAGCGATAATCATAATCTGCATGCAGACTTTGCACAAGAGATAGGTATTGATCATTTAGGAGATCAGGTTAAAAAAGGACAGGTGATTTATCATCCTGATGTGATATCACCTAACGGCACTTTAGGCTCCTTTGTATTCAATTACAGTAATGGCCATGGAGATGATTTTGAAGTCGTGCAACGTACGTATGAGCTACTAGCTGCTAATATGTTTTTCTTAGAAAACAATCTTTCATACTTCATCACAGAACGAAATGAGGATGAGTATGAAAGAGATAAAGATCTCTTTGAAGCATCACGAATACCCATTTTATTTGAGTCAGAGGTATACGCTGATATTGACTACTGGGGACTACATGGTGCAGAAGGTTATGGACTTTTTAGACATATGGACTTAGAAGAAATCCCAGGACCCAAGGATATTGTACTCTATGATGCCCTACCTAACTCTCTGCCAAGAGTGGGTGGAATCATGACATCAGTGACTCAGACTCCCCTCTCCCACGTCAATCTTAGAGCTATCCAAGATGATATTCCCAATGCATTTATCCGTGATCCGCTAGCTATAGATTCTGTGGCAGCATTACTGGATAAGTTGATTTATTACCGCGTAGAGCAAGATCGATACTTTATGCGTGAAGCTTCTGTTGACGAAGTCAATGCATGGTATGAAGATATAAGACCAAAAGAAGAGCAAATCCCACTACTCAATTTAGAGTATCAAAATATTCTGCCTCTTGATTCTATCTCATTCGATATGAACGATGGTTACGGCTCTAAATGTGCCAATGTAGCAGTGATGAGATCATTCGGATTTCCTGAAGGTACTACTCCTGACGGATTTGGTATTCCATTTTATTTCTATCAAGAATTCATGAAATACAATAACTTTTTTGAAGAGGTAGAATCTATCATAAATACGGATGGTTTTTTGGACGATCGAGAACTACGAGATGATCTTCTGAATGATTTTCGTAAAAAGATAAAAGATGCTCCGATGCCCCCTTGGATGCTAGATGAATTGGAGGATATGCAAGATTCATTTGCAGAAGGCATTTCTATACGATGTAGATCAAGTACCAATAATGAGGATTTACCAGGATTTAGTGGAGCAGGCCTTTATGACTCTAAAACACAACATCCTGACGAAGGACATATTTCTAAATCTGTCAAGCAGGTGTATGCTAGTCTTTGGAATCTGAGAGCCTTCGACGAACGAGATTTTTTCAGAGTCAATCATCAGATTGCATCCATGGGTATTTTGTGCCATCCTAACTACCCAGACGAACAAGCTAACGGTGTTGGGGTAAGTACGGACCCAATCTACAATACTGATAATACTTTCTATCTTAATACTCAAGTAGGTGAAGATCTCATTACCAATCCTGACTTCGGGACGATACCTGAGGAAATCTTACTTGATAGAGAATCTTTAAGCGATAATGACTATATCGTAATCCAGAGATCGAGCTTATTAGAAGGTGATACCTTGATCATGAGTGATGACTACCTCGATCAAATGCGCGATTATCTGACCACCATTCACGATGAGTTTGCCGTACTTTACAATGCAACCGATGATGACAACTTTGCAATGGATATTGAGTATAAAATCACCAATACAGGGCAACTCATCATCAAGCAAGCACGTCCATGGGCGGCGTTTAGTGTTTCAGAAGAGCAGATTGATCCTGAAGATCCTGAGGAGCGTCTAAAATTATTATTGAGCCCCAACCCTGCAACTAGTGGAGTGAGTATTGATTGTATAGATTGTAATGTGGATAAGTGGTATCTACTTGATATGGCAGGAAAGATCATAGCTATAACCGATGGTTGGGCAAGCTACGGTGAAAGAGTACGTTTTTATCTATCCAGTTATCCTAAAGGGGTCTATGTTATTCGTGGAGAGTCTGTGGACGGTAAAAAGTATGCTGCAAGAGTTATCAAATTATAAGACGGACTTAACTTGATTCCTTTTTCAGTTTAAACTACTCACTTATTTTCAAGTCATAGATTGAAAGCTGATAAATGAATACATCAAACAATCTACGAGAAACCTATTTCTTCTTGCTAATCATATTGATCTTATCCACGATTGCTTGTGATAAAAATAATGACTCTGATGATATGAATAATCCCTCCGATCCCGCATCGGCTGACCTCACGTCACTGCCATTTGGAGGAAATTCACCAACTGATATTTTAATTCGCAATCAAGGAGATCCTCAGCCAGATTTTTTGTCCTTATGGCTATGTGGACTGCCCGCTGATGGAGCTGGCGCTAATAATGCTAGCGACTGGACCAATGAAGATGGAACATGGGACTACACCAAGAAACCCCAAGTAGAAGGAGACGTAGTCTGGGATCATGAATTTGATATAATTTTAGATGGTAACGGAAATCGTGTGATCACTGGCAATAATCTTCCAGATCATCCGACTGGCATTTTCCCAATCCAACAAAATACAGAAGCCTGGCAATATGATAAAAATCCCAATATCATTTCTGAACAAGTGATTGATATAACACTACCAGCAATTCCTGAGATTGCCCCAGAGCCTAATTGTGTATTTTTCGGACCTGCAGGCTTTTCATTGACCGGAGCCGCGATCTATCATGGAGCATCCACCCTAGGTACAGATGCTGCAGCTCATGAAATGCTCGATAGATTTGGTGGACATACTGATGGTACGGAAAGATATCATTATCATTTCCCCTCTCAAGATTTACAAGATCATATCCATGAACATACCACTGGTCACTCTGCATTGATGGGATACATGATGGACGGATTCGGTATCTATGGCCCTCATGGAGAGGATGGAGAAATCCTTACATCGGAGGACCTAGATGAGTGCCATGGTCATACACATGAAGTCATGTGGGATGGTGAAATGGTAGAGCTATATCACTATCATTGGACTTATGACTTCCCATATAACATTGGATGCTTTCGTGGTACTCCTCAATAATAGTTTGCCTTAACATACAGCCTTTAACTATACCAGATTAGCCAATTTTTTCTACTATAATTACTAAGTTATGCGTCCATCTGTCATATTCTTTTTATGCGTTATGTTCATATTACTTACAGGAATGATACTGCCAACATCAATGAATATACCTGTACTACCTGGTACACCCTACGATTATAGTAGCCTCAACCTACCTGCTCACTTCACTGGCAATGCTCCGAATTCTCCATTGCCCACATCTATTAATGGATTAGATAATACACCTAGTGACAACCCTATCACAGATCATGGCGCAACACTAGGAAGAGTGCTCTTTTATGATAAAATGCTGAGTGCTAATGGATCAATTTCTTGTGCCTCTTGCCATCAAGCAGTAAATGGATTTAGCGACCCCGCCACACTGAGTATTGGTTTTGATGGTGGTACAACGGGAAGGCATTCTATGACCCTCATCAACGCTCGTTGGTATCAAAGAGGTAGATTTTTTTGGGATGAACGAGCAACTACCTTAGAAGAGCAAGTCTTAATGCCCTTTCAAGATCCTGTAGAGATGGGTTTGACCCTTACTCAACTAGAAAATATCGTGTCTAGTCAATCATACTATTCTGATTTATTTATCAATGCATTTGGCGATAGTAATGTAACCAGTGAGCGTATAGCTAAAGCACTAGCCCAATTTGTAAGAAGTATTGTCAGCTTCAATAGTGAATATGATCTTGGTAGATCTCAAGTTGCTAATCCTGGTCAAAATTTTCCAAATTTCACAACTGAAGAAAACCTAGGCAAGCAACTATTTTTTCAAACTATCCCAAATGGCGGCGGAGCTTGCTTCGGATGCCATACTACTGAGGCTTTTGTAAGTGCCAATCCTGGCCCTCAAAATAATGGGCTTGATGCTACTACGACTGACCCTGGTGCAGGAACTACATTTCAAAATAATCCAATCTTTGATGGACGTTTTAAAACATCAACACTTAGAAACATTGAATTGACCGTACCCTATATGCATGATGGCAGGTTCGCTACTTTAGAGGAAGTCATTGAGCATTATAACAGTGGTATACAGGCGCATCCTACCCTATCTCCTGCACTGACAGATGCAAATGGAGATCCTGTACAACTCAACTTTACAAATGACGAAAAAGCAGCATTAGTTGCATTTTTGAAAACCCTTACTGATCCATCTATAGCTAATGAAGAAAAGTGGAGTGATCCTTTTTCCACAGTATTACCTGTAGTATTAGTTGATTTTATGAGTTCTAAAGAAGATGATGGTATTCTTCTCCAGTGGGTAACGAGCAGTGAAATCAATAACGAATCATTCTACGTAGAAAAGTCTGAGGATGGCCTATCGTGGAATGAGGTAGCAAATATTTTGGGAGCAGGAATTAGCTCCATAGAAACGGAGTATTCATTTTTGGATAATGATCCTATCGATGGCATACAATATTATCGTCTCAGACAAGTAGATTATGATGGTAGTATCAGTTACTCCAAAGTCATTTCAGAAATATGGGAACGATCGAATATTTCGTTTTCGATCTATCCTAACCCAGCTTCAGAATTATTAGTTATCGAGACATCTGAACCTTGGACTGATCGCGAATTACAATTCAAGATATTGAATATTGAAGGAAGAGCCATCATAGCAGATGTCGATATTAATCAACAAAGTCAACCGATTGATATAGCTACATTTAGACCTGGAATCTATATTTTGCAATTGTATGATCAAAAAGAACTGATACATACTATTAAATTCAATAAGCTATAGGGTATAATCCTAGCGAAGCCATTTCATACTCCAAAAACTGAATCTCAAACAGAAACCATATGTACAGTCACAACTATTATATTATCCATTTGATAATCTTTTTGCTCATCTGTGGAAGTTCTTGTAGTGATGACAATCCCACGCAATCCGATCCTAATGCACCGAATATACTTCTGATCATTGCCGACGATTTGGGAAAGGATGCCATAAGTGGTTATACAGAAGGGATTATAAAACCAATGACTCCGCATATCGACGCCATACGCAATTCAGGTCTTACTTTCAACAACTTTTGGTCCTATCCAACATGTACCCCAACCAGAGCTTCTATCCTTACAGGCAAGTACGGATATCGGACTGGTATAAAATGGGCCGGCGATCAATTGTCATCATCGGAAAAATCTATACAGCAATTCATCAATGAGAATACCGATGATCTATATGAAACAGCCATCATCGGAAAATGGCATTTGTCAGGATCTGATCAATCGATAAATCCAGAATCTTTTGGAATCGATTACTATACAGGACTCATAAGAGGATCAGTCAATGATTATTATAACTGGCAAGAGACGGAAGATGCATTCAGTGGTCTGAGTACAGAGTATACCACAACTTCGTTTACAGATTCATCAATTGAATGGCTTAATGAAAGATCCGAGCCATGGTTTCTATGGCTTGCTTATAATGCTCCGCATACTCCCTTTCACGTACCTCCGATCAATATGCATCAGCAAGGAGATCTGCCAGAGTATCAAGAAGGACTGGACCCCATGCCCTATTACTTGGCTGCTATCGAAGCCATGGATTTCCAAATAGGTAGATTACTGGACTCTATGTCACCAGAGGTGAGAGAAAATACAGTCATCATTTTTATTGGTGACAATGGCTCACCCAATGATGTTGCCCAATTCCCATATAGTTCGATTGGCGCGAAAGGAACTCTTTATCAAGGAGGAATCAATGTACCTATGTTTATATCTGGTCATGGAGTGACAAGACTTGGGTCGGACGACAACTTGGTCAGTAGCACGGATCTATTTGCTACGATAGCCAAAATAGCAGGTGTAGATATTACTGAGATCCACGATAGTAAAAGCTTTAATACTCTGCTCTCAGAAAATACAACTATTCGATCATTTCAATATGCAGAACTGGATAATGGGAATAAGGATGAATGGGCCATAAGGAACGATAGATTCAAACTTATCGTAAATGCGAATGGACAGGAAGAAATGTATGATCTACAAGAAGATGCATATGAAAGTAATAATCTTCTTAATGGAAGCCTTAACACTGTGGAAACTGCGGCAAAATCAGCATTGGAAACAGAACTTTTGGAAATCAGAAATTAGTCGAAGCTTTATAGAGTTCTATAAATTGGCTATCCACCAATCGTGGCCATAGACTCTGCAATTTTAAGCTTGCCCTTTCTACTCGATTCTGCTTCAAATCCATCTTTCGCCCTATGATTACAGGCTTGAAGTATCGCTTCTGCCACTTCATCATTAGAGGCGCCTGCTCTCAGCATATCGCGAAGACTAAAAACACCATCATCATATAGACAGGTCTTGATGGTTCCTTTAGGAGTCAGTCTTATCCGATTACAGCTACCACAGAAACTACGTGTATACGCAGGAATGATACCAAATGTACCCTTATGACCTTCGACTCTATAGTTCAATGATGTAGAGCCCAGTGGATCTTTTAACTTCTCTAAATTCGGAAATGCAAACTTGATGTGATCCAATATCTTTTTGTAATCCCAGATAAGTGGGGCTTGCTTCTCTACTCCATTGAATGGCATTTCTTCTATAAAACGAACCGAAACATCAGCACTCTCAGTCAATGCCACCATAGGAATTATATCCTCGATATTATGATCATGCATAACTACTGCATTTAACTTTAGATTTACAGGACTCTCAAGTAGTGTCTGATAACATGACCATACTTGATCAAATACATCTCGCTTAGTTATGTCTAAAAACCTTTTTGGATTAATACTGTCAATGCTAAGGTTGATCTGATTAATTCCGAGATCGATAATATCCTCAAGATAGTTATGCAGAATTGTACCATTGGTGGTAATTGCTATAGAATCGATACCATCAATAGCTTTAATATCTCTCAATAAATCAATGAGTCCTTTACGTAAAAATGGTTCGCCACCCGTAATCCTAATTTTATTTACGCCCATTTGAGCCATCACGGTGCAAACCCGCAGTATCTCTTCAAAACTTAGCAATTCTTGCTTAGGAGAAAACTGAATGCCTTCCTCAGGCATACAATAGAAGCAGCGCAGATTGCAACGATCTGTAACTGCAAGCCGCAGATAATTTATGGGTCTATTATAGTTGTCTAGGATCAATTTATTGATTAGTTTTCTCTAATAATTGCTGGACTTCATCACTCAATATAGGCAGATGTTTCTGCACTATTACCCAAACTATAGAATCATCAATGTTATCGTAAGAATGAATGATTCGATTTCTAAAATCTATCATTTTTCGTGATCCGCTAATTTGTGCCAAGTCCTCAACTTTACCGAATTGATTAACGGCTTCACCTATTATTCCTAATTGCCTTTCAACTGCACTTCTGGTCTTGAAATCGTTTTGATATTCCTGAAATGTTGATCTTTCAGGTATAAAATCAGATATTAATCGTAGCGCCCTTTGAATATCAACTAAGTATTTCTTCCCTTTCTGAGTCATAAATCAAGACTTTGGAATCCTCAATAGCTTTTTTTAAAATGGGATTTGAAACTGACTCTGAAGTAACTAAATCTATTTTAATCTGATACAGATCCTCGAGGGACTCCCATAAGTTTATCAAACTTTCTCCTCGTTCTATTACATCCAAAGGTTTTAATTTCACATAGAAGTCCAGATCACTAGAGCCAGTTATGTAAGAACCCTCAACCGCGGATCCAAAAAGAAATAATTGCTTAACAAAATACTTATCGCATAAGCGGACCAAGCGTTGCTTATTTTCGGTGATAATATTTGGTAAAACCTTGATCATAATTGCCATTTTTGTCATTAGAACACTATCCCAAAACTTCTAGTTCCTTCACAAAAGGCTGCTTATAAATACGCTTACCTGTAGCTCGGTAGAGTGCATTTGCCACAGCACCGCCGGCTGGTGGCAGCGATGGTTCACCCAAGCCAGTTGGGTCTACCTTGCTATCAACAAAATGAACATCAATTTCTGGAGCTTCCATATTTCTGATCAAACGATATCGATTGAAGTTATCGGCAGAGGGTTTGCCATTATCAAAACTTAGTTCTCCATACATCGCATGTCCGATACCATCTATGATACCGCCTTCTACTTGATTTTTTGCCGCAATAGGATTTACCAAAATACCACAATCTACTGCACAGGTAACTTTGACTACTCTTGGAGTTCCATTCTCGACAACTACATCTGCGATTTCAGCTACATGGGTATTGTGAGAATAATAGACACTTACGCCTTGATGGACATTCGATGGCTTATTTCCATATCCGCTTTTTTCAACCGCTAGCTGGAGGACACCTTGCATACGCTTGGGTTCGTACTCGATATTATCATCTTCTTCAGCTACAGGAATGGCTGCTTCATATAGCTCCATCCTCAAGTCCACAGGATCTTTGGATAGCTGATCGGCTAACTCATCAAAAAAGCTTTGCTCTGCATAGGCCAAGAAATTGGTATATGGAGCTCTCCATGCACCCGTTGTTATATTACTATCATATTTATGTCCCCTTACTTCGAGATTGGGAATCGCTCCCGCTGGAAAGAAGTTAGGTATCAGTCCATACATATTGGAGTTGATGGATGCTTCCGAAAGTCTGTATCCTGTTATACTTCCGTCCTTGATGGAAGCTTCAATTTTATACTTAATCGCAGGCCTGTAAGTACCTGCTGTCATATCATCTTCTCGGGTAAAGAGCAACTGAATAGGTCGCTTCGCTAAACTGCTGATCTCTGCCGCTTCATCACTAAAATCACCATATAGTCTTCGTCCAAATCCTCCCCCCATTCGAGTCATGGTGACCTCAATTTCTTCTTCTGGACGATCTAATATTTTAGATACTCTTGATCTGCACCAAGCAGGTGTTTGGATGGGGCCATGCAGTTCTACCTTTTCATCCGTAACACTGGCATAGAAGTTCATCGGCTCAAGGCAGTTATGCGGTAGGAAGGGTGATTCATATACTCTTGATACTACCTCATCCGCATCAGCAAAAGCTTGATTGACATCACCATCTTTCCTAAATGACTCATTTGTCGATTCGTCCAGTAATTTTGTTAATATCTGATCATGATCAGCAGTACTCTCTAATGATAAACTACTCCATTTCGCTTCCAGTAATTTTTTGGCTTTCATGGCCTGCCAGTTAGACTGGGCAATCACCGCAATCTTATTTCCAAATTTGATAATATCTATGACCCCATTTACTTCTCTTGCCCTCTTATCATCGTAACTTTCTAGTGATTTGCCAAAAGCAGGAGGTCTCAGAACCGAGGCATAAACCATACCTTCTCGCTGGGTATCGATGCCAAATAATGGCTTACCAGTAGCGATTTTTAGACCATCTACATTCTGATGACTCTTTCCTATTTTGGTAAAGCTATCATTAGATTTTAGCTCAACACTTTCTGGTATCTCAAGTGCTGCTGCAGCATCCGCCAGCTCGCCATATCCTAGCTTTTGACCATCTGGACCAATGACATATCCGTTATCGGTACTACAGCTTGATGCATCAATATTCCATTGCTGCGCCGCGGCATTGATCAACATCTGTCTCGCCTTGGCGCCACCCTCTCGGAGTGAGAGCCATTCTTTTCTGATAGATTGACTACCACCAGCCACTTGCCTTGAAAACCATTCTGTATTCAATCCTGCTTGCTCAACTAGGACATTTTCCCAATCTACATCCAATTCCTCGGCAACGATCATAGGCATCGACGTTTTTACATTTTGCCCGATCTCCGGATTGGGTGAATAAATGGTTACAACACCATTATTCCCAATTTTCAAGTAGCTGTTTATTTCATGCCAAGTCTCCGGCATTTCTAATACTTTTCTCCTGACTTCAGGCTCGGCACATTGCATACAACCTATTCCCAACACTAATCCTCCACCAGCAACTCCTGATACTTTAAAAAACCTTCTTCTCTTCATGACTAAGCGTTTTTAGCAGCTGTTTTAATCGCAGCTCTGATTCGTAAATAGGTTCCACATCGGCAAATGTTCCCATGCATAGCTTCCTGGATATCTTGATCCGTAGGATTAGCATTTTTCTTGAGTAATGCAGCTGCGCTCATGATCTGACCGGCTTGACAATATCCACACTGAGGTACATCATGCTCTATCCACGCATTTTGAAGAGGATGTGTACCGTCTTCAGATAATCCTTCGATTGTAGTGATGTTAAGATCTATGGCATCTTTGACTTGTATGCTGCACGACCTTGAGGCATTACCATCGACTAATACCGTACATGCTCCACACTGACCGATGCCGCATCCATACTTTGTTCCTTTTAAGTTGAGCTCATCACGCAGTACCCATAAGAGTGGAGTATCAGGATCTACCTCAACGGTTTTTTTCTGATTATTGATCGAAATCGTATATGATGCCATCTGGTTTAATTTAATTCTTGCTAAAAGATACTATGAAAATCTCATAGATCATGCATCGTTTAAGTAATGTAAATCTTCAGGACTGTCAATATCATTATTACCTTTCGGGAATGGGATATAAATCACTTGACTTTTATGCTTCTTTATGATGGATTTAGCACCTTGTTCGCCTGTTGAACTAGCTAATTCGTTAAAATACGCCCTCCCGAATAAGCTCGGCGGTCCCGCGCCTTCGTCATATTTTGATATTGCTATAGAATTATGATCCTGATAAGATTCCATCAGTTCTTGCAGATGGTCTTTTTGCAAAAAAACTTGATCAACTACTGTTATTATTATGGCATCTAGATTATCCTTTAGAGCATATTCCGTCCCACAAGCTATTGAGCTAGCCATCCCACTTTTATAGTTTTGATTGAAAACTACTTGGATATTGCCGTTCTTCAAAATTTCCTCTTCTATGCGCTCTCGATATGCGCCCGTTATCACGTATATCTTAGATAAGCCCAATTTTGATGACAATCTTAGCATCCGAGCCACTAAAGACTCATGATGTATGGTAAGCAATTGCTTTGGACGCCCTAATCTTGAAGATTGGCCCGCCGCTAAAATCATGATTCCGATTTTTTTATTCATCATAATCAAATATAGCCGATGTGTAGCTTTTCATTTTGAAATACTGTAACTTAAGCTCATCAACTAACTTACATGTTTACATCCCGATTTACCGTTACCCAACTTTACACCTACCCCATCAAGTCTCTCGGTGGTGTCGCTTTATCTCAAGCTAACATTACCAAAACAGGCTTTCAATACGACCGTGAGTGGATTTTAGTAGATGAAAATGGTGTCATGGTCACTCAACGAGAATATACCGAATTAGCACTTTTTAAAGTGAGTATTTTGGCTGACTCCCTGCATGTTCAATATAAAGACGACGCCATCGATATTCCCATTCACTATAAGGCTGGACGGAGTGTAAAAGTATTGGTATGGCATACTTATGCTTCAGGTGTCATTCAATCGGACGAAATCAACCGTTGGTTTTCAAAACAACTCGGTAAGACTGTATATCTTCTAAGAAAGGATCGAGAGATCAGGATGGTAAGGCGTCATGATGGTCATGAAATCGCATTTGCAGATGGTCATCAATACTTAATCGCAGGGCAGTCTGCCATGGATGATTTAAACCATCGCTTAGGGCAACACTACAATATCAATAGATTTAGAGCCAATATAATTTTCGAAGGAGGTGAAGCATATGCAGATGATACATGGCATCAATTTAATATTGGAAATACGACATTTGAAGTCACAAAGCCGTGTATGAGATGCCCTGTAGTCAATATTGATCAAGATACTGCCACATCTACAAAAGACACTTTGAAAACGCTCAGCAATTATCGACGCAAAGCCAATAAAGTCATGTTTGGTCAAAACCTAAAATGCTTAAATCCTATGGATCAAGTCATCCGCATAGGTGATAATATATCTATATCAAGTACTAAAGATTCCCCATTCATAAAAGGATCTTGAATATGGGGTTGGAACAAAATATTATAGATAGTAGTATCAAGCAGTTTCGGTATTATAAAAAACTAGCTGACGATGCCATGGCACAATTGGAAGCCAATGATCTATATTTTAAATACCACGCAGATCAAAATAGCATAGATACTATCATCAAACATATGGCTGGAAATATGAAATCTCGATGGACCAATATTTTTGAAGAAGATGGTGAAAAACCATGGCGTAATCGAGATGATGAGTTTGAGAATACCGGTTTAGATCGTACTCGTCTTTTATCTCTGTGGGAAGAAGGTTGGGATGTTTTGTTTGGTACACTCGAAAAACTAAAAGGGGAAGACTTAGAAAAAATTATCTATATCAGGAATCAAGGTCATACCGTATTTGAGGCCATCAATCGACAACTATGTCACTATAGCTATCATGTTGGACAGATCTGTTTTATGGCAAAGTCCATGAAAGGTGAGGCTTTCGAAAGTCTAAGTATTCCTAAAAATCAAAGTGAAAGTTATAACAACCAGCGTTTCAAAAAAGGAAAAGAGCGCAAACACTTTACGGAGGATGTTTGATCTTTGAAATAATTGGGTTTCTTCTAGTTCTAAAAAAAATCTCCGCCCTCCACGATGTGACAAGCAAAAGTTGACAATATACTTTTCATTTCGAACGAAGTTGAGAAATCCTTTAAAATGCAATCCTCTAAATACCTATTACGACTAATAATTCATTAATCCCACTTTACCAATTAAAAAGAACTCTCCGCAAGGTCGAGTTGAAAAATCCTTTTCATTTATATTTGACTGAACCCAAACAATCAATATATGCCTACAATCAAAACCATCATATTCGACCTAGGAGGAGTACTCATCAATTGGGATCCTAAACTACTCTATCGTAAAATCTTCGATACTGAAGAAAAAGTAGATTGGTTTTTAGAAAACGTCTGCACGTTTGAATGGAATGAGGCGCAAGATGGTGGTCGTTCTATTTCGGAAGCAAACGAAATTGCGATCACTAAATATCCAGAATACCAAAATGAAATAGAAGCATTCTATGGCAGATGGACAGAGATGTTGAATGGTGCTAAAGAAGACGTCGTGGCTATCTTAAAAACGCTGATCAATGACCCAGACTATAAAGTAATCGCACTCACTAATTGGTCAGCAGAGACCTGGCCTTGGGCGTTGGAGCGATTTGAGTTTTTACACTGGTTTGAGGATGTACTCGTTTCAGGTCAAGAAAAGCTCAAAAAACCTGATCCAAAGATTTATCAAATGATCTTGAAACGCAATTCACTCATAGCAGAGGAATGTATTTTTATCGATGACAACTTAAGGAATATAGAAGCAGCTAGAAATGAAGGAATCTTAGGTATTCATTTTAAAAATGGATCTCAGCTAATGCAATCCCTGAAAGATCATAACATTAAAATCGATTGAAAAATCTTAAGCATATATTTTTTGTAGAATTGATCGGCACCTTTTGCCTATGCTTTTCTGTATTAATAGCTACTATTCGGTATCCTGATTGGGCTGCAGCGATCATTGGTATTTTTTTGATTGCTTTAGTGTATGCGGGATATAGGGTCAGTGGCTCACAATACAATCCTCTAGTAAGTTTCTCAATAAAGACCTTATCTATCATCCAATTAGATGAATTAATAAGTGTAATCATTGCACAATTTTTAGCAAGTGTATTAGCATTTGGACTGTTAAGCCTAACTAAGCTTGACATATCCGTAGTAGTAGATTTCCAGCCTACGATATATGATATTATGTGGACCGAAACACTAGGTACCTTTATTCTAGTTTGGGTCATTCTAGAAGTTGCCACAGTCCTTGAGAATATTAGAAAAGGAGTCTATGGTATAGCCATAGGAACCGTGGTCTTTGGAATTTCTTTTCTGTTGAGCCCTATTGGTGAGGCCACATATAACCCTGCCGTACTAGTAAGCACGGTACTTGTTGGATGGGTAGGACTTACAGATGTCCCTATTCATCTTTTTGGACAAATCTTTGGTGCTGCGGGAGCCACATATTTCTTTAAGATCACTCAATCGTCAGTTCAATAATCCTAGCTAAGAGGATATATCGCTATTAATGTTATTATCTAAAGTTTACACTTTTCAAAACTCGGTGTAAAGTTAAGAGTTATACTTACTTTAGACATTCAAAATACTGTCTCACTATGTATGTATACAGAAATATAAGTGCCAAAATGATTTTCAGGTTTGCTTGGAAACCTGTGCTTTTCTTTCTGATTTATGGCTCACTAGTTATATTTTCTTTTCATTTGTTAGACCATGAGGGCATTAACATAGCGATTCCCTTTTTACCTATAAGCACCATCGGTATTGCAGTCTCTTTTTATTTAGGCTTTAAAAATAACCAGTCCTATGATCGTTTCTGGGAAGGACGTAAAATATGGGGAGGTATAGTTAACTATAGCCGTACTTGGGGCAATCAAGTACTCAGCTATGTCACTAATCGATTAGCGCCTCATATTTCTGAAGAAGAGATAAAGCAAATCCAAAAAGTGCTCATCTATAGACATCTGGCTTGGATCAATGCACTACGTCTTCAATTGCGTAAACCCTCGAGCTTCAGCATAGATCACAGTAAGAAAAAGCATGTAAGAAGATATTACAAGGGTTTACCTGGTGGCGAAGAATGGAAAAATGATGTTCGGTCTTTTTTAATAAGTGAGAATGAATGTGATGTCATCAATAATAAGGTAAATCCTGCAACTCAACTCGTACGAAACCAAGGAGAGCAGCTTAAAAAATTAAGAGAACAAGGTATCATCGAGGATTTTAGGCATATCGATATGATGAAAATTCAAGAAGAATGCTACAACCTTCAAGGAAAATGTGAACGGATCAACAACACTCCTTTTCCCAGGCAGTACTCGTACTTCGCTAAGCTTTTCAACTGGATCTTTATCTTATTGATGCCCTTCGGATTAGTAGGAGAATTCAATGAAATGGGTCACTCGTATATTTGGCTTACTCTACCTATATATGTATTGATCTCTTGGATTTTTTATACCATGGAAGTAGTAGGCGATAACAGTGAAGACCCATTTGAAAATTTTGTAAACGACGTCCCAATGACTGCACTTTGTCGTACCATAGAGATTGACTTACGAGAAATGCTGCACGAGACCGATCTACCAGAAAAGATCAAGCCTGAAGAAGGTATATTGATGTAGTATTCTACTCGAACTTATTATGAAGACCAAACTCAATCTGGAGACCTGGAATAGACGACAACACTACGAACTCTTTTCACAATATCTCGAGCCTATATATGGGCTTACTGTTAATATTGAATGTCATGATTTGTTTGAAACTTCTAAAAAACAGAAAGAATCGTTTTACTTTCAATGTTTATATTTTGCCTCAAAGGCCGCAAATAGAACTGAAAATTTTAGACTTCGTGTAGAAAACGAGGAAGTCTACATCTACGATCGCATAGATTTATCCGCTGTCATTGCCATGGAAGATGGAAGCTTTGGCTTTACACTTGTAGAGTATGATGATGACTATGCCCAATTTAAGATCAATATGCTTGCAGAGGTCGAACGAGCAAAAAACAGTCCCGAACTTTTTCCTCCTTCCAACCCTATCAATGTGATTCATTTTTCATCGATCCCGTGGTTAAAATTTACATCACTTTCTCATGCGAGGCCACTAGGTAGACCTGATAGCTGTCCTAAAATTACTTTCGGCAAAGTGTTTTTAGAGAATGATCGCTATCATATGCCTGTATCCGTTCATGTGCACCACGCATTGGTAGATGGGAGACACATTGCTGATTTTGTGCAGACTTTTGAAACCTTAATTCAAAAGCTTTAATTTTTAATCCCGGTTTCTGTCTTTTAATAATACTATTCAACAGAATAATGTAATTACAGGACCGTTTCATAGAAAAGCTACTATCTTTATATGGCAAATAAATCTCATATGAGTAATTTTCGGTTAGTATCTCAACTATCATCCCTAGTATTCATTATTCTAGGAATATATGCATGTAGCACTCCTCCCTGTTCTGACTCTTATAAGTTCAATTTTGAAATAACTCATAATGCGGAGGCAGAAATCAAAGTTGGCGATAAGATTAGATATAGAGCTACGTTTCCAGATCAAATATTTAGGAATGATACCATATTAATAGCGACTATAGATGGTTATGAATTCATTACAGGTATAACTGTTCATGAAGTAGTCAATGACAATACCACATTAGATAGTCAAGCTATACGTGTAGATGCTTTTGATATAGATATCATCGATGGTCAACAAAATAATGTAGATGAAAATTTTATCAATACTATAGGTAGCTTAGATTCTCTTATTGCAATTAGACCTACCTACGAAGACAGCGCTATCGAACGTACCATTACTTTAGATTTTACTGCAAGAGATACTGGGAGGTACATCATTTCATGGCAAGATATAAATCCAGACTCCATAAGAATTAACAAAGGATCCATATCCATGGATACATGCACTAATATTGTTAATTTTCTTTTCAATAATGCTGGTGATAACCATGATAGCATTTTAGTAAGTAAAATACAGCAAGATTATCAACTCAAGCAATCATTATTTGGTCTCACTAGTTTTCATGTTTCGGAATAAACTCAATAAGGAATAGTTCTATTCTTAAAAACGAGATGATCTTTTTAAAGACTAAAGGCAAAATGAGTATTTTGATCTTGAAATAATAGATCATCATGACAACTCAAATAAAATCCCTAGATCATTATCACAATTTATATCAGCAGAGCATCCATGATCCAGAAGCCTTTTGGAAAAAAGAAGCTGAGACTTTTGACTGGGTCTCCCCTTTTGATAAAGTATGCGAATGGAATTTTAAAGAACCCAATGTAAGGTGGTATTTAAACGGGAAGACTAATATCACGATCAATTGCTTGGATCGTCATATTGAAACGAGAGGAGATCAAACAGCTATCCTTTGGGAAGCTAATGAACCTGATACACCTGCGCAAGCGATCACTTATAGACAGCTCTATCATCAAGTTTGTCAGACAGCTAATGCTTTAAAATCCATTGGTGTTGGTAAGGGAGATCGAGTTGTATTCTATATGCCTATGGTGCCCGAGCTGGCAATCGGAGTATTGGCATGTGCTCGTATTGGTGCTATTCATTCGGTCGTATTTGCAGGGTTTTCAGCGCAGGCATTGGCAGATCGGGTGGATGATGCGACTGCCAAAGTGATCATATGCTCAGACTACAATAAACGAGGAGATAAAAATATCCCTGTAAAGCAAGTTGTAGATGATGCTATGGATAAGGGTTGCAATAGTGTAGAGCATGTCATCGTACATAAAAATACGGGTGAAGAGATCAATTGGTCAGCAGATGTGGATCACTGGTTGCACGAACTGCTCAAAGGTCAAAGTGATGAATGCCCTGCGGAGGTCATGGATAGTGAAGATATGCTCTTTATCCTCTATACTTCAGGCTCTACGGGTAAGCCAAAAGGTGTAGTACATACGGTCGGTGGATACATGGTATACACCTGTTATAGTTTCAGAAATGTATTTCAGTATCAAGACGGTGACATCTATTGGTGTACCGCAGATATTGGTTGGATAACTGGACACTCCTACATCATCTATGGGCCACTATTGGCGGGAGCTACGACCATGATGTTCGAAGGCGTACCTACTTTCCCAGATGCAGGACGTTTTTGGGAAATTTGTGAAAAATACAAGGTCAATCAATTCTATACCGCTCCAACGGCGATTAGAGCTTTGATGGCAAAAGGGGATGAATGGCCTGCTAAATATGACTTGTCTTCGATCCGCGTATTGGGGTCTGTAGGAGAACCAATCAATGAAGAAGCTTGGCACTGGTATGATCAGCATATTGGAAAAGGCAAAGCACCTATTGTAGATACTTGGTGGCAAACAGAAACTGGAGGCATCATGCTGACGCCACTTCCTGGTATTACGGATACTAAACCAACTTTCGCATCATATCCATTACCTGGTATTCAGCCTGTATTAGTTGATCCTGAAGGGAATATTGTAGAAGGAAATGACGTAGAAGGACTTTTATGCATCAAGCATCCTTGGCCTTCGATACTTCGTACTACCTATGGCGATCATGAGCGATGTCGACAAGTGTATTTCTCAGCGTTTGAGGATATGTACTTTACCGGTGATGGTGCACGACGAGACAAAGATGGTAGAATAAGAGTGATCGGACGGGTGGACGATGTCATCAATGTCTCTGGTCACCGAATGGGGACCGCAGAAGTAGAAAACGCCATCAATGAACATCCTAATGTCGTAGAATCTGCAGTTGTTGGTTACCCTCACAATATCAAAGGTCAAGGGATCTATGCATATGTGATCTCGCAAGGAAAAGAGCTCGATGCAGTGTTCGAAAAAGAAATACGTGATGTTGTGACCAAAGAGATAGGGCCTATCGCAAAACCTGATCAGATTCACTTTACGCAAGGGTTACCAAAAACTAGATCGGGTAAAATCATGCGACGAATCCTGCGAAAAATAGCCTCTAATGATACTGGAAACCTAGGAGACACCTCTACCCTTCTTAATCCTGACGTGGTACAAAGATTGATAGAAAGCAAAAGCTAATAGTCTAGATATGGCTGGGTACCATTGGGACAAGTAAACAGTCGCATTCAATATCTTATAAAAGTGATTATAATACCGCAAATGTACCTATCAACTTATCGAGATTTGGTGTTTGAGCACCTGCACGATCTTCAATAGTAATGGCATATGTAGCCGTTGCATCTTCAAAGGCTACCTCTACTAGCGCTTCTGTATCTGATTGTATTACATCCAATGGTATAGGAGCTTGATCAGGCTTTAGAGACCAAAGTTGTATGGCTTCATTACTGGCAAGTTCTGGTAATGCTCTTACCATTAGAATGTTCTTTTCTTCTTGAGCATTATTATACAACACTATTTCCGATTGAAACTCCTCAGCCGTGACAGCTATAGGGATCTGCTTATATCGAATATCGGTAAGTGCCGCAAAATATTGATTTTTGACTTCTTGATCTTGCCTTATAGATTCACAATCAGATGAGAGTGAATTATATTCTTGCTCTAGATCATCATATCGGTTGAGACTCCAGACCAATGCACCTATCATAAAGACAGCTGCCATACCAGCTATTAATTGATATATCTTGGAACTAGATCTATGAGAAGACTCTGCTACTGTGGCACTAGGAGCATTATCAATATTCTCATATACTTTATCTAGTAATCCATCGGAGACTTCTACCTTATGTATACCTGCGTAGTGCTGCAGTGAATTTTCAATTTCTCTCAGCTCATTTCTGACCTCCTCTGATTGAAGAATAGCATTTTCGACTAAATATTTATCGGCTGGGTCGATTTGACCTAGAGCAAACAGCTCGAGTAATCCTGATTCTATGATTTCCTTATGTGTCATATCAAGAATAGGATTAATGAAAGAAGTAATATTAAGACCATAGCGGATATTATTGAATCGTCTTTAAATTTTGCTCTCAATTCTTTAATTGCAGATCGCAGACGAGTTTTTACCGTACCGAGAGGTATATCCATTTCTTCCGAAATGTCTTTTTGTGTTTTACCTTCTAAGTACATTTTTTTGATTAATACCCTATGTTTGTCGTCAAGTGATTTTAGTATGATTTCAGTATCTATTTCGTTAGATACATTAGATTTAGCGGCTGTATTTGGTAATTGAAAATTTGATATATCTTCACCTATCGTATTGGTGCTGATCCTATTAGCATATCTTAATTTATCGATAGCTGAGTTACGAGCGATTACCGAGGCCCATGTAAACAGACCACTTTTTCTTTCATCATAACGATCTATTTTATTCCAAATTTTCAACAAAGTGATCTGTAAAATTTCTTCTGCTGGTTGTCGTTCTTTGATCACTCTCATGATAATACCCATAATAGACTCTGAATAGTTATCATGAAAATATTGGAGACCAGATTGATCTCTTTTTCGTATTCGTTGTACTATTTGTTGTTCTGTAATCACGCTTAAATGTAATAAAATTTAAAAGGACTGATCCAATCTCGATTGATTTAGATCAGCCCTCTCCAAACAAAACATAAAATCTACTCCACTTTCTTATCTAAATCCTCTCACCGTCCATAAGCTTGAGAAGTCTTTCAAACCTTCAATCTCATCGATGTATTCCTGTGATTCTTTCTTTAGATTTTGTCCTTTTAGTTTTTCTTTTATGATTGCTAGCGACTTATCTAGCTCATTATTCTTATAATATGCGTATGCGAGTAGTGCTTGTGTTTCTGGAGTATCTCGATGTTGTACTTCATGCAGCGCAATACTTAGTGCTAATGCTCTTTCTTTTTGATCGCCATTGAGCAACTCTTTAGCGACATGAGTAGCATACATCGTTCCCTTTTCAGGGTCATGCATTAGATCATGTAAGTCATCATCTATTTGATAGCTTCCTTTTCCATCTAGTTCCTTTTCTATTCTGTGCTTCAATATGGATAACTCAGGTGACTCCCTGTATTCTAGAATGTGATTTACGATATCTAAAGCTTGAGACTTATTATTTTCTTGGTACTCTACCTTAGCCATTAGTTTATAGGTATACCATTGCGATTGATTTCCTTTATTTAGTTTTTTAAGTATTTGTTTAGCCTCTATATTATCATCATTTTCAATATGTAGCTCTGCTATGTTGCTTTTTAACCAGTATGCAAGATCTTCCTTTTGGGATAAGATTGCTTGCTGGTAACATTGCTCCATAAGGTAGATAGCTTCATCATAATCACCCTCCTTTTTATACTGCTTCGCTTGTCTAATGATATAGTCAATCGAGGTTTTATCTTGTATATCGCTGAGACTTTTTTTAGTATCAAAACCTAACTCGTACTCTACATCGAACATAATCAAGCTAATTGACTTTTTATTTCTTCCTATTTCGGCTGCATCCAAAATGGCATCATAAGCTTGACAAAACTTATGCTGTGTAATTAAATTTTGAGCTAATAAACATAAGCCTGTTGATCTTGATAAGCTTTTTAGATCAGATGTAAAAGCCAAATTTTCTTCTGCAGCTACTAAGTAATGGGCACTACCTGTAAGTTGAAATAATTTTGTATTCACTATAGATAACTTGATCTTATAATCATCCGCATATGGGCTGAGCTTTACTTTTTGATCCCAAAAATTAAGAAGCTCCAATTGTTGATTAATCTCTTCTGAAGGATTATAGGATATATGGGCTTTAACACTCGTGTTTATACTTAGAAAGAAAACTAGAGCTATGATTAAATTTTGCATGAAGTGATTTGTTTTATGTGGAGAAAAAATAAAGGAGGATTTACGCTATTTCATAAGCTACCTCCTTCATTGAAACAATAATAGGGTGTTTATTTATATGCTACCATGGAGCCGCTAGGTAGGGAAAGCTATTGCTAAAGGTCTTATCATTGGCAGATACATTATCTGAAGTAAGTCCTGGATTAGCAGTACCGTCTTCACCACCAAAGATCAATAGCAGCTCTACATCAATCACGTCATCTGCTAATGTACGACCAGTCAGTACATTGGTACCATCAAAAAATGTAGTTGTACCTGTTGTGCTTACGGTAAGGACATCCGTAGCTAATACTGAAGTAAAGGTTGCCGCATCAAGTCCTAGTGCATTTTGTGTATAACCAGGATTGAGTGCCAAAAGTCTGTCGTTGAAGGCAGAACTAAATACAGCACCTTGTTGTGCAGGTAAGGTCTCATTAAATTCGTCCTTTCGATCATCAGATACAAATACTGTATTGATTGCAGGTCTACCCATTTGGTCAGCTAGTACATATGTACCATCAAAATTGACTGCAGGTATAGTGGTTTCATCATCATCGTTACATGAAAACATGGCAACTAGACAAAACATTAAAGGAAATATATATTTGATTTTATTATTCGATTTCATAATCATTTGAATTTTAAAGTTTGAAAAAAATGGTTCTTAGCCTCTTACTTTTGAGCTTACCCAGGTGTTTATGCTATCTGCATTACCCAGCATACTTTTGGGCACTTCTACGACAATAGACATGACGTTGGTCCCTGCAAATGTATCTGTACCAGGATCAGAAAATCCTGTTGCATTACCACTTAGTATAGCCTGATACGCTCCTAAGTCAAAAAAGAATGGGTCATCTCTTGGACCAGCAAAGGCTTTCAGCCCCGCGTTTTCGGCAGTTTCCGCTTGCATACCATACTCCGATACTTCTACTTTCACTTGGTCGGACGCATTATCGTTAATTGTACTGGATGAACTCGTACTTGTTGGTGCAAAAGGACCAAAGACGTAAAGTTCCTGATCTCTAACGACCGCTTGTATGACTAGATCTTGAACATTGTCAGCATCTTCGTCGATGTTGATTTCTATCAGGACGTCTTCATCAAAAGTAGCATTTCCCGTCTCTCCAGGAGCAATGAGGCCTTGCGTATTGACTACAAACACAAGTGCATCCTCATCAGGATTTTGAAATGCGTAATAGTCGGTGATATCTGCTGATGTACTTGCTACTGAGGGAGCATCTATATGGTCAGCTGACATTAATAATAGACCCAGTAATATGACTGGAGTAGTCCAAATTAGTTTTTTAATAAGTTTCATAATATTTAGTTTCAATGAAAAAATGCGGTTGAACCGCGATTACGACCTGATATACGAGCAAGAAGATCCACTCGGATTTATTAAATCACATTTTTTTCAAAAAAAAATATAGATATTCCACTTATATCAACATATTTTATTGATTATCAATAATTTACATAACTTCTGACAGCAAAAAAAAATACGACTTCGAGCTTGATAGCAATAAACCATTAGTCTTACATCCTATTTTCGTGAGTAATTCTGGCGGTTTTATTTTAATCTTGAGTATGCCTACTCGATGTAGGACTTACTATTATTCTTATACTAAGGAACTCTTGTAGTTTTATACCTTAGTTATGATATAGGAACGGTCTGCAAGCCGTAGGACAGACTATTTATCCCCAAATGAAATTCCAATAGATCGGGCTGTATTAATCAAGTAATGATCTGTATCCACATGATTATATGATTCAGTAGCCTCTTTAAGCGATACATGAGTAAGATGATTATTTTTGAAAGACACCATCTGTCCAAACTGTTGGTTTTGTACTAATTCAAAGGCTTTGACCCCCATGGATGTAGCTAGTATACGATCAAAGGCAACTGGAGTACCTCCACGTTGAATATGCCCTAAAGTAGTTGTTCTTATTTGTGCTTGGCAACCCATCGCTTCTAATGTAGACCTGAGATAATTGCCCACTCCTCCGAGTTTTTTGTGAGGATCGCCTTGATCAATAGCTTTCTCTCCAATACTTTCTTTATCCTTCTCAAAGGCCCCCTCTGCCACCACTAGATTGACAAAGCCTTTTCCATTTTTATATCTTTTATTGATTCGTTTGAGGACTTCATCCATATCAAATGGGATCTCCGGGATCAAACATATCTCAGCGCCGCCCGATATTGCCGTATGCAGAGCTATCCATCCAGCGTCGCGACCCATCACTTCCATAATCATCACACGATGATGCGACTCTGCCGTTGTTACGAGTTTATCAAAGCAATCACTTGCAATTTGCACTGCAGTAGAAAAACCGAAAGTCAGATCTGTAGCTGAAAGATCATTATCAATTGTCTTGGGTACTCCGATGATATTGAGTCCCTTCTCGTGTAGTGCTTGAGATATTTTTTGACTCCCATCTCCACCGATATTTATGACAGCGTCAAATCCCAAATCATTGATCTTATCCACGAGATTTTGTGAAATATCTTTAGTAGTCCAACTACCATCTGGCTTTTGTATTGGAAAATCGAGTGGATTTCCTTTGTTAGTCGTCTGTAAGATTGTACCTCCTTTCACATGTATCCCTCCTGTTTTTTTCTTCGTCAATTTGACGATCTCAATAGGATCATTGATAACGCCATTAAATGCCTCTATTGAACCGTAGCATTCCCATTTTTTGGTTTTAAGCGCTGCACGTACTGTTGCTCTTATGACTGCATTGAGACCTGGACAATCTCCTCCACCGGTTAGTATTAAAAGCTTTTTTTTCATGACGATCTAATTATTTCGTGAAGTTAAAGTATTATTCGAAATCTAATTAAATGCTCAAAAAAGAAAGCCGCTCCGCCAAAGGCGAAAACGGCTTTCATAAAATACTAGTGATGTTTCTTTACCGATTACCGATGAATTGCTTTTCATCAATTATCGGATATATATTCTATTTTTTAATTATTCATTCTTCTGTATGGTAATCCCACCGCAATCCTTGGTCGGACAAGGGAAAACAGAATCACAATTTTCGGGTGCTTGTACCACCAAAGTCTGGTTACAGCTTGGCTCTGTAGCATCTTCTACAGTAATGGTATAAGTATTGCCACTACCAGCTGTACCCAGACCTAACATAAAAAAGCCAGGGCTTCCGATCGTGCCGCTTGATGGGGTAATTGTCGTGCCGCCATCTACACTCAATGTAAATGTACTACCTGTGCCAGACACAAAAATTCCAACTTGTACTCTGTCATCGCTCGGATTCTCTGGTGTAGCATTATCTACGCATTGGTTGCTCGTCATGGAGATGGCGTCTATTTCACAAACAGGTGCACATTGAATCGTTGATGTAGTGATAGTCTGATCCACAAAACAGTCATTACTACCATTGAATATCCTAACTGTATATTCCGTACCATGCATTAAATTTTCAAAAGATCCCGATACACTAGATAAATCAAGGTTAGTGGCTCCACCATAGTCAGGACCTGAGTACGTATTACCTATACTTATCCCTGTTTGGTCAGCATTAGATACACCAGATATATCTATGCTCCCATCGTTGTTAGGAGTGCCATCTGTACAAGTACCTTCCGCCGGAGTAAGTGTTACTTCTGGGACCTCTGTGCAAACTTCTAATTCTATTCTAAAAGCATCACATTGTTGAGCTCCAGATGCTGGCGTAGTTTTCTCAAGTACATAAGTACCGCATCCACTACCATTTATTTCTATGCTAAGACTACAGTCATTGAAAGTTTGATTGGTATTTGCAGATTCCACAGACCACATGCCCTCACATAAAAGACCGTCGCCACAATCAAAAAGTTCTTGTAAGAAGACAACTTCTCCATTTCCTTTACTACATACTGTAGCGTCGAGCTCTAATAAGGTTTGATTAGGGCAGCACTCTTTGACAATTCCTATTGCTTTGGATTGTGAACCTCCGCCATTAGGAGGATTGGGGAAACCTGTACCTACATAATTTAAGTCTGTGTCAAACATGGATATACAGTCCTTTGTTGGGCTACCTGTATAATTTGAAGTATAGAGCATCTGTTGCTCCTCACTAAATGTTATGCCTATGAAACTTCCCCAAGGAATTGTAGGACCAGAAGGACCAACAACACCTAATTGATTTCCATTTTGATCAAATTTATAGATATAGGAACCATCACCTAGATTACTGGAGATGACGTAAAAAGCCCCATTATTTGAACTTACTATTCCAAAAAGATCAAAAGCTGGATTTATATCAAGCAATGGATCTATACAAAGGTTTCCAGCTAGGGACTGCTCATGTTCTTCCATTGTCCATACCCATACTTCATTGCCACCTCCACGAGAAGTAGCATAGAACATTTCGGTTACTGGATTATAATGCAATCCCCACAAATTGGTTCCACCTGCATTATTGAGACATACTTGCCCAATTGATTCTTGAGTACAAATATCCCGCCCCGTAGGTCCTCCATTTGAATTATTGTATATCGTATTTCCTATACTAAATATATTTTGAGCTAGACTAGGATGAATTATTGCAAACTCTGAAGCTGGAAAAATTTCACCATCACAAGTCAATTTTCTGATACTGCCTCCTGGAGAACCTGTAGTACTGATATACAAAAATCCATTAATATCCGTCCCTAGACCGTGAGGACTAGGTAATTCTGTGGAGTTATCTCCAGGATACCATGGACGATCATTGTTAGCCCCTCCAAATATTTCTGATAACGTCCCGTCACTTTGGACTTGTAGTTTATGCACTGAACCTGCAAAAGGCTCATTTAGATATATGTATTCTGTACAACTACAGTTACCCGTAGGGCAATTCGCATCATAGGTCACCGTTACACAATCACTAGTCAACTGGCAATTGCCTGAAGAACAAGTTCCTGTTTCTGTTACTACCGCTCGATAATACGTCGTCTCGGTAATAGCAGATGGAGTATATGTACTCGATGTCGCTCCTGCTATATCGGTAAAACCATCATTACAGGATGTAGTGCTGCTCTGCCATTGAATATTTGATGATGAACTCGTCACTGAGATAGTATTTGGAGTCTCTGTACCACATACTGTCTGATCACCTAACACAGTTATATCACCTGGAGTGAATATTTCTACATTATAAGTCAAGTTGTAAGTACCACATTGGGCATTGCTTCCCATTTTGGTAAAGCTAGCACAAGTCGATGCACTATTGATCACTATTGACTGATCGCAATCGTCATAGGTAATACCTGTATTACCTGGATCAGGTACCCATGCCGCACCACATACGACTCCATCACATGGGAATATTTCATTTAGGAATATCTGATCACCTAATGTTGCTTCGCAATAGACTTGGTCTATGGTTTGCGTTCTTGGGGTAGGACAACATTCTTTATTAATTGCAATTCCTTTGGCTACTGATGTATTATTTGTAAAAGGTACTGCCGCACCTAAATAATTTAAATCGGTATCAAATAGAGCTACACAATCATCTGTAGGAGAACTAGTAGAAACAAATAATCTATCACTAGTTTCACTATAAATAATACCTATTGCATCGAAAAAACCTCGGTTATCATTATCGGTTTCACCAGGATAAGTATTTCCTTGCTCTATATCCCATGGACTCATAGCCAAAAGCACTCCCGAGGGACTATATTTTAATATTCTGCCACTACCTTGAGGCACTGACTCTTGATTAAATCGATCATTATTCACAACGTAAATATTTCCATCGAGGTCTATTGCGATACCATTTAAAGCACTTATAGGTAAATTGCTGCTCCCTGTTGAGACAGGACCGTTAGCGGATATTAAAGGAGTTATCACCGATCCATATGGTGTAGTCAATACATCAAATTTATAAATCTCATTAGAATCATTACGCCACGAATCTGCAATATATATTGTCGATTCATGTATGGTCATACCCCATGAAGATCCAGAATCATTACTTAAATCATATGATCCTAGTAATGTGCCATCGCACAAATCATATGCTTGGACAGCAGGTATATCATAATTATATAGATATAACGTATTTTGATAACTTACCATATTCCACGTCCCTCGATTAATCACAAAAGCGTTGCTTGCCCCTGATTCTGAAAAAAGATTAGCATCACAATCTAGTCTTCTAATATCTCCAAATGCCGTCTCTCCAATGTAAAGAAATCCATTTAAATCAGATACCAATCCATGTGGAGAGCTCATTTCTGATACACCCGAACCTGGATACCAAGTATTACCCCCATTCAATATTTCTGTAAGTGAACCGTCAGTACTTACATCGAATTTATGAACAGAGCCACCATTTGATACTTCATTTAAATAAATATACTCAGTACAATCGCATTGAGCATCTGATATATTATGAATGCATAAACATGATAATAAAATCAAAAATCTATAGATATATAAGTCTTTCATCACTAGAAAATCTAAAGGTGAATAAAAACAAATATATTAGCGATAATTATAATATGATTGGGGTTGATGCTTATTTGGGCTTTTGTGGTATTTTATGTGTAATGGACTATGTTTTTTATGTATTAAATGTTTCTCTTTTACTGAAACATCATTTCTATCTTACGCTGTCTGAACTCTATCTCTTTATACATCTATCTACATTAAAATAATTTAAGTGACAGATTAATAAAAAATGGTGTTATACAGAGAGCGTTAATCCAAGAACAAAAAAACTACCGACCACCACGCTCAAAAAGCTCCCCAAGGCCATATAAGTTCATTTTCATTCATTTTGCAGTTTACATTAATACCTTTGAATCATACACCCATAATTTATTCACTGTAAGCGACTTCTATACATTTTTCTGATGGTAGCTCTAAGTCGTTTACCTCTATTAAAATTTATCATATGCAAAAAGTTAGAATTTTTTGCTTGACGATCTTGGTGTTGCTAGCATTTACAACAACAGGGATACAAGCTCAGACCACATCACAGAAGCAAACAATCATACAAAAGTATGATTTGCAGAAGCTCAAAGAAATCGAAGAAACATTCAAAAAACAATTTCTTCAGAATCGTATCGATTTAGAATCCAGAGCAAAATCTTTGGACTATGATTTGACGATAACGGATTTAGACGGAAAGGTTTCTGTTTTGCAGGGAATCACTCCTGATAATGTTCCTATTTATTATACTACTCATAATGTTGCTGCTGCAAGATCTACAAGAACAAACCATCTTAATATTGGAGGGACACTTGGGCTTAATCTAGAAGGAGATAATATGACATTAGGTGTATGGGACGCAGGTCATGGAAATGTTGCTCATCAAGAATATGATGGTGCAGGGGGACAAAATAGATATCGCTTGGCTGACTCAAACCAACCCACTGGAACAAATGCGTTTTTTAATCTTCATGCAGCACATGTGGCAGGAAGTATTATGGCTTCTGGTGTAAATGCCGGGGCACGAGGTATGGCATCCCATTGTGATATCGATGCTTTTGACTGGGCCAATGATTTGGCTGAGGTAACAAATGCAGCTGCTAATGGATTACTTATTTCCAATCATTCTTATGGTTTCGTTGCCGATAATACACCAGCATGGTATTTTGGTGCATATGATTTTTACTCACAAGCCTGGGATGATATCGCATTTAATGCTCCTTTTTATCTTACCGTCCTTTCTGCAGGAAATCTAGGAACCAATAACACAGTAAATAGTCAACCTTTAAATGGAAATGCTAATTTTGATAAACTCGGCGGTTTTGGAACGTCCAAAAATACTTTAGTAGTAGCCAATGCTCAAGATGTTCAGGTAAATGGTGATGGAGAGATTATTGGTTCAATTGTTATAAATAATTCATCAAGTCAAGGCCCTACAGATGACTTAAGAATAAAACCTGACATCACCGGTAATGGTACAACTGTTAGATCAACATCGACCGGTACAAATAACTACATTACAATGACAGGCACTTCCATGGCAAGCTCTAATGTGTCAGGAAGCTTACTGCTTTTGCAAGAACATTATAACAACACAAATGGAGAATTCATGCGGGCAGCGACGCTTAAAGGTCTTGCCCTTCATACGGCCGATGATGCAGGTATGGAAGGCCCAGATGCCATTTTTGGTTGGGGCTTGATGAATGCGAAGAGAGCTGCTGAAGTAATAACAAATGAGGCAAATGGAGACTCTTGGATAAATCAACTTACTTTAAATGATGGCCAAACCCAAAGCTTTACCGTGACTGCCTCTGGATCAGAAGATCTCATTGCCTCTATCTCTTGGACAGATCGTCCTGGAACATTTGTTTGGAATTTGAACTCTGATGAAGCTGTTTTAGTAAATGATTTGGATATTAGAATTACCAAAAACAGTACTACATCATTTCCGTATGCTTTAACAGATGTCGATCAAAATGCTCAAAAGGATAACACAGTCGATCCTTATGAACGTATTGATATTAAAAATGCAAGTGGAGAATATACCATTACCGTTACGCATAAAGGCACATTGGTTGGTGGAAATCAAAATTTCTCATTAATAGTAACCGGAGTCACAGATGACCCACCTTTGGAAAATATCGCATTAAACAAACCGACGGCTCAGTCTAGTACATCTCATGGAGGAGTTTCTTCCCGTGCCGTAGATGGAAATACTTCAGGAAGTTACCAAGCTTCATCAGTTACTCATACCGATATGGAACAAGGCTGGTGGAGAGTTGATCTCGGGGATGTATATGACATCTCTGAAATTAATGTTTACAATAGAACTGATTGCTGCTCCGACCGTATCGTTGGTGCTAATGTATATGTTGGACTAATAGAAAGTACAAATCCTAATGATTATACTGAAATAGCACCTTTGCAAAATTTATCAGTTCAATCATTTAGTCCAAATAATGTACAAGGAAGGTATGTATTTATAAGAAGGACAAACGTTGGAATCATCAGCCTCGCGGAGGTGGAAGTATTTGGTGCTCTTACTCCGCCACCGCCACCCAATGAGAATATCGCATTAAACAAACCGACGGCTCAGTCTAGTACTTCTCATGGAGGAGTTTCTTCCCGTGCCGTAGATGGAAATACTTCAGGAAGTTACCAAGCTTCATCAGTTACTCATACCGATATGGAACAAGGCTGGTGGAGAGTTGATCTCGGGGATGTATATGACATCTCTGAAATTAATGTTTACAATAGAACTGATTGCTGCTCCGACCGTATCGTTGGTGCTAATGTATATGTTGGACTAATAGAAAGTACAAATCCTAATGATTATACTGAAATAGCACCTTTGCAAAATTTATCAGTTCAATCATTTAGTCCAAATAATGTACAAGGAAGGTATGTATTTATAAGAAGGACAAACGTTGGAATCATCAGCCTCGCGGAGGTGGAAGTATTTGGTGCTCTTACTCCGCCACCGCCACCCAATGAGAATATCGCATTAAACAAACCGACGGCTCAGTCTAGTACTTCTCATGGAGGAGTTTCTTCCCGTGCCGTAGATGGAAATACTTCAGGAAGTTACCAAGCTTCATCAGTTACTCATACCGATATGGAACAAGGCTGGTGGAGAGTTGATCTCGGGGATGTATATGACATCTCTGAAATTAATGTTTACAATAGAACTGATTGCTGCTCCGACCGTATCGTTGGTGCTAATGTATATGTTGGACTAATAGAAAGTACAAATCCTAATGATTATACTGAAATAGCACCTTTGCAAAATTTATCAGTTCAATCATTTAGTCCAAATAATGTGCAAGGAAGATATGTATTCATAAAGAGGACAAATACAGGAGTTCTTAGTCTTGCGGAGGTGGAAGTATTTGGTGTACCTAATTTCACTTACCAAAGTAATCTGACAGTTTATGGTCAGGGGAATACTACAGATTTAGAAAATAAAATATCTGTAAAAGTTTATCCAAATCCCTTGGCTTCTGATAAGTTAAATATAAACGTAAAAGGAGCTGTTCCTAGTTATATATACATAGTCAACCTATCACTAGGACGAATGGTATATGAAAATTATTTTGAGGAAGGAGTAATTGATGTGTCAACTCTACCGTCTGGACTATACTCAGTAAATGTTCGTATGGCAGATGGAGACATTATTACAAAGAAGTTGGTGATTAGGCGATAATTTTTCAATTGATCAAAGTTATAAGAGACTGTCCAATTTATTGGATGGTCTCTTTACGTATAATTATTCATTTTATTGAATGCTAAAACAAAAATCCTTTATTTTTATTCGACTAGTTAACAAAATCTTGTAGTTTAATTTCCATCTAAGAATGCTAATATTTTATCCTTAATATTTGGTAAAATTCTTTTTGATATTTTCTTCCCAACGGAAGGTCAGTTTTACCAACAAAAACTCGCTTTTTAGAGTAGTCTAATTTGACAAACTTATCTAAATTGATTGCGTAATTAAGATGAATTCTAAAAAATCGATTACCATATTGTTCTAATACATTCTTTAATGATTCTCTGTAAACATATTTCTCTCCGTTTACAAAGAAGAATACATAACGACCTTCTACCTCAATGTATTCAATATCTTGGATAAGTACATTAAAATAGTAATTACCTTTCTTAACAGAAATTCGATCTTTTGCTTCAGCGATCATCACCTCATTATTTTCGACGTCTTTTTTATATAGCAGAATATTTTTAAGAATTTCAGCGTTTACGCCTCTAGGTATATACGAATGAATGCAAAATTGGTATAATGTATTATAAAGGTCTTGGTTGAAGTAACTAGAATAAACTATCGTTCGATTTATCAACGATTGATCCTTTAGATATTTGAGCACCTCAACGGTCTCTAATTGACCTTTACGAATAAAATCTAAAAATATTAAATTAAAAGAATCATTCAATTGATCAAGGCTGTTTACATCTAATTTTTCTAGATAGGCAATTTCTAAGGATAGAAAAACAGAACGTATCTTCTCTATGAAAATTGATGCTAAATCTGGCTCGTCATCAATAACTAATAATTTTAAACTGTGCATCATCTTCAATTTATCGCAAGGTGAATGATTGAAATATATAAATTATTTTATTTCGCTTAAATATCAACTTCCTCATTTTTGATAAAAAGCCTTAGAAAAAATGATTTTTTCCTGTAATAAATAGCAGTTTTTTCATTCGAAAACCACTTTATCTACTAGTATCTTATTAATAGTAAAAAAAGTCTATCCCTAAATGAGATAGACTGAACAAACTCGTCAAGAAATAACACCCTCTATCTCACAAGTCGTTTTGTTTTTCACATTCCAAAAAAAGGTAGCCTCTACCTAATCGTAGAGACTACCAAAAATACTAGTGATGTTTATCTTTCTCCGATGAGTTTGTCTTTCAAATTATCGGATATATTATCTTTTTGTTTATTCATTCTTTTGTACTGTAACTCCCCCACAATCCACTGTCGGGCATGGGAATACACTCTCACAGTTCTCTGGAGCTTGTATTACCAAGGTCTGATTACAACTAGGGTCCCCAGCATCTTCTATTGTGATCGTATAAGTATTGCCACTGCCGGCAGTACCAGGGCCTAACAAAAACAGCCCTGGACTACCAAAAGTGCCACTTGAAGGCGTAATCGTGGTACTACCATCTACTGATAGTGTAAAACTACTTCCTGTACCCGTTATTGATATTCCTACTTGTACTCGATCATCGCTTGGATCACCTGTGGTACTATTATCTACACATTGATTACTTATCAGTGAAATCGCATCTACTTCACAGCACGTTAGTTCTGATGTGGTTATATAATAATCAACAAAACAATCATTACTACCATTGAATATCCTTATAGTATACTCTGTATTATGGATTAAGTCAGTAATCAATGCCGAGCCCCCCGATATATCAATAGCTCCAGATCCATTATAATCTGGACCACTATAAATAGTTCCAAGGCTGTAGTTTGCTTCATCTGCATTCATTACATCTGATATACTGATGCTTGCATCATCATTATTGGTTGAACCTGAGCAAGTTCCTTCAATGGAAGATAGCGTTACCTCTGGTACAACTGTGCAAATCTCTACTTCTATTCGGAATGGATCACATTGTTGATTGCCAGTCGCAGCTGTTGTCTTTTCGAACACATACATACCACATCCATCACCATTTACAGTAATACTCAAATCACAGTCATTAAAGACCTGATTTTCATTGGGTGTCTCCACAGTCCAAGTTCCTTCACATACTATTCCATCTCCACAGCTAAATACATCCTGTAAAAACACTTTCTCTCCATTACCTTCACTACATACTTGCTCTGAGTAATTCAGATTACTTTGAGTAGGACAGCATTCTGTTATAATATTTATCGCCTTTCCTGAGCCAAACCCAGACTGACCATTTGGAGGTACTACAGTAGTATACATATCTAAATCTGTATTCCACCCAGAAACACAATCAGAAGAAGCAGGCCAGTTTGACAGATACAATAAGTCTGTAGCGTCATGATATCTAATTCCTAATGCTCCAGCAAATCCAGCACCATTTGCAGTAGTTGCTACTGGAGTTTCTGTTACATAGCCTCCTGTGCTATCCCACTTTAAAAGTTTAGTATACTCCCCTCCAATACAAGTTTGTAGTTGATAAATATTTCCTTGATTATCAGAGGTTATTCCCCATGAGTAACAATTATTTCCACCTGGAAAGTCAGAGTTATTATCTATTTGAATTACGAAATTATCTCCTACATTATAGCTGGTTTGACCACCAGTTGCAGCTGGAATTAATGGTGCATCCAAGCAAGTCCCGCTAGCTATCGCAGCGTTTAGTTCAGATAAAGAAGCAACGTAAATAGCACCTGTAAGTTGATGTCCCCATGTAAAGGTATCCGTAACTTTATTATAATCTAACTCCCATGAATATACACTAGTACATGCAGTTCCTATTAACTCACCTGTACATAGGTCATAGGCTCTAATTCCGGAGATACCTCCACCTGCAACATATAAAGTATTTCCTATAGATTGCATATTATTTGCAAAGTCATCGACATGAAATTCGGTATCAGGAAATACCGTTCCATCACAAGTTACTTTCCTAATATTAGTGTCATCACCATTAATAGCTACTTCTCCAATGTATAAAAATCCATTCAAGTCTACTGCAATTCCATGTGGCTTAGGAAACTCCGTACCACCATACCAAGGGCTGCCTATTTCTGGTGCGGGGAAAGTTCCATCCAAAACAAATTTGTGAACCGTTCCATCTACTGGTTCGGCTAAATATAGATAATCTGTACATCCACAATCACCTGATGTTGCATTGCAATCAATGCTTGAAGTAGTCACCATATAATCCACAAAACAATCATTACTACCATTGAATATCCTAATAGTATACTCTGTGTTATGCATTAAACCAGTAATCATTCCCGAACCACCTGAAATATCAATAGCTCCAGATCCATTATAATCTGGACCACTATACGTAGCTCCTGTACTATAATTAGCTACATCCGCATTCATGACTCCTGATATGCTGATACTCGCATCGTCATTAGGCGTAATATCAGAACATGTACCCTCAGTAGCTGTAAGTGTTGCTTGACTTACCGTAGTATTAGGGACTGTAAGAGCATAATCCATAAAGCAACTACTATTTCCATTAAAAATCCTAATGGTATATTCCGTATTATAACTCAAACCTGTGACTGATCCTACCCCCCCTGAAATATCAATAGCTCCAGTACCATTATAATTAGGACCACTATAAGTTGTGCCTATACTGTAGTTTGCTTGGTTAGCATTCATGGCAGCAGATATACTGATACTGGCATCGTCATCATTAGAACAACCGCCCTCGACTCCTACCAGTGTTGCTTCTGGAATTACACATTCTGGACAACTTTCTACAGATAGAGTTACTGTTTGTGTAGTTAGACATCCATTTGCGTTGTTTACAACATCTAAATAGTACATTTTCGTTCCTAATCCAAAGAGTAGTATTTCAGAATTGGGATCATAACGATTTACCACAGAGCCATCATTTGGTCTCCATTCGTAGTTATAATCTCCTACTGGAGTAACTACTGGTGAAAAACTTACTCCAGACTCGCCGATACAGGCTGCAACTGGATCTATAGTAACATTAGCAGCTTCAGCATCACTCACTACTACATTGACTGTAGTAACATCTGTACATCCATTTGGACCTGTTGCTACCAATGTATATGTTTGACTACCTGATATTCCTACAACCATAGGCATGGCAACTGTTGGGTCAGATAAAAAAGTAGATGGCGTCCATAAATATTCTACAGTAAGCTCTGGATCAGGTCCAATCACAACACTGGCTCCTGAGCAAGCATTTACCGTAGTAGAAAAGTTAGGAAGATTATACTCATTTACCGTTATTGTTATTACATCTGTATTGGAACAACCACCCATTGTTTTAGTTAAGGTATATTCATAAATGCCGGGTTCTTGAGCTGTAAACGTCGGGTTAGGCGATGTAGCACTAGATAGCAAACTGACATCATCTCCTGTCCATAGATAAGATAAATCTGCAGCTTCAGGATTATCCGCATCCCCTATTAGTATAGTCTCATCTACACAAATGGTTTGATTAGCTCCCGCATTAGGATCCTCGGTAACAGGTATAATGGTCTGTGTCGCCACAAAGGTACAGCCATCTGCATTAGAAACAGTAAGGTCAAAAGTGGTCTCCATCGTCGGTGGAGGGTCTGTTGTCATCGGGCTAGGCATATCTTGTGGAGATGTCAGGGCCGTTGTCGGACTCCATGAATATTGAGCAAAACCATCAGGTGCTGGACCTAATGTGACTGGCCCATCAGAAGGACAATACATGATATTCGGTAATGTAAATGGTTCGATCGATTCGCTAACGATGACCATTACCTCATCAGTACTCTCACAACCATTATCAGTAACTGTTAAGGTAAACATTTGATCTGTAGCGACCAGTACTTCTGGCATGGCAGAGTTTTGATCTGTTCCGTTTTGCCAATTTGCTGATGCCGGACTCCACTCATACGTCGCACCCGGTACACCTGGTGTACCTATTGTAATAACACCATTATCACATACCGTCCTATCAGGACCAGCATCAGCTACCGCTGCTGTCGTGACGACTAAGGTATCTTTAACTACACAACCCGATCTGGTGTCCGTAACAGTGACTGAAAATTCCGTGGTATTAGCAACAGTTGCAGTAGGCATGGATATAGACCTGTTATCTACTCGAAACCAAGGAGACCAATCATAGGTATAATCAGCGACCGGGGGCTGACCGATGCTTACCGGCACCGAAGAACAAGTACTTACATCCGGTGCATCAAAAACAGGAAGCGACCAAGCGGGATTATTTACAGATATCTCTTCCGAACACATGACATCAGCATTTTCAGTACTTGTGAGGGTCACTCTAAATGTTCTTTCTATTTCATCTGTTAAATTGACTACTGGACCATCCGTCGTGTCTAAGCCGCCAGGCGGGCCAGAAACAACTGACCAGGTATAGATCAAACTTGAAGGATCAGTAAGAGGTACACCACCGACAGCAAACAATGAAACAGTCGCACCAACGGAATTATCCACTAGTGGACATTCAAATGGTGACACTACATCAATTGAAACACCACATCCACAATCTGGGGGAACTATAACTTGATCTGTACAGGTATAGCCATTATATGTAACATCTAGCTGGTAAGTCGTAGGACCAGCGATAGATGCCGACACGGTCGTTGTAGCTGTATTTGTAGGACCTGTAATGGAGCCATCTCCAGAGATACGTGTCCATAAATATGTTTCTTCGATATTAGGTGTTTCGTCAAATGTTCCTATCGACCTTGGACCACATCCGTCCAGTCCTGCATCAGCTTCAATAACTGTTGCCAACATATCATCGACAAATGTACATCCGTCCTTTTCAGCAGTCAAATAATAGAGTATGGGATTAGGAGTTGGAAAATCTAAACCACCAGGCTGAAAAGTAGTAGGTGTGGTCAAATTATCTGTCAAATAATTACCGGGAGCCCATGTGTACGAAAACCCATCTACCGCAGCCTCGCCTATACTTGCGGTCTCGCCTTTACAAATTACAACATCAGGTCCTGCAAAATCAACGCCAGGACCATCTACAACATTTACAATAATATCATCTGTGGTCTCACAGGTACCTCCTCCTGTTATAGGAACCGTTAAGGTTAAGGTATATGTGGTAGAAGCGGATGGACTAGCTAGTGGCTGAGCACAATCCGTACAGCTTAATCCATCAGCAGGAGACCAAGCATATTGAATACCCGTAACACCTTGGATCGGAGTGCCTCCTATTCTGATAGGGCTGCCAGCACATACGGCACCCATAACGTCTACTCCAGCATCAGCTTGATAGACCGTTACTATGGCTTGATCTAATTGCTCACATCCGTTGTCGTCTGTTACATACAGTGTAAATACTGTAGATTCTGTGACGGTAACCGTAGGATCTTCTACATCATCTGCACCATTATCCCAATCTATCGTATAACCTGAAGTTTCTGCGGATATCGTAGAATTTAATGTTACTGGTATTCCTGGGCATGTAATAAAAACTCCTCCAGCATCAACAGTAGGTGCCGTATTGGAATTAACCAATACCTCCGCTACTGTACTCGTACTTATAGGAGTAGGATTATCTCCACAACACTCGGAAGGATAAGCGACCCTTCGGTAGTATTTATCTTCGACTATAGGTTCTGGAGAATGATTTTTAAATATTGCACCAGCTATATCTGTCCATGGCCCAGAGGGACTATCCGCGATCTGCCACTGATAATTACTCGATAAAAAGTCATTTTGCGAAACCGCTACTCCCTCTTGATATATCGGGGTTAAACCAGAGCTACTTATCATTAAATCGGGAGCCTCTATTTGTCCTATGAAAGCATTCATACATACCTCTTGAGAAGCCGGAGAAACGACATCATCTCCTCCCATCTCATCTAATGAGGGGCATAAGTCATATACGATACGATAGTTATCCGTATTATTGAGGGCATTGCCTGCATCTGTGGTATAATGATCGGCATCAGCTGTCCATCCATTCACTACAATTTTCCCATCACAAAAGTAAATATTGCTATTAGGGACATCCGTAACGAAATCTTGTGTCGCTGTACTAAAAGTCATGTCCGCAGGCATCACCGTAGAAAAGAGTAATCGCCCGTTAGCCCCATATTTCCGCACATACTGTTGAGGATTTGTAGGAGTTGCTTCTACGACAGACCCATCGGTTGTCTCAAATACATTATTTGAGATTGTCCCTGTGACCACGATATCTCCATTTCCTGCACAATTAATCGCATCTATATCATCGACACCTGAAGCTCCGCTGTTGATTATGGTCGCATAAACAAGTTCAAATTGGTCATTCATTTTGATGATGATCCCATCTTCACCACCAGCCGTCGTCCCATCTGTGGTAACCATTGTGGCATCAGCATGTTCCTCAAAATAAAAGACCGTGCTCCCATCATCACATTGCATGGTGAGGGCTTTTTTTCTATTTGCGGGAGTTCCACCCACGGTATATAAAAAACTGTTAATTATAGAATTAGATATATTGTTATATTCATAAGCTTTAACATCTTGTATTCCATCACCATTAGTTGGGAAAGCTATAATTCCATTCTGGGTTTCTATGGTTTCGACAGATGGACTAAAGCCGGTATATCCATGGGGTGCAAGATCAGTAAATACCTGATTTCCGGTATCATCTACTACGATTAAAAGATAATTTTTACCAAATACCGAATTATAGCCAAAATGGTTGTAAGTATATCCGTTAGCTGTAAAAACATTTGAAATAGAACCTATTAATGGTGCAGGGAAGTCTAAAAATGTACTATACATTAATGTATTGGATGAATCCCAATGCGCTAACAAGGTATTATATGTAGCCGGCATTCCGGTACTCGTATTAATGGACTCTGTACTTCCATTAGTAGTAGTATATCCTGACTCAACTCCCATTATATGAACTGAAAAATTACAAAACTCATCTACATCTATTGTCCAAGCATTTCCAAAGTTCCTAGTCTCAAACCAAGTTCCATACAGTAGAGTCCCCGTACTTTCATCCGTCACACTGACAAATGCATTCACTGCAGTACTATTGGGAGTACTGCCATCTGTACTTGTGGGGTAATTACTACCGGGTTGAAAGCGTTCTGCTTTGTAAATATTCCCCCCACATCTTGTCATAGTAAAATCCTCGACGGGTACGGGATTTAGCCCAAGATATCCTGATGAGGTTATAGTGCCATTAGCATCTCGTACCACTTCGACGTAATCATACCAAGCAATAGTATCATAAGCTCCAACACTACTATTCCAAACTATTTCCGGTTCTACTTGTGCATAAGTACTTCCGTCCGTCACAGGAAAATCCTCTGATGTGGTGCGGATGATAGTGGTTTCAGTACAATCACTATTCGATACCACATTAGAAACGATATCCTCTCCACTACCGCCCAAGTATTCAGCTTGGGTAATTTCAGCTGATTGTCCCCATATAGTTGAGGTGAGGTGCAATAAGAATAAAATGGAAAAAGTTCTTTTAAAGAAGACCGTACAAAAATTATTAGCAATCATGCCCATATTTATTTTAGTGTCAACACTGACTAGATCTGCAATAGAGATCATCGAATGACTTAATTAATTTGGGTTCTATTATTGCTAATTATAAATACTCAAGAAACTCTTAATCGAGAAAAATAAACAGCACCTGAAAACAAAAACGCTAGACAGTATGCAACTCCGAATAATTTCTAATAAGCATAGATAAATAGCTTAACGGGAATAAATGTATTAGTAAAAAATATAATATGATAGTTTAAGAATTTAAATGGTCATTTAATGTATTTATCATGTAATAGGATGCGTTTTATATGTATTTATTCCAATTGTTCCGTGGTATATAAGTAAGTGTAGATTATATACTGAAATCCATAAGTCTATGATAATGTATTGTTTATATCTATGATATTTTAGTTATATAAATTCATTAACATAGAGCTCCTATGTATTAGATTAATATGAATATCTTGCATAAATATTGTCTTTATGTGTTAGAATATTGTCGCAGCTAGTTATAAAGCTTCATTATAAAGCCATTTGGTTTATTGCCTGTGTTGCCACTGTATTCTTTTTTTCAAAACACTTAACTGCTCAATCCAGTGGTTTAAAAATAACACTAGAAAGTATCGAGTTTGATAAATCTAATTTCCAAATTAGTAAGTACTCAGATCATTATATTGATTCATTGGGTTTTATATGGCTTGCAAATCGCGATGGTTGTTTTAGAGTCACAGGGAAACAAGCCGAACTTATTTATTCAAAGCGACATTTCTCTTCCATACAACAGTCCAAATCGGAATATTGCGAGCATATCATATTGGATGAAGTGGTGACAAAAGTTTGTATTGATGATGACAGTTACAGACTATCGTCGGTAAGTAAGAAGTCCTTCCAAGAAATACATTACGACTCTATTGCATATGATAACTTCTCTATCAATTTTTTAGAGCATATAAAGGATATGATAATGTATCCTGAAGAAACAGATTTATCCGATAGTTCAAAAATAGCATTTAAAAGATTCGAGTTTAAGAATGAGATTGCATCTATCAATTACGTAAACTCCATATCCGAAGCCACTACAGCTCCAAAAGACGCTTATGTCAAACTTGTCGAGCTAGATTCAGTATATATCCTCTTTCACGAAATGGCGTTTTTTCATTTTAACAAGAATGGAAAACTTATCAATAAAATAGTAAGCAACTATCCATTCATATTCTACTATGGAGAGACCTATAGCATTAAAGATGGTCAACTATATTATCTAAAGAAGAATAAAATATACAGCTATAACTTCCAGTCTCAAAGGGAAGAAATTGTTTTTGCCCTTGATCAATATCAACTAGAGACTTTATGGGAGCACCGGATTCATATTTTTGATCGATTCATCATTATAAGCGGTTCTAAACAAAATTTGATCATTGATAGAAGTACTGGTGAAGCCTTAGAAATATCCTCAACATTGAATGATTTTAAGCAGGCTGTATCGCGTAAAGGTTCTTTGCTTCAAATCAATCAAATTAGTGAACTTAGATCCAATCAATTCTTGCTATCTATTGGAAATCATCTAGCCATTCTAGATATATCAACCCAAAATGCACAGAATTATAAAATACCACTAAAAAAAGGGTATAACCTCATTACAGGTGTCCGAGGCATGGCTCTTGATCGAGATAAGCAACTCTTTGTAAGTTATTACAATAATATTGTGAGAATCGATCCAAAGTCTAGAAATCCTGACATAACTGAATTGATCGAACAGGATGAAATAAAGTCTAAATGGAATCCATTTCACCTAAGCATTTATAAAGATAAGATACTCTCAAGCAGTCTAATATTGAATTCAAAAGGATCTAGACTTTTATCTCTCGACAATAACCCTTTATTCTATAATCATGCAGTTCATTGTATCTCTGGTGATCGTGCGATCATCTTACCTTGGACCATTTACAATATTCATGAATATAATTTTGAGACCGAAGAGCTAGAAGTAAATCCGCTCTCAGAATTTTTGATCGATACTGACAATGATACTAATGATTTACTAGAAGACAGTCTCAATGACGGGTATTGGGTTTTACCGGAATTAGAAGGTCCAGTGCTCCTTGACAAAGCCTATAAAGAAACAAAATTTCGAGTGAATCAAGATGTCATTGATCGATGTCAAGAATTCTATGATTTAGAATATTCTGATACTACCCTGTACATCGGTACTCGAAATGCACTGATGGAGCTTGATCTTAATACATTCCAGTATTCTATCTTTCCTTTCCATAACTACTTCAGACAAGAGCCTTCCGAGTGCAATGAAATATTTACCGTAACTAATATTGATACTGATACACTTTGGCTTGGAACAGCACTAGGTGTTTATGGATTTGACAAGGTCAATAAACAGTTTTTACAATTGAGTGACCCTACTCTATTTCAAGATGTAGAATTTAACAGAGCATCAAACTTACATGTAGATAGTCTGGTATTTTTAGGAAGTACAACAGGTCTCTATCGACTACCCATAGGTGATATTCAGTGGTCTATCATGGATGATGAACAAAATGACTTCACTTTGCTGGATTTAGTTATAAAAGATGGCAGACAAGATTTAAGAAATCTAAATGCTGATCATATTATTCAGCTGGACTCAGACGACAATTTCGTCCAAGTTAATTTTGGGGTGGATGATTACGTTAACAACCCCTTGTATTCATGGAGACTATCAGAACGAGATACGATTTGGAGTGAATACACAACTCAGGCATACGCAGATGTACAAGACATCCCTTATGGATTATCAAACTTTGAGGTGAAATTTAGCTACGGATATAGTGATAACAACACTGATATACAGAGTATCAAGTTAAATCGGGCAAAACCCTTCTACCTACACTTGTGGTTTATTTTGGCTTGCTTGATTTTAATTTTGATCATAGCAATATTATTCTATAGACGTATACAATCATCAACCAATCAATTGGTACGTAAACTCAATCAAGTGCGGACCTTGGAAAGGATCAATAGGCATGATTATCTAAACTATCTGGAAGGTCTCAGAAATGAATTATTGAAGAGTAATTCTGTTCCACCAAAGGCATTCCGCAGTATTATGCTTAAGCTAGATAGTACAATATTGAGTAAAGAGGCCGAAAGTAAAGAAATCCAAAAAACATGGTTTAATTGCTACTTAGTTGTCCATGATTTGATAGAATTATATAACGAACTCTACCGCGAAAATCAAATCACTTTGAGTGGTGAGAAAGTAATCATGATCAATCAGAACCGATCTATGTCCGTCAAGATTTTGGAGAATATTATCAGTAATATATACAAACATTCGGGAAGGGCTAGCTCGTTAAAAATCGGGCTTGATAATGATAGTCTGATATTGCACTCAGATCAAAAAATCAATACAACTACATTACTTGAAATCAATCAAAAGTTTGAGTTTCCAAAACCTTTACAAGAAGCTAGAAAAGGCCTAGAACTATCATCACTCTTGGCATTTAAAGCCGGAATTAAGATTAAATACTTTCCAAATGATACTGGATACGAGATAAGAATAAACTCTAAGTAAATTCTTAATATTTAATCCGAAAAATCTGATAAAACTCTTTTTGATATTTCCTACCTAGAGGAAGATCTGTGTTACCAACATATACTCGCTTTTTAGGGTAATCAAACTTTACGAATTTGTCTAAATTAATCGCGTAATTGAGGTGTATACGAGTAAACCTATCAGGATATAACTCTAAAATATTTTTTAGTGATTCTCGATAAACATATCTTTCTCCATTGACAAAGAAAAATACATAGCGACCTTCTACTTCAATATATTCGATATCTTGAATAAGTACGTTGAAATAGTAATTGCCTTTCTTGACAGAAATTCGATCTTTCTCTTCTGTGATCAATACTTCATTGTTATCCGTATCTCCTTTTGAAAACAGGATATTTCGAAGAATTTCTGGGCTCACTCCCCTAGGTATGTAAGAGTGGATATGAAATTGATACAAAGTATTATAAAGATCTTGATTGAAAAAGCTTGAATAGACAATCGTTCGATTTACTATTTGATGAGTACTTAAATAATTCAAAACTTTTGTAGTTTCTATTTGTCCTTTTCTCACAAAATCTAAGAATATATAATCAAAAGTATCATTCAATTGATTTAGACCTGCCTTCTCTAATTTTTCAATGTATGTAATAGTGTAATCACTAGAGACAGAGTTTATTTTTTCAATAAACATAGATGCCAAATCTGGCTCGTCATCGATTACTAATATATTCAGTTTACTTCCTTCCACACTCAAAAGTAACTACATAAAAATTATCAGATGTTAATACCTCTAATTTTTATAAACACCAGGTACACAAAAAAGAAAGCCGCTCCGCCAAAGGCGGAAACGGCTTTCATAAAATACTAGTGATGTTTCTTTACCGATTACCGATGAATTGCTTTTCATCAATTATCGGATATATATTCTATTTTTTAATTATTCATTCTTCTGTATGGTAATCCCACCGCAATCCTTGGTCGGACAAGGGAAAACAGATTCACAATTTTCGGGTGCTTGTACCACCAAAGTTTGATTGCAACTAGGATCCGCGGCATCAATTACTGTTATCGTATAGACATTGCCACTTCCCGCAGTCCCAGGACCTAGTAAAAAGAATCCAGGACTACCTATTGTCCCACTTGATGGTGTAATAGTCGTACCTCCATCTACACTTAGCGTATAGGTACTACCTGATCCACTTACGAATATCCCGACCTGTACTCGGTCATCACTTGGATTGCCAGGAGTACTATTATCTACACATTGGTTGCTCGTCATAGATATGGCATCTATCTCGCAATCTGGTCCACAGCTTATTGTTGGAGTAGTGATCGGGTAATCAGTAAAGCAATCGTTTGCTCCATTAAATACTCTAACGGTATATGCAGTACCATGCATCAATCCTGAAATACTTCCTGATCCTCCACTTAAATCTATAGCCCCTGCCCCATTGTATGCTGGACCTGTATAACTGCCACCTGTACTATAATTTGCTTCATCTGCATTCATGATACCACTGATCGCAATACTAGCATCATTATTTGGTGTTGTACCTGAACAAGACCCCTCACTCGGTGTCAACGTTACACTTGGATTGATACAAGGACTAGAGCAATTTATAGCTGGTGTAGTCACCGTATAATCTACAAAGCAATCATTACTCCCATTAAAAATTCTTACGGTGTATTCATTATTGTGCATTAGTCCAGATAAAGAAGCCATCATACCTACGATTGCAACTTGACCAGCGCCTCCATATGCAGGTCCTGAGTACGTACTTCCAGCACTTATATTTGCCGCATCTGCATTCATGGCATTTGCAATACTTATTGTCGCATCGTCATTCGGTGTAGAACCATCGCAGGTACCCTCTGTCGTACTCAATTCTGCTTCTGGAATCAAAGAGCATACTGTAACTGTGACACCAAATTCATTACAACGTTGGTTACCAGTCGCCATCGTATTTTTTTCTAAAACATAGGTTGCACATCCTGCTGCACTAATCATAATGGATAGATCACAAGGCTCAAATTCTATACCTCCATTACTATCATTTGAAGTTTCTGTCCACATTCCTTCGGCCACAATACCTTCACAAGTCAATAGATCCTGAAGGAAAATAGTTTCGCCAACACTTTCACTACAAAATGATACATCTATCATTTGATCCATTCCAGTAGGACAACATTCCTTCAATAATCCAATTGCTTTGGGTTCTGAATTAGCAGGATTGACAATACCAGCTCCTGCTCCTATGTATGTAAGATCTGAGGCTCTGACAATTGAGATACAGTCTTCTATACCAGATACGTACAACATTCCGCTACTAGGGGCATAAATAATTCCTCTGGCTCCGGCGAATCCTGGATTAGCAGCATTTGTGCCAGGCATCGTAGTTTCTTGTAGCTCTGCCACAAAAGAACCGTCTGTTGCATCTGCCTTCACAATAAAAGTATTGGCTGCTCCACCTTTACGGCCTACCATATACAAATGGTCACCGTCAGATGTAATTCCATATATTTCTGAGTAGTCATTTAAATAGCCTCCTTCCGTTAATTTAGGTATACAATTAGGACTATTATTGATTTGACTTGGATCAAAATCAAACTTCCAGATACTTCTTGTGGGTACAAATCCTATACCTACATCTATACCTTCGGTATACAAAATAGTACCATCGTCTAGAACTTGCATACCCCAGTCTAATCCTGTAGCACCTTCGAGACAAATCGATCCGATTCTATCTCCGCTACAAGCGTCTATCACTTGTATCCTTTCTCTCTCTTCATTGATCATATTAAAGCCTCCATTCGCAAAAATATAATTGCCTATACTTCCCATATTTGTCAAGCCTTGACCCACTGTACTATTCCAAACCGTAGCATCAGTAGCTACTGTTCCACCTTCAGAATCCATTGTATAAATGGGTCCCATCGGATCATCACCAATGTATAGATTACCATTAAGATCCGCAGCAATACCATGTGGATTTGTAAATCCGCTCATCCATGGGTTTCCTATTTCTGTAATATCTCCACCTACAGGATCAATTTCAAATTTGTGTACCTCGCCGGTGAGTACATCATTGAGGTATAAATACTCTTGGCAATCACAATCTCCTGTTGGGGGCATTATAGATTCTGGTCTAAATCCAAAATCATAAGTATGATCATGCTCACCTGGAGCACCCAGTGTAAAACTTACGATAGATGTATTGGCATCGGAACCATCACTATCTCTTATATCTCCATTTGCACTGCTATCACTATTTTGTGATGTAATTTCTAGATTATTTAATGGGCTTTGTTGGCTTCCACCTTCTGCATTGACTATACGTACTTGGTACGTTGCTGAATAATTTAAATTAAGATTATAAATCTGACTTCCAGATGAAGTACCTGCTCCAGTGCTGAAAATATAATTACCACTACCATCAGTCGTAGCAGTTGCCACAACTGACATTGCTACAGGATCGTATAGTTCTACCTGTACTCCGGATATTCCTGGCTCATTAGCATCTTGTACTCCATCTCCATCCGTATCATTCCAGACTAGATTACCAATCTCAACTGGGGCCGCAGCACATAATAGATCTAGTTCTCCTAGACCATTGGCCTTGGCGAATGTACCTCCTGTAGAAAATCCTGTATTATATATCTCTGCTTGATCAGTTTGTCCTCCGGTGCCATTGTTCATAAATATCAGACCAGCAGAGTTTACATCTAGCGGATCAATAGCTATGGTAGCAATCTCACCAGATGAAAATAATATTGCTCCACTACCCTGCATGGTCTCGAAGTGATCACCAAAACCTATATTCTGTATAGTCCTATCAAAGAAATCACCACAGTAATATTCTGCTACAGCTGTACCATTGTTAGTCCCACTTGTACCACATCCATTTGAACCTATAAGTCCGCCAGTCTCCATGGTCCATGAAGTTCCGTCATAATTTGCTCTTAGGATATCACCTCCGACAACTGCCGTATAAAGATTATTATCGGTACAACCGGCAGTACATTGATTTTCTGCACCCGCCTGATGTCCCAGTCTATCCATAAAGTGCAATACCATATCACCATCGATGTCAAAAGAAATATCAGATAACATCGCTTGAGGATGACACATATCATGATCACCCTCTACATATAGAATCTCCGACCATTGTGAAATCCATGGATTCCACTCATCACATTCAAACTTGAATGCATAGCCTTTAGGATATTGTAATGATTCGTCAATCAATGCTCCACTCCATGTGCCTGCTGCTAAATCATAAGCATATACATAGTATCGCATGGTACCAGCACCTCCTGTCTCTCCACTGCATACTCCTCCTACATAAAGTGCATTATTATGGTACTTGAGTCCAAAAGGTCTCCAATCATCTGTATTTCCAGTACACCCTGGATTAGGGATACTCAGTGGCGTACCTTCCATAGCATTTGCCCCTGATAAATCAACAGGTACGATAGATTTAGTATTGAGATTTACTACCCAAAGCATACTACCGTCTCTACTGACTTCAATACCACCAAGACCTATTTTTCCTATCTGTGTGAAAGCGTTATCATCTCTACTGGGATCATTGGGACCGACAGTTCCAAGGTTTCTTCCTGTGATAGATCCTACATTTGATATATTAATAATCGGTGTTCCACTAGTGCTTGCACCACCTGTATAATCTGTAAGATATATAGACCCAAGATCGTTACCGAGTTGTACATGCCTTTTGAGGAATGCCGCTGTATATAATTTTTGACCAGGTCTGTCATAAGCGGTGCCCCATACAGATCCTACTTGACCAACATTCCCATCGTTACTGATGGTAGGGCTCGTACCCGAAGAATTCCACGGCATCGTAATAATTGCCTCCGATGTACCCGTTGCAGCACCATTAACGAAACAAGTCAACGCTAAATCTGGATTTCCGCTATCACAATAATAATCTGGATCATGTACACCCAACATAATACTATTAGCAGCACCCGATACAAACTGAACTGTAGAACCACCAAATACTGAAGGCTCTGGTCCAGGACTTGGCCATGTAAACTCGATTCGAGTAGGCTGATTTACTCCTGGTAATAAATATTGTCCAACTGCATCAGAAGTCACCGGACCATATACAGTACCATCTGCTCCATATCCTGTCACAGTAATACCTGGGTAGCCTACCTCCATTGCTGACGGAACACCATTTTGATCAAAGTCATTAAAGACCGTACCTGAAACTTGTGCATTTAAACTACCACATAATAATATGGTTAAAAAGAAAAAATAACAACGTTGAGAGGTGACGGAAAAAATCTCTGTTATAAAAGAAAAATATCCGTTTAGATTGTTCTTCCTTGGTGTTTTCATAATAAAACTTATCACTTAGTATCATAATAATCAGGATCGAATTAGTTCTTGGTGAACTATTGACCTGGCCTTACTGCTTTTGGATTGCGGTTAGACTGAAAATCTCATGAAGATGAGCAATATTGATACTTCGAGATTAATCATAGGACCTGAAAGCCAATCTATAATGGAAGAAGCATCTATATCGAAAAAATATGACCTGTTAAGATTAATACTTGGTCTTAGTGAATCTATAAAGAAGATTTACAGACTCAACTAGATCAGATGATTTATCAAAAATGTACATATTATTACTTTTCTTAATATGAAGCTACAGATATTAAGCTGTTACATTATTCCGTTGGCTGTTTATTACCGTTTTAGGTACCAATATGTCATATATAGCGGCAAATATTACATTTTCAGAAAATCGCTTAAAAACAATGTTTGACTGATTATCAGCACATTGGATAGTGACGTCAATAACAGATAAATCCAAGTATTATAAATTCCGTATCTTCTACTAATATTGTTTAATTGATTAGAAGCATCCAATGTATGTCTATTAGAGGATCAAAAATTTACAGAATATTTCTATTGATAATTCTTATTCAGGTTATCATAACAAAAAGTCTGCATCTTTTTGGTCAAGACAAATCATTGAACTATGACATCATAATTCCCTCTGCTTCAAAAATTTCGGAAATACTAAAGGATAAAACGAAAACGGTAGTTGAAAAAAATAACCGCATCGATTCCTTGATTCTTACAAGTACAGATCAACGTTTTATCTCTGAACAGATCGAATATTTATATCGAAAAATTGACTACAATATTGGAGTAAGAAACTTCGAAGATCATGTTTTTGAAGGTGCAGACGATTTGGTTGTACTGCTTTCAAAAACCAACAATGTATTTTCTCACCTATCTGTCAATGCTCTTTATGCAAGCATTAAATCAATAGAGACGCAAGACTCCTTATTTATTGAGTATAGTACACGATATTTAAATATTTTAGAAGACCTCAAGCAACAGCCTCACCACCCATTATGGCAAAACTCAAGTTTTGTAAATCGTGTTGTTGAAACACTCCATTTACAATTGTTTTATGGCATGATGATCGCTGATCAAGATTTTATCTCTAAAGTAAATGCTGAATGCGAAGAAATTTTAAAGATTTCAACAAACGAACAAAAAGCTCTTATTCTAAGGTCTCAATTTGTTTACTACTATGGGCTCAAAGACTATTACAAAGCTCTAGCTGCCATTGATAAATCTATTGATTATTGTTCAGGGACATGCGATATAATAAGCTTACATATAAACCTATCCATTATTTTCTTGGAAATAGAAGATTTTTCCAAAGCTGCGGGCCAATTGGAACTGGCTATTCAACACGAACAATTTACAAGTCGTTCTTTAAATAATAAGATAAGGGCGTATCATCTAATATCTCGTGCTTATATAGGATTAAACAAATTGGATTCGGCAAGGATAACGATAGACAAAGCTACACCTTTATTAGATTCTACTAATAACTCGTTTTACTACAACAATGAACATAATTATGTTGAGGGACTATGGAATGAAGCCACAGGAAACATACAAAGAGCAATTAATTACTACCAATCTACGTACCAAGCAAAATTTCAATCATTTGATACTTATTGGGTTTCAGGCTCATTAACTAAACTTATTAATTACAATCACCTGACCGACATCAACTATGAAACAGAAGCTAATTATCTATACCTAATTGACTCTACAGTAAATATTACAGAATATCAATATTCCATTGATGCCTTAGAAGGAATCACCAAGCTATATAGAGATGCAGGTTACGAAGATCTTGCCTTAAAATATGAATCTAAAATAAAAGAAAAGCGTGATGCACAACTCGATGTAATGTTTGATATATATAAGTATGAAAGTGATAAACTTAAATCTTTAGAAGATAATTCTAGTCCTGATGAGCTATCTGCAAGGAGTATTTTTCCCGCAATTATCGTTGCGATAATATTGATCTGCTTGATTGCAATACTATTTTACTTTGTCAGAAAAGCACGAAAATTAGAAGCTGAAAAAACCAATCTTGCAAATTCCAATCAAATATTCCTAGAACGGGTCGATGAACTGAGAGATGAAATGAGCAATATAGAATTCTTTGCCAATCAAATATCTCATGATCTCAGATCACCATTGCGTAGAGTGAATGAAATCAATCAGCTCTTATCTCAAAAATTAGATAAAGAAGAAATACAATCTCTAAACGAAGAATCCAATAATATTAAAGACGAAGTCAACCGACTTACTCAGTATTTAGACAACTTCTTACATGTATCTACTGGTAAAAGTTCCAAACGAGAAGTGATATCCCTAAAATCAATTATACAGACTATAGATGCAATAGTTGATAAAAGCAATATACATTCCATAGATTACAAAATCGAAGAGGACATATTTCTTCATATGTCAAAGTTTGATATCACAACGGTATTTAAAAACCTGATAGAAAATGCAATTCAACATGCAAGTCTTCCAAATCTTGTAATTGAAATAAGTAAAACTAGTTTTGACCAACAGTTATATCTCCGTATAAAAAACGAAATTGGACATAAAAAGAGTGACACTAATCTACTCCCAAATTATGGTCTAGGAATGCGGCTATGTGAAATCATATTAGACAAATATGGTGAACATATAAAAGTTGACGATGCTCATAAAAATATATATTCTCTCTCCTTGTCAATTAACAATGTGATTTGTTGATCTCAAATCAATAGAAATCGATCCATTAACTCCCTTTTAAATCCTCTTGTATAGGGGACCTTTTTATTATTCAACAGAACTATTTGTTCTGTCGGATTAATCCCAGTCAGCTTATCTAAGTTAATCACATAACTGCCGTGTATCCTGATAAAATTGTCAGGAACAATTTTTAAAAACATGGCTAATGAAGAGCGAATACTATATCTTTTATTTTCTAGGTGAATATCTAAATATTTCCCATCTACTTTAAGGTAATATATATCTTGAATGATTACTGAAATTAATCGATCACCAACCTTGACTAAAATATTAGATGTCTGATGCTCGCTATTTTCAGTTTTATTTGCATATACTGTATTATTTGAGGCGTATAACAATGCCTGCTTTAATTCTAAATCAGTACAACTCTTATTTAAAAATTGTGCAGGAATGACCTGCAGAATCTGATCCATTACCTTCTCTTCAAAGTAATCTGTAATGACAATCACGGATGTATGATTGGTCATGTTCGCAGACTGGAATATATCTACACAGGAAGTACGATCTCCCAATTTATAATCTGCCAAAACCACTTTTGGATTTTTATCATTGATTATAGAAACAGCATCAGAGACATTTTGAGCTTTGAATACATCTGAAAAATCTAAACCATTTACAACTGCACTTAATTCATCAAGTTTTGCAGGTTTATCCTCAATAATTAGAATCGATGACATAGTACTATTTTATCATGTGCTAACTAAAGTTAATAAATTAACATATTAAATAAGATAAATATGTTTTTAATACGAAAATTCAAATTTAGCTATTCCTTGAATCTATTACTTTCAATAAATATATTGTAAATCACAGGACCTAGATCCTGGCCTCTATTCGATAAAAATCAATCCTCCTAGTTCTTATGGATCTTTTCACTATCCGTACGGGAGGTATTTTTAAATTCACCAAGACTGAAGCTCTGCTTATGATTATAATATCCTATCGCGAACACAATAGCTGCGATACAGTAAATAGCATATGGTGTCAATGTCCAGTGCATAAACATGGTAGACAATAAAAACAAAGCAGAGGCTGTCGTTGGATGGTCCACAGGACTGCCTCCTCGGTTACACATATGTATAATAGGTTCTGCGGTACCACAAAATAGAATTCCCGTTGCAATAGTTGTGCATATACTAATGGCAAACCATTTCCATTTAGTTAATATGGGTATCGCCCTATCACCTCCGATGTGGAGTCGCCCCAACGGACTCAAGTAGATTGCGCATATGATGATAAGAAACGAAAAAGATGCCCGACTAAATAACCAATCAAAATGGCCTATTACCCAATTATTGGCACGACTCGTTATGCTCTCAAATAATTCAATATCCCATAAATTCAATATTAACGCAGTAATGATCAGGATAGGTGGTGGTCAAAATGTTAAGGGTTTGAATAGAAGTTTGATTTAGGTTACTATTTACTTGGGTTAGATACTGATTTAATGATGAGGTAGTGTGAATAGTCGTATTTTGTGCATATGAATTGGCGGAGATCCTTGATGTTTCAAAAAGTAAAAAATCACAAACCAAACCGAAAGGCGCAGGAGCCTTGGAGGCAGCTTATAATTTCATCTGAAACAAGAACATTAAAAGGTCTAACTAAACATGAAGGAACCGATTCCCCTAAGCATGCAATCATACTAGCTCACCCCTATCGGGTTGAATCTAAAGACTTTTTTTTAGAGAATGGACATGCTCAACTATATGTTGATCTTGGATATAAAGTTTACCTTATCGACTTCAACGGATTCGGTGAATCAGAATTTATAGATTTTAACTATCACTTGGACTTACAGGCGGTAGTAGAATACGTAAAGAAAGTCAACCCTACTACTCAGATAACAATTCATGGTATTTCCTTTGGTGCTGCGGCAAGTATCAAGTATGCATCACTACCCGATCATCAAGCAGATAGTGTTATTATTGAGAATGCACTTACTCAGTATGACCTCTACTTCAAAAAGCGAAATATTTTCATTTATTACATTCTTCAAATTGTAAAAATTTTCAATCGAAAAAGTCATAATGAACATGATTATTTAGCACATACAAGACTCGTCAAAAAGCCATCTAAGCTACTCTTGATTTATGGTAGACAGGATGAATTGACTACTGCCGCGATGGGTAAGGAACATCAGAGCGCTGCACAGGTCAAGGTGCAATACGAGCTATTTGATTGCGGACATCTGAAAGCAATAGAAACAGATAAAAATAGATACATCAACTTACTCCAAAACTATATAGAGGAGTAACTCCCAGCAATACCTGAATAAAGTGAGAAGTAATGGGTAGCAGTACCTCCAATCACAAATAAATGCCAGATAGCATGACCGAAAGGTATTTTTTTTACGGCATAAAAGATAGTGCCAATCGTATACAATGCCCCACCTACTATCATCAACCATAATGTCAGACTAGACATATGAAGTGTGACCTCTTCAAAAATAAAAACAACCATCCAGCCAAGTACAAGGTACAAGAGCAAGGATAACCATTCATATTTACCTGTGTAAAAAATTTTGAACAATATACCAAAAGAGATAATAGTCCACTGAATTGCCAAAAATATCCAGCCTTGTTTTGTGTTTAGATAAGTTAATATAAATGCGGTATAGCTACCACCTATCAACATAAATATCGAGATATGATCAAGTATTTTAAGTGCATTCTTGATCCGATCTTTTATAGCCCAATGATAAGCTGTACTACTAGCATACATAAATAATAAACCAAAGCAAAAAAATATAACTCCTACTATCTGACCGGCAGTCTGCCCTTGAGAAGATAGTACTATTAAAAATGGAATGGCAATCAATGAGAATATCAGTCCAGCAAAATGGGTAGTCACATTATACCATTCCTCAAGAGGAAGGGCTCTCTTAAATAATCTCATACATTCAAGGTTATGGATTTAAGATTACAATGCGTTTGGTGACCACTTTATTGCCTTTCTCATCTACAATACTATATATATAAGTACCTTTTGATAAAAAGCCTAGGTGTTCCTCAATGACTCCATTAGGTCCTAATTGGTAGGATCTTTCAAACATAGATTTACCCAAAATATTATTGATGATAAGACGATAATTACCGGCATCAAAGTTTACTAGATTAAAATAAGACATCCCAAAAGTTGGGTTAGGATATAATACAACATCTCTAGCATCCGCTTTCACCACAATAGTACTACTAGTAATGTCTCTAGACCTAAACTCAGCCCGAGTTACGATACCATCTTCGTCTATATTTATTTGCGCTAATGCTTCCTTTACACCATCAGCCCAAAATCTATAAGATACGGTCTCCTGCTCTCCTAAAAATTCACCAAGGGCACCGAGTAGCTCCGGATCTAGCTCCAACCAACCTAAAAAAGTAAGTGCTTCGATTGTGGTATTTGTATAAGTCATTACTTCCTCTCTTAGAGCTTCATAATCACCATCAGGCATCATCACAGTACCCCATGCATCAATCATATATTCATTTTCGACTTCAACATTTATTCTTACAGAATCAGGCACTATAGGAAGACCAGAAAGCAATGTATCAGGAATAAGTTCTCCTGATACTGTGACTGAAAAGCTATATTCATCATCATAAGAATCACCAAAATCTAGAGGCGTTTTTCTAAATGTCAATTCATCATCATATCTAATCTGAAGTGGTAAAAACCCGACTATAGGATCCAGACCAGTACGACCAATTTCATAAATATCACTGCCATCTATTTGGTAGAATATACCGCCATCACCAGGTTGCTCTACATACATATCAGCACCCACTATACGACTAGTATCTGGCAATTCACTTACATCCCTTAGTACAGTCTCCGTTACAAATGAAATATCAATATCAGAGAAATCCCATATTTGATTAGCACCTGAGCTACCTAAAATAACATTATTTGGATTATTATCTATACCTGTAAAAAGCGTATCACCGATGGTAGGAAGACTTGCAGATGTATAGGTAGTCTGCGCATCAACATGAAACCATATTAGAAAGAAAAAAAAGATGTAAAATATACGCATGTCGATAATCATTAATATTTATTTATCTCAAAAATAATGAATTACATTATAATTTTTGCTTTTTAACCAAATTATAGTAAGCCGCTTTCTGCGAAAGTAATTCATCATGAGTACCTTCTTCAAGAACTTGACCAGCATCTAAAACATAAATCCTATCTGCTGATCGAATAGTAGAAAGACGATGAGCCACCACGATCGCTGTACTCGATTTCATAATATTTTCTAGTGCCTTTTGCACTATTTCTTCCGATTCAGTATCTAGCGCTGACGTAGCCTCATCTAAAATAAAGATAGCAGGATTTCTTAAGATTGCCCTTGCAATAGCTAGTCTTTGTCGTTGTCCACCACTAAGTTTCAATCCTTGATCACCGATTATGGTATCATAACCTTTCTCAGTATCACAGATAAATTCGTGAGCATAAGCAGCTTTGGCAGCGGATATAAGTTCTTCATTAGAGTATTCTTGGTTGCCAAACCGTATGTTGTCTTCTATACTTTCGTGAAATAGTATGGTATCCTGCGTGACCACTCCAAAAAAGTTTCTTAACTCAGATAAAGGAGCCTCTCTAATATCAACACCATCTATCGATATCGTCCCAGCTTTTAATTCATAAAATCTAGGCAATAGATTGGCAATCGTGCTCTTTCCACTACCTGATGCACCTACCAATGCTACGACTTCTCCCTTTTTGATCGTGAGTGATAAGTTGCGAATCACCTCTTGATTGTCTTCATATTCAAAAAAAACATCTTCAAACACTATAGAATCTTGGAAAGAAAGCGATTTAGTACTTTGGGTATCAAGGAGCTCCGTTTTTTCATCTGTGATCGAATGAATTCTTTCTAGAGCTGCCAGACCTTTCTGTACATTGAAATATGCATTAGAAAATGCCTTTGCTGGCTCTATTACTTGATAAAATGCAAATACGAATGCAAAAAATGTATCCGCACTTAACTGCATATCAAAAACCTGCCTTGATCCAAACCAAAGTAATATCGTGACTACACTAATACCTAAAAATTCAGAAAGCGGGGAGGACATATCTCTACGCCTCAAAAGACTTGTAAGCCCTCTTTCATAACGGCTATTATAATTATCAAACTTACGATATTGATGATCCTCGGCATTAAATGACTTAATCACTTTAAGTCCGGTCAGACTCTCTTCTACTACCGTATTGAGCATTCCCAAATTTTCTTGTACGACTTGAGATTTACGTTTAAGTACTCTTGATATCGAACCGATAATAAATGCTGTAAAGAGCAATAAAACAAATACAAATACAGTCAATGAAGGACTGATATAAATCATAAATGCAATGCTCCCAATGATAATAAAAGGAGATTTAAAAAAAGCCTCAATCACATTGAGAATACTCCACTCTACTTCCTGTACATCACCTGTTATTCTTGAAATTAGATCTCCTTTCCGTTCGTCAGAATGATAGCTAAGTGGTAAATTTAGATAATGTGTAAATAGATCAGATCGCAAGCTTTTTACAATACCATTACGAACAGGCGCCATGAAAAATAAGGCTAAATATCGAAAACAGTTTTTAAAAAAAAAGACAAGAACAATCACTACACATATCAATACAAGAGCATATTCTCTCCCATGCTCGGCAATAATTATTTTGAAATAGTCCTTCAATTCTCCTATTACACCTTCATCAACTGTTGTAGGCTCATCTAAAGGAACTAAAGAAGTATTAAAGAGAATCTGGAAAAATGGAATGATCAAAGGTATACTTACTACCGTGAATACAGCAGTCAATATATTAGCTATTATAGAAGCAGCTACTTGCGGTCTATAATTTCTAATTTGAGAAAGTAGCTTGTAGAAACTTTTCATGTCGACTACAAAGCTAGCTCATTAACGCATATAATCTTTACAGATAAAAGATTAATCCTCGATATTGAAGGTATTCATAAATCCAGTATGGAAGTTTCCAGACTTGAAGTCTTCATGTTTCATCAGTTTCTGATGGAATGGTATGGTGGTTTTGATACCCTCGATAATAAACTCATCCAGGGCTCTTTGCATCTTCTTGATACACTCCTCCCTAGTCTGTGCCTTACATATCAATTTGGCTATCATGCTATCGTAGTAAGGTGGTACCAGATAACCAGCGTATACATGTGTATCTACACGTACACCATGACCCTTAGAACTATGAAAGCTATGTATTTTACCAGGACTTGGTCTAAAATCATTGTATGGATCTTCTGCATTAATCCTAACCTCGATAGCATGCATAGTTGGTAATCTACTTCCGCCTTCTATCTTAATACCTGCTGCTACCTTGATCTGCTCTTTGATAAGATCGTGATCGATAACTTCTTCTGTAACAGGATGTTCCACCTGAATACGAGTATTCATTTCCATAAAGTAGAAGTTGCGGTGCTTGTCTACAAGAAACTCTACCGTTCCAACTCCTTCATAATTAATAGCTTCTCCAGCTTTTATAGCAGCAGCTCCCATACGTTCACGAAGGTCATCTGTCATAAAAGGAGAAGGGCATTCCTCTACGAGCTTTTGGTGTCTTCGTTGGATAGAACAATCTCTCTCTGATAGATGGATGACCTTTCCAAATTGATCACCAATGATTTGGATCTCGATGTGTCTAGGTTCTTCGATAAACTTCTCTACGTATATACCATCATTACCAAAAGAAGCTTTGGCCTCCACTTGAGCAAGATTTAGCTGTTCTTCAAGGTCTTCTGCTTTCCAAACGATACGCATACCTTTACCACCACCACCAGCAGTCGCTTTGAGGATGACAGGAAAACCTATTTCTTTACTGGTCTCAATTGCTGATTTTGCATCTTTCACTAAGCCTCCAGTGCCAGGTACTACAGGTACTCCAGCCTTGATCATAGTATCCTTGGCAGTTACCTTATCACCCATCTTACTGATCATCTCGGATGATGGGCCGATAAACTTCACACCATATTCAGCACAGACTTCAGCGAATCCTGCATTTTCAGATAAGAAGCCATATCCTGGGTGTATAGCATCTGCATTTGTAATCTCAACGGCAGCCATGATCTTCGGGATACTGAGGTAAGAATCTGTACTAGATGGAGGTCCTATACAAACGGCCTCATCTGCAAATCGTACATGTAGACTATCTCTATCTGCGGTAGAGTATACCGCTACAGTTTTTATACCCATCTCTTTACATGTACGGATGACACGTAAAGCGATCTCTCCCCTATTGGCTATAAGAATCTTATTGAACATAAGTATATGGTGTTGAAAGCTCGAAAATGAAAATGGTAGACCCTATGCAGGCTCTACTAAAAACAATACCTGATCATACTCCACTGGAGATGCATCTTCTATGCATACTTTTACTATCGTACCTGAAACCTCAGATTCTATTTCATTGAAAAGCTTCATTGCTTCTACTATACATACTACATCGCCTTTAGCAATGGTGTCCCCTACTTTCACAAAGGCTGGCTTGTCAGGAGATGCACTTCTATAGAATGTACCTACGATAGGTGATTTCACTTCCAATAGATTAGCCGTTTCTGACGGAGCATCAGCCTTAGTTTCCTTAGCCACTGGTGCTGCTAGAGCTGCTTCAGGAGTAGTTGCAACAGGAGCGTTACTTTGCATAGGTAGCATAGGAGCTGCACTTACCACTTGAGGAGCTACATGCTTAGCATATTTTTTAGTCCTGATAGATATTTCAAACTCACCATCCTTTACTTTAAGTTCAGTAAGGTCAGTCTTATTTACTAGCTTAATGAGGTCTTGTATTTCTTTGTAATTCATTGGATGGTTATTTTACACGTTCTACGTAGCTTGAAGTTCTTGTATCTACTTTAATTTTATCACCTTCATTGATAAAGAGTGGCACTTTGATCTCAGCTCCAGTCTCAATAGTCGCTGGCTTAGAGGCATTAGTAGCGGTATTACCTTTCTGACCAGGTTCTGTATATGTTATTTCATAAACCTCGTATTGAGGCAAATCGATAGTAAGAGGCATTTCTTTCTCTGCATGAAATAGTATTTCTATGCTCATACCTTCTTTAAGCAATTCTGGTTTGTCTAACATTTTTTTCTCTATAGATACTTGCTCGTAGGTTTCATTTTCCATAAAATGATAACCCATATCATCGTTATAGAGATATTGGTATTTACGTCTTTCTACTCGTACGGTGCTTATTTTATGTCCAGCTGGGAAAGTGTTATCGATTACTTTTCCGTTGGTTAAGCTTTTTAATTTGGTACGTACGAAAGCAGGACCTTTACCAGGTTTGACATGCAAAAACTCCACAACGGTATAAATGTCGTGATTGTAGTCCATGCAAAGTCCATTTCTAATATCAGAGGTTGTAGCCATGAGTTTTAGATAGATTAGTTAGTGCAACAAAGATATTTAATTCATTAACAGTCACAAGGGATGAAAAGATTTATTAATACCCCCATTTTAGTAATGTAGCCCCCCATGTGAAACCTCCACCAAAGGCTGTTAGGATCAAATTATCTCCTTTTTTTAATTGATCTTCATAATCTCTCAGACAAAGAGGTAGTGTTGCAGCCGTAGTATTACCGTACTTTTCAATATTCTTCATCACTCGTTCTCTAGGAAAGTCCATAAAGTCAGCTACTGCATTTATTATACGCATATTTGCTTGATGAGGTACTACCCAATTAATATCTTCAGGAGATAGATCATTACGATCCATAACTTCTTTTACCGCAGTGGTCATACCGTTTACAGCTGCTTTGAAAACGGGTCTACCGTCTTGATATAGATACTGCATCTTGTTGTCAATCACATACTGAGAGATAGGATTTTTAGATCCACCTCCTTTTCTATTGAGATACTTACCACCGACACCGTCAGCTTTCAAGACAGAATCAATGACTCCATGACCATCCGTATCAGGCTCTAGCAATACTGCACCTGCAGCGTCTCCAAAAATAACACAAGTAGTACGATCCGTATAGTCTACGATAGATGACATCATATCAGCACCGATCACGATCACCTTTTTATGAGTACCTGATTCTATAAATTTAGCTCCAGTAGTCAATGCAAATAAAAATCCTGAACATGCAGCACTAAGATCAAAACCGTAGGCATTTTTCATACCCACTTTGTAGCTGATCGTATTTGCTGTATCAGGAAAGGACATATCTGGTGTTACGGTTGCGCATATCACTAACTCTACCTCATCTGCATGGGTATTGGTTTTTCGTAATAGCTCCTTAACAGCCTCAGCTGCCATATCAGATGTAGCTTTACCTTTCTCTTTTAAAATATGTCTTTTCTTTATACCCGTACGAGAAGTAATCCACTCATCATTGGTATCAACCATTTTTTCGAGATCAGCATTTGTGAGTGTAGCTTCTGGTACATAGGCTGCAATTCCCGTAATAGCTGCATTAAATCTTGACATTTTATTGGTCTTTTCTAAAAGAATTGATACAAAAGTAATGAAAAGTATTTCCTACGGTACAGACTTGACCTAAGCTTTCTAAAATTGATGAATATTTTTTAGTTAATAAAATCATGATTTCAGAATCTAGCAGAACTATACTTTTTTGCCATTTTAATCTATTTCCTATTCCGTTCTAAAATTCTTATTTTTCTAAAAATCAATAATCATGCGAACATTACTTACTGCCATCCTAATCATCATATATCATGTGCTCTGGTGTCAAAAAAATATGATCCCATCAGACACTACAGTAGTCACCAACCATCAAACTACGATCAATGGGAATTCACTGAGCTATACAGCTACTACTGGTATGCAGCCTCTATGGGACGAAAATGGAGACCCCATAGCTACTTTATTTTATACTTATTATCAAAAAAAGAATGTCACTGATCATGGAAAGCGTCCATTAGTGATTTCATTCAACGGTGGACCGGGCTCAGCCTCTGTATGGATGCATGTCGCTTACACAGGACCGAAAGTACTCAACATAGATGAAGAAGGCTATCCTGTACAGCCATATGGTGTCCAAGAGAATCCATACTCTATTTTAGATGTCGCAGATATCGTTTTTGTCAATCCAGTCAATACTGGATACTCAAGAACGATAACAAAAGAAGGAGAAAAAGTGGATCGAGATCATTTTTTTGGAATCAATGCTGATATTCAATATTTAGCAGAATGGTTAAATACTTGGGTAACTCGTAACAATAGATGGCTAAGTCCTAAATATCTTATTGGAGAAAGTTATGGTGGCACCCGTGTATCAGGACTTGCTCATGAATTACAAAATAGGCAATGGATGTACCTCAATGGAGTCATTCTCGTCTCGCCAGCAGATTATAAGTCTTATGGTGCTGATAATGCACTTAGCTCCGCTCTCAATCTACCATATATGGCTGCCGCTGCTTGGTATCATAATATGCAACCTGAGGCGTTACAGTCTAAAGACCTCCTCGATATGCTCCCTGAGGTAGAAGATTATGCCGTCAATGAACTTATGCCGGCTCTAGCTAAAGGGGGTTTTATCCCTGACGATGAACGTAAGGCTATAGCGGATAAAATAGCCTACTTTACGGGAGTTGATGCACAGGAGTTTTTGGATCATAATCTTGATATGCCCACAAGCTACTTTTGGAAAGAATTGCTCAGAGATCGTGATGGGAAAACGATCGGACGTCTAGACTCTAGATATCTCGGGATCGATAAAAAAGTAGCAGGCGAACGCCCAGACTATAACTCTGAACTTAAATCTTGGTTGCACTCTTTTACCCCGGCTATTAATCATTATATACGTGAAGAACTAGGATTTAAGACTGATGTGAAATATAATATGTTTGGCCCCGTGCATCCCTGGGATCGTCGCAATGATAATACTAGAGACAATCTACGTCAAGCCATGGTAGAAAACCCATACCTAAACGTGATGTTTCAGTCAGGATATTATGATGGTGCAACGACTTACTTCAATGCGAAATATACCATGTGGCAAATAGATCCTAGTGGTAAGCTGAAAGATCGATTGAGTTTTAAAGGATATCGCAGTGGTCATATGATGTACCTACGACGTGAAGATCTAAAAACGGCAAATGATGATCTACGAGCATTTATATTGAGAACGAGTAATACTGGTAAATCTGCTCAATATTGATCTAACCAATTTTAATCAGGATACTAAAAATAAAAAAGCCTGAATGATTACTAATTAGTCATTCAGGCTTTACATAGTAGAATAATTACTTATCTGATGAGTACGATTCGCTCTGTTTGTATGAAGTCTCCGTTCTGAATAGACAAGAAATAAATACCTCTTTCGTAATCACTAAGATTAAGGATGCAGTTGCTCTTCTTCCAGTTATTCTTAAGTATCACCAATCTACCTTGTGCATCACTTAGATGAATACTGGTCTCTCCTGTATCGTCTAAACCCTCAATATTAATATAGCCTGTACTTGGATTAGGATAGACTATACAATTTATTTTAGGATTTTGATCGGTGCTAAGATCATTCACAGTGTTTAATGATAAAGTAAGAGGAGCTAAAGTGCCTGCCTCATACATTTCATGATTAAAATTATCACTTAGTGTAACAGGGTCTGATACAGCAATATCTTTCGAGAAGTTGATTTGAAAAAGAGTACGACCATCTAGGTTCTGAGGATGATCATAAACTTTACTGATCATCAACTTGCCACCATCTGTGATATGAAAATCAGCTTCTTTCAGTAGCATTGTACCACTAGTAATATTCATTATGTGCTTTGATATTTCACCTAACTCTATAGACAATTGGATTCCCTCGATGGTACTATTTTCTTCTAAGTAGAAGCTTAGTATATCAAAATCTTCAGCTTGATCAAAAGTAGCATTTAAGATTACGCTTTGTTCTGATCTAGAAGAAAGTTGAATATCACTCATAAGTTGATAGCTCTGATCGACATCGCCGATTTTCACAGCTTTAAAGTCATTGGATAGTGAGTGCTCTTCAGATGCCTGAATTAATAGGTTTTCGCAATCTTGGAGCCCAACCTCAGCTCGGGGATTGATACCTACCCAAGATCTAGCATTGGGAAATTGATCATTGATACCAAGTATAACTTTGCGCAGCTCCAAGAGATCTAAAGCTGAAATACTACCAGAATTATTGATATCTGCAGCGATAAGTTCTTCATTTGTCAAGAATGGGTTTATTCCCAAAATATGCTTTTGTATATGGAGTAAATCCAAAGTACTTACACCTCTCATAACCTCCTGATCACTCTGAGCTAGGACGGTCACGTCACTTGCCGCTATCACAGACGGAAACGCGTAGAAATCAGTATCATTTGTATATTTCTCAAAAGTAAAGTCGACTGCTTGTAATTGTACTTTAAATTCAGGCAAATTTGCATTATCTGAGGCTCGTACCGTACCTGCAATGATTCTATCTTGAGAATTAGATTCTGGCAAGCATCTACCGTAAATTTTGATTTCATCTACATCCCATGCATTGACTTCTGATCCATTATCTATAGTGCAGTATGCCAAGAGTTGTATGCTTATTTTATTACTCCCCGAGACAATAATATCAGCGTCTTGTAAGTCATAAAGTTGAAATGACCAATCAGGTGTCGTAGGTACATCTTCTACTCGATAAACTTCATTTCCATCAAGCAATACCCTCATCCCATATTTAGTGGGGTAATTATTAGGACCAGAAGGACCATCTATCCAGTCAAACATGAGAGGAGCTTTCTCATAAAAACTAATATTAGTGATAGATCTTGGTTTGATAATTCCTTCATCTAGAGAAAGGTCGATATTGATAGATTTATCACTATCAGCCATATACTCACAACCATCCACCGAGGATACACAGGCCGCCTTCGTGCCGTCAACACCAGGAGTACATGAGTGCTTATTGACCATAGGGTCTACTCGATACATGATGGACCCATTTACACCATTGCAAACTAAACCATCAGGATATGCTGGTGTAAACTCATCATACACATCAGCTCCATCATTGACATAAGAATAACAATCATCAAGACTATAATGAATCATCTCCTCAGCCTGATTGATCTGAATAGCTATGATACTATCACAACCTTCTGCAGTCGTATAATTTTGAACAAATACACCTATCGAGTCATACTCTTGACCATTGACTAATATCGTCTGACCTTCTATGATTGTAAAATTTTGCTCTTCAAAATAGGTAGGAAATGTCTCTATAGTAATCAAAAGAGTACTATCACAGCCCTGCGAGGTCGCAAGAAGTTGCTCATATTCACCGGATTCATCATAAGATATACCATTGATCGTCACAAAGCTACCTTCACAAATACTTTCTTCTACATTCACCACTTCTTGAGGAAATACACTTAGATCTAAGACGACCATACTATCACATCCATTAGATCCAATGTAGTTCTGCGTATAAGTCCCAGAAGATAACAATTCTTCATTTTCGAAAACATAGATCTCACCTTCACAAATACTCGCGTCTATAGGGTAAATATCATTTGGATTTACATCTATGAAAACTTCTGCTTCAGACTCGTTATTGCAATCGTCAATAACTGTGACTGAGTATGTATCTCTACTTGTTACTATTATTGAAGACGTGGTTTCACCTGTAGACCATAAGTATGATTGAAAGTTATCATTTAGTACTATCTCGTATGATTCACCTGCACAAATAGAAACTTCAGGTGGCAACTCAACTGTCACAGGATCTAAGCAGCAGCAATCTGTTGCTAGGTCAGCATCGGCACAATCTACATCTCCATCTCCATCATCATCTACTCCATTATCGCAAATCTCTGCTGGACGCGAACTTAATGCACAAACAGCATCTATGTCAGCACCAGCTGACTGGAAGCAAAATCCATTGGGGTTGAGATCGATAATCTGAACTGCGTCAAATTGTACAGCGTCAAATGAAAGCAATGGCAGGAGAGCATCAATATCCAAAGATGAGGTAGCTCCACCTATGGAACCAAATTCATAAAACCCATCATCGTCCTGATCCATAATTCCTGAATTGCTAATCAAATTTATGGTTGCCGCATTGGCCGGACGAAGATTGATTGCCATCGGTTCTATTTTGATACCTACTTCAAATACCCAGAGATCAGCTTGGTTATCACCAGAATTGATCAATAGGTTATCCGTAAATCCTAGTGTCATATTTCCACCATAACCCAGACTTACGAAATTTCTACCCCAAGTCTCTCCTGGCAATGGTTGTATATAGTCAGTCTCACTTAGAGCTTCCACAGGATCATTGGCAAAATCAGCTAATTCATTTTCACAAGTAGGACTGTAATCAATTACTTCATCCGCAAAACTTATCCCATCTCCTAGGCAAGGAATACATGTTTCGGCATTAAATACATAGCAATCATCATCTTCACAATCTACTAACCCATCGCCGTCGTCGTCGATATCGTTGTTGCAGATTTCTATCATCTCGTTCTGAAAGCCAAAAGAAATATTTGGAATTAGAAAAAGTACAATCAAAGGTGCTCCAAGAAGCCTATTAATTTTCATAAAGTATCTGGTTTATCCGAAACATAGTGAAAAGCTTATAGATATTGAATATTTATATGCTAAATTTTATAATATATATTCTACCATTGTAATTATAAGTACCAAAACAAATAAAAAAAGGGAGCCTAAAACTTAATTCAGGCTCCCTTTTTAGTAGCATTAATTCGGCTTCTTAGTTTTTAAGAACTATCAGCCTTTTATCAATGACGCTGTCATCAATTGTTATTTTGATATTATATACACCATTCAATAGATCGGAGATATCCACTTCTAACACATGTTGACCAGATTCTTTCGATTCGTCATTCATTAGAGTTTTAATAAACTTACCCGTGGCATCAAAGATATCAATGCTTACCTGAGCAGTTTTTGATAGGCTAAGATCTACATTAAATTTCTCTACCGTTGGGTTAGGATATACCTCAACTTGAGTGTCAAAGGTTTTCTGATAATCCGCACTTACAACGTCACTATAAGAGAATTGACCATCTTTATCCTGTTGTAGAACTCGATAATAATAGAGACCAAATTTCTCAAGGTTATAATCTAAGTATTGATAATCGGCTCCAGAATTTGGATTACCTTTTGCCGCTAGTTCTCCTATTGAATTGAAAGATTCATCTTCCTCAAACCTTCTTTCCAAAATGAATCTATCCGCATTTAATTCACTTAGAGTAGTCCAGTCTATTTGATTGTATTCTCCTCGATTATTTGCTATGATCGATTTCCATTCTATAGGTAGCACAGGGTTATAAACAAATCCTACATCTATACTTGGTATAGAATCGCCTGGAACTAATGTATATGCAGCGGTAGTACGTACACCGTATGATCCATCTGCATCACTATCCATAAGATCATCACCCGCATTGGCTTGTGTCAAGATATAACCAGGTGGTGGTGTAAACTCAAGGAAGTAACTATCTTTTCCAAGATAATCCATCATATAATGACCATTACTATCCGTAGTCTTAGTCTCTCCTACTTGTACTCCAAGCATATTGAATGCCTTCACTTTTACTCCTGATAGCGGTGGTTCATTGCTATCTTGTAAACCATCTTCATTGACATCATTCCATGCTCTATCTCCGAGTTGTGCCATAGGATAGTAGCCGTGACCTAGGTCACATTTCACATCACCGCTTGATACGCTGAATTGATCTGTCGTACCGATACCATTGGCATTAGTGATATCACTGTCTACTGCTTCATCAGTTCCAACATTTGCTACAGCAGGTACCAAGCCTTGCGGTGGAAGTATTACTTCTATATAATAGGTACCTGGAGGAGCACAGAACTTATAGTATCCATCATCTGATGGTGTCCCTGGCTTATGAGCCGAGAGCTCAGTCGCGTAGAGGCTAAATGATCCATTACCATCTTGTCTCCAAAGATTCACAACTAATCCGTTGATGCCATTTTCTTCTGAATCCCAAAGGTCATTTTCATTGATATCATACCAAACTTGCTCTCCAATCGGTACACAGAAATAATATCCTGCATCCCAATCTAGATCATTTTCACCAGCAACTAATGTTGTAATCGTTGTTGTACCAGGACCATTGCTATTATCTACATCGCTATCCAATCCGTCATTGATACCTTGGTTTGCATCTGTAAGATCCATACCTACCGGAGCAACAAATTCTACATAATAGTCTCCAGGATATAGATTTTCAAATAAGTATAGTCCATTAGCATCTGTCAATGTAGTTGCGATAAATGCACCCGTACCATCGTATAGATTTACTGTTACATTTTCTAATCCTGGTTCACCAGCATCTTGTATGCCATCACCATCTAGATCATGCCAAACAAAGTCACCAAGACTTGCTAGGAATAATAAGCCTGCATCGAAAGTACTGTCATACTCTCCACCAGAAATAAATGTACAAGGCGCTAGTCCAGTAAGATCTACATCACTATCAAGCGTATCATCTGTACCTTGATCTTGGTAAGTAAAAGCACATCCATCAGGAAGGCTTGAAATATCAAACTGTACTTGATAGTTTCCTGGTATCAGAGCGTTAAAGAAATAAAATCCGTCAGCATCTGTCACTGTAGAATAGACTATATTACCCATACAATCCGTCAATATGACGGGTACACCTTCTACACCTGGCTCATTGATATCTTGGATACCATCACCGTCGAGATCTTTCCAAACATAATCACCAATACCTCCAACAACTACCACCATTTCTGGATCATGATCGTCTTCATCTTCTGGGCCATACGGACTATCCGGACCATGACCACAAATATTATTGTCATCAGGATGATCTGGGATAACTTCTCGTTCATCGGGTGTATCGCTGTCTGGAGTACTATCAATATCAATAACAGGATTGCCCAAAGTATCGGTTGCACCTGCGATCTCTGCCCAGTTGTACCAGTCAGATTGTGTCGGATCTGAATCTAACGTTATCACCAACTGCAACGTCACTTCTACTGAATCTCCTGGGGCTAATGTACCTACCAATGCGGTATTCAGCTCTGATCCTGAATCCGTCCAGTTAGGTTCTAGAATAGGATCAAACAAATATCCGCTATTTGGATAATCATTGAGCTCAATATTATCGGCCGTAATGGTTCCTTGGTTGAACACTTTGATTCTAAAGGTCACGGTATCTCCAATATCGTATGGCTCTCTGAAATCTACCGTTTTACGTAAAGCAAGATCGAAGAATTGGATTTCTTCAGGATCGTGATCATCTTCATCTATGATACCAGGATCTGATACTACATTATCCTCATTTGGATCGTTCGGAGTACCACCTACGTCATTGGTATTATCATCATCTGCATCACTATCGATATCATCAGGTAAACCAACTGTCAATGGATCAGTATCGTCGGCCTGCGCTATTTCAGCATAATTGACAAAGGCCAGCGTATCATAACAACTTACTAAATCAAGTTCTACTGGAACTATAATCGATGTACCTGGCGCTAAAGGACCAGTAATGGTAGTTGAAATTTCATTACTTGCTAAATCGTAGGTCCAAACTGAATTGAGTGCTACGGTTTCATCAAACTTAAGGCCACATGGTATAGTATCCACGATTTCTATATTGACTGCATCTTCATTTCCTTGGTTGTATACTTCAATATTGAAAATCTGAGCGCCTTCATATGCATATGTGGATGCCGCTGCATCATGGATTTTAGACAATGCTAAATCAAAAATATATGGCCCTGCTGGATCATGATCATCTTCGTCTTCGTTGAAGTAAGGTCCACCTTCCGTAATCACATCATCGTCGTCATCACCGACCATGACAGGATTATCATTGGTATCATCAGCATCTGGAGTACTATCTACGTCTTCGAGTGATTTATCTACTCCATTGACATCTTCCATATAATGAACCTCCGCATAGTTATTCCAATCTTTATAACCACCAGTAGTCTGCAATAATCGCAGTTGTAGTGGTATCACAATCGAACTAGCAGGTGCCAATGGACCATCTATATCATCATAGCGTAATAGTCCTGCACTGACTTGAGTCCAATTAGGATCATTAGTCGTGACTGAGGCGAAATCATAACCAATCGGCATGTAATCGTTGATTTCTATTTCATAGAGATCAATATTTCCTTGGTTGAAAATCTCTATTTCAAAATCGAGAATATCATTGTAAGCGTATGGTGTTGGTGTCACCAAGGTCTTTCTCAATGCAAGATCTACGATTTCTATATCTCCACATGCATGCTCTATCTCCTCAGGGTTACCATCATTTGATCTATCTAAGTAAGATTCATTATACAATCCTTCTCCTGGTTGAGGAGTGCCATCGGGGCTTGTAGTACCGCACCATACGTACAGCTCATCGCCAACAGTAGCTGGATCACTTAAGTTGATCGATACATTGAAAGTCAAGATATAACAATGAGTAGAATCATAGTCTAAAACCTGATCATCAGCCAATGTATAAGGACCTGCATCAGCGAAACTACCTAACAGTGTTGCACCTGCTCCATCATCAATATCCGTAGTATAGCTCATACTATTGATCACGAAATCATCATCAAAAAATGGCTCATCCCAAAGGTCATATTGACCTATAGCACCACCTATATTTTGAACTGTTACTTTAAACTGGGCATCGTATGTACGATCTGCATTTCTGGTATATCCCAAGAAATCTTTTTCATGGGTAATATATGGGATATCCGCGCAGACACTATCTCTAATATCTGGAATATCATCGCCATTGACATCCATGATCGACTCATTGAATAATGCTTGACCAGGCGCATTGCCTACAGGTGGCGTTTGGCGTTCACCACACTTGGTATACATCGCATCACCAGGTGTATCAGGATCTTTAAGATCTACTATGGTACATACTGTAAGCGTATAATTATGTGTACCAAAACCTGGCATCAACACATCATCCCCTAATAGCCATCCGTCCGTAGGAACATTCGTAGGTAATACTGTACTCGGATGAACACTCGAGCTATACTCTGCACTTAAAATGATGAAATCATCATCAAATGCAGGTAAGTCGTATAGTGTATATCTACCCACATTGTTACCCGTATTCCAAACTCGAATATTGAACTCTGTACAATAGCTGTCGTCAGGATTTTGAGTAACTCTTTGTATGGTTTTCTCTTGTTTGATACCAATCACTTCCACTTTAAAAGAACATGTATTCGTATTTCCATTATCGTCCGTAACGGTGTAATTGACATAAGACCATCCTGCTGCGAATGCCTGAGTCTCCTCTGCTCCTGGAGTGACATTTGGAAGATCTGTGGTACTCCAGTCAGGTGCCATAATAGAAGCATCCAGCTGAGCTAGCCCACAGTTATCAGTAGGTGTAGGATGATTCCATGTGAAATCTGCTACACATATGCCATCCACTTCACCGTTGGAGATAAGAATCGTATCTGCTGGACAAGTTACAATCGGTAACTCTAGATCTATAACTTCAACATCGAAGCAACAGCTTGAGCTATTGTTACTAGGATCCGTGATTGTATAACATACCTCACTTAATCCAAGATTAAATATCTCTCCTTCAACATTATCGGTGCCAGTGGCAATCGTAGCACCTGTGATCGTATATATGATCTCCTGATTAGGACAGTTTTCTATACTCACAGAAGGATTGACACGGTCATCACTTGTCCAAGTACAAACGCTTGGATCTGTTTCTACCACAATGGTGTTGGAAGGACATAGTACTACCGGTACATCGCTGTCAATAACTGTAATATTAAATTGACATAGTGCAGTATTGCCACAGTCATCCGTCGCGGTATACTCTATCATCGTCACTCCAACAGGGAATTCTGATCCTGAAGGCAATCCTGCCGTCTGAGCAACGCTCACTTCACAATTATCATCTGCAACTGGAGTTGAGAAAATAGTATTAGCGCCACATAGATCTACATCAACATTGACCGTAAGATCCGTAGGGCAATTGACAAACGTAGGATTAGTGGTATCAACAATAAATACTTGAGCTGTACAAGTAGCATCATTGCCACAGTCATCTACTGCAAAGAAACTTACGGTAATACCTTCACTACTATCGCAAGAAAGATCAGGAAGTGCCGAAGGTACGTCATAACTCAGTGTCACTTCACTACATCCAAACGGATCAGTTGCCGTTACAGAGTCTAACCATGCTTGTAAGTTGATCGTATTATTTACATCGCCACATTCTAAGACCAGATCAGCTGGACAAGTAATGATTGGATCAGTACGATCTAAAGTTTGATATTCTGCAAAAGCTGTTGAGCTATTTCCGCATTCATCCGTCGCGGTGAATAGATATCTTTCATAGAATGTAGATCCACATCCCAGGTTACTGTTCCATAAGACATGATCGATAGTGACGTCACCGCATACATCCGTTGCGGTTGCTGTTGCTATCCAATCCGTTACTGAAATACTTTCATTACCACATTCTTCGATCTGATCTACAGGAGGTGTCAATACTGGATCTGTGGTGTCCTCAGTAATCACTGAAGCCGTCACGGTATTCGTATTACCACAATTATCCGTTACCGTAAAGGTATATTCTGTTGCCTCTGTAAGTCCACATCTTTGCACTGAATTACCCGCTTCAAATGTCCAAACTAATGGCTCATCACTACAATTATCAGTTGCAGTAGCTCCACCGTTGTTATTTAACCAAGCATTGATATCAGCCGTAGATCCACATTCGACAACTAAGTCTGTCGGTTGAGTTCCTATTGCTGGTGCTTCTAGATCTTGTGTAGTTACTGTCAACGTATCTCTAGTGATATTTCCACAAGCATCCTCTGATCTAAATTCGTATTCAGTGATACTGGTTGCTCCACATCCATCTGTTACACCAACAATACTATTAGTCACGAAGGTGATACCTTGACATTGATCGATCGCTGATGCTCCACTTGCCCATATAGAGATAAAGAAAGGATTGAAAGGGTCACCACAGTCTAAAGTCAAGTCATCAGGCAATGCCATAATGGGCGGAGTTGTATCTTCTATTCTAAAGGTTGCAGACGTCTGACTTGTATTTCCACAATCATCCGTTGCAGTAAATATGACTGGTATCTCAGATGTACCAGGACAGATTACATTTACGGCACCCGTATAATTATTAGTCCATGTAATTTCATCACCACAATTATCTGTTGCTGTAGCATTGGCATTGCTATTTAGCCATCCTTGTAACAAGATACTTTGATTTGTTCCGTCACATTCTATGGTCAGATCTTCGGCTTCATTGGTAAATGTAGGACCTTCGGTATCTACAGTCATGTAGGTGGCCGTGCACGTACTTGTATTACCTGCAATATCGGACACGGTAAATAGATATGTCTTTTCAAATGTATTACCGCAAGAGTAAATATCATTGATCAAGAGGGTGTCTACGATGAGATCAGCATTTAGATTGCAATTATCTGCGGCTGTAGCCGAAATGGTAGCATACCATGTGTCTATATCTTCGTCTCCACAAGTGATCGCTAACTCATCGGAGCACGTAATCGTTGGGCTTTCACAATCATTGACGACAACCATAAACTCACAAGAATCTAGTTCATTTCCATTGGCATCAATGATGAAATATTTCACATAAGAGTCCCCTAGATTAAAGATCTCACCAGCTGCATCGTCATTACCAGCACTTACGGTAGTACCTGTAATTTCATAGGTAATGCTGTAGTTAGGGCAATTATCATTGAAATCTGTTGGTGATACATCATCATCTGAAGTCCATGTACAGGTATTAGGATCTGTACATTTGATCACGTCATTGCTTGGACAGGTAATTTCTGGTTCTTGTTGATCCAATACTGTGACATCGAAACTGCAAATATCCGCATTGCCACAAGCATCGGTAATAGTAAATTCGATGGTTTCTGTCTGACCAGCATCTAGCATAGTTCCAACATCAGGACCTGATGTTTTGATTATAGTCACAGGGCCATTGCAATCACTTGCCGTAGGTGTTCCATAATTAATAACTGCATCGCACTGCCCTACCTCGGTAGTAATTGTAATATCAGCAGGACAATAATCAATCGTTGGAGGGACTGTATCATCGGTGATAATTATAGTTGCTGTCGAAGAAGAAGTTGCTCCACAGTCATCAGTCACTACCCACGTAACTACTTCACTACCACCACATAGATTTGGTACTACGCCATCAAAATCATTTGATACTTCATAGGTTTGGCAAGCTTCCACTACGGTATACGACATCAACCAAGTGATCACTCGAGCACCGATCTCTTCACCGCAGGATAATACTAAATCTTCTGGTGCGGTAATCACAGGAGCTACTTCATCAACAATGGTAAATACTGCATTCTCTCTCGTTGTAAATCCACAATCATCTTCTGCTATAAAAATGTACTCTAGTGTTCTGAGTGTATTCGTTCCTTGACACTGAGTAAGATCTTCAACAAGCGCATAGGTGACCGTTGCAGATCCACAAATATTACTTGATGTTGCAGAATCTAACCAAGCTTGCAATACGCCTTGGACATCTCCTTCACATGCTACTGTATTAGTAGCAGTTGGTAATACTAATTGAGGTGCTTCGGTATCCGTTATAAATACTTTTGCGATCTCAGATATCGTATTTCCACAAAGATCCGCAGCCGTGAATTCATAGGTGATCGTTGTAGTTCCGCCACATTCATCAGACCTCATGGTTTCTAATGCTGTGATATTTACATCCGTACATAAGTCCACGGCACTCATACCTAGACTAGCATCGTTTGCAGTATTGCTATTTAACCAAGCATTGATTTGACTTGTATTGCCCGAGCCATCACATTCCACAAATAGATCTTGCGGAGCGTTCATGATGACCGGTTTTTCATCATCTTCAACTGTTATTGTTGCCGTACACATTACCGCAGCACCATCACAATTACCTTCTACTGTAAATGTAACCACCACCGACTCATCACAAGTAGGTATTGCCGTATAGTCATTGCTTACAGTGACTTCACTACAATCATCCTCTGCCATGGCTGTTGACAACCAAGTGGTGATGATAAAATCATTATCAGGATTATTACACTGTAATGTCAAGTCTAAGGGACAAGTAATCGTTGGTGGACTCTGATCCTCAATGATTATACTTGCTTGGGTCATACTCGTATTTCCACAATCATCTGCGACTGTGAACGTCACTAGACTTGCTCCGATATCACCACATGTATTATCAAATTCACCCGTATAGTCATTCGTCCATTCTAATGGTAAACTACATGCGTCGCTTGCTGCAGCCAGACCATTCGCTGCTAACCAGTTATTGATTTGTACATCTCGATCCTCGGCATCACATGCAAGCGTAAGATCGCTAGCTTCTGTATCAATCACAGGCACGACTGTATCTACCGTATTATATCTTGCAGTACAGATCGCAGTATTACCGGCATCATCTGTCACAGTAAATTGATAAACTTGATCAAAAGTACTACCACAACTGCTGAAATCAGTAAGTAATAATATATCTACAACCATCGCCGCGTCAGTACTGCAATTATCAGTTGTCGTCAGAGCAATATCTTCAAACCAAGTAGTAAGATCTTCATCGCCACATGGTATATCTATTTGATCAAAACATCCAATTGTCGGTGCTTGACAGTCTTCTACGACTACGTCGAAAGAACAAGTCGAAGTATTTCCACTTTCATCAGTAATGGTGTAGGTTATGCTTGTTGTACCAAGTTCTAAGATCACATCATCTCCCAACAAGGTAAACGTCTCTCCTGCTGTAGTCATCGAATTTACAACACTACCATCAGGGGCAGTATAGCTATAGCTGACACTAGCATTAGCACAATTATCATTGAAAATTGGATCTGTAGCAGCCGTTGCAGCCCAAGTACAAGTGTTTTCATCTGTACAAACGATTACATCATTGCTTGGACAATCAATAGAAGGCACATCGCTATCAATGACCGTAATATCAAAGCTTTCTTGGATGCTATTTCCACAATCATCGGTTACGCTAAATGTTACTGTACTCGTTCCTATAGGAAATTCTTGTCCAGAAGCAATTGGAGTCAATAGTTCTACTTCAACTTCATCATCACATTTATCAAAACCTATAGGAGTACTGTATACCACATTATTACTACAATTGTCGACATCTACATTGACTGTAATGTCATCTGGGAAATTGACAAATGATGGATCCGTAGTATCTTCTATAAAAATGCTTGCCTGACAAGTAGTTGTATTACCACATGCATCCGTTGCGGTAAAGGTTACCACTTTTCCTGAGGAGCCATCACAACTCAATGCTGGTAACGATCCATTGTAATCATGTGTAATATTCACAACATTACAGTCATTTACATCACTGGCTGTGGTTGTAGCTAACCAAGCTGAGATTTGATCAGCATTAGTTGGGTCATTACATTCTAAAGTAATATCGTTTGCACAAGTGATTTCAGGTGCTATACGATCTTGGATTTCATAGGTAGAAAATCCAGTAGTTTGATTACCACAATCATCGGTAACTGTGAATAAATAAACTTCTGTTTCAGTATTTCCGCATCCAGAAATCGTATTCCAGAGGATAATCTCGATCGATGTATTTCCACAAGCATCAGAATGTACGGCTTCCGCCTGCCAATCAGCAAGTGATACGACAATGTCTCCACACTCCTCGGCATCAGCATCCGTCTGCGGTGCTGGTAGTGTAAGTAGAGGTGCTGTGGTATCTTCTATGATGATACTTGCTTGCGTGGTAGATGTATTACCACAATTATCTTCTACTTGGAAGGTATATAAAGTTCTGGTCGTAGAACCACAAGTTGCAAGCACTACAGTATTATCAATTGTCCATACTAAAGGATCTGGGCTACACTCATCAGATGCCAATGCACCACCTTGATTACTTTCCCATAAGGCTATCGCCGCAGTATTATCGGCTGCACATTCTAAGGTAAGATCTTGAGCCTCAGTTTCTATGGTAGGACTTGTACTATCTTCTATCGTGATCGTTCCTTCACAAGTATCGACATTACCACAATCATCTGTAAACGTGAAGGTTACGGTTTGATTACGAGCATTACCGCAAACATTTGTAAATCCATCTGCATCGTAGTTATTCGTAATGGTAACATTGACAGAACAATTATCATTGGAAGATGCTTGAGCCAACCATCCATTGATTATTTCTTCATTGAGCGGATTTCCACATTCTAAAGTAATATCATCTGGACATGAATTGACAGGTATAGTTGTATCTACAATTATAAAACTTGCTTCGGTTGTCGAAGTATTTCCACAATCATCCGTTGCTGTGAATACTACTGAAGTTGCACCTGTACCACCACAACTTGCGTTGAGTGCACCAGTAAAGTCATTAGTCCATGTAACATCTGTGCTACAATTATCACTTGTAAATGTCGCTCCTCCATTATCCTGTAACCAAGCTAATAAAGCTGCACTCGTCGTACCTGGATCACATTCTACAGTTTCATCAATAGCATCGGTGATCACTGGTGCCTCTGTATCGGTGGTAGTATATCTTGCAAAACAGCTAGTTGTATTTCCAGCATCGTCTACGACTGTAAATTCATATAGCTGATCAAATGTATTACCGCACGAGCTGAAATCTGTAATCAACTGTCTTGTTACTGTCATCGCACCATCTGTAGAACAATTATCCGTAGTTGTTAGACTTATCGTATTTTGCCATGCATCGAGGTCTTCTGATCCACATGATATGGTAAAATCACTGCATGTAATCGTTGGTGCTTCACAGTCAGATACGACTACATCGAAGCTACAGGTCGTTGTATTTCCATTGACATCTGTAACGGTATACATCACAGTACTCGTACCCAATTGTAGCGCTACACCCTCATCTGATAATGTGGCTACTCCTGTCGTATTTCCAGAATTAGTTAACGATAGATCTGGATTAGTCACTTGATATGTGACTACAAATCCTGTACATGCCTCTGGCGTAATAGGGTCAGTCTGATCAGTAGCTATCCACTCACAGCTTCCTGTATCTGCACATACTTGTATATCCGCAATTGGGCATTGTAAGCTTGGTTCATCACTGTCGACAATTGTCACATCAAAGCTGCATTCTACGGTATTATTACATTCATCCGTAGCTAAGAAGCTAACTGTGGTCGTTCCAACTGGAAATTGATCCCCACTGCCTAGAGCCGAAGTCAGAGTCACTTCTACAAGATCATCACAAGTATCCGTAGCATAAGGAGTACTGAATATTATTTCCCGATCGCAATTATCATCCGATACATTTAGCGTAAAATCAGCGGGACAATTTACAAATACTGGTGGCTCAGTATCATTCATACTGATACTTCCCATGGTTGTAGAGCTATTACCACAATCATCTATAGCGGTAAAAGTTACCATCACCCCTGCTCCACCATTACATTCTAAAATGACAGGCAGATTACCATCAAAATCATTCGTGATTGTAATATCTGTATCGCATCCGTTAGGATCTGATGCTGTTACCGCATTGAGCCAGGAGCTTATTAGTGTTTCATTGTTATTTGCACCACATTCGAGGCTTAAATTCATAGGAACGGCATCAAAGATAGGTGCTTGTGTATCCGTAATCGTATACGTTGCAATTCCAGTAGAGCTATTACCACATTCATCGGTTGCAGTGAACAGGTAGCTGGTTGCATTGGTTGCACCACACCCACTTATGGTATTCCATATTTCATTAGTGATGCTCACTGTTCCGCATTCATCCGTGGCAGAAGCATCTGCTAACCAATCACTTAAGGATTTTGTTACATTTTCGCATTCATGCGTTTCATCAGCTGGTAGCGTCAATACTGGATCAGTGGTGTCATTGATGAAAATAGTGGCTGTTGCTGTTGCTGTATTTCCACAATTATCAGTAACCGTGAATGTTACTAATCTTGACTCAGAATTACCACATAGGTCTGTAGTTACTTGATCAGCACTCCAAGTAAGTGCTTCATCACTACAGTCATCATCTGCAATTGCGTTGCCATTCGCAGCGATCCATGCATCGATAAGATCATTGTTATTGATGTCTCCACATTCTAATATCAAATCAGTAGGAGCAAGCACAAATTCTGGATCAGTCGTATCTTGAATGATTATATTGGCTTGACATGTACTTGTGTTACCGCAGTCATCTGTCGCAGTGAACGTTACGATAACACTACCCGTCTCTCCACAGGCATCTGTGAAAGTTCCTGAATAATCATTAGCTACCGTTGCATCGCCACAATCATCGGTCGCGGTTGTCTGTGTCAACCAGGATTGTATTAAAGCTGCGTTATTGGTATTTCCACACTCTAATGTCAAATCAGTAGCACAGGTGATCACAGGATCAGTGGTATCATCTGCAACGATAATTTGTGCAGAGTCCGTACTGGATGCTCCACAAACATCGGTGACTGTCCAAGTTACTGTTGTATTTCCACCACAAACATCTGGCACTCCGACATAATCATTTGTGACTACGAGTGCTTCGGTTGGGCTACAATTATCAGCAGTAGTATAATTATCTATCCATGCTAATATCGCAGCACTCATATCATCTGTACAGACCAAATTAAGATCAGCAGGTGCTGTAATGGTTGGTGCTGTAATATCTTGAATGGTATAAGATGCAAATTCTTGAGCGCTTATATTACCACAATCGTCAATTGAATAAAAAGAGTAATTATGTACGATATTCGTTATGCCTGAACTACAAGATTCTGCAACTTCGATTAATACAATCCTATTGTCTACTCCTCCACATAAATCTGTTGCTGAGAAGGTATTGGCCCAAGCTACAGCATCAGGATTATCTTCACAATTGACCGTAACCGAAGCCGGAGTATTTATCGAAGGCGGTGTAGTATCCATAATTACTACACTAGCTATTGCAGTAGCTGTATTTCCACAATCATCCGTCACCGTAAATAAGTACGGTGTCGTTGTTGTATTTCCGCATTGGGCGGTAGAAGTTTGAACAGCATTAGCCCATGTAAGATCATTATCACAATTATCCGTTGCGATGGCAGCTCCGTTGTTTGCTAGCCAAGCATTGGTCATCGTTGTTGCATTCGGATCAGCACATTCGATAGTTAAGTCTGAAGGCAATGTTGTAATTACAGGCACTTCTTCGTCAATCAAAATAATCGTTGCGGTGCATGTTGTTGTATTATCGCAAGCATCGGCAGCCGTGAATGTAACTGTTGTTCCTATTGCTCCAGCACAGTTAAGTGCAACACTATTGTCGTAATCGTTTGTCACATCTACATCTCCACAGTCATCACTTGCAGTCACTAATGCTAACCAAGACTGTATCAATGATGCATTGTCATCACCGTTACAGGTCAGCGTTAGGTCATCCGGACAAGTTATTGATGGTGCTTGAGTATCATTGATTCTGATCTCAGCATCACAAGTCGTATCATTTCCACATTCATCTGTAGCAGAAAAAGTCACTGTTACTACTCCACCTCCAGTACATTGTAAATCTGTCGGAATAGAGGAATAATTATTGGTAACATTTACGGATCCACAATCATCTGTAGCACTTGCTGAGGCCAACCAGGTATTAATGAGGTTTGTATTATTTGCATTACCACATTCTAAAATTAACGGTGCTGAAGGACAAGTCAAAACTGGATCTTCTCCATCCACAATAGAAAACTGTGCAGTCGCTGAGCTAACATTATCGCAAGCATCCGTTGCTATAAATCTGTAAACATATGCCTCAGTAGATCCACAACCGCTAATCGTATTTTCCAATTCTGTTGTAATAGTGACATCATCGCAATCATCAGTTGCTGTTGCACTATTTAGCCATGTAGATAAAGCTGCTGTATTCCCAGCTCCATCACACTCCACAGTCTGATCAGCAGGAACATTTAGTACTGGGTCAGTGGTATCTACAATAATAAAACTAGCAATCGCTGTTGCAGTATTTCCACAGTCATCCGTAACCGTAAACAGATATGGAGCCTCTGAAGTAGAGCCACAATTGTCAATCACTGTCTGTGCTGTAGCGGTCCAAACTAAGTCCGTATCACAATTATCTGATGCCACTGCTCCACCATTATTATCGAGCCATGCAGTCAATAAGATACTCTCATTGACATCACCACACTCAAGTGTAAAATCTTCTGGGAATGTTGTGATCTGAGGATTTTGATCATCAATTAGAATAATAGTTGCCGTACATGTGCTTGTATTGCTACATTCATCCGTTGCTGTAAAAGTGACTACAGAACCTGATGCTCCAGTACAATCTAAAGAAGTAGAATTATAATCATTTGTAATGGTCACATCGCCGCATTCGTCACTAGCATTGGCTAAATCTAACCAATTAACGATCAGCGTTTGGTTATTGACATTATTACATTCTAGTGTTAGATCTACTGGACAATTGATCGTTGGTGCCGTATTATCTTCTATTATGATAGAAGCTTGACACGTAGATGATCGATTACAATCATCTGTTGCTGTGAAGGTCACAGTATAAGTACCTGCATCTCCGCAATCTGCAGCAAAAACTGAATCATAATCATGTGTAATAGTCACCGCTGAGCAATCATCACTGCTTGTGACACTGGCAAGCCAAGTATTGATTTGAGCATTATTCGTTTCGCCCCCGCACTCTAAAGTTAAGTTGGAAGGACATGATATACTTGGGTTTGTAGTATCCTCAATTGTAAATGTAGCTGTGGCTGTTGTAGTGTTACCACATGCATCTGTAGCAGTGAATAAATACACCTCTGTATAAGCTGCTCCACATCCGCTAATGGTATTATCTAGTCGAGAGCTGATCGTAGGCATTGCCCCACAATCCATAGCAGTCGTAGCTGAGGCTAACCAAGTATTTAGCGCTGCCGTATTACCAGAGCCATCACATTCGACGGTTTCATCTACTGGAGGTGTTAAAGCTGGTGCCGTATTATCTTCGATTATTACTTGTGCAGACGTCGTACTGGCATTACCACATGCATCTGTCAATGTAAAGATATAAGTTGTCGTTGTTGCATTTCCACACTGAGTGCTAGAGTTAGCTTCTACATTGCTCCACACTGGACTATCATCACAGCTATCTGATCCTAAAGCACCTCCATTATTGGCAAGCCAAGTATTGATTTGGGTAGTATTTGTAGCATCATCGCACTCTAGCGTAAGATTAGAAGGTCCAGTTGTTATCACTGGATTGTCATTATCAACGATGGTTATTGTAGCTGTACAAGTGGAAGTATTGCTACAACCATCTGTCGCGGTAAACTGTACTGCTGTAACTCCTGTGTCACCACAATCAGACATATCTAATGAGGCAAAGTTATTTGTCATTGTAACAGTAGAACAATCATCGTTACCAGATGCACTGGCTAGCCAGTTATTGATAATTGCCGAATTGTTAGTGTCATTACATGATAAAGTTATGTTGTCAGGACAAGAAATTTCTGGTGCAACTGCATCCGTTATTGTAAAGTCAGCTGTGGTAGTACTTGTATTTCCACAATCATCTGTGGCTGTAAAAGTCACCGTAAAACTACCCGTACCGCTGCAAGCTGCCGTAATATTTGCCGTGAAATTATGTGTCCAGGTGATTGCTCCACAGTTATCAGAAGCTTCCGCACCGCCATTGTTATTGAGCCATGCATTAAGTGCTTCAGAATTGCCCGTACCATCACAAACTACTGACATATTCTGCGCTTGGGTAGTCATATCTGGAGCTGCATTATCCATGATGATAAAGCTAGCTTCACATAAGGCATCATTACCATAATTATCTGATGCTGAAAATTCATATACTAGAGTCACTGAATTTCCACAACCGCTTATTGTATTTACTAATCTAGTGCTAACCGCAGGATCATCCTGGCAGTTTTCAGTCGCTGTCGCTGATGCCAGCCATGCATTTAATTCCGTTATATTACCCGTACCATCACATACTACAGTCATATCTCCCGGACAATTTATAGTTGGATCAGTACAGTCTGTAACGTTTACTTCAAACTGGCAAGTAGCCGTATTTCCGTTGGCATCAGTGATTGTATACGTTACTACACTTTCGCCAATCATAAAATCAGTGCCCGTAGCATCATCATTACCAGATGCAGTTGTGCTTCCTGTAATAGCATATGTTACCGAGTAGCCAGTACAATTATCTTGAGCAGTTATTGGTGCAATATTAGTGGAGGTCCACATACATGACACATCATCCGCACATTCTTCAAGTGGTCCATCTGGACACGAAATACTTGGAACCGCACTATCTACCACCGTTAATTGAAAGGTACATGTCTCTGTATTCGTACAAGCGTCTTCCGCTTCAAAAGTAATAGTATGTGTCCCCACAGGAATAGACGTTCCACTTTGAGGACCTGCTGTCTGAGTTATGGTTACTGGATTTGTACAGTTATCGATAGCAACTGGAGTTGAAAAAATGATATTATTCCCGCAATTACTTACATCAGCGTTTACAGTAACATCAGAGCCACAATTAATGAAGTCAGGTGAAGCGGTGTCGTCTAAATTGATACTAGCTTGACAAGTCGCCGTGCTTCCACAGGCATCGGTCACAGTAAATGTCACGAGCACTGTACCATTACAGCTAGTAGGTAAACTTCCGTTAAAATCTGTAGTCAGTTCAACATCGCCACAAGCATCCGCTACAGTAGCACTTTCCAACCACGCTTGAATGGAAGTAGGATTACTTGGATCACCACACTCTAGATCTAGATCAGCTGGACATGTGATCGTAGGTAACGCATTGTCTTCTATAATAAATGAAGAAGTAGTCTGCGCTTGATTTCCACAGTCATCGGTGGCAGTAAACAGATATACTAATTCTCTTGCCCCTCCACAATCTGGGATTGTATTCGTAAGCCTTGATGTGATATCGAGACTTGCATCACAATTATCACTGGCAGTTATATTTCCATTGGCGATTAACCAAGCATTGAGAGCGGTAGTATTACCACTACCATCGCATTCTACTGTGGTTGAGCTAGCAGGTGGATTTATTGTCGGAGCTGTAGAATCCGATATAGTTACCGATGCATTAGCCGTTGCTGTATTACCACAATCATCTGTAATTGTAAAAGTATAAATTGTAGTGCTCGTACTTCCGCATAATGTCGTAGTTGCTCCACTAGTATTTGACCAAGTAACATCTGTATCACAATTATCAGAAGCCATACCATTTGCATTAGCTGTCAGCCATGTATTGATCTCTGTTGTATTTCCAGTGCCGTCACATTCTAACTCAAGGTTTTGAGGTTTCATGAGGAAGGCAGGTATTTCTTGATCTTCAATGGTGATCGATGCTTGACAGGTCGCTGTATTTCCACAACCATCTGTTGCTGTAAATATGACGGTTGTACTTCCTGTAGTGCTACAACCAGCAGTATTCAATGCTGTATAGTTATTACTAATAGTCACTGTACCGCATTCATCAGCCGCTGATGCAGAATTTAACCAATTGGCTACGATTGCATCGTTATTGGCATTACCACAATTAAGCGTAATATCATCGGGACAAGATATCGTTGGATTGGTACTATCAGTACCTGAAAATACTGCGGCTGTTGTCGCTGAGTTACCACATAAATCCGTGACTATAAAGGTCACATCTATAGTACTCACCCCACTACAAGAGCTGTTATCTACATTAGTTACATCATAACTCCAAGTTACTCCTCCGCAATCGTCAGATGCTGCTGCACCTCCCTGATTAGCTAACCAATCTTGAAAATCTCCTTGTGCATCTTCACAGTTGCTTACCATATTAGAAGCTGGAGTTGAAATAGTAGGATTATCAGTATCTATAGTGGCATATTGCGAATAGCAAACCGATGTATTTCCTGCTGCGTCAGTAGCTGTAAACTGGACTGTTTGTGTATTGGTATTTCCACATCCACTTATGGTATTGTTTATTACGGTAGTAATATTTAAAGTACCAGGACAATTGTCTGTGGCTGTGGCTACAAAAGAAGCTGGAATACCTGTACCACATGTCGCATTAAATATTCCTGCAGGACAAGTAATTATAGGAGCTTCGCAATCAGAAACGATCACATCAAAACAGCAAGTGCTTTCATTGGATGCAGCATCTGTAATGAAATAACAAACTGTACTCGTACCTAAATCAAAGGCTGTTCCTACTGCATTACCCGTAGTTCTTGCTACAGTTGTTGCACCTGATATGGAGTATTCTACAGTAGTACTCGGACAATTATCAAGACTCATTGCATTGACAGAATTATCCGAAGTCCAAGTGCATCCACCTGTTACTGCACAAACTTCTACATTAGAAGGACAATTAATACTAGGAGTATTGGAATCAACAACCGTAATATCAAAATCACACGAGCTTGTATTTCCACAAGCATCTGTAACTACGAAAACGATGGAAGAAGTGCCTAAAGGAAACTCTGACCCACTGCTCGGCCCACCCGTTTGAGTAACCGTCAGGTCGTCCGCATCGGTACAATCATCATATCCAACTGGTGTAGAAAATACTACATTAGAAGAACAGTTATCTACATCTACATTGACTGTAAAGTCAGCTGGACAGTTTAAGAATACAGGATCTGCATTGTCCGTAACACTAATGGACGAATTGAAATTTTCAGCATTTCCACATCCATCTGTAACTGTCCATTGTATATTTTGAGTCTGATTACATCCATCAGGCAGGTTACCATCCCAATTGTTTGTAATCGTTAAATTTTCGGTATTATCACATTGGTCACCAAAAGATGATTCATAGAGATCGAACCACTCTGCAACCAAAATTGGATTATCAGGGTCACCGCAGGTTAATTGTAACGCAGCAGGTGGATTGGTTGATGTAGGGTTTAAATTATCACTCGTAGTAATCGTAAAAAACTCAGTAGCTACGTTACCACAATCATCCGTAGAGGTGATTTGATAAGTCATGCTTACTGTATTTCCACAAAGCGGATTAGACCCTAATAATTGTGTATCTGTCGTTGGGGTACTGCATACATCTGTAGCTGATACGGTTGCCAATATTGCCGTAATCTGAGCGGTGTTCGTACAACTTATCGTTTGATCAGCTGGAGCTGTAATGCTGGGTGGCACGGTATCTTCGATGATGAAGTTAGCGGTGGCCATGATAGAATTTCCACAATCATCCGCCACGGTAAACGTATATGCTGTGCTCGAGGTATTATCACATAGATCAGTAGCACTATTGGTATTGCTCCAAGTCAATGAAGCATCACAATCATCTTCTGCCATTGCTCCAGCATTACTAGTAAGCCAGGCATTTAGTGCGGCCGTATTACCGGCACCGTCGCATTCAACTGTGATGTCTTGAGGTTTCATCAAAAAGACTGGATCTTCTGTATCTACGACTGTAATCGTAGCTTGACATGTAGCCATATTTCCACAATGATCATTAGCTGTAAAAGTTACTGTTCTAGTCCCTGTAGATCCACAACCACCAGTGAATGAATTTGTATAGTTATTTGTTACCTCTACACCCTCATCACAAAGATCATTAGCCGTTGCATTGTCTAACCAATTAGTCACTATAGCATCAAAATTAGGATCACCACATTCAACCGTTATATCAGACGGACAGGTAATCTCTGGATCTGTAGTATCTACTATGATGATATCTGCAGTACAAGTGGAAGTATTTCCACAAGCATCTGTAGCAGTGAATGTTACCGTTTGGCTCCTTACTGGTGCATTAACCATATTTGCAGAGAGAGCGTTTAGATTAAAATAATAATCTTGAGGCCCTTCAGCTACGGCATATTTACTAGGACTCTGATATGCTATTCGACTATCTCTATCGAGTATCTCATCAATAAAAGAAAAGTCACCGGCTACGTAATCGTTAGCGATAGAGCCGCTCCCATCGGTATCGCTTACACTGGCGGTAGTTAACCAATCATTGACTATACTTTCTAAAATAGGTTGACCACATTCAAATACTAGATCATCTGGACAACTTATTACTGGGTCTGTATTTCTTAAAAAGACGTTGACCGTACACATATCTGATTCATTGGCAGTATTTGTAGCTGTAATCGTTACTGGGATCGTCGTATTTTGAACATTACAATTATAAGTACCACATCCATTGCAACTTGTCGTTACGGCATCAGTACAATCATAATCAATAGAAAAACCTAAATCTGATTCATTGATTGTGATCATATTACCTGAATAATCGAGAGTAATATCACTAGGACAATTCACTAAGACTGGGGTCTCTGTGAGGCCGACCTCTACATCCAAGATTTGTTCGCAGTTATCTTTATCCGTTATAGTAACTTGGTAGGTTCCATATAATACATTGGTTAAGTCCTCAGTCGTTGCACCATTAGACCATTGGTAAGTAAAAGGGGCTCCAGCTGGATCAGGCTGAACATCTATACTTCCATCTGCAACATTAGGACACGAAGCATCTGTACTTGTGATAGCGTTGGCATTAGGGCAGCATGAAGGTTGCCCCATTCCACATTGTATTCTGACAGGATCATTGAAACTACCGAAGGCCGTATAGGTAGGACTTGCTAGCGTACCTGATACCCAAAACATATTATTGATACCCGATGTAAAATTAGGGAAGAAATCAAAGGTTGTATTACAACCGAGATTACCAATCAATGCTCCGTCAGTACAACAATCAGCCCATCCCCAATTAGCAGTTACCGTAGGAAATAATCCTGTTATCTCTCCTGGATCATCTGAAAAGTCAAGGGTAGCACTCGTAGGAAGACAAAAGAAGTCTATACTACCTCTACCACCATTACCACCTCCAGCATCATCAATGAGAATAAATAAACTAATCTCGCCTGTATTGGTATTTTCATAAAGAAATAATACCACAGCGTCATTTACTTCTAGACCAGTATTAGCTGATGCACCATTTGGGACATTGTAAGAGAAGAAAGCAACATCATCTTGTGCATTCTGAATTGCATTAATCGGGAAGGTTTGAGAACCTTGTGTCGCATTACAATTACATGGCATAGCAGAACTATTAGAGGTCTTACCAGATTTTAGATTATCTAAATTAGATATGCCTCTTCCGATCACTACGGGTAGAACATCATTATCCGCATCATATGCCCCGACAACCTCTCCTCGTGACCAACTTTGAATATCCGTCTCCGTGATATTGATTTTAAAATCTGTTTTTTCATTAGCCTTAATCTCCGGAACTTTAATCCAAATCTGAGCTGAATTATTATTTACTGACTCAATCCAGTGCGGTAAAAGTCTATTTTCTAAATCTGAAAAATATATTTTACCGATATCATGATAACTGCCTAGATCCAATTTTACCTTGATTGGGTGATCATATTTGTCACGACCACTCATCTCTTGGATTTTAAAAGAGTAGGTTTCTGAAGGATTTAATATGTTCTTTGCAAGAGTATTACCATTTAAACTTGATAATGCTAATGACCCAAATGCAGCATAAGGAGAATTTTTAACTGAAGGGTTGAAATCACCATTTTGATAAGAAAAACCATTAACATCATAGTCATTTGTTATACTTGTAACTCCACATTCGTCAGTAGCAGAAATCATCTGTAGCCAGTCATCAATTAGTGTTGCATTACCTTCTGCCTGACACTCTAATGATAAATCTGATGGGCAGACCATATCTGGTCCATTGGTATCTACAACTGTAACTGTATATTCGCAAGTACTGGTATTGCCGGTCTCATCAGTTGCTGTATACATAACTGTAGAAACACCTTTATTGTAGGTTATATGTGCATTGCCATTCCCTGAAGCCGTAGTTGCTCCGGTTACTGTGTATGTTAGTACAATATCTTCAGTAGCAGTACAATCATCGAACAAAATAGAAGGTTCTAGTCCACTTGTAACGTTTGCGCTACAGTCAGTGGTATTAACTTCAATATTGGTATTACCTGCGACACAGGTCATCTGAGGAGGAGCACAATCTTCAAAGTTAGCCGTGAATGATGTTGGAAATAAATTACCGCAGCCTTCGTCGAAATACCACGATTGAGATCCACTTACCCCATTTACAGTAATATTTAATGGTGCTCCACATTCTGGCGGAGTAAAATCCCAATATGCCCAATCATTATATGCGTTAGCAGGCCTACCCCCAGCACATGTCGATAATATAACCATATCATCTTTACATCCTGGAAGGTTATTTACGGTCGTATTAATTATTGCGCCTTGAGCTGCATAGAAATTATTAGTTACTGTAGTCCCATCATCTACTATAATCTGAACTTCTGCATCTCCAAAAGTAGTAATATTACCATGCCAATGCTCCATCCAGACCCTTATGCTACCAGCATCGGTAACACAATATGTAACCTGTACTGAGTGAGCCTGAAGCCATCCTGAACAGATCAAAAGAAACAGACCAGAAAGCAACAATGTAAGAGACCTCTTACAGTAATGACAAGTTGCGAAAAGACAGAGATTAATATTTTTCATAGATACCCAGCAGCTTTAATTCTCAATATTTTGAGAAAAATCCAAGTTCTATGAATATTCGAAGGGTCGAGTTAACGACAAATATAATACATATGAATAATTTTTTATATATGTTTGGTATATTTAACAATTATCATATACGCATCTAAAGCCAACATCCATATGTGTCCTATACTCAGGTAATCTTAATAGTGGAGATGTATCTTTCTCCCCACATATCTTTAAATCGCTTAAGTATGATGCACCTCGAACCATAGTAGTAAACCCTTCTTTTGCTACCCATTCCCATACATTCCCTTGAACATCATACAGCAAATCCATGTTTGGCGGAGTATGTCCTACAGGATTCATTTTATTTTTATAGCCATCTTCGCCAGAATCATTGTATGGAAAAATACCTTGCCATGTGTTCCCTTGAGTTATTTCCTTGGCTATATATTTATCCCATTCTGCATTAGTAGGTAATCGACCTCCTAGCCAATCACAATATGCACAAGCATCACGATAAGATACCATCGTCGCAGGTAGATTGTGGTCAAAATTTCGTTGATAAGTAGTCCAATCAACTCCGAAAAGAGTGTCCTTCCATTGTTGTTTATCGAAAGAATAAACAAAGCCTCTTCTTGTGATATCAAAATCAGAAATATACTTTGTCTTTGACTTAAACTCCTTAAAATCTGAAATACTTACTTCCTTTTGCTGTACACAGATTTTACCAACTCTAATCTTTTGATTCCTTGAATCAATAATTTGATTACATCGAATCATAGACGTAATGAGTAGACATACCATTGCTAATTTTACATAACTGCTTTTAATCTTATACTTCACAGCTTCGACTTAACTAAAGAGGTAAGAAAAGCTCATCCGATTATACAATCAGATGAGCTTTTCTAATTTTTCTAAATTCAATATCAATTAAATGAACATACTTTGCTCTTTACATAAATCTGAGTACAAATATCACCTATTCTAATTTCTTAAAACTATGAGTTTTTTATTCACAATTTCATTTTCAAATGTAATCCTTACTGTATAAACACCAGATGCTAAATCGTCTACATCAAATTCTATCATATTATTGGAGATTACATCCTGACCAGTATAAATGATTTTTACAAGCTTTGCTGATCCATCTAGAATGCTGATTTCATTTATGCTAGAAATTGAATTACTGAATAGTTGGGTTTTTGAAATAGCAGGGTTAGGACTGATACTAATCTCGATATCGTCAATAGCTAAACGGTCTAAGGAAACTATTTCTGAATAACGCATATGGCCATCATAATCTACTTGTGCTACCCTATAATAGTATCTGCCTTTTTCCTCAATATCAAAATCGTTAAAAATGTAGTCCTTAATCGGAGAACTATTCTCTTGACTGGAAACTTCTCCAACTTTCACAAACTCTTTGTCTTGATTTATCTTTCTTTCGATGATAAATCTATCATTATTGATCTCATTGGCTGTAGACCATGTAAGATGATTGAAATCATTTTTAGCGATGACATCAATATCTAACCAATCTACAGGAAGCACTCCAGCCACTAAACCAACATCTACATTTGACAACATTTCATCAGAGTTGAGATAATAGATATCAGTAGTTAAATATCCGTAGCTATTATCCACATCACTATCTAGATTATCATCTCCAATATTTCCTATTGTAGGCACCAGACCAGGAGGAGGTGTAAATTTCAAATAGTATCCTTGTTGACCTAGATAATCTATCTGATATTGACCATCTTCGTCTGTTTCAGTCTCTGAAACAAGAACACCCGCCGTGTTATAAGCTTCTACCTTTACACCTGATACGGAAGGTTCTTCAGGGTCTTGCATACCATTAAAATTGACGTCATTCCAAGCTCTATTTCCGACCATGGCCATCGGATAGTATCCATGTCCCAGATCACATTTCATCTCTCCACTAGTTAGAGTAAATATTGATGTAGTACCAGGACCAAAGTCATTGGTGTTATCACTATCGAGATTTTCATCAAAACCAACATTTGCTACCGCCTCTACTAATCCTCTTGGCGGCATAACTACCTCTATATAGTAGGTTCCCGGAGCTGCACAGAATTTATAAAATCCATCTTCTGATTGTGTAGCAGGATTATTGCCAGTGTAGAGACTTTCAAAAATATAATAAGAGCCATCGGTCGTTTGTCTCCAAAGATTGACTAGAATACCATTTAATCCATTCTCATCAGAATCTTGGATATTATTGGTATTGATATCATACCATACTGTTTCACCTATTTTAACGCATTCGTACAGCCCTAGATCCCAATCAAGATCATCTTCTCCAGATCCTAAATTAGTGTATGGTATAGAAAATAAACCATTACTGTCATCAACATCACTATCTAAAGCATCATTGATACCTTGATTAGGGAAAGTTGCTTCATACTGCGATGGCACCTCAAATTGTACGTAGTAATCACCAGGATACACATCTTCGAATAAATAATTACCAGCTGCATCTGTAGTGTCTCTCGCCACAATGTTACCGAATACATCTACAAGTGTGATTGGTATCAATTCTATACCAGGCTCACCAAAGTCTTGTATTCCATTACCATTGTCATCGAGGAATACCAGATCACCTATGCTCGCCAAAATCAATACACCCGCATCTATAGTACTATCTCGTACTCCAGCAAATAGCTGACATTCTGTAAGTCCATCTAGATCGACATTAGAATCTACTTCAGGATCAAATCCTTGGAACGGGAAGGTAAATGCACATCCTGATGGTAAATTATCCAAATCAAAATCTACCACATAAAAACCTGGTAGTACATCTTCGAATACGTAGAATCCATTGATATCCGAGAGTGTATCCATTACTGCATTGCCATCGCAATCTCGTAGCGTGACTAATGCTCCTTCTATACCTGGTTCATCAGCATCCTGTATACCGTCGCCATCAATGTCTTTCCAAATATAATCTCCAATAACACTTACCACAGATGCCTTAGCTGGATCAGAATCATCTTCATCATCGTTACCTAAGGCTACATCTCCGTAAACAGGGAAGTTTTCAGTAATCTCATCATCATTAGGATCAAAGAAATTACTAATGGTATCTACTGGAGTTACGAAATTATCATTCAAGAAATTACGATCAGTGTCACTATCCGCATCAAGTACGATATTGCCATCAATATCCGTACTCTGACTGATTTCTGCATAGTTCCACCAGTCACTGAAGTCAGGATCAGCATCTACAGTAATCACTAGATTGATGAAAACTTTTGCACTATCTTCTGGAGCAATACCTGCTGGGATTACAACATCTGCAATTCCTGAACTCAATGTCCAATCAGGATTGAGCGTAGGATCAAATACAAATCCAGTATTGATTGTATCACTTACCGTGATTGGTCCACTGACTACATTACCTTGGTTAAATACCGTGATTTCAAATTGTACGGTATCTTCTAGCTGATATGGACCACAGAAGTCTATGGTTTTGCGTAATGCAAAATCTAGAATATCTATAGTCTGTATATCGTGATCATCTTCATCGGTAGGATCTTGTGTAGCATCATCTATTTGAGCTCCAAGTTCATCATTGGTTGAATCAGGAGTACTATCAAAATCGACCGCTGTGAATAATGGCTCTGTAGTAGCATTACTGATCTCTGTATAATTATCCCATGCAATTGCACTTTCATCAATACAAGGCACTACACGGAACGTAATCTCTCTAACTGCGGATTGTCCCGGAGCAAGATCAGCAGTTGCTGTGCTTGTTGCTATATTACCACTTAGCGTCCATGCTGGATTGGCTGTTGGAATAAACTCTAATCCACATGGGATATAGTCCGTAATCTCAACGTTATCGGCGATCAAACTACCTTGATTGAATACCGTAATCTGGAAAGTAACCAAATCACCGTATCTGAAAGGTCCAGGATCATTCGTTCTTTTGATCTGTGCAAGATCAAAAATCTCTATACCCGCTGGATCGTGATCATCTTCATCTTCACCAAATACTTCTCCACATCCTGCAATCTCATCATCCCATGGGAATGCTAAATCATCAGCAGTATTGTACGGGGGTAGGCAAACACTGTTTTCATAAGGTGTATCAGAAGCTGGATTACTATCAATGTCAAATACATCTCGACTTGGATTACCTAATGCAGCTGGTCCGTCTGCACTTAGTATCTCTGTGTAATTAGTCCAATGTTTGACACCACCATCTGTACGAATGATCTCTAATCTAAGAGGTACTGTAGTATTTGTTGTTCTCTCCAACACAGGAATATTAGTATACTGTAGATCGCCACTAGGTAATTGAGTCCAACCAGGATTAAGAGCTGGATCGAAACTATATCCTGGTGGTAAATAATCGATCAATTCGATATTCGTAGCTTGTTCATTACCTTGATTATACACGATGATACTAAAGTCCACAAGCTGTCCATAGCTGTATGGTGCTGGAGTATCTAGAACTTTTTGAAGTGCTAAATCAAATACATATACTCGTGCTACATCCTCATCATCCTCATCAGTGATACCGTCTTGATTACCGTCTACACTATCGTCATCAATACGATCATCTTCTGGCGTCTCTATCGTACCACCAATATCGTTACCTAAAATTTGATCAGGTGTAGAGTCAATATCATCCCAAGATGACACGAACGTACCGGTAACTGATGATATCTCAGCTCTATTATCCCATAGATCAATAATATCTCTACCCTTGACAAAATCAAAAGTTACTGTCGTAGTTATACTCTCTCCTGGTGCTAATGGCAGTGGGAAAGTGAAGGTCGCTAAATCATTGAGTACATCAAGTGACCAGCTAGAATTTGCAGCGGCATCAAATGAAAGTCCGCCAGGAATATAATCCGTGATCTGGATGTTACGAGCATCATCATTACCTTGGTTAAATATTTCGATCTCAAATACGATATCTTGACCAATCGTATATGGAGCCTGTGTAATCAAAGTCTTTCTCAAGGCTAAATCTTGTACTAAGATCTCCCCTACATCGTGATCATCTTCATCTTCTCCTTTGACTTCTCCGTTACCTTCAATTTCATTATCAAAGGCATCGTCTTGTCTCACGTCTCTCTCATATGCGCTATCACTTGCTGGAGTACTATCAAAGTCCTCTGCACTACGATCTACACCAAACTCATCTTGGAAGCTCGTTACCTCGGCATAATTTGCCCAGTCTCTGTCGCCTCCCGTAGTCTGTAGTAATTGTAGACTTAATGGAATTGTTGTACAAGCATCCGGCGCTAAGCTAGCTACTGTATATTCTCGAGCTGCATTCCATCCTGCATTGATACTTGCATCGTAGCCAAATCCTATTGGCACGTAGTCCTCAACTACTATATTGTTGAGTATTTCATTACCTTGATTACATACTGTGATATTGAAATCAACCATTTGGTAATAGGTATATGGTGCAGGTGTTACCACTTCCTTGATCAGTGCCACATCGTAGATACTAATACGTTCTGGATCTTGATCATCTTCATCTGTGATACCATCTTGGTTACCATCCACTCCGTCGTCATCCACTCTGTCATCTTCATCACTATCCGCTGTACCACCAATGTCATTACCAACCGTACTATCTGGAGTACTATCGATATCATTGTCCGATGGATCTCTCAATACTCCATTTCGATCTAAGAAACTTTCTATCTCTGCCGTATTTAACCAATTGTCACCCACGGCTGTACTTTCTACTACTCGAACTATAATTGGCAATACCACACTTTCTCCTGCGAGAAGACTTGGCACTGTAATACTAGCTCGGTCCGCAGTAGCATCGTAGCTCCATGTTGGACTATTACTAAATTCATATGCTAAACCTTCAGGTAATTGATCATATACAACGATATCCGTCGCTGTCTCATTTCCTTGATTGAATACTTCTATCTCAAAGGTGATGAGGTCATCACATTTGTATGATGGTAAGTTATCCAAAGTTTTATTCAAAGCTAAATCATAGATCTCTATCTCTCCGACATCGTGATCATCTTCATCTTCTCCTTTGACTTCTCCATTTCCAAATAGATCATTATCAAAAGTATCGTCTTGTCTCACGTCTCTCTCATATGCGCTATCACTTGCTGGAGTACTGTCAAAGTCCTCTGCACTACGATCTACACCAAACTCATCTTGGAAGCTCGTCACTTCTGCATAGTTTGCCCAGTCTCTATCGCCTCCTGTAGTCTGTAGTAATTGTAGACTTAATGGGATCGTTGTACATGCATCCGGCGCTAAGCTAGCTACTGTATATTCTCTAGCAGCATTCCATCCTGCATTGATACTTGCATCGTAGCCAAATCCTATTGGTACGTAGTCTTCCACTACGATATTATTCAGTATTTCATTACCCTGATTACATACCGTGATATTGAAATCAACCATCTGGTAATAAGTATAGGGTGCTGTTGTTACCACTTCCTTGATTAGCGCAACATCATAGATGCTGATACGCTCAGGATCTTGGTCATCTTCATCTGTGATACCATCTTGATTGCCATCAACACTGTCATCATCTACTCTATCATCTTCATCAGAATCTGCTAAACCACCAATATCGTTACCAACAATATCATCTGGAGTACTATCAATATCGTTGTCTGACGGATCTCTCAATACTCCATTTCGATCTAGGAAGCTCTCAATCTCTGCCGTATTTAACCAATTGTCTCCCACGGCTGTACTTTCTACTACACGTACTGTAATCGGAATTATTGTGCTAGCTCCCGCGACCAAACTTGCTACCGTAGTAGTTGCTCTATCAGTGGCTACGTCATGGCTCCAAGTTGGATTGTTACTCAATTCATATTGCAATCCTTCTGGTAATTGATCATATACAACGATATCCGTCGCTGTCTCATTTCCTTGATTGAATACTTCTATCTCAAAAGTGATTAGGTCATCACATTTGTATGATGGTAAGTTATCCAAAGTTTTATTCAAGGCTAAATCGTATATCTCAATCTCGCCAACATCGTGATCATCTTCATCTTCTCCTTTTACTTCTCCGTTACCTTCAATTTCATTATCAAAAGCATCGTCTTGTCTCACGTCTCTCTCATATGCGCTATCACTTGCTGGAGTACTATCAAAGTCCTCTGCACTACGATCTACACCAAACTCATCTTGGAAGCTCGTTACCTCGGCATAATTTGCCCAGTCTCTGTCGCCTCCCGTAGTCTGTAGTAATTGTAAGCTTAATGGTATCGTTGTACAAGCATCTGGTGCTAGACTGGTTACTGTATATTCTCTAGCAGCATTCCATCCTGCATTGATACTTGCATCGTAGCCAAATCCTATTGGTACGTAGTCTTCCACTACGATATTATTCAGTATTTCATTACCCTGATTACATACCGTGATATTGAAATCAACCATCTGGTAATAAGTATAGGGTGCTGTTGTTACCACTTCCTTGATTAGCGCAACATCATAGATGCTGATACGCTCAGGATCTTGGTCATCTTCATCTGTGATACCATCTTGATTGCCATCAACACTGTCATCATCTACTCTATCATCTTCATCAGAATCTGCTAAACCACCAATATCGTTACCAACAATATCATCTGGAGTACTATCAATATCGTTGTCTGACGGATCTCTCAATACTCCATTTCGATCTAGGAAGCTCTCAATCTCTGCCGTATTTAACCAATTGTCTCCCACGGCTGTACTTTCTACTACACGTACTGTAATCGGAATTATTGTGCTAGCTCCCGCGACCAAACTTGCTACCGTAGTAGTTGCTCTATCAGTGGCTACGTCATGGCTCCAAGTTGGATTGTTACTCAATTCATATTGCAATCCTTCTGGTAATTGATCATATACAACGATATCCGTCGCTGTCTCATTTCCTTGATTGAATACTTCTATCTCAAAAGTGATTAGGTCATCACATTTGTATGATGGTAAGTTATCCAAAGTTTTATTCAAAGCTAAATCATAGATCTCTATCTCTCCGACATCGTGATCATCTTCATCTTCTCCTTTGACTTCTCCATTTCCAAATAGATCATTATCAAAAGTATCGTCTTGTCTCACGTCTCTCTCATATGCGCTATCACTTGCTGGAGTACTGTCAAAGTCCTCTGCACTACGATCTACACCAAACTCATCTTGGAAGCTCGTCACTTCTGCATAGTTTGCCCAGTCTCTATCGCCTCCTGTAGTCTGTAGTAATTGTAGACTTAATGGGATCGTTGTACATGCATCCGGCGCTAAGCTAGCTACTGTATATTCTCTAGCAGCATTCCATCCTGCATTGATACTTGCATCGTAGCCAAATCCTATAGGTACATAGTCTTCCACTACGATGTTATTCAATATTTCGTTACCCTGATTACATACTGTGATATTGAAATCAACCATTTGGTAATAGGTATATGGTGCAGGTGTTACTACTTCCTTGATCAGTGCCACATCGTAGATACTAATACGTTCTGGATCTTGGTCATCTTCATCTGTGATACCGTCTTGATTACCATCTACGCTATCGTCATCTACTCGATCATCTTCATCACTATCTGCTGTACCGCCAATGTCATTACCAACCGTACTATCTGGAGTACTATCGATATCATCTGCACTACGATCCACGCCTAATAAATCTTCAAAGCTTTGTATCTCAGCAGTATTAAACCAATTATCTCCTGCCGCTGTGCTTTCAATAACTCTTACCGTAATTGGAATGATTGTACTTGCTCCCGCTGCTAGACTTGCTAACGTAGTTGCTGATCTATCAGTAGTTGTGCTATGACTCCATGTTGGACTATTTACAGCTTCAAACTGAAGTCCTTCTGGTAGCTGATCGTAAATAATTACATCAGTTACAGTTTCATTACCTTGATTGAATACTTCTATTTCAAAAGTGATGAGGTCATCACATTTGTATGATGGTAAGTTATCCAAAGTTTTATTCAAAGCTAAATCATAGATCTCTATCTCCCCAACATCGTGATCATCTTCATCTTCTCCTTTGATTTCTCCATTACCAAATAGATCATTGTCAAATGCATCGTCTTGTCTTACCGCTCTCTCATATGCACTATCGCTAGCTGGAGTACTATCAAAGTCCTCTGCACTACGATCTACTCCAAACTCATCTTGGAAGCTTGTCACTTCTGCATAATTTGCCCAGTCTCTATCGCCTCCTGTAGTCTGTAGTAATTGTAGACTTAATGGTATTACAGTACAATCATCTGGTGCTAGACTAGCAACTGTATACTCTCTTGCCGCATTCCATCCTGCATTGATACTTGCATCATAACCAAATCCTATCGGCACATAGTCTTCAACTACGATGTTATTTAATATTTCATTACCCTGATTACATACCGTGATATTAAAATCAATCATCTGGTAGTAGGTATAAGGTGCTGGAGTTACTACTTCCTTGATTAGTGCTACATCATAAATACTGATACGCTCTGGATCTTGGTCATCTTCATCTGTGATACCGTCTTGGTTACCATCCACTCCGTCATCATCTACTCGATCATCTTCATCACTATCCGCTGTACCACCAATGTCATTACCAAAAATATTATCTGTAGTACTGTCGAAATCCATATCGCTGACATCGATACCTGCTTCGTCCTCAAAACGAACAATTTCTACTTGATTTAGCCAGTCATCCCCAGCTGCAGTGGAAGCAATTACTTCAACCGTAAGTGGTATAGTAGCTGACATTCCTGGAGATAAAAAGTCTATAGTAGTACTTACAATTCTAGTAGCGGGATCAAATGACCAAGTACCATTATTCACTGGTTGATATGCGTAACCTAGAGGAAGTAAATCATTGATATCAATATTATTTAGAATTACACTTCCTTGGTTATATACTTCAATTTCAAAAGTGATTACATCACTACAGAAATATGGACCTGTTCGGTTCAGCACTTTTCTTGCGGCTAAATCGATTATTTCAATACCTGCCGGATCATGATCATCCTCATCTTCACCTACTGCTTGACCACAGCCAAATATTTCATTATCAAATGGTTCTCCAGGTTGTACGTCATTTTCATAAAATGAATTAGAACCTAATGTACTATCGTAATCATTTAAAGTTTGATCGTTTCCATCGGTATCAAACATTTGTATTACCTCTGCATAATTAATCCAATCTTCTTCTCCTCCTGTAGTTTGCTCTATAGTTAAGAAAAGTGGTATCGTATATTCACTCCAAGCCGGTATTGCAACTGGGATATCGAAAGTTCCATCTGTATTCCATGTTGGGTTATTTACCAAGCTAAATCCATAACCTGCAGGTAGATAATCTTGTACTCTTACTTGATCTATATCCTGATTACCTTGATTATAAACTGTAATATCGAATTGAACTAATTGATAATAATTATGCGGTGCCGGTGTAATCAATTCCTTGGTAAGCGCAACATCATAAATAGGGACTAAGGCTGGATCGTGATCATCTTCATCGGTTACACCATCACCATCGAAATCCATTGCATTATCGTCAATTTCGTCATCCTCTGGAGTTTGTGGAGTACCTCCAACATCATTATTTGGATCTTGATCCAAAATACTATCAATGTCTAAAAGCGTTACATCGATCCCGTTTTCATTAAACATTTGACTTACTTCCGCAATATTTGTCCAACCTTCTTGAGTGGTGTTATTCAAGATTTGTAAATCAATTTCAAATACTTCACTCGTATTCACTGGTAAAGATGCTATTACGGTAGTAGCCCTGCTATTTGCAGCATCAAGCGTCCAAAGAGGAGCATTTACTGGTAAGAAATCAAGCCCCATCGGAAGATAATCTGTAATCTCAACATTTGTTAAGTTTTCAGCACCTTGATTGAATACTTCTATTTGGAATCTTACGATATCACCTTTAAAGTGCGGACCTGCAGTCAATAAAGTTTTCCTTAATGCAACATCAAAAATTTGTAATCCTGCAGGATCGTGATCATCTTCATCTTCTCCTTGCTTAGGACCATTTCCTTTGATATTATTATCATTTTCTTCTAGTGGCAACACTGAATTCTCAGCTATTGTATTTGACCCAGGAGTACTATCAATATCATCGTTGGTACGATCAGTACCTGTTGCATCTTGAGCAGATAATATCTCTGCGTAATTAGTATAATCCTGCTGACCGCCTGGTGCAACTTGATAGGTCAATACTATTGGTATTGCCACAGATGTACTCGGCGCAATAGGTCCTGCGATATTAGAGGTAACTGCAGCGGTCCAGCTTGGATTTTTAGTAATATCAAAGAAAAATCCAGCAGGTACATAGTCTTGAACAACCACATTAGTGGCGTCTACATTTCCTTGATTAAAGACTGTAATGTTAAAGGTGAAATCCTGACCTGGAACCAATGCTCCAGAGTTGACTAACACTTTAGTCAATGCCAAATCGAATACCTCTACAAAAGCAGGATCTTCATCATCTTCGTCCGCTACTCCATCATTATCGAAATCAGTACCGTCATCTAGTATTTCATCATCTTCACCTGTATTAGGCGTACCTCCGATATCATTAAACCTATTATTATCAGCTTGGCTATCAATATCTTGAGTACTTACGTCATTTCCGTCTTGATCAAGCATTTGTGATATTTCTGCTCTATTTGTCCAAGCTGTAGGATCATCACAGAATTCATTTATTCTTAGCTCTATAGTTTCTGTAATGACGTCACCTGGAGCAATATCAATATACGATGTAGTCGCTTGATTAAGTACGGGATCAAACGTCCATTGTGAATTATTACCAGCTACAAACTCCAATCCGTTAGGAATATAATCAGTAACTGTAGCATCTACGGTCTCTGACCCTTGATTAAATACTTCTATTTGAAATCTGATAATGTCACCATAGCAATAATTAGCCGTTGTGAGTATCGTTTTTCGTAATGCAAGATCAAATACTGGAATCGTCGCCACATCATGATCATCTTCATCTTCTCCAACAATAGGCCCACATCCCAAGACATTGTCGTCATTTACCGACCCTGGAGCTACTGCCCTTTCCGTAGCGGTATCACTTGCTGGAGTACTATCATAATCTGAGCCTGATACATCGACACCATTTTCATCTTGCATGGAGATAATCTCTGCGAAATTGAACCATTCTTGTGCTCCTGCCGCTTGCTGTAATTCTAAGAAAATTGGAATAGTCATAGATGCACCAGCCGCCAAAGTAGGAATTGTAAACGTCGCTGATGGTGACCACGTCGGATTATTGGCAACTGAGAATATGTATCCAGAAGGAACATAGTCCTCAACTACAATATTAGTCAAGTCTTCATTTCCTTGATTATATACCGTAATATCAAATTGTAGCACCTGACCGTAATCATATGGTGCAACGGTAATTAGTTTTTTATCCAACGCAAGGTCATATATTTTGAGCCTCTCTGGATCTTGATCATCTTCATCTGTGATTCCATCGCCATTAGTGTCTATACCATCATCATCAATATGATTATCCTCATCGGTATGCGGAGTACCACCGATATCATTAGTTGGATCTTGGTCAGCGTTACTATCTGAATCTTGGAGTAGATTACCGTTTTCATCTCTTACACTTGAAATTTCAGCAGTATTGAACCAAAGATTAGTAAGACCCGTAGGTTTCTGAAGCCTGAGGTCTAAAGTTATCGTTCTACAAGAATTTGGTGCAATACCATTTATCACTCTTTCATAACCATTTGGTGCCACTGCAACACTCCAATCAGGAGCGTTTGAAGCTAAGAATTCGAAACCATCTGGAACAAAATCAATGACTGTAACTTCAGCCGGATTGATTATTCCTTGATTACATACTTCAATATCAAATGTGATGATATCATTGATCCTATATGGCATAGGAGAAGATGTCGTCTTCCTCAATGCTAAGTCCAAAATCTCTATTCCTGCTGGATCGTGATCATCCTCATCTTCCCCTAATATTGGACCGCAACCATTGATATTATTATCACCCGCAGATCCTATAGTTACGCTTCTTTCTACAGCGGAATCACTGCCTGGAGTACTATCATATTCTAAGGCCGAAACATCAGTTCCATTGACATCGGCAATACTTAATATTTCAGCAAAATTTACATAGTCATTTTCTCCTGAAGAAGAAACAAAAGTTAAGAAAATCGGAACTGTTGTATTAGTATTAGCTGGTAATGAAGCTACCGTAAATGTAGATCCTACTGTCCACCCTGGATTATTAGCTACATCAAAATCAAAGCCTGCAGGAACATAATCACCTATTACAACTTGCGTCAGATCTTCATTACCCTGATTATAAACGGTAATATCAAATTGCAATAACTGACCAAATGTATATGGCGCTTGAGTTACAATCTCTTTCGTCAAAGCAGCATCATAGATTCTCAGTCTTTCAGGATCTTGATCGTCTTCATCTGTGATACCATCACCATCACCATCTTGGCCATTATCACTGATATGATTGTCTTCATCGGTGTAAGGTGTACCTCCTGCATCATTATTAGGATCATTATCCGCAGTACTATCAGAATCTGGTATCAGAGTTCCTCCGGCATTAAATGCGCCACTAATCTCAGCAGAATTTAGCCATAAGTCGACAGCTCCATTTGGCTTCGACAATAATAGATCTATAGAAACTGTAGTACATGCTCCTGCCGCCAAACCATTTATAATTCTAGTATATCCATTTGGTGCTGTAGTTAATGACCAATCAGGATTATTTGCAGCAATAAATGTAAAACCATCAGGTACGTAATCTATGACTTCAATTGTATTAGGATTTATAGTTCCCTGATTGCATACTTCTATATCAAACGTTATAATATCATTGACTCTATAGGGAGCAGAATTATTAGTCGTTTTCCGTAAAGCAAGGTCAAGAGTCTCTATACTAGCTGGATCGTGATCGTCTTCATCTTCACCAGCATTAGGCCCTTTACCTAGAAGGTTATTATCATCAGGAGAACCTGGCAAAACCGCTCGTTCAGTACCAGAATCACTAGCCGGAGTACTATCGGCATCATCTGCACTACGATCTACTCCATCAGTATCTTGGAAAGAGATTATCTCTGAATAATTATCATATGCGTTTGGTATGAGTGATGAAAGAACCGTAAGAGTGATTGGTGTAACTGTAGAAGCACCCGCTACCAAACTAGGAATGGTAAATTGACCACCTGCTGTCCAACCTGGATTGAGCAGTGGATCAAAAGCATATCCTACTGGGATGTAATCCTCAATAACGATATTAGTAACATCCTCATTACCTTGATTTTCCACTGTGATATTGAAGGTTACATTCTGACCAAACATGAAAGGTGGTGGTGTCAAAAGTTCTTTCACCAGTGCAAGGTCATATACAATTATACGCTCTGGGTCATGATCATCTTCATCGGTAACACCATCACCATCACCATCTGATCCATTATCTAATATCTCGTCATCTTCTTCAGTATCTGGAGTTCCTCCAGCATCATTGGTAGGATCCTGATCAGGAGTACTATCTATATCAAACGAGTTTATAATGTTGCCATCAATATCATAGATATTCATGATTTCTGCAATATTTGTCCAGGCATCAAGATCGTCTTGAGCACAAGTTACTTGCAGATTGATTGTCAAGGATGTTGACTCCCCTGGCTGTAGAGACCCGACATTCGCCATTGCCAATCCACCAGCAGCCATGAATGACCACGTGGGAACATTACTTGGTAAAAATGTTAAACCTGCAGGTACATAATCTACTACATCTACTCCTCCAATTGCTTCAGATCCTTGATTGATGATCTCAATAGTAAAACTCAAGGTATTACCATAATCAAATGGACCATTATTAACTACTGTTTTACGCAGTGCCACATCTGTAATTCTCGGTCCAGCAGGATCGTGATCATCTTCATCCTCTCCTACTATCGGACCACCTCCTTGCAGGTTATTATCATCAAGGTCGTCAGGTTCTACACTGTTTTCTGCAGCAGTATTAGAACTTGGAGTACTATCCAAATCATTGTTAGTCATGTCGTTACCAGCATTATCTTGGGCTGCTGCTATTTCCGCATAATTGATATAATTAGGTGCTCCTACTGGTACAAACTGTTGTGTTAATGTAAGCGGTATTACTGTACATTCACCAGGTGCTAACTGACCTACAGTAGTCGTACATAAATCACCACTTGGAGCAGTAGACCAAAGTGGAGTGCTTGCTCCTGTATTAATTGAGTATCCATTAGGTAAATAGTCCTTCACTACAATATTTGTAGCAACAATATTTCCTTGATTGCAAACGGTAATATTATATAGATGATCTTGTCCTATAAAATATGGGGGGCTAGTCAATAACTCTTTTCTTAAAGCTAAATCAAATACATCAAGCTTTTCTGGATCGTGATCATCCTCATCTGTAATATTATCGCCATCCTTGTCAGCTCCATTATCATTTATATGATTGTCTTCATCAGTATTTGGAGTACCTCCTACATCATTTCCTAAAACAGTGTCGTAAGTACTATCAAAATCAAAACCGACTACACTTTGATTATTAGTATCTGTAGCTGAAGATATCTCTGCAATATTAGTCCAATCATTGATCCCGTTGCCTTGTCCAACGAGTAAAGTCAAAGGTATTGTAGTATCATTACCCGCTATTAGATCTGTAGTAATCGTAAAGGTAGGATTACCCGAAACCAATGTCCATCCAGTATTTAAAGCGGGATCAAATATCAATCCAGTAGGTAAATAATCTGTTATAACTATATTATCTAAATCAACTGTCCCTTGATTAAATACATTAATATCAAAAATGACCTGCTCATTAATAGTAAAGGGAGGATTAGCGGTATTAATCGTTTTGGAAAGTGCTAAATCTACTAATGGTGCAGTAAACCTGTCAGTATCATCTTCATCTGCAACTGTTGGACCAGGGGTACTATCCGAATCATCAATAAAACCAAAAATATCTCTTTGAAAATTTATAAGTGCAATATTCTCCAAATTATCACTCGTTGCACAATCATCTATTGTTGCAGTCAAGCTTACTGATTGACAATCATTTGGAAGCAATCCGCCCGCTGGGAAAACCCCATTAGAAACACTTAGCTCCCTTGAAGCGGTGATAAAACTGCTCGTTGCAGCAAGTACGTTCCAATTGACATCATCAAGCACATAGCCTACCGGAAGCAAATCATATATCTCTACAGTATCTAGAGGAGATTGACCCTCATTGCATATTTCAATATCAAAAACAATACTTTGCCCATCACTTACAGGATTAGCTATTGATGCTGTTTTACTCAGCGAAATATCTTGTTGACATCTTTCTACATTAATCTGTGAAGTGGCTATGGCCTCGCATCCTAGATCATCTGTCACTGTTACTCCATATACCCCAGAATTGAAGAATGTTTCTTCATTCATATTAGAAAGACCAGAACTATTATCCGTCCAATCAAATCCTAAAGTTCCTGTTCCACCTGTTGTTACTGCAGTGAACTCTATAGTTTCACCTTCACATATATTAAACACGGGAGGTAAGGTAACTGTCAGTCCAGAACATAATGTATAAAAACCAAAATCATTATTTACAATAGGAGCGGTTGAACTTGTTGTATTTATACATATGACGGCTTTCCCATCTATTTCAGAAAAGCTGCCGGGATCTATAACAGCATCATTATCGGTAGCATCAGATCCTACATTTAATAAAGTTGTAGTAGTAGGGTTTACAGTACCTGGCTCTTGTAAGGGATCTTCTACTGCAATATAGTATTTTCTATTGGCACCAATAAAAGCGGTTGCAGCTGTAAATTGATAATTTCCAGCTGCATCTGTAGTTGTCATCCCTACAATGGATAATGTGCCAGCTGCAAATTCTGTATATAGCCAAACTCTTGCCCCTATGTAACCTGGTTCGCCAGCATTCTGTTGACCATTATTATCATTAGCTGCAGTACCACTATTACCATCATACCAAACGAAACCATCAATGGAAGAAGGTTGAGCATATACAGATTGAGCTCCAATAAAAATTGAAAAAGCTAGTAAGATATAAAATCTTATAACCCATGCCGAAGATGTGGACATCATGTGTAGTTTTCTTATTATTTAAAATTCGGCCTTGGGAGGACTTCCTACAAAGCTACAAATTTATTTTACATATTATATTTATTTTTAATGTGAAAACGAAAAACGGAGAATTTTAACAGAATAACTGAAATTCAATAATTCTTTAAGCTTGTGTAGGGGTGATATGTAAAGTAGGTGTCATTTAACTGAATGAATAGACCTCATTACATGGAAGTGTTAGATCAAAAATTAAAAATGTCAGCTAGTTTGCAAATACAAACTAATACATGTGGCATTCTATTTCCTGTATGTCTAATGGTCGTATTAAAGAACTACATTTTTTCAACACCAAAAAGAATGATGAAAAATTACACCCTCATTTTAAGTTTCTTTCTGATGTTATTTTCACAAACTCTATCGAGTCAATGTGATGTAACTATCAGCCAGGGAAATGATGTTCCCGTCGATGGCATTACTATATGTCTAGGACAATCATTATTTCTAGCGGCAGCAGATGGACAGACAGGTATCCCTGCAGGGACTACCTTTCAATGGTCAACTGGTGCCACTGATTATTTTACTGTTATTACACCAACAGTAACTACTAATTATGCAGTTGTCGTGACCTATCCAGATGGATGTGTTGCAACTGATCAAATTACAGTTAATGTTGCCAGTCCACCAACGATTAATGTTGGAAATATTAGTGATGCCACTTGTGGTGGATCTGATGGTTCTGCATCGGTAAGTGCTGCTGGTAATGGAGGATTTGAATACGCCTGGAGCAATGGTCAAACAGGATCATCACTTTCAAACGTTAGTTCAGGTACTTATACTGTGACTGTTGTTGATGCCAATGGATGTTCAGCAACAGCCAATGCTGTTGTTGGGGTTCAGGGTGCCTCAGGTATTAATGGTAATGTATATGGTGACTTTAACTATAATGCTATCAATGATCAAGTTTTTCAAGGTTACAGTAATGTTACCGTAAATCTATTTGGTTTAGATGCTGCAGGTAATTCTGTTTTAGTGAGTACCACTACTACCAATATCAATGGTGATTACTCATTTAATGTCCCTTTTAATAATGGACAGTCTTACAGAATGGAATTTGAAATTCCCACAAATTTTGAAGTAACAACCAATGGTGATAAAAATAATACGGCTATAAGATTTATCAATGGTCCTACTTGTGATCAAGATTTGGCAATTTCAGTACCTACTGATTATTGTCATACTGATGATCCTACGGTAGTAGTACCTTGTTGGATAAATGGTGATAAAGATGCAACGGGTGTTACAACTGATGCAATTGTATCAACAAATTATAAAAATGAAGGTTTCCCAGGTCAGCCTACTTATACTCCGCCAAGCCATGATGCAGTTGCTAGTGAAGTAGGAGCTCTGTATGGTGTAGCTTATCAAAGATTCGACAAACAAGCATTTTTCTCGGCATATGTAAAAAGACATGTTGGTTTAGGTCCTGATGGTATAGGTGCGATCTATCAAATAGATTATTCTGGTGCAAATCCAGGGACAGCGACTACATATGTTGATCTAGTTAACGATTTTGGTTTAAATCTAGGAACTGTAACTGGTAGAGATTTACCTCTAACAGTAGGATCTCCAAGTTATGATGTTGATGCATTTGACAAAGTAGGTAAAGCTGGTATTGGTGATATTGATATATCCGATGATGGATCTACGATGTATATTATCAATCTAAATGACAGAACATTAATACAAATAGGAATCGGAAATCCAGTAGGTGCTCCGACTTTGCAATCGATACTACCTACCCCCAATCCCTGTGGTACGGCAGCCGATTGGAGGCCTTTTGGTCTAAAATTTTATGCAGGTAAATTATATGTTGGTGGTGTATGTTCTGGAGAAGCTTCTGGAGCGCAGCCTACTGGTTACATATTTGAGTATGATCCAGCTATTGGCTTCAATACTACACCAATTTTGACTTTCCCTTTCAATTACACAAGAGATGCAGCATTTGGTTGTAGTCAACCAATTGGTGGACCTGGTGATTTTTGGTACCCATGGACTTCTACATATCAAGGAAGTGCTTATCCTCAACCAATAATTTCTGACATCGAATTTGAAGTTGATGGGGCAATCGTTATTGGAGTAAGAGATAGAAATGCCGACCAACTAGGATTTCAAAACTACAGACCAGACCCAGCAATGTCTAATACTGCTCTAGTAAGTGGTCTTGCAATCGGGGATATTTTAAGAGCTGATCCTGTAGGAAACGGCACTTATACTTTAGAGAGCAATGGAATCAGCCAAGGTAAAGTAGGTTGTGGTACTAACAATAATCAAGGACCTGGTGGTGGAGAATTCTTTTGTGGTGACTTAAAACTATGTCACAATGAAGCAGCTACTGGATCATTAGCAAAGTTCTCTGGATCTGGTGAAGTATTATCTACCGTATATGATCCTCATAGATCATATTCTCAAGGATTTTCAAGATTTAATAATATCAATGGTACTGGATTTGAAGGATACGAGGTATATAGAGATGATGTAAATAATCCTGACGGATTTGGTAAGGCCAATGGTCTTGGTGATATTGAAGTATTCTGTGATCCTGCTCCAATTGAAGTAGGAGATTATGTATGGGTCGATGCTAATAAAAATGGTATCCAAGATCCAGGTGAAACACCAATTGATGGTGTAACAGTAAGCTTATATGATGAAAATGGAAATCTCGTAAGCCAAACTACCACTGACGGTGAAGGTTACTACTATTTCTATAATTTAGATTTCAATACTGACTATTTTGTTGCTATTGAAGGATACAATAACGGATTACCATTCAATGGAAATACATTAGAAATTACGGTAGACAATGTAGGTGCAAATGATGAAATAGATAGTGATGCTACTATTTCAGGATTTGGAGTTCCTGCCAATGTTATAAATAAGCCAGCCATTGCTTTCACAACTGGTCTTCCTGGTCAAACTGATCATAGTTTAGATTTCGGATTCTTTGGATGTGAATTAGAAGTTTCAATTGGACCAGACGTTAATATCTGTAGAAACTTCCAAGCAACATTGACCGCTTCTGTTACTAATGCTACTGGAAATACAAGCTTCGCATGGAGCGATGGTTCTCTAGGACAATCAATTACTGTAAGTCCTCCTACATCTACGACATATGTCGTTACTGTTACAGACCAACTCGGATGTACAGGTACTGAAGAAGTAGATGTAAATGTTGAAAACCCTCCTGTACTAGGTATCGAAGGACCAACGTTCTTATGTGTTGGTGAAGAAGGCGTATTTAGCATTCCAAATCCTGAGGCAGGTGCTAATTATACATGGAATTTTAATGGCGGAAGTACTGCGGATGGAGATATGAATGATCCAACTGAAACGGTTACTTTCCCTGCTGCTCTAGCTGGTCAGACAGTTACAATTACGCTTACGGGTGCATCAGCAAATCTAAACTGTACGAGTACCGATCAATTAACAATTACTATCGGTGGTCTCGTAGAAGCGAATGCAGGTGGAGATCAGACGATATGTCAAGAATCTTCTACCACTATAGGAGGTACACCTGGTTTTGTAGCACCTCAAGGAGGTACTATTACTTGGTCTCCAGCGACATATTTGTCATCAACGACTATTTCTAATCCTGAAGTGACATTGCCATTAGGTGTTTCATCTATTACATATACGGTTACTGTACAAAATAATGGTTGTACTGCTACTGACCAAGTTACTATCACAGGAGATGAATGTAAATTATCTCTAGGTTCTACAGTTTTTGTGGATACAAACGATAATGGGCAACAAGATGCCAATGAAGGCGGTATCTCAGGTGTGACCGTCAATCTTTTAGATAACTTAGGAAATGTAATAGCTACTACTACCACTGATGGAAATGGTAATTACTTCTTTGGAAATCTAGACCCAGGTCAATACCAAGTAAGTATTCCAAGTCCAGATCCAAATTTCCCAACATCAAGTACTCCAACGGATACAGCTGATAACGGTGATGACGGTGATGATAATGGTATACAAGCTGGTGGGAGTGGTACTGCTACCGTATCTCCATTAATTACGCTATCTCCAGGTACTGAACCTACAGGAGCAAGTGAAGGATTTAGCGGAGGTGCTCAAGATGATGCCAATGATGCAGACGGAGATATGACAGTAGATTTTGGTTTTGTACCTCAACTAATGAGTATTGGTTCTACTGTATTTGAAGATCCTAATGACAATGGAACTCAAGATGCAGGTGAAAATGGTATCGCTGATCTTACAGTAAACCTTTTAGATAATCTAGGTAATACCGTTGCAACTACCACTACGGATGCAAACGGTAACTACTTCTTCGGTGGACTTCTACCTGGTCAATACCAAGTCGAAGTAATCCCTAGCGATGAATTTCCAACCTCTAGTACTCCAACCGATACTGCTGATAATAGTCAAGATGGTGATGATAATGGTATACAAGCCGGAGGAAAAGGAACATCTACAGTATCTCCTTTGATTACGCTATCTCCAAATAGTGAAACCACTAACGAACCAAGTCAAGGTGGTGGTCAAGATAATGCTGATGATGCCAATGGTGATATGACCGTAGATTTTGGTTTTATCCCTCAATTGATGAGTATTGGTTCTACTGTATTTGAAGATCCTAATGATAATGGTTTCCAAGATGCAGGTGAAAATGGTATCTCAGACGTAACTGTAAATCTATTAGACGATATGGGTAATACAGTTGCTACCACAACTACCGATGCGAATGGTAATTACTTCTTTGATGGCCTTTTACCAGGAGATTATCAGATACAAGTATTACCAGATTCAGACTTCCCTACTTCTAGTAGTAATACAGATACTTCTGACAACGGACAAGATGGTGATGATAATGGTATTCAAACTGCTGGGGCAGGATCTCCTGTAGTTTCTCCTATCATTTCACTGACTCCTAACAGTGAAACTACAAATGAACCTGGTCAAGGTGGTGCTCAAGATAACGCTGATGATGCGAATGGTGATATGACTGTTGATTTCGGTTTTGTTCCTCAATTGATGAGTATTGGTTCTACTGTATTCGAAGATCCTAATGATAACGGATCACAAGATGCAGGTGAAAATGGTATCGCTGATGTAACTGTAAATCTTCTAGATGATATGGGTAACACTGTTGCTACGACGACTACAGATGCGAATGGTGATTACTTCTTTGGCGGATTACTTCCTGGTGATTACCAAGTACAAGTCATTCCTGATGCTGACTTCCCTACCTCTAGTACTCCAACGGATACAGCTGACAACAGCCAAGATGGTGATGATAATGGTATGCAGGCAGGTGGATCAGGAACTACTGTAGTATCTCCAATCATTACGCTTTCTCCTAATACAGAAACAACGAATGAGCCTGGTCAAGGTGGTGCTCAAGATAATGCTGATGATGCTAATGGTGATATGACCATTGACTTTGGTTTCATCCCACAATTAATGAGCATTGGTTCTACAGTATTCCAAGACACAAATGATAATGGTCTTCAAGATGCTGGTGAAAATGGTATCTCTGATGTTACAGTAAATCTTTTAGATGATATGGGTAATATCATTGAAACCACTACTACTGATGCAAATGGTGATTACTTCTTTGATAACCTCTTACCAGGTGACTATCAAGTACAGGTAATACCTGATGCTGATTTTCCTACTTCTAGTAGTAATACAGATACTGCTGATAACGGACAAGATGGTGATGATAATGGTATTCAGTCCGCTGGTAGTGGCACTCCTGTTAATTCGCCTATCATAACTCTTGCTCCTAATACAGAGCCTACGAATGAAACTGGTCAAGGTGGTAATCAAGATAATGCTGATGATGCTAATGGTGATATGACTGTAGATTTCGGTTTTGTTCCTCAATTAATGAGTATAGGTTCTACTGTATTTGAAGATCCTAATGACAATGGTCTACAAGATGCTAACGAAGGCGGTATTGCTGACGTAACTGTCAACCTTCTAGATGATATGGGTAATACTATTGCGTCTACAACTACGGATGCAAATGGTGATTACTTCTTTGGCGGATTATTACCTGGCGACTATCAAGTAGAAGTTGTACCAAGTACCGACTTCCCAACTTCTAGTACTCCGACAGATAATGCAGATAATAGTCAAGATGGTGATGATAACGGAACGCAAGCTGGCGGTTCTGGTACTAACGTACTTTCGCCAATCATTACACTATCTCCTAACTCAGAAACAACAAATGAGCCTGGCCAAGGCGGTGCACAAGATAATACTGACGACGCCAATGGTGATATGACTGTCGATTTCGGTTTTATACCACAACTGATGAGCATAGGTTCTACCGTATTTGCGGATGATAACGACAATGGATTCCAAGATAATGGTGAAAATGGTCTGGCAAATCTTACCGTAGAATTACTAGATGCATCAGGAAATGTAGTAGCTACAACCACGACTGATGCGAATGGTGATTACTTCTTTGGTGGTTTATTACCTGGTACTTATCAAGTAAGAGTAACTCCAGAAGACGACTATCCAACTTCAAGTAGTAATACAGATACTAATGACAACGATCAAGATGGTGATGATAATGGTAGTCAAGCTGGTGGAAAAGGAACTCCTGCAGTATCTCCATTTATCACATTAGCACCTAATACGGAATCTACAAATGAGCCTAGCCAAGGTGGTAATCAGGATGATACGGATGATGCGAATGGTAACATGACCGTTGATTTCGGTTTTACACCTCAGTTAATGAGTATAGGTTCTACTGTATTTATCGATAATAACGATAACGGAATACAAGATGCAGATGATGATGGAATAGCAGGTGTATCAGTAAATCTATTAGATGATATGGGTAACGTTGTAGCTACAACGACTACAGACGCTAACGGTGACTACTTCTTTGGAGGAATCTTCCCTGGACAATACCAAGTTGAAGTATTACCTGATAGTACATACCCAACTTCAAGTACTCCTACTGATAACTCAGATAATGGAGAAGACGGTGATGATAATGGTAGTCAGATCGGTGGTTCAGGTACATCTGTTGTATCTCCACTCATCACTTTATCTCCTAACGCTGAACCTACTAATGAAGCAGGTCAAGGTGGAAATCAAGATGGTATTGATGACGCCAATGGTGATATGACTATTGACTTTGGTTTCAAACCCGAAGTAGATATATTCTTAGAAAAATCAGTAGATAACTTCACTCCATTTTTGGATGATGTAGTAACGTTTACGATTGAAGTAGGAAATGATGGTCCTTCTGATGCATCTGGTGTTGAAGTAACGGATCTATTACCTTCTGGATATACGTTGACCACATTTAATACTTCACAAGGTGCATACAATCCGTCATCTGGTCTATGGACGGTAGGTGACCTAGCAGTGAATCAAACTGAAACATTAACGGTAAGTGCTTCTGTTAATGCCACTGGTGATTACTTAAACCTTGCCGAAGTAACAAATCAAGATCAAGATGATATAGATTCCACTCCAGGTAATGGTGTAGATACTAATGGAAATGGTGACCCTAGCGATGATCCAGGTGATGAAGATGATGGTGATGGTGAAGAGGTGACTCCAAATACATTGGTTGATCTTTACCTTGAAAAATCAGTAGATAATTTTACACCTATCATAGGTGAGGAAATCACATTTACTATTCTGGTAGGTAATGATGGACCTAACGACGCAACAGGCGTTGAAGTGACTGATCAATTACCTTCTGGATATACGTACGTAGGATTTACATCTACACAAGGTTCTTATAATGTACCTACTGGTATATGGACGGTAGGATCACTTGCGAATGGCGCTACTGCTACACTTATGGTTACCGCTACTGTTAATGCAACTGGAGACTACCTAAACCTTGCAGAAGTTACAGATCAGGATCAACCTGATACGGATTCTACTCCTGACGATGGTGTAGATACTGATGGTGACGGTGACTCTACAGATGATCCGGATGACGATGATGATGGTGATGGTGAGGAAGTAACTCCTAACACAGCGGTAGACCTTTTTGTAGAAAAATCTGTAAATGATCAAACTCCGAATGTCGGTGATCAGGTAACATTTACCATTGTTGTAGGAAATGATGGACCTAATGATGCTACAGGTGTCGAGGTCACAGATCAATTACCTTCTGGATATACTTACGTTGGATTCTCAGCAACACAAGGTTCGTATAATAACACTACAGGTGTTTGGACCGTAGGATCAATCCTAGTAGGGCAAACTAAAACCTTAACAGTTACCGCAACTGTTAATGCAACTGGTGATTACCTTAACCTTGCGGAAGTCACAAATCAAGATCAACCTGATACTGATTCTACTCCTGACAATGGTGTAGATACTGATGGTGACGGTGACTCTACAGATGACCCAGATGATGAAGATGACGGTGATGGTGCGGAAGTAATTCCTACTCAGCTAGGTTCTATTTCAGGTAATGTCTCGCTTGATGATGACAATAATGATACTCCTGATACTCCTCAAGTTGGTGTAACTGTAACTCTCACTGAAGATCTTAACAACAATGGTGTTGCGGATCCTGGTGAACCACAAACAACTACAACTACTGATTCTAACGGTGATTACATATTCCCTAATCTCCCAGCTGGTGATTATATCGTAACTACTATGGATCCTAACGGAGCTGACTCCGTTTCTGATGAAGATGAGTCTAACGATGGTGACCCTGGTGATACAGATACAACTGTAGATAATACCATCGATGTAACACTTGGTGCTGGTGAAGATGATGAAGACAATGACTTCATTGATGAATTATTGACTTCTATCTCTGGTGATGTAACAGAGGATATCGATAATGATGATAATGGAGATCAACCTATCTCAGGTGTAACTATAGAACTATACGAAGATACTGATGGTGATGGTGTACTTGATCCTGCTGAACTAGCAGCTGGTCCTATCGCAACGGATGTAACCGACACAAACGGTGATTATGAATTTACCGACTTACCTGCCGGTGACTACATCGTTACACAAACTCAGCCTAACGGGTTCGAGGATGTATCTGATCAAGACGAATCTCCTGATGGTGATGCTAATGATGGTGATACTACTGTTGATAATACCATCGCAGTAACTACTACTCCTGGTGAAAATGATACTGATAATGACTTCGTTGAAGAAGAAACTATTGAAACTGTAGACCTTTACTTAGAGAAATCAGTAAATGAACTTACTCCTATCGTTGGAGAGCAAATCACATTTACTATCCTTGTTGGAAATGATGGTCCTAATACTGCTACTGGTGTAGTAGTAACTGATCAATTACCTTCTGGATATACTTACAATGGTTTCTCTTCTACACAAGGTTCTTACAGCAACGCTACTGGAATCTGGAACGTAGGTACACTAGCTAACGGTGCTACAGCTACTCTTACAGTAACAGCTACTGTAAATGCAACTGGTGATTACCTTAACCTTGCGGAAGTAACTGATCAAGATCAACCTGATACGGATTCTACGCCTGACAATGGTGTAGATACTGATGGTGATGGTGACTCTACGGATGATCCTGACGATGAAGATGATGGTGACGGTGAGGAAGTAACTCCTAATACTGCCGTTGACTTATACTTAGAGAAATCAGTAAATGAACTTACTCCTATCGTTGGAGAGCAAATCACATTTACTATCCTTGTTGGAAATGATGGTCCTAATACTGCTACTGGTGTAGTAGTAACTGATCAATTACCTTCTGGATATACTTACAATGGTTTCTCTTCTACACAAGGTTCTTACAGCAACGCTACTGGAATCTGGAACGTAGGTACACTAGCTAACGGTGCTACAGCTACTCTTACAGTAACAGCTACTGTAAATGCAACTGGTGATTACCTTAACCTTGCGGAAGTAACTGATCAAGATCAACCTGATACGGATTCTACGCCTGACAATGGTGTAGATACTGATGGTGATGGTGACTCTACGGATGATCCTGACGATGAAGATGATGGTGACGGTGAGGAAGTAACTCCTAATACTGCCGTTGACTTATACTTAGAGAAATCAGTAAATGAACTTACTCCTATCGTTGGAGAGCAAATCACATTTACTATCCTTGTTGGAAATGATGGTCCTAATACTGCTACTGGTGTAGTAGTAACTGATCAATTACCTTCTGGATATACTTACAATGGTTTCTCTTCTACACAAGGTTCTTACAGCAACGCTACTGGAATCTGGAACGTAGGTACACTAGCTAACGGTGCTACAGCTACTCTTACAGTAACAGCTACTGTAAATGCAACTGGTGATTACCTTAACCTTGCGGAAGTAACTGATCAAGATCAACCTGATACGGATTCTACGCCTGACAATGGTGTAGATACTGATGGTGATGGTGACTCTACGGATGATCCTGACGATGAAGATGATGGTGACGGTGAGGAAGTAACTCCTAATACTGCCGTTGACTTATACTTAGAGAAATCAGTAAATGAACTTACTCCTATCGTTGGAGAGCAAATCACATTTACTATCCTTGTTGGAAATGATGGTCCTAATACTGCTACTGGTGTAGTAGTAACTGATCAATTACCTTCTGGATATACTTACAATGGTTTCTCTTCTACACAAGGTTCTTACAGCAACGCTACTGGAATCTGGAACGTAGGTACACTAGCTAACGGTGCTACAGCTACTCTTACAGTAACAGCTACTGTAAATGCAACTGGTGATTACCTTAACCTTGCGGAAGTAACTGATCAAGATCAACCTGATACGGATTCTACGCCTGACAATGGTGTAGATACTGATGGTGATGGTGACTCTACGGATGATCCTGACGATGAAGATGATGGTGACGGTGAGGAAGTAACTCCTAATACTGCCGTTGACTTATACTTAGAGAAGTCAACTAATCTATTGAGTCCACCTTCGGTTGGTGATCAGATCACATTCTTTATCCTCGTAGGTAACGATGGTCCTAATACTGCTACTGGTGTAGAAGTAACTGATCAGCTACCTTCTGGATATACGTATAATGGATATAACTCTACTCAAGGTTCTTATGACAACACCACGGGTATATGGAATGTAGGTACGTTAGCTAACGGTGCTACAGCTACCTTGTCGGTTCTTGTAACGATCAACGAAGGTGGAGATTATCTAAACCTTGCGGAAGTAACTGATCAAGATCAACCTGATACAGACTCTACGCCTGACAACGGTGTAGATACAGATGGTGATGGTGATTCTACTGATGATCCTGATGATGAAGATGATGGTGATGGTGAAGAAGTTATGCCATTTGGATTAGGTTCTATCTCTGGTAACGTTTCTCTTGATGATGACAATGATGGTACTCCTGATACACCTCAGGTTGGTGTGACTGTGACGCTTACTGAAGATCTTAACAACAATGGTGTTGTTGATCCAGGTGAACCTCAAACAACAACTATTACTGATTCTAATGGTGATTATGTATTCAATAGCTTACCAGCTGGTGATTACTTAGTAACTACTACTGATCCTAACGGTGCAGACTCTGTTTCTGATGAAGACGAATCAAATGACGGTGACCTAGGTGATACAGATACAACTGTAGATAATACGATTGATGTGACATTAGGTCCTGATGAAGATGATTCAGATAATAACTTCATAGATGAGTTATTGAGTTCGATCGCAGGAAAGGTGACAGAAGATCTTGATAATGATGATAATGGTGATACCCCTATAGCTGGTGTAACCATTGAATTGTATGAAGATACTAATGGTAATGGTGCTCTAGATCCTGCTGAATTAGCAGCCGGCCCTATTGCAACTGATGTAACAGATGCTAATGGTGAGTATGAGTTTACTGACCTACCTGCTGATGACTACATCGTAACACAGATACAACCAACGGGATTAACAGATGTATCTGACCAAGACGAATCACCTGATGGTGATGCAAATGATGCAGATACTACAGTAGATAATAGCATTGCAGTAACTACTACTCCTGGTGAAGATGATACTGACAATAATTTTGTAGAAGAAACACTCGGAGAAATCTCTGGTACCGTTTCTTTAGATGATGACGATGATGGAACTCCAGATTCTCCACAAGTAGGTGTTACAGTGACTCTGACTGAAGATCTTAATAACAATGGTGTAGTAGATCCGGGAGAACCACAAATAACAACGACAACAGATAGTAATGGTGAATACTCATTCCCTAACTTAGAACCAGGTGACTACCTTGTTACGACGACTGATCCTACGAATGGTGAATCGGTTTCAGACGAAGATGAATCTAATGATGGCGATGCAGGCGATACTGATACTACTGTAGATAATACTATTGCGGTAACTGTAACTCCAGGCGAGTCTGATGAAGACAACGATTTTGTTGATAAACTTATACTTGTAGAAGTAGGTAACTTCGTTTGGGAAGATCTAGATGGTGATGGAGTACAAGATCCTTCAGAGGATGTTGATGGTGACGGAAATCTTGATGTTGATGAGGATACAAATAACAACGGTATATTAGATCCAGGTGAGGATATTGATGGTGATGGAAACCTAGACGTAGATGAAGATCTTGATAATGATGGTATTCTTGACCCTGCAGAGCCAGGTATCAATGGAGTAATTATTAATCTATTTGATGATACCACTGGTACTCAGATTGCTACTACAAATACAATGAATGATCCTATAACAGGAGAACCTGGGTTTTATGAATTTGTTGGATTAAATCCTGGAGATTACTACATCGAGTTTGAAACTCCTACTGGTTTTATTACTACAATGCCTAATAATAACGTTACTGGTACTGAAGCTACCGATAGTGATGTTGATGGATCAAATGGAACGAATACTACTGCAACATTTACACTAATTTCTGGTAGAAATGATGATATTGATGCTGGTGTATACCAAGGTGCTACAATTGGTGACTTTGTTTGGGATGACAGTACTGGTAACCTTACTGACGTACAAGATCCTGCAGATACAGGTATCAATGGAGTGACTGTTAATCTATATGATCAATTCGGAACTCTAGTCGGTACAACGGTAACGATGACTGATCCTAGAACTGGGAATCCTGGTTTCTACGAATTTACTGACCTGCCTGCTGGTAACTACCAAGTAGAAGTTGTACTTCCTAATGGTTACAATTTTGTAAACCCAGGTGTTGGATCTGGTACTGGAGACAGTGATATCGTTAATACAGGTACTGGAAGAACATCTATCATTAATGTTGCTCCTGGTTCTGTCAATAACGATATTGATGCAGGATTTACGCGTGGAGTACTTCCAGTAGAGATCGTTGACTTCTATGGTGAGTGGAATAAGAAAGATGATCAAAATGATCTTACTTGGATCACAGCTTCTGAAATCAACAATGACTACTTTATAGTAGAAAGATCGTTTGGTGATATTGCAAACTTCAAATCAATCGGAAGAGTGGAAGGAAGAGGTAATTCTTCGGTAAAAGTAACCTATGATTGGGAAGATATGGATATCGCTAAGAGTGGAAGATACTTCTACAGATTGCAACAGTTTGATTACGATGGTTCATATAATTATTCTGATATCATTTCTGTTGATGTAGAAAGAGACAGATTAGTAGATGTAAACCTTTATCCTAATCCTGCAGTCGGTTCGACTACAGTTCAGATAACTGCTGCTGAGGCAGGTGAGCTAAATGTGACTATCTATGATCTAAAAGGAAAAGTAATTTCCAACAATATCATTGATACTAGCATTGAATCTGGAAGTAGCCAAGAAACTATGGATATCTCAGCTTTACCGGCAGGTTCTTATGTTGTAAGAATCAAGGTTGGTAGAAATGTATTCATCGAAAAACTCTCAGTAATTAGATAAGTTTTTTCAAATAGTCTTAAAAAAAGCCGAATCACTTAATTGTGGTTCGGTTTTTTTATTTTATTGAACTATTGTTATTAGACTTTCCCAAGTTCTCATATATGTATGAAGTCATTTTCAACAACACTATGCCCTTAAAAACTAAAATGACCTAGTCATCAGATTATTTATCACAGAAAATGAGAAGGATATAACTATGATGAGATAGCTATCACTATTTGAATCAATCGATTGACATTCTTATAAAGTTGAAGAATAACACTATTGTGTTGAAAGATATTGAGGTTAATATCTTATTAATGTGTATCAGGTATCCCAGTCTTAAGTATTTTAGGAATAGGACTAGTTGTTAGGAAATATACTTTTCTTGTAATACCAAGTATTGTACTAACTAGTATAATTACAAATAATGGTAACTTAATCCATAAGAACACTCAAATAAATGAACTAGATGATATTTATTAAAGTTAATTTACTTCTTAATCAACCACTCACGAGCATTAACAAATGCTTGAGCCCATGGACTGACCTCATCCTGACGATCGGAAGCATAATGCGCCCAGTTCCAAGCGAAAAAGGATCTTTCTATATGTGGCATCGTAACTAGATGTCTTCCATCAGCACTAGCAAGCATCGCTACGTTGTAATCACTACCATTTGGATTGTGCGGATAAGCATCATAGCTATACTTTGAGACAATATGATAGTCTGACTCATCCATAGGAAGGCTAAACTTCCCCTCACCATGTGAAATCCAAACTCCCAACTGAGCACCATCAAGATTGCGCATCATTACACTATTGTTCTTCTGAATAACCACCGAAGTAAAGGCACTCTCATGCTTATGGCTATTGTTATACGTCATTTTTGACAACCGTTCATGATCTGGATTAATCAAATCTAATTCTAAAAACAGTTGACACCCATTGCAGATACCAATAGATAATGTATCTGGTCGGGCAAAAAACTGATCCAAGGCTTTTTTAGCTTTTTCGTTGTATTTAAAAGCGCCAGCCCAGCCTTTGGCACTTCCTAGCACATCACTATTAGAGAAGCCACCTACTGCACCTATAAACCTAACATCTTCAAGTGTTTCTCTACCTGAAATTAAGTCCGTCATATGTACATCCCGAACCTCAAATCCTGCTCGATACAAGGCATTGGCCATTTCTCTTTCACTATTACTCCCTTTCTCTCGAATAATTGCGGCTAGTGGCTTTTGCTTTATATTATCTCTAGACTCGATAGTACCTGTATGTACAGCGGGGAAATTATATGTTAATGCTTGATATTTATAATTTTCATATCGAGCTGAGGAAAGCTTAGCGGCTGTCTGATGCTGATCTAAAAGGAAGGAAGTTTCATACCAATGATCTCTATAAGTAGAGATATCAAATTGATAATCCTCATACCCGTGATGTATATCTAATTTTGCTTGATCAGTAACTCTACCTAAGGTAAAGTACTGGATATCTTGCTTATCAAGATATGCCGCAAACTCATCATTAGCTTGTACTAATATTCCAGTATTTTCAGAAAATAAAATATCTATGGTCTTAGCTTTTAAAGGATCGAGATTAATGTCGAGACCTACACCATTCTGCGCAAAACATAACTCTAATAGCGAAGTAATCATTCCTCCCGATGCTATATCATGACCTGCTTGAATCATACCCTGTTGGATAGCATCTTGTATAGCGTTAAATGCATTCAGTACATACTGAGCATCTTTGACATCTGGGCATTGGTCCCCTACTCTATTTAAGGTTTGAGCCAATGAAGAACCACCCAATTTATATTCATCTTGCGAGAAATTTAGGTAATACAATTTACCACCATCAGCTTTTAATACAGGCTCAATTACATTTCTGATATCGTTACACTGGCCACAAGCCGAGATGATGACCGTACCCGGTGCTAGCACAGTCTTATCCTTATACTTTTGCGCCATAGAAAGCGAATCTTTACCCGTGGGGATATTGATACCCAATGCAATGGCATAATCAGAAGTAGCTTTGACCGCTTGATAAAGTCGAGCATCCTGACCTATATTTTTACATGGCCACATCCAGTTAGCCGAAAGCGAAACGGATCTAAGACCATCATGCAATGGAGCCCATATAATATTAGTCAATGCTTCTGTCATTGCCACTCTCGATCCCGCAGCTGCATCAATTAACGCGGTAGCAGGCGCATGGCCTATTGAGGTAGCAATACCATCCTTACCATTAAAATCAAGTGCCATAACGGCAACATTATTTAGAGGCAGTTGAAGTGGACCTACGCATTGTTGTGCAGCCACTAATCCACCAACGCATCGATCTACTTTATTGGTTAACCAGTCTTTACAAGCTACTGATTCTAACTTTAATACATTTTTCGTGTATTGGTATATCTCTGAAACTGTTGTTTCTATTTTTTCAAACTTGGTAGTAGAATTTTGATCTTTTAAAATAGTCTTTGGACTACTTCCAAACATATCACTCAGCTTAAGATCCATAGGTCGTGCATCAGACTCCTCTCTATGAAAGATAAACTTATCATCCGAAGTTACCACTCCTACATCGTACATTGGAGATCGCTCTCGATCCGCTATTTTACGTAGCGTCTCAATATCCTTTTCAGCAATCACGAGTCCCATTCTCTCTTGAGATTCGTTGCCTATAATCTCTTTATCACTGAGTGTAGGGTCTCCTATCGGCAGTCTAGCTACATCGATATGTCCTCCAGTATCTTCTACCAGCTCTGACAAGCAATTTAAGTGCCCACCAGCACCATGATCATGTATAGATACAATCGGATTATGATCAGACTCTAGTAAGGCCCTGACCGTATTGGCCGCTCTTTTCTGCATCTCAGGATTGGATCTCTGTACTGCATTGAGTTCTATACCTGATTCGAATGCACCTGTATCAGCTGAGGAAACAGCTGCACCACCCATTCCTATTCGGTAATTATCTCCACCGAGTATCACTATTCTATCACCTTCCTTAGGTAGCTCTTTTTCGGCAAGATCTTTCTTACCATAACCGATACCTCCAGCTTGCATGATAACCTTATCATATGCTATAAGCTCATCAAATTCTTCATGCTCAAAAGTCAATAATGACCCTGCTATGAGCGGTTGTCCAAATTTATTACCGAAGTCAGAGGCTCCATTACTTGCCTTGATAAGAATGTCCAACGGTGTCTGATATAACCATTTTCGTTTATCGATATTTTTCTCCCAAGGCCGATCATGTAACAACCTCGAATAAGATGTCATGTATACCGCTGTACCTGCCATCGGTACAGATCCCTGACCTCCTGCTAAACGATCACGGATCTCACCTCCTGATCCTGTAGCTGCCCCATTGAAAGGTTCTACTGTTGTCGGAAAATTATGTGTCTCTGCCTTAAGAGAAATAACAGAATCGAATTCCTTGGCAGCATATAGCGAAGGTTCATCAGCTCTTGTAGGTGCAAATTGCTCTACTCTAGGACCATCAATAAATGCTACATTGTCCTTATATGCCGATACTATATGATTAGGATTTTCTTTAGATGTCTTTTTTATCATAGCGAAAAGAGACTCTTCCTGCTCTACTCCATCAATCACAAAAGTTCCATTAAAGATCTTATGTCGGCAATGCTCGCTATTTACTTGAGAAAAGCCAAATACTTCTGAATCCGTCAAAGGACGTCCCATCTTTATGGCTAATTCTTCTAAGTACTGTACCTCTTCATCACTCAATGACAGTCCTTCTTGTTGATTGTATGCGGCTATATCCGTGATATTGATTATATCTGCCGGTGTCGCATCAATCGTAAATATCCCTTGATCCAATTTGTCATATTGTTGAGAGATCATAGGATCATAATTGATCGTATCTCCTTTGATGAGTTCAAACTTTTCTATTCTTTGAATCCCATCAATACCCATATTCTGGGTGATCTCCACCGCATTGGTACTCCATGGAGTGATCATGCTCGCTCTTGGTCCTAAATAAGTATTATCTATGGAATCTGCTTCTACGGGCTCTGCATCTGCTAGTAGCCAAATCAATTTTTCAATATCGTCAGTTGATAGTGCATGTTGATGCTGTAACGCAAATGTATGGTCTAATCGAGAAAAGAATGAGATCATGAGTTATTATGAGCTTGGTCAATCAAAAACCAAAATTAATCATACGATCTCATACCCATGTCCATAGAGTACTATTATTTAGTAATTAGTTTTGAAGGGGTCTAAAAGGAATCTGCCAATCATTTTTAACAGCCGCTACGCGGATCACGACCACAAGAAGAATTGGCAACACAATACTCAATTCATAATTACATCCTAGATAAGTCAATAGCCAGTAAAATACACCACCCAAGAGACAGACTGATGCATAAATTTCTTTTCTGAAAATAAGTGGAATTTCATTGGAGAGCACATCTCTTATCACCCCACCAAAGACAGCTGACACTATACCCATCAGGATAGCAATTATAGGATTCAATCCAAAACTTAAGGTTTTTTGAATACCCAGAATCGTAAAAATTCCAATACCTATCGTATCAAAAAGGAAAAGTCCCTTCCTCATCTTTTTTAAAAAACCTTTCATAAAGAAACAAAGTGCAATGGAACATACTATACAGATTAGATAATTGAGATCCGTCATCCATCCTACCGGTGTTGCACCGATCAATAGATCTCTCAATGTACCTCCGCCAATGGCTGTAACAAGTCCCAATATAAATGCTCCCACTATATCAAACTTATGCTCAACTGCTGCCAAAACACCACTTATTGCAAATACGAGGGTACCAAGTAGGTCGATGATGTAAAGAAGATTCATTGGTTCGGTATTCGTTTTTCGTAGTTCGCGTTTCGTTGTTTGGGTTTCATTGCTCGGTTTTCGTTGTTCGGCAAATATCTTACTCTTTTATTTCAATGTCATCTAAATACAATTAATAATTCAAACTAGACTTTTTCATATTATACATTTAACTTATTCATAATCTTCTGGTTAAAATGCCTTTAAAGGTTTCAAATTATGTGACTTTAGTCAATAATCTTTCGATCTTTTAATAACAACATTATTAATCATCTAAAACGAAGTTTATGAAAAGAATCATTTACACTCTATCAGCAGCACTCGTTTTAGTATCATGTACCAATGTAAAAAAACTTGTCGAACAAGGACGGTATGAAGAAGCATTCGAGTATGCTACTAAAAAGTTAGCTGGAAAAAAGAACAAAAAAACAGATCATGTCATAGCGCTAGAAGATGCCTATGCACGTCTGGTAGAACGAGATCTAAATAGAATCTCTCATTTACATTCTCAAGATCGTCCAGAACTACAAACTCGCATCTATCATTTGTATGGAGACCTAATCCGTAGACAAAATAGAATTGCTAGATTTTTACCTCTGGTAAGTAAGGATGGATATGTAGCACATTTTGTGATGCATAACTATGATAATGAACTTAAACTAGCAGCCGACCGAGCATCAAAATTTCACTACGATCAGGCACTTGCATTGCTTGATAATGCAAACCGTGGATATAAATTAGATGCAAGAGCAGCATATAGAGAATTAAAAAACATAGAGCATTTTTATACAATTTATGAAGATAAAGACTCTTTATTGAGGGTAGCGAATGCACTAGGTATGACCCATGTATTGGTAGAAACAAGTATAACAAATCCAGGACATCTCCGAGGTAGATTTATCCACAAGCTACTCGATCTTGACTACCAAGCTATGAATAGTAGATGGGTCCAGTACTATTGGAATCAGCCAGAAGGAATCTCAATGGATATCAAAGCCGAGTTGCGTTATGATATATTAGACACGAGTCCAGAAAGCTTGCATACCAACCAATTTAACTGCGAGAAAGAGGTTAAGGTAGGTACAAGAAAGTTCTATGAGACCGAGACCAAAGTAGACAGCTCTGGTAATTCTTTCAACGTACAGGTGGAAAAGGAAGAAGATGTTTTTGAAACCGTAAGAAGTACTACCACTATAACAACTATGAACAAAGAAGCACAGATAATTGCTTCGATAGAGTACATAGACTTTATAAGTGGTGAAGCCTATGGATATGAAGAATTAGAAGCACAGCAAGTCTTTCACGAGGAGTTTTCAAATTTTCTGGGCGATAACAGAGCAACGTGTAGCAATATTCCTTGTGTCAGAAGCGGAGTCATTGGACATTTCCCTAGCGATGCAGATATGTGGCTAGCGGCAAGCCACGATATCAAACGAACGTTCATAGATCGTACTCAAAATCAAATAAATTAAAGTCAAAGTCCAGATCAAAAAGTTTTGATCTGGACTTTTACATTGAGGATTAATTATTCCACTATATTGCTACTGACCTAAAACGCTAAATATGTGGAAATTCTTTTTTGTATTTTTTGTTCTATCCTATAGTCTTCTCTCTGCACAAGATTATGATTATTACCTCACAGGTAGTGCAGAAAATGTAGACACTACCCCTCTCAAAGGAATCGTACTTGCCGGAGGTGGATCTGATAATGACGATGCCATGAGATGGATGCTCGATCGAGCGAATGAAGGTGATGTCGTTGTACTTCGAGCAAGCGGTAGCGACGGTTATAATCCATACTTCTACTCTGAACTTGGAGTAAATGTCAATAGCGTTGAAACTATAGTCTTTAATAATAGAAATGCTAGCTTTGATGCCCAAGTACAAGATATAATACGTGGTGCAGAACTGATATTTCTAGCTGGCGGGGATCAGACTTTATACTACGACTATTGGAAGAATACACCCGTATTGGATATCCTACAGGATCTCATCAACAATAAGGGCATAACTATCGCAGGTACCTCGGCAGGTATGGCTAGCCTAGGCAATATTGCATATTTTCCAACAACCAGTGGCGTGATCAGTAGCGAAGCGTTGGCTAACCCTTACCATCCTTTTATGGATTCTATACGATACAATGATTTTTTGCAAATTGATGTCTTGAACAATGTAATCACCGATACCCACTTTGATAATCGGTCTCGTAGTGGTCGTTTAGTAACGATGATGGCACGTGCAATGGTCGACTATGATGTAGTTCCTTATGCTATAGCTTGCAATGAAGTGACAGCCGTATGTATTGATGAAAATGGTTATGCGACTGTATTTGGTGAATATCCCGACTATGACGATTTTGCGTATTTTATCAAACCCATATGCTCTGATGTACTTCCGGAACGCGTCACCGAAAATGAAAGTTTAACTTGGAAAGCCAATGACTTTCCACTCATGGTACATAAGGTATTCGGCACAGTTGAAGGTACTTCAGGAATAGATATCACGAGCTGGGATTTCAACAATGCTCAACAGCTCGAATACGAAACTTGGGGAGTGACAGATGGTATACTCTCGAGTGAATCCGTCGAATATACAATCGAATGTATCACTAATTCTGTCATTCAACAAGGTGTTGATAAGTCAATTTTGAGATCTAATTTGGTCAATCAGAGCTTAGAATTCTCGGAGTCGTATGAAAAGCTATTGTCGGAGGAGATCTATATCATAGATAGTAGCGGAAATATAATAATGCAGTCAAATGTGGTAAAAAGTTCTCGGATCGATGTAAATCATCTTAGTACAGGTTTATATTTCCTTAAAACAAAAAAAGCCCTGACCAGATTCATTAAAATCTAAACAGGGCTCCTGGGTTCTATTATCTAAAAAAAAATTAAAATATCCTTACTCCCAAACCTATGGTTAGTAGATTCGGAGATGATTTTAGTTGTGTTTCTTTATCCGCTATTGAGAAATGATCTCTTGCCTGGTGAAGAGCCCTTTCATAGCTAGCCGATAATTGGACTCTATCAAAAAACTCATATCCAACGGTGAATTGAAAATTAGTCTGTAATGATTGCTCTACACTTTGAAAATCCATGGCATCTCCATTTTCAATAGATTGATCCAATAAAAAATTAAATCTTGGACCAACTCCAATATTGAAATTTCCTTTTTGTAAACCAGCCACTAATGGTATTGATAAAAAGGTATTACGTATCGAAGCTTTTGATTCCAAGACTGGACTCTCCAACTGAAATTCTGAAATCATAAAATCTAACCCTGTCGTTCTATATTCAGCTCCACCATCAAAATAAAGGTGGCCGAAATCATGGGTATATTGTATTCCAAAGGATTGAGTAGTAGAGCTACCAATAAAGGTAGTATTGAAGGCCTCTGTGAAGTCTCTACCCGTAGTCATAGATGTCTGCTCTTGGGCAACATCAAAACTTTGACTATAATTAATTCTAAGTCCAGATTGAGAAAATGCTTGCTGTAAAAATGTGCTGGTCAGAAAGACCAAGGTTACTAATAATTTTGAGTTAGTGTTCATCGTAAAAAATTTGGTTCGGTTAAGTTTAAATATGTTCTTGAGTATTTAAAAGGTAGCAAATTTTATGCCAACATATTAAATGAAATAATAATGTGTAAAGTGTTATAAACAAACAATTAGTGTAAAAATTATACCTTATAGTTATTACGATTTGACTTAGTTGCTTGAATAACGTCGCGGAGCGTATAAAAGATTGTATTCTCTGGTATTTATTTCAATATTATTGTATTACTACAAGGTCTTGACGCATTAGAGACATTCCATGGATTGAGATCTGATACTTCGATTGTATTGCGCCGTCCATATAACATTATCGATGATTACACTACCTTAGCATACAAATAGCATTAATTACACATGATTTTATTAATATTCTTTTTCATATTATCCATCCTATTTTCATTCTTGTGCAGTATTTGGGAGGCAGTACTTTTGAGTATTACACCGAGCTACATTCGTAAAAAGCAGGCTGACGGTAGTGAAGTAGGACAATTACTTACGGCATATAAAGAAGATATAGATAAGCCCTTATCCGCAATACTTACACTCAATACGATAGCACATACCGTAGGAGCCATAGGAGTTGGAGCACAAGCCACTGCTGTTTTCGACAATGTAAATGAAATCATCCCAGGCTTGAGCTGGGAAGTAGTTATAGCTAGTTTTATGACTTTAGCCATACTCATATTATCAGAGATTATCCCTAAGACTATAGGTGCCAATAACTGGAGAGGGCTAGCTCCATTTACCGTAAAAAGCTTACGCATCTTGTTATGGATACTAGCACCTCTAGTATGGATTACTCAATTGATCACTAAGAGTCTGAAAAATGATAAAAATAAAAGTGTACTTAGTAGATCTGATATTGCGGCTATGGCAAAAGAAGGTGCAGCAACAGGTACACTGGAACAAAGTGAAAGCACAATCATAAGAAACCTTGTACAGTTGCACGAACTTAAAGTAAATGACATCATGACGCCACGAACAGTATTGACACTGGCTAATCAAAATCTGACCGTAAGAGAGTTTTTTGACAAAAACGAACCCTTACAATTTTCAAGAATTCCTACTTATGATGGTAAGGAAGATCTGATAACAGGAATGGTACTCAAAGATGAAATACTTACTAAACTAGCCGAGGATCAAGATGAGGCCCTTTTAAACTCGATCAAAAGGCCATTAGTGACCGTATCTGACCAATTACCCTTACCTATTTTGTTTGATAAGTTACTACAAGAAAAAATTCATATGTCAGTAGTAACTGATTCTTATGGCAGTTTAGTCGGTATAGTAACGATGGAAGACTTATTAGAAACCATATTGGGTATCGAAATCACAGATGAAAGTGATGCGGTTACAGATCTCCAGTCATTAGCTCGTAAAAAGTGGCAAGATCGAGCGAAAAAAATAGGGTTAATTGAGTAGGAAGCTTATTAATTGAAGTTGGTACGACTATTGCTCAACTTTAAGGAAAACAAAGTTATGAACCTCAACTTCCTTTTTTTAATTCCAATTTTTTTTGCTCTCTTAGCAAATAGCCAAGACTGCACAACTGAAACTGCGGTTTGGTTGGGAGGAGAATTCGAATGTTCAGAAGAACCTTTCAAACTAGTATTCAGCGATGAGTTCGAAGGTCCAGTTATTGATGAATCAAAATGGTACACATTCTACCCATTTGGTGAAAATTTTTCAGATCAGTGTGAGTTTTGTAGAACCCATGGTGATGAAGAAGGTCAAATTTATTTAGACGAAAACCTTGAGTTTGAAAACGGAATTTTAAAACTGATAGTCAAAGAGCAAAATTCTTCATGGTATAGTGCCTCTAGAGAATTTACCTCAGGTATGATTTATTCGAAGCAACAATTTGAGCACGGGAAATTTGAAATTAAATGTAAAATTCCTTCTGGGAAGGGTCTTTGGCCAGCATTTTGGTTATGGAAAGTTGATGAATGTGATGTTTTTGAGATATGCGGTCATGACCCAACGCAATTAAATACCAACTTACACATGACATGTGATGACCAAGGTCATCAAGTGCCCGAATCACATAGCGTTATCGATTTATCACAAGATTTTCATGTTTACAGCGTTGAATGGGACCCGTTTTACGTTCAATGGAGTCTTGATGGTCAGGTATTAAGGAAATTCCATAAATTCTTTACTCTTACAGGTAATATAATTGAATGCGGTGATGATGTTGCAAATGGATCAATAGTTGTGAAAAACATTGTCCCAGATGTTTCTATGTCCGTAATAGCCAACTTGGCCTTAAGTAAAGGACCTACAGGGTATTGTGATCCTGACTTTATAGATGAAACTACGCCATATCCTTCTTCGATGGATATTGATTACATTAGAGTATATCAAAAAGAACCCAATAGAGGTTTGGTAGATCTCTGTGACCAAAACAGCATTGAAGGTTCTAATTTTTTGTGCTCTGAAACTTCTTATGCATATTCACTCGAAGGTACCACTGAGAACATTCTTTGGGAAACATCGGATAATTTAACTGTAATTTCTATCAACGACGGTGAAATTGTAATTGAACCATCAAGTACATTGTCAGGAGTATCGGGATGGATCAGAGCTTCTTTTGACAATCATGCTGCTTGTCCTAACTCTATAGTAGAAAAGAGAGTATGGATTGGTAAGCCAAAAATAAATGATGTTATATTGCCGGAATGTTTCCAAATTGGATCGAATGTTTCATTATTCGCAGATATTGAAGGAGCAGAATCAGTCTACTGGTCATTTCCTCAATGCAATGAAATAATAATTGAAAACGATCCCAATCCAAACTGTTGGTATAATTATACAGGAGATTACAATCAAATCTTTGTTTACGTTGGTGAACAGAAAGGAAGTATTAGTTTATGGGTAGAAAACGAATGTGGAATCACTTCGATGAATATTCCTATAAATTTTTGTGATAGAAAAGGTGGTTCTAATTCTGGTGGTCCGATTTACCCTATAGTAATATATCCGAATCCTGCGGAAGATTTAATAAATATAGATTTAGTACCTGAAGAAAATGAAGATATATCTAAGATCTATTTAGTAAAGAATTCTAACAACACGGCAAATGAAATTTATATCTCATCTAATACAAACAACACAGTTTCAGCCGATGTCAGTAATTATGAAAGTGGGCTATATCATATAATAATATTAACCAAGAATAGTTCAATTATGCAATCACAGCCTTTTATTATACAACGATAATCATTAAAATCAAGAGAGGTAGTACATATAAATGAATATTTCTATTGAAGGGATTACAATTATCACAATTTGTTCCTACCTATACTATTTAAGCTATAAAAGGATTAAACTTAAATGCTTTGAACGAGCGCTAAGCTTTATAATCATTGCTGGTTTAATCTTAAGAGTTTTTACCAGTTTTGATTTTTTTCTTCATGATTGGGATGAAAAATATCATGCTTTAGTTGCAAAAAATTTACTAACATCAATAGATGTTCCTCGATTGTATTTGACTCCTCTGCTGGAATACAACTACCAGAATTGGACAGGAAATCATTTCTGGCTTCACAAACAGCCTCTTCCTTTGTACGTAATCTCTGGTAGTATGTACTTTTTTGGTGAAAACGTAATTGCTTTGAGAATACCTTCTATAACATTAGGTACGATAACAATTTATGTAATCTACCAATTAGGTAAATTATTGTTTTCAAAAAAAATCGGTGTCTTGGCTAGTTTTTTATATAGTATCAACGGTCTCATAATAGAGCTAACAGCTGGCAGAGTGGCCACCGATCATTATGATATATTTTTTACGTCTCTTATATTTTCTTCCCTTTTATTTTTATTAAGATCAGTAAAAAATCAGTCAAGTTTTTATTTTGCTCTTGGCGGTGCACTTGTTGGTTTAGCAATCTTGACGAAGTGGCTTCCAGCATTAATTGTACTTCCATTGTGGTGGATATATTCTTGGAAAAACAAGGTCAGTTTAAACAGAATTTTAATTCGAACATTGGTACTTATTATCATTATCACAGTAATATCTCTACCATGGCAAATATACATCCATAATCACTATCCCTTAGAAGCAGCTTATGAGTCCGAATTTAATATGCGCCATTTATATGAGGCACTAGAAGGACACGGTCATCCTTTTTACTTTCATATTAACCGAATGAGGATCATCTTTGGTGAACTAGTATACTTGCCCTTGATCTGGTTGCTTTATTCTTGGTTCAAGAAACCTGTAATAAATAATAAATTTATTCTTCTTTGCTGGATCATGATAAGCTACATATTCTTTTCTGCAGTAGCTACCAAAATGCAAGGCTATATATTGATATGTGCACCAGCAATTTTTATTATGATAGCGGCGTTTTTCTTTGAAATACAGAATAGTCAGTGGCAAATTAAGGCACCATTAATAACAAAATTAATTTCTGTTTTATTAATTGCACTTCCAATTCGTTATGCGTTAGAACGAATTAAGCCATTTGAAAAAAGAAGAACAGAAGTTGAATGGACAAAGCAAATACGTCTAGAAAATGACCGTATTCAGAACCCTAAAAAAGTAATTTTTAATACTTGTGAGCCAATAAAAGTCATGTTTTACTCAGATCTAATCGCTTATTCTAATATACCGTCTGAGGAAAAACTATGTGAATTACAAAAAGAAAACTATTCAATCCTAGTGGATGATTGTTCATTAGTTCCTGCAAATATCCAAAATTTAGACTTCATAGAGTTTAGATCACTTTCCCATAAGTGATTATGAGTTTAATTTTCTAAGCAATCTATAGAAGTCACGAAAAGCGTATTAATGATAATTTTTTATATGTGTTTTAAGTGACGAATTGAGCATGAAGATGTAGCTTTACTTTTCACAAGAAAAAAAAGATTTTAAATCATATTGAGCACTACCTTTCCATATCGATATATTTCTTTTGAAGGTAACATTGGTGCCGGTAAGACTTCCTTTTGTAAACTGCTGGAGAAAGAATATAATTGCAAATTGATTCTAGAGCAATTCGACGACAACCCATTTTTACCTTTTTTCTATGACGATCCTGAGCGATATGCTTTTACCGTAGAGTTATTTTTCATGACTGAGAGGCATAAGCAACTCCAAAAAACCTTACTGACGCAAGATCTATTTCATGAATACACCTTTGCGGATTATTGCTTTATGAAAACCTTGCTCTTTGCCCGTAAAAACTTACATGAAGAGGAATATAGGATCTTTCAAAAGCTATTTGGGGTACTCAATCAGTCTTTCCCCAATCCTGATCTTCTGGTATATTTTCACCGTGATGTAGAAATACTTCAAAAGAATATTGCAAAAAGAGGACGTGAATACGAAAACAAAATCTCCAACGAATATCTACTACAGATTCAAGATTCTTACTTTGAGTATTTTAGAAATATCCTATCATTTCCGATTTTAATTATCGATATCAACGAAATTGATTTTATTACTCATCCAGACCAATACGAGCATTTGAAATATCTAATTGGGAAAAAATATAATCCAGGAGTACATCGATATAGTCTAAGTATCTGATTCTATCCTAGATAATCTTTTTAACCTGATTGTCTCTATCTTAGTTTCGCTCACATTCTCAAGTATAAACTTATAGTCCCCTAAGATTATCTCTGCACCAGATTTCGGAATACTTCCTGAGGTCATGACTACATATCCCGATAGCGTATGATACTCGCCTTCTGGTATATCGAGAGACTCATATTTCTCATTGAGATAGTCTATCTCATGACGACCACTTAGAAGATATTCATCTTCTGAAATCATTATCTCAATCTGATCGTTGCTATCATGTTCATCTTCGATCTCACCGAAAATTTCTTCCAGTATGTCTTCCATCGTAATAACACCTGCAGTACCTCCAAACTCATCTACCACACATGCAATAACAACATTGGCTTGTATAAATTTATAAAGCAAATCTCTGACATTCATTGCCTCAGGCACAAAAGGGATATCGATCAAAATACTAGAAATACGTTTAGGTTTGTCAAACAGCTGTTGATGATGTACATAACCGACTATCTCTTCTATCCCATTATCACTGACTAGTATTCTTGACAAGTTGGATTCCTTAAAAGAACTTAGAAGAACCTCAAGGCTATCACTTTTATCCACATGTACAATCTCATTACGAGGCACCATACAATCTCTTACTTTGACCTGCTCGAGATTGAGTGCATTGACCAATATTTCCTTGTCAATATCATCATCACCCTCGGCAAGCTCTTCATCGATAAAATGCTCTAAGTCTACCCTAGTGAGTGCTATGGTAGCATTATCTACAGGTGTTCTCAATATAAATTTTAGAATAAAATGAGTGAGACTCATCATGATCCAAGTCGGAATGGTTAATATCCAGTTGAACAATCTAAGCGGATAGGTCATCAAATAAAGAAAATCATTGGAATAAATCCTCGCTAATGTCTTTGGTAAAAATTCACCAAAAACTAAGATAAACGCTGTGATCAAAAGTGTATTGATCAGCAGTCCCGCTAGACTATTATCATTGGCATCACCAAAAATGATAATATTGAGTGCTTGAGTAAGTAACATAGTCAATATTACTAGCGCTATATTGTTACCTACGAGCATAGAGCTAATAAACTCCTTAGGCGAATGATAAAATTTGGCTAAAACACTACCGCGTCTCGATCCCTTATTTTTTAGTACTTCTATTCCTAGCTTATTGGAGGAAATAAAGGCTATTTCTGAACCGCTAAAAAAAGCAGATAAAATCAAGAAAACTATAATACCTAGTATGAGCATATCACAAAGATATGTACTACTCTTGGTTTTTTTCTGGGTAAAGCTGTAACTGCATCTCCGAGGTGGTCATTTTAGCAGAAAACTTATTTTTGATAGTGAAACTAGTAAAGTCCTCATTACTCTCGAAACCTACTCCATATGTGGTATCTCCTCGGGTGGGTTGAGTGATTCTTATAAATTTATCCGTCCGCATGATACCATCGCTTTCTTGCCAGAAAATCTCAGATGTCTCGAGTTTTTCGTTATTCGCATTATAAATGACTACACTGTCTTTACAGTGTATAAGCTTATTGCGCTCATCTCGTACTGCATACTTTGCTTCAAGATAACTAGTAACACGACCATATCCGTCTAAAAACTCAGCCTTCACACCATCTGTGAGTACTTGTTTAGGATTTTTTTTATCTAAATAACCTAACATACGTGGTCCTGAAATAATGACACTTACCTTTGCAGAATCACTGTAAATCATCCTCACATCTTTCGACTCTTCTACTAGAAGATTATCCTCAGACAACAATGCATTAACCTCTCTGATATCATTGGTACAAGAGTACAATGCACATAAAAACATCAATAAATAGGCTAAACGACGGATCATCTTGCAAGCGTTACATCTCCAGTATACGTGAGTGGTTCGAGTGGATTATCGATAAAAGCAATCTTTGCTATCCACGTGAAGACTCCGGGATTTAATGGTTCGTCTTTAAAAGTGCCATCCCAACCAGACATCATATCGTTGAGCGGAATATTGCTCCCTGTATACATGAGATTTCCCCATCTGTCATAGACTTTTATTTCATCAATACTAGATACGGCGGGGCCTACAAAAATGGTAAAATTGTCATTAACGTTATCTCCGTTTGGAGAGAAAATATTCGGTGGATAGATAGGTCGCTCTATATTCACCGCAACATTGAGCTGATCGCTCGCTGTGCATCCGTTTTCATCAGTAACGATTACAGTATATACGTCTACCCCACCAGCTTGTATCGTAGGATTTAAGCAATCTGTACAAGAAAGACCAGTAGTAGGAAACCACTCGATAGTAAAATTACTACCGGCATTAGTCACTGAAGCTATAGTTTCTGCTGTAAAACCTAAATCCACCTCAATATCCTCTCCCGCCTCTACTGAAATTGGTGGTGGTTCTGTCAAAGAAATCGTTACGACCTCTTCACAACCTTTAATATCTTGAATGATCACTTCATAGTCACCTGCTGGCAGATTGCCAAAATTAGGTGAGGGTTGAAAATTAACTCCATCTAAGCTATAATTATAAGCAGGAGCTCCATTGATACCCTGTGCCTCTATGATACCTGAAGTTTCACCGAAACATAAGATATCAAGGCCTTGAGCAGTGGCTGCAAGTGTAGAAGTATCTTTACAACACGGCTCTACGAAAACATCCAATATTTCGGTAACTAAACATCCACGAGATGATAATACTGTGAGCACGGCTGTTTTATTTCCAAAGCTTTCATACTCTACACTGAAAGGTCCCGTACCTGTACCAAACTGAGGTGTAGCTCCTACTCCAAAACTCCACTCATAAGAAACGATGGGATCAGTTGGTGCTTCACTTAAATCTTCAAAATTGACAATCTTTTCACATTCAATCACATTACCCACAGCGGTAATCTCAAAACCTGGATCTGGACCTAAGAATGTACCGGTACCACCGAACTCTATGCTAAAACCAAAGCCAGACTGAGAAAAATTATTAACCACCAACGCGTAGGACACCCCTGATACCATATCAAGCGGAGCCAAGTAATTATCATCTCCATCCTGACATCCGTTAAGCTCCGCAGTATCCGTCGCTCCATTGCCTAAACCAGTAGGCCCAAAACAGGGAAGTGAAGTGACTGCATTGCCTTGATTAGCCCCAGAAAACATACATCGTAGTGCAATCTTTCCATCACAGTTTGAGACTCCATTTGGTAATTCATAAACGATAAAGTCTAAATCCTCATCTTGAGAATTTGGATTATTAGGAATCAGATCAAATTCTAGGGTACCAGACTGATCACAAGTCCATACATACCAAGCACTTGCATTTTCTTCAAAGATCACAGCTGCACTCGTAGCTGGACATCCTGAGTCTTGAATTTCATTAGTATTACTCCCTACAGAATTTAGATTTTCGACTTGATAGGGTGACGTATCGCAAAGCACTACTGAAGCTGCACAATCAGATTCAGGGCTAGGCACTGGCACAAAAGACGAAACGCATAGATCGAAGGGCCCTTGATTATTTCCACTGGAACTTATGCGTATATAATAAATTTGTCCTGGGATAAGACCATTTACAGTCAACTCAGCGATATTAGTCCCCAAGGTGATATCATTACAGCCCAATTCAGTAAGATTATTACAACTACCTTCGTAAACTGCAACACTAGGTCTTTCAATTTTATTCTCAACAATATCCAATCTACCTAACACTTGCAAAAATACAGCTGGCGCCGTACTTGAAAAGGTAAACCATACATCGCCTTGGCTCATATTGCCCCAACAAAAAGGAAGAGGATCTGGAGATACTGTGGATCCTTCAATAGTGAATTCACCATCCTCACTACAATACTCCGCTAATGTCCCCAGAAAAATAGCATTCTCACACTCGTCATTGAATATCTGACACGATGCAGATATCGCCAAGATCGATAGCAGCAATAAAAGACCGTTACGTATTGGATTTTGACTCATAGACCTAATTGTATATGATATGGAAACGATCTTAATGATAAAATGATCTTACTAGTCACCTTTTTTAATATTTCTATAAGTAAAACTAAGGTTTTTTAGTTTGATGAGTCATGATTTGCAATCAGCAATGAAGACAATCCTTAAGTTTATATTTATTTTGTTGTCATGGAATCACCGATGTTATATTTAGTGCCTACACCTATTGGTAATTTAGAAGATATGAGTCCTAGATCTATCAAGGTACTGACGGAAGTCTCCTTGATCTTATCAGAAGATACTCGTAACACCGGAAAACTTCTCAAGCATTTTGAAATCGAGACTAAACAAACGGCTTATCATGCACATAATGAACATCGCTTGACGGAGCGCTTTATAGAGGTACTTAAAAACGGTCAATCTATAGCACTAGTATCCGATGCTGGCACCCCTGGCATTTCTGATCCTGGTTATATGTTGGTTAAGTCAGCTATTGAGCAAAATATAAAGCTCACTGTACTCCCAGGAGCTACGGCATTTGTACCTGCTCTTGTAATGTCTGGTTTTCCGTGCAATCGTTTTTATTTTGAAGGATTCTTACCTCAGAAAAAAGGTCGTATGACTCGATGGTTGGCTTTGAAAGAACTCAAAACAACTTTGGTGTTGTACGAGTCTCCGCATCGCATCATTAAGCTTGTCAAAGAATGTATAGAGCATCTTGGTGAAGAAACGCAGATATCTATCTCTAGAGAGATCAGTAAGTTGTATGAAGAAAATATTCGTGGTGTTGCTAAAGATGTTATCCTGGATCTTGAAAAACGTGCAAGTATCAAGGGAGAGATCGTAGTAGTAATCAACAATAATTAGCATTATCAATTTATTTAAATGAATCAATTAACGTTAATTAGCTCAGTATAATGAATCAATTAACGTTAATTAGCTCAATAGTATAATTGTTTGTTTGAAGCTATTAATACCTATCACAGGTATTAATAGCTTCAAAATAAATCCAAAATCGAATTACTGCACTAATTAACGTTAATTAGAATATCACAATGAAACAAATAACGTTAATTAGCTCATTTCATGTTGAAATACCTTGTGGGAATAGCATGATTACTGAAATAATTAACGTAAATTAGTTCAGTATAATGAAGCAAATAACGTTAATTAGCTCAATATGAGTATTCTTATCAGAAATATTGAAGTAGATTTCATAAAAAATATGCGACCTAATAAGGTTACCATATTACTAGGTCCAAGGAGAATAGGGAAAACGATATTGATCAAAAATATGCTACAAAATACGACTGAGCCATACATACTTTTAAATGGTGAAGATATCAATACGCATGAATTACTAGCTAGACGCAGCGTCGAAAACTATAAGTCAATATTGGGCGTAAAACGGCTCTTAGTGATAGATGAGGCACAAAACATACCAGACATAGGGAATATACTTAAGCTCATGATCGACGAGATCACAGGACTCAGGATACTCATCACAGGATCTTCAGCATTTGATATCGAAAATAAAACTGGAGAACCGCTAACTGGCAGGAAAATCACAAGACGGTTATTTCCCATATCTGAGTCAGAGTACCAACAAATAGAATCTCCGCTAACATGGACTGACGGACTGAGACATAGACTTATATATGGCAACTACCCAGAGCTACTCCATATGGAGAATCAAGCTGATAAAACACGATATCTCAATGAACTGGTAACATCTTACCTCATGAAGGATATTCTAGCCCTGGAGAATATTCGTAATTCTGAAAAAATAGTATCTCTTTTAAGGTTGCTGGCCTTCCAGGTAGGGAGCATGGTATCTACCTCTGAGCTTGGTCAGAAATTGGGTATGAGTGTAAATACGGTTAGTAAATATCTCGATCTGCTGACCAAGGTATTCGTGATACATCGAGTAGGTGGATTTAGTCGGAATCTGAGAAAAGAAATCACCAAAAGTAATCGTTGGTTTTTCTATGACAATGGCATCCGAAATATACTGACCGCTAATATGAATCCCATAGACCTACGTAATGATCAAGGCCTACTCTGGGAAAACTATATCATAAGTGAGCGGCTCAAATACCAAAGCTATAATGGAATGGTATCCAATAACTACTTCTGGAGAACCTATGACCAGCAAGAAATAGACTGGATAGAAGATCGTGGTGGACAGCTACATGCCTACGAATTTAAGTGGAATCCTCAAAAGAAAAGTAGAGTCCCCAAAGGCTGGGAACGTACCTATACAGATGCCTCGTATGAAGTCATTCACCCTGGAAATTACAGAGAATGGGTGTTGGGTAAACTATAAACTTTTATCAAATAAGAATACGTAAATATTTCTATAATTTCTCCTTAATAAAGTTGGTCATCTTCGTATATAGGTGTAAACGTGCATTATCACCATAGATGCCATGATTACGATTAGGGTATATATAAAAATCAAACTGCTTATTAGCACTTATTAGGGCTCTTGCCATCTCCATACTATTCTGTACATGTACATTATCATCTCCATCACCGTGAACCAATAGATAGTTTCCTTTCAGCTGATCGGCAAAATAGATAGGTGAATTATCATGATATCCATCTGGGTTTTCTTCTGAGGTACGCATATATCTTTCGGTATAGATGGTATCATACCATTTCCAATTCGTTACGGGAGCAACTGCAATAGCTGCTTTGAATATATCATTACCTTTGAGCAAGCATAGACTCGACATATACCCACCATAGCTCCATCCGAATATTCCAATCCTACTCGCATCCGTATACGGCAGTGAAGCTAAGTATTTAGCAGATTCTATTTGATCTATCGTTTCGTAATGACCAAGCTGCTGGTAGGTCATTTTCTTAAAGTCTTCTCCCCTCGCTCCTGTACCTCTATTATCTACACAGGCCACGATATAGCCTTGTTGTGCAAGCATCTGAAACCACCAATAGTTTTGACCTTTCCAAGCGTCAGTTACTTGCTGACTACCTGGACCACCATAGAGATACATAAATACTGGATATTGCTTTGATTCATCAAAGTCCTTGGGTAGCATCATCCAAGCTTTCAGATTGACATCTTTGCGAGTCTGGATATCCATAAATTTGATATCCTCAACTCCATAATCTTTTTGTATTTGTCTAAGAGCTCGGTTGTTCTCTATGGTACGTACCTTTTTATCCTTTCGGTTATAAACTTCATAGGTTGGAGGATAATTAGCCGTACTATGATTGAGCACGTAATAGTCGAAAGTGCTACTAAATTGCGCTCTATTAGTACCTTCTTGTTTGCTATGCTTTTTATCTTTTCTGCCTTTGATACCTACGCTGTAGATTTCTTTTTGAGATGGCTTTTCCTTGGCAGCCTGATAATATACTCTCTTATTTTTCTGGTCATAACCATAAAAACTGGTTACATCATATTCACCTGAGGTCAGAGCATTGAGCTCATTACCTTGCTTATCATACACATATAGATGGTTGTACCCACTCTTTTCAGATGACCAAATATACTTATCTCCGTTGTCCAAAAATCTAAGGTCATCCGTAATATCTATATAGTATTTATTCTTTTCTACAAGCATCGGAGTTCCTTTGCCAGTCTTAGGATTCACTAAATCAAGCTGCAAATGATTTTGGTGTCTGTTCATGTTATAGACTACTAGCTGGTTTCGTGGTGACCATTTGATTCTAGGGACATATTCCCAGTTTTCATCGCGATCTACTTTTACTGATTTCGAAGATTTTACATCGTAAACATATACATCGACAACTGCATTTTTTTCGCCAACTTTAGGATACTTAAACGTGATATATTCGGGATAGACTTGATCAGTATTCACGGTCATGGTGAACTCTGGCACCTGTCTCTCATCAAATCTGATGAATCCAATTTTAGTCCCATCTGGCGACCACTCAAATGCTTTGGTGAATGAAAACTCCTCTTCATATACCCAATCACACATACCGTTAATGATTTCATTATATTTCCCATCATCCGTCACTTGAATGATAGCCGAACTCGGTATATCATAGATGTAGATATTATTTTCAAAAACATATGCGACTTTGTCCCCCTTAGGTGAGAGCGACGCATTACTGATCTTAACACCTTCTTGAATTGCAGTAGTTGTCTGAGCCTTACGATTATACACGTACACCAATCCTTTGCTAGATCGACGATATATCTGATCGGACTGTGACTCAATCAAGATCAGACTTTCGTCGTTATTAAAGGTGTAACTGGATATCTGGCCTACCATCCCATCAGCGGATTTATCATTGCCTGAAACAAAAAGATCTTCTACAAAATCACCTGAAGTAAGATCATATTTTTTGATCTTATTATCCTCAAGTCGAGTATAGTGCTTACCATCTTGCATAAAGTTGAATCCAGGTACCGATCGTGCATAAAAGGTATAATCTCGCCAAATACCTTCTACGGTGATATCTCGCTGTGCAAACGTAATCGTAACGATACAACTGAAGACTAGGCCAATTAAAATTCTCATAGGTGAATTGCTTATTTTTACTTGTAACATTGAAATTATGATAAAATTCAAAAAACTCAGCTATATCCTCATACTCCTTGTCTTAATCGCTAGTTGCAGACAAGATCAAGTCGAGCAAACTACAACTACTTTTCAAAGAACACTTGAGCTCAATCCAGACCGCTATAATGTAGCCTTTCTCATCATGGATGGAGTATATAATACAGAATTAACGGCACCCTATGATATATTCCAACATACTATCTTCCGCGATAGTATAAAGTCGATGAATACTTTTCTAGTGGCCAATACTTTAGATCCGATTACAGCATTTGAGGGTAACCGATATCTTCCAGATTTTGATTATACCCAAGATGATCTACCAGATATTGACATACTCGTTGTCCCTAGTGCTGAGCATCACTTGGATACTGATCTTGAAGATACCGTTATGCTCAATTTTGTAAAAGAAGTTGCTAAAGATGCCCTATTTGTTACGTCTCATTGTGATGGTGCCTTTGTGCTTGCCGAAGCAGGATTGCTAGATAATTATTGGTCGACCACCTTTCCAAGTGATATTCCAAAATATCGAAAACGATATCCTCAGCTAAAAGTAAAAGAAGATGTCTGGATCGTTCATGATGGTAAGTTTATCACCAGTGCTGGTGGTGCTCGATCTTTTGAGGCAGCTTTATATGTTACAGAATTACTGTACGGATCTAAGGTAGCAAAGCGTATCGCGAAAGGATTAGTGATAGATTGGGATCTAAATGAGGTGCCGAAGTTTCTCAATCTAAATGTGTCGATAAGCCGAGAAAATAAATGAGTAAGAACCCTAAAATAGATATTGAACGGACGCAAAGTGATCAGATCTGGTATCTCATACATTGGGCACTTGTATTATGTATGTTTTTGATACCTGCATTTTGCTACAAAAGCCTTCCCGACAGTATTGCTACTCACTTTAAAGGCAGAAGAGAGGCAGATGGCTTTGGTAGTAAATGGACTATATTTTTAATACCATTTATAAATTTGATCCTACATATATTTCTCAATTTGATCCGTCGATACCCACATACTTTCAACTACACCGTAAACATAACACCAGAAAATGCGGAAAAACAATACCGTATTGCACTAAAAATGATGAGTGTATTGCAAACAATCATGCTTGTATTCTTTTTATACATAACGATCATGATGATACACAATGCCGATGGAGAAGGCAGTATGGGTATAGGTTTGGCTACCATATTTTTCTTAGTCGCTATATTCAGTACGATCGTCGTGATGTTTATAAGCTCCAACAAGCACAAATAGTCTATATGAATTGGTTGCCGATATTTCCTCTTAGTCTTGTAGCCTACCCAACGGCACCTCTTAATCTTCACATTTTTGAAGAACGCTACCAGCAACTGGTAAAGGACTGTCTCGAAAATAATCTTCCATTTGGCATTCCTCCATATCAAGATGGTAAACAGATGAAGGTCTGTACTATTATGAAAATAGCCAGTATAGAAAAGACTTATGAAGGTGGTAAAATGGATATCAAAACATATGGAGTCGGAATATGCACTATGTCTGAAATTCAGAACCCATACAAGCATAAGTTGTATGGTGCAGCACAGATAGAAGAATTGCGCTATGACTTAGACGGAGATATTCTAAAGGCAAAGCATATCATCTCACTTATCAATCGACTCTACCAGATGATGAATATTCAAAAAAACTTACCCAATCCAGAGAGCTTTACCGTCTACTCTATTGCATCTAAAGCAGGGCTTAATCTAAGTCAAGAAATTGAACTTCTTAGTATTCCAAAAGAGTCTGATCGTCAAGAATACATGCTTAATCACTTACGTAAAATGATACCCATGGTAGAAGAAATGGAAAACATGAGGCGCAAGGTTCAGATGAATGGTCATTTCAAAAATGTGATATCTCCAGAATGGTAGTTAGAATGCTAATTCGTTAAATTGTTAAGCCGATATTCATTAATCCCTGAAGTCTAACTGTATAGAGAAGATATGAGACTTTAATATGCCGGCAGATTCTGTGACATTAGCAAGCGCATAGTCTACTCTTAGTCTGCCAAGATTGATTCCCATACCGATGTTAGGTTGCACCTCTAGATCTGCCTGATCTGTAGTGACATCATTAACGATACGCTGTATATTACCGATCCCTGCTCTGACAAATATCTTTTTATTTATCGCTAATTCTATTCCGGCGGTAGGATCTATTTCAATACTACTCGACTGTACTAGCCCTGACTCTCTACCATTGGTACTGAAGTTTAGATTACCTTCTATCGTGTATGCAAATTTTTCATTACCCCCAAAATAAGCTGCACCAAGTATTATCCTTGGCAGTGCTATTTCTGTACTATTGATAGGCACTTCGTTGCCCGTCGCAATGAAGGTAGCTTGCTCCTCATCTGTCAAATTGAAGCTCCATGCATTGAATGTACTCGTAATATCTCTACCCATCAAACCCAATGCAAAGCGCTCTTTTCTGTACTGAATACCCAGATCTGCTCCGAATCCCCATGATCCTCCAAAACTACCCAGCGTACGTCTTATAATTTTGAGACTACCCCCGATGGTAAGGGCTTTATTTTTCAATGATTGAGCATAACTAGCAAATAATGCATAGTCTGCTGCTGAAAAACTAGTCACCTGATCATAATTGACACTGCCATCAGGTCCAATGAGATTGAGTGTATTGGGGATATTATCAACTCCCAATCTGATGAAAGATATGCTTCCAAATGAATTTTTAGCAGGATCGAGCTGCTTACCATATGCCACGTAATCATAATTAGATATACCACCAAACCAATTGGTATGCATGGCTGCAGCTTGTGCTTTTTCTTCTATGCGAGCTAAACCTGCAGGATTCCAATATGCCGATGTAATACCATCCGTATGCGCTGCCATGGATCCAAACATTCCATGTGCATCTGCACCTACACCTATATTTAAAAACTCATTGACAAACTTGGGTTGTTGCGCATATAGACCTACTGCAAGCAACATTGCACTCAAAGAAAACAAAAACCTTCTGTTCATTTTTTCGATTTTTCCTCTTACCTCAGTAAGAATCAGATAACCAATACTTCAAATATAATGATTATTCATAATATGACTTGTATGTCATGACGAGTAGCTAACGACACCAAGGATCATTAAATTTGGTTTGAAACGTAAAATTTTTCCAAAAAGTCCGCCAAGTATCAATGATGAAGTACCACATTGGCAAAATCTATTAATATTGATTTATTGGTAGACATTCTACTGCCTATTCCTTTTGAATATTGATCTGCTTTGGATAATGCTTTGATGATATTTTTAAGTTGCCCTATACTAAACTTTCCAGCGGCTTGCTTATACTCTCTTAGAAAGTACGGACTTCCGAGCTTCAGTGCTGACATCAAATTTTGATCTCCTTTTTGTAGGTTGGCACGTGTAATCAGAAGTTTTGAAAAGTAGTTGTACAGACTTCCTACTAGAAGCGGTATAGGATTACTTTTTGGATTTTCACTGAAATATTGGATAATACGATAGACCTTAAGCTCGTCTTTCATACCCAAAGCCTTCTGAAACTCAAATACGTTATAATCCTTGCTAATCCCGATATTATCCTGAACGACCTGTGCATCTATATTTTTTTTATCACCGAGATTGATCAGAATTTTATCTAATTCATTTGTGATTTTAGAAAGATCCGTACCTAAATATTCAGCGACCAACTCCGATACATCAGGATCTATTTTCACTCCAGAGCTGCGCAGGTAATTTTGGATCCATCCGCCTACTTGATTATCATAGAGTTTTTTGGTCTCTAAATAGCAAGTCTTTTTGGATACTACTTTGCCAAAGGCTTTCCGTTTATCTGGCTTTTTGTATTTATGATTTATGACTAAGATCGTCTGTGGAGAAGGGTTTTCGATATATCCCGCTAGCATATCCAATGTCCGCATATTTTGTGCTTCTTTCAAGATCACTACCCTCCGAGAGGCCATCATAGGAAACTGTCTTGCATTGTCTTCTATCGCCTTATGATCGACTTCTTTTCCGTAGAGTACGATCTGATTAAAAGCTTTTTCCGCTTCGGTCAACGCATGCTCCTCTATATAATCCGAGATCTTATCGATGTAGAATGGCTCCTCTCCGCAGAGGAAGTATACAGGTTGAAAATTACCTGCTTGGATATCTTTCATGATGGCATCAAAAGTCATGACAAGTTGTTTCTTTGATCCTCTTTAATGTATAGATTATGACTGCTATAGGGAATGTCGATACCTGCTTCTCGGAATGCCAGTAATATCCTTTCATAGCATTCACATTCGATGACAAAGGCATCGGCAACATCCTTGGCCCATGCCCAAGCTCGAAGCTCTACGGCAGAAGCACCAAGAGATACAACTCTAACTTGTACGATAGGATCATTGCGCTCAGTTTGTTCTTGATTGCGGGCATCTATGACTAGTGGATGTGCCAGCACGATATCTTGCATGATCTTCTTAGCTTGATCCACATCAGAATCATAACCGATTCCAACTTGTATCCAACGGCAAATACGTTCGTCTTTAAAATCAGCATTGACAATAACATCATCACTGATGACTGTATTCGGGATGACCACCCGACGATTATTAAAATCTCTGATGACTACATGACGCAGTGTTATATCTTCCACAACTCCTGAAATAGTTCCCACAGTAAGCCTATCATTAACTCTAAAAGGCTTAAAAATGACAATAAAAAATCCACTGACTACATTGCTCAAGGCATGCTGAGATGCGAATCCTGCAGCTACAGCTACTACACCTGCACCAGTCAGTAAAGTACCAGCAACAGTTTTAAGTGATGGTAGAGTATATAATGCCCAACCGAAACCAACTAAGTAGATCAAGCCTACCATTGAATGTTTTAAAAACTGATAACTAGTAGGATCATTATTCATAAACTCCGTGGACTGCTTAATCAAGCGATTAAACAACCGACGGACTAGAGCCGCAAGAATGAAAGTAGCAACGATCAAAACGATAAACTGACCGTAAATTTTAAGATTTTCTATCCAAAAGCTCTTATCCATTCTTTGAATTTTAATGTAAATAACGGACTAATTTTAAGAACTTAGAATCGAATTTTACTTGAATGAAAAATTATTTAGATCTCAATAGACAATCTTGGAATGCAAGACTAGCCTCTCATGTAGCGTCCGACTTTTATAATATGGAAGCATTCATGGCTGGTGAAAATTCCCTTCGGAAAATAGAATTAGCTCTGCTTGGAGAGGTCACAAATAAAAAGATTCTCCACCTTCAGTGTCACTTTGGTCAAGATAGTCTATCTCTAGCAAGGATGGGCGCTAAGGTCACTGGAGTGGATCTTTCAGATGCTGCCATAGCTAAAGCCAAAGAGATCAATGATCAATTGGGTCTAGATGCCACCTTTATCAATTGTGATGTCTATAGTGCAAAGGATCACATTGATGAAAAATTTGATATAGTATTTACCAGTTACGGAACGATAGGATGGTTACCCAATCTTGATCAGTGGGCTGATATCGTATCATATTTTCTTAAACCTGGAGGACACTTTGTAATGGCAGATTTTCATCCCGTGGTTTGGATGATGGATGATGATTTTACTGAAATCAAATATCGATACTCGAAATCAGAGGCTATTGTGGAGCAACTCAACGGCACCTATGCTGATACTGAAGCCAAGCTAGAGGGCACTGAAGTATCTTGGAATCATGGAATGGCAGAAATCATAACTGCCTTACTTAAACAAGGATTACAATTAAAGGATTTTCAAGAATATGACTATTCGCCTTACAACTGCTTCAACAAGACTGTAAAACTTGAGGAAGACAAATATCGTATCGAACATCTCGATGATAAGATACCTATGGTGTATAGTTTGGTTTTTTCGGTAGCCGTGGATCGGTAGTCGATAGTCGAGGTTCTTTGGCGCAAAGCCGTAATATGACCGCGAATTACGAACCACGAATAACGACCTCCGAGTAAAATTCAGGGAAAAACCTTAAATCTTATCTTTACACCGATCGTTATACATACATCTAAAAAATCAACAAATGAAAATACAAGCTATAATTATCAGCGTTACTATTCTAGCAGGAATGAGCTCTTGTGTAGGAAAAAAGAAATTTAACGAGTTGCAATCCAACTATAATGATCAAAAGCTCGCATTGGATGCAGCCAATAAAGATTTAGCTAATATAGGTGGCGATCTGAGGAATATGACCAATAAGTTAGAGACTTGTAATCAAGAAAATGCACGTCTCAAAGCTGCTGATCAAGAACTTAAGCTCAGAAAAGAGCAAATGGAAGATCTTAGAAATCAAATTGCTGTATTATCTGCCCAAAGTGATAAACAATTGGAAACGGTAGGAGAACTTACAGTACTTTCTCAATCAGCCAACAATAATATATCGGAGACGCTCAAGCAACTCGAAGGAAAAGATAAATACATCAATGTATTACAAAACGCTAGAACGAAAGCAGACTCTATTAATCTCGCCCTGGCAGTAAACCTAAAAAGTGTTTTGGCTCAGGGTATTGCCGATCAAGATGTAGAGATCAAAGTTGATAAAACGGTCGTATTCATAAATTTATCTGACAAGATGCTTTATCAAAGTGGTAGTTCTAGAATCACAGCTCGTGCAGATGAGGTACTCGGTAAAATTGCGAAGATCATCCAGTCCAAGCCTGATTTTGAAGTGATGGTAGAAGGATACACCGATAATGTGCCAATTAATAGCCAATGTATGCAAGACAACTGGGACTTGAGTGTAAAACGTGCTACTTCAGTGGTACGAGCTCTACAGAAGACACATGGCATTGATCCTAATCGACTCATAGCAGCTGGACGTGGAGAATACAATGCTCTGGCATCTAATGACACTGCAGAAGGGAAAGCCATGAATAGACGTACCCGAATCATTATCTTGCCTAAATTAGATCAGTTTTACGATCTTTTAGCGCCTCAGGATTTGGATTAGAAATAGCTATTTCGTCGTATTTCTATAGATTTTCGTCTATGAACGAGTAGGTTGAGATACTTCATTTTGGTTTGGAAACCGTTTTAGGGCCAATCAAAAATGAAAATCATGATACAAAAACCTTCAACTGCCTTTACAGGTGCATCATGGGCTGCTCTAGGAGTAGGCCTACTGGGTTACATCATTGGTCTTTGGAGATCAGATATGCAACTCAACGAACGAGGTTATTACTTCACGGTCATTATGTTTGGATTATTCTCTGTGGTATCGCTACAGAAAGCTGTACGAGATCGATTGGAAAATATCAAAGTCACGGAAATCTATTACGGTGTCTGTTGGTTTGCCAGTATCCTATCTTTATTACTCTTGATCATAGGACTTTGGAATGCCGATCTATTGCCAAGTGAAAAAGGCTTTTATGCTTTTGGATTTATGCTTGCGTTATTTGGCGCAGTGACGGTGCAGAAGAATACTAGGGATGGGATGATGGATGTGCATGATTAACTCCAGCTGATATACCTATATCTTTACTTCCAAAAGCAATTCAGAACATTTATTGGAGTATTTTAGTTAATTGAGAAAAGGAAAGTTATGAATCGTCTAATTTATTTCATCTTTTGCATAGTTCTAATATCCTGCTCAAAAGAATACGAAGATCATATCTCCAATTTTGAATTTGAATGCGAGGATGCATCTAATGCAATATTGAGTGCTTCATTTGATGGTCAAGATTTTTGTTATCAAATGAATAGTGGATATACTTCAAATTTCCAGCATATAAGTTTCGTAACCACCACAAGCAATGAATTAACTATAAGTGGAGATAGTATTATCGGGGCTGATCCCTCCTTTGCAAGGGTTTGGACCATTGATGAAGACACTTATAGTAGGGAGCCATACGATCACTTCATCAGAATTATATCAAACTCTCACAATAGTCCTGAACCCATGAGAGATGATATGATAGAAAAGTTGAACTCAACAGATGATTTACTTAAAGAAGGATTCAGCATTAATTTCAATTATGTGTCACCTGAAAATTGGGACCCTGACAAAGGCGGGTTTTCTTTAGGCGAGTTCATCAGTGAGCCCACAAGTTCAAGTTTTCTATTCGTAGATCGCATAGATACCTTGTGGGAACATGATCAGACCCTAATGCTAGATGTAACATTCAAGTTTTCATGTGAACTTTTTCTTAGAAATGGGGACTATGTAGCAGATTTGACCAATGGCGTCTATCGCACAACTTTCGAGTTGTAAGATGAATATATGGAAGTATGAGCCTATACAGGCTCATACTTCTTCTTTTCGTTTTTTACAATAAACCAAGCCATTTCCTTAGCCCAAATCTGATAAGTAATCAGAGCAGGATGTACTCCATCACTGAAATACTGCTGATCAGGGTATTGGTTATATTTCTTGGTCCATCCACGTAATGTAATAATCTCATCGTTATAATAAACCCCATCGTAGTCATTGACTATAGATTTCAATTCTTTTCCTAAAAGCTCTACCAGATTGCCTACCACAAATTGAATCAACTTGGTAAATGCTGGAAATTCTTTAATAGGCGGCATATTGGTGCAAAAGATGGGGGTTTCAGGATACTTCTTTCTGAGATTATCAAGTAGCGATTTCATTTCTCTTCTCCATCTTCTAGGACTGTGAAGACTGAATGCATTGTTTCCGCCCATTCCAACAACTATATAATCCACATGTTTTTCCGTTATTTGAGGAATCAGCTTGTCACTCACTTTAGCAGCGGTATAGCCACTACGAGCATAGACTTTCCATCGGATATTTACCTCTTCCTTTTCAGAAAGTTCTTTTGCCAAAGTACCTGTAAAAGCATCTTCATGAGTATCAGCGCCAACACCCGCTATAGTACTTTCTCCTATTGTGATGAGCGTTTTGCTTGGACCATCAATATTATGTAATACATGACCTTCGGTTCCTTTTGCTTCTGGTAATTTTGGTACTTCTTTTCTGATTCTTTTACCATGGATATACATCAAAGGGAGAAAAGGTAAAATAAAAGGAATGCTGAGGAGGTACTTGAGTTAATTCATGTAAATAGAGATTTTATGGACTACTTTCTCCTAAACCGATCTTCCAAGATAATTATCAATCCAATTTTCTAATTGAATACCTTTGAGTTTGTTGAAATGCTTCTCGTTCCTGGTCACCATAACCAGATTATTTAAGATGGCCGAGCAACCGATCAATAAATCAAATTCGTCAATTACTATTCCCGTATTTCGCAGTCTTGCTTTTTCCATTCCATACAAGGTAAGACAACTCCAGATGGGTAAAATTGTAAATTGCTCAATTAAACCATCTACAACAAGCTGATTTTCATTCTTTTTCGTGCTATTTGCAGCGCCATATCTCAGCTCGGCTATTGAAATTTCACTGATCATTATATTGTTAAGACCTGCTTTGCGAAACCTTTTATCTAACTCAAACTCCCCTTTTAAATAATGGATTACGATATTCGTATCCACTAGAAACTTACTCATAAGCTTTCGAGTGTTCTAGAAAAATTTCGACCTGAGTAAATTCTTTCAGTTATCTCATCGGAAGATTCCTCTCCTTTCCAACTACCGAAAAGGTCATTTCTAGGCTCCTTTACCCTAAAAGGTTCATCTTTTTTAAGCTGATCGCTGATATAGTGTCTGGAACTAGTATCTAACTGTCTGAACAATCTTAAGTAATACTCTAATACTGATTTATTAAAAGCAAGTTTACTCATACAGTAAATATCGTGATTTTAATTTAAAGATTCAATCCCATAGTATTTTGTAATCTGGGCTATCTAAGATCGGAATCCGAACCCTAATATATGCAGCAAAAACTACCAGTTCAAAAACTGAGAAGCTTCCACATCCCAAAATATCCCAGTCTCAAAATCTCCTCGGATGAATTCTACAATTCTATCTGCTGACTCCTTAGGTGTCAATGGTGCATGAATACAACCTGGAGATATTGTGGTTTGCACCCATCCTGGATGGATAGAAACTACTCTTATACTATCCTTTAAGCGATTCGATAAAATCTTAGTGTACATATTCAGTGCTGTCTTCGACATCCTATAGGCTACTGAGTCCGTTTTAACACAAGTATCAATAGCTCCCATTTTAGACGAAATATTGACAATGATTCCTTCTGCTGATATATGTGGTAGTATCGACTCGGTGAGGAACATAGTTCCCTTAACATTCACATCAAAGGTCTGATCAAAAGTATCAGCATCTGGTAAACTATTGTCTAGGTCAGGGCCGACACCTGCGTTATTAATCCATAGATCAACCTTTACATCTTCGCTTTTTAAATCATCGGAAAACTTTGTAATACTATCTAGATCACAAAGATCAAGAGTCCTCATTTCAAATTTGGGATTCAATAGGTCTGACTTTCCACTTCTACAAGTACCGATTACAAAATAAGCTTTCTCTATAAGCTGATTAACAAGCGCTTTGCCTATACCTTTAGATGCACCTGTAACTACGGCAGTTTTGATTGTTCTTCTCATGATCAAAAAAATAGACTAGTATTTCAGAATAGATCCTATCTCATCCTCCAACACTCGTTTCCCAACTAAATATTCATTTTCAAGATCAGAATGAATGGGTATTCCAGGAAGATCCAGAGATCCGATCGTCTTAACGGGGGCATCTAAGTATTGAAAACACTCTTCTTGAATTCTTCCAGAGAGTGCCTGTGCCAAGCTATTGTTTTTTTGCTCCTCAGTCAACACTATGCATCTTCCATGTGCTTTTACACTGTCAAAAACCGTTTCATAATCGATTGGACAAAGAGTTCGTAGATCTATAATTTCTACTTGATCATTATAGGACTTACTTGCCTTCAATGCCCAGTGAACGCCCATACCATAGGTGACAATGCACATACTTTCTCCTGAGTCAATACAGCCTTCCTTAGCCTTTTGCACAATATTCGATTTACCGAAGGGTAGCCTATAATCCGCGTCAGGTTCTATGGTTTTAGCAGTTTCTGTATTGGGAACTTTAGACCAATACAATCCTTTATGTTCGAATATCACTACTGGGTTAGGGTCATCATAAGCTGATTTTAATAACCCTTTTAGATCCGCACCATTAGATGGATAAGCAATTTTTACACCTCTGATATTTGCCACTACAGACTCCACACTACTTGAGTGATAAGGTCCACCACTTCCGTATGCTCCTATTGGCACCCGCAATATCATACTCACCGGCCATTTGCCATTTGAGAGATAATTTGATCTTGCCACCTCGGTAAAAAGTTGGTTAAGGCCGGGCCATATGTAATCTGCGAATTGAACTTCTACGATAGGTTTCAGCCCGACAGCTGACATACCCGCTGTAGAACCAATGATATATGCCTCTTGAATTGGAGTATTGAATACTCGATCATTACCGAACTTTTGGGCTAATGTTGCTGCCTCACGAAATACTCCTCCCAGACGATGACCTACATCTTGACCATATAACATGCATTCCTTATGCTCTTGCATCAACTCTTCTATGGCATGTAGAGCCTGATCTACCATCACAACTTTCTCCGATGATTCTGATGATCTCTCCCCTACCTCTGATGTGATCGGACTAGGAGCAAATATGTGCTCATGAATATCTGCAACACTAGGTTCTTCTTGTGCATTGGCCTCGATTAATGCTTCTTCGATTTCTTGTCGAGTTTCTTGTTCAATCTTATCTATTTGCCATTGCTCTATTCCAATTTCGAGCATTGAACTGATCATCTTTGGATATGGATCTTGCTTTCGATCATCTTCTAGATCATCGCGATACCATTCCATCCGAACCCCTGAGGTGTGGTGATTCAGGAGTGGGACTTTTGCATGTACTAAAAATGGTCTACGCTCTTTTCTGATCTTCTTTAGGACCGTCTTAATCGCTTTATAACAGTCCATAAACTCTGTACCATCAAGCGTCACACATTCTATTCCAAGAAAGCCTTTAATATACTCCGTAGCATCCTGCGCTCTGATTTCATCAGCTGATGCTGAAATATCCCATTCATTGTCTTGCACGAGATACAAGATTGGCAACTGACGTAACGCTGCCATCTGAAAAGCTTCGGCAACTTCACCCTCAGTTATAGATGCATCACCTAAAGAACAAACTACTACTGGCGCATCGCCATCATCGATACCCATCAACTCTTTGTATTGCATCCCCATTGCAGCTCCAGTTGCTGGGATTGCTTGCATACCTGTAGCGCTGGATTGATGCGGAATTTTAGCTTTGTCATCATCCTTAAGACTTGGATGAGCATAGTAGGTACGTCCACCCGAAAAAGGATCATCTTTTTTAGCCAACAATTGCATCATCAAATCATAGGGAGTCATCCCTACTCCTAAAAGGAATGCATCATCACGATAATACGGATATGCAAAATCTTGTGGCTTCAATTGCATACTGCATGCCAACTGGATGGCCTCATGACCTCTCGAAGTGGCATGAACATACTTCGATACTAACTTGAAGTTTTCTTCATACACCTCTGCCATCGTCTTCGCTTGACACATTTTTTTAAATGCATCCAATAAGAGCTTTTGAGATTTAGTAGTGCTTCGTTTTTTCTGTATTGGAGTATATACCTGCGCCATAATGCTCGTTAATGAATTGCAATGTTATTAATATACGCTTATTGCATATTTATGTTATCATATGCAATTACATTACAGATCATTATTCCATTTATATTTAATAAACAGTAATTTTATTATTTTAAGCTTTTAAATACTTAACTAAAAAAGAACATTATTACCAAAACATGATCGATTCTCTAGACCATAAAATTCTGAGCTTGCTACAGCAAAATGCACGAATCACCTTGAGAGATATGGCAGATCAACTGGATACCTCTACAACACCCATTTTTAACAGGATCAAAAAGATGGAAAAAGAAGGTATCATAGATCGATATACAGTGATCGTCAATCCTGAGAAGTTAGGTAAAAAACTACAGGCTTTTGTACAGCTTTCGCTAAAAGATCACAGCGAAAAAGTTGTTTCTCGATTACTGGAAAAGATCACATCATTCGATGAGGTGATGGAGTGTCATTACGTCACTGGAGATGCAGATTTTATTCTCAAGGTAGTCACAGATGATATCCAGAGCTATAATACATTTATCACGAAGAAACTTTTTTCCGTACAAAACATAGGCAATATCAGATCTAATCTATCCTTGGAAATAAAGAAATACACCACCGCTATCAAAGCATAATGGATAATCATATACACATACTAAATGGCGATGCATTAGCCGAGCGATTTCCTGAAGAAATAAAGGGTCAGCGTATCGTCATTCGAGAATGCATGGCTATTTGTTCTGCTTATGAAGGATCAATTGAAGATATTTTCAAGCACAGAGCAGAGTTTTTACAATCAAGATATCCAGAGATTGTAGAAGACTATTATTCAAAAGTCATACTACCTGAGTTTGATAAGCTCAAAAGACTCGATACTTCATATAAAATCCACCTTTGGTTTGAAAATGATCTTTTCTGTCAGGCTAATCTATGGTTTACCATTACATATTTGGATTATCTGGGTTTGAGCAAAAATCTATATTTAGTCGAACCAACATCTCAACATCCATACAGTTTCGCTTATCATAGCAGAGAAGCATTGCATACGATATTTAAAGAGCGAAAATACATCACCAATACAGCTGATTATATCCTTATTTGGGAAGCTTTCATTAATAAAAACAGAACAGTATTAAAAAAAATCAATGAGCAAACTTCTCATCTAGCTATTCTCAAAAATGCACTGGATATGGCAATATCCATCATCCCAAATGAAAAAGATCAAAGCGCCTTTGATCTTAAATGTAAGAAGATTTACAACAGTCTAAGCCTCATTAACTTTAAAGAATTTTATGCTATATTCCAAAGTAAATATCCTGAATATGGATTTGGCGATCTTGAGATGTATGTAAGATTTGAAAGGTTGAAAAGCTAATCCTCACTTCGCCATAGCTCATAAAACTGCTCCTGCTCTGGTCGATCCTTTGGTACTTCCCTCAAGGGTTCTACCTCTTTCATACTTGCATGAAGATCCTTAGGTAATCCTTGATAAATAGCTGTGCCTTTCGTTTTCCATGCGATCATTTCATCACTTACTTGTTTGATAATTTTAGCAGGGTTTCCAACTATAAGTGAACGTTCTGGCACTACTGTTTTAGCTTTGATGAATGAAAGAGCACCCACTATGGATTCCTTTCCAAGCTGTACTTCGTCCATGACTACTGCATTCATCCCAACAAGGCAGTTTGCTCCTATCTGAGCCCCATGAATGATGGCTCCATGACCAATATGAGCTCCTTTCTCTAGAGTCACAGTTATACCAGGAAACATATGCACAGTACAACTCTCCTGTACATTACATCCATCTTCTATTATGATTCCACCCCAATCTCCACGGATAGTGGCATGCGGACCTATATAGACATCTTTCCCAATAATTACATTTCCAATTACCGTTGCCTGAGGATGCACAAAACTGCTTTCATCAATGACTGGGATGAAGTCTTTGTATTGGAAGATCATTTGCTGTCTTAAATTTATAGGGTTTAAAAGTTGATAAGGGCTCAAGGTTTGGTAGTGTCAGGGCATCAAGGTGTCGCGGGTTACTGGTTACGAGAATTAGCTATATTTTGCTAGAACACTTTTTGTAAACTCAGAGAGAACTAGTCTACCACTTTCTGCAGCTCGCTCTTCCAATAAATCATCCCAATGATCCGTACCTTCCCAAAATACTAGTTTAAGTTTCCGCTGTGCTTCTGGATTCGTTTTTAAAAGGTAATCAGCCATTCTCATAACCGCAGCATCTAGCTTTTCAGCATCTTCATGAACCTCTGTATAGAGACCTTTCTGCATCGCCCATTCGGCAGAATAAAAGGTATCTGCATCTAAGGCTAATTGACTGAAAGCCGAAACTCCAATCTTTCTTGTAACAGCTGGACCGATGACAAAAGGACCAATTCCGATATTAAGCTCTGATAGTTTGATAGCCGAATACTTCGATGCTATCGTACAATCAAATGCGCTAGCCAGTCCGACACCGCCACCGACAGCTTTGCCTTGCACTCTTCCGATTATGATTTTTCTACACTTTCGGCAAGCATTGATCACAGATGCAAAGCCCATAAAGAAGGATTTACCTGTCACTTCATCATTAATAGAGATCAGTTCATCAAAGCTGGCACCCGCACAAAAGGTGCGGTCTCCCCCACTTTTGATTATAATCACTTGCGTTTCATCATCCTGATCAGCTGCTTCAATAGCTTCCTTTAACTCCTTGAGTATATTACTTGGCAATGAGTTATGCTTTGGGGTAAAGAAGGTGATTTCTCGAAGGCCCTCTTTTATGATTTTTGAGTTTACGTATGCTTGCATGTTATTTTAATCTAGTAGTCCAAATTGCTTAAAATGATGCGTCAAATGCTTTCGATTGAGTAATTCATAATGATATCGATCTAGCATACCGAATACCGTATTTGGAATTTTGACACCTGGATTATCTTTAAAAAATTGCTCGTACTCATCGAATGCTTTGAAGTAGGCAGCTTTAGCTTGCTCAAAGTTATCGAACCTTAGATCCTCCAACTCTCCTATTTTCAAAGCAGGATGATCAAATTCTCGTGGCATCTCATAGTAATTCCACAGCGAGTCTTCAAACTTTTCTAACTTCTCTTCTGGAGTTGTGATTTCTGTTTTGATATTACCCATTGCCATTTGCATGAAAAACTCTAAATGCTCCATCAAGTGCTGAGGAGTCATTCTTCCCCACTTTGGTTTCATATCAGGAGTCAACTGATTTACATAATGATGAATCGTTTTTCTATCAGCCTCAATAAACGGACTTTTCTTTTGCACTAAAGTCAATATCGTCGCAAATGCAGCCAACTCATTCTCTTGATCAAATACTTCTACATACCATGTCACCACTCCTGATGGGTGCTCTTTACCTCGGCTATCACGTTCTCTCTTCTCTTTACAAGTAAGCCTTACTTGGATCGTATCATTATGATAAATAGGTCTTATAAATCGGCATTCATCGAGTCCATAATTTGCTCCAACAGGGCCTTTTGCAGGACTTACAAAAAGACCAGCTGCTGCCGCTAAAATGAAATATCCATGGGCAGCTCGCTTCTCGAATATAGATCCATCTAATGAAGTAACATCCGTATGTGCATAGAAGACATCCCAGCTCAGATTTGCAAAATTTTGAATATCACTATCTGTGATTGTTCTCTTATGCGTCAATATTGACATCCCTGGTTTGATATCTTCATAATGATATCGGAAAGGATGTGCTGGTGTCTCTACCACATCGCTCCCTGCTTGATAGATGCCTGTCACTGCGGTCATTGTCGTTGGGCTACCTTGCACTGCACAGCGTTGCATATAATGCTTGATACCTCTCATACCTCCCATTTCTTCACCACCACCTGCTCGACCTGGACCACCATGAACTAATGTTGGTAATGGCGAACCGTGACCCGTGCTATACTTCGCCATTTCACGATTGATCACCATAATACGACCGTGATGACTGGCGGCATTAACCACAAATTCGCGGGCAAGGTTGTTATCATTGGTTGCAATCGATGCTACTAAGGAGCCTTTACCCATTTGTGCTAGTTCTACAGCTTGATCAATGGTTTCATAAGGCATAATGGTACTTACTGGTCCAAAGGCTTCTATCTCATGAACTCCTATATTTTGGTATGGATTATCTTCTCTAAGCAAGATAGGGCTCAAGAAAGCTCCTTTATCGGCATCAGCGTCTACGACGTCAAGCTTATCTAGTGAACCGTAGATGATTTCAGCAGTTTTAGCGAGTTCTTTAACACGATCACGTACTTCCTTCACTTGATCTTTACTTGCTAAAGCTCCCATACGTACTCCCTTAGTTTCAGGATTACCGATGGTCACTTTTGACAATGCACTTCCTAAGGCAATTTGGACATCTTCTACTAAGGATTCTGGAACGATGATTCGACGGATTGCAGTACATTTCTGACCACACTTGACCGTCATTTCGTTTCGTACCTCTTTTATAAAAAGATCGAACTCTTGTGTTCCTGGTTTTGCATCTAAGCCTAAAACTGAACAGTTGAGGCTATCCGCTTCCATGTTGAAGGGAACAGATTCTGCTATGATTCTTGGGTTGGATTTTAAGAATCTTCCTGTATCAGCAGATCCAGTAAATGTAACTACATCTTGAGACTCTGCCCCATCCAAAATAGTACGTGCTGATCCACAAATCAGTTGTAGTGCTCCTTCTGGAAGTATACCTGAAGCAATCACATCTCTTACCACAGCCTCCGTAAGATAAGAAGTCGCTGTTGCAGGTTTTACCACAGCTGCTACACCTGCCATCCAGTTGACTGCGCATTTCTCAAACATACCCCAAATTGGGAAGTTGTATGCATTGATATGCACCGCAACACCTCGTTTGGGTACTAAAATATGATGTCCCATAAACTTTCCTCCTCTCGAAAGATCGATTGGATCACCATCTACCGCATAAGTCTGATCTGGGAAGTTTTTACGTAGAGAGGCATTGGCAAAAAGATTACCAAATCCTCCTTCTATATCTACCCATGAGTCACGTCTGGTGGCTCCAGTTTGATAACTTATTTTATAGTATTTCTCTTTCAGTTTAGTCAGGTAAAGCGCCAATTTCTTAAGCATCTTACCTCTTTGCTGAAAGGTCATCTTTCGCAACGCAGGACTTCCTACAGATCTTCCATATTGAAGCACTTCGGCAAAATCGATTCCCTTAGTAGTGGCTACGCCTATTTGATCACCCGTTACCGCACTGAATAATGGAGCACCGTCTCCTTGACCATCTACCCATTGTCCTTGTATATAATTGCCTAGTTTGTTCATCCTTTTAGTTGTCAGTTGTTTGTGGAATCGTTCTCAGTCTCGGTCAGAAATTTATTACTCAAAAAATTGCTCATCTCGCATTGCCATAGTTCGTAGCATTGGAGAGCATCTGTATCGATCTTCATGGTACACATGATAAAGTGTATCGATATTATTCACAACTTCGGCAAGACCGATTTCATCAGCCCATTTCAATAATCCTTTAGGATAATTTACGCCTTTAGTCATCGCAAGATCTACATCTTCTTTACTTGCGATATTTTGATGTACAGTGTCAGCCGCCTCATTGATCAGCATCATAATGATACGGTCTCCTATATAGTTAAGTAAGGCTTCATCGTGCTCCATGTCTTGCTCTTCCCGTGGATAAGTATAGTATCCTCTTCCACTTTTTCTACCTAAAAACCCTGCCTCAGAAAGACGCTTTTGTGTAAATGCAGGCTTATATCTCGGATCATAGTAAAATGCTTCGAATACAGATTCTGTCACCGCATAATTTACATCATTACCTATAAAATCCATTAAAGTGAACGGTCCCATTCGGAAACCTTTCGAAACCATTGCTGCATCAATCGTTTCAAAATCTGCAATACCCTCCTCATAGATCCTAAGTGCCTCTCCGTAAAATGGTCTTGCCACTTTATTCACAATAAAACCTGGTGTATCCTTTACGTCTACCACTAATTTTCCCCAGGATTCAATTTCCCTCAGTATTTTTTCATGAACGTCTTCACCGGTCTGAATTGCAGGAATAACCTCAACCAATTTCATTAAGGGAGCTGGGTTAAAAAAGTGAATACCTATGAAACGCTCTGGCTTATCAAGACATGCCGCTAGAGAAGCAATAGAGAGAGAAGATGTATTACTTGCCACTACACAATCCGCCGAAAGTAGAGGCTCAAGTTCTTGAAAAACTTGTTTTTTAATCTTTTTATCCTCTATAATCGCTTCGATAACTAGATTGCATTCAGACAGCTCCTTCAATGATTGACAGTGGGTAATGTTGGATTGTATCCTGTCCATTTCTGGTTTATCAATCCTCCCTTTTTCAATGAGGCGATTGAGTATTTTTTCTAACTTTTGCTGACTTTTAAGTAGAGCATCTAGATTTTTATCGAAGACATAAACCTTTTTTCCAGCAGTTGCCGCGACTTGTGCAATGCCGCTTCCCATAGTTCCCGATCCTATTACTCCTACAGTATTTATCATTTGAGGCATTTAAAGTAATCAAAAGGTTCTAAACAATCCAGACACTTAAATAAGGCTTTACAAGCCGTAGATCCAAATTGACTAACCATTTCTGTATTCTTAGATTTACATTGGGGGCACTCAACAACTCGTTTTCCATCAATTAAAGCTGCTTTATCCAAGGACTCTGATTCAGGTGGCGCAATTCCATATTCTTTTAATTGCTTTCTTCCATGCTCCGTGATCCAATCGGTTGTCCATGCAGGACTTAATATCAATTCAACTTTAGCCTTATATCCTTCGGCTCCAAGTGCAAGCATAATATCTGTTGCTATGGTATCCATAGCTGGGCAACCTGAATAAGTAGGCGTAATCTTAATCAGTAGCTCATTCTCTCCCACTCGCTCTACCGACCTCACGACTCCCATATCCATGATCGAAAGCACAGGGATCTCAGGATCACTTACTCCTCGAAGGATAGCATTGATCTTAGGATCTTCGATATGATTGATAGCTGCTACCATTGCATATTAGGATAAGCTCGTTGCATATATTGAAATTCACTTAATAATCTACCCATATGCTCGGAGTGAATTCCTTGTTTTCCTCTTACGACTCTATTTTTAAATTCTGGATACTTCAAATTTGATTCTTGGATCACTGCTTTAACTTGTGCCCAGAATTCAATTGAAAGTACATCGAGGTCCGGTGCTATTCCTTCGATCTTCACAGCATTCTCAACTTCTGATGCCGTCACCAGTTCATGCGCCATAGGCAGTAAATAGTCAAGTGCAACTTGCATTCGTTGATTGCTTTCTTCTGTACCTGCACCAAGTCGATTCATCCAACTCGTAGAAAAACGTAAATGATATTTTACCTCTTTTAAACTCTTAGTTGCAATGGCTGCTATCTGATCATCCTTTGAATTTTGAAGTTCTTCTAACAATAATCGATGATATACATCAAACAAAAACTGTCTCACAATTACATGAGCGAAGTCCGTGTTCTCTTGTTCCAATATGGTACTTGAAAGATACTTTCTTTCGTGACGTAGATATGCTATCGAATCTTCCGTTGCATCTCCGCCTTCGATCTTCGCTGCATATTGGAAGTATGATCTTACCTGACCAAATAGATCAAGGCTTATATTCGTCAAAGCGATATCGGTTTCTAGACTTGGTCCGTGACCACATAGTTCTGAAAGTCGATGACCAAGGATCATGGAGTGGTCTCCAAGGAGGAGGAGATATTGATGTAAATGGTTATGTTTCATGGTGTCAAGGTTTCATGGTGTCAGGGTATCGAGAAATCAGGGTTTCGAGGTTACATGTGATCAACTTCGTCGGGTAGATTATAGAATGTCGGATGTCGATATACTTTATCTGCAGCTGGCTCAAATAACTCTCCTTGATTTTCTGGATTGGATGCTGTGATTTGAGACGATTCCACAACCCAAATACTTACCCCTTCCTGTCTTCGGGTATATACATCACGTGCATTTTCTAGTGCCATCTGATCATCTGCTGCATGTAGACTTCCGACGTGACGGTGCTCTAGACCATTTTTGGATCTTATGAAGACTTCGTAAAGGGGCCATTCTTTATTCATGATAACTTTTTTAGATTATTCGACATCTACGTTTTAGTCAAGTTTAATTTAAAGGGACTCAAGGTGTCAGGGGTCTCGAGGTTTCGTGGGTTTCAGGATTTTAGAAATTTTGATCTTGCTTGGATAAGTTTATAGATCATTACGGAAATGATTTCAGCATCTTTGATTCTCTCTTCGATTTGATCTTTATTATCCTCACTTATTTCTTTCAAAATGATTAGCTGAGTTATTAATTCTGCACAAGAGCCTTTCGCAATGTATAAGTGCCTAAGACCTTGCTTTATGGTATCTAGTTCATCACCTTCCGCAATATTCGATGGGATTGAAACTGCCGAGCTAGTAATCTGATCTCTAAGTCGATAGTCATATTTCAATTTCAGCTCATTATCAACAAGAGCATATATCGAGATCGCTAAGTCCTTTGACTTTTGCCATACCTTAAGTTCTCTAAAGTTGCCCATGTTAGTAATTGATAGTTTTCAAATTATACCGCTGCCGAAACACCTTGATTCCTTGAAGCCTCATCACCTTGAGACCGTGATCTTCGATCACTATAAGCGATAGCAGCCTCTCTCACCCAAGCACCTTCATCCCAAGCCTTCACTCTTGCACCTAATCGCTCTTTATTACACGGACCATTACCTTTTACTACTTGCCAAAATTCGTCCCAGTCAATTTCACCAAAATCATAATGACCTCGTTCTTCATTCCACTTCAAATCAGGATCAGGGATGGTAAGTCCTAAAATCTCAGCTTGTGGAACCGTAATATCTACGAATTCTTGACGGAGTTCATCATTGGTCTTGCGCTTGATTTTCCACTTTACGGATTGCTCTGTATTGGGACTTTCTTCATCTCTAGGACCAAACATCATCAATGATGGCCACCAAAATCGATTGAGTGCATCTTGTGCCATTTCCTTTTGCTCAGGCGTACCTTTTGATAAACCAAGCATGATTTCATATCCTTGGCGTTGATGAAAACTTTCTTCTTTACAAATCCGCACCATAGCTCTTGCGTATGGACCATATGAGGTACGAGTCAGCATAACTTGATTGATGATCGCGGCTCCATCTACGAGCCATCCAATGGCTCCGATATCTGCCCAAGTCAAAGTCGGATAATTGAATATACTTGAGTACTTCGCCTTACCTGTATGGAGCTGATCGAATAACTCATCTCTACTGATCCCTAAAGTCTCAGCAGCACTGTAGAGGTATAATCCATGACCTGCTTCATCCTGTACTTTCGCTAATAGGCCAACTTTTCTGCGCAGTGAAGGAGCACGGGTAATCCAATTGCCTTCAGGAAGCATCCCTACAATCTCAGAATGTGCATGCTGAGAAATTTGTCGGATATGGGTTTTACGATATTTTTCAGGCATCCAATCCTTGGCCTCTATACGCTCACCTGCATCGATGCGATCCTGAAATTGTTGTTCTAGTGATTTTATAGTCATATCTCTAGTTTTAATTTTTATACATCAAAGTCAACGACTAATTCCTTAGTCATTGCCTTTGCTTGACAAGTCAATATATATCCTTCTTTAATTTCATCATCTTCCAACCCAAAACAGCGATCCATTTCGGTTGTCCCTTTAATAACCTTAGCCTTACAAGTACTGCATACTCCTCCTTTACATGCATATGGAAGATCGGCATTATTTCGAAGCGCCGCATCTAGGATGTACTCTGAGGCTTTCGGCATTTCAAATAAGAATTGTTTACCTCCTTCATGCAGAACGACTTCACATAGGCTTTCCTTGTCTGACAAGTCAATTTCGACTTGCTTTTTAACAGGAGTGCTGGACGTAAATAATTCAAAGTGAATACGATCAGAGCAAACACCTTTATGCTCTAAAAAGGACTTCACCATCATGATCATCTCCTCTGGTCCACAGCTAAAAAAGTGATCAACCTTGGTGAAATCACAAAGTCCAGTACTTTGAATTTCATCTAGTTTTTGACGATTGATTCGACCATTGAATAACTCTGTACTTCGAAACTCTTTACTCAAGAAATAAAAAATTTCGAAGCGATTCATGAACTGATTTTTGAGCGCCTCCAGCTCTTCTTTGAGGATGATGCTGGCTACCGTTTTACTTCCGTAGAATAATTTGATTTTGGTATTTGGTTCTAGGTTGAGGTGGGTCTTTATAATCGAAAGTATTGGAGTTATACCAGATCCAGCTGCGAACAAAGCTATTGTTCGATCCGCTTTTGAATCAATGTCAATATTGAATGAGCCCATTGGAGGCATTACCTCTAGCCTATCGCCTATTTGCAATACATCATTTGCATAAGTACTGAATAGTCCTTGAGGGATTTTCTTTATACCCACGCTCCACTCATTATCAATCGGAGAGGAACATAGGCTATATGATCTTCGAACTTCCTGACCTTCAATAGTTGTCTTCAATGTCAAATACTGCCCTTGCTTAAACTTAAATTGATCTTGAAGTGATTTGGGAATATCGAAAGTGATCACCGAGCAATCAGATGTTGTTTTTTGAATATCCTTGATTTGTATAGTCGAAAAACGCTTACTCATATTACAAAACTAACGTTTGTTAGTTAAAAATGCAAATATGAAATAAGTTACCCAAGCCGTAATAGACTGAAGCTTAGACAAAGAGACTTAGAGTAGACAATTGTCTACTCTAAGTCTCTTTTGGATTTGAATACTATAATCTATCCTCGTCTTTATAGAGAATAACTGAGGTGCTATCTAAAAGCTCTAAATGAGGTGAAGGTCCTGCTCTATGTAACAAAGTGACGGCAATCTCATCAGGTAAATCATCTAGTATACTTGGATTTTCTATGATGAAATATGTGCTTTCCACATTGCTTACATCAGGTGAGGATTGACACCCTGCATAAGAACCAATGGCAGGCTGATTTCGATAATCTTGCAGTGTTGTCCATCCAATATTAGGAAGAGGATACGCGAAGTTCATTACGAAATCAACAGTGCCATCAGTAACCTGTACACCAACTGCCATTGAATCTGTTATACAGTACCAGGATACCTCTCCAAAGTAATATATCAAGTCTCGTTCTAATTCATTGATGCACGTTTCCGCAAATGCAACTTGTGCTCCCGGGCAACCGCATACTGTATCGTAGCCCTGCGTATGATCATCACAGATATTCTGTTGCTTTTCTTCTTCTTTTGAACAACCCGTAATCAAGAAAAATAACAGAAATGCAAATATAAACTTGGTATAAGTCATAACATTTTAGTTTTTAATGAGTCTTTTGATTGTTGTTACACCCTTATCATTGGTCAGTTTTACTAAAAATACTCCAGAAGGTAAATTTTCTACTTTAAGACTAGTTTTCCCTTCTGAAACCCGATGAGACTGATGTACAACTCCATGAATATCTATTAATTGAACATCAAAATTTATTTTTGACGTATATCCTTTTCCAAAATATTCGATAATCAAATCATCTGAGCAAGGATTTGGGAAAATTTTATAGTTCTCATTATGAGTATTGATTGATCTAGTAGCCAACTCTAGATGAGTTTGATAATTGTGCATATCCTTGAGCTCTTCATTTTCTTCTCTTAATAATCCTAGAGGTGGTATATTATCACAACCACTTATATAAGCACATTCTGACTGACATTCCAATTGAACATCACTACAGCATCCAGTTTGATCCCACTTTGGCTCCCATGGGCCGAATGAACCTATATAAGCACCGGCTAACTGCCTCATAGAAAGCTCTCCGTAGGGTACATCATCAAATATTGTATTCATGTCTAAAATTGGATTATCATCACGAATATTTATTGGTAAAGGATCATAATTTTGCAAGCTTCCAAGAGTATAGGCCGCTATTTTTTCACATTCACAATATTCAGGAATTGTTCCCGTAGTATCTGCCTTGGTGTTAACAGCGGACGCTAAATAAAAATCGGATAAAAGGCTGACATAACCTCTACCATTATTTTCACATTTTCCACCGAATGTGGCACCAGATATAAGCGCAGCTTTAAAGTATTCCCCAGGACCTAAGTCAAAAGTATAAGTACCTCTAAGCATAGTAGTATCACCAACAAATGCCTCATTACATACTTGCGACGTGACATAAGTTTCGATAAACTCAGCTACTTCAGTAGCCGCTTCTATTGTTGTAGATACACTTAACGAATCAAACACATTACCAATAGGGTCAATCAAATCTCCCGCTGCAGTCAATAAATCTGACACCGAGGCTTCAGGAGCTTCGCAATCAATAATGTAAGATCGACCTGCTCGGTCAATTGTTTCAAAATTAACTCCATCTTGTATAGCTAAAAGTGCCCAATCCTCCGCTCTCATACCGAGACCAGAACCATTAACATGGAATTTTTTATCGCCCCAAAGATTAGCCCTAGTGAAGTATCCATATTGCAAATCAATAGATTTTACACAAGATTTACAATTAGTAAGGTCAGGACTGATGGTAACAGGGTCAACACATATAGAACGAAAACTCACCTCACTCCAACCATTATGCATTTCGTAATGAAAATCAGGAGAATCAGCCCCGTTATTGTATTGCATATAGAAGGTAGCTCCTTTAGCCGCTCCTAATCTTCCAGAGGACATGATACAATCGTCTTCATCAGAATTTAATTCATAATTGCGAGCGAAAAGGCGCGGAGTATAATCATTGCACTGATCGCTAGGATTTAAATATGCATTGCTACTTCCAACGTTCAGTGCACTTCTGTTAGTACGGATGAGATTGCAGGCACAAGCATCATTTCCAGTATCGTCGTCGTCATCATCGTTCATAACCGTAGTTAGGAAATTTTCAAGCTCTTCGCATAAATCATATCTACCTATATATTCGATTTGATTTTGTGTAACCTGTGTACTAAATAAATTATAAGTATGTAGCAACTTACACATTTCTTGCGTCGTTAGACCGAGATAATCTTGGAAAAATGCTATCAATTCAATTTGGCTTATCCATTGTCCACAAAAATATTGGGACATAGTAAGCGAACTTGCTTGAAAAGCACCAAGATGTTGATCCATATGGTCCGAAACATCTATAATTCCTTTTTGCTTTTCAGATTGTTTAATTTGAGTAGAGAACAGACTTTGACCCTTGGCATTAATAGCCTGTATATTAAAGCTCATAAGGTCTTTAGAAGAATCAATATTGTAAATTTCAAGCTCAAATCCGTTTTTCTGTTTGAACACCTGATATGTTTTATTGCCCTTACCGCTGGCTTGTAAATTGAAATGATCAATTTGACTAAAATACTCACTAATACTCGATGAAGATTCTTCAATATCAAGATGTATATAGACATGTGACTTATCATCGCATACTTTCAATTCAATAATACTTGACATAATCTGAATGGGAGTTTCAACGTCTATTTGAGCTTTAATAGATAAAACGTTCATGCTAATCAATAAAAATAAAGTTGTATACTTAAACATAACACAGTTTTTGGAATAATTAAACAAACAACCAAGACTCCGATCGCAAGTCCTCGATTATAACTTTTCCAAGGTATGCTTACCCCCTCATATTTTTTGTTATGAAAAAGTTAAAATTCTAAACACTGAAATATATTGTTTTGGTAACTATATATTATTTTACACTAAATAAACTTGCTTTAGTGTAATTAACTTCTTATCTTTAGTGTATGATAAACGTAGAGTTTAATAATATACTAGAGTTACTTAAAGCTTTTCCAACTGAACAAGCTTGTATTGATCATTTAACCGAATTAAGATGGAACGGAAACGTAGTTAGTCCATTTGATTCATCTTCAAAGGTTTATGTATGTAAAGGTAACAAATACAAGTGTAAGAACACAGGAAAGTACTTTAATGTAAGAACTCAAACGTTATTTGATAATACTAAGATCAAGTTGCAAAAGTGGTTCTTAGCTATATGGTTGATCACAAGCCACAAAAAGGGTATTTCTTCTATCCAGTTAGGCAAAGACATTGGAGTAACTCAAAAGAGTGCTTGGTTTATGCTTCAAAGAATAAGAGCTTGTTTCGGAATAGAGAACAATAGCGACGATTTAAACAATGAAGTAGAGATAGACGAAACTTATGTAGGTGGTAAGAATAAGAATCGTCATAACTCAAAGAAAGTTGCTAATTCTCAAGGTCGATCAATAAAAGATAAAACACCAGTTCTAGGAATGGTAGAGCGTCAAGGTAAATTGGTAGCTAAGAAGGTTATAGATGTGAAGAGCGGAACTATTACACCAATCATAGAAGATACTGTAGAAAAGGGTACAAAGCTATTCACAGACGAATTTAAAGGCTACAATCAAGTAGCTAAGTTATATGACCTATCAAGAGTTAATCACGGTATTGGTGAGTATGTAAATGGAAACGCTCATACTAATACTATAGAAGGGTTTTGGAGTCTATTTAAAAGAGGTATCATTGGTATCTATCATTCTACAAGTAGAAAGCACCTACAAAAGTATCTTGACGAATTTGTATTTAGATACAATACTAGAACTTTAGGTGAAGGAATAAGAATGAATGTATTATTATCTAATACAGAGGTTAGAACCTCTTATAAATCATTGATTAATGCGTAAGAATAAAAAAATAACGGTTCAGGGAGTAGATATAGGAGTATATAGCTTAAACCAAGATGACTTTATTTGCCTAACGGATATAGCTAAAGGGAAAGAAGGTGAAGACCATATAAGAAATTGGATGCGTAATAGAAATACAGTAGAATTTCTAGGACTTTGGGAGTCTTTAAACAACCCTGATTTTAAAGGTGTCGGATTCGACACCTTTAGAAAAGAGGCAGGACTTAATGCGTTCAATATGACTCCTAAAAAATGGATTGAAGGTACTAATGCTATTGGTATTATATCTAAGTCAGGTCGATATGGTGGTACTTATGCACATAAGGATATAGCTTTTGAGTTTGCAACTTGGCTAAGTCCTGTTTTTAAGCTTTGGCTTCTGAAAGAATTTCAAAGGCTAAAAGAGCTTGAAAACTCACAATACAATATAGAATGGGATGTTAAAAGAATCCTTACTAAAGTTAATTATAGGATTCACACTGACGCCATACAAGATCATATAATACCCCAATCAAGATATTCTAAAGAAAAACATTGGATAGAATATGCTAATGAAGCAGACTTGTTAAATGTTGCTCTTTTTAATATTACTGCTAAGGACTGGAAAGAAACTAACCCTCAATTAGCTATCAAAGGGCATAATGTTAGGGATATAGCAAGTATAAATGAACTAACAGTTCTATCAAACCTAGAAAGTATAAATGCAGAAATGATTAAATCAGGAGTAAGTAAGCATCTTAGGTTTGAAAGACTTAAAAAAATGGCAAAAGATCAATTAGATTCGATTAAGCATATTGATATAATGAAGTCAATTAGAAAACAAAACCCTGACTCATTTATTGAAGCTCCTATTATTAAAGATGATAAATCAACATTCAATAAATCGCTAGATAAAGCCCTTAAATACAACCCAAAAGAAAAGTCTTAGCACGGAAGTGCCAACCTCTAATATTGGAGGCAATGAAAATCATAATAATATGATGGGAATTGAATATCAAATATTGATGTGGTTGCTGATGATTATTAGATTGTCATATTTTAGCTTAAAGCTGTATGACAGGCTTTCTACTAATAAGAAGAAGTAAGACAATGGTAGCCTTTAAATAGGCTACCTCTTTTTTAATCACCTAGTGTAGAATTGTATATAGTTACCATTGTTTTTTATAATATCATAATTAAATCTATATATTATACATGAATTCTATTTTACAGCATATTATTTTGACTAATCAGCCTCTTAATGTCGAAGCAGAATAAACCAAATAGGGATTAAGGTTAACGAAGCTTCGAATTACTCCAAAACTGGAAATTATTAAAGGATGATCATTACTTGCTTGATAGTATGGTTTGAGTATACTTTGAATTTCGTATTTCACGTAATAACAGTTCGATTTATAAAGTAGATATTTGCGAATCATTAAATACCCAGACCACATATGGAATTCGATCTATGGTCATTTATTTTAGATAATCTTGAAGCAGCAGGTGCTATAGGAGCTTATGTATCTTTGTCCATCATTGGCTTTGCACTGATCACATATGCAACACGTGGCAGTGCTAATAAAGAAAGAAATTTTGGTCCGAAGTGGGCACATCCTATCATTGGGTCTTTGATGGGAGCGATACCAGGATGCGGAGCTACAATTGTAGCAGCATCTTTGTACAAAAATAAAAAAATCACTTTTGGGGGTCTGTTTGCAACATTTATCAGCACCTTGGGCGAAGGGTCATTTGTATTGCTTGGTGCTTCAGATGAGGCAGATGTTGCTGGCAACTTGAAAGCCTATGCAACCATTACCATTTTTGGCGTCATCGCAGGTATTATCTTTGGGTATCTTGCTGATTTCTCGGGTTATGAAGTGAGTAATGATAGTGCTACCAAGAAGCATTTGGATGAGATCAATCATCAGGAAAAAAGAAATACACTATTGGGTTCATTTATAGAATCTATAGGGTTTTATGCCATTTTAGCCATGGCAATCTTCTTGGCACCAGGAGCCATTATGGCATTATGGGGAGGTGGAATAGAATCCATTTCAAACTTGACCTATTGGATATCTCTTGCGCTTACACTAACATGTATCATTTATTATTTGACAGATCGATTTATCTACAAACACCATGAATGTGCCTGTAACGAAGATGATCTGAAAGAAAGTATTCTACATGCGGTTTTAGATGTTGCCATGGTAGTCACTTACGTATTCATAGGATTGGTAGTCGCTAACTATATTATTGATGTGCTTATAGGTCCTGAGCAATTTGATACTTGGATGCAGTCATCAGCTTATGTTGTAGTTCTTATTGCTGCTTTGATTGGCGTAACCCCAGGCTGCGGAGGAATGATAGCTGTTGCCGTGGCGTTCATTACTATTCCTAATTTTCCAATGGCGGCATTGATAGCCGCGGCAATAGCAACCAGTGGTGATGGAATATTTCCTTTATTGGCAGAAAACAGGAAAGATGGAATTACTATTTCGCTTGCTGGATTGGTAGTGGCTATTATTGTAGGTTATTTAGCACTATTATTAGGCTTTTAGATAGCTAAGTCTGAATCAACTACTCACAATCTAATGGAGAAATCGGATGCCCTCCGAATCCACCATATTGAAATAAGCTTGACATAAACCTACAATCTCCAAGTATACATGAATTTTCTTCTTCTTGACATGCCAATAAAGTTTCACAGGAAAAAGATTGCATCTTAGCATCGGTTAGACTTAACATTTGATTGTCGTTCAGCATTAGATTGATATCATACAAAAATCTACCATCATAAGTATTACCATTCAGCTTACCGTCCCATAAGTACAAGGCAGCAGTATTAGAAGTAGGTACTTCCAGCTCTTTGTATGTATCGGATTCATAGAGTAATTCGCCATTATTTTTATAAACTTTCAACTCTAAGGACAAAACTTCGAAAGGAATGATTTCAATATTGACATCGCTAATGACATCTTCGATTTCTAAATGAATGACAAGATGATTTATCGAATCTGAATCTGGTGAGATATGTCCTGGTGTTAGCAACCACGGCATACCTTGATTAATATCATATTCAAGTTCAGATTCTATATCCTCAGAACAGTCTATGATTATGGCTTCAGACTTTTTACAAGCCAGAAAAGAAATCAGCAGTAGAAGAATAAACCCATTTTTCATATGACATTATTTACTAAATTATGTAGAAATACCTTCAATCAAATTTTGAGTAAGCTCATTTTTTAGCTCATCAATACTCAATTGCCCTTCAACATCATACCAATTATGCAACCAACGTAAAGTACTTAAAATACTGAAGGTCGTTAGCTCAATATTGACTTTCCTGATGTCTCCTTCTGCTATTGATTGCAGAAGAAGTTGCTTAAAGCCCTCTTCATAATGATTCCTTATCCCGATGAATTGCTGCTTAGATTTTTCTAGATGTACCCATTCTGCTGGTATCAATGAGACTTTGGTGGGATGTGTAAGGGAAATATCGATCTGATCATGAATAACACGTTCTAACTTCTGCAATGCACTTAGGTCCAATTCACTTGCCTTTTGCATGCTATCCGCATACAGTTGGGCAAGCATCATAAGGCAATCATCCAGGATATCTTGCTTAGATTTTATGTGATTGTAAAGACTTGCCGGTTCCATACCCACTTCACGAGCTAAGTCGCGCATACTCGTTGCAGCATATCCTCTTTTACTGAATAGTCGTGCACCGATCTGTATGATTTCTTCTCTTTTAGTCATTGGCTGTACCGAATAGTCTTCTACATAATTCTCCAAGCGCTCGACTAAAGATAACGCTTCTATGAGACTCCCCTTCTGCCGCTACTAACTCGACTCGATCAAGATTCAAAGACACTAACTTCTCTGACATCGAAAAAGGAATCAGTTCATCATTTGTACCATGCACTATATGTATTGGACATTTAATATCCGCAATCCTACTCGCATTATCTAGTGGGTATTTGAGTAGAAAATCAGGCATGAACCATGCATATCGATTTTTCATATCCGTCATGGACGTAAATGGAGCTACCAATATCAATCTAGCCGGTGCATTATTTGCAGCTAAGTAAGTAGCCATAGAGCTCCCTAAAGAATATCCTAAAATGACAAGACTACTTTCACCGTATTTATCCGCTAACTGATCATAAACAATTTGCATATCTTCGAACATCTGTTGTTCTGATTCTATGCTTCCATCTGACTTTCCATATGACCTATAGTCGGGAATAACCACTCCCTCTCCTCTGTTATTAAATAATCTGGACTGATACAACCCTCGTCTATTGTGTCCTCTGTTTCCATGTAGATAGAGGATCACTTTTTCATCTATATTGCCAAGTAATTCTACCACATTGAGATCGATATCCTGATCTACTTTTAATAAATACTCATATCCAGCTTGTAATGATCTCGAAGCATCCAAGGGATGAGGATCAAATAGAAACTGCTCTTGAGCAAAGTAAAGTACCGCACATGCCAGAAAATATAATACTGCTAAGATGATTCCAATGACCTTCAACGATTTGAGAACGAACTTCATAAGATCACAAAGATATTTTAGCGCTGAGAATAAATATCAACAATAGTCAGATATCACAAGAATTAACTATTTTCCATTAAAAATCATCTGTAAGTATGAAAGCTTCAAGCATTATCCTACTTGTTTTACTATTAAGTTCTTGCGCTATTTTTAAATCGGATAACGCTAATGATATTCTAGATTTAAAGAACATTATGATTGGCAGTTATGACAGCGCTGCGCAAGCGGCAGCGGATTCTACTTACTATGACATCAGTCTCCATATGTATCCCATAACAAGTATATCTGCTCCTGGGGAATGGCTTTATGTAGAGCAATCCGTGTCCAGTATGCAGGACAAACCCTATCGTCAGCGGGTCTACCATTTAGAGGATAAAGGAAGCTATCTGCTTAGCCACATCTATACGATCGACAACGAAAAAGAACTTATTGGTGCTTGGAAAGAGGATAAAACCGTAAATGGAATTTCGCTTGAAAGAATTAAACTCAAAGAAGGCTGCGAAGTCAAGCTTTTTAAGAGCACTAATGGCTATGAAGGAAATACGGGACGAGGTACATGTAAAAGTAATTTAAGAGGTGCTAGCTACGCCACCTCTGTGGTAAAAATATATGTCGATCAACTTACAAGTTGGGATCAAGGTTTTGACGATAAAGGCGAGCAAGTTTGGGGTGCGGTGAAAGGGCCCTATATGTTTGATAAGAAGTAGACTTTAGACTTTAGACTTTAGACTTTAAGTTCTTCATATGTTTCTAAAGCTGCCTCCAATACATCAAAAGCTTGATTCAATTTATCGCAATTCAATACAAAAGCGAGTCTGACTTGTTTTTTACCTCTCTTGCGATCCAAATAAAATCCATTAGCCGGGGCTAACATTAGAGTTTGATTGTTTAATCGAAAATCTCTGAGCAACCATTCACAAAAATGATCAGCACTCGCAACCGGCAATTCTATAATATTATAAAAAGCAGCATTGGGTTTATAGGTCTTGAAACCCTCAATCTTTGATAATCGTTGATAAGCTGTATTTCGTCTCTTGCGGTATTCTTCCTTAACTTTTGGAAAATAGGATGAGTAGGACTGATAACAAGCTATTGCAATTTCTTGAGCGATATCTGGAGGACAGAGTCGAAGTTGGGCATATCCTTGTACTGCATTTAAAAATGCCTTATTTCGGCTTACTATACATCCTATTCTAGCTCCGCAAGCACTGAAAGTTTTTGAGATACTATCAATAACAATTACCGATTCCAAAATCTCGCTGAGCGATAATGCAGAATGAAACGTATCATCGTAAACAAAAGGTCGATAAACTTCATCGACAATTAAGACTAGATTATGCTTCTTTACCAGTTTAGCTAATGCCTCTAAATCATCCTTAGCATAATATTGACCCGTGGGGTTATTAGGATTACAAAGTAATATAGCTTTGGTCTTCTGAGAGATACATTCTTCGAAATCTTGGATAAATGGAAGTACAAATCCGTCTTCAATATCACAATCCAGTGCTTTGATATGCAAACCCGCCATTTTAGCATAACCAATATAATTTGCATAGCATGGTTGTGGAATGATAACCTCATCACCATGATCCAAAGCACTAAAAAATGTCAGCAGGATTGCTTCTGATGCCCCCGTTGTGACGAATACTTCATCAGAAGAAATATCATAGGTAACATGACTATTATAATGACTTGCTATCGTGGATCGTAATGTTTCCTTACCCTTAGCACGACCATACTTTAATATATCTGGTTTGTAATTCTGAAGTACATCAAGTGCAGGCCTTGGAGTGATAATATCTGGTTGACCGATATTTAATTTCAATACCTCAACACCGTCGGCTTCCGCTCTAAGAGACAAAGGAACTAACTTACGAATAGGATTATCTCCTAACTTAAGGCTTCGCTCCGAAAGTACCATATATCTAAATTAAAATGACTATCCAGCAAGTGCTGCTGCTCCACCAACAATCTCAGAGAGCTCTTTCGTAATAGCTTCTTGACGTGCCTTGTTATAGTTGATCTTGAGATCTTTCAACAGGTCTTCAGCATTCTCAGTTGCCTTGTCCATAGCAGTCATCCTAGCACCATGCTGTGAAGCATTAGTATCTAAAAGAAACTTTTGGAAAGTCGTTTGCAATATAGTAGGGATCAAGTGCTCTAAAAGCTCTTGCTTACTAGGTTCGAAGATATAATCAGCTTTAGTATCTGATTTATCATCGGCTTTTTCATCAACCACGACAGGAGCCACTGGTAAAAACTGGGTAGCCATAGCAAACTGTACAGCTGGGTTTCTGAATTTTGTATAACAAACGTCTACATGATCAAACTCTCCTGATTTGAATCTATCCATCAAACCATTTGCGATTTCAGATATATTCTCAAAGGTTAGATCTGAAAACAAGTTTACATGTTCATCGATCAAATTACAATCTGCATAAGAACGCTTACAAAAGTCAAAACCCTTCTTACCCAAAAACATAATCGTCAGATTCCCTGCTTCTCTTTGGACCTTATACTTATCAGCAAGTGCCGCAAGCTGCTTAATTATATTTGAATTAAATCCACCACACAGGCCTCGGTCACTCGTCATCACGACCACGCATACTTTATTGACTTCTCTGACAGTGCCAAAAGAAGAGGATGCATCGCCATCGAGGTTAGAAAGTATATTCTTCAACATGTGATCGAGACGATCAGCGTAAGGACGCATCTCTACGATTGCATCTTGTGCCTTTCTCAATTTTGCAGCAGAAACCATTTTCATAGCTTTAGTAATCTGCTGTGTTGATTTTACGGAGGTTATCCGCTCTCTTACTTCTTTTAATTGACCACTCATGTGATTAGTTAATTAGCTTATATAGTGATTAGTTGATTATGGGTTCAGTTTATTCCACTTTTCGAAGAACCTATTATCTTATTGAGCAATTTCTTGATAGATATGATTTGATTTTTCAGTTCTAGATTCGAACTGAGATGATCTGACTCATTACACAAATCAATCCAGTATTCTGTTTCCTCAGCTTCTTTAGCAGCAATTTTCAATTTATGGATAAAGTCTTTTCTACTCTCCCCATTTTGAGCTTCTCTAAGATTAGCTCCAATGCTAGTTCCGCTGCGGAGCAACTGTTTCGAAATGACGAATCCTTTATCATTTTGCATCGATCTACACTGAGATATGACATCCAATGAAAATTTAAAACTAAGATCAACTATCAAATTTGGCTTTTTCTCCATCGTTTGAAGATACAAGCTCGATCGATCAGCACATTAGCTAATCAAAAAATTAAATAATTAGTTAAGAGTATTGTTTCGTAAGCTCCGCTGCTAATGACTCTACTGCTTGAACAGCTTCATCAGTTAATTTTCCTTTTTGGAAATCAGCTAATGCATTCGGATGTCTTTGCTCTAGACTAGTCAAAAACATATTTTCAAACTCACGTACTTTATTTACTGGTACATTTTTCAATAAACCTTTCGTACCTAAGTATATGATGGCAACCTGCTTTTCTACAGCTACTGGAGAGTACTGTGCTTGCTTTAAGATTTCCACATTTCTCTTACCTTTTTCAAGTACTGATAGTGTAGCAGCATCAAGGTCAGATCCGAACTTTGCAAAAGCTTCAAGTTCTCTAAACTGAGCTTGATCAAGCTTTAGCGTACCAGATACTTTCTTCATGGATTTGATCTGTGCAGATCCACCCACTCTAGATACCGAGATACCTACATTAATCGCTGGTCTAATACCAGCGTTAAATAAGTTGGATTCCAGGAATATCTGACCATCTGTAATAGAAATCACATTAGTCGGAATATAGGCTGATACATCGGCTGCTTGAGTCTCGATGATTGGAAGTGCTGTCAATGAACCACCACCTTTAACGATACCTGCATCTACAAGTGACTGTGGAAGGTCATTCATATTTTTAGCGATATCATCATTTTCAATCACTTTGGCGGCTCGCTCAAGTAGTCTTGAGTGAAGGTAAAATACATCACCAGGATATGCCTCACGACCTGGAGGTCTTCTCAATAGAAGAGATACCTCACGGTAAGCCACCGCTTGCTTAGATAAATCATCATAAACAATTAATGCAGGTCTTCCTGTATCTCTGAAGAATTCTCCAATCGCAGCTCCGGCAAATGGAGCATAAAACTGAAGAGGTGCAGGATCAGATGCTGATGCAGATACGATCACTGTATATGGCATAGCTCCGTTATCCTCCAATACTTTTGCTACCTGTGCAACTGTAGATGCTTTCTGTCCAGAAGCAACATAAATACAGAATACAGGCTCACCTTTATCGTAAAATTCTTTTTGATTCAAAATGGTATCGATAGCAATCGCTGTCTTACCAGTCTGTCTATCACCAATAATCAACTCTCTCTGACCTCTACCGATAGGAATCATAGAATCAATCGCCTTGATACCCGTCTGTAATGGCTCCGTTACCGGCTGACGATAGATTACACCAGGTGCTTTACGCTCTATCGGCATATCGTATGTCTGACCATCAATAGGACCTTTACCATCTATCGGCTGACCTAAAGGATTTACCACACGTCCTAACATTCCCTCACCTACTGGTAACGAGGCGATCCGATTAGTTCTACGTACGGTAGATCCCTCTTTGATACCGTCACTAGGTCCAAGTAGAACCACACCTACGTTATCTTCCTCAAGGTTAAGTACGATGGCTTGAACACCATTATCAAACTCTACAAGCTCACCTGCTTGACACTTAGTCAATCCGTAAACACGAGCAATACCATCTCCTACTTGGAGTACCGTACCGATTTCTTCGAGTTCAGTTTCAGAATTTACTCCAGCAAGTTGTTGCTTGAGTATTGCGGATATTTCATCAGGTTTTACGTCGATCATTGTATCGAGGTTTATTGATTATTTAAAATTTATATTTTACTGACAAATTGATTGTCAGAGAAATTCTTTTTCATTTGATCCAATCGATGAGCTACACTATCATCATATAACTTATCTTCTACTTCAAGTATAAAACCACCGATTATCTCAGGATCTACTACCGTTTCTAATTCGACATTTTGAGCGGTGACATCACTACTTAATAGGCTTTGCTTGATCTTAGCTAGTACTTCCTCTGTCAAAGGTGCCGCTGTGGTTATTTTCACATCGGAAATACCTTTTAGTGTCTTGTATTGTAATATAAATTCATCTGCAATGGGTTGCAGATAAGATTCTCTACCTTTTCGGAGTACTATATCAAAAAACGCCTGAGTGGTTTTACTTAATCTTTCGCCAAAAAGAGCGTTGAATACACCCTTTTTCCTATCTACACTCACAATAGGGCTTTTGAGAAGCATCTTCACATCACGGTTTTCCGCAATCTTGTTGAATACTTTCATATCCGAAAGTATAGTCTCAAGCTCTCCTCTCTCAGTAGCGAGATCGATGATCGACTTTGCGTATCTAGATGCTATTCTTTTTACAGACATGGTAAGCGCCTTTTAGCGTTTTAATTTAATTTGATATCCTGCACTAATTTATCAACGAATGATACTTGTGCAGCATCACCTTTCAACTCTTTTCTAATTACTTTTTCAGCAATATCAAGGGCCATATTTCCAACTTCATTCTTAACCTCTATCATAGCAGCTTGCTTTTTATTCTCAATCTCTTGAGTGGCACTAGCTAGTATTCTTTTGGCTTCATCCTGAGCTTTTTCTTTCGCTTCGTTGATCATTTTAGCTTTCATTTCCTTTGCTTCTGCAAGCATTGCAGTTCGCTCTGTTCTTGCTTGTTCGAGTATTTGCTCATTTTCCGCCTTAAGGTTACTCATTTCTTCACGTGCTGCTTTTGCGGCATCCAATGAGTCTTGTATCCCTTGATCTCTTTTTTTAAGCGCTTCTGTGATAGGCTTGAATGCAGCTTTATACATCATAAACCAAAAAATACAGAATATCAGTACCGACCAAAATGCAAGACCTGGTGTCGGTTGTAATGGGCTAAAAGATATTAAAGTCATCATAATCTAAAAAATTTTGAAAATTTAAATAGAAGAAGTCCGCCGCCATCCGCATTGTGACTTCTTCTCTTTTCATTTACTATCGCCGTGGATTATCCAGTGATAAAGATAGAAAGTAGGATAGCGATCAGTGCAGCACCCTCTACGAATGCAGCCATAATGATCATCGCACCTCTAATATCACCTGATGCTTCTGGTTGTCTAGCAATGGCATCCATTGCTTTTCCTCCAATTACTCCAATACCGATACCTGCTCCAATTACAGCAAGTCCAGCTCCGATAGCAGCTAATGTTCCAGTCATAGCTAAGTTGTTTTATAAAAATTTAATGATGATGTTCTTCTGTTGCGACACCGAGATAACTCGCTGTCAATAATGTAAATACATATGCTTGTATGAAAGCCACGACAATCTCGATAGCCATCATAAATAATGTCAATAATGTAGAAAGTACTGCTCCTATCACTCCACCCGCTACGAACTTACCACTCTCTCCGAATATAAAAATCAATCCTATAAATGATAGGATCGCAATATGGCCTGCAGTAATATTACCCGCAAGACGTAGCATTAAGGTCAACGGCTTGATCACTAATCCCATGATCTCCACTAAAGCCAGTACTGGCTTTAAGAAAACAGGAACTCCTGGCATCCAAAATATATGAGACCAATAGTGAGCATTACCATTAAAGTTGACAACTAATGCTACAATGATCGCTAGAATCATCGTCACTGAGATAGTACCTGTAACGTTGACCGATCCTAAGAAAGGTACTTGCCCCCAAAGATTCAATGCCAATATGAAAAAGAAAATCGAAAGTAAAAATGGAAGAAACTTTTCGTATTTATGTTCTCCTATGAATGGAATAGCAACTTCATCTCTTATATAAACTACAAAGGTTTCCATCAAAGATTGTAAACCTGTAGGAGCCATTCCTTCTCTTTTTTGATATGATTTTGCAACCGATCTAAATATGAAGAAAAGTAACAATGCCACTAAGATCATAGAAGCTACATGCTTCGTAATGGAGAAATCCATGAATGAAGTCATTCCTCCTCCAAGTAAACCGGCATCTAATGTACTTCTTGGCTCGGCAGTATATACCTTGCCATTATAACACATAGTGACTACATCTTTCTTTTTGCCATCCACCATTTTGGTAGAGTGACCGAAAGCACCTACCTCTACCTTGCCTGTAGGAAAATCAGACTCTACAATGCGATGTACATTACCGTGATGTAATACGTATTTATTATAAGAGTAGTGACCATCACCATGGTGACCTGCTCCAAACTTAGAAGATGAAAAAACACTCCACCCTTCTGTATTGTGCTTTAATATACAAGGCAAAGGAATGTGAAAAGCATCTAGTATGGTAAATACATTACCATCACTAATGTGGTGTATTGCAGTTCCAGTAGGATCGTACTCATGATCGTGATGTGCATCTGCATCACAAGGACTTGCATGACTATCGTGACTAGCATGATCGCTATGATCGTGACCATCGTGATGACTATGATCATGTCCACTATGATCATGATCGTGATTATGTTGAGCTTGAATATCAGAGATGGATAAGCTGCAAACTAACGCTAGGAGAATAAATAAAGACCGCTTTGCTAGATTCATGTAAGTCTACCTCTTCAGTGGTTTAAAATCGCCACAAAGGTATGTATTCAATTGATACTATTATAGGCTTATTGAAAGATTTTTAAAGAGAATTTCAATTACGAAGAATATTAATATATACGCTTGTTAAACACAATTTCTCCATTAGTTTTTTTTCTCCATATCATGGCGTATTGATGACTGCAATGACCATTACATACTGTCTTTCCAATTGTACAATAAATGTCATCTGTTATCTTTATAGGATATGATATTGCAAAGTAAATCTGAGTGCTATAATCGTTATTTTCTAATTCATCATAATTCCACAATCTTGAAGTTTTTGATATATCTGAAACATGACATGTCTTCAGATTTTCAATTTCATTCACTTCAAAATCTGTATTAACTAATAAGGAATCAATATTTTGTATTTTATGATTTATTATTATTTCTTTAAGTAGAGTTCTGTCAAATAAATCCAGAGTATGTCTACTATCCAAAAGTAATTTAAGGTCTCGATTTTTACAGATACCCTCGTAATTAGCTGCAAGATCCATAATTGATTTTGCAAATATTTCTTGAGCAAGAAAAGATTCTTTATGTGCACATGAAAAGACCAAAATAACTAGCGAAAATAATAGCAAACTATATTTAGTCACAAGAGAATGCATATGGTTCGTCTTTTATTGAGTTGTACAAATTTTTCCAGTTATCAATAATGTCTTGTTCTATTACAAATGGGAAAGCATCATTAAAACCTTGATATACTAAATATTTATAGTGGTCTATGGTATGCAATCCACCATTCAGGTCAAACAATGCTTGGGCTGTGTAATCAATATATTCATTAATCATAACATAATGCTCCTCACTATTATAAGTTATTCCCAATCTTTCAGAGGCATATAGTTTCCATGCATCTCTAAATTCAGTTTCAGATACCGTACCAATTGAAGTAGAAAAATCATATCTGAAAAATACGTGATGACCTTCATGAAGTATTGTTTCTGCAATTTCGAGAAAATCTGGAGGAGTATCGTTGAACGGGTGATCACTACATGCTGCCGCATTTATAATCATCCTTATTTCCTTATTTTCTTCGTCTAAAATTCTAGTATAACCATCAGCGCCAGAAGACACATCAAGAACCAAGGTGTATTCATCATCATTTATAATATCACATAAACTAGATTCAAAAACTGTATTATTAGTTAAATCTAATTGATCCCATATACACTTGAGGTATTTACAATTTAACCAGTCATTAGATGGTTCTACTTTGGCAATTCCATCAAAAGCAGTGTCATAAGCACTAAAGTCACAATCTTCTCGCATTTCATCAATTATGTCTTCTGCATCACCACAAAAAGTAGTATTAGCAATATAATTTAAGCCTGCATTATTATCCGAACTACAAGAACATTCAGTTAAATCATTTTGTCTCAAGAATTTAAGCTCTTGGGCATTATACTGACGACTTGCATTTAGTACACCTCCGCATCCGCATGATTCATGAATTGAGTTAAGTTCCCAATAATAATCTATTTGTTCACTTTCTTCCATAAACATATGACCCGAACTTAAGTGGATTACATACTCATATTTTTTCCAACATTCTGGGTAACTCAGATTACTTAAACTATTTTCAGTTCCTCCTCCTGAACCACCTCCTCCACTAGGTCCATCATTACAATCTAAGTTAGCGACGGTTGTACTACCACTATAGGTATGATGAGTCATCCCATAAATATGCTCAGTGTATGTACTCGAATCGTAATAAAATTCGTATAAATCAAAAATTAAAACCCAAGCACTCACTGTAGTACTTGTTGAACAATGCAAGAGTGCTGAAATGTCTTCATGATTTATTTCTGAGCCGTTATTAAGCAATACTAAATCTTCAATGACATCATCATTAGTTTGATTAGAGTAGACATCCTTCAAAACATCACCTAAAATTTCATTTACTTCATAAACGATAGATTTACCCTTGATATCTGAAATTTCAACTTGGAGACTTGACTCATTTTCTAGGTCTTTGACCACATAAAACTCAAATGACAACCCGTATTTCGTAAATTTTGTATTTTGTTTATCTACACGAGATCTAGAGCCTAATTCACTGACTACGGCGTCAGTCTCTTCGCCATTTTCACCTAGATCAAATTCTTTAGCACAAGAGACAATTAAAAGAACAAAGAACAAATTCGCAACCTTTTCATATATTTTTTTTGAGTTATAGCTACAACAATAATGCCATATTATAACTCAGTAAATTTCAAATATGAATAACCCCGACTTACCTTGCAGTCGCAGTCGCTCTTTTTTCTCTGATTACCGTCACTTTTACCTGACCTGGATATTGCATCTCATCTTGTATCTTTTGAGATATCATAAATGCTAAGTCATCTGTAAATGCATCTGACACTTTATCACTTTCTACAATAACTCTAAGCTCTCGACCCGCTTGCAAAGCATATGCCTTTTGAACACCTTCATAGCCCATGGCTAGTTCTTCTAACTCACCGATACGCTTTAAGTAGCTATCCAATATTTCACGACGAGCACCTGGACGAGCTCCAGAAATGGCATCACATGCCTGTACGATAGGCGATATGATGTTATTCATCTCAATCTCATCGTGGTGAGCACCTACTGCATTCAATATTACGGCATGCTCATTATTCTTTTTACAGATTTCCATACCGAGTAGTGCATGCGGTAGTTCACTATCTTCTTCTGCTACTTTACCTATATCGTGGAGGAGACCCGCTCTCTTTGCCATTTTGATTTGCTTAGAGCTGAGACCTAGTTCGCTGGCCATAGAGGCACATAGATTAGCAGTCTCGATAGAGTGTTTAAGTAAGTTTTGACCATAAGAAGATCTAAATCTCATACGACCGACCATCCGTACCATATAGGCATTAAGACCATGTATGTCAAGATCAATTACCGCCCGCTCTCCTATTTCTTTGATCTGCTCTTCGAGTTGCTTTTTGACTTTAGCTACCGTTTCTTCTATCTTGGCTGGATGTATTCTTCCGTCAGCGACTAGTCGCTTGAGTGATAATCTACATATCTCTCTTCTGATAGGGTCAAAACTTGAAATAATAATAGCTTCTGGTGTATCATCTACTACAATCTCTGCTCCTGTGGCAGCTTCTAGTGCTCGTATATTACGACCTTCTCTACCGATGATCTGTCCTTTGATATCATCAGAATCTAGATTGAAAACAGAGACTGTATTTTCTATTGTATACTCCGCACACATCCTTTGTATGCTTTGGATAATAATTTTTTTAGCCTCTTTATTAGCATTTTCTCTCGCTTCTTGGATTGCCGATTTTTCTATTGCCAATGCATCGGTTTCAGCTTTTGCTTTGATCGCTTCAAGCAGTTGTTCTTTGGCATCAGCTTCAGACAATTTAGCCACATTTTCAAGGGCTTTGATGTGTTTTTCATTAGCACGATCTAGCTCTTCTTTTTTCTTAGAAATAATTTTGAGCTGTTTATCCAGATTATCTCGTATGGCTTTTACCTCCGTTTCTCTGTGTTCTATACCTTCTATTTTATCATGAAAAGTTTCTTGCTTTTGCTTGAGCTCCTTTTCCATAGAGATTACGGTCATTTCCCGCTCTTTCATCTCTACTTTATGCTCTGCTTTATACCCTTGATAGTCACTTCTTAGTTTGGCATATTTTTCTTTAGCTTCTTGAATCTTCTTTTGTTTTATAGATTCATTTTTTTGCTCTGCTTTTGATGTGATTTTATCTGCTCTATTTTCTGCATCATTGATCTTTCTTTTAGCCGCTATTTCAGCTTCTTTTAGGGTAAGATCTGCTTGTTTATTTGCCTCATCTATTTTTGCCTGTGCCGCTTTTTTGGTCACTGCATTCAAAACAAAATAACCAATCAATACCCCAACGATGAGCGCTGCGATACCGACTATTATTGTCATATCCATATGGTCGTTTTTATTATATGTCAAAAAACGCCTAACAATGCTATTTACTTTTATTGTTCCTGCATGACTAATGCATGCTAGCGATCATGTGCAAATGATCTGCCTGGTTTAAAGTTGTACTACGCTAGTGTCAAATAGCTTGTACATTATATTTTATATGCTCCATCGACTTTTCGAAACAGAACTTTATTATAGATATATTATTGCTAGACTTATTTATATTAAAATTATTCAAATGTAAAGTTATGAAATATTGACGGGATACGGTTCTAAAAAATTATTTTCTTATTACTGCCCCTAAATCACTTTCATATTTGGACATTAATTGATTCATAATTTTATCAATTTCTTTATCCTTGAGCGTTCGCTCTTTGTTTTCAAAACTATAGTTAATAGCATATGATTTTTTGCCCTCGCCTAGGTGTTTTTCTGATTTATAAATATCAAAAAGTTTAATTTCTTTCAATATCTTCTTGTCTACCTTTCGAGCTATTGCTTCTACATCACTAAATGAAATATGCTCATCTAGTACTAATGCTAAATCTCTGGTTGCTCCAGGAAATCTATTTAATTCTTGAAGGTTTAACTTATCGCTTTGAGCTTTAAATAATGCTTTTTCGTCAAATTCGGCAAAGAATACTTCTGATTTTATGCCCATTGCCTTAAGCACCTCACTACTCACCTTGCCCAGACTTACGATAGATTTAGGTCCTCTGTGATAGTTGAGCCCGTATATAAATCTATCATCTTCTACTGGTGAGACTTGATATTTTGAAATATTGAACCGTCCCAATATACTAGCTACTGCTTGCTTTAGATCATAAAAGTCTGATTGATGCTTATCCGTAGATTTCCAATCTTTCAGTGCTCTTTCGCCAGCAATAAATAAAGTAATCTTTGATGTTTCAGTATAGTCTTCTTCTGTCTTGATGTAGGATCGACCAAACTCAAAATATCTCAGTAATCTTGTATTTCGATTTAGATTATGCTTTATGGATAACAATCCTGACCTCAACATCTCTGGTCGCATAGCATTGAGATGAACGTTAGATGTATTATTGATCAATACTAGCTGGTCTTCTAGACTAGTTCCTTGATAATAAGATGATTCTATGAGTGACAAATTCATCATTTCATGCCACCCTGAGTTGGCTAATGTTGTAGCTATTTCTGTACGTAGTTGGGTCTTACTAGGATGATCTGATATACTTAATGTGCTTGAGATCTTGGATGGAATTTGAATTTCATTGAAACCATAAATCCTCAATATCTCTTCGATGAGATCAACTGATCTTAGCACATCAGCTTTATCTGTAGGGACGGCGACTTTGATACTATCCGAATCGACTGGAGAGATTTCCATCTCCATTGCTCTTAAAATATTATGAATCTCATCCTTGGAGATATCAGCTCCCATCAGTGTCCTCACCTCATTATAGTTAAGGTGAATCACATGAGGTTTTATTTCTTGTGGATAGATATCTATCAGCTCAGAACAAACATGCCCTCCTGCAATCTCATTCATTAAGGTAGCGGCTCTTTTCAAGGCCTCCAGACAAATATTTGGATCACTTCCTTTTTCAAAAGTCTTGGCCGCATCAGTTCTCAGCAAATGTCTTGTACTTGTATTTCTGATATACTTGGCGTTGAAATGTGCCGACTCAAGGAAAATGCTCGTCGTACTATCAGTTACTCCTGAATTTAATCCACCAAATACACCACCTATACACATGGGCTTTAGATCTGCATCACATATCATGAGATCATTTGGATGCAACTTGCGCTCTACTTCATCTAATGATAAAAAAGGCGTATCAGCATCCAAACATTTTACAACTATACCTTGACCTCCAATCTTATTATAATCAAAAGCATGCAACGGTTGGCCATACTCATGTAGCACAAAATTGGTAATATCTACTATATTATTGATACTTCGGACACCTATTGATTCTAGCCTTGCCTTGAGCCAATTTGGTGATGGACCTACTTTGATACCATCAACAACGAATCCGGTATACCGAGGACAAGCTTCATTATTTTGAACTTCTACCTTTATCTTCTTCGTGGTATTTTCAATTTTGAAAGCTGATATATCAGGGGTTTTAATCTTTATATTAGAATCTTTATTAATCTTCAAGTAGGCTAAAACATCTCTAGCAACCCCAAGATGTGACGTAGCGTCAGATCTATTCGGAGTCAGACCGATATCATAGACTATATCGTCCTCTATATTGAAATATGCTCTTGCCTCAGCTCCTACTTCGGCAGCATCATCAAGGACCATGATACCGTCATGACTTTGACCCAGACCTAGCTCGTCTTCTGCGCAGATCATACCTTGTGACACCTCACCACGTATCTTCCCTTTTTTAATTTTCCAGGGTTCGCCATCTGCTGAATATAAAGTAGTACCTACTGTAGCAACCAATACTTTCTGACCGGCAGCGACATTGGGGGCTCCGCATACAATAGAAAGAGGTTCTTCTGCTCCAACATCCACCGTGGTTTTAGAAAGCTTATCAGCATTGGGGTGTTTCTCACAAGTCAGTATATGACCTATCACTACCCCTCGCAATCCACCTTTGATGGACTCTACTTTCTTCATTCCTTCTACCTCCAAGCCAATGGTAGTCAGTATTTCACTGATTTCCTCCGGGCTTAATTCTACATCTACATATTGGCGAAGCCAATTAAGAGAAACGTTCATTTACAGGATTTTCCACTTAAAAAGTCCAAATATACTTTGAAAAAATAGGAGTATTACTAAATTCCAAAGCTAAAGCTTAGACCATACAAAATAGAAATTGATATTGCTAGCCTTCTACCTTAACCTTAGCCGCTTGCATGACCTCATTTCGGTCGCCATCTACTCTAGATATAAATGCAACGACCTCTAAGTGATTAGTATTCCAAAGACCATCTTCACTTGTAGGGACCGTAAAGGTAAATTGCTGTTCAATAGGCTCATTTTGGGTCCAACTAGTCGTGAACGGATCGCCTTCTATGTCGGTAAGCATGGTACGAAAAACATGATTATGAACATATGCTGGCAAGATCATTCCTTGATCTAGTTGCGCATCGACGATATCTCCTTCGGTAATGACAACTCCAATTCTATAATTTCCTGATTCGGTGATTACAGGGGTAGCCTTGGCAGTAATTACTAACTCTCTCGTGCTTTCATCAAAGTTTTGCGAAAGCTCCAGGACTAGCTCATTATCTTTTTCTAATTCTTGTTCGACGTATGATCTCCATAGATCTACATCGTCTACGGCTTGAAAGTCATAATCGGGAAAATGGACTCTATTGATAGCTGCTGCAGGTTTACCCAACCATGGTTTGAAACTATTTTCTAAATCTTCGGCCTCTTGATTTCGGAAATCATACGTACTGACATCCAAGGGTTTTGATAAAAACTTACCATGTACGGCCACAGCAACAACATTATCAGGATAATCGAATAACAATGCTTCTACCTTCTCCGCGCCAGCTGGACAATTAGGGCAACTAACACCAGTAAGCTCTTCGATGAGTACTACTCGATTACTGATTACCTCTTTAGGCGGTGGTATCTCGATAGGATACTCTCGACAGCCCGAAAATAAAATAACAACGATGATCAGGGTAAATGATATAATTGATTTCATACAATAGAAATATACTTCATTTAAAATTAAAAAGTTGAAGAAAAACTCATTCTTACTCCAGAAAACGCAGGTTCTAATCTACATATTCCACCAGAACAGACAATTCCTTCTACTTGCTTGACATATCGCAAATTGAATCTATTGGAATGATAGATATACGTCACTCCTACCGTTGGGTATAGTATATTAAGAACCTCTTTAGTCTCTGGGTCCCGAGGTACACTGCTACTATTTTCATTCGGATCGCTATTATACATGCCTGAAAGTTCAAATATCCAATGAGGTGCTAATCCTACTTCTACCTGAGCAAATAACCACGAACCAAAATCTTGGTCGGTATTCATATATTGAGTTTCTATACGCAGCGATTTTTTCCGAGTAAAGCGATATAAAAATTCGGCAAATGGAGTAATTGTTTTGACGAGAGGAACCTCTGGTTTGACCTCGTATACTTCTTGATTATAATTCTGTATCTGAACTCCTCCTGATAGTTGCCATTTCCTCTTTTGCTTATAAACCCATTCTGTGAAATATTCTCTGTAGAGCGTAGTCCCATCTAAGGTCTTGATATTTGAATAATTAACATTGGCTGATAGCTTTCGATTGAACTTATAGGATACATCAAACTGATAAGCCATCTCACTTAGGTCTTGAGTCGCTGGACTATACCTCGCTGTGAGGCGATAGGTATTTTGTCGATTCATAGGCGGCATGAAATTGATCAATCCTAAGTTGAGCCCTAAGGTAGGATCTGACCTAAAATTAAAATTTTCAGTTCTTTTGACCTCGACTGTAATACCCAAACCTTTTCTGGCGAAACTTATACTATTGTAGATTACAGAACCACGCTCACGTACGTATTTTCCAAAAGTTCTTACACCTGTAACTTCCGTCTGTAATGCAGTTGGGTCTCTAAATGTTTCTAAGCCTTTGAGTGCAAGCTCGGAGTACCAGGTTATATTTTTATAAGTAAGTGTATTGTATAGGCTATATGCCTGATTGTTATATCCAAGTTCAATACGCTCATCACCGATATAATTACGTACTACATCTACAAGCTCATCAACGGTTACTTGATCCTTACGTCTATTGACAAATCCAATACCCGGTGATATAGTCAAGGGAGATTCTGTACCGAAAGAGAAAAATCCATCTAAAGCAATACCACTGATCTCACCAGGGTTGACCCCAAAAATCCATTTTTGTTTACCAGCAAACGCCCGTACCTTGAGGTAATCCGTCAAATCATACTTAATAGCTCCACCCAGCAGAGCATTATCTATAAAAAGTGGTCGAGACTCCCATGCCCTATAGATCAATCCACTTCCGATTTGATCATAAATATGCCCAAGGGAAATTTCGAGCCTGTCCCATCTTTTACTCACTGACAATCTGCCCAAACCGATACCTGAATATGATCCATTTGGATCTCTGAGGTTACTATTTTGAAATACATCTCCTCTTGCGCTAAACTCCCAACCTTTGATACGATAATTTAAGGTGACCCAAAGTTCACCACCGTAATGATCTATGACATCGGTAGAGTCATATTGAGGAGTACCTATTGCTCCGATAAGTGAATCGCGTTGAAAGTAGTTTATATTCATCTCTACCCCACCTGAGAATACTCCTTTATCCTGAGCACTTCCCTGATGATAACCAAGCGCTACTAAAAAGAGCATGAAGAAAATATGTGGGTAGCAGTTTTTAAAATCAAACATATCTTAAAGTTGGTTAAAATGTGGTTAACTAACTATAGTCCTGTTGCAATATTCCATACTTATGTATTAACATTGTAACTAAGAATAACTTTATAAAAGTAAAAAATGAAAATATCCAACACCCTATTTGCGGCAGCTTTAATTCTGATTCTATCGTCATTTGTCGGATTCAATAGCGCTTTCCCCTCTGTAAATGTGCAAACACTCAATGGGAAAACAGTAAATACATCTGATTATGTCGCTAAGGGTAAGTTGACAGTAGTCAGCTTTTGGGCTACTTGGTGTAGCCCTTGCAAAAGAGAACTAGACGCCATAGCTGAACTCTACCCTGATTGGAAAGAAGATTATGATGTAGACTTCCTTGCGATCACGATAGATGATCGAAGAGGATTTGCAAAAGTACCAGCCTTAGTGGCTTCTAAAGGATGGGAATATACTGTATTAGCAGATACAAAACAAGAATTGCAACGAGCGCTTAATTTCCAAACGATACCGCAGACTTTTGTCCTGGATGGAAACGGAGAAATCATATATAGTCACAATGGGTACAATCCTGGTGATGAAGAAGAGCTAGAAGATTTACTTGCTGAGCATAGTAAATAGCGTTTAGCGTAAAGGTATTGATTCTCTGGTTGGAATCAATACCTTTTTTGTTTTCACAAAAATCTTCTCATTATACGTATGTATATTACATAAACTCTGATAGCTCCAGCCAGATCATTTCTTGCTCCTCGAGTTGATTGCCTACTTCGCCCAGCTCGATACTTAGTTTTTCGATTTGCTCCCCCGATAGGGAGGTATCATTGAATGCTTCCATGATCTCTTTTTTCCTTTTTTCTAATTGAGAAATGAGTTTTTCTGCATTCTGAAATTGCATCTTCTCCTTATAGGATAGTTTTCTTTTTACTTCGCTTGGTTCAGTATGAACTGACTCTGCTTTTACAGCTTCTTTGACTTTTTTCGTAGAGACTTTAGGTAGATCGTATTGGTCTCTGTATTGGGTATAGTTGCCGGGGAAGTCCTTGATTTTACCTTGACCTTCCAAAACAAACATATGATCGACGATCTTATCCATAAAATATCGATCATGTGATACTATCAAGATGCATCCCGGGAATTGAAGTAAATAATCCTCAAGAATATTAAGACTTACGATATCAAGATCATTGGTTGGCTCATCGAGTATCAAGAAATTGGGATTAGCAATGAGTACAGTCAGTAGGTGTAGTCTTCGTTTTTCGCCTCCGCTTAGCTGAGATATATACACTTGCTGCTGTGGCCTCGGAAATAAAAATCGCTCTAATAATGCCTCGGCACTCAACTTACGACCTTTTGCCAGTGGGATATAATCTCCATATTGCCTGACTACATCTATCACTCTGCGGTCTTGAGATGTATCAAGTCCTGTCTGCGCATAATGACCAAAAACCACTGTATCACCTATGACTACTTTACCACCATCTACTCTAATTTCCTTGGTCAGCAGCTTGACGAATGTGGTCTTCCCCACCCCATTAGGTCCTGCGATACCAACTCGCTCTCCTTTCTTAAATTTATAGCTAAATGATTCTACGATTTTGAGCTCATCATATACCTTGGTAATGGCATGAGCCTCTAATATTTTAGACCCCAATCTTGCGGGTTCTATATTGAGTTCTAAAGTACTATCATCAATTTTATTCAATGCTTCAGACTTGATGACATCAAATTTATCTACACGTGACTTTGCTTTAGTACCTCTTGCCTTTGGCTGCTTTCTGATCCAATTGAGTTCCTTTTTGTAGAGCTTAACGGTCTTATCATGTACAACTTGCTCGTTGTCCATGCGTAGCGCTTTCTTTTCTAAAAAGTCTGAGTACGTACCTCGATAGTGGTACAATCTTTTATTGTCTAATTCGACAATCTCATTACAGACTCGCTCCAAGAAGTATCGATCATGCGTCACCATAAAGATGGTCATCTTAGTACCCTCCAGATATTGCTCTAGCCACTCGATCATATCTAGATCCAAGTGGTTGGTAGGCTCATCAAGAATGACGAAATCGGGTTCGTCAATGATAATTTTGGCTAGTGCCAGTCGCTTTTTTTGACCTCCACTTAACTCTTTGATTTTTTGATCTAGCCTAGTGATTTTCAGCTTATAGAGTGTCTCTTTTACCTTTGATTCTATATCCCATGCGTTGAGACTATCCATAGCTTCGAGACGCTCTTGTACGAGTGCATTATCATCTGTAAGCAGAGCTTCTTCGTATTGCTTGACCGCTCTGATTTTCGCATTTTCAGAATCTAGAGCTACTTCTAGCACAGACCAGTCTTCTTGAAATTCGGGTTCTTGCTTGAGGTATGCACAGCGGATGTTTTTAGCAATTTCTACATGTGCTCTCTCCCCTTCTGGAGCTTCTTCTTGCGCCAGTATCTTGAGCAATGTAGTTTTACCAGAACCATTCTTAGCAACTAATGCTATCTTTTGCCCTTTACTGATCGTCAGATTGAGGTCTTCAAATAATACTTTTTCTCCGAAGGCTTTGGATATGTGCTCAAATACAAGATACTGCATACTGTAAAGATGAGTACTTGGGATTTAGAATCGAAGATTTTATAGGATTAGTTTTTTTTGAACCATGGAGGCATCCGCCAAAGGCGAGACAAATAAGGACACGGAGTATTTTCTAAGTGTTACTTATTCTTTTTGAACCATGGAGGTTTCCACCAGTGGCTAGACAATCAAGGGATTAGAGTGCTTTATCAGTTATACTGGCTTACGCAATCAATTTTTCCGTTCAAATGCAAGAGAAACCATGATTACCTCTCAACTCAAAACCAATAAGCTATCTACTTACTACGGGTTGATGGTCTTCATTTTAGCGATATCATTGTTAGACTTGAGGTCTCGCATGATATGCAATGCTTCTTTGAGATAAAAGTCCTTTTTTACCCGCTTGATCCAATCTTTGTTGGTATCAGCAAGTACTTCATCATTATCGATGCGTTCTTGATCGGCACTCAGGTTTCTTACGGATAATCCCTCAATTTCATCCTTCCAGAGGTCCTTAAATTTTTCAGACTCTTCATCCCTCTTGTCTAGATAATTGGAATATCCATCGATAGTGAGAGGATATATTGATTGGTCTCTATTTCGCTTCAAGCGTTCTGCGTTTTCTAAGACCAACTGAAAGTCTTTATCTTCTTTCACTCTCTCGGAGCTAGCTCTGACTACCTCGGCTTTATTAGAGATATTATAAGTTTCTTGGCTATACGGTACTGGATTGATTTTTGACCATTCCATGGCATTATCATAATCCTTCTCTCCAGTCTCGATTTTACTATAGTTATCCGGTAAAATTATATCTGGGATAACCCCTTTGAGTTGAGTAGATCCACCATCTATACGATAAAACTTTTGCATCGTAAGTTTGACTTGACCCAATGGCTTGAGTTCATCATTACCCATAACAGCCTCATCTAGATCAAAAAATCGTTGTACTGTTCCTTTCCCAAACGTGGAATTACTACCAACAATTACAGCTCTATTATAATCCTGAAGTGCTGCAGCCAATATCTCAGAAGCAGACGCAGAAAATGAGTTTACTAGAACTACAAGTGGACCATCATATCTTGATTCTTTATCCTGGTCATCATAGACATAGGGATTTCTAGTACGGGGCTTTACCTGTACGATAGGACCATCCTCTACAAACAGTCCCGTCATATCAACTACATCACGCAGTGATCCTCCGCCATTGCTTCTAAGGTCTAAAATGATACCTTGAGCACCATCTTGCTTTAGCTTTTCAATCTCCTCTGCAACATCTACAGAGCAACTATTCCCATTTTTTTGCTCAAATGAAGAGTAGAATTTGGGTAGCTTGATATATCCAATATTGCTCGATACTTGCTCTAGATCGAGTAATAAAGATTTAGCCTTCGTTTCATCTATCTGTACGATATCTCGTATAATCGGTACTTCTATGATATCACCAGAGGGCTTTTTGATCGTCAATAAAACCTCTGTTCCTTTCTTTCCTCTGATTAACTGTACAACATCGTCTAGTCGCATACCTACTAGATCCACTGCATCTTCTCCTTTCTGTGTGACTTTGATAATCAGATCATCCGCTTCTATCTGCTTACTCGCCCAAGCAGGTCCTCCCGGTATCACTTCTCTGACTTTGGTATATCCTTTATCCGGCACTAGTCTTGCTCCAATACCTTCGAGTTTACCACCCATATTGATATCAAAATCTTGCTTCTCTTTAGGGTTAAAATAATCAGAGTGAGGATCCATGACATGCGTAATCGCGTTGATATACGCTTCAAATCGATCTGATCTACGGAGACTCTCCATACGCTCAAACCAATCATCGAAAACTTCTTTCGTCTGCTTTATTGCTTTAGCTTTTAGCTCATCATCACTTAATGGGACAAATGCCTCTTCCTCTTTATCATCCTCTCCTTCAACTGTAGACTCTTCTGATTCTTTTGCTTCGTTTTCGATGCTATCCTTCTGATCTTCTAGGTTGTCGTAGTACCTTGTTAGGACTTCATATTTGAGGGCTTTTCTCCAGTACTCTCTTAGCTCAGATTGATCTTTGGCAAAAGATTTTTTATCATAATCTAGCTCCACTTCTTCTTGTTGAGAAAAATCATAATCTGCCGCGATGAGCTCGTCGTATATCAGTTTGGCATCTTTGAAACTCTGATCAATCAACACCACAGATTGATCAAAAAAGTCAAATTTCTTTTGCAAAATCTGATCATCGTATTGGAGTTCGTATACTTTGAGTTGGTCTACTTCCTTTTGTGTAAAAAATCGCTTTGCAGGATCTAGCGACTTAATGTAGTTGCTAAAAGCCTCTTTAGAAAACTCATCATCGATTTCCTTAGGTTGAAAATGTGCCATTTTGATAAAATGGACCACCGCATCTATAATGACCATTTCTCGCTTGCGGTCATCAATATTAGGGAAGATGGTGCCCAGGGCTAATATTCCAAGAAGTACAGCTACTACTAACGAACTACGATATCTCATACAATTATCTTTGGATTGCTTTCTAAATATAGGTGATTAAACAGAATAATGCAGGGAAGGATGTGGTGTTATGTTGCTTTTAACGGTTCGGTAACGGTGTTGGGATATTTACTCTTCCTAATAAAACCTACAGATTGTGGTATCGGGCATAATGTCAATAACGATACGATTATCCAGCGAAGCTCCATTCGTAAAGTAGCCAAAGGCTTTGTAGTGGGAGTTCCCATTTCTCAAAAAGCTTAAGTAATATCCTCCATCACCTGGTATATCATCATCAAAAAAAATCCTAGATTTTATAATGTTTCCATCTAGTAGAGAGTCTATACCTCCTGATTTACTTACAGTAGTCCCATATTCAACGTTTGTTAAAAGATCTCCACTTTTGTTGTTTATGTTGATTTTAGGGTGTTTTTTAGAGTAAGTTCCTACGGTAAATGCAATTCCTAAAACAGATGCTACCAATAGTGGTAAAGCTAAAATGACTATACCTTTTTTCATACGAATTAATCATTATTTCAAAACAAAAACGCTATCAAAAATGTACAAATAATAAAAGCGGTAACAAACCTAATTGTCTATTGCCGCTTTCGTCTAATATCTCTATTTGTATATCATTGTCTTAGCTTATTTTTTATTGTAAGCTCAATAGTATTTTTAACCATTATCGATGTATCAACTACAATAAGTTTAACTAACTCATCATTGGCAACTGAATCTAACACTCCATTCATTTGACCCTTATATTCTAAACAAAGTTTGTCTGATATAAAAACTGGGATCTTCTCTTTATTCTTCGGACCAATACCACTTGTAAACCAACGAAACTTCAGTTGATTTACTTTTCCATTTCTTATTAAGAATTCGTAATTCGGGATCCCCTGAAGTATAAAATTTTCATAACCTTGAATTAAACCTGCGTCTTCCGCAAACCGTACCACTATAGAACTAGTATCGGGAGAAATATACCCTTTAATGAGTTCTTCATTATTTAAAATACTTTGGACTGGCAAACCTATAAAGTCCTCTGGGCAATTGATAATGTCCTTTTGATCTACAATATTTTTACAGGATAATAAATTAATAAGCACAAACAATACAAATAAATTCTTCATAATTATTTTAGTTAAACGTTCGTTCCTGGTCAATCTAGTGTCAAACTATTTCAATTCAAATTTCAAAAGTATATATCCTTCTAAGTGCAATTCACTTACAAGCTTAAACCCGTGTTTAGTTGGGAAAGTCTTAAGATCATCATATTCCAATAGTTCATCGCAATCACCTCTGCTTTTCTTTGACATTGACTTTTCATACAGAAACAAATGACCATTTGACTTCAGAGATTGCCTACATGACTTCAGCATTTTCTTTCGTTTATCAAAATGGTGATAAGACATTCGACAAATAATCTTATCAACTTTCTCTGGAAGATTGATACTTTTTTTATCGCCATGTATTTTTACAAAACTTGATGACAGCGACATACTATTTGGCACTTTTATCAATAGATTAATCAAATCCAGAAGACTTGCTTGTAATTCATTAATATATATGATATTTCTCAAATCAAGTAGATAGAGAAGAATAGCAAAACTTCCGCTACCAGCACCAATCTCGGCAATTTTATCGTCCCTACGTATATCATAAAAGCTCAGTTCTTCAATTACTGCCTCTTGATTGATAATTGGATAAGGAAATTTATAAGATAAATATTCTTCGATAATGAAAGCGGTGAGATCTGGATTTTCAACGATCTGTAAAATGCCTTCATTGGGTAAGTTTAAAAAAGCCTCTCTCTTCCATCCACTTTTGTGAACCAAAGCTTCCTTTATAGCTTTCGGTTGCTTTCCACCTACCAACCCTTGAAAAAGTATACGTCGTAAGACACTTTTTTGAAAATGCTCCTGATCATGAATATTAGATATTTGTGTTAAGGTATTTTCAAAGACTGATATATTATCGACTGGCTTATCTATTATCAGTTCTCTGTATTTGGTCAAGTTATTAATGAACATCGTAGTGTCAAACCCTTGAGCAAAACAGGAAGTAAAACTTGATAAATATAAGACAACGCAAGAAATGGTAATTCTAACCCTCATCCCATGAAATTAAACAATATTATCTATCTCATGGAAAATGAGATAGCCATGAACAAACAAAAAGCGGTAACAAACCTAAGTTCATTACCGCTTTATTCCGATGCTTCGATCGAAACTACTATTCCGATCCTAACATCAATTTGATATGTTCGAGATATTTATATCTCTATATGTCTTATCCTAAGAATGGTGCTATCACAAGCGCCACTACTGACATTAATTTCAATAAGATATTGAGTGAAGGACCAGAAGTATCTTTAAATGGATCACCTACCGTATCACCTACTACGGTTGCTTTGTGAGCATCAGATCCTTTGTAATACATTTGGCCGTTGATTTCTACACCTTCTTCAAACATCTTCTTTGCATTATCCCATGCACCACCGGCATTGGATTGGAAGATTGCCATCAATACTCCACATACAGTAACACCGGCAAGCAATCCACCAAGCATCTCCGCTCCACCTAGGAAACCAACGATGACTGGAGAAATTACCGCTAGAAGACCTGGCACAACCATTTCTCTAATTGATGCTGCTGTAGATATCGCAACACATTTGTCATATTCTGCTTTACCATCAGCGGCATTGAACGTATCCTGATCAGCTTTAGACCAATCTTTCATATCCTTTCCTTCATTTTTATTCATCACATTGAGTGCTGCTTTCAGTTCTGGAATAGTTTTGAATTGTCTTCTTACTTCTTGGATCATATCCATAGCTGCTCTACCTACTGCATTCATAGATAATGCAGAGAATAAAAATGGTAACATACCACCCACTAGCAATGCTGCCATCACCTGAGGATTCATGATATTGATACCGCTTAATTGTGTTGTAGGGTGAGCGACGTTATATGCTGTGATAAATGCTGCAAATAAAGCTAAAGTAGTCAAGGCAGCAGATCCAATTGCGAATCCTTTACCAATGGCTGCTGTAGTATTACCTACGGCATCAAGCTTATCTGTTTTTTGTCTTACTTCTTTAGGCAGTTCTGCCATCTCAGCGATACCACCTGCATTATCTGCAATCGGTCCGTATGCATCTACCGCTAGTTGGATACCTGTATTAGATAACATCCCTACGGCTGCTATGGCAATACCATATAGTCCAGCAAAGTGGTGAGCACCTATGATAGCTACACCTAAGATCAAGATAGGAATAGCAGTAGATTGCATCCCTACACCTAGACCAGCAATAATGTTAGTCGCTGCTCCAGTCACTGACTGATCTACGATAGATTGTACTGGCTTAGTACCCGTACCTGTATAAAATTCGGTAATCAAACCAATCAAAAGACCAGCAGCTAATCCAAACAATACCGCCCAGAATACACCCATGCTATTATAAGTTTCACCATTGAATGTCCATTCTGCAGGAAGCATCCATTTAGAGATTGCAAAGGTAGCTCCTACCATGAGTGCAAATGAAAGGTATTCTCCTAGGTTAAGTGCCTTTTGTGGGTCACCACCATCTTTCACTTTCACAAAGAAAGTACCGATGATAGATGTAATGATACCAACACCAGCAAGTAGCAATGGCAAAAGTACCGCAGATAGACCATCAAAATTATCAGCCCATCCTGGCACCGTCATGAATGCTGCACCTAATACCATCGTACCGATGATAGATCCTACATAGGATTCGAATAGATCGGCTCCCATACCAGCTACATCACCTACATTATCACCAACATTATCCGCAATAGTTGCAGGGTTAAGAGGGTGATCTTCAGGGATACCTGCCTCCACTTTACCTACAAGGTCAGCTCCTACATCGGCTGCCTTTGTATATATACCTCCACCTACTCTTGCAAACAATGCAATAGAAGAAGCACCAAATGAAAATCCAGTGATAACGGTAATTACTTGGTTGATATCCCAACCGTCCATATTGTTATAAAATAAGAATAGCGATCCAAGACCTAGAAGACCAAGACCTACTACACCAAGACCCATCACAGCACCACCGCTGAATGCAACTTCTAATGCTTTTCCTAGGCTTGTTCTAGCTGCATTGGTTGTACGTACGTTAGCCTTAGTGGCCACTTTCATACCAATGAATCCAGCTAATGCAGAACATATAGCTCCAAGTACAAATGATAGAGCAACAAGAGGAGATGACCCTTCCTGCATACCACTCCAAACCATTAAGATGGTCACTGCAATTACAAAAATTGAAAGCACTTTATATTCCGCTTTTAAAAAGGCCATGGCACCGTCAGAAATATTATCTGCGATTCGAGCCATTTTGTCTGATCCCACTTCTTGTTTAGAAACCCATGCAGACTTCCAAAAAGTGTATAATAAGGCTACAACTCCAAATATTGGAATCATGATGATAATCGTGTTCGCCATTATGACTTAGTTATTTCGTTAGTAAAATTTGATATATATTTTTCAAAATCAGGCGCAAAAGTAACTTTAATCACCTTAAAAACAAAGGGAATGCACTACTTAAAGCCACTTGTACACTAACTACTTTAAGCGCAGCTTTTATTAATCCAATTTGCTATAAAGCCTATACTTCTGTGGTAAAGAAAGCATCCGCAATGTTAAGCAACATGTAAGTTTATTTTTAGATTTGTCTAAATTATGAATTCAATGTATACATTTGCTGAAGAAAACTATATCAAAGCCATCTTTAAGATAGCAGAACGAGAGCAAAATAGTGTAGGCACCAATGCGATAGCCAAAGTCATGAGTACTAGTGCCGCATCCGTATCTGATATGTTGAGAAAACTTTCGGATAAGGGTCTTATCCACTATGAAAAGTATAAAGGTGTAACACTTACGCATGATGGAAGTCGATTAGCTACACAGCTCATAAGAAAACACAGACTCTGGGAAGTTTTTCTTGTAGACAAACTCAAATTTAGATGGGATCAGGTACATGATATTGCCGAAGAGCTAGAGCATATAAACTCTGATGAGCTTATTAGAAGGCTTGATGTATTTCTAGGTTCACCAAAATTTGATCCACATGGTGATCCTATACCCAATGCCCAAGGAAAATTTACACTTCGAAATCAAGTAACGCTGACTGATCTACAGCTCGAACAACAGGGAGTATTAGTAGGTGTAAAAGAGCATACTACACCTTTTTTAGAATATCTCAATGAGCTAAAAATTGGACTAGGAACCCATATGAAAATTATCAAAATAAATGCCTTTGATGAATCAATAACTATTATCATCAACCAATCACAAAAGCATAATATCTCTAAAAAAACTGCCGCTAACCTTCAAGTCAAAGTAGTTAAATAACACAGCACCATGATAAAATATATCTATACCATAATCACAATTTTGCTACTTAGCATCAATACTCATGCCCAAGATGATAAACTAAACGTCCTATCCTCGGCCAACATTTTTGCCGATATGGCTTCTAATATTGGTGGCGATCTGATCAATTCTGACTTTATCGTCCCAACTGGGGGTGACCCACATCTATACGAGCCTACTCCTAGCGATGTACTCCGAGTCACTAAAGCTGATATAATTTTGCTTAATGGTCTGACCTTTGAAGGATGGATCAATGAACTCATTGAAAATTCTGGCACGAAAGCGAAAGTATATACTATCACAAAAGGGATAAATGCCATCACCAGCTCCGAGTATGAAAACTCTGCAGATCCTCATGCTTGGATGGATGCCTCCAATGCTCTCATTTATGCCGACAACATATATGCCGCATTCGCTGAAAATGATGCAAAGAATAAAGTGTTATATAAATCACTACTCAATTCTTATAAGCAAAAGTTAAGTGCATGTGATGCTAATATTGAAGAAAAAATCTCTCAAATACCCAGCGATAAAAGAATTTTGATCACAAGCCATGATGCATTTTCGTATTATGGAAAAAGATATGGCATCCAACTAGAAGCACTACTTGGAATATCGACGGAAGCAGAAATAAGAACTTCAGACATCAGCCGAGTCAATAAAATAATTAAGGAAAAATCTATCCCAGCAATATTTGTGGAAAGTACTATCAACCCTAAAGTATTGAAGCAGATCGCCAAAGATAATGATGTGGTGATCGGTGGCGAACTTTTTGCCGATAGCCTAGATGATCCTGAAAAGGAGGCTGGATCTTATATTGGCATGATGAATCATAACACAGCAGTCATAGTAAAAGCACTGACAGCGCTTTCATCTGAAAAGAACATTCTCCCCGCGGAAGATAGTAGCTCAAACTTAGGACTGTATTTAATCATAGGATTATTTCTTATCGCTGGTCTTCTACTCATGATCAAAAAACTAAGCTAATCATGGGAACAGTCAAAGTAGAGCGACTATCAGTATCTTATGGTCAAAAACGTGTATTAGCCAATATAAACCTTGAGCTCAAAGAGAGTAGCATATATGGAGTCGTTGGGCCAAATGGTGCAGGTAAGTCTACCCTCTTCAAAGCAATCCTAGATCTTATAGAATATGATACCGGCGAAATATCCGTATTAGGTGGTAAAATCGTAGATCACCGTAAAAAAGTTGCATACGTACCACAAAAAGATGATGTAGATTGGAAGTTTCCAGCTACCGTATACGATGTAGTGAGCCAAGGGAGATATCCACATAAAAAGATCCTTCAAAGATTAAATCAGGACGATCATAAAATCATAGATGCGTCCCTAGAAGAACTCGGTATTCTAGACTTGAAGGATAGACAAATCGGGCAGCTTTCTGGAGGTCAACAACAACGAGTTTTTATCGCAAGAGCATTAGCACAAGAGGCAGATATTTTCTTTTTGGATGAGCCTTTTGTAGGGGTAGATATGACGACAGAAGAAAAAATAATTAGCACCCTAAAACGGTTGAGATCTGAAGGGAAAACACTCTTGGTAGTTCATCACGATTTATCAACTGTAGAAGCTTATTTTGACCATGTCATACTTTTGAATCAACGCCTTATAGCCTGTGGGAAGACCTCAGAGATGTTTACGCAAGAAAACATTGCCAAATGCTACGGTGCTCAGTTGACTATTTTGAATAAGGCAGGAAGAGGATAAATAACTATTACCTCAATCGATACCTTAAACCAAGATTCAGGTTAACTTGCCTATATCCGATACGTCCTAAAACTTCATTGGATACGCTACCGTATGTAAACTGGGGTATCAGGTCAATAGAAAATCGATCAGAAAGTTGATATCTAATGGGTACGGAAAGTCGATAAGATATGTCAAATGACTTAAAGGGTTGATTTTGTGGATCAGTATTGATATCAATAATCCTTAATGACTCATTTAGAGTTTTGCCCAATTGGCTTGTTGTAAAATTCAGTATCAAGCCTCCTTGAATGCCTAAATTAAACTTAGATAAATCTTTATGCCATCCTAATTCTATAGGTAGACTCCATCTTTTGATGGAATTGTAATGAACAACTTCTCTCGTTCTTCTTACATTCACATGGGTACTACCGAACTCTTGTCTAAGCGTATCACCAGTTGATTCCTGTAACCAAACTCTTAACAATGCATTTCCCTTAAATCGAGTCGTGTCTGTGACCTCTATATGATCAAACTTGCTCCATAAACTATGGTATTCTATGCCTGTATTAATACTCCAATTGCCCTTGAATGAAGTTGATAATCCTAGCCCTGCACTTGATCCAAAGTAATTTTGATGGGCAGAATTAAGTTGATCCTCTAATTGAGGCAATTGAGCAATTGTATAATTCAACCCAAATGCATTAATGCCATAAAATGCGTTTATACTTAGATCGATAGGCGTTTCTACGCTAAAGTTTTTCTTATCAAAAGCCACTAATTCAGGAATTCTATCTTGGATACGTTCATTCTCATATGAAAGTAATTGAATAGGATTCGAATTAGTTAGTGGGTAGATATCTGATATTTCATGACTTTGACTTAGTCCATCAATACTTATTCTTTCTCTATTTATTCTTTGATCGTTAATCTCATTCTTTACGATAGTTTGATTTTCACGATGACTTGGAGCTTCTGCATTAACACCAGGATCACTTTCAAATATATTCTCATATATATTTGATGTATTCGTGCTATTCAAATTCTCTTGTCGAGAATTTTGATCCACTATATTTTCACCCTCAACACCAGAATAAGGATTCTCATCCTGTGCATGAAATCCAATAAGTGACTTTTTCGTTTCTTGATAAATATCTTGATTTCTTTGAGCTAAGGTTTTTGGCTCCGATTCACTCTCATTTTGTAGTTCAGCAGTACTAGAATTTGATCGCGAATTAACTTGCGTACATTCTGCAGCATCTGTAGCTAATTTTTCATGTGGCGGTAAATTTTCTGCAACGTTAGAATCATATAAGTCTTTGTTTGACCAAGAGTGTATTTTTAAACTTAATAAAATGATTAGGACCAATCCCAATAGAACAATAACAGACCATTTTATCCATCTTGATCTATTGATAACCTGAGCTTGTCTCGGCAAAGGCTCATCCATTTCACTTTGGATATCATCCCACAAACCATCTGCATCAAAACCATCATTCTCATGTTTTTGATTTCTGAATCTACTTTGTAATTCGTTTTCAAATTTATTCATCAGGATATATAATTTAGGGTCAGTGGGTAAGAGTCACTAGAGTTATATTTCGATTGTACTATTGTTTTTTTTAACCAAGTCCGCGCTCGTGATAGTTTTTTACGTGACAGGGCTGGTGATATGCCTAGGATGTTTGCAATTTCATCATGTGAATAACCATCTATTACATATAGATTGAATACAGCAAAGTAAGCTTCGGGAAGCGTTTTGATAATGCCAAGTAATTTCTCATCAGTAGTATCCTTAAAATTATTTGAACTGAGATGTTTGACATGAATATCAGCATCAAATTCCTCATTGCTTTGCTTGATTACTCGTTGATTGTAATTTATAGAAGTATTTACAGCAATACTTATGGCCCATTTTTTCAAGTCTCCTTTTTCCGAATTATACGTATGGAGTTTTGAAAATAGTTTTATATAACTCTCTTGTAAAACATCTTTTACAAACGATCGATCACGTAAATAGCGGTTTACTATTGCTCTTAAATAGGGCAGCAGAATACCATAGAGCTCTTTCTGAGCATCTCGATTCTGCGTAATACAGGATTCTATAAGATGTTGACTAATCAGATTTTAAATAATTAATGTGTTAAAAGTACAGGCATTTTTATGCCTGTACTTTCTGTAATAATGTCTGTGATATTTAAGATTTCCTATTCCACCGTGTATACATCTGACACTATACAACCTTCTGAGTCGATGATAGTTAATCCATAATCTCCGGTTTCTGTAACTTCTATACTTTCTGTTATTTCACCAGTTGACCATTCATAAATATAGGGCGGCGTACCTCCGCTAACCCATACGGATAATAAATTTGAATTACTTGATGTATCTGCCAACATAATACCCCCGGTAAAATTATTACATGGTTCGGTACTTTCATACGTATATACATTGCTAACTAAGCATCCTTGTGCATCTATGATTGTCAGAGTATAATCACCTGGCTCATTGACTTCTATACTTTCTGTTGTTTCACCAGTAGACCACTCATACGAGTATGGAGACGTACCACCACTAACCCATGCCGAAAGTAAATTATTGTTGAGTGTATCAACCGTAATACCCCCAACGAAGTTATCACATGGGTCACTGCTGGCGTAATCATAAGAGTCCTCCACAATACATCCTTGAGCATCTATTATAGTTAGAGCATATATGCCAGGTACAGTAACTTCTATGCTTTCTGTATTTTCACCTGAGGACCATGCAAAAGTATAAGGAGCAGTACCACCATCAGTCCAAGCATTTAATAGTATCCCCATTGAGTCTACAGAAATACCCCCTGTGAAATTAGCACAACCTGTATTTGTCTGATTATCGAGCGTATCCATTGCTGTACAACCATCACTATCAGTAACCATGACAAAGTTGGATTCGAGATCTAAAACTTCAATACTTTCTGTTGTTTCTCCAGAACCCCACTCATATACAAAAGGAGATGTACCACCACTAACTACAGCTGAGTAAATAAAACCACCTGTACTTGATGAATCTATTTCTATAGAGACATCAAGATCGCAATTCACTACTACCGTTGGATTTTCTTCTTCTTCATTTGTTATATCAATTTCTTCTTTATCACAGGATATAATGAGCATTCCCATCAAAAGGAAGCTTAGAAAACTTAATTTGAATTTCATATTCTAGTTTGTTTTTAAAGTCATAAATAAAATAGTCTGGTTCGAACATGACTTCTAATATGGTATACACATGGAATGAGCTGAATGTGACAGTAGAGCAAAAATTTATTTAGAATTTCTTCTAAATAAAAAAAGCCCCATCAAAATATTTGATAGGGCTTTACAACTATTATGTATTAGGTCTTGCGACATTTCTTACATCATACCTGGCATTCCTCCGCCTGGCATTCCGTGACCATGACCTGCTCCTGCAGAGTCATCTTTGATATCATTGATGATACACTCCGTAGTCAATACCATACCTGCAATAGATCCAGCATTTTCGATCGCTACTCTAGTTACTTTAGTAGGATCGATTACACCAGCTTTCTTAAGGTTTTCATACTCATCAGTACGAGCATTGTATCCGTAATCATCTTTACCTTGAGATACATTCTGAAGGATCACTGAACCATCAACTCCAGCATTCTGAGCAATCGTTCTGATAGGTCCTTCAAGTGCTTTTTTCACGATTTGGATACCCATATCCTCATCTTCGTTAGCACCTCTGACACCTTCCAATGAAGGAATTGCTCTTACAAGTGCAACTCCACCACCTACAACGATACCTTCTTCTACAGCGGCTCTCGTAGCATGTAATGCATCATCTACTCTGTCTTTCTTTTCTTTCATTTCTACCTCAGTAGCAGCTCCTACATAAAGAACTGCAACCCCACCTGATAACTTAGCAAGACGCTCTTGTAGCTTCTCTCTATCATAGTCAGAAGTAGTTGTTTCGATCTGAGATTTGATCTGATTGATTCTCGCTTTGATGCTATCTTCAGATCCAGCACCATTGACGATAGTCGTATTATCTTTGTCCACGGTGATTTTCTCCGCAGAACCTAGGTGATCCATTTCTGTACCATCTAGCTTGTATCCTTTCTCCTCAGAGATTACTGTACCTCCAGTAAGGATGGCGATATCCTCAAGCATTGCTTTTCTTCTGTCTCCAAATCCTGGAGCTTTAACAGCAACTACTTTAAGTCCACCACGTAGTCTATTCACTACTAATAATCCAAGTGCTTGAGATTCTACATCCTCGGCAATGATTAATAGTGGTCTTCCCGCTTGAGCAGCTTTCTCTAGGATAGGCACAATATCCTGTACGTTAGAGATTTTCTTATCGTGGATAAGGATGAGTGGGTTTTCATACTCCGTCACCATATCCTCTGAGTTAGTGATGAAGTATGGAGATAGATATCCTCTATCAAACTGCATACCCATAACCTCGTCTACGTAAGTATCTGTTCCTTTTGCTTCTTCTACTGTGATCACACCATCAGTAGTTACTCTTTTCATAGCATCTGCAATGAAAGAACCAATTTCGTTATCGTTGTTAGCAGAGATTGCTCCTACTTGTTGGATTTTCTCAAAGTCATTTCCGATTACCTCAGAGTTTGACTTTAGGTTAGCCGTTACAGCTTCAACAGCTTTTGAGATACCTCTTTTGAGATCCATAGGATTTGCACCAGCAGCCACATACTTCATACCAGCAGTCACCATTGCTTGAGCAAGTACAGTGGCAGTAGTCGTACCATCACCTGCTAGGTCAGCAGTTTTTGATGCTACTTCTTTTACCATCTGAGCTCCCATGTTTTCGATAGGATCTTCTAATTCTATTTCTTTAGCAACAGTTACACCATCTTTAGTAATATGTGGAGCACCGAATGCTTTTTGGATTACAACATTTCGACCTTTTGGTCCTAAAGTTACTTTTACAGCATTAGCCAGTGCATCGATACCACTTTTTAGTTTCGTCCTTGCATCTGAGTCAAAGCTTATATTCTTAGCCATGTCTATTGATTTTTAAAATGAATGGTTTTAGAAAAATTGATTCTTAAAAAATTGGAATTGGGATCAGATATGTGCTTAGTCTAGTATGACTAATATATCATCTTCTCTCATGATCAAATAGTCAGTTCCTTCATAGTTGATTTCTTGTCCGGCATATTTTCCGTACAAAACTGTATCACCTTTTGATACGGTCATAGCGTTTCCGTCTTTTCCAGGACCTACGGCTACAACTTCTCCTTTCTGAGGTTTTTCTTTTGCTGTATCAGGAATGATGATTCCACCAGCTGTTTTTTCATCCGCGGATGCAGGCTTTACAACTACTCTGTCGTTGATTGGCTTCATAATAGAACTTTAGTTTTATTCTGAATGATTAAAATAAATTACACCAGCTATATATCATTGATTGTGCCAATACGATTGTGCTGACAGAATAACAGGAGATATGAATACAAATACCTTGACGTTCATAAATTATGGCAGAATGAGCGGCAAGATGGCAGAATTTTTTATACCCGGATTATACATTTGAGCATTCAAATGCATAACAGACGATTGATTTTCAGATAATTGTGACCAATAAAATAAATACAATTTAGTGAAAATCAATGTCTGGGTTAACATCGATGAGTCTTAGGACTATCGAAAGCGGACATATGGCAAATCATTGAAATTCAATGATTTCGTCTACCCAAAGGGCTATCTATGCAATTCTATTGCACAGATCGGGTTAAATATCAAGTGACAAAGTATGAAGATGCTAAGGTGTGAAGGTCTGAACGTTTTTATCTATAAGCTATTGACAAATGGCCTTGACTATATACTTATACCTGTAGAATATGGATAAAAAAAAGACCTGTGATGTCTCACAGGTCTCTGATATGTTTTGAAAGTATATTTGATCTTATCCTTCAGAACCAAGAACAGTTCCTGAAGCACCGGCATTCATATTTACTAGGATGGCTGTAATGATACAAAGTGCAAAAAGAATGATAGCTAATACCCAAGTCAATTTCTCAATAAAATCTGTTGATCTTGCGGCTCCTAGCATTTGGTTAGCTCCTTGACCACCAAAAGTACTATCTACTCCACCACCTTTTGGGTTTTGTATAAGTACCACGAACATTAATAATGCACAGTCTATTACTGTAAGTATGGTCATTAATGGAATCATAACTCTAATTTTTGTTTGATTTTCTCAATTTCGGCTGCAAAGAAACTATTTTTTTCAGGAAATATCAAACTCAACTTCGAATACATTTCCTTAGCCTCCTCTAAATGACCTTGAGCAACCAATAAAGCTGCTAAGGGCTCAGAGACAATATCCTCTTGTTTCTTGATACTTTTGCTGGCCAATCGATGTGCTTTATTGGTCTTTTTAGATTTCTTTTTTCGTTTTTTACTCTTTTCACTCTTCCCATTGCCCCCTGCTTTGAGATCCTCATAGGGCTCAGTATCATCATATTGTCCTCGCAGTTCAAGGAGCCATTTTGTGTATGGCGAATTGGGATCTGCGGTGATTAAAGATTGCTTTTTATGTTTTTTCTTCTTGGACTTTTTCCTTTCCTTGTTATCAGCAGTTTTACTAGTCTTCCTGCCCTTGTCCTTAGCCTTATGTAGTTTTTGGGCCTTCTTTTTTCTATTCTTTTTAGGCTCTTTTTTCTTTGGGCCAGCTTCTATTACTTCACCCTTTTTCCCTTTTGCTTGGCTTTTTTCTTGATCAGGTTGGTCCTTGTTTTCGATTTTCTCATCGACCTGAATGTCATTACTATGATGTTTACCGTTTCCATTCACAGCAATGGCTGAGTTTTCAATACCCAGCGCTTCTACCACTGATTCCTCTTGATCTATCGAAATCCGCTCTTGGTCTGAACTTTCGTTTATACTATCACTCATTGGATCAGGTATTGCCAATTCCTCTTCTTGATCTGGAACTACATAAATATTGACATCTTGTAATACCTCGTAAAGCCTTCTCCTGTCATTGGTAGAGGCAGCAGCACGATAATACGGCTCCATATCATCTCTCAGTCCAAGCTGCTCACATTTCTTGGCAATGAGTAGCTTGATATTTTCTGCGGAAGGATACTGCATACTCCAATCCCTAAGGCTATCCAATGAAATTTCATTCAACCTATCGGTATTTTCTAGATAATAATGGAGCGGTTTGCGAGTACTCATTGATACAAAAGTAGTGTTTGTATATTTAATTTTTGGTTGAAAAGTAAAAACTCAAGTTACCAATTGGTAAATGCTTTATTGAAAACATCCTCAGTCAACTGTTCGAAGATGCTTTCTATTAAGCCATCTTGTACAGAGCCTAGATCAGTATTACCATCATAATTTTCAAAGAAGGAGAATGAGTTATTCCAAGTATCTTCCTCGTCTCTATTATTGACATATTTTACTTTAACGCTAATTTCCAATCTATTTAGTGCCGCTAGGCTCTCAGCTGTAGGTGCCTCACTCGTTGTACGAAAGGTGATTACCGCTCCCGAAAACTCAATATCAGGATCTTGTTCGGTATAGTTAAGACTAGATTCATTTCTTATTTTTTCACGTAATGCCTCTGAAAATCTCTGATCAATATCTCCCGGTGCATTACCCACTTTTAGTTTGAAATCATCAACATAAAATGTGCTAACGGTTGCCGGAATGGAAATACCTTTAAAACTATAGCATGAACTTAGGCAAGCTATGCCAATACAAAAAGCAAAGTATCCTATTTTATTAATCATACTCTTGGTTAAACGATCTGACTTCTAATAAAGTCTATTCCTCAATCTCGTATTGCTTTATTTTACGATATAAGGTCCTCTCCGATATCCCTAGTTCTTCAGCAGCTTCTTTTCTTCTGCCTCTATATTTTTTCAAAGCCCTTTTGATAAAATCTTTCTCCATTACTTCTAGCGAAAGGCTTTCTTCTACTTCCTCGCTATTATTATAATAGTCATCATCTTCATCCAAAATAATAGGTCGATGCCTTCTGCCTTTTTGTGGAGCTTCGTATGTTGGCGAAAATGTAAAATCTGGTTCTGTGGTACTATTTTGATTTCTTGACCTTAGCCCCGTGGGCATTTCTAGCTGCGGTAGATTATCCACATTGGGCATACGTAGATCATTCATGCTGACTAACTCATAGATCAATGACTTAACATCATTAAGATCATTTTTCATATCATAGAGAAACTTGAATAGAATCTCCCGCTCTTCAAAACTACTCCCGCCACCACTTGATCGAGAATCTTGATCTGTAAGAGCTGGCAAATTACGATCAAGTAACTTAGGAGAAAACTCAAGTAATTGCTCTGCGCTGAGTTCTTTATTTTCTGAAAGAATAGAGATCTGCTCCACCAGATTCTTAAGTTCTCTAATATTACCAGGCCAAGAATAATTTTCTAAAACTAGTCGTGCCGTCTCATCTAATTGCAGCGTCGACATTCGATATTTTTCAGCAAAATCTACCGCAAACTTTCTAAACAAAAGGTATATATCCTCTCTTCGCTCTTTCAGAGCTGGCACATAGATCGGCACCGTATTGAGCCTATAAAATAAGTCTTCTCTAAATTTTCCTTTTTTAATGTAAGCTTCAAGGTTGACATTAGTGGCCGCAATAACTCTTACATCAGTGCTGAGCACTTTGGATGATCCCACTCTAATATACTCACCAGACTCCAAGACACGTAATAGATATGCTTGCGTATCCAACGGCATCTCACCTACCTCATCAAGGAAGATAGTACCACCATTTACCGTTTCAAAATATCCTTTTCGCTCACTTGTAGCCCCTGTAAAAGCTCCTTTTTCATGACCAAAAAGCTCTGAGTTGATCGTTCCTTCGGGGATAGCACCACAGTTGATGGCAATAAACTTATTATGCTTTCGCTTACTGAGTTCATGAATGATCCTGCTAAACACCTCCTTTCCTACACCACTTTCACCTTGGATCAATACGGTAAGATCAGTACTAGATACTCGATCGGCTGTACTCAGTGCTCGATCTAAACCCTGAGATCTACCGATGATCCCAAATCGTTGCTTCATGGCTTGGACACTGCTCATACAGATACAATTTTACCTTTGAGGGTTGCTTTAGTAGTATCACCTACCTTGACCATAACGTAGTCTCCTATTTTGATGCCTTCTACTTTAGGGAAAATGATCATCTTATTTTGGCTATTTCTCCCTTTATAATCCTGATCTGACTTTTTACTCGTACCCTCTACCAGTACTTCGAATGTCTTTCCTATATCATTTAGATTATGTTGATGAGACATCTCTAACTGAAGATCTACAACCTCTTGTAATCTTCTCTTTTTAGTCTTTAGATCTATGTCATCTGGATATTTTCTGGCAGCCAAGGTACCTGGACGCTCAGAATAATAGAACATGTATGACATCGTATATTTTGCCCATTCTATAATACTCAGTGTATCTTGATGCTCCTCTTCCGTCTCGCTACAGAATCCTGTAATAATATCAGACGAAATAGCGCAATCTGGTATCACCTCATAGATCCGCTTTACTTTGTCCATATACCACTCCCGGTCATAGGTACGATTCATCAATTTCAAGATTCGACTATTACCTGACTGAATTGGTAAGTGAATATAATTGCAAATATTATGATGATCTCTAATCGCAAACATCACTTCATCATCTATATCTTTAGGGTGAGAAGTTGAAAATCTTACTCTTAATTTTGGATTGACCTTAGCAACATGCACCAATAGCTGAGCAAAACTTACTACCTCTTTCGTTTCTGGATTTTCCCATTTGTATGAGTCTACGTTTTGCCCCAGTAATGTCACCTCCTTATAGCCTTGCTCCCATAGCTCTGTAGCTTCTGCTACGATAGAATAAAGATCTCGTGATCGCTCTCTTCCTCTCGTAAAAGGCACTACACAAAAGGAACACATATTGTCACAACCTCTCATGATGGATATAAAGGCAGATACTCCATTGCTATCCAGTCTTACAGGGCTAATATCTGCATAAGTTTCCTCTCTACTGAGGAGTACATTCACCCCTTTATTACCATGCTCAGCGCCTGCGATCAAACTAGGGATATCTCGGTATGCATCTGGGCCTACCACGATATCCACCAGCTTTTCTTCTTCTAGAAATTTACTTTTAAGCCTCTCCGCCATGCATCCTAGCACTCCGATCATAGCGCCTTTATTGGCTCTCTTCGCTTTATTAAAGATCTTGAGCCGTTTACGTACAGTATCTTCCGCTTTCTCCCGAATGGAGCAAGTATTGATTAGAAGTAAATCAGCACCATCCATCTCTTCAGTGGGCCCATATCCTTCTTTGGTCAGTATCGAAGCAACGATCTCTGTATCTGCAAAATTCATGGCACAACCATAACTTTCGATATAGTAACGCTTGGCAAATTCTTCTTTTCGCTCCGCTAGATAGACTTCACCTTGTTTTTCTTCTCCAAGTGGAGTATTATGAGTTGCTGATTCAGCTGTTGGGTTCATGAATTATAATTTTATCAATCTCCAGGCATACAAAGATAGCTAAAGGACTTGAATAGGTGACATTATGGCAGAAAATATACTAACACTTCTACCTTTATTCATTTACCAAGGACTATGTTAAATCGAGAATGTAAGCGTAAACTTAATTTTCGGCAGATTATTTGCAGATTAAATCATGGTTATCGCCTTTTTAATATAGCCTTAACTAACTCTTTAACTACATTTGCGTCTTAATAGAAAATCAAACTGAGAACATGAGAATTCTATTCTTCCTATTTACTCTTATGGGTATAAGCTCACAACTAGTTGCGCAAAACTGGGAGGAAGAGATTGGATTTCTATATACCAAAGGAGAATATCTCATGCAAACAAATCGCTATGATGAAGCTGTCAAGCAACTCTCTCTAGTCATAAATAAAAATCAGTCCTACAAGGATGCTCTCTATTTGAGGGCTCTATCCAAATATAATCTACGCTCGTATAAAGGAGTCAAAAAAGACTTACTTCTAGCTATGGATATTAAAGGTCTAGAAGGTAATCTTGTCGAACTCATGGGATTGACTGAATATGAGCTCGGAGAATATGATAAAGCGCTGAAAAATCTTGGTATCGCAGAAGTATTATCTCCTGATAATCATGACGTCAAGGTAGTATTAGGTCAGATATATCAAAAGCAAGGAAAATACTCTCAAGCCTGTCACAAGTGGTCGGATGCCTTTAAGTATGGTTCTAGAAAAGCAAGATCACTTATGGTAAAGCACTGTGATGCAGGAGTAGGTAATGCCACCGAGGATGACATCGCTTATGAAGATGAAGAAAAAGACTATTTTGGCGGTGACCGCACAGAAAAAGTAGACTCAGCCATACGTGTAAATACCGGTACAAGGGATTATACTTATGATGAAGAGCTCGATGAGCCTAGTTCAAATGAAGAAGCTGAACCTTCATATGAGGAAGACAACGAAGGTGGTATTATAGAAGATACCGACGTCAATGAAATAGAAATTGATGAAGATCTTTCTCTGTCTTTATATGGAAATGGTCTTGGTAATCGTAAAATACTAGATCAACCCAGCATCCTTATCCTATCGGATATCTCAGGAAAAGTGACTATCAAAGTATGTGTCAATAAAGGAGGACGTATAGAATCTGCAGTGCTTGACGAAGAACGATCCACCATTGATAAGCAAAGCCTAATATCGCTAGCACTGAGAAAATCAAAGCAATTTTGGTTTGCAAAATCCAATAAGGAGCAATGTGGGTTAATAGTATTTAATATTAAAGGGAGCTAAAGCAGTTTAGAGTTGAAGGTTTGAGGTTTAGTACTTTAAACTGGGCTAAGGCGATTCTTTTTAATAATATTAGCTGAAATTTTCAAATTGATCTATGATTATCGATACTACAAAGCTTAGTAAAAAAGAAAATTATCGTTTGCTAACAAACTTTGTGATCCCTAGACCTATAGCGTGGATATCCACCCGTGGTCAAGATGGCATAGCCAACCTAGCTCCTTATTCTTTCCATAACGTCGCAAGTACTGATCCACCGGCTGTGATGTTTGTAACTGATCAACCTGAAGGCGTAGAAAAAGATACTTTACGCAATGTGCTTGACACCGAAGAATTTGTAGTAAACCATGTGAGCATGGATTTGGCTAAAGCCATGAAGGTAACGGCTGGTAGATTTGAATCTCATATCAATGAATTTGAAGAAGCGGGAATCGAAATGGCGGATTGTGATATTGTAAAAGCGCCAAGAGTCGCTGCAAGTATAGCAAGCATGGAGTGTAAACTGATACATCAGTGGACACCACAAAATGCTAAAGAGCGAGAAACCACCATGATCATTGGAGAAGTATTAAGAATACATATACGAGATGGCATACTTGACGATGAACTAAAAGCTGACTTTGATCAAATGCATAGTGTAGGTAGGCTTGGTGGCAGAGGCTATACCAGTATAGATCCTATGTTTGAGTTGTAAGAAATTACTTTCCTATAATTTCATCGAAGAAAACGCCGCTTCAATCTATTAAGCAACTTAATTGCTACTTATTGCAATATATTGGGAATCCCTATGATAACCATTAGAAATCTGCATAAGTCGTATAAGACTGAGTACAATAGTCTTCATGTCCTCAAAGGACTCAATCTCGAAATCAAAGAAGGAGAATTTGTATCCATTATGGGTTCTTCAGGGTCTGGCAAGTCAACTCTGCTCAATATACTTGGGATTCTAGACGAATATGATGAAGGAGAGTATCTACTAGATCAAAATTTAATAAAAAATCTGAGCCAAACAGATGCTGCTAACTATCGCAATCATCTTTTAGGTTTTGTTTTTCAATCATTCAATCTTTTAGCTTTTAAAACCGCTAAAGAGAATGTAGCACTACCATTATATTACCAAAAAGTAGATCGAGAAAAAAGACAGAAACTGGCAGTAGAATACTTAGATCAAGTAGGACTTGCAGACTGGGCCAACCACTACCCTAATCAGATGTCGGGTGGCCAGCAGCAGCGAGTTGCTATTGCTAGAGCACTTATTTCTGATCCTAAACTGATATTAGCAGACGAACCCACTGGGGCACTAGATACCAAGACTTCGCATGAGGTCATGGATATCTTCAAACGAGTCAATAGCGAAGGTAAAACTGTAGTCATCGTCACCCATGAAAATGATATTGCTGAACAAACAGATCGAGTCATAAGACTTCGTGATGGTCATATAGAATCTTCATAGTATGGCTTGGGTAGATGTAGATAAATGGCACGAAATCTTCAATTCGATCAGAAGACATAAGCTTCGTACAGCCTTGACCGCTTTCGGAGTAGCTTGGGGTATTTTTATGCTTGTACTCTTGCTTGGCGCTATCAATGGCTTACAAAACAGCTTTGAATACGACTTTAGAGATGATGCCATCAATAGCATTTGGCTATACAGAGGCACTACTTCTCTGGATTATAACGGGCTAAATAAGGGCCGGCGAATTCAATTTGATAATAGTGATTATGAGTATTTACAGGACGCTTTTCCAGAAATAGAAGATCTATCCGGTAGGTTTTATATCTCTAGCAGCGAACTCGTCAAATACAAAAAAAATGTACTTTCCTTGAATACTCGATCGGTTCACCCTGGGCATAAGATTTTAGAAAATACAGATATAATAAATGGTCGATATCTTAATCAAAACGACCTCGATGAATATCGAAAAGTTGCCGTAATAGGAAAGATTGCTAAAAAACAACTCTTTGGAGATGATGAAGAAGCTATAGGGAAAGAAATACAAATTGGTCAGATAGTATATAAGGTCATAGGTGTATTTTACGATACCGGCGGTGAAAATGAGATGAAAAACATCTATATCCCTATCACTACAGCGCAGAGAATCTATGCGGACGGTAGTCGTATACATCAATTGATGATATCTGGTGGCGATCTGAGTATAGATCAAATGGCACAATTGGAAGATAAAATTAGAGTCGGCATGGCCCAGCGCAAACAGTTTGACCCTGCCGACAGAAGAGCACTACGCATCAATAATCTCGCCAAGGAGTTCGAGCAATTTTCTAGCCTATTCAAAGCATTTGGTGCTATTACTTGGATTGTGGGTATATTTTCTATCATCGCCGGTGTCATAGGAGTAAGCAATATTATGCTCATCATCGTCAAGGATAGAACCAAAGAAATCGGTATCCGAAAAGCAATCGGGGCCACTCCCAGGTCAATTGTAGCCATGATCCTACAAGAGAGCATCTTCATCACCGGAATGGCGGGATATATGGGGATGATCGCAGGGATCGGGATTATTGCATTAGCATCAGGTGTAGAGTCTGATTTTTTTCGGCATCCTCAAGTTGATTTGGGGATCGTAGTCTCTGCCACTTTGGTATTAGTTTTTGCAGGTGGACTTGCTGGATTACTTCCTGCTATCAAAGCTGCCCGTATCAATCCTGTAACCGCCATAAAATCAGAATAATATGATTGATAGAGATACATGGCAAGAGATATTTTCTACGATTAAGAAGAATAAACTTCGTACTGGGCTTACGGCGCTTGGTGTCTTCTGGGGGATCTTTATGTTAGTCTTTTTACTTGGAATGGGTGATGGATTAGAAACTGGTGTTTTTAGAAATTTTGGAGCTGGTGCCAAAAATATCATGTACGTATGGAGTTGGAAAACCTCAGAACCCTATAAAGGCATGAAACCAGGCCGATATATTAGTCTAAAACTAGATGATGTAGAGACCATTAAAAACGATGTATCTGGTATAGGTAAAGTTGCTCCTCGCTACTACCTGGGAGAACGCCCTACTTATTACAAACAGATCAATGGCTCTTATGAAGTACGTGGTCAAACTCGAGAATCTAAAGAAATCGACGGATACTTGATGGAAGAAGGTAGGTACATTAATCAAAAAGATATTGATGAAAATCGTAAAGTAGCGGTGATTGGCTTGACTGTAAAAGAAGAACTGTTTGGAGAAAAATCTGCTATAGGTAAACGAATAAGAGTATCGAATATCGACTTTCAGGTCGTTGGTGTATTCTCAACTCCGAGTCTACAAGAATGGGATCTAGAAGATCTTAAAGCCATTACGCTGCCTATCACCACCTTATATAAAAGTTTTGGCATTGAAAATGATAGAGTAAGCAATCTAGTAGTATCGGCTGCTCAAGGCATACAGGTATCACAAATAGAAGATCAAGTAAGAGCTTCTCTCAGAAAAAAGCATCGAGTAGCCCCTAATGATGATACCGCCATTGGTGGATTCAATCTAGAGGCAGAGTTTAAAAGTGTCCAAAATTTATTTTTCGGAATCAAGTGTCTTCTTTGGTTTGTAGGAGTGGGCACATTGATCGCGGGAATTGTAGGCGTAAGTAACATTATGCTGATCACCGTTAAAGAAAGGACAAAAGAAATCGGAATCCGAAAAGCACTAGGAGCTTCGCCTAATTCGATTGTGAAGATGATCTTGACAGAATCCGTATTCATCACGACCATCGCTGGATATCTAGGAATGATGGCTGGTACCTTTATCATTATAGGCATCAATTACCTTATGATAAGCCAGGGCATTGAAAATGAAAACTTCTATGACCCTAAAGTCAATCTAACCATTGCGATTAGTGCTCTTGTCTTTTTGATTACATCAGGTACACTTGCTGGATTGATTCCTGCTCTACAAGCGTCACGAGTCAATCCTGTAATAGCATTAAAAGATGAATGATGTCAATTTGAAAATATGCTACATAAACAAGGCAAAACAAGAATACCCTGAAGATAACCAGACAGCTGAAGAACACAGAGCACAGAACAACGAATACCGATAAACCATAAACAAATCAAACTTTAAACCATCAAGAATATGAAAAGAGGATGTCTAATAGCCGCACTGGTAGTCCTTGGATTGATGTCCATTGGTCTCATTTGGTACTTTATAGGTCAAAATGATAAAGCTCCAGTAGAATACGAATCCACCAAGCCTGAAGTCCAAGATATCATCAAGAAAGCCGTAGCTAGTGGAAGTATAAAGCCGCGTAAAGAGGTAAATATAAAGCCTCAAGTATCAGGAGTCATTGAAGAATTGTATGTTGAGGCCGGAGACTTAGTAAAAAAAGGTCAAAAGCTTGCATTGATCAAACTCATCCCAAGCGAAGTCAATATTAATAGTGCTCGATCCAATCTTGAATTGGCAAAAATAAGATACGAAGATGCTCAACGAGAGCTCACTAGACAGCGTAAGGTCAACTCAGAAAAACTAGACATTCAGCAAGCGCAGGCTAATTACGATGTTTCTAAAACAGAATTAGATCGACAGATCCAACTTAATGCTGAAGGTGTGATTTCTGATCAAGACCTATTACAATTTCAACTAGATACCGATCTCAAAAAGAACATATTAGATAACATGAGTATCACCTCAGGAAATACCCTCGCTCAGGCTGAGATAGAAGCAGATATCAGAAAGCAAGAACTAGATGCAGCAAGAAATAATCTTCAACTCCTCAGAGAAGGCCGAACCTCCAACTCCGGCCAGGTAGCCAATATAGTTAATAGTACTATGGACGGTATGGTGCTCGATGTACCTATAGAAGAAGGTAGCTCTGTGATCGAACGTAACAACTTTAATGAAGGGACAAATATAGCTACAGTAGCCGACATGGGTTCGCTACTCTTTGAGGGAAATGTTGATGAAGCTGATGTTGGAAAACTTAAAGAAGGAATGCCCCTAGTCCTCAAAGTCGGAGCGATCGATGATGAAGAATTCAAAGGGGTATTAGAATTTATCTCTCCAAAAGGTGAAGAACTAGAGGGTACGGTTAACTTTAAAATCAAAGCAGCTATCGTTGATAATACTTCTGAGACTTTCCTCAGAGCAGGCTATAGTGCCAATGCTGATATCATATTAGAAAAACGAGATCAAGTAGTAGCCATCAATGAACGAGATCTAATCATAGAAGATGATAAATCCTTTGTAGAACTTGTAGTCGGTGATCAAGAATATGAGAAAAAAGAGATCACCACTGGTCTAAGTGACGGTATCTTGATCGAAGTCATAGAGGGAATAGATACTACTACTCAGATTAAAGAGCAAAGTGATGGCGGAGAATAAGTCCATGTAAATTATGGCTCCGTCAAGAGATAAAAGCGATCCTTATCTATGAGGGTCGCCTTTCTTACTTCATAGGCTTCCATAAAGCTCTTTGGAAAACGAGTCTTGCGCTTGATCTTATATTTAAACTCAAAAATATCTAGCGCTCCATCATACTCCTCAATCAGATCAATCTCTGCTTGATCATATGTTCTCCAAAAAAAGATATTTCGCTGAAGACTATGTAAAGAATGTGTCTTGAGTCGCTCCAATACACAGAAGTTTTCCCATATCCCTCCTTTATCAAGTCTAAAGTCCATTGGAGAAAAATCATTGACGAGTGCATTTCTGAGCCCTGTATCTACAAAGTATATTTTCTTACTCTTACGGAGTTCATTTCTAAGGTTACGACTATAACTGGGTATCTGAATCAGTACAAAGTTCTTAACCAATAAGTCAATATATCGCTCTATGGTCTTAGAAGATAGTCCTAGCATATTCCCAAGCTCATTGTAACTAACTTCGCTACCAAGCTGATATGCCAATGCTCTCAACAGCTTATTGAGGTCATTAGAATTTTTTAATTGCTCATGCTGTAAGATATCTTGATATAGATAATCTCCCGTCAAATTTTGAAGGAGCTCTACTTTATCACGAGGCTCTGCATCCACAATCTCAGGATAACTCCCGTATAATACAATATCATTGATATTCTGCGACAACCATGTCGTCCCCTTGATCTGCACTAGTTCTTCTAAAGAGTATGGATATACCTGAATCTTGATGTTTCGGCCTGTAAGCGGCTCTGTAACTTGATTGGCTAACTCAAAACTACTAGAGCCCGTAGCTATTATTTTATAATTGAAGTCGTCATCATCGTGCAAAAGCTTAAGTATCAATCCTAAATCTGGAATTTTTTGAGCCTCATCAAGTGCTACTATCTTATTTGAACCAAATAAAAACTTAACTCGAGAAATATCCTTTGAGCTTAATACATCCGCAACGCTATTCTTCTCACAATTTAATAGCAGAACGTCATCATATTTCTCTTTTAATATCCGGAGGATAGTAGTTTTTCCAACTTGCCGTGCTCCATATATGATGAGCACTTTATCGTGCTTAAGCCATCTATTGATCTTACCTAAGTATGTATTACGTACATTCATAGCGTTAAAATACAAAATTTAGGCTTAATTTTTTAAATGCATTCCAAAATTTAGGCTTAATTTTTTAAATATATTCCAAAATTTAGGCTTAAACTTTGGATTACCCTTACGGCTTTAATACTTGCTTTACCCATATTTCACCTTCTGCATGCAGCCGTACTGTGTACATACCTGTACCCCATGATGAAGTATTGATCTGAGAAGAGGCTGCCCAAGTGGAAGAGCTGGAATACATTTTCTGTCCAAGATTATTGACTATTTCTATATAATCGATACTATCATCTGCAAGATCTATGGTAATCTGATCGCTACAAATCGTAGGGTATATTTTAGCCACATCGTCCGTCACTGTATTATCCGTAGAGGTCATAATATTTCGATCACCATTGCTAAACCATACACCCCATCTACTTGCCTCTCGAAATAGGAAAGCTGTATTGGGTACAGCAGAGATCTTATCTTCATTTAAATCTAATATGCCAACATCAATACCGATCAGATTACCTGAACTATTACGTTCTGGAAAATCAAAGATCACTTGCTCGTCCGTCTTAGAAAAACTAGGGTAAGTCAAGCCATCAGCCTCGATCAATGTACCCGTATTCCCACGTTCGATATTAGAACTTAATAATTCATAATTACCGTCTCCATCTATAAAGTCAAAAGCCACGATATAGTCAGAATTCTTGCTAAAGGTCGGGTTTCCTATGCTTACTCCTTCGGGTAGCTGCGTAAAGAGCTTTTGTATATCTCCTAGGCTCCAAGTGTCGGCTGTATTATTCCATACTCTCAAGAATCCAACATCCCAATAATCAATCGTACCACTCGTACCTGTAATCTCATTAAGTGCATCATACATCACATACTCTCCACTAAAATCAAATTCCAATGCATCAGCATATTGTACATCACCTGTACTTACTCCTTCTGAAAAAGTAGGGTTATAAAGCTCATAAGTATTACTTGCACCTATTGTAAAATCATATACCCAAACCTCATTATCAAGCTCATCAAAGATGCCAGCGAGACGCTGACCATCTTTGGAGATCACTACATTTCGCCATACCGGATCACTTTGTAAGATACTCTCATCTACATCTCCTGTAGCCCAGTCGATAAATATATAATGCATCTGCTTATCATCCGCTATGAAGACAATCTCAGAGCCATCATCTGATACAGACGGCTTACTGATAGGCACGGAATTAGAAATCTGCGTAACATTAGTCAGATCGTATATGAATAATCCTTCTCTATTTTGAGTAGTAAATAAGACTAGATCTTCACCAGGGTTGATAGCAACATCTTCTTCGTAGTCATTTCCACTACCCGCTCCGATTCCTACGGCTGCAAAAGCATCCTGCGCTGCTGTGACCTCAGCGGCACCATACAGATCCTCTGCAGATTGCACTACAGCATTTCTCAGATCTACGAACTTAGATGACTTCGTCAAATATATAGTCAGTGCCCTGTAAAAGACCTTTTCCGCTTTGGCCTTACCGATCTGAGTAGCATAGCGATAATACGCATGATTAGGAATACCACTATTGATATGGACTCCATTATTGTCCTGTGATCCTGTGTATTGCTCGTTGGTATTTTTAGGTTGCCATCCTCCACCAAAGTCTCCATTCGAAGCACCATTATGAGGGTCTTCCATATCTCGTAATGCTCCTGAAGGAAAAACATTCGTACGTACCACATCTTCACCTATTTTCCAATCATCACGATCAATCATCGCTCCGAAAATATCAGCGAAAGACTCATTCATAGCGCCTGATTCTCCATAATACTCAAGATTGGCAGTACTTTGTACCACTCCATGAGATATTTCATGACCCGCTACATCTAAGCCTCGTGCTAATTCACGAAAAGCATTGTCCCCGCTACCATACCACATGGCTACTCCATTCCAAAAAGCATTTCCCATAGAATTACCAAACTCATCACTAACGTTGATAAAGGAGACCACATTACCTCCCGTACCATTGATAGAGTTACGACCATGAGTATCTTCAAAATACTGATAAGCCTCTCCCGCATTATGATGACCAGATACGGCTATGGCATCCCAGTTATTATTGGCATTACTAAAATGATCATAGTCAAAATTATTATTCTGAGGCGAAGTATTAAAGGCATCTAATGTCCAGATTGCACCTACTGGAGCATTAGGCAGAGAACTACTACTCGCATTAAACATACTTCTTGAAGCATCTACCATATAATAGCGACCATTGACTTGATAGGAGTGAACTGTGCGATTTTGACCACTTAAATCTGTACCTGTGGTCGTTGCCGGACCATCCATCACCATCTTATTTTCATTATCTGAAACATCATGATTATGAAAGGTACAACCATTGTCAAAGGCATGAATAATCTCGCCTGTATGGGCGTTTATAAATACCTTTTTAGGGTGAAGAGCATCAGGATAATAATCTATTGCATAGCTCAAGTATGGTTTAGTAGGATCTCCTTCATGGTGATAAATCACCAGTTTCACCTGGCTCTTATATGGAACAAAATCTATAATTCTGTCACTAAAGTCATTACCTTCTGGATAGATTTGCTCGATAATATTTAAAGCTTCACGCTCAGATATAGTTGGAGAAACTGACAATTCCCTCGGATTAGGCATGATGACCCCAGTCAAGAAAGAACTCTTCTTTTGAAAATTATGGACTGTAAAATCAGAGTAATAAACTTCTACATCCTTATACAACTGCTTGAATGAAACGTGATATTCAGTATCGCTTTCCTCCCTTACTTTCGTTAAAAGTATATTCTCTAGATCTATAGATTCTCCAAGTTCATTACTCAATTCTTCTAATTCGGAAGACATAGTGGACATCATTTCAGATCGCTTGCCAAATTCGATATTTGGTAAAAGTATTTTAGATGGTAGGCCATTTTCATTTCGCTCCAAGATTGGATGATTTGTAGATTCTTTGATCAGAAATCTTCCATTTTTTGGAGTTGACAATACAGAGCCACTTGACTCCTTTTCTAAATCCAACGATTGCTTTTGAACAGGTACCGTTATTTCCAATGCTTCCTTATCCACAGGATTGAGCTTACCTTTTATATCCTTAAACTGCGCAGACACCAAAAAAGGTAAACAGCCTGCTAAAATTATTATTACTATACGACTCATCTTCATTTTATTTCACTAGCTGTAATAGAGCGCGGTAGTATGCTCTTACTTTTTGATTCACTGGCTTTTGTTCTCCACCCCAGGTCAAAAGGTGATCACTATAATCAGTGTTTTTTAGAAAATAACTGAGGTTTCCAGGATCTTGATAGGTCTCATCTTGCATTTTCAAATTTTCATAAGAATGAAAAAATTGTGACGCCTTCTTTGAGTCAATACTTTTAACGAATACATAATCAATAGATCGAGGAGCTAAACGAAATAGCCTACCGTCTTCTAGTAAATGATACTCATCGCGAGTACCCGCAAATCCACCCTCATTACCAAAAATGAGTTTAGTTCCTTGATATTCTGTGAATGAACTTACCGTATTTTCGCTAGTCTTACACTGTACAAAACACATAAGCATACATAACACTAGAGAAAAAGAAATAATATTTAAGCTTTTCATAGTCGCTAATTTAGTCAGAATGGTGTTATAATCTCCAAGAATTACAGTTGAGACGTGGTTAGAAGTGATTTTGTCATTTCTTTAACAGTTCATTAATAATTTATTCCTCATCTTAAAGTTATTATTGTAATACAAGAAAGGATCTTAGCCCTCTTGAAATTATTAACGAATTAATTTATACCTAATGAAAAAGATTTTAACCCTAGCATTTTTAGTTGTAGGTTCTATGACTTTTATGAATGCGCAAGACGCTGCACCTAAAAAAGCATGTACTAAAAGTGCTAAGAGTTGTGCAAAAACATGTAGTAAAAAAGCTGCTCAGACCAAAGTTGCATCTGCACTTATGGAAGCTGATGTAATAGCTGATGCTGATGAAAACATCCAAAAAAGAGTTTGTGAAAAATCAGGCGCTACAGCATATTACCAAAAATCTGTTTGTGAAAAATCAGGTAAAGTAGCATGGAATGAAGTTTCTTACTGCTCTAAGTCAAAAGCATTCAAAGCAGTGGCTAGTGGGGAAGAAGATATCAAAGTAATTAAAGCTTCTTCAAAAGATGCTAAAGCTTGTTCTAAAGGCGATAAGAAAGCATGTTGTAAGAAAGGAGCTAAAGCAACCAAAGTAGCTTCTGCATCTAAAGAAAAAGCTTGCACAAAAGCTGAAATGAAAGCTTGTGCTAAAAAATGCACTAAAGAAGAAATGAAAGCTTGCGCTAAAAAGACTAAAGTTGCATCTGCAGTGGAAGTTAAAGAACAGAAATAAGCAAAGAATTTATCTTTCTTAAAGAATATAAAGGCATTCAGCGTACTGAATGCCTTTTTTTATTTCCATACTTTTGAGATACTTGAAAATGCTCTCGAATATGGATAACAATAGTTTCAAAGCTCAAATACTAGAAGGTATACCATCTAATCTTCCATCTGTACGATCATACGACAATCATATAAGCCATGCCCCAAAGAGAAATATCAAAGGGCTGCTCTCTAAGGCTGAATATCGACTTGCTATCGAAAATGCACTGCGCTATTTCCCCAAGCATCAGCATGAAGAATTAATACCAGAATTCGTACAAGAGCTAGAAGATTATGGTCGGATCTACATGCATCGATTAAGACCGGATCACGATATGCTTGCCAGACCTATTGATGATTATCCCTATCAATCTAAGCAAGCTGCAGCCATTATGCTCATGATCCAAAATAATTTAGATCCTAAAGTTGCCAAGCATCCTCATGAACTCATTACCTACGGAGGTAATGGAGCAGTATTTCAAAATTGGGCACAATATCGGCTCACCATGAAATACCTCGCCGAGATGAATGACGATCAAACGCTGGTGCTTTATTCTGGTCATCCACTTGGATTATTCCCTAGCCATAAAAATGCCCCAAGAGTAGTGGTTACCAATGGTATGATGATTCCAAATCATAGCAAAAAAGAAGATTGGAATAAATATAACGCCATGGGAGTTACCTCTTATGGCCAGATGACAGCTGGATCATTTATGTACATAGGACCACAGGGAATTGTGCATGGTACTACGATCACTTTGCTCAATGCAGGTAGACTCAACGGACTAGGAAATGACAATCTAAAAGGAAAAATATTTGTTACTTCAGGACTTGGTGGCATGTCTGGAGCTCAGAGCATTGCTGGGATTATCACAGGAACCGTAACCGTCATTGGAGAAATAGATCAGGACGCTATCGATCAGCGTATTACAGATGGTTATATCTTAAAAGAAAATGTATACACGGATGTCGCAAAGCTTAGCAAAAGCATGCTAGCGGCACAAGAAAACGAAGATGCCATTACCCTAGTATATCATGGTAATATTGTGGAGCTTTGGGAATACTTCGTCGAAAATGACATACATATTCATCTAGGTTCTGACCAGACTTCACTTCACAATATCGATGATTTAGGATATTGTCCTATTGGGTATTCATTCGATGAAGCGAAAGTGCTACTTGATAAAAACAAGGATCAGTTTATCACCGAAATTCAAAGCACTCTACGCAGGCATGTAGATGCCATAAACGCTTTATCAAAAAAGGGAATGTACTTCTGGGATTACGGTAATGCATTTCTGAAAGAAGCTGGTGAAGCCGATGCAGATGTTTGGAAAGATAAAGAAGCGGGCACATATATCTATCCAAGCTATGTGGAGGACATCATGGGTCCGATGTGTTTTGATTTTGGCTTTGGACCATTTCGATGGGTCTGCTGCTCTGGCGAACTCTCGGATCTCGAAAAAACAGATCAGATAGCTTCCGAAGTCCTAAATGAGATCTTGAAAAATGCTGATCCTGAAATTCATCCCCAGTTAAAAGATAATATCCAATGGATCGACCATGCCGGCTTAAACTTACCCGTAGTCGGATCAAAATCTAGAATCTTATATGCAGATGCAGAAGGTAGAATCAAAATCGCCAAGGCTTTCAATAAAGCTATTCGAGATGGAGTATTGAAAGGTCCAGTAGTACTCGGAAGAGATCACCACGATGTATCAGGAACTGACTCACCTTACCGAGAGACTTCTAATATCTATGACGGATCTAAGTTTACGGCTGATATGGCCGTCCATAATTTTGTAGGTGATGCTTTCCGAGGTGCAACTTGGATATCCTTACACAATGGAGGTGGCGTTGGCTGGGGAGAGGTCATGAATGGTGGCTTCGGTATGGTCATCGATGGCTCTGAACAATCCGATCAAAATATAGTGAGTATGCTTCACTGGGATGTCAATAATGGGATTGCTAGACGATCATGGGCCAGAAACGAAGGTGCTATATCAGCTATCAAACGAGCAATGGAAGATAATGATCAGTTGAAGGTGACTTTGCCTAATTTGGTGGATGAAGGGTTGTTGGATAAGCTTTAGAAAAATTAGAAATCAATTGATTCTAGAGAGTTGATACACTCTTTCTATTGTTCTAATCTTTTCTCATATCTTGATAGCAAAGATTGAAGCCATGCACAAACCCAAAATATGCATCATCGGAGCAGGATGTTCAGGATTAGCAGCCATTAAGGCATTTCAAGATGCTGGTTTGACTAATATCACTTGCTACGAACAGAATGATCAGATAGGAGGCAACTGGGTATATACAGGTCACGTCAGCCATAGTTCTGTTTGTGAAACCACCTTTCTCATAAGCTCAAAAACGATGAGTTCCTATGAAGGATTTCCAATGCCGGATCACTATCCAGAATATCCATCGCATCGACAAGTATTGGCATATTTTCAAGCATTTGCGGATGAGTTTGAGCTTCGAAAGTATATCCAGTTCAATACACCTGTTAAGCAAATCACGAAAAATAATGATCAAAGTTGGTCGGTTACCACTTCATCGGGAACTACACAGTTTGATTACTTAATCGTTGCAAATGGGCATCACTCTAAACCGAGGCATCCTAAGTTTAAGGCCCATTTTACAGGAATATATGTGCACAGTCACGAGTTTAAAAATAATGAAGCCTTTCGCGATCAAAGAGTACTTGTGGTAGGAGCTGGAAATAGCGGTTGTGACTGTGCCTCTGAGATTTGTCGAGTAGCTGCTAAGACCGATATTAGTATCCGAACACCACAATATATTTTACCGAAGTTCTTCATGGGTAAGCCATTAGATATCGCGGGCAAAACATTGAATTATTTTCCCAAATTCATCCAACCTCTACTCCAAAAACTGGTCTTCAAGCTCCAAGTTGGAGACTATAAAGACTACAATCTAGAATCTCCCAAGCATGCCATCACGGAAGCGCATCCTACGGTGAATTCAGAATTACTTTATAAAATCAAGCATGGTGTCGTAACTCCTAAAACAGGTATCGATCGTATAGATGGTAAACAAGTATTTTTCTCAGATGGTACGAGCGAAGAATATGATGTCTTGCTAGCTGCCACGGGATATCATATTCATTTTCCATTTTTCGAGGCTGAATTTATGGATTTTGAAGACAGCTTAGAAGTGCCACTCTATCTCAGAATGTTTCATCCTGACCATCCAAGTCTTGCCTTTGTTGGTTTATTCCAACCTCAAGGGGCTATCTGGCCTGGCAGTGAAAAACAAGCGCAACTCTATGCAAAGTATATCAAGCAGGAATGGAAATGGCCTAGTGATATGCATCAAAAAGCAAGAAAAGATGCGGATGAAATCAAAAAGGAATTCCTACCAAGACCCAGACATAGTATAGAGGTTCACTACGGTCCATTTATCAAAAAGATTGAAAAAGAGATTGCGGCAAAATGATGACGATCAAAGAGATTCTTTTAAAGCTGTATGGAATTAATGGCAACAGCAAACGACTAGCAGGGGAGGTAGACGAAAATTATCTGATCTCAGATGGAGCTAATAAGTATCTCTTGAAGATCAGTAATAATCTTGATGAAATCGAAAACATCAACATGCAGATTGATATTTGTCGGCATCTGCATGAAAGTCGTTTTCCACTTATTTTACCAAAACCGATTTCATCTATTCACGATAATGACATAGCGATACTTGATAATTCAAAAGCTGTTCGGCTACAGTCTTGGGTGGAAGGTAGTATGGTCGCTGACTTATCACCTAAAAATGAAGCACTCCTAAAATCATGGGGACAAACCACTGCCCTACTCAGTAAACATCTTCAAAACTACGATCATCCAGCGGCACATCGATCTTATAAATGGAATCCGAGTGAGTGCCTCAATATGAAGGAATATGCACAACATATCGAGAATGATCATCATCGAAAAATAGCATCTCACTTTTGGGATTTATTTGAAGAGAAGGTCATTCCCGTTTTACCAAAACTTCGGAAAAGCATAAATCACAATGATGCACATGAGCTCAATCTTGTAGCAAGCTATCACAAAACGCAAGCAGAAATCGTAGGCGTTATTGATTTCGGTGACAGCCTATATTGCGAAACCATCAATGAACTCGCTATCGCTTGCGCTTATGCTTGTATGGACATGCCTGATCCATTAGCGGCTGCTTGTACAATGGTAAGTGCATATCATAAAATTTTTCCACTTGAGGAAATAGAACTTTCCGTACTCTACTATCTGATTGCAGCGAGACTCTTGATTACGGTTTCTAATGCTGCCAGAGCTAGATATGAGCAGCCTGACCATGCATATTTACAGATCAGCGAACAGCAAGCATGGGCGCTCCTCGAAAAATGGTATAGCATACATCCTAATTTTGCGTATTATCGATTTCGAGCATCTTGTGGTTTTACGCCATGCCCTCAATACGATCGTTTTACTGGATTTTTTAGGACTGGAAAAGTTGTTGCACATCCTTTAATTAAAATGCAATTATTGTATCATAAATGTCCGATTGATCTCAGCCTGACAGGGGATGTTTTACAAAATCAGAAGCAGCTTGAAGATGTATCTTTATTCGATAAACAAGTCCAGAAATACCTCATAGACCGCGGTGCTAAGGTCGCATATGGAGGATATTTAGAAATAAGACCACTGTACATCACCGATATATATAAGACTATGGGTAATGATGGCGCCCGATGGCGAACTACTCATCTTGGCCTCGATCTTTGGACAGATGCCGAAACTAAGGTCTATGCTCCACTCGATGGTGAGGTTTTTAGTTTTCATGACAATGCTGGCGATCGAGACTATGGACCTACATTGATTCTCAAACATACGATTGATGATCTCAGCTTTTACACCTTGTTTGGTCATCTAAGTCAAGGTTCTCTAAGTCTAAGTAATGTTGGTGATCAAATCAAAAAAGGAGATTGGATAGCTTCCATTGGCGATGCTCCTCAAAATGGTAATTGGCCGCCTCACCTACACTTTCAGATCATGCTGGATATGTTAGATGAACAACATGATTTCCCAGGAGTAGCCTACCCCACAGAGATAGAAACTTGGAAATCGATATGTCCCGATCCAGCATTGTTATTCCCCGACTTAAGGACTGATCAAACTGATAAGAGTAAACAAGAGATTTTATATAAACGAAAGGACATTCTAGGGTATGGTATGAGCATTTCATATGATGAACCGCTGCATATTGTCCGAGGAGTAGGTGCACATTTATATGATCATACAGGCAGAAGATATCTGGATACGGTAAATAATGTAGCTCATGTAGGACATCAACACCCTAGAGTATTAAATGCTTTACAAAAGCAAGCTTCCATTCTAAACACAAATACCAGATATCTACACGAAAATATTGTTCAGTATGCCGAAGCTTTAATTGAAACGCTCCCTGAGCCTTTAAAAGTAGTCCATTTTGTAAACTCAGGAAGCGAAGCGAACGAACTTGCCATTCGGATGGCTAAGGCTTATACTAATTCTGATCAAGTAATTGCTGTAGACGTTGGCTATCATGGCAATACAGGTGCTTGCATAGATGTTAGCAGTTATAAATTCAATCAAAAAGGTGGGAATGGCAAACCTAAATCAACCCATATATTACCACTTCCAGATACGTATAGAGGAATTCATAGTGATGCAGAATCTGAACAGTATGCAGTATATATCAACGCGGTAATCAAACACATCAATTCTACAGGACAAAAAGTCGGAGCATTTATCTGCGAAAGTATACTCAGTTGCGGAGGGCAGATTCCGTTACCCCAAGATTATTTAAAGACTATTTATCAAGCCGTTCGTGCTGTAGGGGGTGTATGTATAGCCGACGAAGTACAAGTAGGGTTTGGACGAGTGGGTTCTCATTTTTGGGGATTTGAGTTGCAAGATGTTGTACCGGATATCGTGACGATGGGTAAACCCATCGGGAATGGACATCCCATGGCGGCCGTTGTATGTACAGAAGCTATAGCAAAGGCATTCAATAATGGAATGGAATACTTCAACACCTTTGGTGGTAACCCTGTTTCTTGCGCTATTGGACACGAAGTGTTACATATCATCCAAGATGAAAACCTACAAGATCATGCCTTGCAATTGGGCAACTATATCAAACATGAGCTACATAAACTTCAATCCAAATATCCTGTTATTGGCAACATCCGTGGATATGGTCTTTTTCTGGGTATGGAGCTAGTGGATGACCCTAAAACTAAAATGCCAGCTTCTCAAAAAGCACATTATCTCATCAATCGAATGAGAACTCTGGGAGTACTCATGAGTAGTGATGGCCCAGATCATAACGTAATTAAAATTAAGCCTCCAATGGTGATTCAGCGTAAGGATATTAACTACATGATCGAATGTCTTGATAGGGTTTTTCAAGAGGACTTGATGATCTAAGGGTTTCAATATTTTTTAAACCACAGAGAACATCCGCCAGGGGCGAGACAATTTAGAGCATAGAGCACCTAATAAAGTTTTATCTCCAACTTGTTAACTATATAAACCTTATAAACACAGTACTTTATAAACTCTAAACCACCTAGTGTTTCAACACGATATTGATAATATCTTCTCCATAGTCCCGCTGCTTTTTGGTACCGATTCCATCAATTCCTAAGAGTGCTGCCGTATTAGTAGGCTTGGCACTCGCGATGGCTTTGAGTACTTTATCACTCATGATGATGTATGCTGGCACTCGCTTTTTCTGTGCTTGAGTGGTTCTCCAATTTTTGAGCTCATTGAATAGTCCTTGGCTCATTTGACCTAGATCAATCTCAAGTTTCACTGGTTTTGGTGTAGTCTTTACAGCCGACCATTTGGTCAAGGCAATATCGAGTTCACCCATTACTGCAGTTTTACTTAATGGAGTACATTTGAGCCTGGCACCATCGGTATAATCAACTTTTAGTAAGCCCTGATTGATGATCTGCGTTAGGTAGTGTTTCCATTCTATAAAGGTCAGTTGCCTACCTGCTCCAAAAGTCTTGATATGATGTAGACCCAGAGATTGGACTTCTTGTTTCATTGATCCCCGAAGTACATCTATCAGTAAGTTGAAACTCATGGATTCTCGACCTCGCATGACCGCTGATATCGCTTTTTGACTAATGATTTTTCCATCAAATGTCTTAGGTGGATTTTTACAATTATCACAATGTCCGCATGGCTCGGATCTGAATTCCCCGAAATAACTTAGGATCATATTCGTCCGACAAGATGCTCCTGTGGCTAACTCCCATATACGATCCAGCTTAGATCTTTGCAGTGCTTTAAAATCTTCCGCTGCTGGACTATCATCTATAAATTTGGTGAGTAGACTCATATCTGCCCAACTATAAAACATAAGTGTATGTGCCTCATCACCATCACGACCTGCACGACCTATTTCTTGATAATAGCCTTCAATATTTTTAGGCATATTAAAATGGATAATCCACTTTATATTAGATTTATCGATTCCCATCCCAAATGCAATCGTTGCACATATGATCTGCAAATCATCATTTTGAAAAGCCTGTTGGACTCGATTGCGATCAGCGGAGGATCGACCTGCATGATAAAAATCTGACTTATATCCTAGAGACTTGAGTTTATCGCTCGTCTTTTCACAACTCTTTTTACTTAAGCAATAAATGATACCTGCATTCCCTTTTTGATGAGAAATAAATTGCTCAATCTGTTGCTGGCGTTTTTGTCCTGATCGACATTCTACAAAGATATTGGTTCGCTCAAATGAGCTTATAAATACCTTAGCTTGGTGTATCCCTAGCTTAGCTTGTATATCACTTCTAGTGGCTTCATCAGCGGTAGCGGTAAGAGCAATTAAAGGTATTTTAGGATATCTTTTTTTAAGCTGACTTAGCTGTACATAATCAGGTCTAAAATCATTACCCCAAACCGATACACAATGTGCTTCATCTATCGCAAACAGATCAATTTTTGCAAGATTCAGAATATTAGAAAACTCCTGACTATTAATCTTCTCAGGAGATACATAGATGACTTTGAGTTCATTGTCATCTAACTTTTGGTAGATCGCATCTAGTTCAGATCGGTCCATGGCACTATGATATGCTATGGCCTCTACCCCATTCCCTTTGAGCGCCTGCACTTGATCTTCCATCAATGCTATCAATGGTGACACTACTACGGTGGTATGCTCCATAACCAAAGCGGGAATCTGATAGCAGAGTGATTTACCACCGCCAGTCGGCATGATCACCATGGCATCATTGCCTTCAAGTACGGATTCTATGATCTGATCTTGGGGCGATCGAAAGCTCTTATATCCAAAAACTTCCTCTAATATCTGTTTCGCTCTATCTAACAACCCTATGCTTATTTTTTATTATTAATCATTGACCTTCAAGACTAATTTGCCCTTTTTATCACCCGAAAATAATCTCATCAGAGTGTCTTGAAAATTTTCAATACCAACTTCTACATGCTCACGAGATTTTAGCTTTCCTTCCATCATCCAGCCTGCCATCTCTTGAAAGGCTTGTCTATATTTTTTCGCATAATCCAAGACAATAAAACCTTGCATTCGACCTCTATTGACAAGCAATGATAGATAGTTTTTAGGTCCTTGGACATTATCTCGGTTATTGTATTGAGAGATGGCTCCGCAAATCGGTATTCTACCACCAAAATTCAATAATGCAAGTGCAGTATCTAAAATATCGCCACCTACATTGTCAAAATATACATCAATACCCTTGGGGCAAGCTGCCTTCAGCTCTTTATATAGATTTCCACTCTTGTAATCGACACATGCATCAAATCCCAGCTCATTGACAACATAATCACATTTTTCTTGTCCACCTGCAATACCTACAACGCTGCAGCCTTTGATCTTTGCGATCTGCCCGACTACCATACCTACAGCACCTGCCGCCCCAGACACGACTACAGTTTCACCTTCTTTAGGTTCTCCAACTTCCAACAAACCAAAATATGCCGTTAGACCCGGCATACCCAAAACTCCCAAAAACTTTGGTAGAGGTAATCCAAATGTATCGAGCTTCATTGCACCGTTTGAACCATCGCTCACAGCATATTGCTGTACTCCCATCCAACCAACCACGGTGTCACCTTCTTGGTAATCTGGGTGTTTTGATTCAATGACTTTACCTATAGTACCTGCTCGCATAACTTCGCCGATGCCAACAGGTGGCAAATAAGATTTCGCATCACTAATCCAGCCTCGCATGGCGGGATCTAGAGATACATATTCTATCTTGACTACAAAGGTTCTATCCGTTGCTTTAGGAATTTCACTTTGTGCTATATTCCAAGTATCATGAGTTGGTGATCCTACTGGTCTTTCCTTAAGGAGAACTTGTGTATTCATTCGTCTTGCTTACTTATTTGGTAATGTTTGTTTGTAGTGCATTTCTAGCTAATGTAAGTATGCTAGATTTTATCTCGTCTAGACTTACATTGAATAGTGGCATAGTACTACGTCCAGAAGCTGCCACAATTTTCACAAACCCTATGATCATGCACCAGCCTTGCAGTGTAGAAAACATCGGATCTACGTCTTTATGTACACTTCCATCCTGTATACCTCGAGCGATTTCTTTGGCCGTTAGTTTATAAGGTAAATTGTGAATATCTTGGAGTTTCATATAGTAAATACTCTCCTTGACCGCATCTGTCAACTTAGATTGATCTTCTCCGATCGAGGTAGATCTTACTAGCGCAAAGTATTCAAGTAAAGCCTCTGAGTACAGAAAATTACTTTCACAGAAGGAAATAAATGCACTTTCTAAGGCTAACGTAGAATCAAGCCCCGATCTATTACGATACTCATCTACCACTTTATAAAATATATCATTGAGCTGCTGGAGCGCCCGATGGGTTATTGCCATGTATAGGTTTTCCTTACTCTGAAAGTAGGAATATAAAGTAACCTTAGTGATACTAGCCTCTGCGGCTATATCTTCCATTTTGGCATTTTTAAATCCAACTTTAGAAAAGACTCGCTCCGCGGCATCTATGATTAAATTTTCCTTTTCGCTCTTTTTAGAATCTCTCATAAGGTATCAGGATATACAACTTCTTGTACTTACTTTTATTAGACATTTAGCTTACTAAAGTACTATAAATAATCGACCATAAATTACCAGAAACTTCACTTTATGAAATTACCTATCATTCTTCTCATACAAGGGTTTATCGAAATAGCCGCAGGACTTCTATTGAGCACCAATTACGATTTGTTTTTCTTGGCTGGTGACACCACTCAAAATATACTTACTATTACAAGACTATATGCGATAGCCGCTCTACTTATAGGTGGCATATCATTGATTATGTATCGCCATTTTGAGTATAACCTCATGACTAAATTCGTCGTGCTATTCATGATGCTGTTCCACTTGTTTATAGGTTTTCATTTAGTCTCGTCTTATCAAGTAGGTGCGATACTTCATGTAGGGCCTGGTGTATTACACCTAATGGTTGCGGCCTTAGTGGCATTTGCCTACTATAATGATAAGGAAGAATTTCCTCAGGTATAATAAAAAAAGCCTCCGGGCGGAGGCTCTCAAAAAATAAAGGGTGTTGTTATGAATTCTTTTCCCGTGTTTCTTTCTGATGCGAATATACACCTTCCTTATTTAGATTGAAGGCAAATAAGATTTTTTGTTTAAAGTTTACGTTTTTTGGTTTTAACAAGAGTTATACATTTGAAAATTCAAAAGTATAACAGACGATTGATTTTCATAAGATTATGACTAATAAAGTAAAACTAATTTGGTGAAAATCAATGTGTCTGGGTTAAACTATGACAAATCATTGAATTTCAATGATTTCGTCTACCCGAAGGGCGATCACTGCAATTCTATTGCATAGATCGGGTTTAACAAAATAATGGAATAAAAAAAGCCTCCGGGCGGAGGCTCTCAAAAAATAAAGGGTGTTGTTATGAATTCTTTTCCCGTGTTTCTTTCTAACGTAAATATATACCAACTTTATTTTGCACGATAGCAAATAAGATGTTGAGACAACTACCTCCGATTTTTGGAATTCATATTTAAGTTAACCGCAATATCATCATTAAAAGAGTTGATAATCTAACTTTCACATTCCACGATAATCATTGTCTTTTTTAGTTCTCTTATTTTGAAAGAGTCGATAATATTATACTTACAATCTGGAAATTGAGTTCTCACCGTATCAACGATTAGATACTCAACACCTTGCCATTCTTCCGATCGAGTATTCTGTATCATTCGTTCTTTTGAGATGTACAGCGAACTTGTATAATCGAGTTTTGAGTTACCGTACAATGTAAAAGTACTCTCAGGATAACTCTCGGCAATTCTTAGGGCATCTGCTTTTGCAACTTTAGCAAAATCTCTGCTATGACGGTCAGGAATAATTGTAATATTGAATACCACCCTTACCAATAACAAGGAGAGTACTAATAGAAGTAACAAGGTATTTTTCTTCTTAAAATAAATCCATATCAATATACATCCGACGATCCCGCAAATCATAGATGCCATAATGAGCCCAGCGTCTAAGGCATACCAGAATTTTACTGTTAGAGCAAAAATGATCAGTGGTGCTACACATATCAATACTTTAAAAAAGAGCTGGATAATTCTCTTGGGCATGGACGGAGCTTTATAAAAGGCATAAGTAGTCACCGTAAAAAGTAGCGGCACTAGCATCAAAATGTAGCGAGGATATACCTCAGGGGAAACCCAATATACTATAATATTCAGCAAGAAACTGACAACACAGAATGTAACAAAAGCATGAGCCCTAATAAGTTGCAATAAGTCTTTTCTTAATAAAGCGATAACCATAAAGGTCCAAGGGAAAAAATGGTAGATATTTTCAAAAGGATATGTGAAAATATGCTTGACCATACTCAATACATCATACCTAACGATCGTCCTACGAGTTGACTGATCTAGTAACGGTGACAAAGTATTAGAAGCATCATTATAATGACTATATACCCAATAATAGCCACCGATAATCATCAAGGGTATAAGCATACTTATGTACAACCATTTCGACTTTAAAATCGACAAACTACGATCCAATATCATGATAGACACGACTCCAAATCCGTAAAACAAAAAACTCGGAAAGCCCTTGAGCATATAGCCAATTGCCAATAAGAATGCGGAAGCTATAAAAGCCGTTACTTCATACTTAGGATATTTCCATTTCACATAAAATAACATGATCATAGCATAAGACACTAAGCTGTAACTCATGTCGATATACCCTAGCATACTATCCCAAAATAAAATACGTCCACAAGTGAGAAAGGCTAATCCTACCAAGAGAGCTTGGCGTATCCCAAGGAATTTCTCATTTATATATACAATGAACCAGGTATAGATCGATAAAAAGATGATCGTAGGAATACGCAAAGTCCACTCCGATATACCACCAAAACACTTAAAAAATAAGATCAATATCCAGTTGTACAATGGTGGTTTAGAATAGTAGAAAGTATCATTGAGCGTAGGTGTAATATAATTTCCAGAAAGCATCATCTCTAGTGCCACTAGACCTCGTATACCTTCATCTTCATAAAAAACCCTCAATCCAAGATTGATGAACAGGGCTGGTATTGCCACAATCAAAATGGATAATAGAAGCCCTTTCTCTATCGTACTCAATGACTTTATAGCGTTTATCATCTTACCTTATTCCTCATTTGGAGCATAGATCAACTCTTGTACGATAGAAGGATTTAAAATTGTCTGCGCAGTTTCCTGTATTTCTTCTGTCGTAATAGATTGATAAATATCGGATTGCTTATTGATAAGAGTTGTATCTCCTAATGCATCAAAATACGCTAGACTGATAGCCTTGTTCAAGATGTTCACTTCGGAATAAATTAGTCCACTTTCTACCTTGTTCTTTACCTTCTCTAACTCTTCAGTTGATACCCCATTCTGTTGGATATCTTTTATTTCTTTCCAAATCGCTTGTTCTGCTTTATCGGCTTGAGAAGCATCGGTAAGCCTAGATTCTATCATAAAAACACCAGGGTCAAATGATCCTGATATATACGCATCGATCTCGGAGAAATAACTCGTACCCTTATACAGATTACTGTAAAATCGCGAAGACCTACCACTTGCCATGATATCAGAAAGCAGATCACAACAATAGTAACCACGTTCCAATCGTCCCGGCATATTGAATCCCATATAATGTGATTCGGCAGGTACATTGGCTTTTCTTATACGTTTATTCGCTACCACTTTAGTCGGTTCGGTTTCGAGATTTAGCTCTGGGACCGATCCAGATTCTATATCTCCAAACCATTTTTCTGCAAGTGTTACCCCATGATCATATTCAATATTACCACTCAATACAAGAATCGCATTATTAGGACGATAGTAGCGTTCGAAAAAGGCTTTTACATCGCTAAGCTGAGCCTGCTCTATATGGCTGATATCTAGACCTATAGTAGGCCATCGATACGCATGTTTACTATACATCATATCTGATATATGGTGCCAAGCATCCCCATAGGGTTGATTGAGACAGGTCTCCTTAAACTCTTCTACAACTACCTTTCGTTGGATCTCTAATGACTCTTCACTAAAGTCAAGTTGCTTCATCCTATCCGATTCTAGCCAAAGAGCAGTCTCTATGTTTTTAGCAGGTAATACATCATAAAAATTAGTGAAATCACAGTTTGTAAAAGCATTATTTTCACCACCCGCCAATTGAATAGGGCCATCAAAATCTTTGATATTCTGCGAGCCGCCAAACATCAGATGCTCAAATAAATGCGCAAATCCTGTTTTATGTACTTCTTCATTTCGGCTACCTACCTTATACAGCACGTTAACCGCAACCAACTGCGAAGAATGATCTTCGTGTATGATCAACTTCAATCCATTTCTTAGTATATGCTCTTTATATTCTATCATGATATCACGTCTAACTCATCGTTGCGATCAGTTTTCCATTCTTTTTTCCATTTCAAAGAAATACTCATTCCCCAATCTTGGCTTTATACTCTTATCAGATATCTCCATGGAGATCACTTCAAAATATGGGTTAAATATCGGAATATAGTCCTCTTTAGTACCCCCAAAAGGTGGATGATCTTTATACAAAGGTATACTAAATAATAATCCCACTAGTCTACCACCTGTATTCAACAGGGCATGCATCTTCTCTACATAACTCGGTCTATCATTAGGAGGAAGGGTACAAAAAAAAGTCTGTTCTAGGATCAAATCATAATTCTCCTGATGATCGAAGAAATCTCCTAAAATGATATTACTATGGAAATCAGTAGATACTCGAGCCTTTAAATTCATAACAGCTTTTTCTGCGATATCAATCACATAGGTATTATGAAAACCTTGCGACCACAGATACTCAGCCTCATAGCCATTTCCACAACCTGGAATAAGTATACCTATTTCCTTATCCTGTAATTGGTCTATATAATATTTCAAAGCTGGTGATATCTCCCCAATATCCCATCCAGTCTGTTCATTGATCCATCTATCTGACCAATATTTCTTATCAAATATCATATCTAAGACTCAAATAGATCGAACGTGGAAGTATAGGAAACACCACAAAATCACCTGACGGGTTTGCACTTATATATTCCGCAGTAGCATTATTAGCGCTTGCACCAAAAGTATTAGGTCCAAAAAAATTAGCTATTCCTGCGGAATTCAATACATTTTGACCATTCACAGATATGATACATTTCTTACTCAATTGATAACCAAGGCTGAGATCCAAAGTTTGATATGCTCCCATCTCAAACGAATTTTCAATATTGCCAAATCTAGAGCCCATATGAAATATAGAAGCTCTGGCCATCCAGGCATTACCCTTAAAATCAAGAGAGATACGATGCATAGCATTAGGTACGTGTGGCAATTCATTTTCAGAAAAGTCGCTAAAAGTATCATCTTCGGTAGAGATAGTCCCGTTAGCATTTACCACACTATAGTCAATAGCATTAGATTGTTGGATCGTATGCTGACCTGATAGAGAAATGAGCTTACTCAATCTTACCGTCCAATCTAGTTCAAATCCAATCGTATTGGCATCAATCAATTGTATGGGCAATCTAAATATCTGCTGTGTCATTTCATCTTGACCAAAATCACTCTTTGCTACATTGCTCTGCCGACTATAAAAAGCGACACCGCTTGCATTAAAAGACGATTTACTTATACCATAACCTAACTCAGCTTGGAGTATATCTTCTGATATACCTTTTTCAAAATCTGATTCATAGGTGATATAGTAATTGAGTTCTGGTGCTTTTTTAGATAGACTGAGTCTTGCAAAAGCCTCGTGACTTCCTTCATGATATGCTATTCCTACCGAAGTTGATTGATTATGGTAGCTAAAATCATAGTCATTAGAATCTTCTGAAGGCACTAAAATAGATTGATCATACGCAGTACTTAAATCACCGTCTGCTCCTCCAATATCTCCACCGAAACGCATGGGAATAACTTGTGATCCTGTGTGATTGATATATTCATATCTAGCTCCTACCTCAAATTCTAGATTGTAGTTAAGTGTATGATTGTAGTGAGCGAACAAGGAGGATTGCAAAGATGCAATCGATCCATTTTCAAAAAATAAGCCACCGTAATTACTGATTCCATTTCCATCAGATAAACTTTGCTCTTCTCCAGAAAAATCTTGAAGACTAACTTCTAGCAATCTTGGATTTGCTTCAAAAGTTACGTAAGCTGCACTAGCATTGGTAAAATAGCCTAATTCTGATTGAGACCAAAAGGCTCCTAATGACAATGTACCAGATGTAAACTCTCTATTTCCGACGATTTGAAGCATAAGATCATCTAATGAATCATCTTTTTTCCAAGGGGCGATCCCCATCAAAGCATCATTGGGAAGAGATCCTGAGATATATGAGTAGCCTCCTCCACTAAAGATTTCTGAGTTATTGACCACCGCTATTTGCTCTTTGGTAATGGCATCCCTAAACGCAACATTACCAAGTGGAAATGCCGCTCCACTGATAAAATATGGTGTAGCGTCATCCAATTGCATACGAGCATTACTAAAAGATGTCTGCCAATCAATCTGTTTCGCTGAGTATTTAGCTTTGATACCTAGATCCCATAATCCTACTTGATAATCTAAACCTAAATTAAATGCCAGCTCGGTGGTATGAATTCCATTGGAAGAATCATACTCATAGGACCCTTCGCCGTTATCGAAATCAGGGCCACCTGGTATATTGAGACGTACAGCTGGCATCATCAATGCCGTGCTATTAAGTGATTGACCAAATGCAGCTTGAGGGTTATTCCAATTTGTGGCTGTCATACCTGTGTATCTATTAGTCCGATCATTGAGATATTTAACACCAAATCGGATAATGCCTTTATCAAAATTATGGTAAAGTCTGGCTTTTAATTGCCCACCCTGCGACCATGCATATGGTGTATCTCGATGACCATCGGCATATCGATAGTGCCCAGAAAGAAGTAAACTTGTACTCTCGCTGATATCAGCGTTCCATAATCCATCTAATCTACCGTAGGGGTTGTTTCCTTCCAATCCCACGGTTGTTTTAAAAGATTTTCGATTTGAATGATTTTCATCTTGTGAGATATAATTAATGATTCCGCCTGGAGCATTAGGACTAAGAATACTTGCCTTACCTCCACGAATAAATTCTACTTGAGAATCTGCTAAATCTGTTCTATGGAAAAAATCAGGAGCAAAGTAATTATACTGAACAGCAGATATTGGTAAGCCATCTTCCTGAAGCGAAACATAATACCACCCGATATCATCATCAGCATTGACAGAAAGACCACGAGTATATACTCTACTGGCAATCTCCCCTAACGATCCATCAACAAATATTCCTGTTAAGAAATTGAGCTCATTTGCAGTACCTTGTAGGCTCAAATCCAAAGGATTATTTAGCTGATCTACACCCCCAAAAAATGTATTACCCCTAGTACTAAAATCCGTAACTACAATATCGCCAATGGTGGACGCTAAGAACATCAATAGGGTATCAACATTCATTGGCATAAAGGTCTCTTCTACATATCCTTGTGCCTCAACTGACCAGATATTATTTACCTCGTTATTATCAAAAACAACACGAGATTGATTCTCAATTACTTTTGACTCAAATCCTTCTGCGGAAAATACTAATCGATCCAAACTCTCTCCAACTGCATCAGTAACTATTATTTCTTTTTGAGCAGCTAATAACGCTGTAGATAATAATAGTATTGCAAGAATAACTGTACGCATAAATCTAAATTGTTTGAGTGCCCGAAGTTAGTTGTTTGTCTAAGTATTTCTGATCGATAAATAGGTTATTTCGGATCATAGACCAGAATTCTAAAGGATCTACATACGCTCCTCCAAAAGACTTCAATAATGGAGTTTCCATCTGGCAGTCTATGGCATAGAAATCATGCTTCTTTAGTAGTTCTACCAACTTTACAAAGGCTAATTTCGATACATTAGATCTTTTACTAAACATAGATTCGCCATAGAATATTTTGCCTATCGCAAGGCCGTACAAACCACCTACTAGCTCTTCTCCCTCCCATATCTCGATACTATGTGCTAATCCCATGTGATGAAGTTCAATATAGGACTCCATCATATCATCGTCTATCCATGTGCCGTTTTGATCAGGACGCTTTATGGTCTTACATTGCTCAATAACCGCTCTAAAAGAAGTATTGATAGCAACGCTATAATCATGGCGTTTCAATAAAGATCTAAGACTTTTAGGAATTTTAAAATACTTGAAGCTGATCATAAATCTGGGTAGCGGACACCACCACAATACAGGTTTTTGATCATACCAAGGAAATATACCCCAAGTGTAAGCTTCTACAAGCCTTTTAGTACTAAGACTGGAACTTATGGCAACAAGACCATCTTGGGTTTGATAAAATGGATGCGGAAATGGAACATCATCGTCCGCTAAATGCATACGCCGAATGATGATTTATGGAACATGTGTTTCAATTACAGCAGATAATCCTCTTTCTGTTAATGCATCTTTCATGGGCATTAATACTTCAATCCCTGCTGATTTTACAGCCGCCTTACCTTTGAAATGAACCAATAGTGAAACCTGTTCAGCTTGTATGGCAGTATGATTGCATATTTCCATAAGACTCTGTATAACCCAATCAAATGTATTTACATCATCATTGTATACAACAAGCTGAGAGACATAACCAACGCTTGTATCTAACTTTTCAATAACAAGCTCTTCAGTATCAGAATGAAAAGACACTTTATGTAAATCTATATAGGCACTCATGATAGAATTTGTATTTAGCTGAGACTTTTCAAGGTCTCGTTAATGGCATTAAAATTTGGAATCTCTCCAGCATTTTCCAATACTTCTGCATATTGTATCTTTCCTTCTGGGTCAATTACAAATGCTGAACGCTTCGAAACACCTTTTAACCCAAGTACAAAATCTTCGTACAAAGATCCATAGCTACGTGATACTTCTTTATTAAAGTCACTTAAGAGCGGAAAATTTAAGTTGTTTTCTTCTTTAAACTTTGCAAGTGTAAATGGAGAATCTACAGATATTGCTATTACATCAGCATTTAAGTCTGAGTAAGATGTAATATCATCCCTCATTGTACAAAGCTCAGTCGTGCATACGCTTGTAAAAGCTAAAGGGAAAAATAGAATAACAAGATTTTTACCTTGATAAGATTCTAAGCTAACTTCTGATGTATCCGAAGCACGGAGTTTGAAGCTAGGAGCTTTATTTCCTATTGTTAATACCATGTGTCAAAAGGGTGTTTAAGATGCATAAATGTAATAATGATTTAGCACAATAGAAAACATAACAATGGATTGAGCAAACAGATTGCATCTTTAACAATTTTTTTCTCAATTAAATGTGGATATTGATTTTACGAACGTAAAACAATGTGTTCCTTTTAATCCTATTATTGCATCTTTGCGAGCCATGAAAGCGATAAGTAAAGCATATCTAGCAACACATTTTAGTGTCGTCTTATGGGGATTTACGGCTATTTTAGGCAAACTCCTCATTATCGAAGCTGTGCCTTTAGTATGGTGGAGAGTGATCATTACTGCTTCGTCTCTTGCAATCTTAATGATCTTTTGGTTTGAAATTGAAATAAAAAGTATTCGAAATAAGCGATACTTCATGCTTATTGGAGTGTTAATAGGCATTCATTGGGTTTGCTTCTATGGATCCATTAAAGCTTCCAATGCTTCAGTTGCACTAATTTGTATGGCAACAACTTCATTATTTACTTCTATAATCGAACCTATCGTGCTTAAACGTAAGCTATATTGGTACGAAATGATTATAGGTATATTGATAATACCTGGAATGATGCTGATTGTCAGTGGGCTTGATCAGGAATATATTTTCGGTCTTATTTTAGGACTATTCGCTGCATTTTTTGCTGCATTATTTTCAACATTTAATGCAAAATACATTCAAAATGAACCTGCTGTAGGAGTCAGTTTTATTGAGATTGGAAGTGCCGCCCTATTCTTGACACTTGGTATTCCGATATTCATAATGATTGACGATACCAGTATTATACCAGTAGGTAGCAGCGATTGGATTTACATTTTCATTCTAGCTTTAGTTTGTACTACCTTACCTTTCGTGATTTCTTTGGAAGCACTTAAACATATATCGGCATTTTCATCTAATCTTATCATAAATCTTGAGCCTGTCTACGGGATATTATTAGCTGCTCTTATTCTTGGCGAATATGATGAACTAAATACATCCTTTTATATCGGTGCCACTTCCATCTTGATTGCCGTGTTAGCTTATCCTTTTATCAAAAAAAGATTTGAAAATTCTGCTTCATGAGTTTATTCGATCAAGCATTAGATCAATATTGTATAGATCATTCTAGTCCTATGGGTGATCTACTCCTCGAACTAGAGCGAGAAACCAATCTAAAGACTTTGGCTCCTCAGATGATGTCAGGACCTATACAAGGCCATTTACTGATGACCATTTGTAGAATGCTTAAACCTAAAACTATAATTGAGTTAGGAACATTCACTGGTTATGCATGCCTTTGCATGGCATTAAGTACTTCTGATGACTGTAAGATTACCACCGTTGAAGTCAATCCAGAACTGAAAGCGATTTCCCAAAAGTACTTTAAGTTGGCAAGTAAGGAGCATAAGATCAATTCAATTCAAGGTAAAGCTGAAGACTTCCTCAAAGAAAATCATGTCCGATATGATTTAGCCTTTATTGATGCTGGGAAACAAAATAATCGCTTGTACTTTGATCTCCTTTTACCCCGTATGAATATCGGCGGATATATACTTATTGACAATACTTTATGGAGTGGTAAAGTATTGTATCCTACACAAGATCGCTTGACAGGGATCCTCAAAGAATTCAATACCTATATCTCAAAATTATCAGGTATAAGATTGCATATGTTACCTATACGGGATGGGCTGACCATCATCGAAGTACTTTAGAAAAGGCTTACGTATCCAAAATGAATCTTCAAGTTATTAAAATCAAATCCTTGATTTCGTCGCTGACCTGAAGCGACAGCAAAACTGAATAATCCAGCTTTTGTCTCAAAATCCATAGCAACCCCAGTCCCTAGTATTTGCTCCCATCCATCTATAGACTCATACACCCAAGCGTAGTCTATGAAAGGTAGAGCTAAGGTAAAATTGTTGTTTTCTTGTGCCAGAATAAATCTCAACTCCATAGTATTGACACTATAAAAATCGACGGTGATACTTTGCTCATCAAAACCTCGTAATAATCGGTTTCCTCCGATCCTAAAAAGCTCGTTTCCATATACCTGATCACCACTGAAAATATAAGCATCATTCGTAGAAAATTTCATACTCAAGCTACTGGCCAAGGGTTTATAATATGCAGCATAAAGATCTGCTTTGATTTGATAAGTATTCAATTCAAGCATATCATACAATTCTCTGAAGTCGACAGTATTATCTGACAACTCTAGGATTCTAGAATTCAGGTCAATGGTCTTTATTCCTACTTGGGAATTTATTCTTGCTATACCTCCTGATCTTGGATTATACTTATAATCTAAATTAGAAAACTGATATTCTATTCCCATCGAATTGTAACGGACATCAAGTCGATCAGGAAGCAATTTGGAAGATCTAAGTGCGGTACTATCGATGTCCAACAAGTAGTTATTGGATGTACCAACATAAATCTTTGCATAAGTTTCTGGATTCCATTGATATCGTAAACCTATACTTGCATCGAGATCTAAAAATTCATTTTCATTTTTATATAAACTAAAGTCTGCATCTATACCGAAAGGCAATTCAAAGAGATATGGATAATTTACTTTAATTTTTACTTCTTGAGTCTCAGGCTTTAGACGTCTAAACTGCAAAAACATCGACTCCCCAGCTCCAAGACTATTGAGTAATTCTGCGGTAAATTCGCCGGTAATCGTATAGTCATCTACACCATTTTCATTATTTCGCAGTAGACCAATCAAAAAATCAAAACTACTAGATCTCTGTTTTTTAGTATTGATTTTCACTACTGCTTTATCATCGATGAATTCAATTTTGGGATTTTCGCGTAAACCTATAAATCTTAAATTTTTAATACTATTCGGAATATCCAAAAGTTTGGATCTATTATAAGGTTTGGATCTCTCTATTTGAAAATAAGATTGTAAATAAGTGGACTTCACCTTAGCATTCCCGTATACTTCAAGTGTATCGAAAACAACATATCTACCTCGATCTATTTTTAAAGAAGCTTGAAATATAGAATCCTCTAATTCAATATTATCCAATCTAACAGTGGCAAATGGGTAACCATGATCACTCAGATAATTTAATACTCTATCGGAGATTTTCTTACGATAAGCACTATCCAGTAGTTTAGATAACTCTCCTCGATTAAAATTCAATTCTTTCAATAAGATACCATCTGTACTATCTATCTCAATAAGCCCCATCTCATATCTCCTACCCACAAAATATGGTATCTCATAGCTTAAACTATCTATCTCAACTGGCTCGTCCATTGAAAATGCCAAATAGGACTTATCTATGAAAGTCTTTTGTATGGAATCAAGGTACGACCCCATTGATAGACTATCTACAAAAGAAGTTTCCCAATCATTTGCCAATTTCTGATCCTGAGCAATATACTTGACCTCTACAAAAGGTTTAGAGCTTTGTGCTAATGAGGATAAAGGGCCTAAGATGAAGCAAAAGCGTATTAGGAGTTGATGGAAAGAAATATGTCTTAAAACTATGTCCAAACTTTTTGTTTACTTCGTCAAAGATAATCGGGTATACGATTATACTTGATAAAACGATTAACCTGTATGGCTGGTATCTACATTCACATCCCTTTTTGTAAGCAAGCATGTAGTTATTGTAATTTTCATTTTTCTACTAGAATTAATCAGATTAGTGAATTTGTAGATCTGATAATAAAAGAAATCGAACTTAGAAAAGACTTTTTACGAAATCAAACAGTAAGCACGATCTACATCGGAGGAGGTACTCCTTCTCTTCTATCTTCGGATGAACTCAAGCGTATCATAAATATTTGTTTCAAGAGCTTTTCAGTTTCAGAAGATCTTGAAATCACCATAGAAGCCAATCCAGATGATTTAAATAGTGCCTATATCAAAGACCTGAAGACTACCCAGATCAATCGATTTAGTATCGGTATTCAATCATTTTACGATATCGATCTGCAATTTATGAATAGAGCCCATAATGCTGCCGAAGCGGGAAAAGCAATTCAATTGGTACAAGATGTAGGATTTGAAAATATATCAATAGATCTTATTTTCGGAAATCCTACCACCAATAATGAGATGTGGATGGATAATCTTACCAAGGCCATAGCGTTGGATGTCCCTCATCTTTCATGTTATGCACTTACCGTAGAAGAACAAACCGCCCTTGCTCATCAACTTAATAAAAAGCTGCTTGATCCTATAAATGAGGAACATATGGAATATCAATTTGAGCAAACTATACAGAGATTATCAGAACATCATTATGAGCATTATGAAATTTCAAATTATGCTCTACCAGGATTTAGGTCTCAACATAATAGCAACTATTGGTTTAACATTCCATATCTCGGCATTGGCCCATCAGCACATAGTTATGATGGGCAAAATAGATATCAAAATATCCCAAACAACCAAAAGTATAAGACTTATATAACTAATAGTTCTCCATTTATCATCGAGGATCATCTGACAATTAATGATAGATATAATGAATTAATTATGACCAGGTTACGAACTATTGAAGGTGTATCACAACAAGATATTTATCAATTAGGAGCCCGATACCTCGATCATTTTAGAAGTGCCGTAAGAGTATTCATAAAAAATCAATCAATAATATACCGATCCGAAAAGTATATTTTAACAAAAAAAGGTAAGTTATTTGCAGACCGCATAAGCGCCGAACTCTTCATAACTGAATAAATATCAAAAAGCTTGCTCTAATAGTCCCTTGTTATAATCCTCAAGAAAATTGGGTTGATAATCTCATAGATCGCTATAAAGAGTTCAAGCAGTTACTATCTGATAGTTACGATATAACAACTAATTTAGTCGTAGTCGACGATGGATCAAGCATACTAAAAAGAGCAGATGTTCAAAAGTTACAATCTATCGTTGAAGAAACCAATTTTCTAAGTTATCCAGAAAACATGGGTAAAGGATATGCCCTAAGATTTGGAATAAATCAAGCTGATTCCGATTATTATATCATTACTGATATTGATTTACCATACACTGCATCCTCCATGCTAGAGATTTTAAAAAGGATACATCTTGATGGTGCAATTGCAGCTATTGGAGTTCGAAGTAAAGAGTATTATAGTAAGATACCAGTTGCCCGAAAACTAATTTCGATCGTATTGCGAACATTCAATAAAGTGGCATTAAGACTTATTATATCTGATACCCAATGCGGTTTGAAAGCTTTTAACAAAATCGGTAAGGATATATTTATGCAAACTACGGTTGAGAGATTTCTATTCGATGTTGAATTTATAAAATTATTGGGCCGACATGCAAGCAAGAGTACTTTAAAACAAAAAGTAGTTCTCAGAGAAGGAATAGAGTTATCCTCCATAGGTCTTTCAAGCTTATTGCATGAATTAAAAGACTATTTAAGATTAGTTGTCACATAAGTTGACTAGATAGTGATCAACATAAATCCAACATGGATCAGAAGTGTCTACCTTAAAGTGCTTATTTTCAGCCATTAATAATACATTATCTATTACAATATTAGACTTAGATACAGTTAGGGTAAATTTCTTTTCTTCAGCATCCAGGCTAATAAATCTATTGAATCTTACCCAATTTCCATTTACTTCTACCCGCTCAAGATCCCAATCCCTAAAATTGTACTGGCATTTCTGACTTCCATCATCATGATAGCTTGTTATCTGATACTCAGAAATTTCGCTATGAATAGGCTCAATATATTGCCAAAAGCTCAATTGAAAGATTGTAACTGTATCAACATCAATATTAAGATCGAGTATTTTTCTGTCCTCTTCAGATGATTTAAATGCTCCTTCAGACAATAATCCATTTATTTCACTTTCATCAAAAGATCTCCAAAATATATTCTGATAGTCAATAGGTTCTGATTGATATTCCGTATCGATTTGCTCTCTCTTGAATAAACCATTCCATGTTATTCTAAAGATGCTTAGATCATTGTTCTTATCAATAAATTCAGCTCTTTTGAGTATATCAAAGTATCGCTCCTCGATTTTATTAGGCACGATGATTAAAAAGTCCTTTTTCCGGTCGAAATTTGATTTAATACTATTATCCCCATAAACGGAATTAGTTAACTGTAATAGTGCCATTGTCCTTGATATAGAAGCTCTAGATTGAATACATGTTGTTATAGGAATTCCAGTTTGATAGGATAATGGTAATACATTAATCTTATTGACGAAATGATCACGATATGAGAGTTTCTCCATTCCTTCTGTGCCTATGGGTAGGGGTATGATGGCCTGTATATCCTCAAGTATAAGGTTCTTATTTTCAAGCATTTTTAATAAGATGGTATTATCCCTCAAAAGATTCTCAGATTTATAAGTTTCTATTTCCATTTTCAACGCAGTCACATATTGATAAGCATCGTTAATATAAAGAAGTATCACTGGAGTGATGATTAACCATTTTCTAACACCAATATTTAAAATCCTTATCCATCTATCAAACTGAACAAATAAGATCAGACTTCCCACATAATAAAAAGACCAAGAAAATCTCCCTAGTCCACGAAATTGTGCAAGCGCTGGTATCCAATCATTAATAGCTTTATTAGTCAGTATCATATGAATACCCATTGAAAAGCTTAAAACGATAAGACTCGCAATACCAATTAGCTTTTCTATATAAGAGAGTTTAAGGATACTTTTACCTTTGAAAAACTTATAAAAAACTAATACCGGAATGAAAATAACAAATAACATCCACAGAAATCCGGGATAACAATACCCCTCTGAATATCCACTATTCAATTGTAGGAGCTCTTTAAACAAATCATTAAACCATCCATAAAAAGGAAATAAGTCAGAGACCTCAGTCTTATACTGCCATATCCCATATGGGTTCAATGGACGATCTTGGTAGGGATCAAAAAAGTAAAATAATACTTGAAAGGCAATTATAGGTATCAAAGCTCCAATCAATAAACTAATCTGAAGCTTTTTCTTGAAAATACTACCGATTGCGCCAAATGAAAAGATAAACATACAACAGCTGAGCATGATGTAAGGATGTATACCACTAGATAAGAATGACATTAATATAAGGACTAATAAAAGCCATATTTTTTGCTCTTTCTTTTCATATCTAATACATAATAAAACGGTCAATGGAATAAATACAGCATAGCTAAGACTATAATGTGCTGCCATTCTAAACAACTGAGGGCTTAGAGAAATACAAACTAAGGCAAAAAGCAATGCAACTAATGGCTTTACATTGAATTCAAGGGCTAGGCGAAATAAAATTATTCCTGCAATTAAAAAACTAGACAGTATCGTAATAAGAAGTAGAGCAAAAATATCATTTTGCTCTATGACACCTATATCAAACAATGGTCGCATTAATAATACAAGCAGTGGTTGATTGTCAAAATATGTACCTATATCCCCATAAGGATAAAATAAGCCATTAGTAAAATCTAATTGATCATATTTTAGGGCATAAGCAAAAGTGTAGTAATTCTTAAGACCGTCACCAGACATATTTAACTGATAACTACCAATTTGATTAATACCTCCTGGAAGGATATAGTTAAACAACAAGGTTATAAAACAAGCAATAATAAAGTAATACGCAACCAGTTTAGATTGATGCATATGAACTAACTACTGCGCATTCAATTCATCCCAATATTCAACTGCTCTCCTTGTATGTGGTATACAAATAGTCCCGCCAATTACATTGCCAATAGATAAGATTTCAAACAACTCCTCTGTCGTAACATTCGCTTCATATACAGTACCTAAATGATACTTAATACAATCATCACATCTAAGTACCAATGAGGCAACTAAACCAAGCATCTCTTTAGTTTTTACATCTAAAGCACCCTCTTGAAATGTTTGGTTATCAAGACTAAAAAATCGCTTAAGTACTTTGTTATCCTCATTCAAAATGCGATCATGCATTTTTTTTCTATACGAATTGAATTCTTCTATCTGACTCATATGAATATTAAATACTATTAGAATTTCGCATTCTCCAGACTGAGATAATCATCCTTAAGGGAAATGCAAAACATAAAATGATTATTAAAGTACCAAAAAAAATATATTCACTCTTTATATATTGGATATAATCACTCTGTACACTTGGGTCAAGATGATTAACAAGTGATTGTAGTCCTACTTCATCGTGTAATGCCTGAAACTCATACATTCGATCTAATGACCAAATAAAAAGAGGAATGCACAATACCGCAAGGAATGCTTTTATTATTTTAAACTGTGCTAGCCAAGTATGTTTTAATTGAAAAATATACCTAGTCATAGTTATACCAAGAATAATCCAAATGGAGTTCTCTACAATTAGAGGAAATTCTATTTGATTTGTTATTATTGGAAGTATTGTCAGTAAAGTAATACAGCATGTTATGATCAGCCATATCCACTCAAAATAAAGCTCTCTTACATTTTGTTTCATAACTATAAAACTAAAAAACCCATTATTAAGATAAGATGCTTAATAATGGGTTTT
>JAHDCU010000015.1 GCA_020629715.1 Saprospiraceae bacterium
CAGGTAGATTACGACATCAACACCAATCTATACACCATTACTGATCTTTAAAACACGTCTCAAAGCATAAAATTACAAGCTTACCCAACCTATGAACATAGACTTAAAATTAAACGATTGCCTAGACGGCTTAAAACAAATCAACCACCAATCCATTGACGCCATTATTACCGATCCGCCCTACTTTTGCGGCATGACCCACAATGGCACCAAAGGCACCTACAGCGATTTAAACATGGTAAAACCGTTCTTTAAAGAAGTCTTTAAACAATGGAAACGAGTATTAAAGCCCAACGGTGAAATATATGTTTTTTGTGACTGGAGAACCTATTCTTTGTTTTATGAATTATTACAGGAGTTTTTAACCATCCGCAACCGCATTACATGGGATAAAATCAGCGGTGCAGGCTGTTACTATAGTTATTCGCATGAAGATATTATCTTTTGTACCAATCCTTCACCACAGTACAAACGCTATAAAAAAGGGCAAAATGTTTGGCGAATGCCTGCCTTTAGCTCGGGAGCAAAAAAGACCAATGGAGAGAAGGTCCACCCCACACAAAAGCCAATTGAATTGATTGAAAGGCTTGTTTTGTCTGCGACTGAAAACGAAGGCGACACCGTACTGGATTGTTTTGCAGGAAGTGGCACCACCGCCGTAGCTTGTAAGCGTCTTAATCGTAATTTTGTAGGTTTTGAGATTCAAGAAAAGTATTACAACGTTGCTTTGGAGCGCTTGGCTACATTAGATAGTTTGAATCGTACGTAAAAAGACGAGTTGTTTTTTATTTTTGGTTGTTTTTTTGAAACCTTTAAAAATGAAATGTAGTATTTGTCGATGTTATACGCTTTTGTAATTTCCTGGTTTTCCCTGGAGAATCAGGAGCTGTTGTTTTAGTTTGAAACGAACACAAAAAAGCCTTTGATAAATGTATCTTAGATGTTTCCTTCAAAGGCTAAAAAGTCCTATTTTATTGGCAATGAGAACGTACTGCAAAAGTCCAACTAAGCCGCTCCGGGTACTACTTGGGCGACCATACGTCTACATAGAGAAAATTAAAAGCTAGCAATCATCGAGGTTCTAGCTTTTTTTTTTGCTCCTATGCTTGGGAGCTGTTTTTTTGGGGTAACACAGCCTATACGCCCTCAGAGGGCATACGGGCATTTTTTTTGTTACCCATTTGTTACCCGTTTTTTGCCTATTTTTATTAAGTTTGTAGGAGAAAAAAAACTGTGTAAGGTAGGTTTTATCGCTGTTTCGCCTTCTTACTGGTTTGAATTTCCTTTTATTGCTGTTTTTGAGGAGCAAAAAAACGCTGTTTTTTGTTACTCGTTTGTTACCCGCCTATTTTTGGGGGTGCAAAAATGAATGAATTTCTCGACTTCATAGGTTGTCTTTTTTACGGATTTGCACGAATATTGTAAATAGATAAAAAAAGATAAATTATGATTCAATTTGTAGTGGTATACAACTTTAAAAACAAATTAAAAAAAGACGGTACGGCTTTGGTTCAAATACGAGCGTATCTGGAGGGGAAAAGAAAATATTTCTCAACAGGCATTTATTTAAAGCCGTCGCAATGGAACAAAAAAAGCCACCAAGTCCAAAACCATCCCCAAAGTTTGCAGTACAACGCCGAAATAAGACGGCAATTAGACGAGTTAGAAGCCTATGTCTTGGATTGGATTAAGAAGCATGGCTCGATGACCTTGGAGCAGCTAGAAAATTACTTTAAATACGACGATGTGCAGTCGTTTACGGACTTTTGGCGGTACGAGCTAGAGCAGGACACCAAATTGACCAAAATAACCAAGAAGAAGCACAAAACGGCTTTAAACTACTGGGTGGAATTTCAAAAGAATGTCAAGTTCTCGGAATTGACGTATAATTTGATTGATGATTTTGATACCTTTTTATTTGGAAAAGGGCTGCACACCAACACGGTATACACGCACCACAAGCAAGTCAAAAAATACATTAACCAAGCAATTCGGCGGGGGCTGTTGGAGGCTACTAAAAATCCTTATCTAAACTTCACACCCAAAACGCAACCAACCGAGCGGATTGTCTTGTCTACGGAGGAAGTGGAGCGCCTCGAGGCCTTGACCTTTGAACGGAATGAATTTTATCTGGAGCTAATTCGGGATATGTTTTTATTTTCGTGTTATACGGGCTTGCGCTTCTCAGATACTTGCGCCATTCGCCACAAAGACATCGACCAAGATAAAGAGGGGCTATTATTAAATATCGTGGCTAAAAAGACAAGCAAGCAGCTCTTGCTGCCCTTGTACAAATTGCATCTAAGAAAACCAGAGCAGTTGATTCAAAAGCACCAAATTGCAGGGGCGAAGGAGGAGCGGGTCTTTCATCAATACAGCAACCAGTATTTTAACCGCACCCTAAAGGAGTTGGCGGTTTTGGCGGGCATCACCAAACCGATTACAAGCCATGTGGCTCGGCATACCTTTGCCACGCATTTGGCAGCTAAAATTCCGCTTCATATTTTAAAGGCGATTCTACAACATTCTAAAATTGAAACAACAATGGTGTATTTGCATCTGTCTAGTAAGATGGTGAATGATGCTTTGGATGGGGTGGATTGGTAGGAATTAAGAACAGGTCACCCAAAAAGTGACCTATTTTGCTGTGTAATGGGAAATGAGCTGTAGCGTCCCAAAGAACGCTATTGCTTATGCTTATAGTTTTTTTGTGGCGTATTTAATTTAACAAAAATACTCTTCCATCTTTTAACTCGACAGATTCGATTTTTGTAGAGAGCATTTTATCTCTTAATTCACAATTTGTAAAAGAATCTATGCTATTTCCATTAACTTTTACAACTTGCATACCTATTCTAAGCCCTAATTTATGGAATGGAGAATCATCCCAAATTGTAGAAACTTCATCATTACTGTTAATGAGAAAGCCATTATTATGATTTCTAGTTTTTCTTTCGATGAGCCAATATTTCTTTTTTTTCCAATCAATAATGATATTAGCGTATTCCAACAGCCTACAACCAATAGCTGACCCATTGTCATCTGCTACATAACAATGAAAATCTGTTAATGAATAATTGCCGATTTTAAGATTTGGAATAATTGCTTTTAATTTTGATTCCTGTTTTTTTGTTTGATCATATGCAGTCATCGCCTTTTGTCCTAAGCCCCTTACTGTATCCAGATTGCCGTTTAACTCTGATTTTATAAGTGAGAAATATTGATTTTGCCAATGAACATAGTCGTTCATTCCTGAATCGAATAACATCTCTTCTTCAAGTTGGACTTTTCCAAAATCCAATTTTGTCACAAAAATAGGGTTATATCTATCTGAAAGTTTGAGTTTATTACGGCCGTTCATTGGTATTTTTGTGACATCATTAGATATTATTAGGAATAAAGCCTGACCGCGCGTACGCATACGCAAGGCAGAATTTTTTTTCGTATATTAAAAGCATGAACTATGATAACTTAAAAAAGAATCCGACAAATTTCTTGTCCCTAACGAGCCTAAAGGTAGAAGAGTTTGAAAAACTTCTATCCGTATTTTATGGTGTATGGGTTCGATATTTTCGATGGCATACATTGGAAGGTAAGAAACGTAAATTTCCAAATGCTAGACCAGAGCAAGACACCAAAACATTAGCTACTGTCGAAGACAAATTACTATTTGCATTGGTTTATTTAAAAAATTACCCTTTGCAGCAATTTCAAGCAGCCAATTTTGGGCTGTCCCAAGCAAAGGTTAGTATTTGGATGAAACTACTTCAACCATTGCTATTAGAAAGTCTCAAACAACTAGGAGTTGTGCCCTTACGAGAAGGACATAAATTGGCACAATTACTAGAAGAATTTGGTGACGATTCTTATAACCAAGACGTAACAGAACGCAGTATACATCGAAACTCTGACCAAGATGTTCAAGAAAGTCAATATAGTAACAAAAAAAGACATTCCATAAAGAACAACTTGATTGCTGCTAATAGCCAGCAAATTTTGTTCTTAAGCCAGACACGCGATGGAACTGTATTTGATAAGCGAATTGCTGATGAAGAAAACTGTACTTTTCCTGAAGGAATCTACCTTCGTCAAGATAAAGGTTTTCAAGGTTATGCTCCTCCAGGAGTCCACATACAACAACCAATTAAAAAGCCAAGAGGTAAACAATTAAGTGCTGTTGCAAAATGGTTTAATGCTTCTGTTGGGAGTATGAGAATTTCAATTGAGCATGCTATCTCAGGCATAAAACGTTGTCGGATTGTCAAGGAACGTTGTCGTCACTATGACTCTGAATTCAGAGATCAAGTTATGCTTATTTGTACAGCGCTTCACAACTTTAGGGTACAAAGCCCCTTGCGGAATTATAAGTCCTCGCATGTGTGGGCGCGAATAGTCAACTTTTCCTAATTAACTCTATTTAGAAGATATTTCTTTTCGAACTTTCATCAATATTTTCCCAAGCATATTTTTTCCTTTACCATTTCCTCCATCCCCCCAATAAGAATCATTTATAGTATGTTCTATTATTTTTGCTTCATTAGTAGATAAAAGTAATTCTTTTAAATCAGAGTGTTGTGTAAATTTAGCACGAACAGCATCAAACATGACAGAATCTTTTACTCTTTCCCAGTCAGGTCTAAGTTTTACTTTTCTAGAGCGACCTAATTGAGCTGCTTGCATAGGTGTTGAAGCTTTTCGAATTTTATTTTCATAAGGTAATCCTTTATACTTTTGAGCTTGAAAGTAATGCTCAGATGTAGGCCAAGTTTTACCTTTTAATTTGATAGGATAGAGGGCAAAGTTAGAGAACTCTCCATACTCGCTATTTACACTATAAAATTTGATGGTTTTTATTTCCATTAGAAAGAATTTATGATGTTGTTTTACTTTTGAGTTGTTGATCCTTTATCTTTTTTTAGGAGATTTGAGATACCATATAATATTAGGGAAGGAATACCAAAGACAATAACCTTTGCTAAAACCAATGCAAATACTTCACTAAGTTCAGTAACAAAGTTCATGTTTGATATTTAGTAATGACGAGAATTTAGCTAACGATATTATGTTAACTTCTCTAACAAAAAAATCGTTCTTTTTTATTGATTTTTCTGCGAATTGCTGATAACGTGAGTGCGATATGCTGTGCCACAAGACGTGTGGAACTAATTTAGGCTTTTCTTGTAGCAAAATCGTAGATTTTGGTAGTAATTTAGCCTTGGGCACTAGCAAAATCTGCGATTTTGCGGTGTATCACACGCGACGATTCTTTATATTTTCTCTCAAAAGTGGCATTGTCATATGCACATTGTTAGAGACCGTTTTTATTTTTTATTAGTATTCTATTTCGACTAAATTTAAACCTATTTTAGATTCGAAAACGATTTTAATAAGTTTCTCATTTTCGTAATAATATTTAGCATATAGTTTTCCATTAACTGAGATTTCGGACAAGTTGCCTAACGTGTTATATTTTCTTTTTTCTATAAAACGGTTATCTGAAGATGTTTTTTCAATTATTTTTCCTCTAGAGTTATACTTATAATTTGAAACGATATTCATTTCTTCACAGCCTAGAACCCCGTGAATATGAATTGAATCTTTCTTTAATTCGCCCTTATCATTTAGGAAAAAAGTCCAAGGTTCTATATCAAATTTAGGTTGTGTAAATTCATGTTTATCATTTAGGAAATATTTATAAGTAACATCGTTGCTATGCCAGTCTGAGTAATTTTTTAGTACAATAGTTTTTGATGACTTTTTGTAAAAAATGATAGATTTAGTATTTGTATCGTGAAATCTGAAATCGGTATTTTGTTTTAGTTTACGATTTAGGTTTTTCAATAGGTTTAAGGTTTCATCTGTATACGGCGGATTATCCTTGACTATATCAGAATTTATACAACTTTTACTGTTTACTCCTATCATCATACCAAGAGAATCAAAGCTTTCATAAGCATGTTCAGTAATGAGATTTCTTTTTCTAACAAGCTTTCCATTTGAATCTTTTTCAGCGACCTGATTCAATTTACTAAATGTATATTTAATACACTTAATATTGAACTTTTTGATTTCAGAGTAAGAGACTACTTCAAATGGTCTAAAAAAGAAGACTTTATTGTAAATGTTATCAGTTGTTTGGGCTCTAGTATAAAGAGGAAAAAGTAGTGAAATGATTAAAATACGTTTCATGGGAGTTTTAATTTTTAATACTTCTATACTACAAAAGGAATCAGGTGAGAGTTTATTAATGGTCTCTAACTACCACATATACACAATTGCATATACAAGCACACATAGCGATCTATATACACAATCTATCTATACAGTTTTAGGTACTTTACTAAAAATTAATCAATATTCTATAAAAAATTAACACATACATAAAGGCAAAAAAAAAGCGAACCCTCGCTTTCCTATTTCTGATTTTTCTCAAGCATAGAAATAAGTTTTTCTTTGTCCTTTATAGACTGCTCCAGTAGAGCAATTTTATCATTCAGTAGTTTTACATCTGTGCAAGTTGAATTTCTACTATTTGAAGAATCTGTTTTATCAATGCTTGATTCCTCACCATCAAGAAACATTTTACCTTGTCCTCCTTTTTTATGACTTTGTCTTCAACACCCTATCGGCAGCGGATTTTAAGAGCTTGCCCGAACAATTGGGCTTGAGTACAAGAATGACGACAATGCGCTTGCGCAAACCTACTTTGTTAACCTACGACACGATTCCAAAACTGGCGGTGATCTTGGGGCGAGATTTAAAAGAATTGGTTCAAAAATACGAACTAGGTTACGATGCCTTATCGGCTCGAGAATATAAGCAATTAATGTATTAAAAATAGTACTCCGTGAGCTTTTGATAGCAGACAGGGAGTAATTAAAAAAGGAGGACCGATGGAGGTCGAGGAACTCAAAATTCAATTAGAACAGCAAATAGAGCAGTACAGAAAGGCAAAAGAGACCTATGAGCGGATCGCTCGAAGGGTAGCGATTTTAAAAAAGGTAAAAATTACGACAGAGGAAGCAGCGGTTCTCTTAGGCGTAAAACCAAGAACGGTTCGAAAATACCATGAAGAATGGAAATTTTTAAAAGTCTATTTGCATTAAAGAAGGTTTGAAGTTCAAGCCGAACACAAAACCGATTTAAACAACTCCTAAAGACCATGAATCAACTAATTCCAGTCCTTGGTAATGGACACGGCGGCATGATTGGCGGCGTGTACCAAACCAAGGGCAAACGCTACACTTTTAAGGATGGTACCACCATCTACGAGGGCGAATACAATCGAGCGATCAAAGCTCGTGTAATGGAGCAGCTCACCGCCAAGGGCATTCCTTTTTATGATCTCGTACCCGAACAGCAAGATATTAGAATGGGTACCCGAATTTCAAGGGCAGATTACTTATACAAAAAGAGTCAAAAGAGGACTTTTTTAATTGACTTGCATTCTAATGCAGGCGGTGGTCACGGTTGCGAGACTTGGATCGCTAGACAATCCAGTTCAAAAAGCAAAGCCTTAGCAAGATGGACAGAAGCTTTGTTTAAAAAGCATTTTCCTGAAAGTAAATTTCGAGGGATTAAGCGCAAGAATTGGGATATACTTGCCAAGACAGATAACCCCGCCATTATCTTGGAGCTGTTCTTTATGGACAATTACGAGGAATGTAAAAAGTACTTGCTATCGAGTGAGGGAAGAGACAGAGCTGCCGCCTATGTGGTGGATATTATCGAAAACTTTATTAAATACCATTCTTAACGATGACGAATCAAAACAAAAATAGATTGCTGTATATTTTGCTTATTGCAAACCTTGCGCTTAGTACCTTTTATTTGCTCTCGGATATAATAAACGTTCGCTTTTCAACAGAACCAACAGCACCGCCTCAAGAAAGAATTATATCCATTGACACGACACTACCACCACCTATTATTATACAAATGCCAAGGCAGCCCACCCCAAAGCCTATTATTGTTTATGTAGACAGTACAGGGCGCAGCGTTCCAACCGCTAAAATTGATACTTCTAAGCACGAAAAGGCAAACTTATACAGGGATAGTATAGAGGACGATAATTTGACGCTTTATTATGAATCGACGGTCAAAGGATCGCTTTTAAAAAATGCCTTGGATTATAAATTAAAAATACCCAAATTGATTACTAAGAAAATTGAGGTTTTAAAGCCTGTTCCGACGCCCGTTAGTACGTTGTTGCTAACGGGTGGCGTTGGGGGTAATATGAACCAATTTTCTAGTATTCGGCTTGGTTTGCAGTTTGTGAGTGCAAAGGGTTGGGCGGTTGGTTATGATTATGATTTGTTGCAGAATGTGCATTCTGTTAATGTTGGGGTTCGGTTGTTTGGATTTGATAAGAAGTAATTTTACTTCTGTATTTAGTTATTTAACGCTGGCGTATATCATGTGCCGCATGATATGCGCTGTGTAATATACGCATTGTTGTATTTCTGCCTTTTTTATTTTTATTCTGTTGGACTTGCTAATGCACTAAATATGAACTATTATTGTGTAAGACTAACTTGTTCCCCACGAGTTGTAATTTACTAAATTCTTCAAAACGATGAAAACTCACATCTTGGCATTATTATGCCTTTTAATTAGCTACACTACTATAGCACAATACACAGTAACAACAACAATGAATACTTATCAGGATTTAAGTAATCCTATTTCTCTAAATCAGGGAGCAATGTGGACAGATGCAACAACATATCAAATTTTTTTCAACTTTGATTTTGATATTTATGGGCAGAACTTTACAGCTCTTAATGTCTACGCTGGAGGTGGTCTGCATTTTCCAGGTTTAGGAAATAAGCAGTTATTTGTTGTTCATTCTCCTTTTGGTGGCTATTTTCTTACAGATAAGGGGACATCCTCTTCACAGTCTCCAATTGGGTATGAGATTTCTGGGACAGCAGGAAATCAAATTTTAAAAATTGAATGGAAAAATGCAGGATTTCCTCAAACTGTTCCCAATCCCAATCCAGCTGACTTCATAGACTATCAAATTTGGCTATTTGAAAGCGACAATCATATCGAAATTCGCTTTGGTCCAAATCAATTCAACAGAGAGTCCTTTGGTCAATCGCCAGGAACTCAGACTTTGAGTGTTAAGTTTTTATATGATACTTGTAATGATATGCTTGGTCTTCAAGGATCCGCGAATTTACCATCGTATTCGTTTTATAATTCGTGCGTCCCCAATTATACTTTTATAGATGGCTCGCCCAATGCAGGGATTACATATGTTTTTAATCCAAGTGTAGGAACAGCTGTTACCAAGGTAATTGAAAAAGAAATTAAGATTTATCCTAATCCTACTTCTAGTGAGATTTTAATTGAGGATCTCCCTGAATCGTTTGAGCTTAAACATCTTGAAGTCTGCGATATTACTGGTCGAATTTTATTGATGAATGATAATTTTGAACAGAATTTTGAGCTAATTTCTGTTTCACTAAATGATTTGTTGGATGGGATTTATTTTTTGAAGTTAATAGGCAAAGAAGGAACTATTATCAGTAAGAAAATAATAAAAGAAGGTAATTAGTTCTTTTGTCGATTAGTTGGAAGCCAAAAAACGTCGAAAATTGGTTGAATACAATGGTCTGTGTATGGTGCGTATCCCTTAGGATATGCACTATATACCTTGTGTGTGCCTTGAATGGCGAATATAAGACTTTTCCAAAAGGGAAAAGAATCCC
>JAHDCU010000010.1 GCA_020629715.1 Saprospiraceae bacterium
AGCAGCTGATTTGTAATCAGCGGGTCGGGGGTTCGAATCCCTCCATCGGCTCAGATTAATTTGACATATTATCAAACAACTACGGGGGTGCGCCACAGTTGGAGAGGTGGGCTGGACTGTAAATCCAGTGCTTCGGCTGAGTAGGTTCGAATCCTACCACCCCCACCACTTTTTTATAATTGGTTCTCGTAGTTGGACCAAATTGGTATGTATAGTTCAATTTGCGGGAGTAGCTCAGTTGGTAGAGCATCAGCCTTCCAAGCTGAGGGTCGCGGGTTCGAGTCTCGTCTCCCGCTCAATTTGGTGATAATTTTGAAAACAATATTTTTGTTGATATTGGGATTAAGATACAAATTGTATCTCCGTATTTTTTACCTAAAGCCAATGTAGCTCAGGGGTAGAGCACTTCCATGGTAAGGAAGGGGTCGGGGGTTCAAATCCCTTCATTGGCTCAATAAGGTTGTTTTCTTTTTAAACAAGGAATAAAGAACATTTTATAATTAATTAATTTATCTATTTAAATTATTTCTGATGGCTAAAGAAACTTTTGCACGTACCAAGCCCCACGTAAACGTCGGTACTATAGGTCACGTTGATCACGGTAAGACTACATTGACAGCTGCCATCACATATGTACTGTCAAAAGATGGTCTTGCTGAGAAAAAAGATTATGATTCAATCGATGGAGCTCCTGAAGAAAAGGAAAGAGGTATTACGATTAATACTGCTCACGTTGAATACGAAACAGGTAACAGGCACTATGCTCACGTAGATTGTCCAGGTCACGCCGATTATGTAAAGAACATGGTAACAGGTGCTGCACAAATGGACGGAGCGATTCTTGTAGTTGCTGCTACTGACGGTCCAATGCCTCAAACAAGAGAGCATATCCTTCTTTGTAGACAAGTTGGTGTACCTAAGATCGTTGTATTTATGAATAAAGTTGACCTTGTAGATGATGAGGAGATGCTTGAGCTTGTTGAGATGGAAGTAAGAGAGCTTCTTGATCAGTATGAGTTTGATGGCGACGGTTCTTCTGTTATTCAAGGTTCTGCACTCAAAGCATTAGAAGATGATGCTAATGGTGTTGCTCAAATTCAAGCTCTTATGGCTGCTGTTGATGCAGATATTCCTGAGCCGGTAAGAGATGTAGATAAGCCTTTCTTAATGCCTATAGAGGATGTATTCTCTATTACTGGTAGAGGTACTGTGGCAACGGGTAGAATTGAAAGAGGTGTTATCAATACTGGAGATCCTGTTGAGATTGTTGGTATGATGGATAAAGAAGAGAAGCCACTTACTTCGACAATTACAGGAGTTGAGATGTTCAGAAAGATACTGGAAAGAGGTGAAGCTGGTGATAATGCTGGTCTGCTTCTTAGAGGTATTGATAAAAATGACATCAAAAGAGGAATGGTTATCGTTAAGCCTGGTTCAGTTACCCCTCACCACCACTTCAAGTGTGAAGTATATGTTTTAGGTAAAGATGAAGGTGGACGTCACACTCCTTTCTTTAATGGTTATAGACCTCAATTCTACTTCAGAACAACTGACGTAACAGGTGATGTGAAGTTAGCTGATGGTGTAGAAATGGTAATGCCTGGTGATAACGTAACATTAGAGGTTTCCTTGATTAATCCTATTGCAATGGAAAAAGGTCTACGTTTTGCGATCAGAGAAGGTGGTAGAACTGTGGGTGCAGGTCAGGTTACTGAAATTATTGCATAATTAATATTTGTTTATCGCCTCTTGCGGCGGTAAAGATGTATTGAAATATAAAAATTAAGTATCCGCTTTTGCGGGTGCTTAATTTTAGTTTATAGACCAGTACTGTCTGGTTTAAGTTCTACGGGCATAGTTCAATGGTAGAATAGAGGTCTCCAAAACCTTTGATCTGGGTTCGAATCCTAGTGCCCGTGCTAATATTTTTGGTTTCTCTGCTTTTGCAAAGATTTATTTTTGAATAACTATGATCTTGAAGAAGATCATATTAGAATACAACATATCATGGATAATGTGATTTTATACATCAAAGAGAGCTATAACGAGCTTTTGCACAAGGTTACCTGGCCAACTTGGTCTGATCTACTGGCAAGTGCTAGACTAGTATTAATAGGTACTATTATTATTGCTCTTGTCGTGTTTTTGATGGATGCCGTGTTCAAAGGTATTTTGGAGCCACTTTACGAAATATTAAAGTAGCACAAAGGTATGTCTGAAGATAGAAAGTGGTATTCGCTCCGAGTTATTAGCGGTAAAGAAAAGAAGATTAAGGAAAGGATTGAATTAGAGATTCAAAGAAATTCCTGGTCTGAATCTGTTACACAAGTATTAGTTCCGAGTGAAAAAGTATATAAGATACGTGCGGGTAAAAAAGTTATTCTAGAACGTAATATTCTTCCAGGCTATATTTTAATAGAGGCAGTTACAGGTCGTTTCTCAGGTGAGATAATTCAGACTATTGCTAACATGCCTAATGTTATTCATTTTCTTGGTAGAACCAATCCTATACCTATGCAGCAGTCTGAAGCGAATAGAATGCTGGGTAAAGTGGATGAGTCCTCTGAGGTTGGTGAAGCATTGATAGAGCCATTTATCGTTGGTGAGACTGTTAAAATTATTGATGGTCCATTCAAAGATTTTGTTGGTGACATCAAGGAAGTGAACGAAGAGAAAAAGAAACTTAAGGTAATTGTAAAGATTTTTGGACGTGGTACTGAGGTTGAGCTAAACTTCATGCAAGTCGATAAACAAACATAAAGTCAAGAAGATGGCTAAAGAAATTGATGGTTTTATTAAGTTACAAGTAAGAGGCGGTTCTGCTAACCCTTCTCCTCCAGTTGGTCCTGCACTTGGTGCAAAAGGGGTCAATATTATGGAATTCTGTAAGCGTTTTAACGCAAAAACAGAAGATGCTCGTGGTCAATTACTCCCAGTAGTAATTACAGTTTTTAAAGACAAATCGTTTGAATTTGTTATCAAAACACCACCAGCAGCAATCCAGTTGATGGAAAAAGCTAAACTTAAAAAAGGTAGCCCTGAGTCTAACCGTAATAAAGTCGGTTCTGTCACTTGGGATGATGTTCGTGCAATTGCTGAGAACAAAATGCCTGATTTAAATGCTTTTACTATTGAAAGTGGAATGAAAATGGTAGCGGGTACGGCTAGAAGTATGGGAGTTACCATTAATGGTACACCTCCTTGGGAAGCTTAGTACTTATTAAACCAAATTATCTAATGAGGAAGTCCGTGTCATGGACGTTGACCTCGAAAATTATCAATAATGGCAAAATTGTCTAAAAAGAAAAGAGCTGCACTTGAAAAAGTGGATTCTGAAAAGCTCTACACTTTACAAGATGCAATGAGTCTTGTAAAAGAAGTAAACCTTACAAAATTTGATGCCTCGGTAGATTTACATATACGTTTAGGCGTAGATCCTAGAAAGGCTGATCAAGCAATCAGAGGTACCGTTAGCTTACCTAATGGTACAGGTAAATCAAAACGAGTATTAGTTCTTTGTACTCCAGATAAGGAGGAAGAGGCTAGAGCTGCAGGTGCTGATCATGTTGGGCTTGATGACTATGTTCAGAAAATTCAAGGAGGATGGACAGATATCGATGTGGTTGTAGCAATGCCAAGTGTCATGGCTAAAGTTGGTCGTATCGGACGTATATTAGGTCCTCGTGGATTGATGCCTAATCCAAAGACTGGTACTGTAACTCCTAATGTCGGTGCTGCTGTTGCTGAGGTAAAGAAGGGTAAAATAGCCTTCAGAGTTGATAAATACGGTATCATCCATAGTTCGGTAGGTAGAGTATCTTTTGATCCTAACAAACTTACAGAAAATGCAAATGAACTTATAAGTACAATAACTAAGATGAAGCCTGCTTCACTCAAAGGAACATACATGAAATCTATTAGTGTAGCAAGTTCTATGAGTCCAGGCATCAAGATAGATCCTAAATCAATTAGTTAATCTTTTTCAAGCACATAAATCATGACAAGAACAGAGAAAGAACAAGCGATTGAGCTTTTAAAAGATAAATTCGCAAAAAATCAGTTTTTCTATATTACGGATGCGTCTGCACTGACCGTTGAGCAAATTTCAAATTTAAGACGTAAGTGTTTTGAAAAAGGTGTAGAGGTACAGGTGGTAAAGAATACACTTGCTAGAAAAGCATTGGAATCTGCGGGTGAGGAAATGAATTATAGCGGTTTATATGAGTCCTTAAAAGGGCCTACCACAATATTTTTCTCAGAGACAGCTAATCTTCCTGCGAAGATTATAAAAGAATACAGAAAGAAGCACGATAAACCTGTCTTAAAGGCTGCGTATATCGATTCTGATGTGTTTGAAGGTGATGATACCCTAGAAAGTTTAGCATCACTTAAATCTAAAGAAGAGCTTATTGGAGAAGTTATTGTACTTCTACAATCACCTATCAAGAATGTTGTTGGAGCACTTAATAGCGGTGGCAACAAATTAGCAGGATTGGTTAAAGCTCTTCAAGAAAGAGGATAGTAAAGACTATCAGTATTATTAAATTATTGGCTTCCAAGCGTTTAACGCTACTCGATAAATTCATATTTATTGATTAACAATTTTAAATTATAGTAAAATGGCAGATTTAAAAGCCCTTGCTGATCAGTTAGTTGGTCTTACGGTAAAAGAAGTAAACGAACTAGCAGACATTTTGAAAGAAGAACATGGTATTGAGCCTGCTGCTGCAGCTGTTGCTGTTGCTGCTGGACCAGGTGCAGGTGGTGGAGACGCTGCTGCTGAAAAAACTGAGTTCGATGTTATTTTGAACTCTGCTGGCGCAGCTAAGTTAGCAGTAGTGAAAGAGGTGAAAAACCTATTAGGTGTTGGTCTTAAAGAGGCTAAAGAATTGGTTGATGGTGCCCCAGGTCCTATCAAACAAGGTGTACCAAAAGCAGAGGCTGAGTCTCTCAAGGCTGCTTTAGAGGGTGCAGGTGCAGAAGTTGAATTGAAGTAATCAGTTCATCTGGCACTGCAGAATACCTAAAAATATAAAAGAGTAATAAGGCTTGTCCGCTTTCAGCGGACGGCCTATTGCTGTTTTATTGACATGCTGAGACAACAAAACGTTACAGGTATTAGTTTAATATGTTGGCTCATATCTATTTAACCCATCAAAAAGCTTTTAATGGCATCAACTATGTTATCTGCACAGCGTAAGGAAAGAGTTAATTTTGGTAAAATTAAATTAGGAACAGAATATCCTGATTTGCTGGAAATTCAACTAAAGTCTTTCCAAGAGTTTTTCCAATTAGAAACAACTCCAGAAAATAGAGAAACTGAAGGCTTATTCCGTGTATTCCAAGAGAATTTTCCAATCTCGGACGCTAGAAATATATTCGTTTTAGAATTTTTGGATTACTTTATTGACCCTCCTCGTTACACTATTTCGGAGTGTATGCAAAGAGGATTGACCTATAGTGTTCCTTTAAAAGCCAAGTTGAGACTCTCGTGTAACGATGAAGAGCACATTGATTTTCAAACTATCGTACAAGACGTATTCTTGGGGAACATTCCTTACATGACACCGAAAGGTACTTTTGTAATCAACGGTGCCGAAAGAGTCGTCGTTTCACAATTGCACAGATCGCCAGGTGTATTCTTTAGTCAAAGTTTTCACCCTAATGGGTCTAAATTGTACTCGGCTAGAGTCATTCCTTTTAAGGGAGCTTGGATGGAATTTGCTACAGATATCAATACAGTAATGTATGCGTATATCGATAGAAAGAAAAAATTTCCGGTAACTACTTTATTAAGAGCTATTGGTTACGATTCTGATAAAGCCATATTGAATATTTTTGGCCTTGCAGAGGAAATTGAAGCAAATAAAGCAGGATTAAAGAAAGCTATTGGACGGAAGCTTGCGGCTCGAGTACTTAGAAAATGGACGGAAGATTTCGTTGATGAGGATACTGGAGAAGTTGTATCCATAGAACGTAATGAGATTATTCTTGAAAGAGATGTCTTTATTGACGAGGAAAACGTGGAGCTTATAAGCGACGCAGGTGTAGAGACCATCATTTTACAGAAAGAGGATATTGATGAAGATTACACAATCATCTACAATACTCTCCAAAAAGATCCATCTAGTTCTGAATTAGAAGCGGTAACGCATATATACAGACAACTTAGAGGTACTGATCCACCAGATGAAGACACGGCTAGGGGTATAATCGATAAGTTATTCTTCTCTGATAAGAGATACAACTTAGGTGAGGTAGGTAGATATAAGATCAACCGTAAGCTAAAATTAGAAATTGATAAAGAAACGCTCGTACTTACTAAAGAAGATATCATCAAGATAGTAAGCTATCTAGTAAGATTAATAAACCAAAAAGCAGAACTCGATGATATTGATCATTTGAGTAACAGACGTATACGTACTGTTGGTGAGCAGCTTTATGGACAATTTGGTGTAGGTCTTGCACGTATGGCAAGGACTATCCGAGAGCGTATGAATGTACGTGACAATGAGGTATTTACGCCTATAGATTTGATCAATGCAAGAACTCTATCCTCAGTGATTAACTCTTTCTTTGGAACAAGTCAATTATCACAGTTTTTGGATCAAACAAATCCATTGTCTGAGATAACACATAAGAGAAGAATATCGGCTCTAGGACCAGGAGGGCTTTCAAGGGAAAGAGCTGGTTTTGAGGTAAGAGACGTTCACTACTCTCACTACGGTCGTCTTTGTACAATTGAGACTCCAGAAGGTCCTAATATTGGGTTGATATCTACACTCTGTGTACATGCGAAGGTCAACAAAATGGGATTCTTAGAAACTCCTTACCAAAAGGTAGAAGCAGGTAAAGTGACAGTAGGACAGCCTGCTGATTACCTATCTGCAGAAATGGAGGATTTCAAGAGAATTGCCCAGGCTAATGCAACAGTCGATGAAAAAGGAGCTTTCCTTTCTGATCGTATTAAGTGTAGAGAACACGGTGATTTCCCAGTATTAGCACCGGATGAAATAGAATATATCGATGTTGCACCTAACCAAATTGTTGGTGTATCTGCATCATTAATTCCATTCTTAGAAAATGATGATGCCAACAGAGCCTTGATGGGATCTAACATGCAACGTCAAGCTGTTCCTCTTGTAAAACCTCGTTCTCCAATTGTAGGTACGGGTATTGAGCAGAGAGTTGCGCAGGATTCACGTATGTTGATTAATGCTGAAGGTGATGGTATTGTAGAATATGTTGATGCTAATGAAATTCACATTAATTATGACAGAACAGAAGAAGATCAATTGATATCTTTTGAGGATAGTTTGAAGAAATATGACCTAATCAAATTTAGAAGAACCAACCAAGGGACTTGTATCAATTTGAAGCCAATTGTAAGAAAAGGTGATCGAGTATCTAAAGGTACATTACTTTGTGAAGGTTATGCGACTGAAAAGGGTGAGCTTGCGTTAGGTCAAAACTTAAAAGTAGCATTCATGCCTTGGCAAGGATACAACTTTGAGGATGCGATCGTATTATCTGAGAGGGTAGTAAGAGAAGACATATTTACTTCATTGCACATAGAAAATTTCGAATTAGACGTAAGAGATACGAAACTAGGTGAAGAAGAATTGACTAATGATATTCCAAATGTTAGTGAAGATGCTACTAAGGATCTTGATGAAAATGGTATTATCAGAGTAGGAGCTTGGGTTAATGAAGGAAATATCCTTATTGGAAAGATTACACCTAAGGGTGAATCCGATCCAACGCCAGAAGAAAAACTACTTAGAGCAATCTTTGGTGATAAAGCCGGCGATGTGAAAGATGCATCGCTTAAAGCACCACCAAGTAGCAAAGGTGTGATTATTGGAAAGCAGCTTTTCGCTCGTGCTAAAAAGGATAAATTCCAAAAAGTGCAGGAAAAAGAATTGCTATCTAAACTTGAAGATTCTCATGCAATTTCTCTGAATGAGCTCAAAACAATCCTTATCGATAAGTTGATGACTTTCCTAAAGGGTAAAGTTTCTCAAGGAGTCATGAGTCTCTATAATGAAGAAGTAATTCCAAAAGGAACTAAGTTTTCAGCCAAGGTATTGAAAGAAGTTGATTACTCTACAGTTGATTATTCAGGTTGGGTAAGAGACGATAGTGTGAATGTACTGATCGCTAGATTACTGCATAACTACAGCATCAAGGTCAATGAAGAAGTAGGTCGTTATAGAAGAGAAAACTTTAATATTAGTATCGGGGATGAGTTACCAGCAGGAGTTTTAAAGCTTGCAAAGGTGTACATGGCTAAGAAGCGTAAACTAAAAGTAGGGGATAAGCTTGCAGGTCGTCACGGTAACAAAGGTATTGTATCTAGAATCGTACGTCAGGAAGATATGCCATTCTTAGAGGATGGTACTCCAGTAGATATCGTACTTAACCCACTGGGTGTACCATCTAGGATGAACCTAGGACAAATCTTCGAAACCGTACTAGGGTGGGCTGGAGAGAAACTTGATCTTAAGTTTTCTACACCAATCTTCGACGGAGCTAGTTTAGGTGAAATCGATGAATACGTTAAGAAAGCTGATTTACCCTCATTAGGTCAAACATATCTATACGATGGTGGTACAGGAGATAAATTCCACCAACAGGCTACAGTAGGTATCATTTACATGTTGAAATTATCACACATGGTAGATGATAAGATGCATGCAAGGTCTATAGGACCCTACTCATTGATCACACAGCAGCCATTAGGTGGTAAAGCACAGTTTGGTGGACAGCGTTTCGGTGAGATGGAAGTATGGGCACTAGAGGCATTTGGTGCATCAAATATATTACGAGAGCTATTGACAATTAAGTCAGATGATATTATTGGAAGAGCTAAGGCATACGAAGCTATTGTGAAAGGTGAAAACCTTCCAGAGCCAAATATTCCAGAGTCATTCAATGTATTAATACACGAATTGAGAGGTCTTGCATTGGATGTTAAATTCAATTAAGCAAGCTGGGTTTATTAATCATTTTTAATTAAGATCTAATTAAATAGACTATGCCTTTTAAGAAAAAAGTAGAAAATAAAAAACAACAAAGATTTGATAATATCACGATCAGTCTATGTTCTCCTGATGATATCCTCGAAAGATCATATGGTGAGGTTCTCAAGCCTGAGACTATCAACTATAGATCATACAAACCTGAAAGAGATGGTTTATTTTGCGAAAGAATATTTGGACCAGTAAAAGATTTTGAGTGTTACTGTGGTAAGTATAAGCGTATTCGGTATAAGGGTATCGTTTGTGATCGATGTGGGGTAGAAGTTACTGAGAAAAAAGTACGTAGAGAGCGAATGGGGCATATCAAACTTGTTGTGCCGGTAGTTCATATTTGGTTTTTCAAATCTCTGCCTAACAAGATTGGCTACCTACTCGGACTATCTTCTAAAAAGCTAGAAACAATCATTTACTATGAAAGATACGTAGTGATTCAACCGGGTGAAAAAGAAGGTGAAATCAACAAGATGGATCTTCTTACAGAGGAGGAATACTTCGAAGTATTGGACTCATTGTCTAAGGAAAACCAAATGTTGGATGACAACGATCCAAATAAATTCATCGCCAAGATGGGGGCAGATGGAGTAAAGGATCTTCTAGAAAGACTTGATCTCGACCAGCTTTCTTTTGACCTTCGACATCAAGCAGCGAATGAAACTTCGCAACAGCGTAAGTCCGAAGCATTAAAGCGTCTAAGAGTTGTAGAAGCATTTAGAGATGGACAGACAAGAATAGAAAATAGACCAGAATGGGCTATCGTGCAGTATTTACCTGTTATCCCGCCAGAACTTAGACCTCTAGTACCTCTAGATGGTGGTCGATTTGCAAGTTCTGATTTGAATGATTTATATCGACGAGTAATTATTAGAAATAATCGTCTGAAGAGATTGTTAGAAATCAAAGCCCCTGAAGTAATTCTTAGAAATGAGAAAAGAATGCTTCAAGAGGCAGTAGATTCTCTATTTGACAACTCTAGAAAATCTAACGCCGTAAAAGCGGAAGGTGGACGTTCACTAAAATCTTTGAGTGATATACTTAAAGGTAAGCAGGGTAGATTTAGACAAAACCTACTTGGAAAAAGGGTAGATTACTCTGGTCGTTCTGTAATCGTGGTAGGACCTACACTTAAATTACACGAGTGTGGTCTTCCAAAGGGAATGGCAGCTGAGCTGTTCAAGCCTTTCGTAATAAGAAAATTGATTGAAAGAGGTATCGTGAAAACGGTAAAATCAGCTAAGAAATTAGTAGATAGAAAGGACCCAGTAATCTGGGAAATCCTTGAAAATATATTGAAAGGTCACCCGATTATGCTTAACCGGGCTCCAACGCTTCACCGACTATCTATTCAGGCATTCCAGCCTAAATTAGTTGAAGGTAAGGCAATTCAACTTCATCCATTGGTTTGTGGAGCATTCAACGCCGATTTTGATGGTGACCAGATGGCGGTACACGTACCTCTAAGTCATGGAGCAATTCTAGAGGCGCAGTTATTGATGCTTGCTTCGCATAATATGCTTAACCCACAAGATGGATCTCCTATCACGCTTCCTTCGCAGGATATGGTATTGGGATTATATTATCTGACCAAGCCAATATCATCTGATAAAGACTTCAAGGTTCGAGGAGAAGGAATGAAGTTTTACAGTGCAGAGGAAGTAGAAATAGCATATAATGAAGGTGCTATCGATCTGCATGCAAGTATTCACTGTAAAGGTAGAGTAGAGGACGAAGAAGGCAATATGAAGATTGCTCTTATCGAAACCACTGTAGGACGAGTACTTTTCAATAAAGAAGTACCTGAACAAGTTCCTTACATCAATATGATCTTGACGAAGAGAAATCTTAAGAAAGTAATCAGTGATGTGATCAGAAGAACGGATTTCTCAGTAACTGCAGGATTCTTGGATCAAATAAAAGGTCTAGGTTTCTATTGGTCATTCAGAGGAGGATTGTCATTCAACTTAGGTGATTTGATCAACCCGACAATCAAAGAACGTACGCTTGTAGAGGCTCAAGATGAGGTAGATGAAGTGTGGGAGAACTATAATATGGGGCTCATTACTTCTAATGAACGATATAATCAGGTTATCGATAAGTGGACCTACGCTGATAATAAGATTACAGAAAATCTTATGGAAGAGCTAGCAGTACATAAAAGAGGATTTAACTCAGTATATATGATGCTTGATTCCGGTGCAAGGGGTAGTAAGCAACAAATTAAGCAGCTTTGTGGATTGAGAGGATTGATGGCTAAGCCAAGGAAATCTGGAGACACAGGAGGTGCCATTATTGAAAATCCAATCCTTGCAAACTTTGTAGAAGGATTATCAGTACTAGAATACTTTATATCTACTCACGGTGCTCGTAAAGGTCTCGCCGATACAGCATTGAAGACTGCAGATGCGGGTTACTTGACAAGAAGACTTGTGGATGTATCTCAAGATGTAATTATCACGGAAGATGATTGTGCTACATTGAGAGGTATAGAAATGAAGGCCCTCAAGGATAATGACAAAGTAGTCGAAAACTTAGCAAATAGAATTAAGACACGTTTCGCTTTGCAAGATGTAGAGCATCCTGTGACTGATGAAGTAATTGTAAGTGCTGGTGATTACATTACCGATGCAAGGGCAGAAGAAATCGAAGAATCAGGTGTAGAATCAGTAATGATTAGATCTGTATTGACTTGTCAGACAAAATCAGGTGTTTGTACTAAGTGTTACGGTAAAAACCTTGCGTCTGGTAGAATAGCAGAGCCCGGTGATGCGGTTGGTATTATTGCAGCACAGAGTATTGGTGAACCAGGTACACAGTTGACACTTCGTACATTCCACGTAGGGGGTATCGCTTCTGTAACCAAGACAGAGTCATCTTTGACTTCTAAGTTTGATGGAGTATTAGAGTTTGATAATATGAAAACAGTCGAACTTATCGAGGATAAGAAGAAAACAGTGATAGTGTTATCAAGATCAGGTGAAATCAGAATCAAGGATAAAGATACTGGTAAATTATTTACCACCACTCACGTACCATACGGAGCAACCTTAATGGTAAAAGATAAGCAAAAGATCAAGAGAGATGATGTGATCTGTGAGTGGGATCCATTTAATGCAGTCATCATATCTGAGCACTCTGGGATTGTACAATATGAATCTATTGATGAAGGTCAAACATACCGTGTAGAACGTGATGATCAGACTGGATATGTAGAGAAAGTAATCGTAGAATCTAAGAACAAGAAGAAAATACCTACACTCAAGATTGTTTCTCCAAGTGGTGAAGAACTGAAGAGTTATAACCTACCCGTGGGAGCATATCTTGCAGTAGATGAGGGTGCTGAAGTGATCTCAGGTCAACGTATTGCTAAGATTCCGAGAAAGTTAGGTAAGATCCAAGATATTACAGGTGGTCTTCCGAGAGTTACAGAGCTATTTGAAGCTCGTAATCCTTCTAATCCTGCGGTAACCGCTGAGATCGATGGTATCGTTTCTTTTGGTAAAATCAAGAGAGGTAATAGAGAGGTTTTTGTAGAAGATGAGAAAACTAGTCAAAAGAGAAAGTATCTGGTAGGGCTATCCAAACACATCCTTGTACAGGATGGTGACTTCGTACGTGCAGGTGATCAATTATCTGATGGTTCTATATCTCCTTTAGATATTCTGAATATCAAAGGGCCATTTGCTGTACAGCAGTATTTAGTGAATGGAGTACAGGAAGTTTATAGATCCCAAGGTATCAGTATCAACGATAAGCATATGGAAGTGATCGTTCGTCAGATGATGAAACGTGTGATCATTGAAGATTCTGGAGATACTACATTCTTAGAGGCAGAAGCAGTAGATAAGGTAGACTTCATCGAACAAAATGATTGGATCTACGATAAGAAAATCGTTACTGACGCAGGTGCCTCCAATAAATTGAGGGTAGGTCAGATTGTATCAATCAGACAGCTTAGAGAAGAAAATTCTTATCTCAAACGTAATGATAGAAAAGTAGTTGCATTTAGAGATGCAGTTCCTGCTACATCAAGACCGATATTACAAGGTATTACAAGAGCTTCATTAGGTGTTAAGAGTTGGATTTCTGCGGCATCTTTCCAAGAGACTACAAAAGTATTGAGTACTGCAGCAATCTCTGCGAAGGTCGATTCATTATTAGGATTGAAAGAGAATGTAATCGTTGGTAAGAATATACCAGCAGGTACAGGACTCAGAAACTTTAATGCACTGAAAGTAGATACGAATGTAGTAGAGGATGAGGAGTTAGTAGAAGAGGTAGACGTAATTATGGAATAAGATTTATATCTTATTTGAATGAATATTAAAGCTAGTTCAACACATGTTGAACTGGCTTTTTTCGTTTAATATGGTCATGAAAACAAGGGAAAAATATATGATCTTGGATATAGATACTACTTCCATTCTATTCTATTTTCAGCACCACAATTTTTTGTCTACCATGTCACTAAAATAGATGATATAATACCGAGTGGTTAATAATAGGAGTAGTGCAAAGGTTGGGACATTTTGATTTTTAAACCCCATCTTCAGCTAAAATACTAATTTCAGTTTATACGTATTCTTATTGTTGTTTTTCCCACGTGCCTATTACCACTGGAATATTCGGATCGTTTGGTAATCCATCATTAAGTTGCAAAAGATGATTATCCAAAAAGTCATAGTAACATGTAAAGGATAAATAACTCTCGAACGATACCTGTCCATTATCATAGAGTTTGAAATGAAGTATATTATTTACATTAGGGTCTTCATATTGATAGTGTCCAGTGACTATACTATCCTGAGTATTGGCATCTTCTTCAATATGAAAAAAGTAATGTGGAATACTATCGTGTTCTACTCCGTCAGTTGACTTTGACACCAATAACCAATCTCCTAAAAATGGTTTCATTTTCGATTCCATTTGATTATAGCTTAGATCATAGATTTCAGCTTGTTTATCACAGCTGATCAAACCAATAATGCTGCTGATGATTAGGGTTTTAAAAAGTAAACTGTTCATCACAAATTGTTTTTTTGATTGATACATAACACTCCTATAAAACGAATAGTCAAGGCTATCGCTGCTTTGGGAGGGTGGTTACATCAGCCTTGAGTCCGTTCCATATATTGAAGTACATACTTGCCAATAATATCAAATTCAAGGTTGATTGTATCACCTTCTTTAAGTTCTTTAAAATTAGTATGTTCGTAAGTGTAAGGTATAATTGCCACTTTGAAGGATTGCTCATTTGGCTCAACAACTGTAAGGCTTACCCCACTAATACAGATAGAACCCTTTGATACGATGAGATTCATAAAATCTGGTCTCATGGCGAACTCATAATACCAACTGCCATCAAGTGTTTTTACAGAAAGGCACTTTGTAGTTGTATCTACATGACCTTGTACCATATGCCCATCCATACGAGTATTGGGGAGCATCGCTCTTTCAAGATTGATCATATCCCCTTTATGCAGATTTCCGAGATTAGTGAGTTTTAATGTTTCTTCAATCGCGGTGACCCTATGGGTAAGATCATCAAATTCAACAACGGTAAGGCATACTCCATTATGACTTATACTTTGATCTATGTATGCTTCTCTAGAGATCGATGATGCAATAACAAAGTCGGTGTTACTGCCTGATTGTATGATATCAACAATCTTCCCTTTAGCTTCTATAATACCGGTAAACATAGATTTTTTATTTTCTAACGAATCATAAGAATGTTTCCTCGTAAGAGTGAAGCACCTTCAGAAATACCTTCTACTCTTTGTTCAAAAACTGCACAGGTGTAATAGTAAGTTCCATCAGAAAGTTCATTTCCATTTTGGTCATTTCCATCCCAGAGTAGGGCAGGGTCATTGGTCTGAAATACAAGATTTCCCCATCTATTAAATACTTTAAAATCTACTCGCTCAATAAATTTATTTTGTCGCGGAACATATAAGTCATTTGAACCATCTTGATTAGGAGAGAAAGCATTTGGCAATTCATAAAATGGACAGTTGTCTATGCAGACAGTATTTGATAATTCTGACTCATTACCTTGAAAGTCAGTGGAACTGACCGCATAACATCCAAGAATTCCAAGTTCTGGATTATGCTCGTAAGCTATGTTTTCGGCACCAGATATCTCCGTTAGTATTTCAAAATCCTCTCCCTCCAATTGGCTATAGTAGATGGTATAACTAGTAACATCATTAGTGTTTTCACAAAAAATATTGGGATTTTGCCAAATCAAAGTGTTAATCAGGTCCTCGGGTTCTAGATTTTGTACATCTTGATCTTGACAAATACTTTCTACGCGTAATGCAATTGGACAAGGAGGTACAAGATCCACAGGTATCTCACAGAGTTCTTGGCTAAAATTGAAAATCGGATTAGTGATATCAAGTATTCCGTAGGTTCCTTCAGTTTCTATCAGAAAACATTCCTCTACACCATTGGTCAATCCATTAATACGAATAGTAGACTCCTCTGTACTATCTATGAGTATGAAGTCAATACCCTCTTTTTGAAAAATATATGATTTGTAGTTTTGCCACGGTGTATCAGCTTCCCAGGCCAAATCAATAAATTTGTCTCCAGCGCCGCTGCTCAGTAAGACAGAACTTGCCACGGAAGAGTTGTCGTAAAAATTATTGGTTCCATTGGCGTAGAAAGCCATTCGATAGTAGTATTGAGTTCCTTCGGTATCAAGATTATTGTCCAAAAAACTTAGTGGTAGAGCTTCGGCAAATGAAGTCGTTATATACTCTGCTCCTTGCACAGGAGCAAAAGGTCCTCCAGCATCTATCCCACGTTCCAATACGTATCGATAAGGACCTGGATTTAGAATTGTATCTAACTCTTGAGCAAGTGGTTTCACCCAATTTATTTCTATCGCTCCATTGAGCTCATTGGTGCTGATTATAGACACTTTGGTCAATAAAGGTATATCTCTTGCTAATTGTTGGCAAAGCTCTTCCGAGGCTAGACTTTCTACACGATTAAAAGTATTTCCCGTTGGTGTTTTCCTAGCAAATTCACCCAATATTCGATAACAATATGTTTGTCCTTTTTCGACATTATCATCTAGATAGGTGTATTGTCCATTCATGATTTCTTGGGTCAGGAACTCTATTTTGGTATATCCCTGTCCGTCCAAACCAGGCTCACATGTATCTAGACCAAATGGATTGCTCCCTAAGCGTCTCCACACAGAAAATCCTTCAAAGTAATCATCTTCTGCATCTTGGCAATCATATGGACTTTCCCAATTGATCCGTATGGCTTGTGCTTCTGTTTTAGTATCTATAATTTGAGGTTGAGGACCTACCACATATATTCTTAAGGTTTTGAGATCAGCTAATCCTTGCGTTGCATTTATCCCTATATCCACAGCTCTAAACACGATTTGATAAGGCTGTTTGGAGATGTCATTGCAGTCTGTTTGCCATACAAATCGAGAGCTAAATGGGGTAGTCAAAAAATCTCCTGAAGGTATAAGAGTTGCCTCAGGAATTGCACCTTCAAATGGGCTACCACTAGCGGTCAACTGAACGATATCGCCTTCATCAGGATCAGTAACGAATACTTCGAGGTCGATCAGCTCTCCAGCGACTACGCAAATTTCATTTACAACATCGATAACTGGAGGCTCATTATCACATACTAAGACTAGTATCTGCATGTCTCGTATAATGCTATTGATCCTAACCCCATCTCTATATTCATTAATTTGAATAGCAATGTTATATTCTCCCTGAGTCTGAGGAGACAGCCATGTCAAAGTACCCGTAGTTGGGTTGAGCGTCAATTGATTATTGGGGCCAGGTGAGATTTGATTCGGATAAAAATAGTCAGGAACTGGCGTCCCTTCTGACTGTAATGGCACGACTAGCTCGAAAGATAGACTGTCACCATCACTATCAAATGCATTAGGATTATGTACAAAAGGCTTTCCTACACAAGCTACATCTAGAGGTGCTTGTAAAAGCCGAGCACTGTTATTAAATCCTTGAAACTGTGTATTCAAAAAAGTAAAAGTCGTCTCCAAGAAAAAAGGGACTTCGATAGAATTTGGTGCATTTACATTCACTATACCATCTACACGATTAGGATCTTGTATCGATAGAGTGTACGTGGCACGGCCGGGGTAACTATGCTCACCAACGTAAAAATTTCGTTTCACGTCATTTTGTAATTCATCGCCATTACCATTTGTTCGATATATAAATTCGCTTGTACCATCACCCCAGAATATTTCTAAACTATCACGATCTACAGACTGGCTTGATGTCTTGGTGTATGTAGTGATGGTAGCTCTTATAGTTAGCTCTCCAGTCTGCTCGTAAGTAATTTCTCCTGCTCTATTATGAGTAGCATATGATGAGACTACTAGACATAACAATAAGGCAACACTAAAAAGTATTCTATATAAAAACCTGAATTTGGCTTTTTGTATTACCATAGAGCTTAAGATAAAGAAAAAACATAGGGAGTTGCGATTTAGTTTTTTAATTTTTCAAGACATTTAAGATTGGTATGCAATCTCAAGTATTTTATTGCAGCCATAGCAGAAGTGTCATCTTATTGTGGAATTTTTTCAAAAAGAGAATCGGAGACTTTAAGTATCACCCTGATTGAGTATTAATCTACTGGTTTATAGTATTATTTTAATGGATTACTCTAGGCCATTCGATATGAAAAGAATTATCCGTTTAACTGATTTAGACATCGGGCTACACTATCTTTCCAGTGAGGAATAGATGTCTTAGTCAATGATCGAAATTTATCCATGGACATAGCGCTCCACTTTGGTCTTGGAGCGGGAGCATTGTATTGTTCGCTGCTGATGGGGTTAAGCCTAATTGAAGAATCCGTAAGCTCTTTGATAAGTTGGGCAAAATCAAACCAAGAAGTCAAGCCTTCATTTGCGTAGTTAATAGTTTGATTGTGAATGTGAGGAAGCAAATCTAATGTCGCTGTAGCAATATCATAGGTATACGTTGGAGCTCCTATTTGATCATTGACGATATTCAATTCGTCCTTTATAGGAAATAAACGAAGCATAGTTTTCACAAAATTATTTCCAAAAGGACTAATTACCCAAGACGTCCTGATGATCAAAAAGCTACACCCTGACCTATTAATCACTTGTTCACCAGCAAGTTTAGATTTGGCATATACTCCGCTAGCATTGGTTTCATCTTCTTCAAGGTTAGGGGAGTTCACTTCGTTATGATACACATAATCACTAGAGTAATGCACTAATTTTATATTCTGAATTCTACAATATTCAGCTAGTGCCGCCACAGATGTAGTGTTAATTAATGTGCATAGATCTTCCTCTCTTTCCGCGAGATCTACCTGTGTATAAGCTGCACAGTTGATAATGATATTGGGTTTGAAAGCTATCTTATCTAGCTGTGCAGCCATGTTTTTTGTAAAATCAAGCTCTTCTCGATTAGCAAAATAAAAAGTATGCCCACGATGATCTATGGCTTGAAAGGTTTGACCCATTTGTCCAGTACTGCCTAAAACCAATATGCGATAAGAGTCTGAAGCCATATTTTGATTATATCTGATGATTTTCAAGGTCGGGTAGGAGGCTATCCTTCTCAGAAAGCTGAAGCACAGAGGTATCTATACCCTCAATGCTCACAGACCCAATATGAATACCACCTTCATGCGCTTGATTATAGAAATTATCACATTTATAGTTGAAAATGGTTTCATCTTCTTGGACTAGGTATCCATGTGCAAATCCTCTAGGGATCAGCAATTGCAGTTTATTTTTAGCATTTAGCTCGATATGAAAAACCTCTCCATAAGTGGCAGAATTTTTTCTTAAGTCCATGACGATATCTATGACAGAGCCCTGAGATACTCTCACTAATTTTGCTTGAGCAAATTCACCAATTTGATAGTGCAATCCGCGAAATACTCCTTTTTGGCTCATCGCTTCGTTATCTTGAACCCACTGATACTCAAGTCCATATTTTGAAAAAGTTGCTTGATTAAAGGATTCAAAAAAGTAACCTCTATCATCTTCAAATATTCTTGGTTTGATGACCCATAGATCTTGTATGCCGGTATCAATTAACTCCACAGGTTTATTTTTCTCTGAAAAAGATATTGATCGGCACTCCTGTAAGATTGAAGTTTTCTCTCAATTGATTTTCTAAGTAGTTTTTATAGGATGGTTTTATATGCTTAGGATGGTTGCAGTAAAATGCAAAACTTGGATAATACACTGGTAGTTGGGTCACATATTTTATATTGATAAAACGACCTCGATGAGAAGGTGGTGGTACTCGCTCTATCACCTGCTGCATGACATCATTCAGTTTTGACGTAGGTATTCGTTGTTTCCTATTATTGAAAACTTCGATTCCAAGATCTATGGCTTTGAAGATTCGTTGTTTTTCTAACACTGAGATGAAAAGAATAGGCACATCTGTAAACGGCGCTAGCTTTCGCTTAAGTTTTTCTTCAAAATCTCGAGCGGTATTCGTTTCTTTTTTGACTAGATCCCATTTGTTGACTAGCACTACCAATCCTTTTTTACGATTGATAATCATATCAATGATATGCATGTCTTGAGCTTCTATACCCATCTTAGCATCAATCATGAGAAAGCAGACATCTGCCTCTTCGATAGCTCTTATTGCACGGAGTACGGAGTAAAATTCTAAATCCTCATGAACTTTGGCTTTTTTTCTAATTCCTGCCGTATCGATCAGTGTAAACTCCTTACCAAACTTGTTATATGTACTATGGATAGAGTCTCTAGTGGTACCCGCAATATCGGTTACGATATTTCTTTCCTCGCCCAAGAATGCATTCGTCAATGATGATTTTCCAACATTAGGCTGACCAACGATAGCAAATTTTGGTAAATCACTTGGTTCTTCTGGCGGTCTTTCTGGCAGTAATTCTACCACCATATCCATTAATTCTCCTGATCCACTACCTGAGATACTCGATACGAATACCGTGTTTTCAAATCCGAGACTCCAAAACTCATTGGCCATCATTTGTCGATTACCGTTGTCTACTTTATTGACGGCAAGCACGACTTCTTTGTTAGATTTTCGGAGCATCCTTGCAATCTCTTCGTCCAGGTCGGTAATACCCGTACTTACATCTGTCATGAATACAATCACCGTTGCTTCATCTATCGCAATTTGTACCTGACGTCTGATTTCTGCTTCAAAAATGTCGTCACTGCCATGGACAAACCCTCCGGTATCTACGACATTAAACGTACGACCATTCCAATCAGATATACCGTATATACGATCACGAGTCACTCCGCTTATATTATCAATGATAGCTTGGCGCTCTCCAATGAGTCTATTGTAAAGGGTTGACTTTCCTACGTTTGGTCTACCTACTATGGCTACAAGATTTGACATGTTATCTTTTTGTATTTAAAATACCTGATGACTTAAGATTGGTATCCAAAGTTTTTAAGCATTTTTTCGTTGTCCCTCCAGTTGTCACGGACTTTCACATGCAAAGCTAGGAATACTTTTTTGGCAAAGAACTTTTCAAGACCCTTTCGAGCTTCAGTTCCTAGTCTTTTTATGGCTACACCACCTTTCCCGATGATGATAGACTTCTGTGTTTTACGAGATACATAGATGTTACCTTCTATGACGAGCATCGGCTTACCGTCTTTACTTTTTTCTTTAAAAGTCTCTATCACTACCTCACAGGAGTATGGTATTTCTTGTTGGTATTGTTCTAGTATTTGCTCTCTTACTATCTCTGATGCAAAGAAACGTTCGGGTTTATCAGAGAGTTGCTCCTTGTCATAGTAAGCAGGGCCTTCTGGCATATGCTCTTTGATAGCCTGAAAAAGACCCTCGACGCCAAAATTTTCAAGTGCTGATATGGCAAATACTTGATCAAATTTTACGATCTCGCTCCATTGATTTAGTCTTTTTTGAACTTTTGCTTGATCAGAGATATCAATCTTATTGAACACTAAAAATTTTGGACATTTCAGCTTATTGAGCTCTTTGATTACTTTTTCTTCCCCAGTATAGTGATCATGAATTTCAGTCATAAAAATCATGACATCGGCATCTTCAAAAGAGGAGAGTGCAAAAGCATTCATATTCTTATGCATCTTATAGCTTGGATCTTCGATCACTCCTGGTGTATCTGAAAATACAATCTGATGCTCTTCGTCATTATATATAGCTAGTATCCGATGCCTTGTGGTTTGCGGTTTATTTGTGATAATGGACAGGCGCTCACCAAGCATAGCATTGAGTAGAGTGGACTTACCTACGTTAGGATGTCCGATGATATTTACAAATCCTGATTTATGACTCAATACAATGCTTTTTGATGGTTATGTATGCGGTGTTCTACTTCTCGTATTAAAATCTCTGGTTTTAGCTTTTGCCAGAAAAACTCATTATAAACCTCACCGAGTTTTATATAATATTGAATATTGGCACTTAGCATTTCTTGTTCGATGTGATCACGTACGTTGATAAAACTGACCCATCCAAACTCTTCGCTTACTTCTTCATGCCATTCTTCATAATATGCGTCATCCGAGGCATGGAAACTCATCACATGATCACATAGTATCACAAATTTAGAGATATCCTCTTTAATCAATAGATCAATAAGATTTCGCTTTAGCAGCATGATATCATTGTGTAGACAATCGTTCCACTCACCTATAAGTTGAATGATGGCAGAGCCTTCTATATAATCCGCATAGATCAATTTTACGTACAGCGTCTCGGAGCCTATGCTGTCCCATTGAGGATGTACAAAGTAATTATAGACCTTATTGGTAAAACTAAACTCACTGTAAGACTGCCCATAAAATGGAGTATTCTCGTCTTCGGAGGCTATATATTTTTCTCGCCATTGAAAATGTGGTTCAATATCATGCATCTATGCAAGTAGATTTTGTTATTTATGCAAAAGCAATATTACCTTAATAAGTTCACAAAACTATTGAATCATCGAAGGACCATATGTATCACAGGACCAGAATCTTGTGGGAAATCTACAATAGCACATACCTTAGCTACTCGATTAGAAGCAACGATGGTTCCTGAGTTTGCGAGAGAATACTTAGAATCATTGGATAGGCCGTATGACCAGCAGGATCTTGATGCTATAGCTCTGATATCCTCAAACGCTTTCAAAAAGGAATTCATGAGTCGAATACGAATTCTTGACTGTGATTTTCTTACGTTAAAAATCTGGTCGGAAGAAGTTTATGGTCAGTGTAGTAAGCTCATTTTAGATTGCTATGAAAACTTCAGACCTGACCTTTATCTTTTGATGTTTCCAGACCTGCCATGGGTAGCAGACCCACTTCGTGAAAATGAATTTGATCGAAAAAGACTTTTTGATATTTATAAGTCTGAGCTAGAAAAATCGAATAGAACTTATCGTATAATTAAAGGTCTAGGTGATCAACGATTTGAGATGGCCATGAAGGCTATAGGCTCTAAATGAGTTTAGCTCAAAGGGTTTTCTGATTTCAAAGGAATCCATTAAAAGGTCATTGTAATTACTTGTTTCGTATAAATAGACTATTCTTTATCATATAATTCAGAATAGCGGGCTAATTTTAGCTCATGTCAAAAGATAAAAGAACTTTGCTCAGATTTGCTCATGCACTTATGTTAACAGTGATCTGTTTTACTTACGGTGATGCGCAGTATATTTCTAAATTAGATCAAGCACAATTTATCTCTTTACAAGAGTTTGAAGAGTTTAGGTCGAATAAGGCACCTGATGAAGATTACCTCTATCTACAGACAACAGAAAGATTGAAAGCTGAGGATATTGTATTGCTAAGCAAAATAGGTGTAAAGATTATAAAAGCGCATAGCAATCATACCTATTTTGTACGAAAAGAGGGTTCATCAAAGACATCAAATATTTCCTGCTTAAAGAAGGCGAAAATAGCAGAGCTTTCTCACGAAATGAAAGCTCATCAAGATATTCTAAATCAATCATTGCCTGAGTGGTCGATAGATGGTGATGATATACTAGCTGTAATCAAAGTACCTCAAGGCAATGTCAAAGCTTATGCAGAAAAACTTGAATTAGAAGGTGTAACTGTTTTACAACACAACGGAATTTCAAATTTCATAAAGGTATCGATCCCAAGATCAAAAATGAATGATCTTTTATACTTATCCTATGTCTGGCAAGTAGAATCTCTCCCAGCACCTCCAAGATCAGATGCTGAAGATGGCAGAAAGCTCCATCGAGTTAATACAGTCAACAGTCTCAACGGAAATTCAAAAAATTATACGGGTGAAGGCGTAGGTGTTTTGGTCAGGGATGATGGAGAGGTTTTCGATCATATTGATTTTAAGGGTAGAGTAGATCAGTCACTATCAGAAGCATCACGTGGTGATCATGGTGATGGAGTAGCGGGTATATTGTGTGGCGCTGGAAATCTCAATCCAGATAATGCAGGCATGGCGTTCGGAGCTTTTATGTACGTAACGGATTATTCTGCACTTTTTATTGGGCCTACGATGGAGCTTCATAATAACAACAATGTCCTTGTTACCAATAGCTCATATAGTGATGGCTGCAATGATGGTTACACCTTTAGTACAGAGATCGTAGATCAACAGATGATAGAAAACCCAACACTCATGCACGTTTTCTCCGCGGGTAATGATGGAGAATCCAATTGTGGATATGGAGCAGGTAATGTTTGGGGCAATATCACGGGTGGTCATAAAATAGGGAAAAACGTAATCGCTGTTGCGAATACTAACTTTCTTGGAACTGTAGTAGAATCTAGTTCGAGGGGGCCTGCCAGAGATGGTCGTATCAAGCCGGATATCGCCGCTCATGGATTTAGGCACGAATCTACGGCAGAATCTCAAGGGTATATGACATTTGGTGGTACTTCGGCTGCGGCGCCGGTCGTAGCAGGAGTAACAGCGTTGATGCAAGATGCTCATATGCAGCTGTATGGCGAACCAGGTGAAGCCGCACTGCTAAAGTCCTTGATGCTGAATACAGCAACGGATAATGGAAACGTGGGTCCAGATTTTATATATGGATGGGGATTGCTCAATGCAGATAAAGCCATAACAGCACTTGAGGAAGGTCGTTTTCTAAAAAGTAGTATTGCTGAAGGAGAAATACTTAATCAGAATATCAATGTACCAGATGGAGTAAGAGAATTACGGGTTATGGTATACTGGCCGGAGGAAGAGGGGCAATACAGCAACCAATTCACGATTTTCAATGACTTAGATATCTTGGTGAAAGATGCTGAGGGTAATGAATACCTACCTTGGTACCTCGATCCCACACCAAATGCAAATAACCTAGCTGCACCAGCGGTCAAAGGAGAAGATCATTTAAACAATATGGAACAAGTGAGTATTCTAAATCCTCTTGCGGGTGCATATAATTTGGAAGTGCTAGCTAGTCGAGTACCCCTAGGAGATGCAGAGTTTTTTATCACTTGGGATTATATTCATGATGATGTAAGACTTACGCATCCTAATGGTGGCGAAAACTTAAATCAAGATGAAGCACTGTTGATTCAATGGGACGGACCTGATCATGATGAAGCACTCAAAATAGAATTGATAGACGCAAATGGAATAGTGCTTCAAGAAAAAGAAGTGCTGGGTGACGCAAAATATACCTTTCTCAATAATGTGAATAATTTTACTCCTGAAGCCAAGATTAGAATCTCATCTAGTATATTTTCAGATGAAAGCGATGAAAGCTTTTCTATATCGAAATACCCGACCAATATCGAGGTCATCGATGTAGGACTAGATCAGAGATTGGTCTGGGATGAAGTCATTGCTGCAGAAAGTTATAATATCCATTTGCTAGGCGAAAAATACATGGATATAGTGACTACAACTGACACCACATACTATGATATACCAGATAGTGATGAATATAAATTTTCATGGATAGCAGTAAGTGCCAATTTACCAAATGACATCCAAGGAAAGAGAACGAATGCAGTATCGTTACGACCAAGTGCCAAAGTGTTTAATAATAAAAATGATCAGCCTTGCGTCGATGAACCTGTGATATTCGAGACTCGAGCACAAGATGAGTATGCGGTATATGATTGGAATTTTGGACTAGGAGCAGATCCGGCAACGGCTAGTACTTTGGGACCGCATGAAGTAGTATATTCTTCCCATGGTCAGAAGTTTGGAGTATTGAAGGTTGAATTTGATGGAGGGGAAGATGGTGACTTATTTGTATTCAATGTTGCGAGGCAACCAATTATAAGTGATATCACTACCGATAGAATTTCGTCACTCGAGTTTCAATTTTCCGTGGAGACAGAACATATTGATAGCCTGGTCTGGGATATGGGAGATGGTAGCTCTTATGTTACTAATGTTGTTGATCATGCCTATGCTGAAGAAGGCGTATACGAACTAAAACTGACGGTATTCACTCCTTGTGGTATCAGAGAACAGACCCTAGACATTAATACCTCTCCATCTTCATCATCTAATGAAGAAGTGCTGGTAGTATCTCTAAGTCCAAATCCTACTGATGGGTATGTGAATGTAAGTTGGCCTCAAACCTTTGAAACTCAAAGAATCCTAGTCCGTGATACTCGAGGTAGAGTAGTCCAGCAACTTCAGGTGAATGAGGAAAAGATTGAAAAACTGATTGATTTAAGTTCTTTGGTATCAGGATCGTATACACTGACCTTAGAATCTAGTCATGGGGAAGCATTGACGACGAAATTGATTAAGCTCTAAAAATGGAATTATATTAATAAATAAGTTTTGAATTTCGTTTTTTGACCAAACTTGACAAAGAAGCGGATTTGCTTTAATGCTCAATACAATAATTTTTAATTAGAGATAAACGTATTTAGAATCCTAAATAAATATATACATTTGCGGCACATTTGGGGTGTCCCGCTTCTTGCGGGACTGAGATCATACCCATCGAACCTGCCGTGGTCATTCATGGAAGGAAAATGAACTAATCGTTGCATGCAATGGAATGCCATGGTTGTATGATCTTGTACCCTGTTGGTTTAAAAACTCATATAATCATGAAACTCAGATTTTTATTTTCCATTTGCGCCTTATTTTCAGTCGTCTTCTTGACTGCTCAGCATAGCTTCTCAGGCCGAGTTACTAATCAAAATGGCGAAGCTCTTATCTCAGCATCAGTATTTTTTGTAGGAACATCTTACGGAGCCGTATCGAATGATCAAGGCTATTTTAAAATAGATGACATAGCTGAAGGCGCCTATGATCTGAAGGTTACCTATGTTGGATATGCAGCATATACAGAAAGCATCCAGATTTATGAAGATACTTCAAAAGATATAGCCTTAGGAGGTACGATCTTCGATATCGATCGTATTGAGATCAGAGCAAATAGATTGAGCGAAGACGCTCCTTTCTCTTACTCAGAAATCAAGAGTGAAGAGCTCAATGTTAAAAATATCGGAGTAGATCTTCCTTTTCTGGTAGAACAAACACCATCTGTGACTGTGACGAGTGATGCTGGTACTGGCATCGGTTATACAGGTATCAGAGTGAGAGGTACCGATGCGACTCGAGTCAATGTCACCATCAATGGAGTACCGCTCAATGATTCGGAAAGTCACGGAGTATTCTGGGTCAATATGCCAGATTTTGGTAGTTCTGTTAAGTCTATTCAACTACAACGCGGGGTTGGCCCATCTACTAATGGTACTGGATCTTTTGGTGCAACTTTGAGTCTTAATACACATGATTTTAGAAAAAATCCTTTTGCAGAAATCAACTCTACTTTTGGATCATTCAATAGCTCAAGATTTAATGTTAATCTTGGAACAGGATTAATGAATGACCGATACTTTGTGCAAGCTAGAGTATCAACCATCAATTCGGAAGGATATATCGATAGAGGAAGTGCCAATCTTAATTCTTGGTTTGTATCAGCTGGTAGTGTTGGAGAAAATCATTCTATTAGATTCAATGCGTTTTCAGGTAATGAAGTGACTTACCAATCCTGGTATGGAGTACCCGAGTCAAAGGTGAAAGGAGATGAAGAGGAATTGAGAAATCACTATTTCAGAAACCTTGGAAGTACGTATAATACTGTTCAAGACTCTCTTAATTTATTCCAAAGTGGCAGAAATTATAATTATTACCTATATGAAAATCAAGTAGACGATTACGGTCAAGATCACTTTCAGTTACACCATGCATGGGAAGCAACCGATGATTTGATCATTAACACTACGGCTCACTACACGAAGGGAGCAGGATTTTTTGAAGAATTTAAATTTCAAGAAGATATAAGCGACTATTTATTGACAGGTCTTCTAAACAATGAAGGAGAGTCAATTTCCACTAGCGATTTAGTAAGAAGAAGATGGCTAGATAATGACTTCTATGGAATACTCTCTAACTTGGAATATCATGTTGCAGAGGATCACTTCTTAGATTTTGGCTTTGCTTGGAACCGATATGACGGAGATCATTTTGGAAGAGTGATTGATGTAGCGGATGCGGTTAATTTTGAAAGGTCAGAATACTACAATAGTGTTTCACAAAAAACAGATTTTAGCGCATATGTCCGACTTCGTAGTGAATGGGTAGAAGGCTTACAGTCCTATGTAGATCTCCAATATCGAAATCTTGATTACACATCTACTGGTAATGATAATGACCTGACACCGATCAACATTGATGAGGCCTTTAGCTTTTTCAATCCTAAGTTTGGTCTCAATTATCAACTCAATAATCAGTCACAAGTCTATGGATCATTTGCGGTAGCTAATCGGGAGCCTGTTAGATCTGACTTTATAGATGCTATAGGGATAGAGACACCATCACCTGAGCAACTTATGGATATTGAGCTAGGGTACCGATATAGATCTTCTAAATTTAGCCTCAATGCTAATCTGTACAATATGATTTATAATGACCAACTTGTAGTCACTGGAGCTGTCAACGATGTAGGTGCACCTGTACGAGTAAATGTAGATAATAGCTACCGTCGAGGTATTGAGCTAGATGCGCAGGTACAATTGACGGATCACCTATCGTGGTCTCCTAATCTTACCTTGAGTCAAAATAAGATTGAGCGATTTGATGAGGTAGTGATAGATTATGGCACGGGAGGCCTAGTGATTACCGAGTACGAAGATGTAGATATCGCCTTATCTCCAAATATGATCGCAGGAAGTCGATTGAGCTATATGTTTGACAATAGTCTAGGATTTACCCTGCAATCTAAGTTGGTAGGACCACAATACTTAGATAATACTCAATCCGCAAATAAACGAATAGACGGATATACTGCTAGTGACCTTATCGTACAATATTCTATAGAAAATAAACTGATCAATGGTGTTGATTTTAAGTTTGTGGTGAATAATATTTTTGATGCAGACTATAGCTCTAATGGATATACCTTTAGCTACATTTTTGGAGATCTTATCACTGAAAACTATTTATATCCACAGGCAGGAATTCACTTTTTCGGTTCGGTGACGCTACGATTTTAGTAGTTTGCTTTTCGCGAAACATAATTTCTATTACCTTTCGTGAAAATCACCAATCATGAGTAGCTGTCTCGGCAAAACGGACTTAAAAGTCGATGGATTAAAAAAGATATACGAAGGTAAAGTCAGAGAAATATACGAGTACGGAGATCGATTGGTCATGGTAGCGACTGATCGTATCTCTGCATTCGATCACATACTACCTGAGCCGATACCCTACAAAGGTCAGGTGCTCAATAAAGTGGCCGAGTATTTTTTAAATGCCTGTAAGGATATCGTACCTATTTGGCTTGAAGAAAGCCCACATCCCAATGTCGCTATTGGCAAGCGATGTGAACCCATCAAACTAGAAATGGTCATCCGAGGATACCTCACAGGGCATGCTTGGCGGACGTATAAGTCAGGTCTACGAGAGTTATGTGGAGTAGCACTTCCCGAAGATATGAAAGAGCATGATCGCTTTCCACAACCTATCATCACCCCAGCAACCAAAGCAGACGAAGGTCACGATGAAGATATCTCGAAAGAGGATATCCTAGCTCAGGGAATAGTGACTCAAAATCAATGGGATCAGTTAGAGCAATATACTAGAGCACTCTATCAAAAGGGTACGGATATGGCTCGTGAGCAGGGATTGATATTAGTAGATACCAAATACGAATTCGGTCTCTACAATGGTGAAATCATGCTCATGGATGAGATCCATACGCCTGATAGCTCTAGATACTTCTACGCCGAAGGTTACGAAGAACGACAAGCCAATGGCGAAGCCCAGCAACAACTATCCAAAGAGTTTGTCAGAGAATGGCTTATGGAATACGGCTTCCAAGGATTGGAAGGTCAAGTCATGCCCGATATGCCAGCTGAGTTTGTACAAACGGTAAGTGATCGATATATCCAACTCTATGAAATCGTAACTGGACGTTTCTTTCATCGAAATCAGACGGATGATTTGCATGGGGAGTTGGAAGAGGTGATGCGTGGGTATGTGGGGTAGGGTTTTGGTTCTTTCATGCAATTAGCTGTTGTTTAGTAATCTAAGTAGTGAAAGATATATTATTGAGACATTAGGTATTTGTGAATGTTATTATTAAAATGGTGCTATCTGTCAGAGAAGGATAAAACTATAGTAAATTAAATCTGAGTAAAAGGCTTAAGCCATAAAATTTAGCTAATTCACAAAAAAAAAAGAAAAAGAGTCTTTGGTACACGTTTTATATTTGCTTTCTACATTCTATTTTATGTGAAATTATTTAAAATTTACTTCATTGCTGTAAGTTGTTGATTATCAGGTGTTTTCTTTCGTTAAAGTAAATGAACTTGTATTTAGAATGAGCCTACTAGCAAAAAATATTATTATTTTTATGTGGTTTTATATTATATTTACGTCTATAAGCAAATCTACTAATGATATGATAAGACTAAAAGACCTAATAACATCAATAAAATACGGTCCACATTACAGGACTGAGAAAGATGGTAATGCCAAGTACCTAAAAGGGAATCAATTCGACGAAGATTATGAATTGACCCTCTTTAATAATAGCTATGTCAATATTGGTCAAGAAGATAAGAATCATTTGCTTAAAGAAAACGATGTAATTCTTGCAGCAAAAGGATTTAGAAACTTTGCTTGGAAGTATTCATTGGATTTTGGAGCATGTGTAGCATCATCACTCTTCTATGTGATAAAACTAAATGAAACAGTCATTCAACCAGATTATTTCACGATGGCGATAAACTCTCCTCGGATTCAATATAGATTGAAGAATGTTGGTTTGGGTGCAACGATACCGGCAATTCCAAAAAACGAATTGCTCAGAATTAAAATTTCTGTGCCATCAATAGAAGAACAAATGAAAGCAATTGAGATATATAAATCGCTTAACGAACAGATACGGATAGAAAGAGAAATACTCGAAAAGCGGCTCAGGATAAAAAATGGATTACTCAATTTATTAACAGAAAAAACTTGAATAGACGAAATAAAAAAGTCTCATGATTGGTAACCATAAGACTTGAAAGACAGTGCAATCTGAAATTGGCTTGTCACCAAATCACTCGATCGCAACGATGTGCAAATCAAATATATGTCTTTCTCTTACATCACCAAAGAAGTTTGGTGATTACTCGGGATATTTAGCCAATGTCCGTCAATCTTGGCATTCTCATAAAAAAATAAAAAAATGAGAAATAAAAAAGCGATCGGAGGAAGTTTCGATCAAAACACGATTCAAAGAGTTTGGGAGAAAGGAATAATTATCCCTGGAAATGATCCTAACGTATTTAGAAAAGACAGATGTGGAGCTTGGATGCAGAGAGATAAACATGGAGATACATTTCATAAATACGGATGGGAGATTGATCACATAAAACCTGTTTCAAAAGGAGGCACAGATCATATTGATAATCTGCAGCCGCTTTATTGGGAAAACAATAGGCACAAAGGTGACAATTACCCTAATTGGTACTGTAAGGTGAAAGCTGCCTAATTTTTAAAACTCAAAGAGAAGGGCAATTGCCCTTCTCTTTAAAAAATAAAACATGAAACTTACTCAAGACACTATTAACAACCAAGTCTGGAAAGCATGTGATACTTTCCGAGGCACTATCGATGCGACTCAATACAAAGACTATATTTTGACTATGCTCTTTGTGAAATATATCTCCGATGTACTCAAAGAAAAAAAGGAAGAGTACAGCATCAAATACGCTGGAGATACTAAACGAATCGAAAGAGCCATGAGTCATGAACGATTCAAAATTCCTAAACAAAGCACTTTCGATTATCTCTACGAAAAGAGAAATGAACCCAATCTTGGCGAACTCATAAATATCGCTTTGGAAGAAATAGAAGATGACAATCGTTCTAAACTGGAAGGTGTATTTAGAAACATTGACTTCAACTCAGAACCAAACTTAGGTCCTACGAAAGACAGAAATAGAAGACTTAAAAATCTGCTCTCCGATTTTGAAGTGCTTGATCTCAGACCCTCTAATCTTGAAGGCAATGACATCATCGGTGATGCTTATGAATATTTGATTTCTCGATTTGCATCTGATGCAGGGAAGAAAGCCGGAGAATTCTATACTCCTTCTGAAGTATCGACACTTTTGGCTAAACTGGTAGAGCCCAAAGACGGTGAACGGATATGCGACCCTACCTGTGGATCAGGCTCCCTTTTGCTAAAAGCTGCCAAAGAGGTAGGAAGCAAGAACGTCTCTCTTTATGGACAGGAAGTTAACGGCAGTACCTGGGCACTGGCACGGATGAATATGTTCTTGCATGAAATGGACAATGCCCGTATAGAATGGGGAGACACCATCAACAATCCGCAACTCAGAGAAGAAGATAACCTCATGAAGTTTGATGTGGTCGTCGCTAATCCACCTTTCTCTCTCGATAAATGGGGAGCGGAAGAAGCTACTGCTGATCGATACAATCGTTTCCATAGAGGGGTGCCACCTAAGAGTAAAGGTGATTATGCTTTCATCACCCATATGATAGAGACACTGAATGAACATGGTCGAGCAGGCGTCGTCTTACCGCATGGCGTCCTCTTCCGTGGAAGCAGTGAAGGCAAAATCAGAAAACAACTCATAGAAGAAAATCTACTCAAAGCTGTGATCGGATTACCTGCCAACTTATTCTTTGGTACAGGAATACCTGCAACCATACTCATCTTCGATAAGAACAAGTCATCGGATGAAGTCCTCTTCATAGATGCCAGCAACGAATACGAAAGTGGAAAAAATCAAAACAAACTCTCAGAAGAAAACATCGCTAAAATCTTTGACACTTTCCAATCATGGGAGACTATAGACAAATACAGCTATGTCGCCAAGAAAGAAGAAATCATAGAGAATGATTACAATCTCAATATCCCTCGCTACGTGGATACTTTCGAAGAAGAAGAGCCTGTGGATATAGCAGCGACTCAATTAGAAATTGCTGAACTGAAAAAGGAATTGGTGAGTGTAGAAAATCAAATGGCGGATTATTTAAAGGAATTGGGGTTTTAGCTATTACTTATGACAGGCACTAAAAAGACAAAGTTTGGGATCATAATTCCAGAAGGCTGGTTAAAAGTCCAATTAGAAGATTTGCTTCAAGAGAAAGATATTAGGTCATCTGATTTGAATAAGTATCCCTTATATAGTTTTACTATCAAGGATGGCGTATGTCCAAAGACTGAAAGATATGAACGATCACACCTTTTAAAAGATAAATCAGAAAATAAATACAAAATCATTTCATTTGGTGATTTTATTTTCAACCCTATGAATATACGCTTTGGTGCTTTGGGAAGAAGTAAAATAGAATTTCCCGTGGCAGTCTCAGCTTATTATAACGTGTTGGTACCAAAAAATGATTCTATAGTAATATTTCTTGAGCACTTGCTTAAGACTAATAAGTTACTAAATGTATTTGACAGAATTGCTATAGGTTCATTAGAGGAGAAAAAAAGAGTTCACCTGTCAATGTTTAAGGCTATTGAAATAGCATTACCTCAAGAAAAAGAAATTATAAAGATCGCCGACATCCTCTCCACCTGGGACAAAGCCATCGAAACCACCCAAGCCCTCATCGAAAAACTACAGCACCGAAAAAAAGGACTAATGCAGCAATTGTTGAATGGGAAGAAGCGGTTGCACGGGTTTAGTGGGGAATGGGAGTTTATTAAAGCTTCAGAAATATTTGGAAACCATACTGATAAAAATCACGAAGGTGAATTCGAAGTTTTATCTGCCACCCAAGATCAAGGAGTAATCCCGAGAAGTCAAACAGGAATTGATATTAAGTATGATAAATCATCTTTGAAAAATTATAAGAAAATAGAAATTGGTGATTTTGTTATAAGCTTAAGATCTTTTCAGGGAGGAATTGAATATTCTAACTATGATGGTTTAGTGAGTCCAGCTTACACTGTGCTTCGGGATAAAATAGAAATTGATAAAATGTTCTATAAAGCATATCTCAAAACTGAAACATTTATCAATAGATTAAATTCTATTATTTATGGAATCAGAGATGGTAAGCAAATTAGTTATCGAGATTTTTCGTCATTAAAGCTTCTCTATCCAACCCCCGAGGAACAAACCGCAATCGCCCAAGTCCTCACAAAAGCGGATGAAGAGATTGATCAGACACAACACTATTTAGAACAACTCCAAGAGCAGAAGAAGGGGCTGATGCAGCAGTTGTTGACGGGGCAGCGAAGGGTGAAGGTCTGAACATGATTTTTAAGATGATAAGATACGCAAGATGAATGATATCCAATGCAATTTAAATTACCAGATAAAAATCATGACCATCTTAAATATCTTTCACATCCTGTTCAGACAATTGATGAGGGTAACTGTCTGAACATGATTTATAAGATGATAAGATATGCAAGATGAAAAATGAAGATATAAACAAGTTAACTCATAAGATAATTGGATGTGCTATGGAGGTGCATAATCAGATGGGTAACGGTTTTCAGGAAGTTGTTTATCAACGTGCATTGGCTATTGAGTTTGATATTCAAAACCTATCATTTGCCAGAGAATTAGAGATGGAACTATCGTATAAAGGAAATCATGTCGGTACAAGGAGAGTTGACTTCTTTGTTGAGGATAAAGTCATGGTAGAAATTAAAGCCATCGAAAAGTTAGAAGGTGTACATAAAGCACAGGCTATTAATTACTGTGAAGCATACAATATTGCTGACGGACTTTTGATCAATTTTGGTGCAGAAAGATTGCAATATCATCGAGTATTCAATAAAAAATTAAAGAAGAAAACATCATGACCATCTTTAAATCTTACACATCATGTTCAGACAATTTTGGCAGCAAGAGTCTTGACTTTAAAAGAGTTTACAATGTCAATCATTCAGAAAACAAGAAATCCTAAAATCAGATAATCCTATGAATCCTAATTCTGACAATAAAGGAATATGAATGACAATAGCTACATACAACTCCTCGAATCCATCAAGCAGAGAATCAAAAGCTCTCAGCATCAAGTAGCGATGTATATCAATAGTGAGTTATTGTTCACTTATTGGAATATTGGCTATGCTTTGAATCAGGAACGAGATCGGCAAGGCTGGGGAGCTAAGGTGGTAGATGAGTTGGCTAAAGACTTAAAAGCAAGCTTCCCAAAGATGAAAGGCCTCAGCAAAAGAAACCTTCAATATATGATGCGTTTTGCATCTGAATGGGAGATGGATGCTTTGGTGCAACCAGCGGTTGCACAATTAGATAAAGAAGCTTCAAAAGGCTTAGAATCGAGTCATGGTCCAAAAGTGCTACCACTTGTGGCACAAATACAAAGTGCTGATAATCAGGAAGGTGAAATTGTGCCACAGCCTGTGGCACAAATAGAAGACCCTGACAATCAATCAGGTATAAAAATGCAGCAAGCTGCTGCACAATTTCAATACTTTGAGTTACTTTCTATGGCAAGAGTGCCCTGGAGCCATCATAGGGTACTGCTTGATAAGATAGATGATCAAGAAGAAAGACAATTCTACTGTGAACAGATCATTGCTAATCAATGGTCCAGAAGCATCTTGATGAATAAGATCGATCAAGGTCTATATCAGAGTCAAGGAAAGTTAGCTAACAACTTTGTGCAGGTCCTACCATCTGATCAATCCGCCTTAGTAAAGGCAACATTTAAAGACCCATATTTCTTTGACTTTCTACAATTAGGAGATGAAGCCACAGAGAGAGAAATAGAAGATAGCTTAACCACACAAATAGGGAAATTTTTATTGGAGTTGGGTTCCGGCTTTGCTTATATGGGCAGACAATACAAGTTAGAAGTGGGAGGACAAGAATATTATTTAGACTTGTTATTCTTTCATACAAAGCTAAACTGCTATGTCAATATTGAACTGAAGATAGATGCATTCAAGCCTGAATATGCAGGCAAATCTCAATTCTACTTGACAGTTATTGACGAACAATTGAAGTCAGATCATCATAATCCATCGGTTGGCATTATTCTCTGTAAAGAAGCCAATAATATAGTGGTAGAATATACATTGAAACAAACAAGTGTTCCATTAGGAGTAGCAGAATACAAATTGGTTCAAGAACTACCAGAGCAACTAAAAGGATTGATACCATCAGCTGAACAGCTTAAAGCAAACATCCTAAAATCAGAGAATCCTAAAAATCCTAATTCAGACAAATGAGTAAAACGCCGTCATTCTTAGAGGATCATATATCACAGATACCTGCCATCCAGCTACTCATTAATATGGGCTATACCTATGTTTCGCCATCAGAAGCAGAAGCTTGGCGAGGTGGTAAGCGTTCGGTAGTACTGTTTGAGGAAGTCATCAAGTCCCAACTCAAAGAGATTAACACCATAACCAGAAAAGGTAAAGAATATGCCTTCTCTGATGCCAACATACAATCAGCAGTTTTAGCACTCAAAGACTTACCCATCCAAGATGGCTTTATCAATTCTAATGCTGCCTTATATGACTTATTGACCTTAGGCAAATCATTCGAGCAGACAATCGATGGAGATAAGAAGAGTCATACAATGCAATATATTGATTGGGAAAATTGGGACAATAATGTATTTCATGTTACTGAAGAATTCTCAGTTACTCGATCAGGAAGAGCGGATACTTACCGTCCAGATGTAATTCTGTTTATCAACGGTATTCCATTGGTTATTATCGAATGCAAGTCCCCTGCACTCAAAGGAACAAAGTCTCCCACCGAATTAGGTGTAGAACAACATATCAGGAACTTCAAGGAAGATGGCATTAGAGCTTTATATCGATATTCTTCCTTATTGATTTCCATTGCTGCCAATGATGGTAAATATGGGACAACTGGTACAAGCAAAGAATTCTGGTCTAAATGGAAAGAACAATTTCCTAATAGTCAATCTGAAACAGACTATCATAGTTTATTGAGCAGAATTAAGAATACGCCATTAGACAGGTTAACAAAAAAACAACTTTATTCAGAAAGGAAGTTTGGTTTTAGTTATGCAAAACCATTCTTTGATAAGCTGGAAAAAGAAGAAAGAGATATAACAGAACAAGACAGAATACTTTACTCTCTCTGCAACCCTCAACGGCTTTTGGATATCATCAGAAACTTTACTGTCTATGATGATGGAATCAAAAAGGTAGCGAGATACCAACAGTACTTTGCTGTAAATACAACCATAGATCGTGTACAGAATCTTGACATCACAGGTAAAAGACAAGGAGGTGTGATCTGGCATACACAAGGAAGCGGTAAAAGTTTGACCATGGTTATGTTGGCACAAATGCTGGCTTCCAACAAAGGCATATCAAACCCCAAAATTATTCTGGTCACAGACAGAATAGACTTGGATGATCAAATTTCAGATACGTTCAAGAAATGCCAAAAGGAAGTTGTCCAAGCAAGAACAGGTTCGCATTTGAGCGATCTGATCAATGATTCGGGCGATGCCATTATTACAACTATCATCAATAAGTTTGAAGCTGCAGTCAAACAAATAAAGAAACCCTTAACATCGTCAGATATATTTGTTCTCATCGATGAAGGTCATCGTACACAGTATGGTACTTTCAATGTGAGCATGAGACGTGTTTTTCCTAATGCATGTTTTATTGCATTTACAGGAACACCTTTGATGAAAAAGGAAAAAAGTACAGCACAAAAGTTTGGTGGCTATATCGGTCTACCTTATACTGTTTTGGATGCTGTCGCTGATGGAGCTGTCGTTCCTTTGCTATACGAAGGTCGGCACAACCAAATGACCTTAAATGAAGATCCAATCAACAGATTTTTTGATAAGGTTTCAGAGCCACTCTCAGATTATGGTAAAGCTGCGTTGAAAAGAAAATTCAACACCGTTGATCAGCTTAACATGGCAGATCAAATTGTCTATGCAAGAGCTTGGGATATAAGTGAGCATTACAAAGACTTTTTCCAAACGAATAATGACAAGTACAAACCTAAAGCCCAATTGGTAGCACCAAGAGTAAAAACAGCATTACTATACAAGAGATATTTAGATGAGATTGGAATGGTTTCATCAGAAGTTGTCGTCACTCAATCCGATCAAAGAGAAGGAACAGAAGATGGATTTCATGAGAAAGATGATGATAAGCGAATGGAGGAAGAATACTTCTCCGCTATGATAGATAAATATGGTGATCTCAAAAAGTATGAAAAATCTATCATCAATCAATTCAAGAAAAGAGAGCATCCAGAGATTTTGATTGTAGTTGCTAAGTTACTAACGGGTTTTGATGCTCCTAATAATACAGTCTTGTATCTATGTCGATCCCTAAAGGAACATACACTTCTACAGGCAATCGCCAGAGTAAACAGAGTTTACCCAGGAAAAGACTATGGATACATCATTGATTATTATGGAAACTTAGAAAGTCTGGACGATGCCTTGAGCACCTATTCAGGATTGAACAATTTTGATGGCGAAGATTTGGAAGGAAGCTTTACCAACATAGCAGAAGAAATTAAAAAACTACCACAAGCACATGCGGATGTATGGGAATTGTTCAAAAAGCTAAGAGATAAAACTGTAGAAGCATCAGCCTATGAAGAACATCTATCTCAAGAAGATATCAGAAATAAGTTCTACGAGAAACTAAGCATATTTACAAGATTATTGAAAATGGCTTTGTCCTCAGTCACTTTCGTAAACAATACGGATGATGAGAAAATCAAGACTTATAAGAATGATGCAAAATTTTTCTTAAAACTAAGAGTTGATGTAAAACGCAGATACAATGATGAGTTGTCTTATAAAGAGTTTGAACCTCAGATACAAAAGTTGATCAATAAGCACATCTCTACAGAAGGTGAAATCCTGAAAGTAACCGAAATAGTCAACATCTTTGACAAAGAAGAGCGAGAAGCAGAAATCGAGAAAATAACAGGAACAGCAGCTCAAGCGGATCATATAGCAAGCAGAACCATAAAGGCTATTAACGTCAAAATGCAAGAAGATCCTATTTATTATAAAAAACTTGCAGAGTTGATAAAAGAAACAATTTCTGAATACTATCAAAAACGAATTAGTGAAGCAGAGTATCTCAAAAAAGCCAAGGAACTTGAAGATGAGTTCTTAAACGGTAGATCAAATAATGCTCCCAAAGAAATAGCAGACAATGAAGCTGCATTGGCATATTATAATTTTAGCACCGATATATTTGACAATGAAGAACTATTAAAAACGGCATTCCATATAGAGACAAGTCTCACTATCGATTTAGTAATCAAACAAAACATCATCGTAGATCAAAAGCAAATTATTGATTGGGTTTCCAATCAAGACATACTCGGAAAAATAAACATAGAATTAGGTGACAAGCTATATGAACTTCATCAGAAGTTTGACCTCGATACAGACTGGAATAAAATAGACTCACTTATAGAAGAGTGCTTGAAAATTGCTAAGGTCAAATTTTCCTTATGAAGCAATCGATAAAATATGGAACTACAATTATTGAGTACAATCTTGAATACTCAGATAGAAAAACATTAGGCATCAAAGTGCATCCTGATAGTAGAGTGGATGTTATAGCTCCTATAGATTCAACTAACAACAAGATTAAGGAAAAGGTAAAATCTAAAGCCCATTGGATTTTAAAACAACAAGACTATTTCATTTCATTTAGGCCCTTAACACCACCAAGGAAATATATCTCAGGAGAAACGCATCTCTATTTAGGAAAACAATACCGTTTAAAAATCAAACAATCAAGAGAAGAATCAGTCAAATTGATTGATGGTAATATCATAATTGAAACTGTAAATAAGTCAAACAAAGAAAAAATCAAAAAACAATTAAATCATTGGTACGAATCAAAAGCGAAAAAGCATCTCAATGAAATTTTCAATAAATGGATTTCCATCTATCCTTCCAAGAAATTAAAGAATCCAACCTTAGAATTGCAATGGATGAAAAAGAGATGGGGAAGCTGCGATCAAAATGGAAAAATAAAACTAAACGTAGAACTAATTAAAGCCCCAAAGACCTGTGTCGTATACGTGATAGTTCATGAAATTTGCCATCTAACCTATTTGAATCATAGTAAAGACTTTTATAAATTACTTGACAAGAATTTTCCAAATTGGAGAAAGGTAAAAACGAGATTAGAGTACTTTATGGCTTAAAAGCTGGTACAATTGCAGAATATAATTGTTCTCATTCTTGCAGGCGACATAGGGCTGCAAACCACCTCAAGAAATACTATTGAAAGGGAATAGATTATTAAATAAAAAAAAGAACAATCGTAGTTAATAAGTGCCGATGATGGCATACCCTTAGCTATATGCCATATATCATAAATCAGTTACATTTTCTCCAATTAGTGCAATAAGGTACACCTAAGATTAGATGTAGTTCATATTCTTCCTGTAATTATTAATATTAGTGCATTTAACAGCACTATGAATTGCTATAAAAGTAAAAACTCTTTACTTTTACAAGTAAAGAGCACTACAATGCACATAGCAGAGCTTGCAAGGATAATTAAAGAAAGAAGAAAAGTACTTGGTATCAATCAAGAACAACTTTCGGAACTCACAGAAATTGGATTGAGAACCATAAAAGGCTTAGAAGCTGGTAAAACCAACCCAACACTACATACGATCAGTACTATTCTCGATGTGCTAGGATTAACGTTAGAAATTAAAACTAAGAAATGAGGGCAGCTCGGGTATATAGAAATTCAATATTTGCTGGAATTCTAAAAGAGGAGTCCAATAAAACATTCAGGTTTGACTACGATACCGAATATTTGAGTAATGAGAAAAACCCTGCAATAAGCTTGACATTGCCTAGGAGTAGTAAAACATTCAGGTCAGATCATTTATTTCCTTTTTTTTTCAATATGCTGGCAGAAGGTGTAAATAGAAAAGTTCAGTTAAGGCAATGGCAAATCAGTGATAATGATCACTTTGGATTGCTCTTAGCAACATCTTCTAAAGATACTATTGGTGCTGTAACACTAAAAGAGATCATAACATGATTGAAGATATACGTGTATGCCCAGGCACATTAAAAGAAGGCTTCAATTCCTACTCTTCGAGTTGTAGAAAAAATGTGTTCTTTAACAAGAAGGTTGATCACATTTTACCATACAAAAGTCCTAATAGATCAGAAGAGGACAACGAAAAGTTTATCGAAAACAGAAAAAGAATTTCAATTTCCGGTGTTCAAGAAAAGCTTTCCGTGACATTAGATCGGAACAAATTAAAATTAACCGACGAGGGAGAACTAGGAAAATACATTCTTAAACCCATACCACGAGATTTAAAATTAGTCGATCAGGTTCCAGCAAATGAACATCTCACCATGCAATTAGCCAGTCAGATCTATGGAATTAATACCGCTCCAAACGCTTTAATCTTTTTCCAAACGGGTGAGCAAGCGTATATCACCAAAAGATTTGATGTAAAAAAAGATGAGAGCAAATGGGGAAAAGAAGATTTCGCAAGTTTAGCGGGCAGATCAAGGGATTCTCATGGAGATGAATATAAATATGAAAACATCAGCTATGAGGAAATAGCAGAATTGATGAAACAGTATGTGGGAGCATACCAGATCGAAATTGAAAAATTTTATAAGCTTATATTATTTAACTACCTCTTCTCAAATGGAGATGCACATCTAAAAAATTTCTCCCTTCTTGAAACATCAAATGGTGACTATATTTTAAGCCCTGCATATGACTTACTGAACACAAGAATGCATGTGGCAGACACATTTTTTGCACTTAAAAAAGGACTTTTCAAAGATGGTTCAGTACAGAATCCAATAGCTAAGGATTTTTTGAGATTCGGTAAGACGATAGGTGTTAAAGAAAAACGAATAGACAAAATTTACGATTCATTCTTGAGTAATAAAACTGAAGTACATGCAATGATTGAAAGATCTTTTCTGAATGAAAAGGCCAAAAAAGGATATCTTATCCATTACAATACAAGATTTAAAGTATTGGAAAACAGATAAAGAAATAAAGATGAAGAAAATAATACCCATTATTAGCCTAATGTTGATGCTTCTAAGCAACTCTGCTATATCACAATCAACGGACAAAACCGAAAGCTCAAAAATCGACACTTCCATCAAGGCAACAGGTCAAATAGCCACATTCCTCACCTTTCAAACAGAAAATGCAGAGCAAGCGATGAACTTCTACATCAGCTTATTTAACAACTCTGAGATTATAGATGTTAAGCGATGGGGAAAGGATTCTCCTGGCAAAGAAGGTACGATCATGCATGCTACTTTTAGCCTGAATGGAAATCTATTTATGTGCAGCGATAGTCCACCTATTCATGAGTGGGGATTTACACCGGCCGTATCCAACTTTGTAGAATGTACAAATGAACAAGAATTAACGCAATTATTCGAAAAGTTATCTGATCAAGGCAAGGTCATGATGCCACTCAATAACTATGGTTTTAGCCAGAAATTTGGATTCGTGGAAGATCAATTTGGTGTTTCTTGGCAATTGAATCTTAAGTAAATTCTAAAACAGAGCAATGAACACAACCACTTTCTTAACTTTTGTAGGCGATCAATGCGGTAAGGCTCAAGAGGCGATGGATTTTTACGTCAGCATATTCCCGAATTCGGAGGTAAAGTCTATCATAAAATATAAGGAAGGAGAAGGAGGCGGTACACCTGAGCTTATCAAGCATGCTACTTTCAGTTTGAATGGTTCTGATTATATGCTTTCGGAAAGCAATTACAATCATGCATGGTCCTTTTCTCCCGGGGTTTCTATTCTGATCAGTGATCGCTCTGAGGAGTTAATCCAAGCCTTGTATGATCAATTATCCTCTAATGGTGGACAGGTTATGGTTCCATTGGATGCTTACAACGGTGAGGGAGATTATGGATTTGGTAAGAAATACGGATGGTGCGAAGATCGCTTTGGCGTTTCTTGGCAGTTTTTGGTGTTGGGGTAGTTAGGTATTTTTGTTAGTCTGGTTTTGATTCTCTTAATACTAAGAAAATCTTATCTTTAGAAGTAGGAGTGTTGATTTAAAGGGATGTTTGTTTTCGTTCCTATAATAATGTTTTGATCTTCAATTATACTCAATCATATCACTGTTATGAAGCTTCCAGTTGTTTTCTTCCTAATACTTTATTGTTTCTTGCTGCATTCACAAGATCAAAAAGTCAAAATTCCAGATAGTTTTGGTTCGTACTTCACTTATAGAGTATCGGAAGATAGATTGATTCATAAACTCCAGCAGTTTGAAGCATATTCTGATGTAGATTTAGATTCCATTTCGGCCTGGAGATATCATATAGCTCTTTCCAGTTGTAAATTATATTTAGGTAGAGACTCGTCACTATATCATTTTAAGGAAGCATTCAAAATCAGCCCTAGGTTAACTTGCACAACACCTAGATCTAAACATAATGTTTTCATGGATTATGTGAGTAAAGGAACAGAAGATGCATACATGAGGCAGATTAAAAAGGAAACAGGAGATAGTACCTTTTCTTGGTATCTTTGGGATATACCCGATTTTGATGAATTTGCCTTTATTGATTCTTGCAATATTTTGTATCCTCTTAAGAAAAAGAAAACTATTTCTCGTGACAATATGATGTATTCCGAACTTATCAGAAAAAGGGATCAAGAACATCGAGGTAAAAACGATTTAAAAAATCAACATGCTTCAGATCAGAAGAATCGTGACCTTATTGATAGTCTTTACGAAGCAAGAGGTTCTTTGGATTCATTTAATGAAGAAGAAATTTATCAATTCTCAATGGTGCTTCATCACTCTGAAGATTGCGAATGGGTCTACACTTGGTCTAAACGACTGATTGACTTTAATATGTCAGGATATAAAGGTAAAATGCTTCTTGGGCCAATGCTTAAAAGAATGCTTGGGTCTAATGGGGGTTTTTGTACTGAAATAGATATAGCTAGACGAGACTCGTTTATAGGTCGTTTACTTAAAAAATATCCAGATTTTCTAGAAAGATATAAGCTGGAGTGGTGATGATTTGGGAGGATCAAAGGATATGAGTTGAACCCGTATTGTTTAGTTCTATTGCATAAATCGGCTTGAAATTATTGCTAAAGCAATAATTAAAGAACCGTTGTATTAAATCAAACTAAAAGACATGCTTAGGAAACAATTAAATCTATTGTCAATTTTAATCTTCTTGGTGATTCTAAATTCCTGCAAAGCTAGCTTAGGACAAGATTCAGAAGCATTCTACCAGTGGAAACTAGGTTGGAGAATGATCTCAAGTGCAATGGATGAAGACTATCTATCTTGCAATACAAAGTTTGATTCATTACTAAATATCTCTAAGGACTTAGAAATGAAATTCATAGTTACGGGACTTGATGCAAAGAGCAAACTCGGTCTCCATAACGAAATGGAACATATACTGACTAATCAAAGTGATGAGATGTTAATCGAGATTTGCACAAAGCCTTACCTCAAGGAATTTGAGCAGTGTAAGCATTATTCTATCGAAGTTGTAAGCAATAAAGAACTCCAGCTCGAACTTATTAAAATCTTCATCAATGATCAAGCTTCAAGATCAAATATTATGTGGGATATGATTGAGAAGTTCGATATTGATACTAGTACGGTTGATCTTGATGGTATGACATATACTGATGAGATTGGGCGAATGAGAATAAAAGAGATTTTTGACCAATATGGTTTCCCCACTAGGAAATTAGTCGGTAAAGACGCTATGAATGGAGTTTTCTGCGTAATACAACATGCCGATGGAGACATAGAGTGGCAGAGATCCCAGCTCGATAATGTCAAGAAAGCGGTTGATACTGGGGATCTAAGTCAAGATAAATATGCGTATCTCTACGATAGGATCAAAGTCAATAATGGTGAGAAGCAATTGTATGGTACTCAATTTGCCAATGTAGATTTTAAAAATAAAACGGTTGAACTTAAGCCAACAGAAGATATAGAAAACCTTGAAGGAAGAAGAATGGAAATAGGAATGATGCCCATCGATATGTATAAGCAGGGAATGCTGAGGCAGTAGATTGATAACCAGTTATAGTCACCGAATCGAAGTTATTGAACATAAGATTAGAACTTATTTAATCTTCATTGAGTGATTTCATCTTTCTCCATAATTTCCCTATCATATATGGGGATTTCATATAATAATTATCCAAATTTGTGGGACTTAAAACCAATACTATGAGTTCTACATTAGCAGTAGCAGATAATATTAGAGTATTAGCAGCCTCGATGGTCGAGAAAGCAAGCTCGGGTCACCCTGGAGGTCCTATGGGTGGTGCAGATTTCGTTTCGGTACTGTATTCAGAATATCTAAATTATGATCCTGATGATATGACCTGGGCGGGTCGTGATCGCTTCTACCTAGATGCGGGGCACATGTCTGCCATGCTGTATGGAGTACAATGTATATTGGGTAATTATAGTATAGAAGATGTCAAAAACTTCAGACAATGGGGTAGTGTAACTCCTGGTCACCCTGAGTTGGATGTCAAGCGAGGTATAGAAAATACATCTGGTCCATTGGGCCTTGGTCATGCCTTTGGTGTGGGAGCGTCTATCGCAGAACGCTTTATGCATGCAAGATTTGGAGATGTAGCTGCACATAAGTCCTATATCTATATCAGTGATGGAGGAGTGCAAGAAGAAATCTCTCAAGGGGTAGGTCGTATTGCAGGTTTGTTAGGATTGGGAAATGTCATCATGTTTTATGATGCCAATGATATCCAACTATCTTCTGTTGTGAGTGATGTGATGAATGAAGATACTGCCATGAAATACGAATCATGGGGCTGGCATGTGATCACGATTGACGGAAATGACCATGATGAGATCAGAAGGGCATTGGATGAGTCCCTTGCCATGACGGATAAGCCAAGTTTGATCATTGGTAAAACCGTGATGGGTAAAAGCGTCAGAAAAGAAGATGGAAGCTTGTATGAAGGTGAAGTAGAACTCCACGGTAAGCCTCTGAGTAAATCAGCCGCTTCGTATGAGGCTACGATGAAAGGATTAGGTGTTGATAGCGCAGATCCTTTTCATATTACTGACGAAGTGTCAAGCTACATCACTACAGTATTAGATCAAAAAAGAGAAGCTGCGAAAAAGAAAAAAGAAACTTATTCGAGTTGGAAAGCAAGTAATGCAGCATTAGCAGCCAAATATGAGCGATTCCTTTCAGGTGAGGTTCAAAATATAGATTGGAAAAGCATTCCTCAAAAATATAATACAGCGACAAGAAATGCATCTGCACAAGTGCTTTCATACTTAGCAGATCATTGTGAAAATATGATTGTCTCTTCTGCAGATCTTTGTAATTCAGATAAGACGGAGGCATTCCTGAAGAAAACCACCATCTTTCAGAAAGGAGATTTTTCAGGAGCATTCCTGCAAGCTGGAGTATCAGAGTTGACGATGGCTGCTTTGATGATTGGTATGTCACTGCATGGTGGAGTTATTCCCGTATGTGCTACCTTCTTCGCATTTTCTGACTATATGAAACCAGCAATTAGAGTGGCGGCATTGATGGAAACACCATTGATCTTCCTCTGGACGCATGATGCATTCCGAGTTGGAGAGGACGGCCCTACGCATCAGCCTATAGAGCAAGAGGCGCAACTTAGATTGCTAGAAAAGTTAAAAAATCATTCAGGTCATAATAGTTTCTTAGCCATGAGACCGGCTGATAGTGATGAGACGACACAATGCTGGAAGATGGCTTTCGAAAATAGAAATACTCCATCAGGATTGATACTTTCAAGACAAAATATAAATGATATCGCATCAGAATCTGGCAATCGCTTTGACACGGCCGAAGGAGCTCATAAAGGTGCTTATATCGTTAAGAGTACAGATGGTAATCCCGATGTTGTACTTATCGCCAATGGCTCTGAGGTATCCACATTAATGGATGGTGCCGCATTATTAGCAGAAGATGGTATTCATGCTCAGGTAGTATCTGTACCAAGTGAAGGATTATTCAGATCTCAAGATGCAGATTATCAAGATAAGATATTACCTGCAGGTATTAAGCGTTTTGGATTGACTGCAGGCTTGAGCACCAATATGGAAAGCTTAGTCGGTCATAATGGATCAGTCTGGGGATTGAATCATTTTGGGTATTCAGCTCCTTATACCGTACTGGATGAGAAATTTGGTTTCACAGGAGAAAATGTAAAAGCTCAGGTTAAAGCCTTACTCGCATAATTCTTTATGTCTATTGTAGTAAAATCTAGAGCATTAGATGGGGCAGAAATTTCATGGTTTGCTCCTATTTGCAATGGTGATACCAATCATCTAGGTGTCATGCCCGATGCCTACAAAAGCTCTTGGGGGAATACATCTGAAATCATCAAAGAAGCGGATCGCTTGGGGTATCGAAATGTACTCTGCCCGAGCAGCTATCAAGTAGGTCAAGATACTTGGACTTTTGCCGCAGCTTTGGCACCATTGCTCGATAATATCAATTTGCTTACGGCGATCAGATGCGGAGAAGTCCATCCACCGATGTTAGCTCGGGCCATAGCGACATTAGATCATATTATGAAAGGTCGTTTGACCATCAATATCATTTCCTCTAATCTGCCAGGAGAAGATCTTCCTTCAGCTGATCGATATCAAAGAAGTCGCGAAGTCATAGAGATACTCAAGCAGTGTTGGACTCAAGATCAAATTGACTTTAAAGGAGATTTTTACAATCTTTCCTTACCAACATTACCTGTAAAACCCTATCAACAAAATGGTGGTCCTTTAATGTATTTTGGAGGCTATTCACCGGATGGAGTAGATCTCTGTGCTCAGCATTGTGATGTCTATCTGATGTGGCCAGAGACCACTGAAAATATCAAGGGGCTGATGACTAATATGAGTGAAAAAGCAGCTTCGTACGATCGTCAGGTAGATTTTGGACTTAGAGTTCATGTCATCGTCAGAGAAACCGAAGATGAAGCGATTGAAGCATCTAGATCACTCATGAAATACCTTGATGTGGAAAAAGGTGATGAAATCCGAAATCGTGCTTTAGATGCTAAATCATATGGCGTTTCTCGACAATCTGAGATGCGTAATCAATCAGATCGAGAAGGTTTTGTAGAAGATCAGCTTTGGACAGGTATAGGGCGAGCAAGGTCAGGTTGCGGAGCGGCTATAGTTGGAAATCCTGATCAAGTCGAAGCCAAGCTGCGGTCCTATATGGACTTAGGTATCCGATCATTCATATTGAGTGGCTATCCTCATCTAGATGAATGTCGATTATTTGCAAAGTATGTACTGCCAAGGTTTAAAACCGTCTCCTTGCCTCATGAGCTAGGAAGAGTGCCGGATACGATTCCTCAAACACCACTTGGAGCTGCGCCGAGGCAGTAGTATTTATAAAGTTCTCTTCATATCGAGCTTGATGACTTGTATCGCCACGGCGTAGATATCTTTTATGTTTATAAAGCTTAGATTGGATGAGAAAAATGGTTGCAAGCGATACATTAATTTTTATTTATTCGCGTTAGATGAGCCTATAATCTTAACACGATTCTAAAAATTTTGTTAAGCTTTTGTAACAAAACAAAAATCCTACCCGTCGATAGAGTGTATTGAAGCAATTACCTAACCAGATGAAACCAAACCAATTGCTTCTCATTTTTCTAACCTATTCAAACTATAAAAGCAATGAAATCAATTTTTCCAATTGTCGCAGCCATCCTACTTTCTATCCCTATGTTTGGGCAAAATATTATCGATAAGTATTACAGCGATTTTGCCGCTAGAGAAGATATCAAAAGCGTCTATGTTGCGGGTAAACTATTCAATTATGCTTCATATATCGAAACCGATGACGAGGATATTCAAGAATTTAAGGACTTTTTGACGAGCATTACCTCTTTCAATTTAATCTCAGTTCCGAAACTAGAAAATCCTAAAAAAGAATATCAGTGGGGTAAAAAAAGAATTGCTAAAAACTTCGAAGAGCTATTGACCGTACGAGAAGAAAATACCAATTTTTCGTTCTATATCGATGAGGAAGACGGTATTATTTACGAGCTGGTAGGTATCGGCACTGCGGAAGGAGACTTCATAGTAGGTACACTTACTGGTGAGATCAAGCTGGATAAAGTTGCCGATATGATTGCTAAGATTGATGGCGATCAAGAGGGTACCGAGCTGCTTAAGAGATTTTCAGGATCAGGTATAGCAAATGTCAATGTATATCCTAATCCAGTTAATCAAGGATCAATAATTAATATTGAAATTCCAGAAGAGATGATAGGAGCCGATGCAAATTTATTATCTGTGGACGGTGCTGTAATTACGACTAAAAGACTGGGATCGACGAATGAGACCATTAGTACATCAGATATAGTACCAGGCCAATATTTCGTAAATATTGAATCAGGCGGAGTAAGCATTAAGAGAAAAGTAATCGTATTGCGATAATATCTTAGCTACTAACCAAACTTAAAAAGGAGCGATACAACAAGTCAGTATATCGCTCCTTTTTTATGAAATTTCTCAGAGTTAAACCTTTATTTTTGAAAATCGCTTGGAGTTAAATTATTACTGAAGGAGATATCACTCCAGGTAACTTTGATCCATGGATCATCATTTACCTTAGCATCCCAAGTTGATTTTTTATATTTCCGCTCACTAGGAATCATCATTCCATCGTTATTTTCGTATTTACATTGCATTAGAAAAGGTGTTTTCATCACACCAAAGTCCGCAACTGTAAATAGGAACTGATCTACAAGATGAGTCTTTTGATTAATAAATAATCGGTAGATATCAGTCGGTTTGTTATCTGGAGAATCAAAACTTATATCTATTTTATCGTACATCTGATTATTGATACTGGTATCGCCTAGATGATTATAATTAACTCCCGGGTCTAGCAGTTTTTGAAACATGGCAAACCAATAAAAATTCGTTGGGCGATTAAATGCTACTCTTTTTAGCTTGGCTTCATCTTTTATCAAACTCCCATTATGCTTTAGCCAATATTGTTTACCATCATACCCTTGTTCAAATTCACCATCTAGATCAGTAAATGTACGTTCGTGTTTTTGGTATTTTCCGTAAGAGAGTTCTCCTTCAAATATGTATTTTTCTTGGCTGATATCTTCTTTGCCATCTGGAGTTTGGTAGGTATAAGTATACACAACATCTTTCTTTTTAAGCAAGTCCTCATAACTACCGACCTGATCAACAAGTTGAGTGACTATTCTGTGGCCTTCATTTTTGTACTGTTGTAATGACTTATCATGATTCTTTTCTTGTTTGCATGAGAGCATGGCAATCATTATCAATAATGAAGTAGGGTATTTCATAGTGTATATTCTTTTATGTTTATGGAAAGTCAAATAGCTGCTTATAGTTTTTCAAGGCATTGCATAAGTAGCTTTCTTTTGGAGTTAATGTATTGATTGTGACATTTTGATATTCATTAAAACCAAATGGCAGACTATTCAATAGGATTGAATAATCTGGGATTAAAGCTTTTGTATATGATAGGAGGGTATAAAAAAAGCCAATACTTCATGTCAAGTATTGGCTTTTATGTGCTTTTATATTTATCCTTAGAGGAACTTTATCAATTGTTGTTCTAGATCATATCTAGGATTGATAGCAGCAATTTTACCTTCTCTATCTATTAGGAATGTTTGAGGGATTGATCTTACGCCGTACATTGCGGCAGCAGGGGAGTCCCACTTTTGTAAATCAGATACATGACCATCCCACAAGAGTTGATCTTTTTGAATAGCAGCGACCCATCGTTCTTTAGAGCGATCAGTTTGCATTTTGATCTGATCTTCAGTTTGCAGTCTTTGCTTTGTTCTTGCATCTAATCCATCTAGAGAAACGCTAAATACATTGAATCCATCTTTATTATACTTCTTGTAGGCTTCTACTACTTTTGGATTTGCTTTTCTACATGGTCCACACCAACTTGCCCAAAAATCTAAAAGAACGACTTCTCCCTTTAGATCAGATAATTTTCTCACCTTACCATCAGGTCCAGGTAGTGCTATATCTGGAGCTGGCTCACCGACTTTAATTTTTGCAGTGGCTTGAGTCCTTGCATATTGCTTTTCCAGCTGTTGTACAATTTTCAAATATCCAGCATTAGTAGCTTGATCAGGATAGGTAGATGCTAGCTTGTCATATACACTTCTGTGTATGGAGGCAAAGTCAGGCCTATTAAAAGCACTTACGGCAAGTAATTGAGCGACTAGCGGATCTGCTTCATTTTTAATGTATGCTGTCAGCGTATTGGTATCCATTTCTCTACTCATGACTTTAGCAAAAGTAGATTGGAAGTCTTGTGATAAGCTCGATCCCTCTACGGAATAATTAAATTTATCAATAGTCGCTAAATCTGCATTTATTTTGATGTTTTGCTCATCTCCTTTTATGATTAACATAATGGATTTGGCTCCAAGTCTTACTCGATAAAATCCAGCGTCTAAGCCTTCTGGAAAATTGAAACTAAATTGACCATCACTACCAAGAGCAACGTTATCTAAAGGTTGATTGGTGTTATCTAACCCTGTTCGATCAAAATATGCAGTAACTGCACCTGCATTATCGATCTTTCCTTCTATTGTTGTTCCTTTACTTCCGCATTGACTAAGTGCAATGGTAAGAATGATTAAAAGGGTGAAAGAAAAAATATTTTTCATAGTTCTGTTATTCTTATGTATGAGTACAAAAATGACATCGAAATAATAAACGTGATGTCTTGTCACTTAAGTTTATCGTTTACTTAACATTATATATCACGAAGTTAAACATACTACTAATTACTTAGAGTATTTTATACATTAAATTCTTTTAATATGTGTATTTGTCGGGCGCATTGGTCGAGATAAGCATCATCTTAGTCTTTAATTTGAATATCTTGGAACTTCATGTAATATCCGTACATTAATGCATGTACAAACTAATCTTATGAACGAAACCAAAATATCTGCTGAAGTAAAACATGCAAATAGCGTAATCAAAAATCACATGATCTGGTCTATGGGAGCAGGTTTTATTCCTTTACCGATAGTCGATTTTTTTGCCGTAAGTGCTATTCAGCTTGACATGATTAGACAATTGTGCAAAGTATTTGAAGTAGATTTTGAAGAAACACAAGGTAAAGCCTTGATCACAGCATTGACAGGAACATCACTGGCACGACTAGGCGCTAATGCAGTAAAACTAATACCTGGGGTTGGTACCATGTTGGGTGGTGTTACCTTAGCAGCTCTCTCAGGTGGCTCTACATATGCGTTGGGAGAAGTGTTTAAGAAACATTTTGAAACTGGTGGTACTTTTTTAGATTTCGACCCTTCAAGACTTAAGGACTACTACAATGCTAAATTTGAAAAAGGGAAGGAGATGGCTAAAGAAATGAAGCCTGAAGATATTCCTAATCCTGAAGAAACTGTCGTAAACCAATTAGCGAAGTTGGTAGAACTCAAAAATAATGGAGTCTTAACAGAGGAAGAATTCCAAAAAATGAAAGATAAAATTGTCAATAGTTAAAATACCATTCTGGGATCAGGCTTGACAGATTGATCGGCATATACACCTTCATCAAACTGATAGTGGGCAGATATTCCGATCATGGCTGCATTGTCTGTACAGTACTGAAATTGTGGTATATAAACTTGACCATTTAATTTTTCACCTAATAAACTCACTGCTTGTCGTAAACCAGAATTGGCAGATACACCTCCTGCAATGGCTATATCTTTTATATTTTCTTGACGTGCTGCACTCTCAAGTTTATCAATCAATATCTCGATAATCGTAGATTGTATGGATGCACAGAGATCATTCCTATTTTTTTCAATGAAATCAGGATCTTCTGTCTTCCATTTTTTTAAGGAATATAAGATTGATGTTTTTAATCCACTGAAGCTGAAGTCTAAATCTTTGATTTTTGGTTTATTGAAATGAAATTTAGCTTCACCTTCTTTAGCATATTTATCGATAAGAGGACCTGCTGGATAATCTAAACCTAACATTTTACCGGCTTTATCAAATGCCTCACCAGCGGCATCATCAATCGTATTACCTATGATACGCATCTCCGTTGGTGAGTTGACTTTTACGATTTGTGTATGTCCACCTGATACAGTAAGACATAGGAAGGGTTCGTTTGGAACAGGATCATCTATATAATGTGCCATAACATGTGCTTTCATATGATGCACCTCAATCAATGGTATATCTAAGGCAAGTGCTAGAGATTTAGCGAAGGTGACTCCTACCAATAAGCTACCGAGCAATCCTGGCCCTTTTGTAAACGCTATTCCGTCTATTTCTGCTTTATCTACTCCAGCCAACTTAAGCGCTTTAGTCACGACAGGAATAATATTGGCTTGATGCTCTCTCGATGCAAGTTCTGGTACTACGCCACCGTACTCTTCGTGTATTTTTTGGCTTGATACTATATTCGAAAGCACTTTTCCATCTTTCAATACTGCTGCTGATGTATCATCGCAAGAAGACTCTATGGCTAATAATGTAAGACTCATAATGTTATAAATACGTGTTGTGCAAAAAATGGTTTGTTAGACAGGATAGAAAATTTAAAATTTATGTATCATTGTATCGCACCAAAAATAGAACATATATCATCTATATCTTGGTGAATTGGATTAACATGTTTATTGATAAATCAAACTAATGAAATTACTAATCAATATTTTACTGGCAGCACTAGTTATTTTTCTTGGATATTTACTCTATGCAAACATTCAAGAGCCTATTAAATTTAGGGATGTAAAAAATGCAAGAAAAGAAGTCGTAGTTAATAAATTGGATCAAATACGTCAGTCTCAAGAAATATACCGTGATATCGTAGGTAACTTTGCTAATGATTTTGATACACTAAAAGCCGTTTTACAAAACGATAGTATAGAATTTGTGAAAATTTCCGCAGATCCTGAATTCCCAGAGGATCCAGAAAAATTTATCAAAGAATTTTCTTACAGCCCTGCTATAGATAGTATCAATATTCTAGGAATTAATCTAGACTCTTTGGAGTACGTACCATTTAGCAAAGGTACTAAGTTTAATATCCAAGCAGATACACTTACATATCAAAAAACGCTGGTGAGCGTTGTTGAGGTAGGTACTCGATGGAGAGATTTTATGGGAGAGTATGCAAGCCCAAAGTTTTCCAAATATGATAAGTCATATGAGCCTGCAGCCATGCTTAAGTTTGGAGATATGAATAAGCCAAGTTTAGGTGGTAACTGGAAATAATTAGATCTATTGGAAAATATAGATATAGATAATAAAAAAGTACTGTCCGCGATTCATTCGTCGGGCAGTTTTTTTTGCTGTGAGTGGCAGCAAGATAGACTTCTGCGGACTTTTGAGGCGGATACCAAAAATCTTATACCTCAAAATGCAAAGGTTCATATAGGATCAGTATCTCAGAATACCGCACTCATACCAATGAGCGAGTATCGATCAGATAGTAACTTTGCTTACCTCCATTTGATGTCAAGAATCACTAGTCCAGAACAATGGACGGTGCAGACGATGGAAATAGACTCTACTATGATGATGGTAGCAGGTGAAAATCTTGGAAATCATCATGATGCGCTTATTAAGTATTCATGGATTCATTCGGATGGTGCACTACTACATACGTGTTTAGCAAGTGGTCTAGATAGTAGCCATCCTATGGTTTATATGGATGTCTATCATAACTTATTAAGTATTTGGGTTGTGACCGATAAGGGATTAACGTTTCACAATAATTATTACATCTCTTCTGCCGAGGATCTCATTTATTATATCGCATTGGTCTACAATCAAAACGAACTCGATCTAAATGCTGATCCATTGAAGCTAAGTGGTCACATTGTCGAAGGATCCTCCTATTTTTCTATGATCCACGACTATGTCAGACATTATAGTTTTTGGAATTTAGGATTTCAACACAATAATATTCAGGCAGGACATATCTATAATCGATCATTTGCGATAGCTTCATGCGTATAATTTCGGGAACTCTAAGAGGAAGGCGGTATTCTCCGCCCATGAAAAAATGGCCAACGCGACCGACTACAGACATAGCAAAAGAAGCGTTGTTCAATATTTTACAGAATAGGATTGATTTTGACGGTAAGACGATGCTTGACCTTTTTGGAGGTACGGCCACTAATACTATAGAGTTTATCAGTAGAGGTGGCGGTCATGCTACTTATGTAGATCGATTTGGTCCTGCTCGTTCGTATGTTAAGCAATTGATTGATGAGTATAATATTGCTGATCAAGTGGCATTAGTAAAAGGAGATGTATTTAAGTTTATCAAACAAGCAGATACTTCATTTGACTACATATTCGCAGATCCGCCTTATGCACTCCCAAGATTGTCAGATTTACCAAATTTTATTTTTGACTCATCTTTAATAAAGTCTAATAGTCTAGTGGTAATTGAGCACGATCAGAATAATAGCTTTAACTCCCATCCTCGATTTGAAGATTGTCGAAACTATGGTCAATCATTCTTTAGCTTTTTTAGCTAAAGCTCGTTTTCTTATACCTTTAATAACTAAATTTGCGGGCTATGATATTTTTAAGCCCTATACAACAAAAGTTAAGTGACGCCATCAAGCACATTTATGATCATGACATCGCTCATGAAGAAATTGCTCTTTCTATCACGAGAAGTGAATTTGAAGGCGAAATAACCTTTATTGTATTTCCATTAACCAGAGTGGCAAAACAAAAACCAGAAGTAATAGCGCAGACTCTCGGTGATTATTTAAAGAAAGAATCTCAAGAAATTGTAGCTGACTTTAATGTGGTGAAGGGTTTTTTAAATATATCATTGACGGACTCATTTTGGATAGATGTACTTCAGCAGATATCAAAAACACCAGACTATGGAGCAGGTAATCCAAAAAATAAAAAGGTTCTCGTAGAGTTTTCATCACCTAATACTAACAAACCGCTGCACTTAGGTCATGTGAGGAATATTCTATTAGGCTGGTCTTGTGCTCAAATCCAGGAGTATGCTGGTTATGATGTTATTAAAACTCAGATCATCAATGATCGTGGGATAGCTATTTGCAAAAGTATGGTTGCATGGCGTCTATTCGGTAATGGTGATACTCCTGAAAGTACGGGTGTTAAAGGCGATCATTTTGTAGGGCAATACTATGTCAGATTTGAACAAGCTTTTAAAGATGAATACGAAAACTGGCAATCCAAAGATACAGCACTTGAGATCTTCAAGAAGCATGGAAAAGAAGGGCAAGAGTCAGCTGCTTTTTTCAAAGCATATAAGAATCAGTACTTTAACGAGTATAGTGAATTAGGAAAACAAGCACAAGAACTTCTAATCAAGTGGGAGTCAGGCGATGAGTCTGCCATCGAACTTTGGAAGCAAATGAATGACTGGGTGTATGAGGGTTTTGAGGCCACATATAATGCACTAGGTGTTCACTTTGATAGTTATTATTACGAGTCTGATACCTACCTGCTTGGTAAAGATGCTATAGAAGAAGGATTAAATAAAAATGTCTTTTATCGAAAAGATGACAGCAGTGTATGGATTGATCTTGAAGCTGAAAAACTTGATCATAAGCTTGTACTCAGAAGTAACGGGACGAGTGTATATATGACTCAAGATATAGGTACAGCTCAAAAACGATATGAAGATCATGGTGCTGAGAAAATGGTATATGTAGTAGCCGATGAGCAAGATTACCACTTCAAAGTATTATTTGAGATCATGAAAAAGCTCAAAGCTCCATTTGGAGAGGGGATGTATCATTTGTCATATGGAATGGTAGATTTACCTACTGGGAGAATGAAGAGTAGAGAAGGTAAAGTAGTAGATGCGGATGATCTGGTAGAAGAGGTAATCGGGGAAGCAGCTCATCAAGCCAAAGAAAGAGGTGAAGCCGAAGAATTGTCACCTGCAGAGAGAAATGAGTTGTATCGTAAAGTCGGATTAGGAGCATTAAAGTACTTTATACTCAAAGTAAATCCTAAAAAGCGAATGACTTTCAATCCTGCTGAAAGTGTAGATATGCAAGGACAGACTGGGCCATACATTCAGAATGCATATGTTCGTATTCAAAGTATAGTACGTCGGTGGAAGGATATGAAGATTGATGCCAAGTTGAGTTCAGACTATGATGCAATAGAACCTGCTGAACGTATCTTGATACAATCGTTATCTAATTTTCCAGAGGAACTTCGCTTAGCGAGTGAAAACTACGATCCTTCAGGTCTAGCTAGTTATTTATATTCATTAGCAAAGTCATATCATAAGTTTTACCATGATGTACGTATACTGGGTGCTGAGGACGATGCAGCTAAGGCATTTAGAGTTTTCTTAAGTCAAAATGTGGCTAGTGTATTGAAAAAAGGAATGGAGTTGCTAGGTATCGAGATGCCAGAACGCATGTAAAAGAGAAAAGTAAAATGTCAGAAATAAGAGAAGAGTCAAAGAATTTTATCGAAGTCATCATAGATGAAGATATTGCAGCCGGTAAGCATGGGGGAAGAATACATACGCGGTTTCCTCCCGAGCCCAATGGTTATTTACATATTGGTCATGCAACAGCTATTTGTCTAAATTTTAGCATTGCAAAAAAATATGGTGGTAAAACGAATCTACGTTTCGATGATACTAATCCTGTTACGGAGGATACAGAATATGTAGATGCTATCAAAAAAGATGTTCAATGGTTAGGTTTTCAGTGGGAGGGATCAGAGCTATATGCAAGTGATTATTTTGACACTTTATATGGATATGCCGTAACATTGATCAATAAAGGTTTGGCGTATGTCGATGATTCTACCGCCGACGAAATTGCCGAGCAAAAAGGTACACCAACTCAACCCGGAAAGGAGAGCCCGTATCGAAACAGATCTATTGAAGAAAATCTGCGATTATTTGAGGGGATGAAAGCTGGGGAATTTGAAGACGGTGCTAAAGTACTCCGAGCTAAAGTGGATATGACCAGTCCTAATATGCACATGAGAGATCCCGTCATATATCGTATCAAGAGAGCACATCATCATCGTACGGGAGATCAGTGGTGTATTTATCCGATGTATGATTTTGCCCATGGTCAATCAGATTCTATAGAGGGTATTACGCATTCTTTATGTTCACTTGAGTTTAGACATCATAGGCCATTATACAATTGGTTTATAGAGCATTTAGAGATATTCCCTTCTAGACAGATTGAGTTCGCCAGGAGAAATGTAAGTTATATGATTACCTCCAAGCGAAAGTTGATGAAACTCGTACAGGAAGGCTTAGTCAGATCTTGGGATGATCCTCGTATGCCGACGATATCAGGTATGAGAAGGAGAGGTTATCCCGCTGCGGCGATCAGAAACTTCTGTGACCGAGTTGGTATGGCAAAGAGAGATAACGTCATCGAAGTAGAGCTTCTAGAAGCTTGTGTAAGAGAAGAACTCAATGCAACTACGGATCGTATGATGGCTGTGCTAGATCCAATAAAACTAGTCATCACTAACTATCCTGATGGTAAAACTGAACAACTGATAGCCATCAATAATCCAGCATTAGAGAATCCCACAACCCGAGAAATACCATTTTCTAAATCCCTGTATATCGAAAGAGCAGACTTTATGGAAGATGCTCCCAAAAAGTTTTTTAGACTATCACAGGGCAGAAATGTAAGGTTGAAATATGCTTATATCATCCATTGTGATGGAGTATTGAAAGATGAAAATGGAGAAATAGTCGAAGTGCAGTGCTCATATTATGAAAATAGTAGAAGTGGTTCTGATGAATCTGGTATAAAGGCTAAGGGGACTTTACATTGGGTATCTGCCGAGCATGCTATTGATGGACAAGTCAATGTATACGAGCGTTTATTTACAGATCCTGAGCCAACAGGACATGAGGACAAAGATTTTATTGAGTTTTATAATCAGGACTCTTTGAAAATTAATAAAAATGCAAAATTAGAACCAGCTCTCGCTCAAGTAGCTGCCAAAACGGCTTTTCAATTTATGAGACTTGGCTATTTCTATAGCGATGATGAACATACTCCATCTGCACCCATTTTTAATAAGACAGTAGGTCTCAAAGGAGCTTGGAAGCCTAAGAAAAAGTAATCAAATATTGGATAAAACTTAGTACGTATATTAGCAGTATGAGTGATCATAGAGTCATATTATCCGATAGTCAATTTGAGCTCACGATTAAACGTCTAGCTCACCAGTTGATAGAAAACTATGATGACTTTAGCAATACTTCGATTATTGGGATTCAAGAGACGGGAGTCTATACGGCCAATCGAATCGTACAGGTTTTAGAAGATTTAGGTATATCGGTAGAGTTTGGTAAGCTCGATATTACTTTTTATAGAGATGACTATCGTTTAAGATCAGAACCACTAAAGGCTAGTAGCACAGAAATTGATTTTTCACTTGACGGGAAACGGGTAATTTTAGTTGATGATGTACTTTATACTGGACGAACAATACATGCAGCTATGTCGGCATTACAGGATATAGGGCGTAGCTCCCACGTAGAACTCGTTACGATGGTAGACCGTCGATTCAATCGTCATCTACCTATTAAGGCTGATTATGTAGGTCTCACCGTGGATGCGTTGGAGGAAGCATATGTAAGAGTGAAGTGGAAAGATATTGACGGTGCTGATGAAATTTTATTTTTCGAATCAAATAAGCAGTAATTAGATGGAGTCCTCTCTAAGTACAAAACATCTACTCGGTATAAAATATATCACTTCAGAGGATATCCGGTTAATATTTGAAACGGCTCGACAGTTTAAAGAAGTGATCAATAGACCGATCAAAAAAGTACCATCTCTACGTGATATTACCATTGCTAATCTTTTTTTTGAAAATTCTACGAGAACAAAACTTTCCTTCGAACTAGCCGAAAAGCGCTTGTCTGCCGATGTAATAAACTTTTCTGCTGCGGCATCTTCTGTGAAAAAAGGAGAGACCTTATTGGACACAGTCAATAACATTTTATCCATGAAAGTAGATATGCTCGTCATGAGGCATCCTGCTCCTGGAGCTCCAATGTTTCTATCTCAGCATATAGATGCAAGTATTGTAAATGCTGGGGATGGTACTCATGAGCATCCTACGCAAGCTCTGCTTGATGGATATAGTATGAATGAAAAGTTGGGTGACCTAGAGGGTAAAAAAATATTGATTGTTGGAGATATCAAGCATTCTAGAGTTGCATTGAGCAATATTTTTTGTTTACAGAAACTAGGAGCAACTGTAAGAGTCTGTGGTCCGCCTACACTGCTTCCAAAGCATATCAAAGAGCTTGGCGTAGAAGTATCCTATAATATCCGAGACTCGCTAAACTGGTGTGACGTGGCTAATATTTTGAGGATTCAACTAGAGAGACAAGATGTTAAGTACATTCCGTCTCTCAGAGAGTATTCTCAGTATTTTGGAATTAATAAGGCTCTATTGGATTCTCTAGATAAAGAAATTGTCATCATGCATCCAGGACCTATGAATAGAGGAGTAGAGATCACTAGCGATGTAGCCGATTCTGAGCATTCGATCATACTACAACAAGTCGAAAATGGTGTAGCTATCCGAATGGCCGTATTATTCTTATTGGCTGGCAATAGATCTTAGAATGTTAAACAATTTATAATTCATCTTGTAAAAGATAGAATTACGTTGACCAATTCGTCTGCATTTTAGAGTTTTGTAGAAGAAGAAATATAATATGATGAATTCAATTTTTAGATGGACAATAATCATTAATTTAATTGCTTTCGGAAGTACTTTGATAGGTCAAAGTGAAATCAAAATAAAAGTGTCTGATTATCAAAGTGATACTTTAATATTAGGATATTACTTTGCGGATCGGCAGCTCGTTCAAGACACATTGTTATCGGAAAATAAAAAAGATTTTATCGTATCAGATACAGATTCTTTGCATAGTGGAATGTATCTGTTGCTAGTAAAACCTTCAAATAGTTTTATTCAATTTTTAATACCAGAAAAGGATCGGGAGTTTGATATAGCTTTTAGCTATAATGATTTGGAGAAGATTAAATATAAGGGATCAAAAGTCAATGAAGATTTCCAGGAATATTTAAAATTCTTAAGTGATCAGCGTATTCAATCAGATGAACTCAATAAGCAGAGAGCAGAGCTGGATTCATTGGGAGATTCTACAGATGCAATTACTCAAAAAATTCAAAAACTCAATGAAAAAGTTAATGACTATCAGTCAAAGTTATTAGATAATCATCAAGATGATGTTCTAGCCAAATTGATTAGATCGGGCAATGATATTGATATTCCTGAGTTTTCTGGAACTGAAGAGGAGATAAGATTAAGACGTTATATGTATTATAAGGAGCATTATTTTGATCATGTTGATATCTCAGATCAACAAAACATATATATGCCTTACATGCATCAAAGAGTGGATTATTACCTAAATAAGCTGACTACGCAGATGCCGGATTCTATCATGCTATCTATGGATTATCTATTGGAAAAAATGGAATCTGCTCCAGAATCTTATAAGTTCTATCTCAGTAATTTCCTCAACACCTATGGGAAAATGAAGATCATAGGTATGGATGCTGTATATGTGCATCTCGTTGAAAACTACTATGCAAAAGATAAAGCACCATGGGTAGATGAAAAGAACCTCAAAAAGTTAATCAATAATGCTCGTCGTATTAAGCCTAGTCTTATCGGTAATACGGGTAGTGATCTAACGTTGTATAAAGAAGATAGTACAGCTGTTAAGTTGTCAGAGATAGAAGGAGAATATTTGGTGTTGATGTTTTGGGCTCCTGACTGCGGCCATTGTAAAAAAGCTATGCCAGATGTTATTAAGTTTAATGAAGAATATAAGGATAAAGGGGTTACAGTAGTCGGTATATGTACCAAGCACCAAGAAAAGTACGACTCATGTTGGAAGGCAGTAGAAGAAAAAGGAATGATGAATCTTCTCAACCTTGGAGATAAATATCATAGGAGTAGATTTAAAACGAAGTATAACATCAACATGACACCTAAGATTTTCATACTTGATCGAGATTTAAAGATTCTTATTAAAGATATAGGTGCTAAACAGTTATCAGAGGTTATGGATAGTATAATGAAGAATAACGCTAGCAAATCAACTCAATAATCTAATAGGTTGATTCGTTAGCTATTTACTCGTCAGGTAAATTCTATTGTCATGAGAAAGTTATATGTAATAATCATTCTATGGGCTTCAATTTCACTAAGTCTGAAGTCGCAAGCTGATAAGCTATTGGATTTATCGTTTCTAAGTGATGCAATGATAAATGCAGCCAAACCTGAGCATCGAGTAGCAGCTCATGATCTTTTTTATAGCGAGTTTAAAAAAAGTCTTGAATCCGAAGGAAGTTGGTCAAATAGCTATACCGAGTTGGAGTGGATTAGTATAAAACAACCTGCTGACAAGAGTTTCAGGCTATTTACATGGCAGATTATAGCTGCTGAAAATGATTATCGATATTTTGGATTTTTACAAACCCAAAATGGCATGTTATTCGAATTGAAAGATGATAAAGATAATCTAGACGATGTAGAATACTTGAGTTTAGGCCCTGAAGAGTGGTATGGGGTATTGTATTATGAAATCAAGGAATATAGTGTAGAGGGAATTAATCATTATTTACTTTTTGGTTATAATGGTCATTCGAAATATGAGAAAATTAAGATTGCCGAAGTTTTGACATTCATAGAGAATCGACCAATATTCGGAACGGAGTCATTTAAAATACCTAAGGAAGGTTCTAGAGATGATGTACGAAATAGAATAAAGCTTAACTACAGTGTGGATGGTAATGTCACATTGAATTATAATGAAGGGTTGGGTATCATTATGCACGATCACTTGATCCCTCGAATGGGACAATTTATTGGACAAGGTGAAACTATGGTACCTGACGGATCTTATGAAGGATACCGATTAGTGAATGGATTTTGGGTGTATAATGAAAAGATATTTGATCACATTTATAAGAATGCACCTGTGCCAGTACCAAGTATAAAAAAGGGAGAAAAGTCTATGTATAAGAGTAGAAATTAAAAACCTAATATTAATATTATATTAGGTTTTATTGATATATGTAAATGTCGGTTATATTGCAGTTTTGACCTATTTTCATTATTTTGTTAGGTTAGTGGAACATCAAAAGAATTATTCTCATGTGGGTTTGAGATCTAATAAAGTCTCACTATTAAGAAATAAATCATAAAAAAACTAGATTCGACATAGTGCTGATTTCAATTTTCTGTGTCATGTAGGTGAAGAGGACAAACGTAAGTGAGATTAATAACAATAATAGTAATTATTTTCAGCTGTATTTACAGCGTTTTCAGTCAAGGTGTAGAGTATAGATTCTATACTGGTGCTACCTATTATCAAGGAGATTTATCGCCATTGCCCAATGCATTAAGCTTTTCTAAAGGGCATCTAGCCGTAGGTACAAGTGTAGGCTTGAGTGCAGGTCCATATGTAAGTTTTCAAACCAGATTATTATACGGAAAGATTTCAGGAGACGATGCTCAAGCTTCTAGTATCTGGCGTAAGAGAAGGAATTTGTCGTTTGAATCAGATCTTGTTGAGTGGGGAGTCACGACAGAGTTAAGTTTCAATTCAGTTTTTAAAAGACTCAATAAGTTTGGAATCAATCTGTATCTAGTTGGAGGAGTCAACTTATTTCATTTCAACCCTAAGGCTACTTGGCAAGGGAAAGAGTATAGATTGCAGCCTCTAGGTACAGAAGGTCAAAATTATCTACCTGGTAAAAGTAGATACTCTCTTACGGATGTAAGCATTACACATGGCATTGGTGTTAAGTTTGATGTGGCAAGTAATATTGTTATGGGGGTAGAAGTAGCACCACGTAGAACGTTTACGGATTACATCGATGACGTTAGCGGTACGTATGTATCCTACAACGAATTACTAGAAAATCAAGGTGAGATAGCTGCTAATTTAGCTAATAGAACAGGTGAGTATCTTGGGTCAAACCCAGTAAATGTTTCTACCGGTACTATCAGAGGCGATTCATCAGACAATGACTGGTATTTATTTACAGGTTTATTTGTAGGCTATAAAATAGGAACTCCTACATTACCTAAATACGGAATTCTTACGCCAGCAACAAAGGGATCTAAAACATTCGAGGCTGACGGTTCAGAAATCAAGCAATAGACTTTGATTCAATCTCTAACGAGTTTAGCATTTTACAGTATTGTAAATAATTCAATTCCCTTCCAGTTATTAATACCTGGACGATTATCTAAGTTATAGTCTTTAATGTCTGTCTGCTGATAGTTATCTTGTTAGAATAATCTGATTTCCCAACATGTATTAATTTGATGATGGAATCTATAAATAATATAATCCATTTAAATTTCAGGTTTGTTATAGGACGAATAGCCACGTCCAGCTAAGAACAAAAAGAGATATGGAATTTGACTAAATGGACGAAGGTAAATCTTAGAAAAAGAGAAGCCTACTGGATATAAATCGATCTATAAAAAAAATTGAACTGGATAAAAAAAGACCCTCAACAAATAAATGTTGAAGGTCTAGTGCTATTTGCAGCCCGTAGGGGAATCGAACCCCTCTTACCAGGATGAAAACCTGGCGTCCTAGCCGATAGACGAACGGGCCATCGAAATTTAAAATGAATATCTTCATTTTAAACCAGATTTTCCGAGTTCATCATCAGGTGGACTTTCAAAATTCAGGGTGTCAACTAGCTGCTTTTCTTTCAAAGCACCGCAAAGATATTATCTTTTATCTAACTGAAAAATATTTAAGAAAAATAAGTTATACTTTTTTAGTGTTTGATAAAGTTTTGGCTCGAAACTACCGTACTTGAGCTATCTTTTATTTCTAATGTATAATTTCCTGGGATAAGCATATCTATTTCTAGTTGCACTCCACTTTTGACTTTTAGGTATTGAGTGACTAGTCTTCCTTGATTATCCCATATACAAATATCAGCTGAGATAAAAGGGTGCTCAATATGTATAAATTCGCGAGCGGGATTCGGACTTATGGAAAAATCAATGACATTTTGCTCTGTAACTGATGTAGGCTCACCTTCGGTTACTAAAAAAGCATCAAATGCTGCTTCTACCAAGTGCCCTGGATCGTCATCCGCAGCCTCTAAAATAAGTTGCATGCTATCTGTAATCGTCATGTAATCGGAGATCATGAAGCTTGATTTTTCATTCCAAGATCCGGTAGACTCGGTTATTTCTTCAAGTATTTCTGTCTGAACACCATTAGTAATACTTATTCGGAAGTAGTCATTTGGTGCTGCACCTTGGCCACCGTCATTGAAAAATCTAGTGTAGTATTCTACAACAGGAAAGGAGTAAGAACTCAAATCCATAACATCAGATATCAAAGTTACCGTCCCATCATCAATATCGTCATTTCCAGCGCCGCCACCAGCATTTCCGGTGATGTAACATTCGTTTCCTATATCTCCATCAATGTCCGCAAAAGTATTAGATTCTTGACCCTGGAATGTAGTACCTACAGGGACTCCTCGTTCCCAAAAACCAGTAGAGCCGGTGTCATTACCTCTTGTCCAGCCTAAGTCAAAAATAAAGTCATCTTGATACCCTGGTGTAAGTTCAATGATTATTTCTCCAACTTCAAATATATCTATACTCTCAACTGACTGTAGATAGCCCCATTTACCTGCTACTACTTCATATTGATTGGCGAATATATTCCCAGCACCTATCCCATTTTCATCTGTACTTAGTAGTACATCATTAACTTCATTAGTCAAAGAAACAAATGCATTCGGTAATACTTCTCCAGTAGTAGCATCTATCGTTTTTACACTAATGCTTAATTCTAGTTTTTTAGTTAATTCTACATTAAGAGTAGTTACACCTCCATTATCTAGGTTAGTGCTTAGCGTCAGTATTTCATACTCAGGATGGCTGAATACAACATTTTTAAAGGTCGCTTCTGTAGGATCTAGTGTTACACCTAGCTTGTAATCACCAGCAGCGTCAGTGTTACCTTCATTAGCTCTGGCATTTAGAATTTCTACCTGAACACCACTTATTGGGATACCAGTACCTTGTTCTATCGCTTTTCCTTCAAGTCGGGATGCTCTAGTATATGTGGGTTTGAGGACATAAAGCCCAGAGTTGATATCACTTGCTATTATATTACCTGATGGCAACCATGGATATACTCCCCAGCAGCCACTAAATCCACCATCATTGCCTAGGAATGTATCATATGATCCTACTTTGATCATGTTGCTTGGATCAGATACATCTGTAATCACCACTCCGTCAGTATACCAAGATGTGACTAAGTAATCGTCGATGAAGTGAGTATTATGTGGAATAACTCCTCTATTTTTTGTTTCTATAGGTTGAAAACTATCGATTTTCTTAGGATCCATAAGATCACTTAAATCGAAAGCATCTACAAAAGCATTACCTCTCTCATCAGTAGTGAACACTGTGGTCTGATCGTCCGATAACCAGGCATTATGAGTAAAGTCCAAGCTAGTAGGAGCATTGCTTACAAATGTGGGGTTAGATCTATCGCTGATATCGTAAATGGTAATAGTTCCTCGATATATTTCTGAGCAATACATAAGGTTATCTTTCACATATACATCATGAGAATAGTGCTCATCCTCAATACCTACCACGATTGGCTCTTTAGGGTCTGTGTTCAGATCTAGTATGATAATACCACCTTCTCCTATAGTACCACAGCCTGCTAAATAGCAATATCCTGATTCATCTATGTAGAGATTGTGACAGGTTGCCAGTTGACCACTAATTGAATTGAAATCTATAAATGGTTTCCAAAAGGTATGAGTAATCAGCTCTGGTGCACCATTGAGATCAATGATCAAAAGACCATCTGTAGAACCACCTTGATCAGTCGTGACATAAGCATGATTATTAAAAGTTTTGATATCCCTCCAAGTGGTAAATGCACCAGGGATTGATGCTCTTTCTATCGGATTGCTCGGATCTTCTAAGGAGTAAACTTTTGTGGTGTTTTGAGTGCCCATGATGGCATATTCGATACCATTTTGATCCACATAGCCCCATATATCATTACTTGCTTCATTGACCGAAACATTAGCCAGTAATTCTAAGTTGAAATTTTCTTGGGAATAAACATTAAGACATAATAAAATTAAGATTGGGGCAAATAAATTGCGCAATTTCATATCAAATAGATTTATAATACATCAATGGCTCTAAGGTAATATATATTTAGTTAAAGCATATGCGCATTATGTGCCCGAGTAGACATTAAGAATCTAATTCATAGTATTTATTCTAGAAGATATGAAATTTAAAATTTGATTGTATTTTGTTGATGAGAAATAGTTCCATTCACCTTGATTTCTAAACCAAGTCATTTGACGTTTTGCATATCGTCTAGAATTCCTCTTGATGAGCTCGATGGCTTCCTCTAGTGTATTTTTACCCGCTAAATGGTGAAATATTTCTTTATAGCCAACGGTGTCAAGCGCTCGACTACCTATGTAAGGTCTAAGTGATTCTACTTCTTTAACAAGTCCTTGAGATATCATGCGGTCTACTCTCATATTGATACGATCGTATAAGTTCGATCTATCCATTTCTAGACAAATGGGTATTATTTTAAAATCTCTATAGGCTTTAGGCTTCCATTCTTTGTCTTGAGATGACTGTAATATCTCTATGGCTCTGATCAAGCGACGCGGATTATTGAGATCAGTTTGCTCATATTTTTCAAGAGAAGCTTCTTTCAATATTTTTTGTAATTCGAGTATTCCTTGCTCCTTCAGTATTTTTTCTAATTGATTTCGTAGACCTTCATCAACACCTACTGAAGAGTTGAGTCCCTCTATGACAGCTTTGATATAAAGTCCTGTGCCTCCGCACAAAATGGCTGTCTGATTATAATTGAATATGTGGTCTAAAGCTCTTAATGCAAGGAATTCATACTCCGCGGCTGTTATCGGGTTTTGTATAGAGTGGCTATGGACAAGATGATGTTTTATTTCTGTTCGTTCTTCTTGGTTCGGTTTTGCAGTACCTATGAACATTTCTTTGTATAATTGACGACTGTCAGCACCTACGATATCTGTCTCGAAGTGTCTCGCAAGTTTCATGGCTATAGAGGATTTTCCAATACCAGTGGGACCTGCAATGATGATGAGATATTTAGCTTTTGATACTGACATCTACTGATATAATCATGATAGGATAAAAACAGCTTTTTACAAAGAATACTAAAGTTACTAAAGAGAATTATGCTTTATAGATTTTTAAGGTTTTTAGCAAGATTGGCTCTTGGCGGATGGTATCGACAGATTCGATACTCAGGAATAGAACATCTCAAAAGTGATCGCCCTACCTTGATTGCTTGTAATCATCCAAGTGGATTTACAGAGCCTATTGTGCTGGGGTGCTTGTTTGACTTACCCGTACACTTTTTAGTCAGAGGAGATATGTTTGAGAAGAAATGGCTGAGGTGGCTTTTGATTTCGACCAATCAGATTCCTATCTTTAGATTTAGAGATGGATTTAAAGGGCTTAGGGACAATCACAAGCATATGCAATATGTTCGAGAAAAACTACGCCAAGGAGAACGTATTATCATTTTTATAGAAGGAAGTACTAATTTGAGTCATCGATTGCGTCCATTACAAAAGGGATTAGCACGTATTGCCAAAGATACTTTACAGGAAAATCCCGAGTTGCTGATTGATGTACTTCCAGTTGGAATTAACTTTATTGATTCAAATAGATTAAGGTCTGACGTCCTAGTTGGTATAGGAGAGCCTATAACATTGGATGCACAGTTTTTAGAAGGGAATCATAAAGAAAACATGAAAGAGTTGACAGAGAATATAGCTGTCCACATGAGAAAGCACATCATACATCTAGATGACATAGAGTCTGAATCAATATTAAAGAAAGAGCTTATACCTGTTGAAAATGAATACAACGATCCTTCTTGGGGGCTCTGGAAAGAAGATCGTGTGATGTTGGATAAATCCATTAAAATTGCAGATAGAATCAATAAAGGAGAGCAATCAGTTGAGCGGAAGTTGAGTCTAGGATCATTACATTATGTGAAGTCATTCTTACTCTTTCCTTTTTTTATCATTGGAGTTATAGTTTATGGTATTCCACTGATGATCATTAAGCTATTTATTGATAAAAAAGTCAAAAAGCCTGTATTTTATTCTAGTCTAGGCATTGGTTTTGGAGTGTTTGTGGGTTTATTGTATTTTATCATTTTATGCATAGTTGCCCTATATTTTGGTAAGCTTCATTTTCTTATTCTTTTATTGCCTATATGGATGCTAAGTCTCTGGTTTAGCGATCTTTGGATGAAAAATAGGTTAATCAAAACATATCAAGAGTTATGATCAGAATGGTACTATTTATAATTACCCTGCTTCTAATGGGAGCCTGTAAGGAGGCTAATCAACAAAAAAGTCATCATCCAAGCAATGATGATCAATTCCCTATGTATGCAATGGTTATTCACGGTGGTGCTGGCACTATTTTAAAGAAAAATATGACTGATGAAAAGGAGAAAGCATATACCAATGCGCTAAACGAAGCTCTTTCAATAGGAGAAAAAATATTGAAAAATGGTGGAACTAGCGCCGATGCAGTTGAGAAAACGATCAATTATTTAGAAAATTCACCTTTATTTAATGCAGGAAAAGGAGCTGTATTTACACATCATGAGACTAACGAACTAGATGCATCACTTATGTATGGAAATGACCTCAGTGCAGGGGCAGTAGGTGGTGTAAATACTATCAAAAATCCTATCTCAGCTGCTCGTACTGTTTTGGAAAAATCAGAACACGTATTCATGGTTGGTAAGGGTGCAGAAGAATTTGCGAGTCTGCATGATATCGAAATGGTTGATCCATCTTACTTCTATACAGAAAGAAGGTATAAATCCTTGAAGAGAATCAAAGATCAAGAATCAACAGAACTATCCGAAAGTGATGATGTGAATAAAAAGCACGGTACTGTAGGTGCTGTTGCTCTTGACCTACAGGGCAATATAGTCGCGGGTACCTCTACCGGAGGAATGACGAATAAAAAATATAATAGAATAGGGGATAGCCCAATTATAGGAGCTGGTACTTATGCCAATAATAAAACTTGTGGAGTCTCTTGTACAGGACATGGAGAATTCTTTATTAGGTATGCCGTTGCTCATGCTATCTCTAGTGCTATGGAATATGGAAATATGAACGTGCAAGAAGCAGGTGATCTAGTGATTAATCAACAGCTAGTAGAGGCCGGAGGTACAGGAGGTGCCATAATATTGGATCAAAATGGTAATATTGCTATGCCCTTTAATACCGAAGGAATGTATCGTGGATATGTAAATCCTCACGATAGAGTAATTAAAATTTACAAAGACTAATACAAAAGATGAAAATTTTACAAAAGATCTGGAAGCATGCTGTCGCGGTTGTTCTATTTGTGCTGGTCTCAGTCATTTATTTTTTACCACAACTACAGGGTAAAGTCATACAATCTTCAGATACAATAGTCTATGAAGGAATGTCCAAAGAGATTAAAGATTATAATGAATCGCATGATGATGTAGCACTTTGGACTAACTCTATGTTTGGAGGAATGCCCGCATATCAGATACATGTACGATCGGTAAATAACATTTTAGTCCCGATTGTGAAATCTTTACGATTTTTTATGGGACGGCCTGCAGGCTTATTCATATCAGGAATGATCTGTTTTTATATCATGCTGATTACCTTAAAAATAGACCCTTGGGTAGCCATTGTGTCTAGTATAGCATTTGGACTTACGACCAATAGTTTGGTCTTGTTTCAGGCAGGGCATATGACTAAGATTGCTACTATTATGGTGAGCCCATTAGTTATCAGTGGAGTACTGCTGGCTTATCGATCAGAATATTTAAAAGGTGGTATCATATTCGCCATAGGCATGGGGCTAAATCTGATGTCAAATCACCCTCAGATGACGTATTATTTAGGTCTGTTTTTAGGGATTTTCGTACTTATTAAGCTGGCAGGATTTATTAAAGAGAATCAAATTAAGGTATTCGCTAAAGCTAGTGGTGTATTGCTTCTAGGGTTAGTATTGGCCTTTATGTGTAATGCACCAAAACTATGGACAACCTACGAGTACGGAAAAGATACGATGAGAGGAGCTCCCATTTTAGAAACGGAGGGGATAGCTACCACCAGTAGCGAGACTGAAGGTTTAGAATGGCAATATGCCATGCGATGGAGCAATGGCTGGAGTGATTTTTTTTCATCTTATATTCCTCTGGCAGTTGGAGGTAGTTCGGGTGAGGTATTATCAAAAGATAGTAATGTGGCTAAAATTTTAAAACAATTACGTCTAAATGTTAGACGAGGAACTAACCCGATGCCATTATATTGGGGGGGCTTACCATCAACCTCAGGACCTATATATTTTGGTGCTATCATATTTTTTCTGTTCGTACTTGGCAGTTTGGTAGTAAAAGGTTCATTAAAATGGTGGCTTGTTGGCGTCTCATTCCTTAGTTTTTTACTCTCGTTAGGAATTAATTTTGAGGAATTTAATCGATTTATATTTGATAACATTCCGTTGTATAATAAATTTCGAACACCAAATTCAATTCTCACAGTTACATCTATATTTATTCCATTTTTGGCGGCTACCGGTTTACATAAATTCTTGTATTCTAATGACGAGCTAAATAAGCAAAAAGTATTGCTTATTAGTTTCGTTTTCGTTGGTGGTTCGGCAATTATACTCGGGTTATTTGGGCCTTATATTTTGGATTTCAGCAATATTTATGATTCTAGGCGTCTACAGATTTATCAGCCATATTTACAATCACTGGGGTTAAGTCTAGAAGATTTTATTTCAGCTTTGGAAATGGATAGAATGGATTTGTTAAGAAGTAGTGCTGTAAAGGTATTTTTCTTGGTGGCATTTTCAACCATATTACTCTTTCTTTATATCAAGAAAAAGATACCTGCTTTTATCTGTATATTGGCTATTGGAGTATTGAGTTTGATTGATTTAGTGAGTACGGGTAAGAGATATTTAAATCATGATTCTTTTATAACGAAAAAGGATTATAATGAATTTAGAGTCACTAGGCCAGTAGATGCTCAGATTCTTCAAGATACCGATCCTTATTATCGAGTACATGATATGACGATTGATTTGTTTCAAGATTCAAGATCATCGTATTATCACAAGACTGTAGGAGGTATGCATGCTGCTAAATTGCAACGTATAGATGACATGTACTATAGGCATATTGCGAAAGGCAATCAAAAAGTACTCAATATGCTCAATACTAAGTATTATATCATTAATGATGATAATGGTCGTGCTGTAGCTCAACGAAATCCGGCGGCATTGGGCAACTCCTGGTTTATCAATAATATCAATATTGTAGAAAATGCCAATGCAGAAATTGATGCGTTAAATGACTTTGATCCTGCTGGAGACGTAATTATCCATCAAGAATTTTCAGATTATGTTGTGGATTTTAATCCAACCAAAAGTGGAAGTATATCACTAGTCGAATATAGCCCCAACAAATTGACGTATAAGACTAATACTGATGCAGAGCAGTTTGCAGTATTTTCTGAGGTTTGGTATGGTCCCGATAAGGGCTGGACATCATATATTGATGGTAAGGAGGTAGATCACATTAGAGTCAATTATTTGTTGCGAGGTATGAAAGTGCCAGCTGGAAATCACGAAATCGTATTTGAATTTAAGCCTAGATCATATTATTTAGGTAAGACTATTGGTCTTATAGGCTCTATACTTCTAGTCTTATTCACGGCATTCGGTGTTTATAGATATGTAAAGGATAATGTTTAAATTGATTTTTGGTCAACAAAACACAAAGGTCATAGAAAATAAACTTATCCATATCTGCCACTTTTCGAACAGAAAAATAGCAGCAAAAAAAAAAGAGATTATAGAATAGTATCGATAATCTCTTTTTTTATATGAAGTTTTACAAAATTTTCAAATCATTTCTGCTTGCTTTTGGCGTAATATTTTATTGGCCAAATCAAGTATATCTGTACGTACTAATTTGACTAAACCTCCGTTTGGTCCTTGTTGGATGTGTTTTCCCGTAAGATCTCCTTCATTAAATTTATTAGCACCGAAATAATTTCTAACTGTTTGTTCTTTTATGGAAAGTTCTTTAGCTATTTGCTTGATGCTTCCTGTAGGTAATTGATGCTTTATCTTGCGTAATCGTGAAAAAGAAATATTCATAATGTGTAAAAATTGTTTAGTTATTTAAAAGATTAGTTGTTGTCCTTAAAATAAACAAATCTTTGGCGATTATCAAGATATGCCAAACATAATGTAGTAGCTTTATTATAAAACGTGTTCTACTTCGGTATATTCCAATCCAAATGCATCAGCTACGCCTTTAAATACTACTTTATGATCTACGACATTTAGACCTTTACGTAAAGCAGCATCTTCAGCACATGCGATTTTCCATCCTTTATCCGCCAATTTAAGAGCATATGGGAGGGTTGCATTGGTAAGTGCTATAGTACTAGTATAAGGAACCGCACCTGGCATATTGGCTACGCAATAATGCACAATATCATCTATGATAAAGGTTGGATTTTCATGTGTTGTAGGTTTACATGTCTCGATACATCCACCTTGATCTACTGCAACGTCCACTAAAACAGTACCTGGCTCCATATCCTTGAGCATAGCTTTGGTGATTAGGTTAGGTGCTTTAGCGCCTGGGATGAGTACTGCACCTACGATTAGATCATGATTTTTGATTAACGATCTGATATTATATTCATTAGAATACATGGTTGTGACATTGGCAGGCATAACATCTGCTAGATATCTCAGTCTAGGTAGACTTATATCCATCATAGTAACTTGAGCACCTAAGCCTGCGGCCATTTTAGCAGCTTGTGTACCTACGATACCACCTCCTAATATTAATACTTTACCTGGAGCGACACCAGGTACTCCACCTAGTAGTGTTCCTTTGCCACCCATTGGTTTTTCAAGATATTTTGCCCCCTCTTGTATGGACATCCTACCTGCAACTTCTGACATAGGGACAAGTAGAGGTAAAGACCTGTCACTTAGCTCTACGGTTTCATAAGCAAGACAGGTAGCTCCACTCTCAAGCATAGCTTCTGTAAGTGGGCGATGGGAGGCAAAATGAAAATAGGTAAATACAAGTTGATCTTTCTTAATCAGGGCATATTCTGATTCAATAGGTTCTTTTACCTTGATAATCATCTCTGCGATATCGTAGGTGGCTTCTATAGTGGGTAATATGTTTGCACCTGCTTTGGTGTAGTCTTCATCACTATATCCAGATCCTTTCCCTGCCATACTTTGTACATGAACGGAATGTCCTCTTTTTACAAATTCCATAGCGCCAGCTGGTGTTAGAGCAACTCTATTTTCGTTGTTCTTTATCTCTTTGGGTACTCCTATTATCATTACTAATTGTTTGAGTTGCTAAAGCTAAATAGAAGTACGAATAAGGAAAAGGAATACGATAAATTAATGTAGGGTAGTTGAATAAATATGGAAGTAAGTCAATAAAAAAAGCCCGTGAGACGAACCACGGGCATTACTCAATTTAATAACCAAAACTCATATACCTTCTAAGTAGCAAAAGCCGTGCCAAAACATTATTAAAAGAATTATACAAGAAGTACCCTTTAGATATGAGAGTCGTTTAATTATTGTTCTTATCGAGTAGGTGGATCTAATCAAGTATTAGAGATTCATCCCATTGGGAGAACTCCAATTTTGAAATACTTGATTTATGAGGTCTGCTTGGATTGATCAATATGCATTAGGATAGTGCATAAAAAAAAAGCTCCGAATGACTTCGGAGCAAAAACGAATTTTACAATTTAATAACCAAAACTTACACAATTCAAATATATAACATATTATTAAAAAGTGTAATATGTAAGCATCTTTTTTTCAATGCTGTATTTATATAAATTAATTTAAATATGTAAAATGCACAATTTCAGTTGGGTTTGTTATCTATAAGTTTAGAGTAATTATCTAAATCTATATGTACTTCTATTAGATACGTACATAATTTAGCAGCGTATCAATACTTTTCTGCCCACCATGGCCAAGACTTATAGAATATTCATTGACATATAGTGCTATATGTTGAGCTATGACATCATCGTCTAATTCTTGAGAATGCTTTTTTATAAATGGTTTTAATTGATCAGGATTGGAATCAGCATACATTATACTATTTTGAACCAGATTTGATATTTCAGACATGATTCGTGGCCCCAAACTCTTTTTTACGGCAATACATCCCAATGGTATTGCTGTTGAAGTTTTAGATTCCCAATATTCACCTAAGTCTTTGACTTTGATAAGTCCTTTGTTTTGGTAGGTAAATCTATTTTCATGTATAATTAGACCTAAATCAATGTCTCCGTTTATGAGTGCCTGTTCAATATCCGAGAATAAGTACTCCTTCTTTTGATCTATTTCAGGGTAGGCATATTGAAGTAGCAAGTTTGCGGTGGTATGATGACCAGGAATAGCAACGATAGCGTCAGATAAATTTGATTTATCCAACCACTTTTTGTCTTTAGTAATGAGCAATGGTCCGCATCCACGTCCAAGGGCTGCACCTGCATCTAAATATTGATAAGTATTTAAAATTTTGGCATAATTATAAAAACTCATTTTGCTAATATCGAGCTCCTGATTGCGACTCATGGCATTGAGCTTGGCTATATCTTCAATGTGCCAGCGGAAGCTATACTCTTTAGTGTCGATCCAGCCATTTATTAAAGCTCCTAACATATAAGTGTCATTGGGACAAGGTGAAAATCCAAAACTTAATTCCATCTTCCTTTATAGTTATTTACTCAATACTGATTATTTACTCAATATAGATAATTAGTGGCTAGGTTTATGATAGCGTATTAGCACTATAAAGAATAACAGGTATTTGGTAAAAGGGATTACTATCTTTACGTAATTAAATCAAATCAATTAATTACTTTGATCGATCCCGATATTAAAATCATATATGAAGACAATCATTTGGTGGCTATCAATAAACCAAGTGGATGGCTTGTACATCCTGATCGTACAGAAGATATCACAGCATTAGAACGCGTAAAGTATTACATAAAAGTCCGACATAATAAGCCTGGAGATGTTTTTTTGAATTCTATTCATCGCCTTGATCGACCAGTATCTGGGGTATTATTATTTGGGAAAACTTCAAAAGCGCTTACCAGAATGAATGAATTGGTCAAAGCTAAAAAGATTGATAAAAAATATCTTTGCCTAGTGGAGCAAAGGCCGGAGCCCATAAAAGGTAGATTGGTAGACTCTATCGCAAAAAACAAAAAAAAGAATATTTCTTTCGTAACCAATACGAAGAGATTCAATCCGAAGCAGTGCAGTTTACGTTATCAATTACTGCTTTCATTTACGAATAAGCATCTACTAGAAATTGAATTGGAGACGGGAAGGTCTCATCAGATAAGAGTACAGCTTAGTCACAATCTCTCACCTATTCTAGGAGATATTAAATATGGTGCAAAACGAATTTTGGATGATGCTTCTATAGCTTTACATTGCTCTGAGATGAGTTTTATACATCCTGTTAAAAAGGAGCCTGTAAGGATTACTGCTAGAGTTCCTGACAATGTAGATTGGCGAGATATCAGTATTTAGATTTATTTCGATTACTAAATTATTATTATTGGATTTTCCTTGTACTTTTGTAGTGTGAGGACTGAACGGTCAGCTCCCTCTGAATTCCCCCAGGGTGGAAACACAGCAAGGGTAAGAGGTTGTAGCGACTAGGTTTGGTTCCTCACTTTTTTATTTTACCATAAAATCAAATTTCCATTTATGAAGTTTTTCATTGATACAGCAGACCTAGATAGCATCAAAGAAGCCAAAGATCTTGGTATCCTGGATGGTGTTACCACTAATCCGTCATTGATGGCTAAACAAGGAATAAGTGGAGAGCAGAATGTAATGAATCATTATAAAAAGATATGTGATCTTGTAGAAGGTGATGTGTCTGCTGAAGTGATATCTACAGATTTTGAAGGCATGGTAAAAGAAGGTGAGGCTTTAGCAGATATTGCGCCTAATATTGTAGTAAAGGTACCGATGATTCAGGAAGGTATTAAAGCCATCAGCCACTTTACAAATAAGGGAATCAGAACTAATTGTACATTAGTATTTTCAGCGGGACAGGCTATATTAGCTGCCAAGGCTGGTGCTACATATTTATCGCCATTTATAGGTAGAGTAGATGATCTAAACTGGAACGGTATGGATCTAATCCATGATATTGCTGAGATTTACGCGATTCAAGGATTTGATACAGAAATATTAGCGGCTTCTGTGAGAAGTTCTCTTCATATAGTTCAAGCGGCCAAGTCAGGTGCAGATGTAGTAACCTGTCCATTGAAAGCTATCTTGGGATTATTGAAGCACCCATTGACCGACATCGGACTAGCTAAATTTTTAGCGGATCATAAAAAGGTAAATAGTTAATTTTTTTTGTACTTTTACGACAACCTGAAAAACCTAGTTTAATATAATACCTAGGTATGAAGTTTGTTTTTCGACTTTCAGTTAGTTTATCCTTTCTCATTCTGAGTATTCAATGTTTCTGTCAGGCAGAATATTATAATGCAGATTTGGTTGTAATACAAAAGATAAAGGATGTTCCATATATATTTAATTATAGCAAGGATAAGTATGATGTAAAGTCATATGAAGTAGAAGGTAACCAAGTAATTGAATTCTACTCTAAACACAATGGTGACTTCTGTGGTGCATATTTTGATGATTCAAAAGTAAGCCTAGGAAACCTACGCTTTGTCAAAGAAAATTTAAGACTTCAAAAGGTTTTAAACGAGAATAGTAAAATTCAAGACCTAGCTAAAGAACTGAACATACCAATCATGGGCATGCGGTATACAGATTTCATGGATTTATTTTTAGAACCAGCGGATATCACCTACGGTATCCAAGGTGATCAGCAGATCATGTCATTTATTTTTCGTCAAAAGAAGTTGGTGTTTAGAGATCAGGTTTTAATTGATATTCAAAATACATTCTAGACTATTGTCGATTAGAGTGTTTACTGTTTTTGCACCTTGCCTACTAAATTCTCCAGTTTCTCGATTGGCTAAGATCGCATTGAGGGATATGGCATCGTGTCCCAATGTCTTAGCCAGTAAATATATGCCAGCTGTTTCCATCTCTAGATTGGTTACCTTTTTACCTTTTACAGAAAGTATTTTATATATATCTTTTGTGTATCGAGGAGTGAGGCGTAGAGATCGACACTGTGGTGCATAGAATCCAGGAGCAGTTATAGTAACTCCCGCAGAACCTATAGATAGAAAGTTTTCTTGTAAATGCGGAGAATGCACAATATAATGCGGAGCTGTAAAATCCTGATCTAAAGTTAATTTTTGATCATGATCATAATAATGAGCAAGTGCATCAAAACCAATTGCATATTCAGACCGTATAAAGCTATCTACAGGTATTTCTTTTTGAAGGCTACCAGACGTACCTATCCTTATAAAATTGAGTTTAGTTTTATTTTTTTTGATCTCTCTTGTTTCCAAATCAATATTGACCAATGCATCCAATTCATTAAGCACAATATCGATATTATCGGTACCTATTCCTGTAGATATTGCAGTGATAACTTGTCCACTGAGTTCACCAGTGATTGTTTTAAATTCACGATTATTTTTAGTCAATAATATTTTGTCAAATCTGCTGGCAACTAAATCAACTCGCTCCGGATCACCAACGGTAATAATATTGTTCGCTATATCCTCTGGTCTGAGATGAAGATGATAGATACTGCCATCATTATTGAGTATCAACTCTGATTCTTTAATCATAAGATGTTCTATTTTTTGAATCCTTATAAAGATTAGAAAACTGTTTTGAAATTTTGACCTTATACTGATGTTATTTATTTGCTTTGCGAAAGCTTTTTGTTTTTAGAGCATAACACCTTATAATAATCTCCGATGCGAAAAATATTTTATCTCAAAACCTGTAATACTTGTGTCAAGGCATTGAAATTTTTAGATGCCGATGAGAAAGTAGAGTTGCACGAAATCAAATCAGCTCAAATCTCTAGTAAGGATCTAGAATATATGAGATCTCTTGTCAATACATACGATGATTTATTTAGCAAAAGAGCAATGAAGTACCGCTCATTAGGTCTAAAAGAAAAGAATCTTTCGGAGGAGGAAATGAAAAACTACATACTAGAGGAGTATACTTTCCTGAAAAGACCAGTTGTAGTATTTGATGATCAAATATTTATTGGTCATAGCAAGAAAGCTTTAGAGGGCGCCAAATCTGCCATACATGGGGCTTAGTAAAGAATCTGTAAGCCGTTATTTTCAGAGACTACAAGATGATATTTGTAATTCTCTAGAAGAGTTGGACGGAAAGGGTAAATTTCATGAAGATAAATGGAATCGCCCTGATGGTGGTGGAGGTAGATCAAGAGTAATTCTAGGTGATGATATCGAAAAAGGAGGAGTCAATTACTCTGCAGTGCATGGAGCCATGCCTGAAAAAATTACCAACGCATTGGGCATAAATCCTTGTGAATTTTATGCAACAGGAGTATCTATAGTTTTGCATCCTCGCAATCCATGGGTACCTATTATACATATGAATGTCAGGTATTTCGAGACAAGTACTGGGATATGGTGGTTTGGGGGAGGTATCGATCTTACTCCACACTATATCATCCCAGAGCTGGCTAGAGATTTTCATAATCATCTAAAAAAAGCTTGTGATGCTCATGATATGAATTACTATCCTAGATTTAAAAACTGGGCAGATGATTACTTTTTTATAAAACACCGAGATGAAACTCGGGGTATAGGTGGAATATTCTTTGATAGATTGCAAGAGGAAGATGGACATACTAAGGAATCTAGATTTGACTATGTCAAAGAAGTAGGGGAGTCCTTCGTACCAATCTATACGCATCAATTATCGAAAACTCGTGAGATGATACCGCATGAGGATAATCATACATGGCAGCGACTTAGACGAGGACGGTATGTTGAGTTTAATCTAGTATGGGATCGAGGGACTAAGTTTGGTCTGGACACCAATGGACGTACCGAATCTATACTCATGAGTATGCCACCTCAGGCAAATTGGGTATATGATCATAAGCCTATCAATGATGAGAAAGCTCAATACACCTTGTCAAAACTGAAAAAAGGAATAGATTGGACTACCTACACTGGAGCTGGAGCGTAGGTGTAGTGATGGTATTAGAGGCATTACCCGCGCGATCAGTCAAGGTAATGTCAAAAGAAAGTTCGTTGAAACTATATTCGATGGGTGGATTGGGCTCACAGTCAGGAATATTTTCTGGATAGGTACAACATATCGTAAAAACTTTGATCATCATAGTACCTTTCACTCCATTACCAGTGCCTTGATCTGGTATTTCAGGTGTTTTGAAGCGGTCAAAAACATTTCCTGTTCGATTATCTATGAGGACAAGATCTTGCTCCAATACTCCACTCGTACTTGGGTATCCAAGATCTCCATCACCATCTGTGAATGAAATGACTAAGTCCACAAAATCATTGTTTACACTACCTTGTTGTAGCGTATCCTTTGAGAAACTAACAAATTCTATCTCAGGTGATAGCGAAAAGTTAGGTCCATCTGTGCAACTATTAGTAGCTATGAGCACTCCAGCAATCAGAAGAATAACACTAGCTTTGTATGTATATGTAACAGTATGAGTGATATTTCTAAGCAGCATACTAATGAAAGGATAAAATTAATCGAAAGGTTCTATCTAATTCATCAAGGTGAGGAAGACTTTTCTTCATTAGCCATTGATGTATTCAAGTACCAATATAAATATAACGAAGTATATCGATCCTTTGTACAAAGTTTAGGTGTCTCTCCTGACATGATTGTTGATTACAAAGAAATACCGCTTTTACCCATCTCAGCATTTAAAACCCAGGTAATAAAAACAGGGCAATGGGAAAGTGAAGTTATATATCAAAGTAGTGGAACCTCTGGGGTGATCAGGAGCAATCATCACATACGATCTAGGCAGTTTTATTTTGATAATACTTTTGAGATTGCAAAGTCATTTTTCTCGGCGGATATTTCTGAATATTGTTTTTTGGCATTACTACCGAGTTATATGGATAGGGAGGGCTCTTCCTTGATAGAAATGGTGAGTCAATTTATAGAGAAATCTAAATACGATACTTCTGGTTTTTATCATGGTCGGCAGGATGAATTGATCAAAGTCATGCTTAACAATGAGTTGAAAAGTTTACCAACTATACTTTGGGGAGTAAGTTATGCTTTACTCGATCTTATTGAAGTAAATTCTTTAAAACTCTGTCATACCATTATTATAGAAACAGGAGGAATGAAGGGTAGGCGAAAAGAACTTGCTAAAGAAGAACTTCATAAGACCTTATGTGAGGGCTTTGGAGTAGATAAAATTTATTCAGAATACGGTATGACTGAGCTGCTGTCACAAAGCTATTCGAGCGGATCAGGTATATTTCATATGCCAGCTACCATGAGGATTGTGACTAAGGAAATTACTGATGTGCTTTCATCACAAAAGATTGGCAAGAGAGGCCAAGTCGGTATTATAGATTTGGCGAATATCGACACCTGTTCTTTTGTATTGACTGATGATATAGCGAAGGTAAATTTTGATTCTACTTTCGAACTCTACGGTCGTATAGATAACAGTGATATTAGAGGTTGCAATCTTTTGTTGGAGCCTTGATTCGACTACTTTATTCCGGTCAATCCCTCAAACATCCAGTTGGCAAGCGCTTGTCGATTTTCTACAAGTTTTATCCGTTGTTGATCATTCGGGTTTTGGATATTAGCTAACTCGACGTAGACAGCTGTAGGTTGTGTATTGTTCAGCATAAAGAGATTTCTGTGGCTTACTTTTCCTTTATACCCTCTATCTTTTTGATACTTATCATACTTTGCCTTAAATGTATCCTTGAGTTGATTAGCAATTTTTTTACCCGCTTTAGACCCTTTAGAGTGCATAAAGTAAGTGTCCACTCTTTTATTACTGTTTTCTCTACTATCTACATGAATCATCACTGCCAGTTGATTTTTCTTACCTCGTTTTTGGTATGTCCTATATAGGTTATTGATAGCACTAGCTCGCTGAACCAATCTTGGTAGCTGTTTCTGTGGGATTGTCAGATTATCTAAGCAGACTTCATCCTTGTCACATGACAGTATCTTATCATCTCGGATTCCGTCATTATGATCTTTAATAATGACATGTACTATAGCACCATGCTGCATTAAGTCACGAGCCAGCCTAAGGACTACATCGTATGCGTATTCATCTTCACACAAGGTTTTTTCACAAGCTTTACATTGGGCACCAGGATCTGGTCCGCCATGGCCACTGACTAGATAATATACATGATCTTTGAGTTGCTGATCAATAATCTCCACGTTGGCATGTTTATCACCAAATAATTTCACATATCTATAGGAGCCTTTCGGCAGATCAATAGTTTTATTAGTATCGCTTACATCTTTTTCAGCAGCGGATTCATCGGATTTGATACTTAGTTTTTCATTGCAATGCAGACTGGAGTAGGGGACCCACAGAATCTTACTATCTATATAATGCGTACGTCGTAGTTTTTTATCTTTTAAGTATTCATTGTATTCTTTGATATTGACAGCAGTATCCCAATCATCGATCCCAAGAGTCGATCTTATGCTTGTACCGTTGTAAGTATATATGGAGACAGGAATGAGGTATGATTGATCAGCTTTTAGCGCCGCATCCTTTTTCATCTTATTGATCTCATAGAATTTATCGAGATTGCAACTTGTCGGACTTAACTTATATCTGCGTAATAGTGAGTATACTCCGTCACCCTCCATTGTTTTGACAGAATGAAAATAAGGTGCCTCTTGAGCATGTACAAGCGTAATCGTCAATGTCAGTAAACTGATAAGTATGAGTCTCATATCGATAATTTGAGTACTCAAAAATAACAAATTAAAAATAAATATAATATGTATTTGGCTGTAATGTAATTGTTAATCTAATTTTGGTAAGGTAATGGAACTCTAAATAGCTATATGTATCTTTGTGTCAATGCAGGATTTAATCAAAATCTGGAGTTTAGTCAAAAAAGATCTAACCGTTGATCTCAGGGAAATATATGCGTTTGCATCGGTGTTTCTTTTCGTACTTACTTGTGTTTTTATAGTCTTTAAAGCTTTTGATCAGATTTCTTTGCAGATTTGGGTGGTAACGTATTGGATTATATTGATTTTTGTAAGTATCAATGCAGTTTTGAAGTCTTTCAAGGATGAGTCCAGTAGCTCTAGAATGTATTTTTACAGTATTCTAAATCCGCTACATGTGATTGTAGCTAAGATCATTTACAACTTTATTTTTGTCTACACTTTGAGCTTGATTCTCTGGATCATTCTCGTTTTTTTTTCCTTTAATCCCTTTGAGAGTATTGGGCAATTCTTGCTCATTCTGCTCTGCGCATCATTCGGTTTTTCGGTTGTATTTACCTTTGTATCCGCATTGAGTCAGTCGGGTGGAAACAATAGTACATTGCTTAGTATATTGGGAATGCCTTTGATCATTCCGATATTATTGCTTTCTATCAAATTATCTTTTGCAAATACCGCTATGCTAGACGACACAAGTTTAGTGACTGACTTTTCGTTATTAGTGGGAATAAATTTACTTTTGACAGGAATATGTATGTTACTTTTTTCTATTCTATGGAAAGCATGATAAAAAACATATGATAAGACAATCTTGGTGGAAATATTTAGGTGCTCTACTGATAATCTATGTAATAATAGTCGGTCTATTGACGCCAATGAAGCCCGGGGTATATGAATTTACACCGATCAATACCAAAGCTGGTAAATCTTTTACGGCCGATATCATTACTTATAACACTCATTACAAGGATTCTAGTCAACTGAGAGCATGGCTCAAGATCGACACAAGCTACGCTTTATTATCCTCTACCATTGAAATACAAGAAGTCAATAAACTTAAAGTAACGTTTGATATTCCAAATTACAATCCATCGACAAGTGATGTCGTGATTGCTGACCTTGTAATTGATGAAAAGGACGAGCATTTTATGGTCTTGCCTCAAGCCCTTTATATAACACAAGATAGCAGTCAGGTAGACGAAGGGGCGTTAGCCTGGTCCTTATCTAATATTGAGAACCTATCCGAAAACACAGATTTTACTTTTCCATTCAGATGGATTACAGAAGAAAGCATGAGGAATCTATTTTTTCATGTAAGTATATGGTTTGCGATGTTCATTCTATTAATCATTGGGATCATATATGCCATCAAGTACCTGCTTAGTAAAGATTTAAAGTGGGATATATATTCTTCTTCCCTCACTCATGTCGCTATTGTATTTGGTATTATAGGAATGCTTACAGGAAGTTTTTGGGCTAAGTTTGCCTGGGGACAGTTTTGGATCAATGATCCTAAGCTCAACATGTCGGCGGTTGCTCTTTTGATATACCTGGCGTATTGGGTGCTAAGAGTATCAATAACGGATCAAGATGTACGTGCTAGAGTATCTGCGGCATATAGTTTATTTGCTTTTGCGGCGCTCATCCCGCTTGTATTTGTTCTGCCCCGTATGATGGATAGCATGCATCCTGGTAATGGAGGTAATCCAGCATTCGGTAAAGATGATCTCGATAATACGATGAGGATGGTCTTTTATCCTGCTATTATTGGATTTACTTTACTAGGTCTATGGATATCCTCACTGTATATAAGGTTTCAATTATTATGGGAGTCATATATGATCAAAAGATCAAACTAATCATGCGATATTTAAATCAAAAATTTACCACACTAATCCTAACATTGAGCGTAGTTCTATTGACGATTCAAGACGTTGCGGCTGCACCTTTCGAAGATTTTTTCAGAAGTACCGGAAAAATCTACGTTGTAGTAGCCATTATAGCTATTACTTTTTTAGTAATAGTATTGTATCTCATCCGTCTTGAAAGGAAAATAAACAAGCTCGAAAAATTACAACAACATGAGTCACAAACAAGCTAGCTTCTACGAGAGTGTACAGCAAAACTTCAACAAGGCGGCTTCATTTACTTCTCACCCCAAAGGTCTCTTAGATCAAATCAGGGAATGTAACGCAGTTTATCAGATGCGTTTCCCTGTGAAAATCGATGATGAGTATGAAGTAATCGAAGCCTATCGAGTACAGCATAGTCATCATAGATCTCCTACCAAAGGAGGTATACGTTTTAGTCATTTGGTCAATCAAGATGAAGTTATGGCTTTAGCTTCATTGATGACTTTCAAATGTGCTATCGTAGACGTGCCTTTTGGAGGTGCTAAAGGCGGCGTAAAAGTAAGCCCTCGTAAATATAATGCTGAGCAACTAGAGCGTATCACTAGAAGATATACGGTAGAGCTAATAAGAAAGAATTTTATAGGGCCAAGTGTAGATGTGCCAGCTCCTGATTATGGTACAGGTGCTAGAGAGATGGCCTGGATATTAGATACCTATACGACCTTTAAGGGCAATGAAATTGATGCCGTAGGATGTGTTACAGGTAAGCCTGTAAACCAAAACGGTATCAGAGGTCGAGAGGAGGCAACAGGAAGAGGTGTTTACTATGGTCTCAGGGAATTACTCAACTCAGAGTCAGAAATGAATAGAATAGGGCTGACTACTGGTATGGAAGGCAAAACTTTAGTCGTACAAGGGCTAGGAAATGTAGGAAGCTTTGCATCTAAGATATGTCAAAATGAGGGTGGCGCTAAAATAATAGGAGTCTCAGAAATAGAAGGAACTATACATGATCCTTCTGGTATAGACGTAGATGCACTCATTGAATATCGTAAAAAGAATAAATCAATTTTAGGATTTCCAGGGACCAAAACATTAGATGTAAGGGAAGATTGGGTAAAAATTGAATGCGACGTACTCATTCCTGCAGCGCTAGAAAGTGTCATACACAAGGATAATGCTGGAGATCTAAACTGTAAAATCGTCGCAGAAGCAGCTAATGGTCCTGTGACTGCTGAAGGAGGAGATATACTGATCGAAAAAGGCATCTTGGTATTACCTGACATGTATCTCAACGCAGGAGGCGTGACGGTTTCATATTTCGAGTGGTTAAAGAATCTATCGCATATTAGATTCGGTAGAATGGACAAGAGATTTACTGAAAACAGTTATTCAAATCTCGTAAAGCTCGTCGAGGACATGACTGGAAAGTCTGTGCCAGAACAGCAGCGTCGATTCCTTACTAAGGGAGCAGACGAGATTGATTTAGTGAGATCAGGACTAGAGGAGACCATGGTCAATTCATTCCATCAGATCCGAGAAGAATTCAATAAAAATGATCAAATCAAAGATTATCGTACGGCAGCTTTTGTGGTAGCTCTCAATAAAGTGGCTAATGATTATATCACATTGGGTGTATTCCCATAGTGGTTTTAAGAATTACAGAATCAACTTAAGGAGGTCATTGCAAAATGATCTCCTTTTTTTATCGTCAAAATATGGTCGTATGTATGCTGCTTGGATACGTATATAGAAATATAAAATTTAGATTGCTTTACAAGCAACTAAAGATAAAGACTCTGCGTCTTTAGAATACCAAATGTAATTAATTATTAACCTAACCAAATTTAATCAAATGAAAACATTGAGTAGTATTTTAACAGCAGTAGTATTGTTATGTGGAAGTCTAAATCTTACGGCATCTAATATTGAAAAAGGGCCAAATGATATTAAAGATCAAGTATTTGAAATGATCAAGAATCTTGATATCAATCAGTCTGAAGCTGACGAAGTCTCTTTTTTAGTAGATTTTATGATTACGCCTGAAGGCAAAATCGTAGTATTGAGTACTAGTGATGAAAAGTATGATAACCGAATCAAGGCGACGCTTAATTATAAAAAGGTCGAAACAGATAATTTTGTATCTACTAAGCCTTATCAAGTGAAAGTTAAACTAGTAAAATAGAGCACGAAACTAATTTCGATTTTTAAGCTAATTAGTGATCTTATAAAAAATAGCATTAAGAATCTTCAAACTATCTGAAAATCATAGTTTGGTTTAGTATAGTAGGCCGTTAAGATTATTCTTAACGGCTTTTTTTTATAAACTTTTAGATTAGATCGGTGTTATCTTGAAATACTTAATTAGAATATTTAATAGGTAAATATTAATTTTTAAGAATTATATTTGCCTTACAAGAAACAAACGAAATGGCCGAACCAAAATTAGATAAGATAGATCTAAAAATTCTCAAGCTCCTGCAGCAAAATAGTAAAATCACCAACTTAGAGCTCTCAAAACAAATAGGATTATCTCCAGCCCCAACGCTTGAGAGAGTTAAAAAACTAGAGCAGAATAATATCATTTTAAGTTATCATGCAAAAGTAGATGCCAAAGCAATAGGTCTGAATGTCAAAACTTTCGTCTTAGTCAGTCTAGCATGGCAAAAACCTAATGCTCTTGAGCAGTTTGTGGAGAAAATTAAGGAGATTGATGAGGTGACTGAGTGCTATATCATCACAGGAGATGCAGATTTCTTGCTTAAAATAGTTTGTCAAGATCTAGATGCCTATGAGCAGTTGTTATTCAAGAGGTTATCACAAATCGAAGAAGTAGAAAGGCTGAAAACACTCATGACCTTGTCCAAGGTTAAAAAGGATAAAGTACTTCCGTATTACTATGATTAATCTATTAGCTTGTCTTTAGATATTGAGTTTATATTGGAAATTTAGAGTTTCAGAGACATCGTATTCTTATTTACTGGGTACGATGCACTTGAGTGTCGCAATACCACGTGTTCAGTTACTAGACTCAATAATTGACATTGTAGATCGTGTATGTTTAGAGCTTGACTTAGATATGATGGCATCACCGAAAGTGCAATCATCCTTCATGATATCTGGTGAGGCTTCTTGGTTAGATTACTTTTCATCACATCAACTAAGCCGCATACGCCGTACTTTGCTTAGATCATTTGGACTTGACGTTGAAGACTTTTGTAGGCTGCACCCTTTAGTTTTGCTCAATCAACTTTCCGGTAGTAGTATATCTCAAACCGAGAATTATTCTATCGATCAATCCATTTGGAATAAAGCTAAAACGCTGAACAAACAAACCTCCGGATTAGAAAAAGTGGAAGAGCAGATGGCGGTGTTAAATACAATGGGAATGAATGAAATGGCAAAAGGTATAGGTTCGATTGCTAAAAATACCTCTAAGTTTAGAAAGCTGAACCTAAAAATGTCTCAAGCCTATCGTCAAGAAGATGTGCAGCGATTGTATCAACTCGCAAAAAAATCTATAGCTGTGAGAAGAGGTTTATTGCTGAAAGAAAGAAATTTTAGGATGGCAGAACGTATCCATCAAGGAGTGAAGTCAAGTGACAAAGCTACTCTCTATGCAATAGGTGCTGGACATTTAATGGGCAAGAATGGAGTAATCAATCTATTGAGAAAGAAAGCAGCGGTAGAAATCAATCCAGTTTTATGATTATTCTTAGAGCATTATTGACTGACGGAAAGAGTAGAATATGATTGATTAATAGTTTTACCTTTGAGCAGCTCATCGACGGAGCACAGCGAAGCTGAAATTTTGTAGATGAATATTTATACCCAAAATGTATGAAAAAAAATAAAATCACGATTGAAGTCGGGCTAGGAGAGGACCAAATTCCTGAAACAATTCATTGGTCAGCAACTCAAAAAGAAAATGCTAGTGAAGCAAAAGCATTTTTGCTAAGTATTTTCGAAAAGGATAGCTTAGATACGTTAAAAATTGATCTTTGGACGAAAGAAATGCAGGTTACAGAGATGGATCGATTTTTTTATCAAACGCTTAGGGCATTGGCAGATACCTACTACAAGTCTACTAATAATCAAAATCTTGCGGGAGATATGCAAAGGTTTGTTCAATATTTTGCGGAGGAGACAGGGATCATTCCTAAATCAACACCCGATCATTAAAATCGAAACCTAAGCTGACCTTTTAACTCGGTTCTCTTATTACCAAAGATAGTTTCGTTGCCGCTTCCTATAGTCTCTTGATTTTCTAAGATTGTACGTGCAGCTCTAAATTCTAGGGTAGTATTTGGGATTCCATCATATCGTAAATTGATGTAGTATCTTTTACCTCTGTTTTGAAAAAAGGGTATAAAAAACTCATAGGTGAGATCATTTTCATAAGCGTAAATACGGGTGTCAAAACTCTCTGTATCGAACAAGCAATATCTTGCTGTAAATGAAAAATCCTGGGCGATAGGCTTGTATATGACATCTTGATAGATAAGATATCCTTTAGTATCTTCCCCGTCTCGATCAAACCAAGAAAATTCTATTCTATTTCTAAGTTTTAGAGCTTTTGTGACAGTCTGCTCATAGTTAAATCTTAGCCGATGGGAGCTTGTCAGACCTAGGGGATCTATAGGGCTTGATTCGATATTTGCGTTTAAAGCTTTTTGCTCAAACCTGTATTGAGCATAGAAGCTGTACTTCCTCTTTTTATAATGATTAAGTCTAAACAGAAACTCCTTACCATTACTCGGAGCATCTCTTCTAAATCTGAGCCAATCATGCTTCCATAAGTCCGCGTATGCTGACAGATACCATTCGTTATTGAATCTGAGTACTGCTCCTATGTACAGGCCACTCTCATTATTGGTACCTACAGTTTCACCAAAAGAATTACTATTTAGTGATTGATACTCCCTACTATAATTGCGATAAAGCAATGACACATCTAAGTTGCGATCTAAACTAAACAATGCTCCGTGCAACTGTGCCATACCGCCGTTATCGCTTACGGCTACTTCCCCAAAAAGATTGATATTATTGAGGCGATAGCCATAGTCGATACTACCATTCCATAGTGCTCTTCCACTAAATTGAAATTGATTATACAAGGTAGGTGTTCTCAGAAATTCTTGATCAAAACTTTCGTATAACGTATTAATACCTAGTTTAAAATTTCGGCTTTTATATTCTAGTTTCCCTCCAGCCGAGGTACGTTGTATACTTCTCTCATCTTCTATTTCTGCTGCAGTACGATGGAAACCACTCTGTATGATAGATGAAAATAGTTCAATGCCAGAATCAATTTCGAGGGTATCTCTTTCTATTATATTTCCGTCGATCTGCTTTCGAGAAGCAAATGCCAATAACCGATAGTTTTCTCCAAGTTTAAATTCTGCAGCTCCGCCTCTGAAAAATAAAGCTTCATTAATGGAGTTATACGATCTTAATGAACGGCCTCCGCGACTTAAATTCATGACAAATGCACTTTTTCCGCTGCCGAATGCATTTGATAGTATCAGACCTTGCCCCATGGAGATTGTATAATCTCCGATGATGACATCGCCTAACCATGATTTGTAATCTTTTAAGTGGATATGTGCTGAATAAAAGTCAAAACCCGCGGGATTAGAATCCTTAAAAAAAGACTCTCCCGCGTCCTTTTCTCCGGTAAATCCTATTCTGAGTCGATTCTCATAGTTGTATCGATATCGCATAAATAATCGATTTGGATCACCGAGATATTTATCTTCAAGATATCCTTTTTGGTCTTCCAGAGTCCTTCTCCATTTCAAAAATACATCTTGCTTCCCTTCTCTAAGCATCTTACCTAGGCCTACTTGATAGTTATCGCTACCTGATACTTTGATAAAGGGTAGTATCGATTTTATAGTATTCAGATCAAAGCTTGCAATGGCTTGTAGTTCTAATGTACTAAGTAATGGGCCATTGGTATCTATATGCTGCAGTAGATCATTAATTTGAATGTCATTGAGGAGTCGAAGCTCTTTAAGAGACTCATAGCTTGCTTCATTGATAGATAAGGGATTTCGTGATAATAACTCTAAATCTTCATACAAAGTATTAAAATCAAATTCCTCATTGGATTCTAAGTTTTCGATGATATTAGTAATCATATCTTCTTGTACCACATCTCCGATGTAGATCTTTTCTTGAGCGTAAGGATTAAGCGCCCATAAGCACAAGAAGAGTATGATATGAATTTTTTTATGCAATATTTCTAGCCTATTGATTGTAGCCACTGCTCAAAGTCAAAATAAAGTTTCACTCGTATATTGAATGGGTCTTCATTTCTTCTATCGATTATATTTGTCAGTTGTGTTTTATGACTATTATCCAAAGTTAATTTTTGTAAGGATAAATTACCTAAATATTTAGCGATATCTAGCGTCATCTTATTACTGGGATCTTGCCTTTCCAATAGTGTAATGAGATTTGAAAATAGTAATAATGCTATTTCAAATTGCTTTAACATATAATTGGTAAGAGCTTGTAGTAAGCGAGCATACAATTCTACTTCTTTTCTTAAGACTTTTTGAAGATCATTATAAATATAGTCGATCCAGGTTAGTGTATTTTGAAAGTCTGCTTGCATAAAAAAGAAAATTGCAACTTTATAAAACAATGACACTCTTCTCTGAGGATCTAAAGTAGTTAAAAAGGCTGATGTACGTAATGGCGCGATTATAGAGTCAATATCATATTCCGTATAATTCGCCATTTGAATGAAATCTAGTTTGGCAGGAATACCATAGATGAGTTCAAAACTTTTCGTGATTGCCCCAAAACTGGATGTTTTTACTTTGGTGAATGCATCAAATGCAAGGTAGTATCTCGTCAATTCTTGTTTTTTATCTAGTATCCTAGATGTAAGCATAGCATAATGTAGTCCTCTTAGATATAGATCAGGTTCTATCGTTTTCATATTTGGATTATCCTCAAATAGTTGGATCCATCTACTGCTGTAGTGGTGGCAATCATCAAATGATAATGTGCAATAGCGAAACCACATCTGACTCATATTCCAATATACGCTGTTGTAGAAGTCTGAGGTTCGTTGTACCCCTTCAGTTATCTTTTTGAAATATGCATCTGCTTGTTTTTTATCACTCTCATTTTTACAAAAACCTTTTCTAATATAGTAACCATGGGCTTGTAACGATATGTTGACCAAGTGATTTTTTATGGTCACATCATTCATGATTTCATTGGAGCGTTGTATTGAAGATTCTATTCTGGTGGAAGTCGTTCGTGACCTTGTTATGTGTTTTGATTCTATTAATTTTTCAAATTCTAGTATTTCAAGCTTCAATATATCAATATTGGATCTTTCCGCTATCTCGTATGTTTTAGTTAGAAGTTTGAGGGCATCCTTATATAAGCCTTTATGATACAATATTTTAGCATGATCAATTTGTTCACGTATTCGCAAATCATCTAGATGTTTGGTCTGCAGAAGTCTTAGACTTTTGAGTATTTCTTGGTAAAGGTGTCTTTGTAGATTGTGAAGGGTGTCTTTTGATTTGATATTTATGATCTTCTCTATTTTATCTTCTCGACCACTAGCTATACAATCAAAGAGCTTTACAAATTGTATATTCTTATTCTTATGGCGCAAGGCAAAAATTTTGAAATTGCGTTTTTCAGCTTTATCCATAGATAGTATCAAGAGTCTTAAGTTATCTCGGATATTAATTATTGATTTGGACATAACGTAAATATAATGTAGTAATTCATTGATAATAAATAATTTATGATATTAATAATGTTGAATTTATGATTTTGAAAACAACAATAAAATTGAGCTAATGCTATAGGTTTACCATTGAAATCGTAAGAGCGATATAATTTTGTGAAATCATGAATACTTAAAAATCTTGAATCATGTCAAAATTGAAATTAGAATATATTTGGTTGGATGGTGGAGTGCCCACTCAAATGCTACGTAGTAAAACAAAAGTCATCGATGCTGCCAAGTATGATGGTACTCCAGGTTCATTGCCTGATTGGTCATTTGATGGATCATCTACCAACCAAGCTCCAGGTGGAAGTAGTGATTGCATTCTAAGGCCAGTAAGAGTATTTAACGACCCTGATAGACTCAATGGTCTCCTCGTGATGTGTGAGGTAATGGCTGCAGACGGTACTCCTCATACCTCCAACGGAAGAGCAACTATCGATGATGATGACAATGATTTCTGGTTTGGATTTGAGCAAGAGTATACCCTTTGGGATCTTGATCACCATACTCCTCTAGGTTTCCCTGCTAGCGGATATTATCCTGCACCACAAGGGCCATATTACTGTTCTGTGGGTGCAGAGTATGCAGTAGGTAGAGAGATTGTAGAAAAACATCTTGATCTGTGTATTGCCGCAGATATCAATATCGAAGGTGTAAATGCTGAAGTGATGAAAGGACAGTGGGAGTATCAGATATTTGCTAAAGGCGCCAAAGAAGCGGGTGACCAAGTATGGGTGGCGAGATACTTAATGGAAAGAGTAGGAGAGGAATATGGAGTACGTATCAATCTAGATCCTAAACCTGTAAAAGGTGATTGGAATGGGTCTGGTATGCATGCCAATTTTTCTAATGAAGTGCTACGTACATGTGGTGACGAGCAGAAGTACTATGAGATTTGTGATAAATTTGAACCTGTAGTTGCGGAGCATATTGCAGTATATGGTGCAGATAACCACCTAAGACTTACAGGTGCTCATGAGACGCAATCGATTGATAAGTTTTCATATGGAGTATCTGATAGAGGTGCATCTATCAGAATACCTATAGCAACCGTAGAGAATGGCTGGAAAGGATGGTTAGAGGACCGAAGACCTGCATCTAATGCTGATCCTTATAAAGTTGCTTCCAGAATTATTAAAACAGTGAAGAGCTAAAAATTAGCTTCTTACAATAAATAGTCAGGCCAGTATTTCATCATGAAGTACTGGCTTTTTGTATTTAGGGTATTGACTTTTGATTAGACAAAGTTCAAAATACTAGCTTGATACATTTAATCAATATCATTATTGTAATCCTCATTTATTTCATCTTCTAATCTAATTTTGGCGTTTTCTTTAAGATTTCCTTGTTCGTCAAAATCAATATCATCAATTACAATTTGTTTTGCCTCATTTTTCGACATTTTGATTAGAAAATAATAGTCATCAGTTTCAAATGGTAGGACGCTAAAAAGTTTGCCCTGTGCATTTTTGATCATGATTAATTTCTTTTCAAATCCATATGGATATTCGAGTTTTATACTAGCGAGAAGCCCGTCGTCTAGCTTCTCAAAACTTTTGATTATTCTTGGCTTACTCATCTTCTTTGGATAATTTTTGAAAGAATACTAACTTTTTAAACTTCTAATATTTTTGCCTTCTATACTAAGTATTGTAATTGGTACCGCTCTTAGTCGTTCCTTAGGTATTTTTTGACCAGTTTCGGCACAAATGCCATATGTCTTATTTTCAATTCGGAGAAGTGCATTTTCGATGTATTTGAGATGCTTACTCATCCTATATTTAGTACTCATGAGATCTTCTAATTGCGTTGAATAGGATGCACTTACAACTTGTTTTTCATCTTTACCATTAACCATTATTTCATCAATGTTAATAGTGACTTGTTTGATTTGATCTTCTTGTTGTTGTTTTAAATTCAGTAATATTTGTTTAAACTCATATAACTCTTTGGATGAATAATTTTGCGAATTCATAATTACCAATTTAATAGATAAGCAAAAATAAGAGGGGCCACAATCGTGGCATCTGATTCGATTACAAACTTGGGAGTCTCAGGAAGTAATTTCCCCCAAGTGATTTTCTCATTAGGTACAGCACCCGAATATGATCCGTAGCTAGTGGTACTATCACTTATCTGACAGAAATAAGACCACATCGGGATATCATTTAGCTCTAAGTCTTGATGAAGCATGGGCACTACACAAATAGGGAAGTCTCCCGCAATTCCACCTCCGATCTGAAAGAAACCAACTCCATTTTCTTTTGTATTCTCTTGATACCACTTAGACAAATACATCATATACTGGATTCCTGATTTCATGGTAGCTGGAATCATTTCTTTTTGAATACAATAAGAAGCGAAAAAATTACCACAAGTTGAATCTTCCCATCCGGGTACTATGATCGGAATGTTCTTTTGAGCTGCTGCCAGCAGCCAACTGTCTTTAGGGTTTATCTGATATTTACCTTTTAATTCACCGCTCAACAATATTTTGTAGAAGTATTGATGAGGGAAGTAACATTCTCCTTTGTCATCTGCATCTTTCCACACTTTAAATAAGTGTTCTTCGATGGCTCTCATGGCTTCAGCTTCAGGAATACAGGTGTCTGTCACTCTGTTGAAGTGATTGTCTAAGAGTTCTTTTTCTTGTTCGGGCGAAAGGTCTCTATAGTTTGGAATCCTTTTGTAGTGGTCATGAGCTACAAGATTAAATACATCTTCTTCGAGATTTGCACCTGTACAAGTGATGATATGAACTTTATCTTGGCGAATCATCTCAGCCAAAGATTTGCCTAGTTCCGCAGTACTCATTGCACCTGCAAGGGTGATCATCATTTTGTTGCCTTGACTCAGTTGGTCTTCGTAGGCCGCGGCTGCATCAACTAAAGATGCAGCATTGAAGTGTTTGAAGTGTTCTAATATAAACTGACTTACGTTTCCTTTTTTCATCTTAGTAGAATTTATAAGAGAGCATTTTGTAATATAGCTTAGCAGCTAAAAACTGCGGAGCATGTAAGCCTTCAATAGGCGCTAACTCAACGATATCAAAACCAACTACATTTTTTTTCTCGAAAACAGTTCTTAAGTAGTTAGTTACAATATACCAATCTAGACCTCCAGGTTCAGGGGTTCCTGTTGCAGGCATGATAGAGGGATCAAAAGCATCAAGATCGAAGGTGATATATACATCGTCTGTCATAGATTGGATGGATTCATCTATCCATGAATCGCTGTATTTTATTTCATCAGCGAAGTAGACATTGTAGTAATCCATATGCTCTTTCTCGGAAATGTCCATACTTCGAATACCTACTTGTACCAAGTTGCAGTGTCTGCTGGCATCATATAAAGCACAGGCATGATTATACGCGGTGCCTCCATATTGTGGGCGTAGGTCAGCATGTGCATCTATTTGAAGTACCGTAAGGTTTTCATATGCTTCGTAGTATGCCTTTATAATTCCAATACTGACGGAGTGTTCACCACCAAAAAAGGTATTGAATTTTTTATGTTTCAGTAGTTCTTTAGTTCGATTATATGTTTGGAGAAACATGTCTTCTGGAGATATGAAATCCTTTAGTTCGTCTACTATATGAATCCCTTTTTTATATACTTCACTATCTGTTTCAATATCGTATAGTTCCATATTTTCTGATGCATCCAAGAAAGATTCGAAGCCTTTGTCTGCTCCCTTACCCCAAGTGCTTGTGCCATCATATGGTATGGATTGAAGCAAGATTTTTGAACGATTAAAATCCGCATATTGAGTTTCAATGCCAGCAAACGTTTTATTCTCCATTACTTTCATTTTTTTTATACCCAAGAATTGATAGCATTTCATCGACAGTTTGCTCATTTCTGTAAACACTATCCACAAAATTTCCAGTTTCGTCACGATCTATTATGATCATTTTAGGTGATGGTATCAGGCAATGTTTAATACCTCCATATCCACTTATTGAGTCTTGATATGCACCCGTATGAAAGAATCCTACGTATAATGGCTCTATATCTTCATTAGCATACTTTGGTAGAACTAATTGTTGATTAAAGTCTTCTGAATTATAGTAATCAGAGTGATCACAGCTTATACCGCCTATATTTACTTTAGTGTATTCATTATCCCATTTATTTACTGGTAATAAGATAAACTTTTCAAGTATTGACCATGCATCTGGTATGGTATTCATGAGGCTATTGTCAATCATATACCATATCTCACGATCGTTTTGTTGTTTTTGCTCTAGAACAGAAAAGATAATCGCTCCGCTTTCGCCTACAGTGTATTTTCCAAACTCCGTAAATATATCTGGTTCTTCAATCTCAGACTCTTGACATACAGTTTTGATGTTTCTTACGATTTCATTGATGATGTATTCGTAATCATATTCAAATCCAAGATTATTTCTGATCGGAAATCCTCCACCAAGGTTTAGTGCTTTCAACTCGGGAGCTACTTTTTTTAATTCAGCAAATAGCTTCAGTGCTTTCTGGAATTCTCCCCAGTAATACATGTTGTCCTTGATGCCAGAATCGATAAAGAAATGAAACATCTTTAGAGAAAGAGTTTCATCACTTTTGATTTGTTCATCGAATAGATCCAAAATTTCGGTAGGTCGGATTCCAAGTCTTGAGGTATAATATGAAGACTGTGGTTCCTCATCTATTGCCATTCGGATACCTATTTTCAAAGGTTTATCCAACTGAGCAGCATATTTTTTGACTCTTTGAATTTCGGTTTTGGAATCTAGGACAAGGATCGAATTTTTAAAACCAAGCTGATTTAATCTAACGATTTTTTCTAGGTATTCTTCGGTTTTGTAACCGTTATGTACGACTATCGTACTCTTGTTCACTTGACCTTCATCTAGAAGTTTTAAGATCAAATCTATGTCAAAAGACGACGAGGTTTCTAGATGTACGTCTTCTCTAAGTGCGGTCTTCACTACATGAGAGAAATGGCAACACTTTGTGCAATAGCAGTAGTTATACTCTCCTTGATAACTATTTTTTTTGATTGCTCTATTAAATAGATTTCTAGCCTTCTTTATTTGTTCTCCGATACGAGGGAGATAAAGAAGTTTAAAAGGAGTGCCGTACTTGTTGATTAAATATTTTAAAGAAATGCCATGGAAGGATAGGTAACCATCTTTCAAATCAAAACCTTCTTGGGGAAAGTAATAGCTTTGATCTATGAGATCGAAATAAGTGTTTTTCATTACGTCAGTAAAAAGGTAAAAGGATAAAAAACATGTGTTGTTATTATGATTAAATACTTTAGAAAGATAGTCTAAATTTCTATTTTGAAAAGAAAAAATTACTTTAAGTCTAAGGTGTTGTTAATGAGTTATTTAACAAGTGATTTGAGAGGTTTTTATATCGCCTAATTATCAATTTTACCTCATGGAAATCAAGATTAATCTTTGATAATACCTAAATGTAATATCCTACCTCCAGATTGATTTACAGGACTTACACTTTTACCGATGACTATTCCATCTTCTGGTGCAAAATACTCGGTTAATTCTTCTCCAAAAATATTTCTTATCGTAGCGATTTTTTGTCCTTTTTTGACTTTTTCTCGTAGTTCGACAGATACAGTAAGTAGTCCTCCTCTGTCAGTATATATCCAATAAGATCTTTGGCAATGGACAGTTTCTTTATCTAGTATTTCGGTCTCATCATCAATCATATTTAGATAACATAGAGCATTATGAATGCCCTCCATTCCACTTCTTATGAGGCGCTTTTGATATATACTTGGGTTTCCTACTTCTAGCGTAATCGCAGGTATGCCTAACTCGTCAGAGGCTCCTCTAAGCGTCCCGTCAGAAGGTGGGTTATGTACGATTATATCGGCATTTTGAAGAATGGCCAAATCTTTAGTAGCCTCTTGCTCCATATCGGCACGTATGTAATAAGAATTGACCCTGCCGAAAGATGCAGTATGTAGATCAATCAAATAATCAAAATGTTTGACTAGACGATCGATAAATCTGTGGGCATATAACTGAGATGCATTGCCATTAGATTTGCCAGGCATAATGTGATTTAAATCTACTCCGTCATTAAACCTCCTTTTCTTTCTCATGAAGGAAGGAATATTTACTACAGGTACACCTATTATTGTCCCTCTAAGTTCTGAAATTTCAATTTCAGAGAATAACCTCTGTATTACTGGTATGCCATTTAATTCATTGCCATGAACAGCTGCTGTGAGGCCAAGCACTGGACCAGCTTCTACACCTCTAGCAACCATCAAGGGTATACTTATAGGATTACCAAAGCCATCAGAAATCATTTTTAACCAGAAGTATTTAATGGTTCCTACGGGAACATCAGTTAATTTAAATTCTTCGATCAGAGGTATATCATGATTGGTAGTGAACATCTGCATAGTCAACTATTTTATCTAATGTCATTTTAATAATGGGCTTTCCCGTCTGTTTTTCAGCTTGTGGAAAACCGCCAATGCTCAGAGCATTTATTTCTGATAAAGTCCTTTGTCCGTTGTCATCCACTAAGGTGTCAGCACCATATATTAATATTCCTTGCTGTTTCAGATAGGGATTAATGCTTTCTATAATTTTTAATTCATTTTCGTCTGCTTGGGAGGCTACAGAGGTGCCGCCCATGGCAACATTGCATAGCCATGAATCATCAGGGGGTAACCTCAAAGATGCTGCTAAGACTTCTCCACCGACGACAATTAATCGCTTATCTCCTTGAGATACATTTTCTAAATATTTCATCGCCAAATAACCATCTTTAGTGATAGTAGGTTCTATCTTTCTTAAATACTTCTCTAATTCCCAATCTTGCTCACCATCATTGATTACTCTATCTTTGATGCGTATTATTCCTTTTCCACCATACTCTTTTAATGGTTTAAGCACAGTATTGTACATGTCAGAAAATACCATAATTTCTTGAATACTGTGACAGAGTCTTATAGGAGGGCATACGTCAGGAAAATTTAATAGTACAGATTTACTACTGCAAGTAATAATTCCAGAAGGTTTATTTACAAAACACTTTTGGCTGAAATTCAATTGTAATGCCCTTAAAAACTCATCAGAAATGGGTCTAGGGAGACGAAGGAAAATGATGTCAAAATCATTCGGATCTACCTCTACTATTTTTTTATATAAATCAGATTTAGCATCCTCATAGTTAAAGCCATTAGTGACTTTTAATCCATAGATTTTGCTGAAATCAAAGTCATCAAAGAATGATATGTTCTTATTCGATGATCTACTTGCAACTATGACCTGCTCGCATCTTATATGTTGAGACATGCCTGACAATATGGAATACAAGGAGTTTTCCTTACTATGTCGATCATGGTCTGTCAAACAAAGGATTCTATACTTTCTCATAACATGATCTCATCTAGAAGGGTAGCATCATTATTTAAGGATTTGAAAAGCTTTTGTTTGAATTTACCCTTGGAGTTAAAGAGGTTGATACACATTTTATCGATGGCAATAGTAGATAATACAGTCTGAATAAAACCTTCTATCAAGTCATCAAGACCTAAACCCAATTTATTGAAGTCTCTTCTATCCATAAGCATCAATCTATTTGTGTCAGAGCCCCACTCATTTTCTCCTTTTTTGATAGATAAGTTTGTTCCAAGCATTGCCCATGAATTACTACTACTCGTTAAATGATCAGCAAGTGGTTCACTTGCTCTTCTTGAATAGATGCAAAGTGGTCTTATTCCTTTTACTGTACTACTCACCATCATTCTGATATCAGCTACATAGGTGGAGCCATTATTAGTAGGGATCGTGCCGACGTGGTAGTATTTACCTTCTTCACTCCTAGAACTCCAATTATAATTACCGATGAGACTCTGGACGATATACCTCTCGTAGTTAATGTCCGTTTCCATAAAAGCCTTTAGCTCAGCTTCATTGGTGATGGTAAAAACTCCTTGACCAGCATTTGAGTAGGGTATTTTTACAACTGCATGACCTCCCATTTTTTGTACCCAAAGAGGTATCTCTGCCTTGCTTATATCCCAGATGGTCTCTGGCATATTTATTTTTAATCCGTATTCACTCAATTCAGAATTATAAAAATCATAAGCTTTTGCGGCAACCATTTTGTTTCTTCCACCTGCAAGGCAAGCTACTATTGGGTTGAGAATTTTGGTTCGACTATGCAAGGGTAACCGATTCCAGGGTTTCTGGGTGACATATCTAAATACAGCTCGCAAGGGAGTCCAACTACCTTCATGAAAAACATGGAGTATTCTATTTTCTATTTTTATGTGGTCATTAGCTTCACCATTGTAATACGGAATAAGTAAAACATTTTCATTAAAAACATCTGCAATCACGGCTGCGTAGCCAGTGGTTTCCATATGATTTTTATCATAGATTACTCCTAGTTTTCCGTTAATTTTCGTTACGCCTTGCTTTGGTTTTAAGTAATGTTTAAATGTCCTCTCTATCAATAATCTATATGAGCCATCTTCTTTATTATCATCAACTAATGGCATGGACTTTTGGCCAGAAGGGCATGAGTTATTTTCTATGACTACCATTTGCCTATTTCCATCTTCTGAAGTAGCATTAAAAAGATCTGCTCCGCTCCATAGAAAGTGCTTGCATCTGTATGAAAGAATTTCTTTCAGCTTTTCTCTGTCAACCAAAGGATTTAAATGGCAGTATCGAGATACAATTTTTCTTTCATCGAGATTTAAAAAGAAGTTTACCATCGGATGTATGGTAGCATTTAGAGCCTTAGGATACCAGTGATTTTCGTTGTTGAAAGAGTCTGGTTTTACTAGTACTATTTGGTCTTTCACTTACTAATTTTTGTATTGATTTGTGTAAGACGAAAAATAGAATAAAATAGTTCCTATTGGAAAGAATTTATAAAAAAAAAGAGAGACTAAGTTGAGAGGACTTAGTCTCTTTATCTAAAAATTTGGGTGGAAGAAGTGATCAGGCTCTGAATTGATATAAGAATTTGTTATTACTTATTTCTTTTCACAATTATTTTTAGAAATGAGTACAACGTTACTTTTTATCAAGTGTTCTATCCTTTTTTTGCTAACGATGTAGATTCAAATTTTTAGTAGTTTCCTAATCCTTCCAAGCTGGTTTTCAGAGTTTAATATTGAAATGTAATATACCCCAGGAAATAAATTGCTAATGTCGCAGTTAGTTGCTGTTTCGGAGCGAACTATTGTTGGGGATACTATTACCCCATTTTGACTTATTATCTGAATGATACTATTTCCTGATAAACCTTCAATGTTGAAATCACTTTCTACAATAGTTGGGCGTATTACTATTTCTTCGTCTTTTAAAGTCTCATTTACATGGACCGCTTCAAAACAATCTTCAGATATAACAAAAGTTTCGCAAAAATTTGTTTCTGGAGGACATCCTTCATTAACAACACAGATTTCATAAGTACCTGGAGCATTTGGGTAAAAATCGAATGCCATACTAGTTAATTGAAATTCATCATTTATATACCAGTCAAGTTGTACTTGTTCTATGCTCAAAAGATTAAATCCTGAACAAGATTGTTGGTTGATTTGTACATTGAATTCACATTCATTCTCAAGGCAATCTTCAGTTATAATAAAAGTTTCGCAAAAATTTGTTTCTGGAGGACATCCTTCATTAACAACACAGATTTCATAAGTACCTGGAGCATTTGGGTAAAAATCGAATGCCATACTAGTTAATTGAAATTCATCATTTATATACCAGTCAAGTTGTACTTGTTCTATGCTCAAAAGATTAAATCCTGAACAAGATTGTTGGTTGATTTGTACATTGAATTCACATTCATTCTCAAGGCAATCTTCAGTTATAATAAAAGTTTCGCAAAAATTTGTTTCTGGAGGACATCCTTCATTAACAACACAGATTTCATAAGTACCTGGAGCATTTGGGTAAAAATCGAATGCCATACTAGTTAATTGAAATTCATCATTTATATACCAGTCAAGTTGTACTTGTTCTATGCTCAAAAGATTAAATCCTGAACAAGATTGTTGGTTGATTTGTACATTGAATTCACAGTCTTGAGAAAGCAACATATTGGATAAGAATAAAGAAATGATACCGAAAAGTAGTTTTGTTGAATTCATTGACTTAGGACATTTAAAATAGAGTTAAACTATATCAAATTAGGGTTGCGATTTATATTAGAAGTTATATCTATTGTGTAGCTATTCGTTGCGGCAGATTCCATTTTTTTATGAATTCTCGATATGTAATAACTTCAATATAGTTGGTTAGAATGCTGTTTTGTGATAAGATAAAGCTCCCTTTCAGTCATGAAGATCAAGATATGCAAATCAGCGCCCTAAAACATGGACTACTGCCTTCCTTCTAGAAGTGTTCTTTGTATCATACCAAAAGCTAATATCCTTGATAACTCTCTTTCGACCTTTTAGGTCTATCACCCTTGTATTGTCTCCTTTTTTAAAGTTATGTTTCAGTGAAATATTTTCTTTAGAACCATTACCATATTCAATGAGCATTTTATGCATATTCTGATTGCCTCTTTTTACCTCTATTTTCAGCTTAGAGAATACTCCTTTGGAGGCTCCAACTCGAATCACATCCTTATCTAACCCATAAGCTACCTTTTTTGATCCTAGTTTTACCCATTATTCAGTGAAATTAGAATTGGCTGGTGTAAATGCCGTACATACTAATATTGAAATTGCAAAAAGTGCCAATAGTTTTATAGTGCTGTTCATTGCTAGTCTTTTTTTGTTTATAATTTTATGTTCTTCTTTTGAATTTATTGCCAACATGGTGAAAATTCAATTTTTACTGGATTACAAGCTTTTTAATGATAGTTTTTTCAATGTCCGATTCACTTATTTTAAGCAAATAGACACCTGCTTCAATTGAGCTAATATCGAGTAATTGATCATTATTAAAGGATCTAATTTCTCTACCGTTGAGATCGTATAAAGTGCCTTCAAAGTTAGAATTATCAGTTGCATTGATAATAATAATGTCACTTGCAGGATTAGGAAAAACCTCTACATCAAAAGTTGGAGTTTCGGTAATTGAGGTCATTAAATTACAATCAGTATCTAAAGTTAGCTCTTGCTGCTCTACAAGAAAATCAAAGGAAAGTTTTGATAAGCTTTTTTCATCTACCGTGGCATTCCATGCACCATGCCCTCTATCTTCAAGCGGATAGAAGTCTACATATACTCCTGTCGAATCATAGAGTTGAACCAGCTCTAAAGCCTCGCTGTAAAGTACAGTTGGGTCTTCGGTTCCATGAGCAATAAATAAGTTTGGGTCAGTGCTATCAAAATGATTAACTCCGTATATGAGTTCATGTATTTCCAAAGCGACATTTGATCCCCAATAGTCGACAATGCTTCTTATCTTATACGTTTGATCCAAATTGGTTGTAGCCAAAGTTGGATCTTCGGTTAAGCTTATTTCATCTCTAAAAGCTTCTTGATTGGATATACCTAAGGCAATTGCAGTAGTAGCACCTGCTGATCCGCCACCCACGGTAATATAATCTGTATTAATATTAAAATCATCTGCATTGGCCATTATCCAACGTATAGCTGCCTTAGCATCTCGTTGAGCAAGATATATGGCTAGAAACTGACCAGCCTGCGAGGGGTCAGGAATATTCATTGCAGCATCAAGCCATTCATCTGAAACTATTCCAGTAAATATAGAACCCAAATCTCCTCTCAATCTGTAGTCTATGGAAATGAAAACCCATCCTCTGGAAGCAAAGTAATAGGCTTGCTCCACAATAGCTTCTTGTGTTCTTGAGCCGCCTGTAAAGCCTCCTCCATGCACAAACATATAGACTGGTCTGTTTTCTGAGTCATTATCTGGTCGATAGACATCTAGTAGCAAAGGCTTAGCCTCTGTTGTAGGGCTGTTGCCATCATGGGTTAGTCCTTCAGCATAGATAATGCCTTCTTCTACAATGACAGTGTAAGTGCTATCGCATTTGACTTCAGGTTGCGAAGCAGTAGTTTCATCCACACCATCACAATTTTCATCAATGCCATTGTCAAGTATTTCTGTTGCATTGGGATTGATATTAGGGTCACTATCATCGCAGTCAACATCAGCAGTAAAACCGTCACCATCTTGGTCTATAGGATTATTACAATCATCTAAAATCAGTTCTTGTCTCTCAGCTAAAAAATCAAAAGACAACTCAAATATTCCTTTACCGTCTAGGACACCATCCCATGCTCCATGTCCTGCAGGTTCACCATTGGGTTGTAGGATCGTTGCCAAATTGCTATGAACCGCCAAGGAGTCATATATCCCTTGTAGCTCTAGTGCTTCTTCATAAGGAGTTACAGGATCAGGGGCGGTGCCATGAGCCATGAATAATTCAGGATCATTGCTGTCATACCTATTCAGTCCATAGACCATTTCAAATACATCTAACTTTATATTAGATCCCCAGAAATAGACCATGCTTTTCACATTATACGTCTCGTTAAGATTTGTTGTAGAGAGGGTTGGGTCGTTTGATGCTGAAATTTCATCTCTAAAGTCCTCCTGATTTGAAATACCTAAAGCTATAGCAGTTATTGCTCCAGCTGAGGCTCCTCCTACTGTAATGTAATCTGTATTTATATTATAGTTTTTGGCATTGGCAACCATCCACCGAAGAGCTGCTTTCGCATCTCGTTGAGCAGCATACATAGCGATACTTTGCTGAAGTTGCTTTACAGTTTCAGCTCCTTCTATGGCATTCTCAATCCATTCTTGTGGTGCAATTCCTTCATAAAAAGTGATTACTTCTTCTTGTGATAATCCCTCTATCTCACTTAATTCTTCCGTCGTTCTATAGTCTATGGATGCAAATACCCAGCCTCTTGAAGTATAATAATTGGCCATATCAACGATTTCAGGTTTATGTTTTATTCCACCAGTAAACCCTCCACCATGAATAAACATAAAAACGGGTCTGTTATCAGAATCGTTATCTGGCACATATACATCTAGGAGTAATGGTATTGCATTCTGCGTGGGACTAGTTTCATTATAACCTAGTCCTTCTCCATAGATGATATCCTGCTCTAAAATAACAGCATAGGTGCTATCACATTTTACCATTGGTTGTTTGTTCGATTCAATACAAAGACTATAATCAGTGTCATGATTATTAATGATATCTACCGCAACTGAACGTAAATCTGTATTGAATCCCGTATTGTAATCAAATGAGTTTAAATCCACATTGTAGATACTGCTGAGCCATATCATTCCACCTGTTTCCCTTACAATATTCCCTTGATGTCCTTTAGCATCTGTGAATATGGATGACTCAATTGGTCCTGTAATATTTATATCATCTAGCAGCGCCCCTTCTAAGTTCATCTGATATAAATTAAAAGTAGCCCTTCCAGTTGGTATGGTAAATATTTTTGTAGAGGGGAAGGTTGCTCGTAAAGGATCTACGATGGTCTTATGGATAACGTCATTTATAAAGTAATCATATAATTCATGTATGTTATCAAAGCCATTATCCTCTGCCAATTGGTCCCAGTTTGCCGGAAAATCAAAAGAGGGTATTGATAAGAAAATGGTAATGTCAGGATTGTTTATCAATGCATATTCAATCCATTCTTTAAATCCGTCAGTAGGGTTGTCAGGAATTAATCCTGCAGTCATACCAAAATATTCGATATCACCTTGGTCGAGGGCAGCCTTTATTTCAATATTCTCGGCACTTGTGGAATCTTGCCAAAAGTTAATCGGTCTCCCATTCTCACCACCACGGAATACAGTTGTACCATTATGGTTTTCAAATCCAGCCTCAATTGACATGGTATTAAATTTTTCAGCATAAGGCCTGAAAAAGCTATTACCTATAAGTAGCATATTATACCCCTCGGTGTTTGCTGCGATACAGTCTTCTGCTTGTGCAACTGCGTATGTGGAAGAGAGGAGGAGTAGGATTATTATTCTTGAAATTAAGTTCATTTAGTTACGGCTTATAGAATAGCTGAGGCCAAACAGTATTTCGGCTTGTTTTTGAATACTTGGTTTAACCATCTGAAAATCTATGCGAATTAACAGAATCGATTACTTTTACTATTATAATGATAGCAAAAGTAAATATTGCTATTGTTTTAGTAGCAAAAAGTTATGAATAAAAAGTTTAGATCTTCATGTGCAATAGCTTCATTATTGGATATCCTTGGAGATAAATGGTCGCTATTGATTATCAGAGACTTGTTGATAAAGCATAAGAAAACCTTTGGAGAGGTATCAAATTCACCAGAGAAGATAGCCCCAGGTATTTTGTCAGCAAGGTTTAAATTGTTGGAAAAGTTTGGCCTTATAACGAAGCACAAGTCGTACTCAAACAAGAAAGAAAATATTTATTTGCTTACCAAAAAAGCAATTGACCTTGCCTCTATTTTAGTAGAATGCACTATATGGAGTGACAAACATATAAGGGAATACAATACATTAAACTCATACAAAGGATTGGACTCCAATAAGCACTTCGCAATTCAGAAAATTCAATCTGATTACTTGGAGATGTTAAAAGGATTGAGGGTATCTCAGAATCTGATGTCATCACAGCTCTAAAAAGAAAAAGGAAACTAAGTAATTTGAACTTAGTCTCCTTTTTGTAAAGTTAGGGTGGATGATGGGATTCGAACCCACGACCCTCGGTACCACAAACCGATGCTCTAACCAACTGAGCTACAACCACCGTGTTTAAATGCGCTGCAAAACTAAGATTTGCGATCATAATATTGCAACTTTTATTCGTTTTAATTTTAGATTTTTACATCGCCTCTCCAGGATCTTCTTTAAGGGTAAAAGTACGGCTCACTGGATTTATTGGTGATGGTACCAAATTGCCTTCAGCGTCTAGTAGAGCTAGTTCTATTGTATTCTCTCCCATAGGAAGTCCAGCAATGTAGTATGGTTGCCATGTGTCGATCATATATTCTTCACCATTGATAGTGGCTTTTACACTGTAGTCGTCTCCAAGTTTTGCATTAACTAGATAAAAATCTAGCATTACTTTCTCAGTGTCTTTTCCAACATAAGTGCCTTTTGGTCTGCTGTAAAATAGTGTTGGATCTGCAATAGACTTTGATCCTTTTAGCGACTTGTCCTTAATATCCACTTTGAGAGCGATAGAAGCATCTTTTTGTTTGATGCTTTCGTGATAGCTTCGTGATAAAAATGCAAGTAAGTGATGATTACCGTCTGGAAGATCATATTCGAAACTGGATTCATATTTTGCTGCATAGGGATCTTTGTTAACAATTAAATGTATATGTTGCCCCTTTCCTGAGTTTGCGCATCGTTTTGTACTGACGTCATCAGTCTGCTGTCCAAGCTTGTAGCTATCCCCCGAAAGGGTAAAATCAAATTTTCCATCTTGATATTGCATACCTGCAATTTTTGCATCAGGAAACGGCTGAGACGGAGAAAATGGTGTAAGAATATAGGTTGATGGTTTAGGCGCAGGTTTTTCCTTTTGAGACGTCTTTTTATCAGGTGTACATGATACCCAGCATATCACAGATATTGACAGTATGAAAATATTTCTGAAAGTCATCATAAGCTTGTTTAGTTTTAAGGTGGTGTAAAGATAAATAATACGAGATAAACGTTATTTTGAATTATGAGTTGCAAATCTTAACATTTACCTGATCCTTTAGAAATCTTTATATTATGTAAAATCACTATATTTACGAAGTCTGATTAATAGTCAGATAGGAATTCGATTGTAAATATGGTGGAGGATAACATAATTTTAGACCTTTTAAACAGGAGTGATGAAAAAGGGATAAAGCTGATTTTTGATCAATATTATCGATATCTATGTCATGCGGTGTATAAGGTTATTCCGGATACGCATATAGTAGAGGACTTGGTCCAGGAGGTATTTTACGAGATATGGAAAAAGAGGGAAAGATTACAAATCAATATATCTTTAAAAGCATACTTACGGCGGGCTTCTATTAATAAATCCTTGAACTACGTCAGAGCTCAACGAATGAAGTTTAGCGATAATGAGGATATTAAAGAGAGGTTTGTTGATGATGACAATTCTCATGAAAAAGTTGAGTTATCAGAATTGACAGAAGTTATAAACCAGGCTGTAGAATCTTTACCCGAGAGGTGTCGTTTAGTTTTTTCGCTGAGTCGATTCGAATCAATGTCCTACAAAGAAATTGCAGAACAACTTGATATAAGTATGAAAACAGTAGAGAATCAAATATCTAAAGCATTAAAGATATTAAGGAAAGAAATAAATATTTATCACAAATCTTAAAATAGGATAGGGGTGTATTGAATCTCTATTGTCTAATAAGCATAAATGAAAAGAAAGGTAAACATATCGGACATCCACAAACTGATTACAAAAGATGATTCTTTTGTTTTTAGTGATGATGATAGAAAAGCCATTTTGGAGGACAGTAATTATGAATCCATCAACTCGGTATGGGAAGATTCACTATTATATACTCCCGATGAAAGTTTCTCTCCGAAAGCTGGTTTTGATTCTTTCAAAAATAGATTTGATATTTCAAATGATTCGAGAAGTACTCATCTGATAAAGAATGCCGGCATTGATGTAAAACAAAAACCTCGAAAAATATTCTATTTAAGAAAAATGGCAGTCGCTGCCAGTATCATATTGATAGCTGCTGTGGTAAGTGTTCTGTTTTTTCTCAACACAGCTACCAAGTATAATACTAATGACAATGTTCAGAACATCGCTATGATAGATCAGAGCAGCATTGTATTGGATAAACAATCTACCTTAATCGAGAAACCAGGGTACGGTACCGATCACCGAACAGTAGTCCTCAATGGAAAGGCAAATTTTGATATCAAAAAAAATAAAGATCTTCCATTTAAAATCCTAATGGGTAGCTCATCAGTAGAAGTCTTAGGTACTCAGTTTGATTTATCTAATATGAATGGAATTATCGAGCTTGCATTGATTGAAGGCAAAGTAAGATTCTCTACAGACGGTGGCGAAAGTTATGAAATTATTGCGGGAGAGCGTTTGACCTATGTAGAAAAAACACTTAAAATTAACACATCTAAAATTGATGATTATTCAGTTTTTAGTTGGAGTAATAATGGATTGAGGTATACCAATGCCTCTGTAAGCCATGTATTGACAAGTCTTTCACAATATTTTGATTATGATTTGAAATGGTCTGGTCATAGTGCAGAATTATGTACAAAAATCACGATGACCAATATCGTAGATCCGAAAATAGACGAGTTAGTTGAAATTATTGAGTCTATAGTAGACATCGATTTAGGTGTAGATCATTCAAGCAAAACAATTGAAGTTATAAATATCAATTGTTAAAAGTTAAAAAACCTATATTCTTTAATAGAATCCTATCAATAGGTTCGTAGATTTCTTTTGTTCATTATTTTTGTGGACTGTGGCACGGCTTTGGCAGTAGCATGGAGGAGTAGAATAAAATATGATTAAGGAAATCTTTTTAGTGGCCATACTTTTGTGTGGGACTTTGGCTTTATCCGGTCAAGTAAGACCTGATGAAAAAGAGATTACTTATACGACATCTGGTGATTCCTTGAGTTTGATTTTTGACGCTATTAGCTCGATAGCTGATGTAAATATCGCTTATTCCAATGCGTTAATTCCTCCTGATAACCAATTTAAAGTTGGTGGTTTTAAAAAACCGATTTCATATTTCCTGAATAAGGTATTGGACAAAACTGAGCTGACCTATAAACTTGTAGGTAATCAAATAGTAATCATCAAAGATGAATATAAGTTTGCACCTGATAAACTCACTATATCTGGTAGGGTTGTAGATAGAGAAAATGGTGAAGCTCTACCATTCGCAGCAGTATATTCTTATGATAATACATTTGGTACAGAAGCAAACGAATATGGCTATTATAGTATTACGGTTTCTAAGGGGCTGAAGAGACTTTACTATACTCATCTAGGCTATGATAAGAATATACGAGAGGTAAAACTTAAAAAAGATACAACAATAAATATCGGATTGGGCCCAAAAGCATTGCTCAATGAAGTTTTGATTGTAGATAAACTCCTAGATCGAAAAAGACAAAATATCAACTCTACCAATGAGATGCCTGTGGATAGAATCAGGTCAATAGCCTCACTGGGAGGAGAGCCCGATGTCATACGCTTAGCTCATCTTACGGCAGGTGTTTCGACGGGAGCTGATGGCCTTGGAGGTCTAGCAGTAAGAGGTGGATCATCAGATCAAAACTTAATCTTATTGGACGGAGTTCCGGTATATGGTCCAGGACATGCTTTTGGCGTTTTTTCGGTATTTAATTCGAATATTATCAAAAGTGCTAAACTTTATAAGGGAAGCATGCCTAGTAAATATAATGGTAGGCTCTCCTCTGTATTCGATATTCGTACCAAGGATGGAGATCAATACAAATCGTCTGGTGAAATAGCTCTAGGAGTCATAGCATTCAAAGGGATGCTCGAGGGACCGCTTTCTAAAGGAAAAAGTTCGTACATTTTTTCGTTTAGAAGAACATTTGTCGACCCATGGTTGGGTAATTTATCAGAAACAATAAATGACTTTAATGGTAGCACAGGAAGAGCATCGTATTACTTCTATGACTTTAATGGTAAGATTAACTTACACCTAAATGATAATCATAATCTAATAGCATCCTATTATAGAGGAAGTGATGTATACAATAATGAGGTAAATACGGTGATTGATAATAGTTCCTCATCGGAAGAGTTTAGTGATACTGAATGGAATAATCGTAATGACGTTGGATTATTAAGATTAAATTCAAAATGGAACTCCAAGCTCTTTTCAAGAATGAGTCTCTATTTATCTAATTACAAATCTAATTTATTCGATTACGATAGGAGAATTGATGTTGATGTTGTCGAAGATATAAACTATCAGATTGGACTATTATCTTCAGAAGTGAGAGATTTGGGTTTTCAGCTTGACTTCGATTATTCTGCAGGATCTTATCACAACTTATTTTTTGGTATAGAAGGTATACAGCATGCATTAGCACCAGGAGCAATTAACTTTTCTGAAGATGATAATCTTGTAGCAGGAAGAGATTTAGTAACCAACAAAATTGTGGAAGCAAGGTTAGACGAAGTAAGTTCTTCCATCATCGAGTTGTCTGCTTATCTTGAAGATGAACTTACTTTCTCAGAAAGATTTAAACTTAGATTGGGTATTAGCGCAAGATCTTTTTTGACTGATACTCAGACGTATAACTATCTCCAGCCTAGAGCAGCACTACTATACCATAATGCGCCTTTCCATATTAAACTTGGATATGGACAGCATGTACAATATTTACATCAGTTAGTGAATTCTGGATTAGGACTACCATCGGAGGTATTGATATCTAGTGATGATTTAATCAGACCTTCAACAGCAAATGTATTCAATGCGGGTTTTGGATTTGATTTTGATAATGGTTACAGTATCTCCACCGAGTTATTTTATAAAGAATATAGTGACCTTATAAATAATAACACAGGTCCGATAAGCGATATTACCTCTTTGAATGATTGGCAATCAGATCTTGTCACGGGTACAGGCCTTAGTTATGGAATAGAAGCTGCATTGAGTCGTTCTATTGGCCAGAGTATATGGTATATTAATTACACATTTACAGAGTCCACGAGAGAGTTCGATGACTTAAATTTAGGACAGCCATTTGAATATGCACTCAATCGACCCCATCAATTCAAGTTAAACTTTGTTCGCAAGATTAATAAAAATTCGGAATTTGCCCTTAATTGGATTTATGGTACAGGAAATCCTGTGTCAGTACCTGACGCCATACAACCATATATCGATGAAGAAGGAAATTTGGTAACTATTCCAAAATTTGTAGCTAAAAATAATGGTAGACTTCCAGATTATCATAGACTTGATATCTCGTTTAGCTTTTTCAATGACTTCTCATGGGCACGGCAGAGATTTACTTTAGGTTTATACAATGCATACGATCGAAAAAACCCGGGCTACCTTGATATCAATAAAGATAGAGATAGAGTCAATAGATTTGTACTTAATCAATATAGTATTATTCGTATTTTACCTACAGTCAGCTATAGTTTATCGTTTTAAATATTAAAATTATATTTAATGTATTTTTTGGTAGAGCTAGCTTTACCATCTTTTTGTACCTTTATTACAGCGTCAAGACAAATTGAAAAGAATAAGCTGTCATATTACCCTCAAGATCACAGTGTTTTTCTGTGTAATATTTTATGTTTCATGCGTAGATGAGTTTGAATCGGAAGAGTCTGTTCCTAACATTTTTATATACTCAGAGTTGGAGGTAGGAGAGGGCATTGATGTTTTTATTTCTCAAACATCCCCATTTTTATCAGCTTCTTCAATCAATACTCCAATCGAAGAAGCAAACGTATTGATTAATGAAAATGGAGCCAGTGTAAAACTTGACTTTGATGTAGGCTCTAATTGCTTTATTGATCTCGATTACCAGATTTCTGAAGGTAGTACATATGGTATAGATGTAACTATTCCTCAAAGTTCAACTCCTGATGCAAATGCAACAGTAACCATCCCTTCCTTTAAGAGTCCTGTAATTCAGGTACAAGCCATATCACTTAATCAGGATAATGAGATGCTTACCAGTGATATCCAAATGAATGTTCCTATGGATAAAGCCAATTATCATGAGCTAGAGATTTCGGCACATATCATCAAAGAAGTTATGCAATCAGATGGAACATCAGTATTCGTCAGAGATGATTCAGCTACAAGATTTATGATTTCTTCAAATGATGTAACTGTTGAAAATCTAGCGCATCGCCCTTCCTGTTTATATAATCTTTTATCATTGGAAGGTGGGACGGTTATCAATTTTAATCTAGGTGCCAATGCAGCATTATCGCCAAATGATCGAGTGGATTCCATCAGAATAACAAGTCGGACGGTCACCGAGGACTACTATAATTATCATAGTACTTTATCAAATCAAATAGAGCTTGAAGTAGCAGGTGCAGGAGAGCCAGTTTTAAATTATTCTAATATTATTAATGGTACCGGTTTATTCGGCGCAAGATCCTCCTTGACAAGAAATATTGCCGTGGAGTAAGCAAGTGATTTGCAGTGAATTACAAATATGATTATTTAAATATAATAAATTTAACATATTTGTTAGGGGTTCATTTTTTTGATCGTGTCTTTATTGTAACCGATTAAATAAAGCATGGATACCATTTCAAAAATTTCGTTTCTCGAACGAGTTAAAATATTTTCTGAGTTAAATCAAAATCAATTATATAGTTTAAGTAAACTTATTGATCATGAGCAATTCGAAAAACATGATTATGTTTATGAACCAAATGATTCTGCATCTAAGATTTATTTTCTCATCAAAGGAACTATCAAGATAGGTCGATATTCTAAGAGTAATAAAGAAGTCATAAGATCTATACTTCGAGAAAACACCATGTTTGGTGAACACTCACTATTCGGTGAGGTACATCGAGAAGATTTCGCCTTAGTTATAGAGCCCAAAACAGTATGTCTTACCATAGATACCTCAAAGTTTCAATCTTTTTTAGGTAGCAATAGTCAGCTTGCGCTTAGATTTATCATGTCCCTTGGAAGAAAATTAAGGATGGCTGAACGTAGATATGAGTCACTAGTAGTAGAAGATGCAAGAACTCGAATTGTTGATTTTTTAAAATATAATGCCAATGAATTTGGAAGAAAAGTGGGTTTAGAAATGTTGATAAAGCACAGTTTAACTCAACAGGATATAGCAAACTATACCGGAACTTCTAGGCAAACAGTAACATCTGTACTCAACGAACTGAAAAGAACCAACCAGATTCATTTTAAGAGAAAAAGTATACTTATAAGAGATATAAATACCTTGGCATAAAGGAATAATCTAGTTAGTTTTAAAGGGTTGGATTTTTTTCAACCCTTTTTTTATAAATAATTGTGAACTCTCAAAAAGGAATGTATTTTTGCACTCGCTTAGGAAGAGTGGCAGAGCTGGTTTAATGCACCGGTCTTGAAAACCGACGTACGTTAACGCGTACCGGGGGTTCGAATCCCTCCTCTTCCGCTGAAAGGCTCTCCTCATCGAGAGCCTTTTTTATTTTATATGTGGCTTATCTAGTAGTACTCTCACTCTTTTGTTTGTAGCTAAATTTAAGTTTATTAACTTAATCGTTATCAATTCTTTTATAATCTTAAATTTTCGCTTCGTGAGATTGACTATCATTATTTTATTTGCTTTTATATTCCTTTTTTCTTGTAATAATGAGTCTCTTAAGGATAAGGGGAGTTTAGGGCCCTCTGTTTTGGGAAAAGAGGCAGCCATTGTTAGTCCTCATCCAATTTCAACGGCGATAGGATTAGAAATACTCAGGCAAGGAGGTAATGCGGTAGAAGCGTCCATAGCTGTTCAATACGCTATGGCAGTAGTCTATCCGAGAGCTGGAAATATCGGTGGCGGCGGATTTGCGGTAATTAGTAATAATGGCAATAATAGAGCACTTGATTATAGGGAAAAAGCTCCATTGGCGTCTACAAGGGATATGTATTTGGATCGGAATGGTGATGTGATCAAGGGACTGAGTACTGAAGGTGGTCTTGCGGTCGGGGTGCCAGGTACCGTAGATGGCATGTTTCAGTTATTAGAACAATATGGATCTGCTTTGTCGATGAAAGAGTTGATAGCACCTAGTATTGAATTAGCTCGTAAAGGATTTGCTATATCTAAGAGTGAGGCAGATCGCTTGAATAAGTTTAAAGAAAAGTTCGTGAAAAATAATCCATTTGATTTTCCATTTGTAAAATTGAACGAATGGAAGGCAGGAGATACACTCAAGCAAGAAAAACTTGCCGTGACCTTAGAAAAAATTGCTGATAATGGCAAAGATGGGTTTTATTCGGGTGATGTGGCAAATCATATCAAATCTGCATCCTCTAGAAGTGGTGGTATCTTGACTTTGGACGATTTGAAATCTTATGCTAGTGCATGGAGGGAGCCTACGATCGCTCGTTTTGGAGAGTGTGAGATTATTTCTATGCCACCATCTAGTAGTGGAGGTATAGTGCTTTCTCAAATATTGACAATGTTAGAAGAGTTGGGATATAGCAAGTTTAATTCGCCCAATCAGATTGAATATATACATACCTTGGTTGAATTAGAAAAACGAGCATATGCTGATCGAGCAGAATATATGGGCGATTCAGACTTTTACCCTGTTCCTATTAGTGAACTTTTAGATACAACCTATTTGTCGAGAAAGTTGGAAAACTTTAGTATGGAACAAGCAACCGTGGCGGACAGTATTTATAATGATGCAAATTTTCAATTGAAAGAAAGCTATGAAACTACTCATACTTCATGCCTGGATAAAAATGGAATGGCCGTATCCATAACTACTACACTTAATTCCAACTATGGAAGTAAAGTCTATGTCCAAGATGCCGGATTTTTTCTTAATAATGAGATGGATGATTTTAGCACCAAACCTGGAGTGCCCAATCAGTTTGGCTTAGTAGGAGGTGAGGCAAATGCCATACAAGCTTCAAAACGTATGCTAAGTAGTATGACTCCGACGATAGTCGTCAAAGATAACCGTCCGTTTTTAATTCTTGGTTCACCTGGAGGGTCTACAATTATAACATCAGTATTACAAGTTTTTTTGAATGTAGAGCTATTTAATATGAGTCTTGAGGATGCCGTGAATGCCAAGAGGTTTCATCACCAATGGTTACCAGATCGTATAATTGTTGAAGAAGAAAGATTCGATTCGATTGTTATAAATGACTTAAACGCTAAAGGTCATCATTGCAATGAGGTTAAATCTATCGGAAAAGTTAAAGCTATTTTATATGAAAACGGTAAAATCTATGCAGTAGGAGATCCAAGAAATTTAGACGATACGGCTGGGGCATATTAGTGTTTACCCTGATTTTGTGGTTTAATGAGTAGGTGATAACCACGATTTCAACATAATTACTATTAAATCAAATGTTAAAACACATTTTATTTCGATACAAAAGTGCTGCTCAAACGTATAAATGGTGATCCTTTTAATGAACATATAAATTTTTTGACATGAATACTATCATATCAAAAGTAAGCTCTATTATTTCAAAATCAAGCAACGAAATGGAATTAATAGATTTACAAAACTACAATGAAGAATATGAGTTTTGGCTAGGAGTATAGTACTACGCATGTAGTTTAGCCTGCCTAGCGAGCAGGATTTCCTCAGTTTCTACCCGGTCTGGGTCTTGTACACAACAGTCTACAGGGCAAACCGCTGCACATTGTGGTTCCTCATGAAATCCCTGACATTCAGTACATTTATCAGGTACTATATAATAATAATCATCTTCTACCGCATCTTGGCTAGCGTCTGGTGCAATACTGCTACCATCTTCTAATATAAAGTCTGTACTAATTGTTGTTCCTTCACTTATGGTCCATTCTATACCACCTTCGTATATTGCGTTATTAGGACATTCTGGCTCACAGGCTCCGCAATTAATGCATTCATCAGTTATAATTATTGCCATTGATATTTGGATATTTTTAAAAGAAACTATCAATCTACTGATATAGTTCCTTTGATCTTAAAGTGATAATAAATAGATACGATAAAATAAATTACTACTGATGAAGGGACTGCCCAATATGGAAAGAATACTAGCAGTCCTAAAAAGCTGAATAGACAAATACCTGCCATTGTTAGACGCTCTATATTTCCTTTCATCCCTTTTAGTGAAAACATAGTTAAGGGACTATGCAATAGTAACGAAAATAAAACTGCAAAGAAGATGTAGAAATATTTCGCTCCGAATAGCTCTGTAAAAAAGTCTATTTGTTGGTGATGAGCCAAGGCAATTCCAGAAATCATAAAAGCTAATGTAGGTGTAGCCATACCTACAAAGTCTTTGCTTGAAGGTAAGGTGTTAAAAATAGCTAATCGTAGAGAGGATGCTATAAGTATAAAAGCGGCAGCTCCATAAGCCATCCAGCCAAAATCCTTTCCTATTATAAAATATAAAAATGCTGGAGCAACTCCAAAACTTACAATATCTGCGAGTGAGTCCAGTTGTTTGCCAATTTCGCTCTGCGCATTTAATAACCTTGCAGCCATACCGTCAAACGCATCAAAAAAGATTGCAGCGATAATAAGAAGTGCTCCTAATTTCTGATCATCACATAAGATAGCAATCATACCAAGTGCAATATTGATGCTTGTAAATATGGATGGAACTATTTTTCTTATTGTAGTCATATGCAGTAGAACAATATGAGGGGTATAATGGGTTATTATATATTTAAAATATGAAGTTAGGAACTACTAGGATTTATTTTTACTTTATAGCTCTAAATAATTCATTATGAATCGCTCAGTTTTTTATACTATAATACTTATCTCATCTTTGCTTTATTCATGTGCTCGTAATCCTGTTACTGGCAAAAGAGAACTAAGCTTTATATCTGAGAAGCAAGAAATTGCCATGGGGCAGCAGGCAGATCCCGGTATCGTTCAGAGTTTTGGACTGTATGAAGATCCAAAATTACAGGCATTTATAAATGAAAAAGGGGCTGAAATGGCCGCGGTTTCTCATCGACCGCATCTAGATTATGATTTTAAGATATTAGATAGTCCTGTAGTCAATGCATTTGCGCTACCTGGAGGTTTTGTGTATTTTACAAGGGGTATATTAGCTCATTTTAACAATGAAGCTGAATTTGCAGGTGTATTAGGTCATGAAATTGGTCACATTACAGCCAAACACTCCGTGAGACAGCAAAACTCTCAGATTTTCAGTCAAGCGATTATGATAGGTGGAGTAGTACTGTCTGAGGATTTCAGAAACTACGCAAATGTTGCTAATCAAGGACTCGGATTATTGCTACTAAAAAACAGTCGCGATCATGAAAGTGAATCTGATAAACTAGGAGTAGAATATTCGACTAAAATTGGATATGATAGTCATAATATGGCTAATTTTTTTCAAACCCTTAAACGTCTATCGGGTGAATCCTCTATTCCAAGCTTCATGTCAACTCATCCCGATCCGGTCGATAGATATGCTAAGGTTCATAACCTTACAACAGATTGGCAGGCTAAATTAAATTTGACACCAGAAGAGTTAGTAACCAATAGAAATATCTATCTCAAAAGAATCCATGGACTTATATATGGTCCAGATCCAAAGCAAGGATTCGTGGAGGGAAATTCATTTTATCACCCTGTATTGCGCTTTGTATTTGATTACCCTCAAGCTTGGACTTTAAATAATGCACCATCACAAGTAACCATTGCACCTCAAGATGGTAAAGCTCTATTGTTAATGACTCTTGCTCAAGCACAGGATTTATCTACCGCAAAATCAGAAGTTATAGAACAAAATAAACTAAATGTTATCGAAACTCAATCAGCTTCAGTTAATGGAAATAATGCAATAAAACTAATTTCGGAACAATCGCAAGCTGCACAAAATGGTCAAGCAGCCGAAGTTATTAGAATCTTGACATATTTAATTCAGTATGATAGTCGGATTTATGTGTTTCACGGTATGTCAAAACAAGCGGACTTCAATACCTACTTCGGTAATTTTCAGAATACGATGAATAGTTTTAAACAACTGAGCGATCCAAAGTTTTTGAATAGAGAAGCAGAAAAAATAAAGATTGTAACCAACGATAGAGCACAATCTCTAAAATCTATTCTTGAAAAACACAAGATTACATCATCAAGATTAGAGGAGCTCGCTATCATCAATGGAATGCAACTTTCAGATCAAGTACCTCAAGGAATGATGATCAAAGTAGTGGAATGATCTCAATATTGTAAACTGTTTCAGAAGCTATTATATATTGACAACTATATAGTTCTACCATTTTTAGTTCACGATGTCGCTATATTATCTGGTGTAATACTGATTTATTTTAATCCTTGTAGACCTAAGAATTCTACTTTTTAAATACAAAACAGTATATCACGAATTAATTAAATTATGGGCATAATTTAATAGAAGTAAAAAGAGTTGGGTATTTAAACGTTAAATGGATTACATAACAATAAAAAGAAAGATTAATTACCTAGTACCCGGAGCCGGGATCGAACCGGCACGGCCGCAATGGCCACAGGATTTTAAGTCCTGCGTGTCTACCAGTTCCACCACCCGGGCGTACTATATCTGGTAATTAATTTTTATTGAGCGAAAGACGGGATTCGAACCCGCGACCCCGACCTTGGCAAGGTCGTGCTCTACCAGCTGAGCTACTTTCGCATTACTTTCTTTAAAGCTGCGCAAAGATAGCCCATTCTTGAAATAAGAAAAATTCTGACTTATTTTTTTTTGATTCTTCTTACATCTTGAAAACCAATGCAGATATATTTGAAATACTTATATATTTCGTATTTTCATGTAACTGTTCATAGATAGAAGGACATTTTATGTGACATAAGCGTTTCATTGATGTCTAATATCTAAATGCAATAGAAGTATCAGTCCTTTGATTTATTCTGCTCTCTGCAGAATAAAGACGAAATCATATTATTAAATCAAACTTATAAGTGTGAAGAAAATTTTACTCAGCTTCTTAGCTATATGTGCCCTATATAATGTGCACGGCCAAGATATTCACTACTCCCAGTTTTTCAATAGCCCGCTTAATATAAATCCTGCTTTGACCGGAGTTATGGATGGCGAACACCGATTTATTGCCAATTATAAGAGCCAATGGACTAATGTCCCAGTTGATTATCTCACCTTTTCAGCGGCATATGATAAGCCCTTGACTGATAGATTAGACTCTACGGGTTATTTCGGGATAGGTGCCTTATTAAATTTCGATCGAGCAGGATTCAACAGTTTACAAAACATGGGATTATCCCTTTCTGCTAGCTACAATTACTATCTAAATGAAAAATGGATGGTTAGCCCTGGTCTTTCATTTAGTTTTTATCAAAGAGGTTTTGATTTTTCAACCATCACATCAGGTAATCAGTGGAATGGCTTTGCTCCAGATTTTGGAATATCACCGGAAACATTCGATAATGATACTAAAAACTACATTGATGTATCCCCAGGTCTTAATCTGAGATACCGATCAAGTTTTAGAACCTTTGTTGATTTTGGCGGTGCTTTTCATCATCTTTTACAGCCCGTACAAGGCTTCAACGAAAATAGTCAAAATGACAACTTAGAATCAAGACTTTCTCTATATGCCATGAGTAGTTTTTTCATTGCAGATAGATTCGATCTATTGTTAAACGGCTTGTATTCAACTCAGGATGTATACAACGAATTGGTCCTAAATGCTCAAGGAAAGATCTACCTCAACGGAAATAATGAACGTAATACCGCTCTCTTTCTGGGTGTAGGGCTCAGACAATCAGATGCCTGGTATCCAATGGTGGGAATCCAAAAAGGAAGATGGTACATTTCAGGATCATTCGATTTCAATATCTCTGATTTTGAAGTTGCTACTGATGGTTCTGGAGGATTGGAGCTTCATGCGAGGTATCTATTTACGAAAGTACCCGTGATCCCAATTAAACCGTGTCCAATTTACTAATACTAAGAAGATATAGAAATGAAAAGAATAAATTCAATACTGATATTGGCTGCAATCTTCTTAATGAGTGCTTCCTCTATTCAAGCTCAAGCTAGCTTGAAGCAATTCATGAAAAAAGCAGAATCAGCTTACAAAAATCAAAATTATAATGCCGTACTAGAGTATGTTTACAATGCGGAAAATCTTGATAAACCAACCTCAAGAACTACTTTTTTAAAAGCTGAAGCTGCACGTCATTCATACGCCTACAAATTAGCTGAGTCCAGTTATACTTATCTTGTTGATACTATTAAATCTACGGAGTATCCAGAAAGTAGTTTTTACTTAGGTGATACCAAGCATACTTTGGGCAAGTACGAGGAGGCAATTAGATATTATGATCTTTTTCTATCTGAAAATGATGATAATCAATTACTTGCACCTATAGCTCGTAAGCAAAAGGCTTCAGCACAATGGGCTATGAGTCAACCTCGAAATCAAGCAAGCCTTGATTCTGTGTTGCACATGTCTACAGATATCAATTCTATTGATGGTGATTATGCCCCATTTCATGACGGAAATAATTTTTATTTCACATCACTGAGATATGATCTTCCAAAAAGCAAGATTAAAGATAAGATTTCAAAAGTGCTCTCAGGAGAAGAAAGTGATTTCGATCCAATGAAAGAAATGGGACTTTTCAACAGTCCTAATAAACTTACGTCAGGTACAAGTATTTCGAAAGATGGTAAGCTTATGTTTACCACCATTTGTGAGAGATCTAGTCTTGGACGTATACAATGTAAAATATACTATCTCAAAAAAACCGAAGATGGATGGAGCAATCCAGAGCTAGTATCGGGAGAAGTCAATCAAAAAGGGGCAACATCTACTCATCCAGCAATAGGCGAGTCTGTAGATGGTAATACTAGATTATACTTCAGTTCTGATCGAGCAGGAGGTACAGGTATGTTGGACTTATATTCAGTCCTTTATGACGAGGATATGAAATTTAGTACCGTAGTCGAACTTGCTGATGTAAATACTGGAGGTAACGATATCACACCATTTTTTCATGAAGAAACATATTCGTTATTTTTTAGCTCTGATGCTAGAAATGGATTCGGTGATTTAGATGTCTACGAAAGAGACTCCAACGGTAATATTAAAAACATTGGATACGGTATCAATACAAGTTTCAACGACTTCTATTATTCCATAGCACAAGATGAAAGTAGTCAGTATGTTTCATCCAATAGGCCGGGTTCACTGTTTAGCGCAGAAAAATTTGAGACCTGCTGTTATGATATTTATGAAAAACCATTTGAAAAATGTAGCGTCAACTTATTAGCACTTACCTATGATGATATTACGAAAGCGGAACTTACTGGAGTAGAGCTTACCATAGAAAATTTGACTACAGGAGTAGTAGAAGTATTGGATATCAATACACTGGGCAATGATTACAACTATGAATTGTATTGTAAGCACAATTATAAAATTACTGCTCAAAAGGAAGGTTATCATCCGACCTCAATCACTATAGATAAGAGCGAATTGAGCTCTATAAATGGAGGAGGACTGGAATTAGAGAAGAAGCTGTATCTAACACCTACAGTATTGCCAATAGAACTATTAGTGAGCACTTTTGAAAGACCTACTAATTTTGATTTACTTGGAGCAACGGTTATCGTAATTGATCAAGAGACTGGTGAAGAAATCGCTAGGATAGAGAATAATCCAACGAATGAGTTCAGGTTTGACGCTTTACAGGGTAAAAAGTATAAGCTTATTGCTTCTAAAGAAGGATATGATCCAGAGGAGGCCATGGTGAGCATACCTAAAGATCATATAGGTACGTATAGAAAAGATATGTATTTAGGCCGCGAAGCAGTGATAGAAACTTTGGCTAATCTTATTCCACTTAGGCTTTATTATGATAATGATCAGCCCAATCCAAGAACGGAGAAAGTAACTACGGATGAGCGATTTAGAGATCGCTATCGCCAATATTATGCAAGGAAAGATATTTTTGTAAAAAACTATTCTGAGCTATTTGCAGGTAGTGGATACCAAGCGGCTAAGGATGAAATGGAGTCTTTCTTTAGAGATGAAGTAAAGTTTAGTCATGATAATCTCACCATATTTTTAGAAACCCTCAATAGGATATTATTAACTGGTAAAAAGGTGAATCTATATCTAAGAGGATATGCAAGTCCACTCTCTAGGAGTGATTATAACACCGCATTAGGTAAGCGAAGGGTAGACTGTGTCAGAAATGAGTTTAAGGATTATGAAAATGGCATATTGATGAAATATATCAACTCTGGTCAACTCATTATCACGGAAAGATCATTTGGAGAAGATACAGCTAATAAAGGCATCAGCGATGATCCTCGTAGTCCAGTAAAATCAATTTATAGCCCTCAGGCTTCTAGAGAGAGAAGGGTAGAAATAGATGAAATTTTAGAAGTAAAATAACATCTAATTGAAAAGACAAATAAGATAATCATGAATTACTATATATATAAATTTAATTTTTTAAAGCTAATCACTTGCCTTGCTTTATTGATAGGTTTACAGTCGATTGGTTCAGCGACCCATATTGCTGGAGGTAATATCACTTATAGATGCCTAGGTAATGATTTATATGAAGTTACCTTGGAAGTCAGACGTGACTGTATCAACGGTGCTGCGAATGCTCCTTTTGACAATCCTGCTTCAGTTGGTATTTTTAACGGTGTAGGTCAATTGACTACTTTAGGTAATAGCGGTCAGATATTGATGAATCTCAATACACAAGATACCTTAGTCGAAGTATTGACAAGTGAATGTCGCGTTTTAGGTTCAGAAGTATGCGTAGAACGTACCGTGTATACTAGAACGATCGAGTTGCCGTATGAGCCAACGGGATACATATTAGCATATCAGAGATGTTGTAGAAGTATTGATTTATTAAATGTACTGGACCCAACCAATACAGGTACTACAGAATGGATCAATATTAGCCCTCAGGCGCAAGAAGAATGCAATTCTTCTCCAACATTCAATCAATGGCCCACTGTGTATGCTTGTAGTAATCAAGAATTGATATTTGATCATTCTGCTACAGATATTGATGGTGATAGCCTAGTCTATAAGTTATGTACACCTTATCAAGGTGCTACTGATGCTGACCCGATTCCTCAACCACCAGCAAGACCACCATATGATTTAATTACTTGGAATACTGGCTATTCTACTGATAATCCTCTAGGTTCTTCAGTTCCCTTAACGATAGACCCAAATACAGGTATATTGACTGGAATGCCAGAGTTGACTGGACAATATCTAGTAGGTGTCTGTGTTGAAGAATATAGAGATGGTATATTATTATCAACAGTAAGACGAAACTTTGAGTATAATATACGAGTATGTATCAATAATCCTGTAGCGGATTTCAATCTTCCTGAGAATCCAAACTGTGAGTCTCTGACGCAGACTTTTGAAAACACAAGTACTCCAGGAGCTTATACTTGGTATTTTGATTATCCTATCAATAGTGTATCTAGTACAGAGACAGACCCTACATATACTTTTCCGGAACCTGGATTATATCCTGTACAGTTGATTGTAGTAGATAACGACTGCATAGACTCTACTGTGATCAATGTCGGGGTAAGCCTTCCAGATGATCCCATTGCCGCTTATTCGTACTCTTCAGTGGATTGTTCTGATGATGTTACGCTAGATTTTATTAATCAGACGACCACCATACAAGAGCAAACAGGATACAACTGGTTATTTGAGTGGGACGGTGGTATGTTTAGCTCTACTGATGAAAATCCAAGTGTTACGGTACCTGGAGATGTTGATTTGACTATTACGTTTGAAGTGACCACGATAAGTGGCTGTACCGATGTATTTACAGAGACGATATTCGTGGAGTCATCTTTTTTAGAATTGATAGCTGACGCAATTGAAATATGTCAGTTTAACTCTTTAGAGCCTATTTTGAATGCATCGGATAACCTAACTTATACATGGAGCCCTACCAATAATTTAGATCTTTCTGACCCTAATAATCCTATTATTACAGCTGTGAATGACATTACATATTCTGTCACTGCAACAGATGGAGTATGTACAATAGTGGATGAAATAGAGATTACAGTATCGGAAGAACAGGATGTCATTATCAATGGTGATGCATTTGTATGTGATGAATCTTCTACACTAAACATAGTATCACCATCAGGTGCAACGGTCGCTTGGTACTCCGACGAACAATTGACTAATGAGATAGGTACAGGGATGACAATTACTGTAAATCCACCACAAGGAGAATCGACTTATTATGCAAGTCTAGTCGGTGATATTTGTCAAGGTGTAGGATCTTTCACAGTAACTAATGAACCATTAGATTTCACTCTCAGCGGAGGTGATGATTTAGTTGGGTGTTCTAATGAGTTAGTTGAACTCGTTGTTACGAATAATGATAATGATCATGATTTAGAAGTACAGTGGGATACACAGTATCTTCTAGCAGGGCAGGGTAATGAAACAGGTAGCTTTAGCTTTCCTTCTGCTGGTACTTATTTGGTAAACTTGACGGTCTCAAATCAATTTATGTGTAGCATCGATACTTCACTAGAGGTAACCGTATATGATATAGTAGGTATCGATTTTGATAGAATCGACGCCTGCTACGGTGATGATGTATTCCTTAATCCTATAGCGCCTAATCAAAATTGGAATTATCTATGGGTTGCAGATGATCCTAGTCTAGTTTTTGATGCCACAAGTCCTAATCCATTGATTGAAAACGTGACAGAAAGTATCGTATTTACACTTACAGTTGCGGATAATGATCTTGGTTTTTGCCAAAGTACATTTGAAATATTATTGAATGTGCCACAGAAAATCAATCTTGATGGCCCTATAGATATTAACTATTGTCCTGGCATAGATACTGATTTTGCTTATACGGCTGAGGTTGGGGTAGAGATTTATATTATTAATGAGAATAATGACTCAACCTTATTGGTCGGTGGTATTTTGAATGCTAATCTCTTTGAGGACGGTAATTATACGATAGCCGCGGTTGATGAAAATGGCTGTTTTGAAAATATCATGATCAGCATCGATGATTTTGCTGATATTAATATGGTGATACCTGATGAAGTAGTATACTGCCCGGGAGATACCCCAATACTAGATGTAATTACTGATGTTGATGTTTCAATTACTTTATTCAATTCAACGGGAGAGCCTGTATTTACAGGAAACCCAATAACAGTCTCTGACTTTCCAGATGGAGAATATACAGTAGTAGCCACAGATGAAAATGGTTGTATGGAATCTGAAAACATTACGTTTACCACCTATGATGCGATTAATCTTGATGCACCCTCTGAAGTATTATATTGTCCAGGTGAGGAAGTAAGCATCATGATTAATTCGGATATTGAGATCGAAGTTAAGATTCTAGATATGGATGGTAATATCGTAGCAGAGGGCACCGAAATTGTGATAAGCGAGTTGCCTCCTGGTGAATACAATATTATGGCAACAAGTAATGATGGCTGTGGAGAAATGCAAAGCCTAATTATTCTAAGCCCTGCCGAGATCAATCTGGAGCTGTCAACGTCTACACCTAAATATTGTAGCGGTGATGATGTGACTTTAATTGCCTCATCGGACACGTCTGTAGATATAGAATGGTTCGATCAAGACGGAAACAGTGTAGGTACTGGATTTAGTATCGTGGTACAGCCTGCTGGTATGTTGACATATACAGCGGTGGCTACCGATGCTAGTGGATGTGCTGATCAAGCTGAGATTACCATTATGGAATATATATTGGACGTAACAATAGATGCCCCTAACCTCATTTGTGAAAATGATGAAGGTATGATTTCTATTACCAATAACGATCCAGATCAAATGTTGACCTATTCATGGGCTCCACAAGAAGCGATAGTCAGCGGTGCAAATTCTGATCAGTTGACCGTATTTTTATCAGGGGATACTACATTTGAAGTATTGATCACAAATATGGATGGATGTACTTGGACGGAGTCAGTTACTATTTTAAGTAGTGGATTTGAACCTGACGTCATTGCGACTGCAGACCCTATGGATGTATTATTAGGACAGACTACACAGTTAGGGACAAATCAAAATAATGATACCTATGAGTATGAATGGGATAACTCTTCTACTCTGGACGATGCATTTATTGAAAATCCAATCGCCTCACCAGAAGAATCTCCAACTACATATACGGTAACTGTTACTAATGCTGACGGATGTACGGCAGAGTCTAGTGTAACCATAGGAGTAACCTTACCAAACTGTGATGAAAGCGATGTTTTCATACCGAACTTATTCTCTCCAAATGGTGACGACTTCAATGATTTTTGGAAAGTAGAAAGCAATTTTGTGGATGAGATTGAAATCCTCGTATACAACCGATGGGGGCAAGAAGTATTCAAGTCTGATCAACAGCTACCTGGTTGGGATGGTACATTTGACGGATCACTCCTCGAACCTGATGTATACGGCTACTGGATTAGAGTAGTATGTATCAATGGCTTTGAATATACCACTAAAGGTAATGTGACGCTGATGAGATAAAACATCTAGAAAAAGCACGAAAATAATAAGCACCCATCTTTCGTATCTTAGGATATGTTGATGGGTGTTTTTGTATGATGAAATTATTCTATTGATTAATATCCCCATATTGCTTAAAACTCAAATGAAGGTTTTGTAAGTATTTTATCTTAGTATCATGATTTATTTTTTTAGAGCAGTCTTGATAATTTTAGTCGGAGTACTACTCATGACCTTATCTGCTTATTTAAGCATTACACCTACAATTGGCGGTCTTGAGATACCCATCACAGGACAGACTCTTGCGGTCTTGACGATTTGTTTTTTCGTTCGATGGAGATCAGGTTTGATGATTACGATAGCTTATTTACTAGTCGGAATAATCGGGTTACCTGTATTTGCTGATGGTGCATCAGGCATAGAGGTCGTTTCAGGCAATTCAGGAGGGTTTTTAGTAGGCTTCGTTGTTGCAGGGCTTTGGATGTCATGGGCAGGAAGTCAGTTTTGGCGAACAACAATTTTAAAGGCATGCTATGCTCATTTGATCGGTACGATCATTATACTTATGATAGGCTTTTTAAGACTAGGGATGCTCAAAGACTTTGGCATTGCATGGCAATATGGAGTCTTGCCTTATTTACCTGGTGGGTTCATCAAAATTATGGTCGGAGCCATAATCACTATTTTCATAGAGTACTTGATAAAGCGTAAGTGACCATGCTGATTCTTTTAATGGTTAAGTGTTTCTCATTTTAAGTAAAAAACGCTCTATTTGTCTACGATGTCTGAGGATATGTACGATTGCATGTTCCATCAATTGATCTACATCGAAAGTTTGTCCCCAATGCACATTTATCCTATGACTACCATCTTTACAAACTAGTTGGATATCGGGATAATCATCGAAGAATTTCTCTGTCCTTACTAACAATTGATCTAGCGCATCGATATAATTCTTTCTTTGATGTAATGTTATTTTTTCAAAGTACTCAAGCTTTTCTCCTAGCCACTTTCTGATGATGACGATATAATTATTACCTGAACAAACCACATGTGTCAAGATACTTTGTACTGATCGGCAATCTGGATCATTGGTATTAGCATCGACTATGGTAATAAGTTCTTTTGTCGAGACTGTACTTACAATTCGTTTAAGATCTATCAAGGCTCTTTCGTACTCATCAAGAAGTGCCCCAATTGCACCTCGATCTCTGTAGGAGGTTTTATTCATTGTGTAGCTACCTTTTGGCGTATTTATGCTAGATATCTCTTTTCTTTAAAAACCAATATGCAATGCCTAGATACATAAGAGTATATAATATTGCTAGTGGTACGGACGTACTATATTCCAACAATTTTAACGGTACTGGGGCCTCTTTTTGAAAACCACCCAATATCTGAAATACCCGAAAGAGTGGCAATGGCGTTACATCTTCTATCACATTGAGTGGAAAATAAAATTGTATCGTTTCATTTAGTTTATAATACGTCAATATCCTCAATAATGGTGCAAACATAAATACGTATGCCAAGTAACTGAAGAGTGCAAAACCACTTTTACGTAATACTATTCCCAAAGCAAAAGCAAAGGATAAGTAGCCCATACACATCAAGAAATACCTAGGGATAGCCCATAAATCCTCTAATATGCGATCTACTCCTCCAGCAAAATAGGTGCCTAGCCCAAGGCAAACTATGGTATAAAATGCTGTACAAAATGCACTTATGGCCAATAACACTCCAACTTTGGCGGTGAAATATTCCCTTCGAGTCAAACCATTGATGATGGACTGTCGAAGTGTCTTATTTTGTACTTCTGAGGTAATGATTATGATTCCCAAAAAGCCTATAAATAAGGTAATACTCCAGCTTCCTAAATATCCTACATATTCCCAAATGCGTGGAAAAGATAAAGATGCTTCTACAGATGCAAGCATCCCCAGCGGACCTTCTTCTCTCGACCACTCTGTACTTTGAGTAAGACCATAAAGTCTGTAAAACCCCCAAATACTTAGTGGCAATGTGATCATATATAAAGATCCTAAAAGAATGAAAATCGAGCTTTGACGATATTTAATCCACTCAACTTGTAGTAATTGTATGATTCTATTCATGATGATGTACTGTGGATTATTTAAGATTGTTAGTCAACTCTAAAAATTCTTCTTCGAGTCTCTTTTTACGGGTAACCAGATGGGTAAGAGTTATTCCTCTCGCGAACGCTAGAGCATTCATTTCAGCTCCGGTTCTCTCTTGATCCACTTCGCATTCCAATAGACCATTTTTTTCTATAATAGTATGCACCCAGGGTAAAGATTCAAGCACTTCCCTTAGTCGCGTAAGATCTTCTGATTGAATATCCATCACTCCATAATTGGTCAATATAGACCCTACTGGTCCTGTAGATAATACTTTTCCAAACCTCAATATTGCAACGTGGCTACATATTTTTTCTACCTCATCGAGTAGGTGACTAGCCATGATCACGGTACGGCCTGAGTCAGCAATATTTTTCAAAATACTTCTCACTTCTGCAATCCCTTCGGGATCAAGACCGTTGGTGGGTTCATCAAAAATGACTACATCCGGATCACCTATCAAGGTTGCAGCGATGGCCAGCCGTTGCTTCATCCCGAGAGAATAAGTACGAAAGTTAGTCTTCTTACGATCATATAGGTTGACCATTTTGAGTAGTCCATCGACATCATAAGATGATACATCTTTTATCTGAGCTACGATATCAAGATTATCGGCTGCGTTGAGATAAGGAAAAAAATTAGGTGTTTCTAAAATGGCACCTATGCGTCTTCTATGATATGGATAATGCTCTCCGTCAAACCATTCAAAGCTTCCGCCGCTGCTCTTTAATATCCCAAGGATGATTCCGAGCGTTGTAGTTTTACCACTTCCGTTGGGTCCGAGTATGCCATACACTTCTCCGGCATTGATATCTAGTGTCAAATTATCTAAAGCAAGGAGTTTTCCATATGACTTAGATAGATTATTGATGGATAGTACTGGCATAGTTTCGTATTGCTTTCTATAAGTATACGAATGCTTTTAAGGCTTTGTTAACAATTGTAGATAAAAAACTAATATTTTCAGACCAATACGATTTTATTCTCTTTTAATAGTAAAATCCTGTCACAATGCCTTTTTGTCATGATCGTATATATGATTTAAGACATATGTTCACCCTGCTTTGTACAAAAAGTCAGAAAATCACGGTGGCACATGTATTGATTTATATGGTTCAGATTTTATTAATGTCTAAAACAATTAAAACCAAATGGGTAAAATCATAGGAATAGATTTAGGAACAACCAACTCATGTGTAGCCGTAATGGAAGGTAATGAGCCAGTGGTCATCCCTAATGATGAAGGAAGAAGAACCACTCCTTCTGTGGTCGCTTTTTTAGATAATGGTGAGCGTAAGATAGGTGATCCCGCTAAGAGACAAGCAATCACTAACCCTACGAGAACGATCTCCTCTATCAAAAGATATATGGGGCAACGTTACTCAGAAGTAGGTATAGAGGTGGATAGATCTACATACAAGACTGTAAAAGGAGACAACGATACCGTTAGGGTAGAAATCGATGATCGAAAATATACTGCTCAAGAAATTTCTGCAATGGTTCTTCAAAAAATGAAGAAAACAGCTGAAGACTTTCTAGGTCAAGAAGTAACAGAAGCCGTGATTACTGTACCTGCATACTTCAATGACTCCCAGCGTCAAGCAACCAAAGAGGCGGGTCAGATCGCTGGTCTTGAGGTCAAAAGAATAATCAATGAACCAACTGCCGCTGCACTTGCATTTGGTTTAGATAAAAAAGGGCAAGATCGTACGATCGCAGTGTATGACCTTGGTGGTGGTACCTTTGATATTTCTATCCTTGAACTAGGAGATGGAGTATTTGAAGTAAAATCTACCAATGGTGATACACATCTGGGTGGTGATGATTTTGATCAAGTAATTATTGATCACTTAGCAGATACTTTTAAGGCTCAGGAAAATATGAATCTGAAGAAGGACCCAATGGCTCTTCAAAGACTTAAAGAGGCTGCAGAGAAAGCTAAAATAGAGCTTTCGGCTTCTGCTGAGACAGAAATCAACTTACCTTATATTACAGCAGTAGACGGTGTACCTAAGCACTTAGTATTAAAATTAACAAGATCTAAGTTTGAGCAATTAGCAGATGACTTAGTAGCTCGTACATTGAAGCCTTGTGCTGAAGCTCTGAAAGATGCTGGTCTTGATAAAAATGATATTGATGAAGTAATCCTTGTTGGTGGATCAACACGTATTCCAAAGATTCAGGAAGCTGTAGAGCAGTTTTTTGGTAAGAAACCAAACAAAGGTGTAAATCCTGATGAAGTAGTAGCCATCGGTGCTGCTATACAAGGTGGGGTATTGAGTGGTGATGTACAAGATGTACTTCTCCTAGACGTAACACCTCTATCGCTAGGTATCGAGACGATGGGTAATGTATTTGATGTAGTCATCGAGGCAAATAGCACGATTCCTACTAAAAAATCTAAAACGTACTCAACAGCTGCAGATAATCAACCTTCAGTAGAGATACATATCCTACAAGGTGAGCGTCCTATGGCTAGAGATAATCGTCCGATTGGTAGATTTATCTTAGATGGTATACCACCAGCGCCAAGAGGAGTACCACAAGTAGAAGTTACTTTCGATATGGATGCTAATGGTATATTGAATGTATCCGCTAAAGATAAAGGCACAGGTAAAGAGCAAAATATCAGAATCGAAGCTTCAACAGGATTATCCCCTGAAGAAATCGAAAAGATGAGAGCAGAAGCTGCCGCAAATGCCGATAGTGATAAGAAAGCAAGAGAAACTGCGGATAAATTGAATGCTGCGGATACTTTGATTTTCCAGACGGAGAAGCAAATGAAGGAGTTTGGCGATAAAGTACCTGCGGATAAAAAAGCGCCTATCGAAGAAGCATTAGTAGAGCTCAAAGAGGCTCATAAAATGCAAGATATCGATAAGATAGATGCAGCTATGGAAAAGATGAATACCGCATGGCAAGCTGCTAGTCAAGAGATCTACCAAGCATCTCAAGAGGCACAAGGTGCTGATGGTGCTGCTTCGGCAGATGCAGGAAGTACTGGAGGAGCACAAGACTCTGGCGAAGAAGACGTCACAGATGTAGAATTTGAAGAGGTGGAAGACAAATAGTCCTCCGATCTTTAAAATCAAGAATACTTTTAGAAAAGCTCATCCGCCGTTGGCGAGATGGGCTTTTTTCTTGATGGTGCTAAATGTTGGACTGCCTTTTTATACCATTTACAGGATTGTACGTCGCATAATTTTTCTGGTATAATGCCGATACATGTTTAATGATGCAAATGTAGTATGCGTCAAATTAAAGAGTAATTGGTATCAAAAGTCAAAATCTCCCTTAGCCCAGGCAATTGCCGGATCGATCCACTCATCTAGTGCTTTGAATATAAAGCCATGGCCGAGTCCATTATCTAGTTCAATCTCTTTAAAATGTTTGATGGTACAGGTGGATGTATTGTATCGTTCGATAGCTGATACTCCGTATGGGTCGGTCTTTTCATAGATGGTCAGAATGTTGCCACAGTAATGGAGCTCGGGCATTTCGATCATATCTTGGTCCCTATAGCAGGCTATGAATACATAATTTAGATCAGCATTTTGGGCTAGATTGGAGACATATTGAGCAATGTATCCGCCCTTAGAAGTGCCAGCAACCGTGATATGTTCTGGTTTGGTACCTTGACGGATCAGTTGATTGACTTGGTCGATGACTTGTACGGCATACTCTTCTACATTGGTATTTCCTTCGCGGATTTCACTGATTACATCGAGCCCCGAGTTTCTAAACTTTTGCAATATTTTTTCATATTCGACGCTGCCATGTTCAGGATGTAGATCTGTAATGCTATTTTGCTCTAAAAAGCGACTATGGAGAAAAATTAGGTAACGATCAGGTGGGCTCTGCTTACAAGATAAGGTAGATACAACCATGAAGATTAAAAATCCGTACTTGATGAAGTTACTCATTATCATAAGTTTTGATGAGAAGATTATTTAAGGCTTGTGGTGCAAGGCAAATGATCTTACATCGCTTTGTCTTCTTATAAGATTTACCATGGTCCTTCTCTTGTGATATGTAAAAATTCTTCGTTCTCCATCCTATATGCTCCACCGTATCCGACTAACCATAACCGATCGCTTTGATCATTGAATATCTGAAAGATTACAGGGCCTTTGTTATTCTCTGATTTTACATACTTTATTATACTATCACCGTCATATCGGTAGAGGTCATGTTGATTAGCAACGAACCATAAATTACCATTCATATCCTCTGCTACACTACCAATGCCTTTCCCAATGGCTACCTTGTCTTTGGTGAGATGCTCAACTTGTCCATCGTGTAGGCGACATAATCCGTCTTTTGCAGATATCCAGAGAGCTCCGTTTTTACTGTGGTACACTCCATTAATGATGCTTGATCCAAAATTCAAAAACTCTGATACATGATTTAAGTTATCATCTTTATAGGAGAATAATCCAGCATTGGTACAAATCCACATAGCACCAGAATAATCGCGACTGATGCTATGGATCATGGTCGTACTTGATATCGCAAGGGTAGTATCTATCTGGCCATCAGGTAATTTGAAAAGCTCAAATTGCTTTCCATCAAAAATACAAAGTCCATCTATCGTTCCTATCCAAAGACGTCCACGGTGGTCTGAAGCTATACTCCAGACATCATTACTGATGAGACCATCTGACTCATAGTAGTTGATCACTTTTGATTCATCTATACGGCTGATGCCATCCGTATGTCCTATCCAAATTTTGCCACTGGGATCTTCAGTGATGGCCTTTATGGTTACATTTCTTCCAGTTTCACTTTTTATCTCATTGATAAGTTTCAGCGATTCATTTTCCAACTTAAACAACCCATTTTGAGTCCCAAACCAAAAGGTACCTCGACTATCCTGAAATACAAACCTGACGACTTGGCTGATTTGCTCCTGAAGTTTTGTATTCTGTGTTAAATTAGTTTGAAGGATATCCGCTCTGGAGGAGTGCTCCTTTATATGGTTATGCTGCTCTGACTGGCCTTTACAGGAAGAAAGTACCAGTGATATCGTCACCCAAAGTATCAGAACTAATTTTGTCACATGTACATATTTGTAAGGGATCATACCTAAAGTTATAAATATTAAAAGGTACAGAATGAGCCATTTATTTATACGCAAAAATGAATACGTTTATTGACCTACTAGAAGAAGTCTTTCTGATTAGCGTGATTTTGTAAACGTTGATTATTCGATTGATCTTTCAACTGAAGCTTCATTTACTCTCGCTTTATAGCCAAAGTATACATTAAGGATAGATGTCAACGCTGGAATATATAGAACCGATATTTATTCGCTCTATATTGATTTTTAAAAGCCATAAATTTCCCCAAACTTATTCCTAGCATATCGAAGAAAGTGCTCCACGTTTAGGGGTTCTCCTGTGATACGCTGGCAAAGCTCTTCGGCCTCATAGCGACGACCATGTTGATGTATATTTTTGCGTAACCAATTGAGCAGGGAAGAAGGGTCACCTTTTGCAATCTTCTTTTCGATCTTAGGTCGGTCATTCAATGCCTGCTGATAAAATTGTGCTGCGTAAAAGCTACCCAATGAGTATGTCGGAAAATATCCAATGCCACCATGCGCCCAGTGCACATCCTGCAGTACTCCCAGTATATCACTTTTCACCTTTATACCCAGATATTCTATATACTTCTCATTCCATAGTTCTTTGAGATTTTTAGCCGAGACTTCACCATTCATGATCATTTGCTCGATTTCAAATCGAATGATCACATGATAATGGTAGTGCAATTCATCGGCCTCTGTCCTGATATATCCAGGTGAAATTGCATTGATCGCCTTATAGAATTTTTTGAGATTCTGCTTTTTGAATATCCTAGGAAACTGTTGTTGTAGACTCGGATAGTTGTAAGTCCAAAATGCTTTGCTTCGCCCTACGTGATTTTCCCAGAGTCTAGACTGTGATTCGTGAATACTGAGGCTAATATATGAACCCGTTGCGAGACCATATTCTTCCGCAGGTAGACCTTGCTCATATAAGGCATGTCCACCTTCATGAATGGTGCTAAATAACATATTGCAAAAGTCAGACTCATCGATACGAGTAGTGACTCGAGTATCACCTGGTCCAAAACTGGTACTAAAAGGATGCTCCGAGATATCTTGTCTACCGCTATCAAAATCATAGCCTATTTGCTTTAAGATCTCTATACCGTACTGCCATTGAGTATCCTTGTCAAAATGACCTTGCAACATTTTCGTATTGATACTTTTCGATTTTTTGATCTTTTTTAGAAGTGGCTTGAGCTCAGCTTTTACATGATCAAATATTTCGGAAATACGTTTAGTTGTCAGTCCCGGTTCGTATTCATGCAACAAGGCATCATAAGGGTGATCTTTGTATCCTATAATCTTAGCTTCTTCTTTTTTGATATCAATGATTTGCTGTAAAGCGTCGACATAGATACCATAGTCATCTGCTTGTCGTGCTTCTATCCATTTGGCAAAAGCATGAGATATCGCTTGCGATCTTCTGATAACAAATGCTTCATCAAAGAGGGTAGCTTTATCGTATTGTTCTCGGGTGATTGCAATATTCTTTCGTTGGACTTCATCTAGACTTGTCATACGCTCCATACGACTGAGTAGATTGCCTATTTTATCATCTGTAAAATGCTCATGGGCCATAGCCGATAAGGTGGCAAGCTGTCTGCCACGACTTGCAGCACCGTTTTTAGGCATGTTGACTTCTTGATCCCAATGTAAGGTAGCCATTACTGCAGAGAGATCTGCAAGTTTTGACATTTGAGCTTTATATTGTTCGTACAGCGTAGGCATAGTTTTAGACTTTTGGTTTGCGAGATAAAAAGATAAGGCTTATCCAGCCGATGATATATATGATGCCACCAATCGGTGTTACTGGGCCAAGCCAGGAGACAGGCAGTCCAGTTAGAGTTTTGGTGGTTAAGAGATAGATGCTTCCTGCAAATAATAGATTACCGATGAGAAATAGTAGAACCATAGATTTGGCTTTGTAAGCTTCTGATTTAAATAAAGAAAGTACTCCTAGTGCAGCTAGCGTATGTATAAGATGATACTGTATTCCTGTCTTATAGCTTGTAATAGATGTTGCTGATAGTTCGGCTTTCAAATAATGCGCCCCAAAGGCTCCAAGTATTACAGCCAATGCACCGGATATAGCAATGGCTGAAATGAGCATTTGATAGAGAGTTTCATTATTTTTCATATACTACTTTGCCGTTGATAATCGTATATAGCACCTGAGTCTTAAGTATTTCTGCATCCGTACAAGAGAGTAGATTTTGATCTAAGATCACAATATCTCCATATTTACCAATCTCCAATGATCCTTTATCTTTTTCTTCAAAAGCTGCATATGCACAGTTGATTGTGTAGCTTTGGAGAGCTTCTAGTCGGGTCATCTTTTGTTCTGTAAAAAATTCAAACCCAGTATCTACTCGCTTTCTGGTGACACTTGCGTAAAAACTTTTGAGCGGATCGACATCTTCCACAGGAGCATCTGTTCCGTTGATGATTTTGGATCCATGATTCATGAGGTTACGCCAGGCATATGCACCTTCTTTGCTTCGTTCTAGCCCGAGTCTTTTCTCCACGAATGGGGCATCAGAGGTACAGTGGATACCTTGCATAGATGGGATTATAGATAGTTTTGCAAATCTTGGGATGTCCTCTTCACTCAGATGCTGGGAGTGTTCTATACGCCATCGATGATCACTTTGTAGTCCGTTGTTTATTTCATTCTCGATAAGATCAAGTACTTCACGATTAGCACGATCACCTATGGCATGGACACAGAGTTGCATATCATTTACCCTTGCTATGCTGGCAATAGTCTTTACTTCTGATATCTCGGTCGTATTTTGACCTACAAATCCTGCTTTGTCGCTATAATCATCCAATAACCATGCACCGTAGGATCCCAATGCACCGTCTACTTCTGTTTTGATAGCATTGCAAGTGAAAAAGTCATTTCCTGCTCCTATTGTTTTATACTTACTTAGATTGCCTTTTAGTTCCTCTGAGCCATGCCTAATCATGGACCATAGTCTGATACCTAACTCTCCTGATTCTGCTAAGGTTTTGTATCGATCGATTTCAAACATTTTAGCTCCTGCATCTTGAAAAGAGGTGATTCCTTTACTTACAGCTTCTTGTGTAGCGAGTTTAATGCCCTCATGCCATTTGTTAGATTGCTCCTCATCAGAGAGTGTTTTCAGATATTCTTGATAACTGTGATAGATGAGGTCCATGGCCCGTTCTTCAAATACTCCAATAGCATTACCGTTGGCATCTCGTACTATTTTGCCACCAGCAGGGTCAGCCGTTTCTTTGGATATTCCTGCTAGTTCCATAGCACGGGCATTAGCAAATAAAGAGTGGCCGCTAGCATGATAAAGTATCACAGGATTATTTTGTGATACCTCACTAAGTAAATAGTGGGTGGGGTAGCCATGCTCATGGTCTATCGGTCTTTTATTCCATTTTTCTTGATGCCAGCCACGACCTTCTATCCAAGCATCCGCTTTTGAGTTTTCTACTTTATTTTCTACCATTTTCACGACTTCATCCCAGTTTGCACTATTAAGGAAGTTGAGATTTTGTAGACTCTTTCCCAAACCAGAAAAATGTCCATGTCCCTCGATAAATCCTGGCATCACAAATGCACCTTTGGCATCTATGATTTTTGCATTCGCTCCGGCACTAGCAATTACTTCATATTTGGAACCTATCTTATTAATACGGCCATCCTTGATGGCAATTGCGTCAAAGAGTTTTTGATCATTTAAACCATCAAAAATGACAGCATTTTGGATGATGATCTCTTCACTGGAGTTTTCGACACAAGAGATTATGCCAGAAAAAGTGAAAATAATAAAACAAAATTTTATAAACCTGGATATAAACATTAGGTGGGCGCATTGATTTATCTTTGTCGAAGATACCATCCGCATGAATATTACAAAACAGCTTCGAGATCAATTTTCTGATTATCTGAAATCACTTCGTCATCAAAACGATGTTGCCGGGCTTTATGCTCCTATTGATTACACTTTAGCACATGGTGGTAAACGATTCAGACCCACTCTTTTGCTATTAGCATATTTGATCTATCGATCTGATGTAGATGAGGCATTGCCAGCAGCGGCTAGTATGGAGGTGTTTCATAATTTTACCTTGCTGCATGATGATATCATGGATGATGCGGTCATCCGTAGGGGCCAACCTTCCGCTTTTGCAAAATTTGGGTCTAATCAAGCTATACTCTCTGGTGATGTGATGCTCATAGAGGCATATACCTTACTAGGTGATTACGATGATGCTGTCAAAGTGAAGGCCATGTATCGTATTTTTAACACGATGGCAAGATTAGTCTGTGAAGGGCAACAATACGATATGACCTTTGAGACGAGAGATAATGTCACCTTGGATGAGTATCTACATATGATCAAACTAAAGACTGCAGTTTTATTGGCGGCTAGTCTACAGATAGGTGCATTATTGGGTGGTGCTAGTCAAGAGGATCAGGATCATATTCATGAGTTTGGGATCAATGCAGGGATTGCGTTTCAGATTCAAGATGACATATTAGACACTTTTGGTGATGATAGCTTTGGAAAGCGAATTGGAGGTGATATTCTCAATAATAAGAAGACTTATCTATATCTAAAAGCGCTAGAATTGGCAAGCTCAGAGCAGCGTAATGAACTAGAAAACCTCTACTCAGATCATCTAAATCTTAGCGAACAAAATAAAATAGATCGAGTAACAAAGCTATTCAAAAGCCTAGTGGTGGATGAATATGCTAATCAGGTAAAACAAGCTTACCTAGACCTAGCCAAGAGTCATCTCAGAGCATTATCTATCCAAAATGATGTCACCGAAGAGCTTTTAGCTATTGCCGATCAGTTGGTAGAAAGGGTTGTATAGACTAGATATTGATATTCTATTTCTGAATTCATTTACGTTTGCTTTATGATAAGAATATAATCCAGTATTCTTATTAAAGGACGATAAGTCCTTGTAAGCTTTTTCTTATGAGACTAATTTAATTTGGGAATTATTAAATATTATGAAATAATATCTGCTTAGGTTTTTGCATTGTGAAAACTATTTATAAATTTGAACTACCAAGTAATTGGTTGACCAATTAGTAATGATATGTTAGACAAGTTTTCAGAAGTCAAGGTAGAAAGTCCTAGCGATATAATTATAAGGCAGATAAGAAGGTTGATTTCAACTGGACAATTAAATCCCGGAGATAAGCTTCCACCAGAGCGTAAACTAGCTGAAAAATTTGGAGTTGGTCGTACCGCTGTTCGTGATGCCATAAGGAAGTTAGAATTTTATGGTATTGCAAGGACTCTCCCGCAGTCAGGAACCATCATTGCAGGTTTAGGGATAGCTGCTTTGGAAGGACTTATCACGGAAGTACTTAATATCGAAGAGACGGATTTTCATTCTTTAGTAGAGACTAGAGTCCTTTTAGAAGTTGAGGCGGTAGGTAGAGCAGCGAAACGGAGAACTACAGATGATATCGTAGCTCTGCAGAATGCACTATCCTCGTATGAAAATAAGATTATTAATGGTTTGTCAGCCGTGGAGGAAGATCTTCTTTTTCATTTAAAAATTGCCGAGGCAGGTGGGAATAAGGTACTCAAAACACTGATGCTAATAATCACTCCTGATATCGTAAAAAATTTCAATCAATTTAATGTTTGTTCGGCTGATAGACCTCAGACAGCACTTAAAGAGCACGAAAATATATTGAGATGCATAATTGATCAAGATGTCAAATCAGCACGTAATGCGATGCGAGAACATCTGGAAGATATTTTGCAGTTTAGTTTAAATCAACAAAAACGCTAAAATCAAATCGCAATGAAATTCATTATAGATACTAGTTAAAATAAAATCGGAAGCCCATAAAAGGACTTCCGTTTTTCAAATCAATTTTGTCATTTAGTCGTCTTCTTTTGTTCTGAAGAGTTAGCATTCAATCCAAACAAGAAGAAGTTTTACTAAAAACCATTAATTCGAAATTACCCTTTCTCAAGGGTTAAAATTTATTTTACATGAAAACAAAAAATCCATTCTTAGGGAAAGCTATTTCCCTGAGAATATGTTTCTTATTTACACTACTTTTCCTTTCAGGACATGTAACATTTGCAAAAGTAGATAATTATTCTCATCATTTTAGTACCGAAACAGTTCAATCCATAACAGGTAAAGTGACGGATGCTTCAGGTGATCCGCTTATTGGCGTAAATGTGATCGTTAAAGGTACCGACCGAGGTACGATTACTGATATCGACGGGATGTATGAAATTGATGCCGCAAGCGGAGAGATGCTAGTGTTTAGCTACGTAGGTTACGTAGATCAAGTAATAACAGTGGGTTCCAATAATACCTACAATATTGTACTGGAGGCTAATAACGAGCTTTTGGATGAAGTTATAGTTGTTGGTTATGGTACACGAAAAAAATCACATAGCACTGGTGCAATTGCGCAGATCGGCGGTAGAGATATTGCTGCGGTTCAGGCTAATCGTGTAGATGATGCGCTTGCTGGAAAACTTGCAGGGGTATTAATTCAAAATCAAGATGGTGCTCCTGGAGCAGATCCTAAAATTCAGATTAGAGCGGCATCTTCTATTTCAGGAGATTCACAACCTCTTATCGTGGTAGATGGATTTCCAATATCAGGAAGCCTAGCTACGGTTAATCCCAATGATATAGAAAGTATTGAAGTGCTTAAAGACGCCGCCTCTGCTGCAATATATGGATCGCGAGGAGCGAATGGTGTAGTATTAGTTACCACTAAAAAAGGTAAATCAGGTAAAGCAACAGTATCTTATAATGCGTATGTAAGTACTTCTCAAAAATACAGAGGTAATATATTAGACGATGCTTCTGATATGGCAGCTCATATGGAAAACATGAGAGATCAAGGCGCAGTAGACTTCTCTGTTTTTGACGTGACAGATGGTGATGGAAATGTCGTGACTCCTGGAGAAGATGTTTTCAATTACAGATTGAATGGGTTTAGAAACTCTCCAGATGTACAACCTGTCGAAGACTGGTTATTCCAAAATGGATCTAGCATGAATCATGACCTTAGTGTAAGCGGAGGTACTGAAGATGTAAATTATTATGCATCGGTGGGCTATCTTAATACTGAAGGTGTCGTACAGACTCAAGCATTTGAAAGGTATAACGCTAGGCTAAATCTAGATGCTAAAATTGGTGATAGATTCAAAACTGGTTTAAATATCAACGGTTTTGTAGGAAATCGAGATATAGTAGGTCATGATATGAGAGACTTACTGAGAGCTTACAGTATACACCCAGTGTATCATACTGCGGAATCAATAGCTTTTGTTCAAGATCTTGATCAGCAGGCACAAGCGCTTGGTCTTTCTTCATTCGATTCAGGATTCAGAGGTGGAAGTGATGCTCCTTGGAATAGTAGTATCTATACGCTAGAACCAGGCATGACTGCCCAAGATTGGCACTATGGTAGAAGTGGTAATGGTATCGGTGGATCTGGTGATGCGGGACCTGCCACCAAATTAGATAATACAGATAGATATCAAAAAACCCTTTTTGGTAACATAAGTTCATATTTACAATATGCTATCACTGATGATTTGAATATCAGAACAGTACTCGGAGCAGATACGCGTAATACAACAGATTATGCTTGGAGAGGATTAGAATTTGATTCAAGAGCTAGAAGTACTCAGACCTTTATGGATCAAGCTGATATTCAGAGATCTTCTGTATTGAGCGAGACTACTTTAAATTATACCAAAGCGATCGGTAAGCATGATGTTGGAGCCGTTATAGGTGTTGAATTTCAAAACTTTTATATCAACGGTATTCAGTTAGATGCTACCAATATCCCTTATGGACAACCTCAAAACTTTGCTTTACTCGATCCTGCAGATATCCAAGTACAGGAAAGACAAGAGACCATTGCTAGAAGGAGTGTTTTCGGAAGAGTAAATTATGCATATGATAATCGATATCTAGCATCAGTATCTCTGAGAAGAGATGGAGATTCGAGGTTTGGCGCTAATAATAGATTTGAAACCTTTCCTGCATTTTCATTAGGATGGAATGTACATAATGAAGCATTTTATAATTCAGATTTGATCAGTGATCTTAAGTTGAGATTTAGTACGGGGTCATTAGGTACTACATCGTTCTTAGGTGCATATAGTTCATTGAGTTTGTTAGATCCACAATCTACCATCTTTGGAACAGGTTTTCTTATCCCCGAAGATGTTGAAAATGCTGATTTAACATGGCAGACCAACACAGAGACTAACTATGGTGTTAATGTTGGATTTTTGGAAAACAGATTTAGACTAGGAGCTGATTACTATACATCAGATATAGAAGATATTTTGATCAGTCAAAGTGTATCAGAAGTATTAGGTACGACGTCTATAATATTAAATTCGGGTGATGTTAGAAGTTCAGGTCTTGAGCTAGAGTTAGGAGCTACAGTAGTGAATAATAGTCGTTTGACTTGGAATATCGGTGCAAACCTATCAACTGTAAATACTGAGATCACAGATCTTGGAATTGATGATGCAGATCTTGCAGAGGGTGAATTAGAGGAGTTGCCTTGGGATGATTATGGACAATCAGGTAGACATCCATTCTGGAGAAATTATGTAGGAGGTGAGATTGGTGAAATGTGGGGTCTAGAGACTACAGGTTTTGTTGATATTGCAGATCTTAACAATCCAGTAGAATATGCAGGTCAGGAAAGTGGATATAGCTATGTAGTAGATCAAAATGGTGATGGAGTTATCGATAGAACAAAAACAGTAGAAGAAGGAGGAGACCTTGTAAAAATTGGACAAAATACACCTGACTTTTACTACGGTTTTAATACCAGTTTATCGTATGATAATTTTGACGTTTCGCTGCAGTTCCAAGGAGCATACGGTGGTGAAGTTTGGAATGTTGACCCATTATACTATGGTTCACAATGGGGTAGAGCATTAAAGTCAGATTTTGATGCTGATGGCGACGGTATTGCTGATGCCAATGGACAGCACTATGCACGTAACAGAGATGAGACTGATGCTATGATTCAAGATGCTTCCTATTTAGCATTGAGAAATATGACTATCGGTTATACACTCAATCCTGATAGATTAGATAGGCTTGGATTAGGTTCAGTCAGAGTATATGCCGCTGCTACCAATTTACTCTTTCTCATGGGAGATGATTACACATCATACAACCCAGAAGGTGTAGAAATTACCAATGGTGGTTATGCAGGACCAACAACGTACGGTCTCCAAGTAGGAGCTAGTCCAGTTGTTAGAAGCTTCACACTAGGACTCAATGTTAACTTTTAAAATTAAAGAGAATCATGAAACAATTATATATCATACTAGGATCTATTTTACTGATAACATCTTGTTATACAGATTTAGATCAAGCCCCAGAAAATATTGCTAGTGCTGACTCACTTACAGATTTTGATGGAGTATTGAATGCTGCGTATTACTATCAACTAGGTACAACTACTCCTATGGCAGTCATGGGAGATTTTAGAGCAGATAATGCTTATATGTTTGAGTCTCCTTATGATGAATTTGATCAATTTGATGAGGGTCTACTACAGATGGAAACTCAATTTTTTGGACCATTCTATACGGCTTGTTATAAGTCGATCTTGAGTTCAAATATAGTAATTGAAAATTCTGATGATGCAACCGAAATTGGTGAAGCAAAATTCCTTAGAGGGTTATCTTATTTCAAGCTAGTAAGGGCATTCGGTGATGCAACCATAAACTTGAGTGATGCACCAAGTGTAACAGATAAGTCAATCTTGGCAAGACAGCCAATGGCAACGGTGTATAGTGATGTAATTATTCCTGATCTAGAAGCAGCTACGGCAGCTTTAGGTGTCAATAGTTCCAATGGTAGAGCCTCCAAATATGCTGCGGAAGGCATGTTAGGTAAAGCACTGGTACAAATAGGAAACTTTGGTGAAGCTGAAGGTCATCTAGCCAACGTTGTAAATGGTGCAGCAGCGGCAGGATTTAGTTTACAGGAAAATTTCTCTGAGATTTTTGGAGTCAATTATGATTTAAATCCAGAGATTATTTTCGCTACACAGATTTCTAGTTCAATTGTTGACGAATATGGTTTCTCTGATTTTTGGTCTTGGTCTGGTGGTCTAGATACTAAATCTTTAGAACCATTAGATGACGATCTTATAGCTGCATTCGATGCAAGTCCTGGTGACTTGAGAAGAGCAGTTACTATAGACACTGATTTATTAATGTCTCCAAAGTTTCCACAGACAGATGGACCAGAGCATGATTGGATTGAGCTAAGACTAGCTGACGTGATCCTTCTTTATGCAGAAGCATTAAATGAAAATAACAAGACTTCTCAAGCAATTGATCAGTTGAATAAAATCAGAACAAGAGCAGGATTGAGTGGCACTACGGCGTCTACACAATCAGAATTGAGACAAGCTATACAGGATGAAAGAAGATTAGAGTTGGCCTTTGAGGGTCAACGATGGTTTGATTTAGTAAGAACGGGTACTGTAGATGCAGAAATGGGTCAGACCATAAATAGCAACTATTATTTATTTCCGATACCTGATTCTGAGAGAATTGCAGCGCCAGGAGTGATCCTTCAAAATCCTGGATATTAAAAGATGGTATTGATTACAGGTTAATAGAATTTTCATATTGATTTAGAGAGAGGTACCTTAAGCGGTGCCTCTCTATTTAACTTTTACGATTGAAAAACAAAAATAATTCTACAAGAATGAATGATAAAACTAGACAGCAAAAGAGTAAACTGTTTCAGTTTTTAATATTGCTATCTCTATTATTCTACGGTTGTATAGATTCATCTAAAGGTGTCCAAAAGTTACTTCCAAGTCAAGTTGTCCCAATATTACAGCACTGGAATTTAATACTCGGAAATGGAACTAATGTAGGTCAACCTATAGATTTTGAGGACAAGGATTATTTTTATACAGAAAGTGATCAAAATGGAGATTGGATAGTTTTTAAAAGCCCTAATGCGGGTAATACTCATGGTACGAGTAATAATATCCGAACAGAACTTGCACAACTTAAAAAATGGGATGCAACCGTCGGAGGAAAGATGACTGCAACCTTGAAAGTACAGAATGTTTCATCTACTGGGGACGCTCGTATTCCAGCATCGTATTCTGTAGTAATTGGTCAAATTCATAGTGCTGATGGTCATGAAAATGAACCGTTTAAGTTGTTTTACAAGAAGTTTCCAGAGCATGAAAAGGGATCTGTCTTTTGGAACTATGAAATTAATACAGCTGGAGATGATAATTCTGGAAGATGGGATTATTCATATCCTATTTGGGGTTATGACTTTTCTGTAGTTGGTGCCAAGAAAGACGGATATCCTGCTGAACCTAAAGATGGAATCAAACTCGGTGAAGAAATCTCATACGTAGTGGATGTGAAAGACGGTGTCATGAATCTCACATTTATGAGTGACGGTCATGAAACTAAAAGATTTACAAAAAATCTTGTACAGTCAGATTATGCTAAATTAGAAAATGTACCTAGTCAGGTCAAAGACCTATTTTTCTCGGTAGGTCAGGATGGTTTGGAGCGAGAGGGCGCATATACGGGTGAAGGATTATTTTTTAAGTTGGGATCATACAACCAGACTAACGGAAAAGATCCAGCCGTAAACAGAATCTGGTGTTCAGGAGCAGATACTCATGGTGGAGACCTAAAAGCTCAATATGCAGATGGCAACTATGCTGAAGTATGGTTGAAAGAAGCAGCACTCGAAATATCTGATAAGTCAATCTCTAATGAAGGCTATTTCAGAGCAAATGATGGTTTAAGTAAAAAAACGGTATACCCAAGTGAAGTGATTTCAAGCTTGGATAAGTTTAAAATTCTTATGGGTAATGGTACTTCTGTAGAGGATTTGGTCAATTTTGAGCATAAAGACTTCTTCTACACAGTAATAGATGGTACTCGAAGATGGGTAGTGTATAAAACCCCTAATTCAGGAGTTACATCCAAGAATTCTAGCAATACAAGAACAGAACTCCACGAAAAAAGAGAATGGACTCCAGAAGAAGGTGGGTTCTTGTCTGGTACATGTAAGGTTATGCATGTTTCTACCTCAGGAGATGCTAGAGTAGCTGCCTCATATTCGACAGTAGTCGGACAGATACATAGTGGTGAAGGGCATGAAAATGAACCACTTAAAATATTTTATAAAAAATTCCCAGGTCAAGATAAAGGATCGGTATTCTGGAATTATGAAATAAATACAGCGGGAGAGGATAACTCAGGAAGATGGGATTATTCTACGGCAGTATGGGGGCATGATATGGCAGTAGTTGGTAAGACTAAAGATGACTTTCCAGTAGAACCAGAAGATGGTATCAAGCTCGGAGAAGAGTTTAGTTATGAAGTAAATGTAAATCAAGGTATCATGTATCTCAAGTTTATGAGTGATGGTCATGCGACTAAGACATTCACCAAAAATCTTATCCAATCAGAATATGTAGACAAAAAGTCTATCCCTGAGCAAGTGCAAAAGTTATTCGTACCCATTGGCCAAGATGGGGTAGAACGTCCAGAAGCTTATGCTGGAGAGTTAAATTATTACAAACAAGGAGCTTATAACCAAACGAATGGAAAAGCACCTGAGAAAAATATGGTATGGTGCTCAGGAGCCGAGACCTATGGAGGGGATATTGCTAAGCAATACCAAAATGGCTCTTACACAGAAGTATGGTTTAGAGATACTCAAATTGGACCTGCAATGGTACCGGAGTAATGGTATTAAAAAGTAACAGAATCATTCATGCGATTTAAAGCACTTTTATAATAAATAACAATCGATCAATAAAAATCTAAAAGAAAATAATACGAATGAGTTTACATAATGAAATAAAAGCAACTCAGCCATTCTTTATTGGAGAAGAAACAGAGTGGGAGACTGTAGGACCTGGACTTAGAAGACAAATCATGGGATATGACGATAAGCTTATGCTTGTCAAAGTTGAGTTTCAGGAAGGTGCGATAGGACAGATGCATAAACACTACCACTCTCAGACTACATATGTCGAAAGTGGTGAGTTTGAAATGACTATAGGAGATGAAGTGAGGACTCTTAAAGGAGGAGACTCTTTCTATATTCTACCACATGTTATGCACGGTTGCGTTTGTACGAAGCCTGGAGTACTGATCGATGTATTTAGTCCAGCAAGAGAAGACTTTTTAGGTTATGAACAATTAGATCTAGAAACATGGCCAGCGAAGTAAATAAAAAACGTATTGGACTCCGATGGTGGGTAGTTGGACTAGTAGCTCTCGCGGCTATAATCAATTATATAGATAGACAAGCCTTTGGAGCACTATGGCCAGAAATCGGAGCAGAACTCTTCCCTGATCAAGATGCAGATGGACGTAAAGAAATTTATGGTTTTATATCAGCGGTCTTTATATTGTCGTATGCTGCAGGTCAAACTATTTTTGGTAAAATATTCGATTGGATAGGAACTCGAATCGGATTTGCCATATCCATAGGAGTGTGGTCTATTGCTACCGCTATTCATGCTTTTGCACAAGGTATTTGGAGCTTTTCTATTTTTAGATCTATACTTGGTATCGCAGAAGCGGGAAACTGGCCAGGAGCAGCTAAAGCCAATGCAGAGTGGTTTCCGACTAAAGAAAGAGCATTTGCGCAGGGAATATTTAATTCTGGCGCAGCGATAGGAGGTATCGTAGCTTATCCAATCATTGGTCTATTGGCTATATATCTATCGTGGCAAGCGATTTTTATTTGTGTAGGTCTTGTAGGTCTGATGTGGCTCATCCCTTGGTTTTATATCGTAAAAGCTCCACCTCAAAGTCATCCATGGCTATCAGAGGCGGAGAAAAACTATATTCTCACAGGTCAAGAAAATCAAGATATTGACGGTGATGGAAATTACGATGAAGGATACAATCCATCTACAGGCGAACTATTGTCTCGTAAAGAAAGTTGGGGAGTGATCATTGCTTCCACAGTTATTGATCCAATCTGGTGGTTATTTATAGTATGGATTCCAATATATCTCAATGAAGTATTTGGAATGGATGTAAAAGAAATCGCATTCTCAGCATGGTTACCATACGTTGGAGCAATGTTAGGTGCATGGTTTGGAGGCCTATTAGCACAAAATAGATTAAATGCAGGGTGGTCTGTGGATAAAACAAGGAAAATGGTGATCTCTCTAGGTTGCCTGTTGATGATTCCATGTTTCTTCCTACTAAAATCACCAGGCTCTGCACTCAATGCAGTAATTATTATGGCTGTGCTACTATTTGGTTTTCAGACTGCCATAGGTAATGTGCAGACGCTACCTAGTGATATGTTCAGTGGTAAAACAGTAGGTACTTTATCAGGTTTTGCGGGTACAGGAGCTAAGTTAGGCGCATTTGGTCTTACTTTATTGATTCCAGTGATTACGACTGGTGGTAATTTTACACCTGCTTTTTTGATCGGTGTTGCTTTGGCGGTTACGGCATTATTAGCAGTATGGCTGTTATGCCCAGAAATAAAACCCCTTAATAAAACTAAATAACATAACTAAACTATTTAAATCAAACAGAAACAACTACATATAATGAAATTACAAGGAAAAATAGCAGTCGTATCGGGCGCAACAGGAGGAATAGGTTTTGAGGTGGCAAAACATTTAGGTGCCCAAGGAGCAACGGTAATTATCAATGGAATCAATGATGAGGCAGGAGCAGAAAGGTTAAAAATCTTACAAGATGCTGGTGTCAATGCTGAATATTATGGATTTGATGTCACCAATGAAGATCAAGTCAATGAGCATATTAAAACCATAGGTGACAAGCATGGAAAGATAGATATCCTAGTAAATAATGCTGGTGGTCTCGGAGGAAGATCAAGATTTGAAGTGATGACTACTGAGTTTTATAGAAACGTCATGGCGCTCAATTTGGATTCTGTATTCTTTATGTCCAGAGCGGCTATACCATTTCTTAAAGAAGGTTCACATCCTACGATCATCAACTTCACATCTAATGCTGGTTGGAACGCCGGTGGACCTGGAGCAGGGATATATGGTACTTCTAAAGCTGGAGTACATGCTATTACTAGAGCATTAGCTAAAGATCTTGCGGAATATGGTATCCGTGTAAATGCTGTATCACCTGGTACTATTGATACGGACTTTCACAAACAAATCAAGTCAACTAAGCCTGAAGTATTCCAATCATGGGCTAAAAACATTATGCTAGGTAGATTAGGTCAGCCTCAAGATGTAGCTTCTGTTGTGGCATTTTTGGCAAGTGAAGATGCTTCATTTATTACAGCAGAAACTATTCAGATTGGTGGTGGTCAAGCTCTAGGAATATAACTACGATAAACTCAAAGCGATATGAAAAAAGTTGTAACATTTGGTGAAATCATGCTAAGACTAAGCCCTCCGGGCTTCAGAAGATTTTCCCAATCAAATAGTTTTGATGTCATCTATGGCGGTGGAGAAAGTAATGTTGCAGTTTCACTAGCAAACTATGGAATACCATCACAATTTGTCACAAGGTTACCTCAAAATGATCTTGGCGATTGTGCCCTCATGGAATTGCGAAAGCGAGGAGTAGATACATCTGAAATCATAAGAGGAGGAGAGCGCTTGGGAATTTATTTTTTAGAAACTGGAGCTGTGAGCCGAGGGAGTAAAGTAGTATATGATCGTGCTCATTCTGCTATGTCTACCATCGAGAAAGGCATGGTAGATTGGGAATCCGTATTGAAAGATGCAGATTGGTTTCATTGGACAGGTATTACTCCAGCGATTTCTCAAGGAGCGGCAGATGCTTGCTTAGAAGCGATACAGATGGCCAACAAGCTTGGAGTTACTGTTTCTACAGATCTCAATTACCGTAAGAAACTTTGGAAATATGGAAAATCACCAATGGATGTCATGCCTGCACTTGTAGAAGGATGTGATGTGATATTGGGTAATGAAGAAGATGCTGAAAAGCATTTCGGTCTGCATCCAGAAGGTGTAGATGTGACACATGGAGGCTCAGTAGATGGCGAAGCTTATTTATCTGTACTCAAGCAATTGATGGATATGTTTCCTAGAGCTAAAAAGGTAATTACAACACTTAGAGGATCTATATCCGCATCTCATAATACTTGGTCCGGTGTCCTTTACGATGGTACGACCTTGTTTAAGGCTCCAACATATCAGATTACTCATATCGTAGATAGAGTAGGTGGTGGAGATAGTTTTATGGGAGGATTGATATATGGATTGATGCATTACAACGATGATCAACAGGCATTGAATTTTGCGGTAGCAGCTTCTTGCTTGAAGCATACCATTTTTGGTGATGCCAATTTAGCCACCAAAGAAGAAGTGGAAAAGTTACTAAGCGGAGATGCTAGTGGAAGAGTATCACGGTAAACTAAAACTAAGGAAAAGATAATACGAATGGCAAGATTTAGCAGAATAGAAGTAGCACAGACGATGAAGAGCTCGGGAATGGTCCCATTGTTTTATCATCATGATATCGAGGTTGCGAAAAGTGTAACTAAGGCTTGTTATGATGGAGGAGCTCGGTTATTAGAGTTTACAAGCAGAGGTGATTTTGCTCATGAGATATTTAGAGATCTATCTACATACTGTAATGAGGAGCTACCAGAAATGATTCTAGGCGTAGGATCAGTTACAGATGCGGCATCTGCATCATTATATATGTGCTTGGGGGCGAATTTCGTGGTGACACCAGTACTCAGAGAAGATATAGCGGTAGTCTGTAATCGCAGAAAAGTGCTTTGGTCTCCAGGATGCGGAAGTTTGACAGAGATTTGTAAAGCCGAAGAACTAGGATGCGAAATAGTTAAGCTATTTCCAGGTGGAATATACGGACCGGCCATGGTCAAAGCCATCAAAGGACCCCAACCATGGACGAGTATAATGCCCACTGGTGGTGTTGCACCAACAGAAGAAAATCTAAGCGGATGGTTTAGTGCTGGTGTGACTTGTGTCGGTATGGGTTCTAAACTACTAAGCAAAGATTTAATCCAGAAACAAAACTACAGTGAGATAACAGAAAGATGTAAAAAAGCTCTTTCTCTTATCAATGAAATTAGAAAGCGCTAGGCATTATTTAATGATTGCCTAGATGTGAATAACAACGAAATACTTTTAAAACAATATTAATTTTTAAATCATTAATTAACAAATATGAAAAATTTATTATTGACTAGAAATAGTCTCAGTAAGAACATACTCTTTATGATGTCCTTACTTTTATCATGTGCAATGGTCATAAGCTCTTGCGGTGACGATGAGCCAGATGACGGGGGCGGTGACACAGAAGATCCATCAAGTGTTGTTGCTAATTTCTCATCTCAGGTAGATGCTGATAACTCATTGACTTACAACTTTACGAACAACTCAGTAGTCAATGGTATCACAGATACATCATTTGATTCATCTTGGGATTTTGGTGGTGATGGTTCGTCTACTGATGAGAATCCATCTCATACGTTCTCAGCGGAAGGTACATACGAAGTTACTCTAACTGTAACAGCTTCTGATGGAGTTGAAGGTACAAGTAGTGAAACTATTGAAGTTACTGCTCCTAAGAACAGATATGCAGTGATCACAGATACTAAAGATGATGATACTGGAGAGCTTAGATTAGGTTTAGACTCTATTCAAACGGGTAGAATTTCTTTCATGTACAGAGTTGCTGAAGGTCCAGGTATGGATATTCAAGACGGTTTTATTAATGTTGCAGGAAGTTCTACAACTGGTGATTTTGCTATCGTAGAGGTAAGGTTAAAGGATAATGCTCCTCATGAATTTAGAGAAGGTGCTTCTGATGAGACTATTGCTGCTGCTAACTTTCCAGAAGGAGCGCCAGATGTATGGACTCCTATAGAAATCAGCTGGGCAGCTGATGGTGTAGGTACTCCAGTGTATAGCGTATCTATTGGTGGTCAAACGGTAATCACAGATGCGGTAAGTACTACTAATGGTGGAGATGGAGATGTTCCAGGTCACCTAGAAGCAACGATCGATGGTGCTCATAACTTCCAATGGAAGTATGCGTCTAATTCTACGGTAAGTGACGGTGTTTATCACGTAGATGATATCGTAATTTACTCATCAGATTCGGGTTCAGAGACTGTTGTTTTTGAAGACAACTTCCAAGGAAGAACTGCTGGAGATGATTTAAATCCTGAAGTAAATTTAGATTCTCCATATCATGAAAATAGTTCGGATGTGACTGTTGGTGAAGACCAATAAGATTATTCGATAAGTTTCAATAGATGAAATAGTGAATACAAGAATTAAAGTAGGGGAATATCAGTAGAATATTCCTCTTCTTTGATTCCCTTTTGGTTCAAGCATTAATATCAATTTGCTGCCTTCAAATCAATAAATATTAGAAAAGACCTTTACTAAGCCTTTTGGTTTTACTTATCAACAAATGATAATTTATCGATTACATACCATTTTAGTTATGCTAATGACTTTGCAATGGTCCTATGGTCAGGATACTTCTCAATTGCTTTATTTAGAAGACAGTAAACTGACTTATGTACCATTTGCTATGACTGGTCAGTCTAATATGGTTCATACAATTCCAGATTTTTCATTTGCTGGTTATATGGGCGGTGGTGTTGCTATTCCAACTGACATTCCTGTCAGAGCAACAGTATTTCCAGAAGAAGGGGATGATGTACAAAGAATACAGGAAGCTATCAATCAAGTGGAGTTGCTTGATCTTGATGAAAGTGGTTTTCGAGGTGTTGTTTTATTAAAAGCTGGACATTATAGTTTGAGTAATTTATTGGCAATCCGAAAATCGGGGGTTATTTTTAGAGGAGAAGGACAGGGTCTAAATGGAACAGTATTACATGCCAATCCAAAAATTAAACATAGTGTATTAAGTATTTTAGGAGATGGTGGGATTTTGAAATCAACGGATCAAGATCAGCCTATCGTCAGTGATTATGTTCCTGTTGGTTCTTATTCATTTGAAGTACATGATGCGACAGCCTATGAGGTAGGTGACGAGATAGTAATCACCAGAACACCAAATCAAAATTGGATCGAAGAGCTTGGTATGGATCAAGAGACTTTATGTGCTGGAGATAGCGGCTGTACTGGATGGACGCCAAACATTTATAAAATAGATCACGAACGTACTATCACCAATATTTCTGGTAATGTAATCACTGTAGATATACCTATGGTTGATGTTATTGAAAATAGATATGGTGGAGGTGTGATATCCAAGGTAGAGTCGTCTCGACGTATAAATCAATGCGGAGTAGAAAATTTAAGAATACAGTCTTTTTATCAAGGCAATAGTGATGAATTACATGCTTGGACCGCTGTTAGACTCAAATATACGGAAGATTGTTGGGTTAAAAATGTAACAGGTCAATATCTCGCTTACAGCACGGTAAATATTGAAGATTCTAATTATACCACGGTTCAAGACTGTGCTTACATAGATCCTAAATCAATTGTGACAGGAGGTAGAAGATACTCTTTCGCCATCCAAAAAGGAATAGGTAATTTTTTTCAAAGATGTTATGCGATAGATGGACGACATGACTTTATTACGGGATCTAGAGTCACAGGTCCTAATGTATTTTTAGATGGATTAGCCGAGAGTGCAGAATCAGATATAGGGCCTCACCATAGATGGGCTACAGGAACCTTATTTGACAATTTGAGAGGTGGCTCTATCAGAGTATGGAATCGAGGAAATGCGGGAAGTGGGCATGGATGGGCAGGTGCTCAGACTATGTTTTGGAATCTAAATTCATACCACGGTGAGTTTAGAGTAGATAGTCCAAAAGGGGCTATAAATTGGGGAATCGGATGCATAGGTACTAACCAAACAGGTGAAGGATATTGGGAAAGCTGGGGGGCAAATCTTAACCCCAGGAGTCTTTATTTACAACAATTACAAGATCGATTAGGAACAAACGCCGTAGAGAATATCATTATCCCAGAACAACGATCGGGCAACATATACGATGTCTTGAGCGCATGGGGAGGACAAGGAGATTTTTCAAGAGGAGGCATACAAGGACAACAACCAGAGGTCAGTTTTAAAAAGCCAGGGGATCAAATAGATGTATCTACCTGGGAAGGGGGTGATATCCAAGTAGAAGCAAATGATAGTGATGGCACAATCCAAAATATAAAATTATTGATCAATGGCGAACCACTTGCCATAGATGACGAAGCACCTTATATTTTCTCAGATTTCACGGAGACCATACAGAATCTTACCCATGAGATTCACTATCTACAGGCCATTGCCACCGATAATGATGATAATACAAACATCACAAGAATTTCAATCTTAGGAGGCGATCCACCCATAGCCGATGATGAGGACGATGACGAAGCGGAACAATTCGAAAATAAAATATTTCCAAACCCGGTACGGGGTAAGAAATTTACAATCGAGATGATGGAAGATATGTCCTACCTAGCATTAATATTTGATAGCCTAGGACGAAAGGTGGAACAGATTACTTTTACAGGAAACCAGTACGAGTATAACGGAAATCATCTTTCAAAAGGAATCTATTTTTTAAAAGTACAAGCTGGAGATGATATCATAGCTGAAGAGAAAATATTGATCCTTTAGACATTAGGATCAAATCTTATAGAAAAACCAATAGCTAAAGAGCTATTCCAGAAAATCTCATATCCAAAAAGTCAATAATTGTAGTTGGTGATAGGCCTTGGATATCGGAATATTTATCAAAGAGTTACTTACATAACAAAATGTAGGTAACAATAATCATTATCAAATTATCAAAATGAAATGTTTATACAAGTTTTTTGTCAAACATACTAGAAATGCCTATTGGTTATTTGCCTTAGCATTTTCTATCTATTCGCTGAGTGCAGATGCGCAACAATCTATAAGTGGTAAGATATCCAATGAAAGTGGAGAGGCATTAATAGGAGTATCGATAAGTGTACAGGGTAGTACATCTGGTACTATTACTGATATCGACGGTATGTTTAGTCTCGATGTGGCAAATGATGCTATTTTGGACCTTTCATATATCGGTTATAAAAATCAATCGATTTCTGTAAATGGACAATCTTATCTGGATGTAGTTATGATGGTTGATTCAGAAGTTATTGATGAGGTCGTTGTGGTAGGTTATGGTACAGTAAAGAAGAGTGATGTGACGGGTAGTGTATCTTCTGTTAAGTCTGAAGAATTACAAGCGATTCCTGTATTAAATGCAGCTCAAGCACTTCAAGGACGTGCCGCAGGGGTAGCTGTGCAGACCCAAAACGGTGGAGAGCCTGGTGCAGGTATTTCTATCAGAGTAAGAGGAAGCTCCTCATTAAATGCAAGTAGTGATCCGCTGATAGTCGTAGACGGATTTGTCGGAGCGGCATTTCCTCAACAAAATGACATCGAGTCAATAGAAGTATTAAAAGATGCCTCAGCTACAGCAATATACGGATCGAGAGGTTCTGGTGGTGTAATTTTGGTTACAACTAAAAAAGGTAAGCCTGGTAAAGCAGTTGTAGAAATCAACTCGGTATATTCTGCTCAAGAAACTACCAACAGGTTGGATCTTTTAGATGCTAATGGTTTTGCACAATATCAAAACATGATCCGTGCAAATGCAGGTGATCCTCCATATGCTCAAGGTACTGAAAATACGGATTGGCAGGACGAAATCTACAGAGCTGGAAATACACAAAACCATCAACTATCGGTATCTGGAGGTAGTGAAAATGTAAACTATTATATCTCAGGTACTTACTTCAATCAAGAAGGTATAGTTGTAAATTCTGATTTTGAAAAAATTCAATTTCTAGCAAATGTTGATGCGAAGGTCAATGATAGATTAAGAATTGGATTGAACAGTATATCGAGCCGTAGTGAACAAGATGGTGTTTCTACTCAGTCTACAGGTAGCGACGCGATTGGATCGGTCAATGGAGGTGGTGACGATGTGGTAGCACTAGCTTTCAGATTTTCTCCTGATGTTGGAAGATTCAATGACGCTGGTAATTTTTCTCAAAACACCGTAGGAGATGATATTGAAAACCCATGGGCTGTAGCCACTCAAATTAGAAACGAAACGAAGACCGATAATTCTCGGACTAATGTATATGCTGATATAAAAATAATAGAGGGATTAAGTTTTAAAACAACTTTGGGTTATCGTACACAAAATTCAACAGAGGGTTATTTCAAACCGCAAACTTTTGTATTATCTGCAGGTGGGGCATTCTTAGAAAGTGTAAAAAGAACTAGGTTGTTGAATGAAAATTATCTAACCTATAATACTTCGTTGGGACAAGGAAATGTAGTTGCTACGGTAGGACATTCATACCAAAAGAGTACAACAGAGGGATTTGAAGCAGGAGCGAGAGAACTCTTAAATGATGTATTTGAGTGGTACAATCTAGAAGCTGGTCAGATTGATCAACGTACCATAGATTCGAGATTTTCTGAATCTGAGATAGAGTCTATTTTTGGTCGTCTTAATTTTGATTGGGCAAATAAATACTTATTTACGGCAACCGTACGTAGAGACGGTGCATCAAATTTTGCCGCGAATAATAAGTATGCTGTGTTCCCATCTTTTGCTTTTGGATGGAAAGTTTCTAATGAGAGTTTCTTAGTTGATCATTCTACTATTTCCAATCTTAAATTGAGAGCAAGTTATGGGCTGACCGGAAATCAAGCTATTGGTCCGTATGAATCCTTAGCAATATTTAGAGTACAGCCACCTTCTGAGATTGATGGAGCATTTGGTGTAGATTTAGCAAGAGAAGAAAACCCAGATCTGAAATGGGAAACCTCTATTCAAACCAATATCGGAGTTGACTTAGGATTATTTAATGACAGAATCACGTTGAGCGCAGACTATTATAATATTGATACCGAAGATTTATTAGCTATAGATCGAGCTTCTAATTTTTATTTAGGGACTACGGATCTAGACGTATTGAGAAATGTTGGAGCTATCAATAATAATGGAATTGAGCTTTCATTGGGATCGACCAATATCCGAACGAATGATTTCAAATGGACTACAAGTCTAAATTTTGCAAGAAACAGAAATGAAGTAGTTGAGTTGTCCTCTGGTACAGAACTCATAGGTAGTGGTGCTCCTGGCTATTTTGCGGGTGGTACTACATACATATTGAGAGAGGGTGAGGCCATTGGTCTTTTTTGGGGACTAGACTATCAGGGGGTATACCAGGGAGGAGCTATTCCTGAGGGTACAGCATTAGAATCAGTATCATTTGATGCGAATGGTGATCCTATTCCTGGCGAACCTTTATTTGCAGAAGTCGCTGACGAAGAAGGTAACTTTAATGGGATGATTGATGATAATGACAGACAGATTATTGGTGATCCTAATCTTGATTTTACCTTTGGTATCAATAATGACATTAGTTACAAAAACTTTGATCTCAATATCTTTTTCCAGGGTGCAGTAGGAGGTGATATCTATAATCTTACCGCAGTACAGCTATATAATGGTGATAGCAATGGATTGACAGATGTCTTAAATTCTTGGACACCAGAAAATACCGATACAGATATCCCTAGAGCAGCTATTAGAGGACGAGAAAGATCTTCACGTTTTGTGGAGGACGGTAGCTATGTTAGACTTAAAAATATTTCTTTAAGTTATAGTTTACCCACTACAACAATAGAACAAGCAGGACTCAGTGCCGTTAGATTTACAGTAAGTGCTCAAAACTTACTTACGTTTACCAATTATTCAGGATTAGACCCTGAGGTAAGTTATTTTGGCGGTGGTGGTGAAAGTAGAGGTGACGATAACGTGATTCAAGGCCACGATTTTGGAAACTATCCCAATTTTAGATCCATCACCTTTGGTCTTAATTTAAAATTTTAAAATTTGTAAAGAATAGTACAATGAGAAATTATACATATTTATTCTTATTAGTTTTCGGTTTTTCTATCATAAGTTGTTCAGACTTAGAAGAAGATGCCAAAAGTCAATTAAACCCTGATGAACGTATACTCGATCTAGAGACGATAGAGACTACAGTTGCTGGTGCATATGGTTTTCTACCAGCTCGAGCATTCATGTCAAGGGCGTTAGGTTTGACCCTTATGCTGCGTTCAGATATGGTGGATATAGGTAACCCGTCGACTCGTTCGGAGCGGGTAGAAATGGATCAATTTACAGTGTCAGCAAGCAATCCTCTGATACTTAATCAAACTGATCCCGAAAGAAGTTTTTGGCCTACTATGTATCAAATGGTAAGAGGTGCTAATCAGACATTACTTGAACTAGATCAGTTAGAAGAGCAGGAGGATGGTGTAAAAGAAGAGATTGCCGCTAGAGCCAGATTTATCAGAGGACTTTCATACTACCATCTGGTCAGACTTTTTGGAGATGTACCATATTTAGACGAGACGACTTCTACTGCTGTCGCTTCTGAGGCACCACGGACATCGAAAGAAACGATCTATGAAAGTATCAGTGCAGATTTCGAATATGGAAAAATATGGTTGCCCGATAGTCGCTCAGATAGGTCTCTCCCAGGAAAGGCAGCAGCAAGTGCATACCTAGCAAGTGTATTTTTGACGAGAGGGGAATATCAGTTGGCCTATAACGAGGCTTCGGACATCATTTCTAAGGCCAGTACATACAATTTGGCGCTAGAGCCAGATTATAGAAATATCTTTCATGCAGAGAATACTGATGCTTCATTAGAACCTATTTTTGTGATTGATTATGTGGGCACCAATATAGATGATCAATCTAGAGACTATTTAGCAGCATTTACCGGATTTTATGGTCAAGCTACCTATTATCCTTCAGGTGGATGGTCAGTAATGGTACCAGCACAGGCGGTATATGACACTTGGGATGCAGGTGATTATAGAAGAGAAGTGAACCTTGATGACGAAGCTTTTAGCAATAGCGGAGAATTATTAAACTATACACAGTTTTCAAGTCTAGATGGCCGTAATGCCAATCGTCCTCATATTTCAAAATATACCGCTATGGCGGGTGACTTACCTCAGGCGAATACTAGTGGAAGAGACTCACATTCCAACTACCAGTTGATGAGATATGCAGAAGTACTTTTAATAGCAGCGGAAGCCGCAATTGAAATAGGTAGGGCTTCCGAGGCAGACGAATGGATCAATATGATCAGAGATCGAGCACGAAATGGAGACGGTTCTGGACCACCTAGTGCAGTCCCGGCAGATATTTCCGGAGCAACTATCAATGACGTATTAGAGGAAAGACGTCTTGAACTCGCCTTCGAGCAAAAAAGATGGTACGATATCGTGAGAAGAGATCTAGGCGATGAAGTCTTTGGACCTAATGGTTTTGAGACCGAATTACAAGGGACTCAGAATTTTGATTCTTCTAGAGATTATTTATTACCAATACCTCCTCTAGAAATCACTAATAATCCAAATCTGACTCAAAATCCTGGATATTAAAATTCGAAAATTGACATATAAAAAGTATCTCCCTTCAGGTGAGGTACTTTTTATTCAAGCGTGATCGATACTAAGATTGAATATCCAGTGTAGGGAAAAACTGAATGCAAGGCTATAAAAATGTCGCAGTCATTACTTGATTTAGCCACAGTATCTTCAATGAATAAAAAGCGGAAAAACTAACTTTAAGAAATTGGTCTACCAATTTTTAATGAATCCAATTTAAAGCGAAATGAGTATAGTCTAACGTCAGTATAAAACGAATGATTACAATCACATTTGATAAAATTATTCAGCAGATTATGATGCCTATCCAACGAGATTTTTCAAAACCAAATATTATGAAATTGTCTTTTGCCTACTATTTCTCAAAAACTACTTTTAATAATTTGGGCTACTTCAGCGGTCTACTTAAAAGCGCATGTTTATTGTTTGTCTTGATGGCATATAATAGTAGCATGTTTGCTCAGGACTTAGATCCCAATTTACCTCCAGGTGGTAATTTTGATCTTACTTATTGGAAGCTTACTAGACCCAATCAGCAAGAGCGAGATGCTGATCAACTATCCACGGGGTATTTTAAGGAAGGAGAGTTCTATACTGACCCTGTTTCAGGAGCTATGGTATTTTGGTGTCCTAACGATGGTGCTACAGGTGGCAGTACTTATCCCAGAAACGAGTTAAGAGAGATGATGCGTAGATTGGATACCAGCATCCCTACCAAAGGAATTAATAAAAATAACTGGGTGTTTTCTTCATCAACAATGGCTAATCAAGAGGCTGCAGGTGGGGTAGATGGTGTGATGACTGCTACAGTGGCGGTAGATCACGTATCCCTAACCTCTGATGAATCGCGTAAAGTGGGACGTACCATAATTGGTCAAATACATGCTTCCGATGATGAGCCATGCAGACTGTATTATCGAAAATTACCTAACCATACCAAAGGATCTATCTACGTGGCACATGAACCTACCACGAGTTCTGAGCAATGGTATGATATGATAGGTAGTAGAGATGATGGCGCTTCAGATCCTGAAGATGGTATTGCACTCGGAGAGAAGTTTAGCTATGAAATAAAAGCAATAGGAAATGCTCTTACGGTCACCATCATGCGCGATGGTAAAGATGATGTGGTCCAAGAAATTGATATGACCAATAGCGGTTTCGCCGATGATTGGATGTACTTCAAAGCTGGAAACTATAATCAGAATAATGCGGGTGACCCAGATGAATATGCTCAGGTATCTTTCTTTGCATTGGATGTAAAGCATTTTGCCCCTACACCGCCTTCATCGTATGATGCACCTTCGGATATACCAAGATTTCAACCCTTTTTAGCTGAATGTAAACTACAGGCACCTACAAGCTCTACACAAGCACAGAATGACGTGTTGAATGATGGATATACCCATCCACAATACTTTTACGTTGTTGATGGTGACAAGATACGTTTCAATCAATCAGGTGATAGCCGTAGAACGGAGCTGCGAAATGAAACAAACTGGGACTTGACTCAGTCCAATAGATCTTTGCATGGTCGACTTGATATTGTAGAGCAGACTTGTGATCAGGTGACGGTGTTACAGATTCACGATGATGCCAATGCAGGTGATGGACCTAATAAGCCATTGCTAAGAATTTATAAGCATAATGCCAAAGATCCTATAAATCATATATGGGCAGCTATCAAAACAAATGAAGGAGGTATAGCTACTGAACATGTGTTGTTAGGAGAAGATCCGGGTGGATATTTTAATTGTGATATTCGACTAGTGGATGGTCGTATGATCATAGATTTTGAGGGTGACGAAAAAGTCAATAGAGATGTTTCATTTTGGACCTGGCCTAGCTATTGGAAAGCTGGAGTTTATCTCCAAGATAGTGGAGAGGCCACCGCGCATTTCGACGAGTTATTTGAAGAGGATGGTTCACCGCAGAACTATTTTCCATCTATTGAAATCATATCTCCATCCAATGATGAAAATTTTATCCCAGGAAGTGATATTACCATTGATGTAGAAGCTACGGACTCTGACGGTACGATTACTAAAGTTGAATTTTTTGAAGGTGGTATCAATAAACTTGGAGAGGCAACGACTGCTCCATATTCTTTTACATGGACAGGCGCTGCAGAAGGTGCATATACGCTTACGGCTAGAGCTACCGATAATGAAGGAGGATCCAAGACCTCCTTAAGTACTAAGATCACAGTAGCTGATCAAGTAGATGTTACAGGGGTTTCTTTTGATAATCCAGGACCTTTTGCAGTCGGTGCTAGTGCTCAGTTTGAAGCGTTCGTATCTCCAAGTACAGCTACGAATCAAAACTATGAATTTGAATCCGATGACGCCAGCATAGCCACAATCACGAGTGAAGGTTTCTTTACTGCAGTATCTGAAGGGACGGTTACTATCATAGCCACATCAGCAGAGGGAGGATTTACAGAATCTAAAGAGGTACGAGTACTTAATTTGTCAACAAAGTTTAACTGGGCCTTGCAACAGCCAATTGAAGGTACTGGTATTCCAGATGGTGGCAATGTACCGACTAATTTGGTAGATGATAATACCAATACACGATGGTCTGTCAAAGTTTTTCCACAGTCAGCAACAGTTGATTTAGGAGGTTTCATCAAAATAGATCAGACAGAAGTTACTTGCTATGAAAATAGAGCATATCAATATATTTTAGAGGGAGCCATAGAAGAGGAAGGACCTTACTTTATATTGGTTGATCGATCCAATAATATACTCCAGGGTACTCCTACTACACCTATTATCAATGTGGTGGACGAGGTAGAAGCAAGATTCGTCAGAATAACCGTCTTTGGTGCTGCAGAGTATACGGGAGAGTGGGTAAGTCTTACAGAGTTGAGAGTATTTGGTGAGGGTGAAAGAATATTTTCTAGTGTTGACAATTACTATGATGAAAACGTACGAATCTCACCTAATCCAGCATCTTCATACATCCATTTTGAGGGAATCGAGGGATATGAATCCATTACGATCTTCGATCAGTCAGGTAAACGGTTAGCTCAAAGATCGGCTATTGGATTAAATACCTTCGACGTCAGTACTCTGGTGGCAGGTTGTTATTTGATCAAACTGGAAGGCAAAGATAAGACTCATGTGAGCAGGTTAATTAAACACTAGTTTTAGCATCATGAGATCCTTCAAATCCATTGTCTGAAGGATTCAGAATTGCTAAAATATAAACGTACCCGAATGAGGTTTATACTTTCGTTTTGCTTTTTTCTATGCACCCTTTTTGTAAATGCACAATCCAGCTATCTGGTTACCTCAGCTACAGAATTCAATGCTGCACAAGACCAAGCTAGCTTTGGAGATACTATAGTTTGGGCATCTGGGACTTATCTGAATATCCGCATGGATATCAATAAGGACGGTTTAATAATTACTGCAGATACTTTGGGGACTGTTTTATTTTCAGGCGTATCTAGGACCATTATTAAAGCAAGTAATATTACCTTTTCAGGCTTTCAATATATCGGAGGTTTTATTGGAAACCTAGATGTCATTAGGGTTTATGGAAGCGATATTTTGATAAGTCATATCAATATTCAGAATTACACGAGCTTCAAGTATTTACGTGTTTATGAAAACTCAAGAAGAACGACGATTAGCTACTGTAATTTTGAAAATAGAGTCAATCTAGACGATCAAAATATTTTATCTATTCTGGTGGGAAGTGAGCCTGGATATCATAAGATTCAACATTGTTCGTTCAAAAACTTTAGAGGCGTTGGACTTGATGAGGGCATAGAGCCTATCAGGATTGGGGTGAGCTCTCAGGGAGATTTAGATAGCCGAACATTAGTCGAATATTGTTATTTCACGATGTGCAATGGTGATGGTGAAATTATATCGCATAAGTCACGTCAAAATGTATATCGATACAACACTTTTGAAAATAATCCAGTATCAGAATTGGTGCTCAGACATGGTGATGAGGGAATAGTATATGGTAATTTTTTTATCAATGGGATGGGAGGTATTAGGATCAGGGAAGGTTCAAAGCACTTCATCTACAATAACTACTTTCAAGATCTAGATCGAAGATCAATTTGGTTAATGAATGACCCAGCAGATCCACTTTCAGATATTCATATTTATCATAATACCTTTACTAATACTGAAGAAGTAAGACTAGGAGGTTCTAGTGGTAATCCTCCTTCCAATGTGATCATGACCAACAATGTATTCGCTTATCCATCGGATCGACTCTTCAGTGAAGAAAATGACAATGTCACTTGGAATAATAACCTGTCTTTTGGAAATCTAGGAATCAATCTACCAGCGACAGGTCTCTCTGAATTGGATCCTGGATTGTATGAAAATCAAGATGGATATTTTCAACCGCTAGAAGATAGTCCTCTATTGGAGGCATCAAGTGGTGATTACCCAGAAGTACCGCTTTATCCAGCTATGGAATATGATCACGAGATATTATTCGATCTTATGCAAGAAGATCGTCCTGAGAATGAAAACGATCAAGCAATAGGTGCATCGGAGTTCTCAGAATCTGTATTAGTAAAACCACATGCAACAAAGACTAATACTGGACCTTCATACTTATTTAATAATCTTGTTAATTATCTCACTGCAAATGCATCGCAGCTCTATGTAAATGGCACTGGAGAGAATAGACAAATAAACATTTCCAGTAATATAGACTGGACCGTATCAACAAGTGACGAATGGATCTCTACAGACTTAACATCAGGTTCAGGAGGAGCTCTTTTGGATATCATGATAGATGCAAATACCACAACTACCAATAGATCAGGAACATTGACACTTTTAGGTGGAGCGCAGAGCTATACCATCACCATATTTCAAGACGCTGGCGATGTGGTCAACATAGAAGAAGTTCTTACTAATGATATCGTATTGTATCCAAATCCAGCAGATAATAATCTAAGCATCAATAATTTATCGTCAGGAGTAGAAGAATGTACTATAGAAATTATGGATGCAAAAGGAGTTCGTAGGTTTTTAGAGGATGCACTTATCGTTCAGAATAAAATCAACATTGATCTGGGTGAATTAGGACAAGGACTTTACATACTTAAGATCAAGTTTGCTGATAGATACCTTAAAGACGATCAAGAAATAGTGATGAAATTTTTGAAAAATTAACTTTTCATTTACGTTATTAGTCATTATCTCGATTCTGCAAGCTTTAAAATCGAATTATGCATTTGAGTATTCAAATACATAACGGGTGATTGACTTCTAGGAGTTTATCATCAATATAGTTAAAACCAATTTGGTGAAATTCAATGATTTCATCTACCCACTAGGAGGATTCTTCAATTCTAATGAATACGCAAGGTTAAAATTGTAAAAGTTTAGAAAGCTTAAATTTTGATGTCTATTTACTTACTCGAGTTACCCATCTTCCATCAACCTGTTCTACCTGAATGATATAGATCCCAGGTGTAAGTTGATTGAATCCGTTGATGGTCAATTGATTTGAGGAAATAGTAGAGACCTCAGAGCTGATAAGTTCACCAGCCATACTAAATATTTGAATTCGACAAGCTTCATTTTTCCAATCATTGGATTCCATATGTAATTGATCTACCACAGGATTAGGATAGGTTTTGATGAAGCTCGGTTTTATATTCTTGGTGGCAGTAGGCTCACCTTCTCCATAAACTCGTATATAGTCAATCTCCATAGTACTCTGTTGGAAATTGGGAGAGATATCGGGTAGTATAGCAATATTGAACAGAAAGTACATTTCGGCATCAAATGGCCACGTATCTAGATTTTTATCATCAGGATCATAAGTAAAGTGGATATTACCATCTACACTGAACACCAACTCTTCTGGTGTCCAGAGTAGTTCATAATCATGAAAATCAGTGCTTACCGTTTCGATATACTGTCCTCCATGATTTACGGTTCCGCCAAAGCTTGATGGAGTATGTGTTGCACTAGATACATAGTTTTGATTAGAGCCCCAGTGCTCCATAATATCAATCTCTCCACATTGTGGCCAAGACGTAGTACCATATCCTTCTTGCTCCCAGTAGGCACCATTTTCAGTAATATTTTTCCCTAGCATCCACAAAGCTGGCCATGTGCCCGGACCGCTAGGTAATTTAGCTCGGATCTCTACACGACCATATTGGAAGGCATATTTAGAGTTGAGACGAGCAGATGTATGATTTTTAGTGATTCCTTGATCTGAAAACTGTTCTTTTCGAGCAATAATTTTGAGGACTCCATCTTCCACAATTATATTTTCAGTACGATCAGTATAGTGTTGGATCTCACCATTAAACCAGCTATTGCCTTGAGGTATGATCGTCTGAGCAAACCATTTTTCATCATCCAATGCTCCATCTTCATCAAATTCATCTGACCAGATAAGGCGATCATATACTGGATCTGCTTCTATGGTGCCGCTGTACCGGACATCGTCAAGAAAAGCCAATACTTCATGGTTATTATTTTCGCCATTTACTTGAATGACGATGCGATTAAAATCAGTACGTTCGGTTGGATTGGCAGAAGTAGGATCAAAATTGATATAACTATCACTGCCGAAGTCAAACTCTACAGTTTGCCAAGTGTCAAGGCTTATAGGTTTGATGATTTCACATTGTGTAGTCCATGGAGTAGGAGAGTTGCCATTCTGTAGTTTGAGTGATACTTGATTAGGTGCATTTCCTGTGATATCTGATGATGGTACATAGATCTTGAGAGAGAAATTATTCTCTGTTCGTAAGTCAAAAAACTTATCAATCTGGAATCGGACGTTAGCGTATTGCCCTCCTACATCATGATATGCAAGCACAGTACTGGAGCCGTTGAAAGCGTCTATATGTAAGTTTGGAAATGCCGTATCAATATTGCAAGCATCTCCAAACCAATTGGTAATGGTACCAGTACCTTCGAAGTCATCAAATACTTCCTCGGTCTGTGCACTTATGGTGGTTACCCAACATATTAAAATGAAAACAGCAACATTAATAAATTTCATGCGGTAAATATATTATTCAAATCTTCATTGCATGGAAGGAGTTAACCCTTTAATTTTTAAATTTTCAAAGGAAGTTGTTATGGCTTCTTCAATTTATTGTTATCACAGCTTTAATGACAAATGAAAATGGTAAGGCTTTGATCATAAGACCTTTAAAATGGGGTCATAGTCCACCGTTATCTTTGTTATATATAAATAATTTTTATATATGTCTAGAAGAACTGTAGAGTTGGTCGTTATTTCGGATGTACATTTAGGCACTTTTGGCTTACATGCTGACGAGTTATTGAAATATTTGAAGTCTATCAAACCTGATATGCTGATACTTAATGGAGACATTATAGATATCTGGAATTTTAAAAAGCGGTTCTTTCCGAAGAAACATCTGCGTATTATCTACGAGTTGATCAAGCTTTCTCAGAAAGGAACTAAAGTAATTTACCTAACGGGTAATCATGATGATTTACTACGAACTTTTGGAAGAAGTAATTTTGGAAGTATCAAGCTTCGTGATCATTTAAAAATTGACATCAAAGGTAAGAGGTACTGGTTTTTTCATGGTGATATATTTGATCGATCGATACAGCAGACTAAATGGTTGGCAAAGCTTGGTGGGAAAGGTTATGACTTTCTCATTTATATCAATAGGCTATTTAATCGTCTTGCGAAATTCTATGGCAGAGCACCATTTTCTTTTTCGGCAAAAATCAAGAATAACGTAAAAAAGGCTGTAAAGTATATTTCAGATTTTGAACAAGCAGCTTGTGATGTTGCATGCGATCAAGGTTTTGATTTTGTGGTATGTGGTCATATACATATGCCTATCATTAAGACGATACGACATTCCAAGAAAAATAAATTTGTGAAGTATATGAATAGTGGTGACTGGGTTGAAAATCTCTCCGCACTTGAATTTGATGGTGAAATATGGAAAATATTTAGATACTATGAGCCTGAATTACAGCTAAGACTCAAGAAAATCAAATCCATAAAGGAGCTCAAAGTTCCTGCACCCGCATTCAACTAAATATGATCTAAAATGAAAATACTTTATGCAATCCAAGCCACAGGTAATGGTCATATTAGCAGGGCAATAGAAATCACTCCACATTTGCAAAAGCACGGGGAGGTGAGTGTATTTATGAGTGGAACACAGAGTGATATCACATTTCCACATCCTATCAAGGATCAAAAATATGGCCTCAGTTTCACCTTTGGTAAAAAAGGCGGTGTGGACGTTTTAGCCACATTTAGGAGTATGAAGCCTTTAAGGTTGTTTTTTGATATTCAGAAAACTCGATTGAATGAATATGATGTAATCATCAATGACTTCGAGCCGATCACGGCTTGGGCATGTAAACTTAGAGGAAGAAACTGTATATCCCTGAGTCATCAGGCTTCCTTTTTAAGTACAAAAACACCACGACCTAAATCTGTTTCTAAAGCTGCGGAATTGGTTTTTGATCATTTTGCACCATCCAATAAATACATTGGTTTGCATTACCAAGCCTATGATCAGCATATTCGAACGCCAATTATCAGATCGTCAATCAGAGAATTAAAAGTTACTTCTTGCGAGCACATCAATGTTTATCTTCCCTCTTATGGTCTTGACTATTTATATAGCCAACTCTCAAAAGTTCAGGATATTCAATTCAAGGTATTCAGTAGGCACTGTGATAATATCCATAAACGAGCTAATATTGAATTCTATCCGACTGGAAATAGAGCTTGGCTAGAGTCACTAGCAAGTTGTCATGGGCTCATCATAGGAGCAGGTTTTGAGGGACCTAGCGAGGCGTTATACCTAGGGAAGAAGCTTTTAGTGATTCCTATGAAAAATCAATACGAGCAAAGATGTAATGCCACCGCATTGAGTCAACTAGGAGTGTGGGTGGAAGAATATGCGGATCAGCACCTACATACAAAAATCAAACATTGGCTAAATACAGGTAGAGTCATCAAAATGGACTACCCAGAGCACTCTGAAGTTTTAGTCAAAGATTTGCTGAATATGGCTTCATAAAGTGCTTCTTAGGAAAAATCAATGTCAGGATGTAGTGACAGTTTCCCATTGGACCATTCATCTTCGATAGTAGCTTTCTGCCGCTTGTAAAATTTAATGGCCTCCTTATTCCAATCTAATACTTGCCATTTCATCATGACACAATTCGTTGCTTTGGCATGTTCGATGAGTGCATCCCATAGCAACTGGCCTATGCCTTTTGATCTTTGTTTTGGATCTACCACGAAGTCCTCAAGGTACATCATTTTCCCTCTCCATGTAGAGTAGGCAAAGTAAAACAGACATATACCTAGAGCTTCTGCTTGATCATTTTTGGCAATTAAAAAATCGAAAATACCTTCTTCATAATTTTGTTCATAATCTGCGAGCGTAGCGGTCACTTGATCTTCTGCCTTTTCAAATTTTGCAAGTTCTATTACGAGCTTAAGTACCTCGCTCAGATCGTCTTTAGCACCTTTATGGATATGGATTTGACTCATTGCTATAACTTTACTTCTAAGATGCTATGAAAGTACTAACTCTTATTCAAAACAGATTCAAGGAGTATTACTTATTATGTTTTCTCATCATATGTATGATAGCGTAAGTATCGCCTTATGTTTGATTCATCTGTGGAGTCTGGGCGATTTTGGCAACCAACTTTGCTAGACATTATAGTTATTTTTGATTACGTAGCGAGTTCGATTAAAAGCCTACTTTCTAACCTTGCGATTAAATAAAAGAACTTTTCTTTGCTTTGTAAAAGTATTATTCTAAGCGTTTTCAAAATACTTCTTTGGAGTACAAGTATTGGTCATATCGAGCATGCTATCAGCTTCAATCCGATAGACCATCGTAATAGTGATGTCATGCCTACTACTCAGCTTTATGCTCTGCGATTGCTAGATGGAGCTTTCTTATATGAACCTATGGATTTCGGTATGAAGACTTCCCCAAAAATGCTACCAATTATAAATTTAATAAATTGGAATTATGAAGAAGTCAAAATTTATCGAAACGCAGATTATCAAAGCGATAAAGGAAAATGAAAGTGGCCGTAAGGTTGATGACATTGCAAGAGAGCTGGGCATCAATGTAGGCACATTTTATCAATGGAGAAAGAAGTATTCTGGCATGGAGGTATCTCACCTAAAACGCCTTAAAGAGCTTGAGCAAGAAAATGCGAAGCTCAAGAGGATGTTTGCAGATCAAGCACTGCAGTTGGAGATGGCCAAAGATGTGATCTCAAAAAAGTGGTAGGGCCTTCAGCCAAACGATCAGCCTCCAATTATCTTAGTGAGAAGTACCAAGTTAGTCAACGTCTAATATGCGAAGCCATAGTTTTCTGTCGGACTACAGCAAGATACGTTCCCACCAAAGATGATAGTGTAACAGAGGCAAAGTTAGAAGAACTAGCTAGGAAGTATCCGACTAGAGGAATGGATACTTATTACGGGATGATCAGACTAGAAGGCCTAATATGGAACAGAAAGCGAATAGTTAGAGTCTATCGGAAGATGGGCCTACAACTACGAAGAAAGTACAAGAAAAGAATCAACAGACCCTATCGAGAGGGTTTGAGCCAACCTATCATGCCAAATGTGACATGGAGTATAGACTTCATGAGTGATGCATTAGAGGATGGCAGACGATTGAGAACATTCAATGTAATTGACGACTACAATAGACAGTGCCTAGGTATAAGAACAGGTGTCAGCATGCCATCTAACCGCATCACTAGAATACTAGACGAGATCATAGAAACATACGGGAAGCCTCATGCTTTGAGATGCGACAATGGACCTGAGTTCATTTCCTTTCATATACAGCAGTGGGCAGAAGAAAAGGGCATAGAGTTAAAGTATATACAGCCAGGCAAGCCAAATCAGAATGGCTATATGAACGATTCAACCGTACTTACAGAGAAGATGTACTAGATGCATATCTGTTTTCAAACTTACATCAGCTACAGATAACAACGGACTACTGGATAGATCAGTATAATACAAATCATCCACATCAATCACTAGGGCGAATGAGCCCTGTGGGATTTAGATATTCACGACGCAAAGTTATTGATGCCTACGAATCAGTAAAGGCTAAAATGAATGGCTCTAAAGAGCCAGCCTTGACAGATTCTACATCATCAATAGGCTGCCGCTACATAAATATCTAAATGAAATAATTTAATGTTAACCCGGTAGTAAAATGGGGAAGTCTTCAGACCTTTCGAATTGCTCAATTACATATTCAGGTTTATCAAATTGCATTCTGTGATTCGCTATTATGTTTAAGGAACTTGCCAAAGGTGATTATTTTATGTATCCAGAATTTGCAAAAAAGTTTGTTAAGTATTGTCTTATCTCAAATTCACTTTCTTTCCTATCGTAGGCAAAAAACGAAATCTCTTTGCAAGTCTTCTTGAACGAATATGTTTGGTCGTTTTTTAGTTTAGTAAATTGCTCTTGAAATTGAGTCAAAAACTCTTCACTGTATTCAATACGAAATTTCTTCATTCTATTTAAGTAGAACTCTTCAGATGCTTCAAATGCATCAGGGCATATACTTAATATGATTTTTAATTTATCGTCCATTTTTTAATGCCATATAACGGATGATTATATGCGGAGTAAGACCGCAGGGAATATTCCGTCATATATGGTGAGCCTGTTTCTAAAGTCAAGATAGGATAAAAAATAAAAAGCGTTGAATAGAG
>JAHDCU010000005.1 GCA_020629715.1 Saprospiraceae bacterium
CGAAGAAAGCCCCAGATACATAACAAATTATTTTAATACTTTATCAACAGGCTCATGTGTTATGTCCAGTATTCAATTACAGTCTTGTATTATTTGATTTCCATCGAATTTTGATTCATACATCGACTTTTTTATTTGGAAGTTGAATGGGTGATTCATTTGTTCAATTTTATCTTTTAAAAAGCAAAACTGTTCTATTTCAAAATCTCCAATTAAAGTGGTATTGTTCAAAATATTATCCCCATTTAGATTGTTTAGCCACATAACATTTGAATCAAATGGTTTTTTAACTTCAATAGTTACTTCACAAGAGTTTTCTGATATACCAAATAGGATTGAGTTTGAATTTATAAAATCAAAATCCATAAGTACTTTTTCACATCTTTCAGAAATACTTTCTTCTATGGTTACTTGGTTTAAGAAAGGATTAAGCCTAAAGTTAAGTATGCTGTAATTCTTCAAATTCAGCATTTGAATAATTTTGAGTAATTCGTTGTCGATTATATCTATTCCATAATTTGTGATTTCTCTTAGATAGTTTAGATCAACTTCCTCCAAATCAGAATTTCCTGTGATAAGAAGATTGTTACTTATTTTCTCAAGTCTGGGAAGATTTACGTTTCTTAATTTTTTATTTCCTCTGATTTCTAATTCGTTGACTACATTTAGACTAGATAACGTTAAGACTTCTATGTTACTATTTTGAAAAATCAATTTCCCGTTTATTCTTTCAATATTTTGCAAAGATTCTAAATCAGATATGTCAAATCCTATTGTTATATCTCCTTCAAATTCTGTGACATTTTGTAAATCACTGTTAAGTTTATTTAGTTCCTCTTGTGTTGTCCAATAATCTATAATAATTGATGTCTGTTCATTATTACTCGAGCAAGAGTTTAGGAATACAATTACAAAAGAAAAGTATAGATACTTCATGATTTTTTTATTTATTATTGGACATAACGGAATATGTATACCCAGCGTCTCCGACGAAGGAGGATATGCTGTGGTCATACTGTGTTATGCATATACCTTTTTTCCTTTTACTCCAGTCGCACATCCGAAGAAGTATTTCACCAGTTCCACTTTTAATCCTTGATTTTCTAAGTGTATTTTGAATTTTTCGCAGTCCTTGAAACGTTCACAATAAATTCCCAACATTCTATAATCTATAGAATTACCCATAAATAGTTTTCCAATAATTGGAATCATAAATTTCAGATAGAACATATAAGGAATCAAAAGAAATAGATTTTTTGGTTTTGATATTTCAACAAACGAGAATTGACCGTTAACCTTTAGTATTCTATTTACTTCTTTCGCCAATAATTTGAGTTGTTCATCTGAGAAAGTCTTAAGGCCGAATGTTGAAATTATATAATCTCCTGAATTTGTATCGATTTCATTTTCTAGCACATTCTCTTCACGTATTGAAATTTTAAGCAATTTATAATTATTTGTTTTTTCTCTTGCTTTTTCGTTCATCTTTGGAGAAATGTCGACTCCTATCAGTGAATGATTATTTTTTGATTCTTTATTTACTAAGTTCCAAGTTTCTCCCATCCCTGACATCAAATCAAATCCTTTGTCAATTTTTGAATTCCACTTAATTTGATTGATGCACTGTTTTCGCCATCGTTCAGTAAAGCCAAAAGATGATATATAATTTGCGCTTCCATACGTTTTAGACATACGGTTGAATAAGCCTTCCACAAATTTTTCATCATATATATCCATTTCTTTTTCCTTGGTTATGCATAACGGATCTGGTGTACCCAGCGTCTCCGACGAAGGAGGATATGCTGTGGTCACACCTTGTTATGCCTCGTTACCATTTTAAGTTTATTGCCTCAATTTTCATTTTAGCAATTTCTAATTTTATTTTCTTTTTATATAGTTCGCTCAATTTCTGATACTCAATTTTTAATTGCCCATCAGATAAAGAGGTTAATACTTCATTGCTTTTAAACTTACAGATATTAAGAACTAATTGATTGAATTTTTCACTTAATTCTTCAATATACTTAGCATCATCTACAAAGTCCTTTTTCGTCAATTTTAGTTTCTCACCCATTTTGAACTCTTTATACTCCAAAGGATATTTTGGATTAGGGTAGCCATTATTATGCTTGCATGTATTTACAATCCAATTAATTCTTTTGAGTTTGCTTGTTATATGCCAATGTTTGTTGAGATCAATATCAAATTCCTTTTTAGCAAACTTTATTAAGCTTATTCCATCTCCCCAAGATTCTGAAAAGTGTTCTTGGAATTTTGGAAGTATTTGAGTTACATATCCTTCATACTTGTGAAAAATTGAAATATATCCTAATCGAACTGTTTCATAAAAATTTGATCTTAGATGTTCATCTGTTATTGTTAGATACTTCTTATATCTTGATTTTCTCCAAAGCTGATTAGTTTGATGGGTTAACTTTGATGTACGTGGCAGGAATTCGGTAGAGAACAGAGAAATCATTTGTTGTATTTCAAATCTGTTGATAATTATGGATTGGAATAATTCAACTGCTTTAGGACTCGAAAGGAAGTTTGACTTTTCATCAGCTTTGATTGTTTCACTGATAATTAAATCTAAAAGATTGTCAATATTTTTCTTTTTTCCTTTCAATTGTTTTTGGGAGTTTTAATTGTTAGTCACTTAAATCAAAGTGTAAAAGATAATTTTCGTTTTCATTGCTAAAAAGTATGTCTAAATAGTTTATTCCTCCCCAGTGATAATAAAGATCACCACAAATTTCTCCACTATATTTATATGCTTTGACAGACTTTGAATAGAAGTATACTTTAAGTAACTCTATTAAATCAAGTGATAATAAATTTGGTTTGTCTTCCCAAACTCTCATTTTACTTTCCTCCTTAATCGTATTGGTGATTGTTGTTCCTGTCCAAAAATCAATTTCTCTTGCAAGATTAATTTCCCAATTTTCTATTTCAATTAGTTCAATTCCTTTGCTTATCAATTCTTCAACTTCTTGATGAGATTTATATCTCTTTGATTCTTTATTTACGAACCTATTAAAACTTTCTCTTAGTTCATTAAATAGGCTTTCTTTTAAAGAAGGTCCATCTTCCAATCTTTTAAAATAATAATTGAAACCAACTTCATAAGTTGTATAATCTCTTAATAAAGCTATTGGAGACAAGTATCCATTGATGAAATTCTCATCTATTTTAATTAGCTCATCATTTTGGTTGTATGGATTCATCTTTTTATTCTAATGAGGCATAACTCAGTTATAACTGGAACAAACTTCCCGTTTAATATCCAAAATAGGAATTAATGTGGAAGTTTGTTCCAATTTAATTTTTCCTAGAATATGTATCTTACTTGTCTACGTATAAGCTATACTTCCCTTCCTGTTATATTAAAAATAGTAAATTCTCTGTAATATTTCTTTGGGTAAATTCAAAAGGAAAATCCTTCATAGCTGACTAGTTCGAAGGAGGCATTGAGTTGCTTTGCTCAGTGCTTTTAGGGGTGTAGTAGTTTTGTCACCATATTTTTTCCATGAAGTTTTGTGCTTACCTATATATTCAAGTAGATGTAGAGTAGATACATGGATGGATTTTCATTTTGGTCCTTTGTAATCTGTGCTTCAGCTGCTCGTATTTACATAACAAACCATTGTACTAAATTTATCCATGAAGATTTTTTTTCGCATAATCATGCTTTTTGGTTTTGTATGCATCATGAGCCATTTGGTACAAGGACAGATCATGGTGGAAAAAAAAGATGATGGATTTTTATTAAAAATTAACGGACAAAGAGTCATGATCAATGGTATGAATTGGGACTATATTCCGATTGGCTACCATGCAGTGAATGCAGACTTTTGGTCTAAGTCTGAGGATGTAATCAAAGCGGGACTCGATGCAGAAATGAAGCTGCTCAAAGAGATGTATGTCAATGCCATACGTCACTACACAGGCATACCATCCAAATGGATAAAGTACATATATGAAGAACACGGTATCTACACGATGCTCAATCATCCTTTTGGTCGATATGGCATTATGCTGGATGGTAATTGGGAGCCATTGACTGATTATGCCGACCCCAAAGTTCAAGAGGTATTGCTTCAAGAGGTGAAAGATTTGGTAATAGAATATCAAGATACTCCAGGCCTATTGCTCTATCTTTTGGGAAATGAGAATAACTACGGTTTATTTTGGGAAGGATCAGAAACAGAAGATATACCGGTAGATGATACTCAAAAAGCTAAAATTGGAGAACTACGGGCTAGACCCATGTATAAGTTGATGAATAATGCCTGCCAACTCATCAAAACATTAGATACCGATCATCCAGTTGCTATTTGTAATGGTGACCTCGTTTTTATAGATATCATTGCTGAGGAATGTAGCGATGTTGACATTTATGGAACCAATGCCTATCGGGGAGCTTCCTTTGGGGATATGTTTGAGCTTGTTCAAGAAAAACTAGATAAACCAATCCTATTTACGGAGTTTGGCGCAGATGCCTATAATACTTTGACCAAGGCTGAAGACCAATTAGCACAGGCGTCTTATATGGTAGCCAACTGGAAAGAGATCTATCAGCAAGCGGCAAGTAAGGGTAGAGTGGGTAATTCTATCGGTGGATTTACATTTCAATTTAGTGATGGATGGTGGAAATATGGATTCGATTTTAGGATCAATGAACATATACATGATGATAACGCCTCTTGGGAAAATGGAGGTTATCAAAATGATTTCATAAAAGGTCAAAATAATATGAATGAAGAGTGGTTTGGCATATGTGCCAAGGGGCCGACTAACGAACATGGTCTGTATACCCTATATCCAAGAGCCGCCTATTACGCTTTGCAAAAGGTGCATGAACTCGATGTATATGATCCAAATACAACTACTGAAATTATTGAGCAGCACTGTGATGAGGTCATGAACTCAATAGAAGAGCAAATAAATAAAAGTAGATATTATCCATTATCGAGCATACAATTTCAATGGATTTTGATGCTTAGTTGCTTAGATGGACTATGATCTCTGCGACATGATATTTTTAGATTAAAGGCGGCCTTTGATTGGAGTCTAATTTTATATATTCGGCGCCGATTATAAAGCAAAAAACGATTGTTTCAATCGGTAGATAAATATGTAGTCTTTTCTCTTTGGTGAGAGGACAGAATTCAAAAATGTTGATAAAACGATAAGAAGATTTGACGATGACGAATAGTAAAACTGACGAAAACCAAACTTTAAAACAAGTGCTCATGGACGGAGAGCAATTTTTCATTATTGAAAACAATGATGATTTACGCCCTTTTTTCATGAGTATTGTAAGTGATAGCAATCACTGGATGTTTATCTCTAGCAATGGAGGACTGAGTGCAGGTCGTACCAACTCAGAACATGCACTTTTCCCATACTATACCGATGATAAGATTACAGAGGCGGCGGAGATTACAGGTAGCAAATCCATTTTTATGGTGGACACTGCAGGTACACAAAAGCTTTGGGAGCCGTTTTCTATCCGTCAAGAAGGATTATACCATACTACTCGTAACCTGTACAAAAATGTATATGGCAATAAAGTAATGTTCGAAGAGATCAATCATGATCTCAATCTCAAGTTTAGATATCAGTGGAACTCCAGTAATAGATTTGGATTTGTCAGAAAATCTGAGATTACTAATCTAGGATCAGAAGAGATAACAATTTCTTTATTGGATGGAATCCAAAATATATTGCCGGCTAATGTAGACAGTGGACTGCAAAATGCTTCAAGTAATTTGGTAGATGCATATAAAAGAAGTGAGCTTCATAGCGATAGTGGTATCGGTATATTTGCCCTAAGTGCAATCATAGTAGATCGAGCAGAACCTAGCGAATCTCTAAAAGCAAGTATAGCATGGAGTATAGGTATTGAAAAACCAACCATACTACTGTCTTCTCAGCAGTTATCTAAGTTTAGACAAGATGGTATAGTAGAAGGAGAGACGGATGTGAAAGCCGAAAAAGGAGCATATTTTATTCATGACAAAATTGCTTTGGAAGCTGATCAATCCAAGAGCTGGTCAATTATTGCTGACGTCAGCAAGACACAATCAGACGTCGTAGCATTGGCGGAGACCATTGTGAATACCACTGATCTACCTCAAGTCATTGATCGTGATATTCAAGCTGGGACGAGCCACCTCATCGAGCTTGTAGGTAGTGCAGATGGATTACAGTTATCCGCTGATCATCTTCGCGATACGCGTCATTATTCCAATACCCTTTTCAATATCATGCGTGGCGGTATATTTGATGATAGTTATATGATTATGAAATGGGACTTTGAGCAGTACGTGTCCAAAGCCAATAAACAATCGTATCGACGTAATGCTGCCTTTTTTGCACAGATGGAGGAGCGTTTCTCGATTTTTCAATTACAAGAAAGACTATCTACTGTACAAGACCCTGATTTCAAGAGACTCTGTATCGAGTATCTCCCATTGTGCTTTAGCCGTAGACATGGCGACCCAAGTAGACCTTGGAACAAGTTTTCGATCAATACTCAAAATGAAGACGGTTCCAAAATTTTAGATTATCAGGGCAACTGGAGGGATATATTCCAAAATTGGGAAGCACTTGTCATGTCTTATCCTGCTTTTGTAGAGGGGATGATTCATAAGTTTTTGAATGCATCTACCTTCGATGGATACAACCCGTATCGAGTGACCAAAGATGGTTTTGATTGGGAGAGTATAGAACCAGATAATCCTTGGTCCTACATCGGCTATTGGGGAGATCATCAGATTATCTATCTACTCAAGTTATTAGAGCTGTACAACAATCACTATCCGGGAGCATTGGCCTCTAGTTTTGAAGAAAATATCTTCGTATATGCCAATGTACCCTATAAGATCAAAAGCTTTGAGGAAATTCTCCAAGACTCTAAGGAAACCGTAGATTTTGATGGTGCTCTTGAAAAACAACTCGAGTATGATAGACACCAAATGGGTGCCGATGGAGCATTAATCAAAAATGCATCCGGAGATATTCATCATGTCAATTTTATAGAGAAAATATTAGCTACATTATTAGCTAAGCTGTCCAACTTTATCCCAGAGGCAGGTATCTGGATGAATACGCAACGACCAGAATGGAACGATGCCAATAATGCCTTAGTTGGTAATGGTGTATCCATGGTAACCCTGTACTACATCCGTAGATTCATTGTATTCATGAACGATCTACTAGACACTGCAAAGACCAGTGAAGTACATATATCTTCAGAGCTATTTAGCTTTTATCGTAGTATTGCTTCTATCATGGCATCAAGCCTAGAAAAATTAGGTACTGCAGTAAGCGATGCTGATCGTATGAGCATCACAGCGCAGCTTGGAGAAGCAGCTAGCGACTATAGATGGACCATATATCGCAAAACGTTTAGCGGAAGCTCCGATAAGCTACCTCTTACATCATTGAAGCAGTTTTTGGCAGATAGTTTGAAGCTAGTAGAGCACTCAATCAATGCTAATCAGCGGACGGATAAACTCTATCATGCCTACAACTTGATGACTGTCGAAAATAACAAGGAGATATCTGTCTCTTACCTGAGTGAGATGTTAGAAGGTCAAGTAGCCGTGCTTAGCTCAGGATATTTATCACCTGCAGATGCACTTGAAGTATTGCATGCATTGAAAGCAAGCAAGCTGTTTAGACCTGATCAATACAGTTATATCCTTTACCCAAATAAAGAGTTGCCAGGCTTTTTATCAAGAAACACGGTGCCATCAGCATCAGTGAATGGTTCTGAGTTATTGACACAAATGATCAAGGATGGCGTAAGAGATATCGTGGAGCAAGATGTTAAGGGTGCATATCATTTCAATAGTAATTTCAAAAATGCTAATGACCTCAAAGATGCTTTAGATGGTCTCGGAGATGGTAGTTATGCAGCGCTGGCAGATCAAGATAGAGATCATGTATTACAAGCATTCGAAGAGGTATTCAATCATAAGGCTTTTACAGGTAGATCAGGCACATTCTATGGCTACGAGGGACTTGGATCGATATACTGGCACATGGTTTCTAAATTACAATTGGCGGTTCAAGAATGTTGTATACAAGCCATACATGAGGGAGCGGATGCCGCAACGATCGGTGGATTGCTTGATCACTATTACGAAATAAGTGCAGGCATAGGAGTACATAAGCCGCCAAAATTGTATGGTGCTTTCCCAACAGATCCTTATTCGCATACACCTGGAGGTAAAGGTGCACAACAGCCTGGTATGACAGGTCAGGTCAAAGAAGATTTCTTATCAAGATTTGGGGAGTTAGGTGTATTTGTACGTGATGGACAGATTAGCTTCAATCCAAGTTTACTCAGACAAAGTGAATTTTTGATCGAGGGCAGTGTATACAGTTACATTGATGTACATGGAGAGCACAAAACTATCCAACTAGCTGCAGGAACGCTTGGCTTTACATACTGTCAAGTACCCGTAGTCTATAGCATCGGAGATACGAGTGCAATTACACTATCCAAGGGGGGACAGGATCAGGCTAAGGCCGAAAAACTGATCATTTCTACTAGTGATTCTTTAGAAATATTCAAGCGTAGTGGAACCATTGATAAGATTAGCATTCAGATAGATCGTAGCATCCTTAAGTAGAACAAAGACACGATGACATATTACAACCAAGCCCTAGAAAGATCTTCATATAATGTAGAGCGGCTACTGTTGTATATCTGTATGATCATATGTTTTACGGCATGTATGCCTGATTCGACTCAAGACAAAAGAAGAGAGCATAAAAAAGAATTACATGCCAAGGATATCTTGGGTCATCCTGATTATCTTGCTATTTCTTATGGCGGATATCGTCAGACTACGAGAGATATTCAACCGACGATTAGTGAATTGAAGGAGGATATGAAAATCCTACATGCTATGGGAATCAGAGTATTGAGGACATATCAAACCAAGTTGCCTCATGCTAAAAATGTACTAGCCGCTATTGAAGAACTGAAGGTGGAGGATCCAAGTTTTGAAATGTATGTTATGCTTGGCGCATGGATAAATTGTAAAGATGCTTGGACGGATCATCCTGATCATGAAGGAGAAAATGAATCAGAAAACCAGGAAGAAATCCGTCGAGCGGTGGCACTAGCGAAAAAGCACCCAAGTATAGTAAAAGTCATAGCAGTAGGTAACGAAGCGATGGTGAAATGGGCAGCAAGCTATTTTGTACAAGCAAGAGTGATCCTTAGATGGGTTAATTACTTACAAGCCTTAAAAAAAGAGGGTACTTTAAGTGAGCACCTATGGATTACGAGTTCTGATAATTTTGCATCTTGGGGTGGTGGCGATGCAGTATATCATACCGCAGATCTGAATCAATTGATCAAAGCGGTAGATTATGTATCCATGCATACCTATCCCATGCATGACACTCATTACAATCCTGACTTTTGGGGGGTGTCGAATGAGGAGTCTACCTTACCCAAGGTTGAAATGATCGAGAAAGCTATGCAAAGAGCATACCTGTATGCAAGAGCACAATATGAAAGTACTTCTAGATATGTGCGAAGTATAGAAAGAAGTAAACCGGTCCACATAGGTGAAACTGGTTGGGCAAGTGCATCAAATGGCTTCTATGGTCCTGATGGGTCTAAAGCGACGGATGAGTATAAAGAGTCTTTATACTTCCATAAAATGAGAGACTGGACACGGCAAGATAGCATTGCCTGTTTCTACTTTGAAGCCTTTAATGAGCCTTGGAAAGATGCTAAAAACCAAGGTGGTTCTGAAAATCATTTCGGTCTATTTACTGTGGATGGTCAAGCGAAATATGCGATTTGGGATTTGGTAGATCAAGGGATATTCAATGACTTAACACGTGGAGGTAAAACCATAACAAAAACATATGATGGTGATGTAGATAGCTTGTTAAACGCTGTACCGATGCCGCCTGTAAAAGACTTAATTTTGAATCAGTAAATACTGAATTATGAAAAACCTACTTTACATCATATGCTGTATATTTTTATTCAGTATGATGAGTTGTTCTGATAATAAAACCAATAATAATCCATTGCCTGCCTATGATCAAATCGAAGTATACCAGACCTCTGCGGCTGGTGATCAAATGACGAAGCTATCGGATTTTGAAAATGGAATAGATACTACCTCTATTATTATCAACCCTAATGAGAAATTTCAAAAGATTACGGGTATTGGAGGATCATTTACAGAGTCTACTGCTTACTTATTGAATCAACTTGGAGAAGACAACCGAAAGAAAATAATTGAAGCTTATTTTGGGGAAAGTGGTGCAAAATACTCGCTGACCCGGACTCATATCAATTCTTGTGATTTCTCTTTGAGCAACTATTCGTATGCTCCGATTGCAGATGATATGCAGTTGGATAGTTTTAGTATAAATGAAGATAAGGATGATATTATACCCATGATCAAAGAAGCGATGGCTGCTTCTAAAGATGGTTTTAAAATCATAGCTTCGCCTTGGACAGCTCCACCTTGGATGAAAGACAATAAAGACTGGGTAGGAGGTAAACTGCTTCCAAAATACTATGATAGCTGGGCCCTGTTCTTCTCTAAGTATATAGACGCATATAAAGCAGAAGGAATAGATATATGGGGAATCACGGTAGAAAATGAACCGCTTGGAAATGGCAGTAACTGGGAAAGCATGCACTACTCCGCTTCAGAGATGACGTTTTTTGTACAAAACCACCTTGGACCACAACTGGATAAGGATGGCAAGAGTGATATTGTCCTTCTAGGCTATGATCAAAATAGAGATCACCTCAAAGAGTGGGTAGATGATATGTACCAAAACGAGGAGACCTCGAAGTATTTTGATGGTACAGCCATACATTGGTATGCGAGTACATATGAGGTATTTCCAGAAGTATTACAATATGCACATAATAAAGCACCGGACAAATACTTGATAGAAACAGAGGGATGCGTAGATGCCGAGGTACCCCATTGGAAAGATGATGCATGGTATTGGTCCAAGGAAGCAACGGACTGGGGCTGGACATGGGCGCCAGAAGAAGATAAACACCTACATCCCAAGTATGTGCCAGTTTATCGTTATGCCAGAGATATTATCGGTTGTCTCAATAATCATGTAGATGGTTGGGTAGATTGGAATATGGTTTTAGATCGACAGGGAGGGCCCAATTGGTTTAAAAATTGGTGTCTGGCTCCGGTGATTGTAGATCCAGATGCGGATGAGGTTTACTTTACTCCGATGTATTATACCTTGTCACATTTCAGTAGATATATCAGGCCAGGAGCTCATCGTATAGGTATCAGCTTAAGTGATGATATGATACAGGCTACAGCAGTAGTAAATCCCGATGCTACTATTGCAGTAGTTCTCTTCAATCCGAGTATGAAAGAAAGAACTATTACTTTGAAAATAGGAGATAAAACGACAACACTTGGGATAAGTGCTCAAGCAATACAAACTATAGTCTTATCTTAAAGACAAGTATTATAGGAAAACCAAAATTACATATTATGTCCTCATCAAAATCAACCGTTCCGTTTAGTCAAAAAGTAGCATTTGGAGTAGGCATGTTAGCCAATCAGATGTTTCCAGCCATATTAGGAATTTTTATGGTTGTTTTGGTCCAAGACTTGGGTTTTCCAGGTTGGATGTGGGGATTGATATTTTTTGCTCCGAGGATTTTTGATGCGGTTACAGATCCTATTATGGGTTTTATATCGGATAATACGAAATCAAAATGGGGCAGAAGGCGACAATACGTACTACTAGGTGGGATTATTATGGGCATTGCATATATTTTTATGTGGCAGATCTATCGTGAAAACACCCTAGAATATAACTTTTGGTATTTCTTTTTATGGTCGGTCGTATTCTATCTAGGTCTGACGATATTCAGTGTTCCTTATGTGGCCATGGGGTATGAGATGACAGATGACTTTCATGAACGTACCAATATTATGGCCGTGGCACAGTGGATTGGTCAGTGGGCATGGGTGATAGCACCATGGTTTTGGATCATTATGTATGATACCGATATATTCCCGACGGCAGATGCCGCTGTAAGAGAATTGGCGATATGGGTAGCTATACCTTGTGCATTATGTGCAATAGTTCCTGCCATTTTCATCAAGAGTAAGTCTACTTTACAAGAAGATTATGCACCCTTAAATTTTGCCAATATTGGAGGTAGTTTAATGAAAATAGTCTACGGTTTTATAGAAGCATTCAAGATGAAACCATTTCGTAAACTATGTATTGCTACATTCTTTATTTTTAATGCTTTCAACACGGTAGCAGCATTGACCTTTTTTGTAATCGTGTATAAATTATTTGATGGTGATGCAGGAGCCACAGGTGTATGGGTAGTACTCTTTGGATGTATAGGAGCATTATGTACGACCTTTATCGTGATACCTATCGTAGCCTATATGTCAAAGATTATGGGGAAGAAAAAGGCATTTGTTGTTTCTCAGAGTATATCTATCGTGGGTTATATCATGTTGTATTTTTTATTTATCCCAGGGAAGCCGTGGATGTATATTATAGCTCTACCATTCTTCTCCTTTGGTATAGGTGGTTTATTTACTTTGATGATGTCTATGACAGCAGATGTACTTGATCTGGATGAGTTGAATACAGGATTGCGTCGAGAAGGTATATTTGGTGCTATATATTGGTGGATGGTTAAAGTAGGATTTGCTATTGCTGGCGGATTGAGTGGTCTTATTATTGCCTTTGTTGGTTTTGATCCTGCCGTGAAGGCTATGGAGCAGCAGGATGCTATCGATGGATTACATGCATTCTTTTGCTTCTTCCCGATGGCAGGTACCATCATTGCCATCATGGTCATGTGGGATTACTCCATCTCAGAAGAAAAAGCTAATGAGACTCGAAAACTGCTTGATGCTAGGAAGCCTTAGGCTACTAAAGCATTAGCTAAGTCTCACTAAAATTGATCTTGATAATCATATGACGCAGGATCTTTATTGAAGATCTATAAAATAAACTAGCTCTTCAATATCGTGATGTCCTCACCGTTCAGCGCTTCATAGCTAAATTTGGTTCCTTCAATTTGTACCTTGAGTAGACTCCCTCTAAACTTAATTTTGAAGCTTACGGACTCCCAGTCAGTAGGCAAATGGGGAGACATATAGAGCTGACCATCTTGTACACGTAAGCCCGCAAATCCTCTAATGATACTCAGCCATGTACCTGCCATACTGGTGATATGCAGACCATCTTCTGTATCATTATTGTAATCATTGAGATCAAGTCTAGCGGTACGGAGGTACATCTCATATGCCTTGTCATGATGATCGATCTTACAAGCTAGTATAGAATGAACACATGGTGATAAGCTCGACTCATGAACTGTCAAGGGCTCATAGAAGCTAAAGTTTCTCTCTATAGTATCTCTATCAAAATCATCTTCAAAGAAATAGATACCTTGAAGTACATCTGCCTGTTTGATATAGCATGATCGGAGTATCCTGTCCCAAGACCATTTCTGATTCAGTGGTCGATGCTCTTCAGCTAGTTGATCTACAGGGATCAGTTCCTTGTCTAAAAAGCCATCTTGCTGCAAAAATACACCGTGCTTTTCACTCTCAGGGAGATACATATTGGAGCATCGTTTGGTCCAGTCCTGAGCTTCTTGATCACTGTATTTTAAAGCACTTATGATTTCTTGATATCGTGAAGCATGATTTTCTTCCACATATTTCAAAGCTTCCATGGTATACTCCATACACCACTTGGCGATGTAGTTGGTATACCAGTTATTATTGACATTGTTTTCATACTCATTAGGTCCAGTGACACCAAGCATGACATATTGTTGTTTGTCTTCAGACCAATTTACTCTTTGGCACCAAAATCTTGCTATGCCTACGAGCACATCCAATCCGTAATCAGCTAAATATTGCTGATCGCCTGTATAATTGATATAGTCGTAGATGGCATATGCTATAGCACCATTTCGATGTATTTCTTCAAAGGTGATTTCCCATTCATTATGGCATTCTTCACCATTCATGGTGACCATGGGGTAGAGTGCTGCTCCATTATTGAAGCCTAGTTTTTCAGCATTTTCTATGGCCTTGTCTAGTTGATTATGCCTATAGATCAAAAGATTACGAGCTACCTCTTGCCCTGCGGTACCTAGATAGAAAGGCAAGCAATATGCTTCGGTATCCCAGTAGGTACTACCACCATATTTTTCACCTGTAAATCCTTTAGGACCGATATTGAGTCGGTTATCCTCACCAGTATAGGTTTGCAGTAAGTGGAAAATATTGAATCGTATACCTTGTTGAGCAGAGTCATCTCCATGGATTTGTATATCGGCTAAGTCCCACTTTTTTGCCCATGCAGAAGTATGGTTTTGATGTAAGTTGTGATAGCCAAGTTTTTGATTGTCTTGACATACTTTAACAAGTTCTTCTTGAAGTAGGGTATCGGCATAATCCAAGCTTGAGCTGATAGCGGTATACTTGTAGATTGTAAGTTCTTGTCCTTCTTGAATATCAGCTTCAAAATGGGCAAAAGCCTTATCTTCTGTCTTAGAGAAGCTACAGAATACTTCTGTCTGATGATCAATATGATGTTCTGCGACTGCTCCAGCATGAAAGCCAGTTTTTTTAGTGACAGATTGTACATATATATGATCTTCGGTAGCCACAGCTTTAACCGGAGTCCAAAATTTCTCATCATAGTTAGAATCTTCATTCCTCACATCAAAATTGAGGCCGCTTCGTAGCTTGATTTTACCTCTAAAGTTTGTGGATTCTAAAGAGTATTTGATCACACCTAACCGAGTATCATCCATACTGCAAAATCGTTCAGAAGATATTTTTATTTCTTTTCCTTGAGTGGTGATTAGATGTACTCTTCTGCTTAAGATACCCGTCTTCATATCTAATTCACGGTAAAAGCTTTTGACATCTGACTTGGCAACATCTACCTCTTCATCGTCCAGCATGACTTTAATATTGATCCAATCAACACTATTGAGTACCTTGGCAAAATATTCGGGATAGCCATTTTTCCACCAACCCACTTTCGTCTTATCAGGGTAATATACACCTCCGATATAAGACCCAGACATGGTCTCGCCGGAGTAGCTCTCTTCAAAACAGGCTCGCTGGCCCATTTTTCCATTACCAATACTCATTAAACTTTCTGAGATCTTATTGTATTCGGGACGATATTGATCTTCGATGATTTTCCAAGGATCGATGACGATATAATCTTTCATAACTCTAGAGGGAATTGATTTCGATTAGTTAAATAATTGCATGATGCGTTTGTAGCTAATTTCGTGAAGCCCGGCGATGATAAAATCGGCATTAGGAAAGTTGTCTTCCTCACCAATAGCGACATTATGGAATCCTCCAGTTTGTGCTGCTTGGATACCACTGACAGAATCTTCAAAAACTACACTCTCATTTGGCTTGACACCAAGACCTTCGGCACCCATCAGAAATACTTGAGGATGGGGTTTGCTCTCGGTTGTTTTGGTGCCATCTACAATGATCTCAAATCTATTTATAATCTCAAGTTGAGTAAGTAGAGGTACCGCATTTTTACTGGCTGAGCCTAATGCTATTTTTATTTTCCGATTGATAAGCTCATCTAGAAGATCTACTGCTCCGTCTAGTATTTCAGATTGATCCATTTTGGAGATGAACTCTACGTACCATTCGTTTTTTAAAGCACAATATTTCACTTTATCGTCGTGACTCAAGACCTTATTACCAAACCCCAGTATGATATCCAAGGATTCCATTCGAGAAACTCCTTTTAATTGTTCATTCTGAGCTTCCGTAAAGTCGAATCCCAATTCATTAGCCAATCTTTTCCAGGCTTGGAAGTGGTATTTAGCAGTGTCTACAATGACTCCATCAAGGTCAAATATGCAAGCTTTGATCATAAGAATAGTATAAAATATAGTTTATGCAAATTCAAGTCTCATAGGGTACTTTGTCTTCACAAAGTCTACGATATCATCCGCGACTTCAGTACAGCGCTGACGACGTAAGGAATCTAATATTTCTAGTAAAAATTCATTAGCTTTTTCGCCGATATGGTTTTGAAAATAATTGTCCAGAAGTTTTATGTAACAAGCTGATAACTTATCCTCATCCTTGTCATTTAGATAGGCGGCATATCTTTCAGCGATTAGAAAATCGTTATTGGATTCAATATATTGAAGTATGGACTCCCATTTTTCTTCAAGATGATATATACTGATTTTGAAATAGTCGTCCTTACCATTTTCATCGTTCAGTAATGCTAAGGTATTCTGGCATAACGTCTTGTGATAACTAACCTCAATAATAGATCGAGCTTTCTTATAGTAGCTTAAGCGATGCGTATTTTTAGAGAGTATGGCACATTTTAAAATGGCCTCATTCCAATCTTCAAGTCCTAATAAAGTATCTAAGTGTAGCTCTTTTATTTTAAGACTTGCCGCGATATCATTTTCGTGTAATCCTACAATTAGAGATTTTGCCACCTTATATGACTTTAGAGAATTTAAGTGCTCGATCACATTGGGAATGATCTTGGGGTTTTCTATAAGATCAGCTAGGAGTTCTTTGACAGTTTCTTGGTTAGCTCTGAAAACTAAACAATAAAGTTTTGCTTTTAGCTGTACATCGAAAACTTTTTGAAGCCTATCTCGAAGTATGACGGCAAGTTCTGCTTTATCTTTTTTGGTACTGGAAAACAAAAAACTTATTTCACCACAATTATAAGGGATAGACCAAGGGTAGAAGTACGTTTTTGATATTAGTTCTCTAAAGAATTCATTGATACGTTTGACAAGTGCTGGTGCAATAGTTTTGTTGCTCAACTGAAACCAACTCGTGTAAATCACCTTCTGTATATCGGCATATGTACTTATATCTTGTATTTGATTTTTTTTGACATATTCCCATTTATTGGTAACCACTTGGAGTATGTCAAATGCTTCGATATGCTGGTTGATGGAAATCATATCTTGAGCTTGACCACTCAGTTCGACTATGACTTTACATAATTGACGTATGTCAGTAAGCCTGGTCTTATTTTCCCTCGAAGAAACCGGCGAAAGAATGGAGTCTAAGATTTGTTTGTATTTGAGTGTATTATCTCTAAGCTCCACTTTATGGGCAAAACGTGTTTTTAAGGCAATAGAAAACTTACGGTCTTTAGAGGCATAGGTTTTTAGAAAAGTTAATAATTCCTCGGATGGAATATTATTGACAATGGTAGATATATCGATGCCTTTGTTACGTCCAGTAGCTTTTCGTTTTTTTCGGGGCGTAGTAGTTTTTAAAGTTGTTAAAAATGACCTAAACTTTATTAAAGCAGCAACCGAATGCTCACAAGAAGATGTTACCGGAAAAGTGGTACATGTACAATGGTAGTCTGCTGTATCAAAGTTGCTCTTCCAGACTTTAGATTCTATATTTTGTATTTTAAGTGATACACTTATAAGGTCTTGATCTGTATTAAATGAATACTTTTCCTCATCAAGAAGTTGCTCTGCTTGAAGCAGATGTTCTTCGGTGCAGCTGTTCTCTATTAGATCTAATTTTTTAAGTTTAATTTGCGACATATTTTTTTTATCACGAGCAACTGCGCAATATAATCATTAGTTATAGCCTAGAAAGAAGAAACGAATAGATTATGAGTAGAAAAACAATTTCTTTTATGCGACATGCCAAATCATCCTGGTCAGATTTTAGTCTAACTGATCATCAAAGACCTTTGAATGCTCGAGGTCGTAGAGATGCGCCAAGGATGGCAGACTGGTTAAAAAGAAATATTGGTCAAGTAAATCTAATCATAAGTAGTGATGCCCAGCGGACTCGTGAGACGACTCAAGCCATGATCGATATCCAACTAAGTAGTCGTACACCATATTGGGAGACGAGCTTATATCATGGCATCCCCCAGAAGTATCTAGATTGTATGTATGGACTTGATGAAGAGACTCGTTCAATAATAATGGTTGGGCATAATCCTACGATGACTTATATTGCGAATGAAATATCGGATCAATTTATAGATAATGTCCCTACTGCAGGTGTTATAATAGGAACATTCGAAGGAGCATGGACCGAGGTAAACTTTGATCAGATTAAGTTTGTGAAAATGATGTTCCCTAAAAATTTATAATGAATAAGATTACAATTATATGCGTCTTGATACTAGCAGTGGGTTGTGGAGGGTCTGGTGATATACAGGACCTTTCTATATGGTCACAAGATTCTATTTTGATGAAAATGACGGAAGATATACATGTTGCTGAGGTAGCCTCTCGAGTATATGATGATAACAATAGAGATAGCGTCTATCGAGCTCTAAAAAACGAAATATATCAAATTTATGGTAAGGATTCTGCTGCTTATCAGATGGAGATGGATAGTTTGAGTAAAAATCCTGCACGTTACCTTAGTTTTTATAAAAAATTAACAGAGCGAATGGATTCGATCAATAAATTAAGTCGAAATAGAAATTAAATTAACACAAGCATAATATCTGTTAGTAAGTTCTCATTAGAATTGACCATTAACTTTATGTAAATAGTAAAACCTAGTATGTCCAAAAAGGCTAAAATTCTTATCGTTGATGATGAGAAAGACATTGTTGAAATCCTTAAGTATAATCTGAGTAAGGAAGGGTATAAAATTGAAACAGCTCATGATGGTCATGAAGCTTTAGAGAAAACAGCCTCGTTTCATCCTGACCTGATCGTCTTAGATATTATGATGCCAGGCATGGATGGTATCGAGGTCTGCGAGAAAATCAGAGAAGACTCAAATAACAACGACATCATCATCGCTTTTTTAACAGCAAGAAATGAAAGTTTTACCCAGATCAGTGCTCTAGAGACTGGTGGAGACGATTTTATCAATAAACCTATAAAACCGAGTGTTTTCAAGAGTAGAATAAAAGCCTTGTTGCGAAGACATCCCAAGTTTTCACTGAAAGAAAAGGAGGGGGAGGTTCAGTATGGCAAGATCTTCATTGATTATGAAAAATTTATCGTAAAGAAGGAGGACAAGAACATAAGCCTAGCCAAGAAAGAATTTGAATTGCTTTCTTTACTTGCATCGAAACCAGGTAAAGTATTCAAAAGAAAAGAAATAATGAAAACCGTATGGGGTAATGATGTGATCGTTGGAGATCGTACGATAGATGTGCATATCAGAAAGCTTAGAGAAAAAATCGGTAAGAAATACATTGAAACTTTAAAAGGGGTTGGCTATAAATTTAGTTTTTAATTGTACAAAAACATATCCATACGACAGCTAGCCTTGATCCTTACAGGAGTAGTAATGATGTTGGTTACTACCATAGTAACGGTTGTTAAAAATTATAATCTAGAGCTTATTTATATTGTCTTAGGCATTTCAGTGATCGGTTTACTGAGTTTTGGTTTATTTTATTTTTTCTTAAGTGCTTTTGTTTTTCGCCGTATAAAGTTGATTTATAAAATCATAAGCGATACAAAACGAAATGCAGGGGAAGCTAATACCTTTGAGGCTAAGTCGATTGAAGAAGTAGGCTCTGAAGTACAAGAATGGGCACAAAATACAAGTAAAGAAATTATCTCCTTAAAGTCTCTTGAAGATTATCGCCGCAATTATCTAGGAAATGTGAGTCATGAACTCAAAACTCCGATCATGAGTCTACAAGGCTATTTGCATACCTTATTGGATGGGGGTATGTATGACAAAAAAGTATTAAAAAAATACCTAAAAAGAGCAGCGAAAAATGTTGACAGATTAGATTCTATTATCAATGATTTGGATGCAATCAACAAGCTAGAGGACGAAAGTTCAAATATTAGACCAGCACGATTTAATATTATGGATTTGATTCAAGAGACTATTGATGATCTATCTGTATTCGCCAAAGAAAAAGAAATAACCCTTAGTGTAAAGGAGGGGGCAAACACAGGATTTACAGTATTTGCAGATATAGACAAAATAAGCCAGGTACTCAATAATTTAGTTATTAATTCCATTCGCTATGGTGTGGAGAAAGGAGAGACAAAAATAGGAGTATATGCTCTAGATGAAGATGTTCTTGTAGAAGTTACTGATGATGGCCCAGGTATAGAGGAGCAACACCTCAAGTTTTTATTTGATCGTTTCTACCGCGTAGATCCTTCAAGATCCAGAGAGCTTGGAGGATCAGGATTAGGTCTATCTATAGCCAAGCATATAATAGAGGCACATAATCAAACCATCAGTGTTAGGAGTTCAGTCGGTGTAGGGACTACTTTTGGATTTACCTTATCTAGAAATGCCGATAGCATATAATGTACCCTAAGTATTTAAACTTTCCACTTCAAAATAATCTAAAGAGTTCAATAGATTATAAGTCTCATCACGAGCTTTAAAATATTGAGGTAAGTCTTCCTTCTTCATCGTTTTGGCAGGTGGAAAAATTTCCCTTCTATGATTTATCTGCTTACCGTTTTTCCAAAATCTAAAGCAAACATGCGGTCCTGTAGCAAGCCCCGTAGACCCTACATATCCTATACATTGACCTTGTTTTACACGAGTTCCTTTTCTGATGCCTGAGGCAAATCGTGACATGTGTAGATATTGTGTCTGATAAGTCTTATCGTGTTTTATTTTAACATATTTTCCATTACCTCTAGTATAACTGGCTTGAGTCACTACACCATCGGCGACAGATATGATAGGTGTCCCTCTTGCTGCGGCATAGTCCGTTCCGTAGTGGGGTATTGTTCTTTTCTTGATAGGGTGAAATCTTCTAAGATTGTAGCTAGAACTTATTCTTGAATATTTTACGGGGGCTCTCAAGAAAGCGCTGGTGGAAGCACGGCCATCATAATCATAATAGCCGTCATATTCTCCATTTTTGTAGTAAAATGAATAGTGGTCACCACGTTCATTCGTATATACGGCACCAAGAATATTGCCTATGGCTACAGGTTTATTTTCAATATATTTTTGCTCAAAAATAATTTTAAACTTATCACCTTTTTGGGTATGATAAAAATCGACTTGTGATGCTAGTGCATCTTCCATTTTATCGATTAATGCAGCACTTTGGCCTGCTTCTTTGAGAGCATTCCATAAAGAGCTCTTGATTTCTCCAGTGGCTACGTCAAGACACTTTTCAAACTCTTTTTCTTTTATATCAACTTGGATCGAATCCCCAATATCATAAACGATATACCGAAATACATCAGGCTCGTAGATAAAGTGAGAAGGTGCAGCACAGGTATCAGGTCTAACGAAAGAAATCCTTTTTCCACTTTTAAAACGTCGAATGCTATAAATATCTTTTGCAGCTTTTTCAACTTCTGTAATTTTCAAATAGTCTACTCCCTCGTATTGTAATATGTCACTCAAGAATTGATTTGGTTTGATCTCAACAAAATCAATAAAGTGTTTTTCTACATCAAATCCATATTTGGTAGTCTTCTTTTGAATAGCCTCTTTACTTGTAGAAGAATCTTGTCCAGAGGACTGATTACCTAGATAATATTGATATGAAACAACCACCAAAATAACGATTGTAGAAGCGATAATGATATCTTGTAAAGTGGATGTAGAAGTACGTTTGTGACGATTGGGCATCGGTATGTAAGTAGAAAATTGGTAAAATGTGCTTCGGTCGACACGAAAATAGGATTTTAATAATGGTTTAGCAATGGGAAAGCGATGTTTAGTTAATTTTAAACCTTTATTAACGCTGCATCGATTTCGATCTAGTTGAAAAGTGATGGATATGCTACTTAATTGTAATGGTAAACTTTTGGATTTATCAACACCCAAAGTCATGGGGATTATCAATGTTACACCAGATTCATTTGTCGAATCTAGCCGTGCCATGACTAAGGATTCCATGAAGATCCAAATTGATAAAATGCTTGATGAAGGTGCGGATATATTAGATTTTGGAGCAATGTCGTCAAGGCCTGGAGCTAAAGAAATAAGTATAGATGAGGAAGTCAAGCGCCTAATCCCAGTGATAGAAATTATTGAAGAGATGGATTTGGATTGTATCATCTCATTAGACCTATATCGTTCTAAGGTACTATCTGAAATCTATTGTGATAAAATCGGAATGATCAACGATATTACCGCTTGGAACGCAGATCCTCAACTGCTTGAGATGCTTTTATCTCATAAAATGGCTTACTGCATAATGCATATGCAGGGTATGCCAATAAATATGCAAAATGATCCTAGATACGATCAAGTCGTGATGGATATTATGAAGTTTTTTATCAAAAAATTAGAGCGTCTCGTTCAACTTGGAATTAATGATGTCATCTTAGATCCTGGTTTTGGATTTGGTAAATCTATTGAAGATAATTACGAGATACTTCGTAAACTCTCCACATTTAAAATCTTAGAGTGCCCAATTTTGGCAGGATTGTCTCGTAAATCTATGATCTACAAACTACTAGATATTGCACCTGAGTATGCATTAAATGGAACTACTGCACTACATATGATTGCTCTAGAGCAAGGAGCTTCGATTTTAAGGGTTCATGATGTTGGAGCTGCTAAAGAATGTATCAAACTTTATACTCAACTCTATCAGTAATATGCTAATCTTGTCATCATAAAAAGAGGACACATCAATACCTAATAACAATAAAAACTAAAGAGCTTGAAGATATCTTTAATTTGCGGTTAATAATTAGTTAAAAACCCTAATAAATAAGCTTCTCGAAAATGTACTTTTGTTCTTTAAGTAATGGAGTCAAAAGAGCCACAACATACAAACCCTCAAGGCTTAGGTAAAAAGAAGTCAAAATTGGCGAAATGGCTTAGGTGGTTCCTTTTTTTGTTAGTTTTCATTCCAGTATTATTGACTTTATTGATCCAACTTCCTGTTGTTCAAAATTTACTCATAGATACCGTCACTTCTAGGTTGTCCAAAAAAATGAATGCAGAAGTCTCTATAGATCATATCGATTTCTCTGTATTTCATGGGTTAGAGTTAAATGATGTCCTACTAGTAGACGAACGCAAGGATACTTTGATTCAGAGCGAGGTATTTAGCGTAAGCCTGACTAAGAATTTATTCAGTTATTTCCAAAATGAGATTAATCTTGATGGTTTAGTACTACAGAATACCCAACTGAATATCAAACGATATGGGGACGAATCAAAAAATAATCTGGCACTCATATTAGATAAATTTGAAACTAATCAGCAAAAGGAAAATAATGATCCTTTGAGTCTATATCTGAATACAGTCAATCTCGATGGCGTAGAGTTTACTTATGATGATTACTTACAAGGACAATTTTATGATCTCATAATACCGAGTGGACGCATCGGTATAGAGCAACTAGATAGTCTAATTAACCTGAATAAGATTGAGTTTAGAAATCCAACAATTTCAATCAGGAAAACCTTGGGGAGTGATATTGAGCTAGTTGCTGATAGTTCGATTCAAGATACTTTAGAAGCAGTGATTGAGACCGAAAATCAAAAGCAGTTTAGTTTTTCAATCGATAAAGTTGATATATTTCAAGCTAGATTTCGATATGTAGATGAGGGTAAAAATAAATTGAACAACAAGGATGTAAATCATTTCAACCCTCATGACTTCGATGTTGATCAATTTGAGTTTCATCTACAAGATCTAGACATAAGTAATAATATTCTTGAGTGTCAGATCAATCAGGTTTCCTTTATTGATAGTAAGGGATTTGTCCTACAGCAAGTCAAAGCTGAAAAGTTGATGATTGCACCTCGCAAAATATCTTTAGAAAATTTTATCGTTAAAACAGAAAATTCTGAAATCAAAGATCACATCGAATTAAAGTTTAGATCTTACGATAGTTTTGAAGACTTTACGAATAAAGTAATTCTCCAGGTAGATTTAGCGAGTAGTAAAATCTCCAATCGTGACTTGGCATATTTTATTCCATCTCTTACTAGAAGCAAATTATTTTCTCAAAACAGTAAAGACGATGTAAGGATACAAGGAAAGTTAAGGGGTAGAATTAATAACCTCAGTGGAAATGATATTTCTATTGCTATCGGAAATAGAACCAGTTTTAAAGGAAATTTTAGTACCAGAAATATTACAAATCCTGACCGCGCATTGATCAATTTGACTGTAAATGAGATCAAAACAGATCTTTACGATTTGCAAAAGATAATACCTGGATTCAATCCACCGGAAAACTTTTTTAAACTTGGGAATATCCGTTTTGAAGGCCGTTTTGATGGATTTATCAACGACTTCGTTTCTTTAGGAAATTTAAAATCAGATATCGGGAGTGCTAAATTGGATATGCGTTTAGATCTAAAAGATGGACGAAATAATGCCAACTATAGTGGAGAACTTGAGCTCAAATCTTTTGATCTCGCGACATGGAGCGAAGATCAAAACTTTGGTTTAGTAGACTTCAGTGCAACGGTTGCTGAAGGTCAGGGTCTTACATTAGAAAATGCTAGCGCTGATCTAGATGCTTTGATCGATAACATTCAATACAGAGGTTATGATTATAAAAATCTCTATTTAGATGGTAGGATAGATAAGAATCGTTTTCTAGGAGACCTGATCGTAGAAGATCCTGATCTAGACTTCGAGTTTCATGGGGATATTCAATTGATCGACGGTGTTCCTAAATTAGATTTTGATGCTGATATTAGACATATCAATTTGCAACAGTTAAATTTGAGTCCTGATATTACAGGTCTCACAGGAAAAGTAATCATTAATGCTGCTGGAGAGGGACTCGCAGATTTTAAGGGAGATAGCTATATCACAGATTTTAAATTGACCAAAAATGACACTCTTTACACCTTAGATAGTGTATATGTATCATCATATCTGGTAGATGATGATAATCGTAAAGTAGAAGCATATACTGATTTTGCAAAAATCTCCATGAAGGGAAAGTTCAATTTGAATACCTTAGTAAATGATGCCAAACGAGTAGTCAAGAAAAACTTTCCATACTACGCTAAAGATGTACGTTTGAATGATCAAATACAGAATAATCAAGATTTTGTATTTAAGATATCAATGAACAAACCAACTAACTTTTATAATCTGATTGGACTGAATCAGTTTGATTTCGAAAATTTAGAATTTTTTGGAGAGTTAGATAATTACTCCAATACAGTAAGCCTTCATGCGGATATTCCTAGTCTGAAGCTTAATAATGTAGCATTAAATAACGGCATACTTGATTTTGCAACGATGGATGCTCAGGGATCTATAAATCTAGTCACAGACACCTCATCCATTGGTAGCTTTATTGTCAATCCAGTCCAGCTTTCAACTACCATCAATGGAGATTCCTTAGATTTCAGACTGGCAACAGATAACCTAGTCGATTCACTTCAGCGTATAGATATTGGAGGTGTTATGAGCCCGCATCCATCAGGATTTAAGGTCAATATTTATGATAACGAATGGCTTATGTTTGGCGATAAATGGGAAATTTCCAAAAATAATAGCATCGTTTTCGGAAATCAATCGATTGATATAAATAATCTTCAATGGACAGATGGATTTAGATTTATATCTATTAAAGACATCAACCAACAAGGGGTCTATCTCAGTGTCAATAATTTTGATTTCTTGAAGATATCAGGAATTATTGATTACGATAAGATGAAATTTGAAGGAGCTGGAGATTTAGAACTTCAAGTATCTAATATTTTTGAAGACCCAGATATAGAACTGGCTCTAGCAGTCCCGGAGTTTAGCATAAATGGAGATGCCTATGGAAGTCTTACGGCGGATGTTATCAGGAAGAGAGATCAGCCTGCAATTATATCCCTCTTGCTAGGAGATGACAAATTTCAAGTAGGTGTCGATGGTAATTATGATTTCGATAAAGATATCCTTGATGGCAATCTTTCGGCTCAAGATCTACCGCTTAATTTTATGGAGTATATCATAGATACAGGTATATCAAGCACCCATGGCACTATTGATGTCAATGTAGTATTAAGTGGTAGTGCTGGAGACCCTAAATTCAATGGGACAGCTTTATTTAAAGATTGTGGTTCTACGATAGATTATACAGGTATGCATTATACGTTTGATGATCAACTTATGAAAGTGAGTGATACATATCTTGATCTGAGTGGGGGAGTCTTAGAAGATCCTGAAGGGAATAAAGGATATATTTTAGGTGGCTTGAAGCATTCTTTTCTTCAAGATTTTAGGATGTTTGTCGATATGTATAGCGATGATATTATTGTCTTAAATACTACTCGGGAAGACAATCCTCTCTATTATGGATTTGGGAAGGGAAAATTTGATGTTTCATTCAGAGGTCCTTTTAGTAAAGCGGATATGGTGATTAATGCGACTACTGGTCCGCGAACTGTACTTAGTATGCCTGTGGACTACTATTATACAGGTTATGAAACTAGTTTTATTGAATTTATCAATAAAGATAATCAGGAAGAGCTAGAGCAAGAGTTTAAAATAGAAGGTCTAGATATAGATATGAATATAAGCCTCACATCAGATGCTGAAATGAACATTATTTTTGACGAATCTAGAAGTGATGTGATCAAAGGGCGAGGAGAGGGAGATATACAGGTATCTATTCCTAGATCAGGTGATTTTACGGTATATGGGGATTATGTAATTTCTTCTGGAGAGTATTTATTTACTGTATACGAGTTGGTCAATAAGCCCTTTGAGGTAAGACCTGGTAGTACCATCCAGTGGACCGGCGATCCTATCAATGCTAATCTTAAGGTGCAAGCCGATTATGGTGGTCGTAGGACTAATTTATCTGTATTTCTGGCAGAATATTTGACACCTCAAGACCCCGTATATAATGAAGCCAGAAGAAATTATGATGTTAATTTGACCCTTGATCTGACTGGTACACTATATGAACCAAAAATAAATTTTGACCTCTCTTTTCCTAACTTGTTGCCAGGTCCTTTACGATCATATACTGAATCCAAATTACGAACTTTAAGAGCAAATCAAAATTTGCTTAATGATCAAGTCGTAGGGATGTACATGTGGGGTACTTTCTTACCTAATAATAACCCTCTCGGAGGCGCTGTTTTATCAGGAAGTAATATCACTCAGTTAGGTAGTAATACGCTTAGTGAATACTTTTCTCAACAATTTTCACAAATTCTTTCAGGGCTAGTGAATGCTGCATTACCAGAGAATGAGTTTATATCCTCCGTAGATCTCGATATAGGTCTTAGTCAGAATGTCGACCTCTTAGGTCAAGTCAATACAGGACTTATTGATGTCATAGATCCAGATGAGATTCAATTGGTACTAAACCCAAAATTTAAGTTTTGGGACGAAAGATTCTCGGCTAAGGTAGGAGGTAACTACGTCAATAATTCTACAAGTAATCAAATCATACCTTCCAATACTTTTATACCTGATCTTAGTGTAGCCTATGACCTTACAGAAGATGGTAGATTAAAACTAAAGCTGTCATATATCTATGATTTTGATCAGACAAGTGGTACGGCAAGAAGGAGACAGAGATATGGTCTTGGCTTAAATTTTAGGCAAGAGTTTGGTAAAGTCGTCCAACATAAAGAATTGAATAAATTACAGAAGGCAATCGAGGAGTCCGTAGAGGAAGCTTTAGAATTATTGCAAGAGTAAGTGGTTTAACCGCACTAAGTGCTAGCAAATTTCATTCTATAAATCGAAAAATTCTTACTGTAATACCTAAGCAATGTATGATTGGATATAAGTAAGCCGATAAGCAAAGTACTATTAGCCTTTAGCCCTTACTATGTAGTAAGATATTTTTTTCAGAAATCGCTCCACCTGGAAATGATTTTGAATCTAATACCTCCAATCTACTAGCTAACGAAAGTTGTCGTATTGCGTATCTGTTTTCACTATACGATGTTGTGATTTCAATGAGTACGGCCGTTCTATGTCTTTCGTCTATCCATCGATAACCTATATGCTCGGCACCATCTTTTTTAAAAGAGTAACTGTCTTTTTCCCAGCCCTTACGTTTGTTGATTGCTTGTCCATATCCACTCAGTGATTCAATCAACTCTTTCCTATCTATACCATCTAGAGATTCAAATTCTTTGAGAGTTACTTTAGGCCTACTTGTGACTATTGATTTCAATATAAGATCACAATATTCTTGCTTATCAACCGCTTTTGCAAAATTAAGATCGGCAATAGTTTTAGTACCGTCTGCATTAGGCCCATTATCACAAGCACTTAAAAATAATATACAAGCTAAGCAAGCAAAAGACTTAAAGGAAATGGTCGTTAAGCTTTTAAATAAAATCATAATATAGGACATTGATAAGGGTTAACAAAAAAGAGCTAAAAACGATTCGTTTTTAGCTCTTTTTATGTGACCGGTCTGGGGCTCGAACCCAGGGCCCACGCCTTAAAAGGGCGTTGCTCTACCAACTGAGCTAACCGGTCGGTTATTTTGGTGGCGCAAAGATACCTTGTAAATCAAGATATGCAAGCGTCATCCATAAAAAATAAAAAAATTATTCTTCTCGTAGGGTTTTCTCAATATCCAGCATCATCAGGTAATCTATACTCTCTGTAGGCGTTGGTATGATATTAAGGATAGTCTCTAGTCGAGAAATTTCTATCAGTTTTTTGACCGATGGATGATGACCACCCGTTAATATGAATGAACCATAGTCTTTCCAAAGGCGATTAGCTGTCAGTATGGCACTCAATCCTGACGAATCTACGTACTTCACGTCCGTCAGGTCAAAAATTAAATTTTGAACTCCTTCATTACGTAAAAACACAAATTCAGACTTAAGATTAGGAGCTATAAGAGAGTTAAGATTCTCTTCCTCTAATTTGAAGACAGAGTGCTTTTCTTGTTTGTCTAAGGTAAATTTCATAAGGTTTTATTACAATGGAAGGCAAATTTATCTTTTTCTTTTGAATAAAAACAGTCCTAGCGAAAAACTCCTGAATATCTGTCAACTTTAAATTAATGTCTTGTTAATATAATGTGTAGTATGATCATTAGAGGATAATGTTGGTTGTGCTAGCATGACAAAAAAGCAAAAACCGCAGGTGGTATAGTTTTTTCACTTGTATTTTTGATTTTATTAATCGAGATTTAATTTTTAAAACAATATGTTAGAGTAAATCATGTCATTTACTTATTATTGTTTTTACTAATATAACCGAACCACTATGGATAGAAAATTCAGTCCGAAGGTCAAAAAAATTATTCAGTTGAGTAGAGATGAAGCTATTCGACTGGGGCATGATTATATAGGTACTGAGCATTTATTGCTTGGTATGATAGTAGATGGCAATAATTTAGCATTGAGAGTGCTAAACTCACTAGAGGTGGATATCTCTAACCTAAAGTATAAGATTGAGGAATCTACATCTGTCAATACCTCAAATAATACAAAGATGAATGTGGGTAATATCCCACTGAATAGACATGCCGAGAAGGTACTCAAAGTGACCTTTTTAGAAGCAAAACTTTATAAAAACGAAGAGATTGCACCAGAACATTTAATGCTAAGCATTTTAAAACATAAAGAGAGTCTAGCATCCAAAATTTTAGGTAAAATGCAAGTCGATTATGATGACTATAAAAATGAATTGGATTATGTAAAGCAAGAACAAGAAACATCATTCAGTGATTTCTATTCTCAGGCATCAGGTGATAGTGATATTCCTATTCAAGATGATGATAATGATAATCCTTCTCAGCAAGGCAAAAAAAGCACTGCAAGGTCAAAAACGCCAGTTTTAGATAATTTTGGTAGAGATGTGACTAGACTTGCAGAAGAAGGGAAACTAGATCCTATCATAGGTAGAGAGACGGAAATCGAAAGAGTATCGCAGATACTTAGTAGAAGAAAAAAAAATAATCCTATTCTTATAGGAGAGCCGGGTGTAGGTAAAACAGCAGTCGTTGAGGGGCTCGCGTTGCGTATAAACCAGAAAAGAGTAAGTCGTACCCTGTTCAATAAGCGTATCGTTATGTTAGACCTTGCTGCATTAGTGGCAGGCACTAAATATAGAGGTCAGTTTGAAGAACGAATGAAAGCCATTATGAATGAGCTTGAGAAATCACGTGATGTAATCCTATTTATCGATGAGATACATACCATCGTTGGGGCGGGAGGAGCTACTGGATCATTAGATGCAAGTAATATATTCAAACCTGCACTCGCTCGAGGAGAATTGCAATGTATCGGTGCTTCTACCTTGGATGAATACCGTCAACACATCGAAAAAGATGGTGCTCTAGATCGAAGATTTCAAAAAGTACTTATCGATCCGCCATCACCAGAAGAGACAGTACATATCTTAGAAAATATCAAACCTAAGTACGAGGATTTTCATAACGTAGAGTACTCACAAGATGCTATCGAGGCTTGCGTAAAACTATCTGAGAGATATATAAGTGATCGCTTCTTTCCAGATAAAGCGATAGATGTTTTAGACGAAGTAGGTGCACGTACTCACTTAAAAAATATACATGTACCTAAATTTGTAGAAGAGCTTGAAGAACAGATCGAAATTGTAAAAGAGCAAAAAAATCAAGCAGTTAAAAGCCAGCAATATGAACTTGCTGCTGATCTAAGAGATAAAGAGTCCAAACTCATCAAAAAGCTGGAAAATGCTAAAATTGAATGGGAGGAAGAATCTAAAGCCAAGCGTTACCCAGTAGATAGTGATCACATTGCAGAAGTAGTATCTATGATGACTGGGATCCCAGTGAATAGGGTGGCACAATCAGAAAGTTCTCGATTGGTACATATGAAAGATGACATTCAAAAGATGATAATCGGACAAGATGATGCCATCGTAAAGGTGACTAAAGCCATACAGCGTAATCGCGTAGGACTCAAAGATCCTTCTAAGCCAATAGGTAGCTTCATCTTTTTAGGACCGACTGGAGTTGGTAAAACCGAGTTGGCCAAGTCTCTTGCCAAATATATGTTTGACAGCGAAGATGCACTTATTCGAATAGATATGACTGAGTATATGGAGAAGTTTTCAATCTCAAGATTGATAGGAGCTCCTCCAGGATATGTAGGTTATGAAGAAGGTGGTCAACTTACAGAAAAAGTAAGACGGAAACCTTACGCAGTCATTTTATTGGATGAAATCGAGAAAGCCCATCCCGATGTTTACAATATATTGCTCCAGGTACTTGATGACGGACAATTGACAGACGGGCTAGGTAGAAAAGTAGATTTTAAGAATACACTTATTATTATGACCTCCAATATTGGAGTAAGACAGTTGAAAGACTTTGGTCAGGGTGTAGGGTTTGCTACGCAAGCTAGACAAGAAGCATCAGAAGAGCATAGTAAGAGCGTTATTCAGAATGCACTTAAAAGAACATTTTCTCCAGAGTTTTTGAATCGAATTGATGATGTCGTAATTTTCAATAGTCTCAATCAAGAAGATATCTTTAAAATCATAGATATCACTTTAGAAAGTCTTTTTAGTAGGCTAGATGGTATGAAATTTTCTCTTCACTTGAGTAAAGAAGCAAAGAAATTTGTTGCTGAAAAAGGTTACGACCCTCAGTTTGGAGCTAGACCTCTACATCGAGCGATACAGAAGTATGTAGAGGATCCACTTGCCGAATTTATATTGATGAATAATCCTGAAGAAGGAACAAAACTCAAGGCTGATATGAATAAGGAAAAGGATGGTATTGTAATTTCAACAGCCAAAAAGCCCAAAAAACAGGATATAGTGGAAGAGTAATTACAATAACTCTAACTTTATTTTCATATTTAGACCATATTTAAAACAAAACAAACACATTTGGCACGACTCCGTAGAAAAAATCACAGAAGACCAAGAGTTCAAGAAGCTCAACACAGAATCAACGAACACATTAGAATTCCTAAAATCAGACTAGTAGGGGATGACTTAGAGGGTATCAGCGAAGCTGTAGGAAAAACAATTACCCCTGACGTCTACAATACAAGAGAAGCCTATCAATGGGCACAGGAGGTAGGTTTAGATTTAGTAGAAATCAGTCCAAAGGCAGATCCACCGGTATGTAGAATTATCGACTACAAAAAGTTTCTTTATCAAAAAAAGAAAAAAGAAAAGGAGATCAAGGCTAAGACGGTAAAAACCGTGATCAAAGAAATCAGGTTTGGACCGAATACTGATGATCATGATTTTGAATTTAAACTCCGTCATGCCAAGAAGTTTTTGGAAGAAGGTGCCAAAGTAAAAGCTTATGTTCACTTCAGAGGACGTACAATAGTTTTTAAAGATAGGGGGGAACTCCTACTGCTTAAATTCTTACAAGAATTAGAGGAATTAGGCTCAGCAGAAGCCTTACCCAAGATGGAAGGAAGGAGAATGATTGTTATGATTTCTCCTAAAAAGAAGAAAAAAGGATAATAAGGAATAGAAAATTCAAATAAATACAGAAGAGTATAGCAGCAATAGTTGTTATACTCTTTTTTAATTCCTACTTTTGCAAACTTATTAGAAAAAGAGTTCAGTATTATGCCAAAGATGAAGACCAATTCCAGCGCAAAGAAGAGATTCAAAGTGACTGGCTCTGGAAAGATTAAAAGGTTTCAAGCAAACACTTCTCACCTTATGAGAAAGAAAAGCAAAAAAGCCAAATTGAGACTGAAAGGTAGCACTCTAGTATCTCCAGCAGATGAAAGAAGAGTGAAGGATCTTTTATGTATGAAGTAAATTAAATTTTTTAACGAGATCTAAGGATAAGAGCAATTGCCCCTTAGATGAACTAAAACAAATCATTATGCCACGTTCAGTAAATGCGGTAGCTTCTCGAGCGAGAAGGAAGAGAATTTTAAAATTAGCTAAAGGTTATTGGGGGGCCAGAAGTAAGGTCTATACAGTAGCCAAAAATGCTGTTGAGAAAGCATTGTCTTATGCGTATAGAGATAGACGTAATAAGAAGAGAGCCTTCAGAAGGTTATGGATAACGAGAATCAATGCAGGTGCTCGTCAGCACGGTATGTCTTATTCGAGATTTATGCATGCATTAAAGACCAATAACATTGATCTTAACAGAAAAGTACTAGCTGACCTAGCTATGAATCACCCAGCTGAATTCGAAGCTATAGTTAATAAGGTGAAATAGGAATTTCTCCATATACAAGAAACATTATAGACAAGGCTTGTCCATTGATTTGGGCAGGTCTTTTTTTATGTACATAGCTTTCTTTCGAAGCACCAGCATAGAGATTTAGAATATTACTATTGCTTTATTTATTTTAATTTACTATACTTGTATTATACAAGATGATTAATACATGAAGAGTAGTAATAAAAGTCTGTTACCTGAATTGTTAGATGCTTGGGAGAGTACCTATAAAAAAGGACAACTTACGCTGTGGATATTTTTGGCCTTAAGAGATGAGCCCAAATACGTAGATGAAATCAGAACGTATATAGAACATATTACTGCTGGCACCATCAAGTGCGAAGAGCAGAGTCTCTATCGCAATCTTAGAAAGTATCTGCACATTAAGGTAGTGAGCTTTGATTTACGTAAGGGTAATAAAGGACCTGATCGTAAATATTACAAACTTACAACCCTCGGCGATGAGTTGCTCCAGAGATTCATTGATCGAAATATCCAGCTCTTTTATGTTCCTGAGATTAAAAAATTACTTTTTAAAACCAATTGATTATGAATAAAGCACTCGCTACGTTTATACTTGTTGCCTCTATTTTGACGCTTATTTTTAGATATGGATTATCATCAGCAATCACTGAAAAATCTTGGGGATTTTTAATTGCGATTGCAGTGATTTACGGGCTCTCTATGTTTGCGTCAGGATGGTATTTAGGTAAAAAAGATAATCAAGAGTTACCCATCTATGACTTAGGTTTTCGATTTCACCTAAGTACATTTTTAGTTTATCATGCCATTTCAATTATTTGGATTATTTCTGGCGCTGGTAATCCTAATGAAAACTTATTCACCATATATATCGGTATGGGGATATGGTCTATATTCTTGACTATCCACGCCATTTTCTATCTAGTTGAAAGACGAAAGGCTATAGCTTCTTTAGATAAAGATGAGCTATTTGAATAATGTCAAATTGCGTTATGCAAGTTCAGGACCTAGGGGACAATGCGCTGAACAATTACTCTATAATTGAGAGAGCGGTCTATTTTCAATCTTAGCTTTTAGCCAAGAGACAATATCAATATAAATGAGGGCTCGTTTAGATTCTGATTGTGTAGAGTTTTGGGCGATTTCTGAACTATAAAATCTCATGATGTCTTTGTGCTCAAAAGAAGGGATCTTTGATAATTTAGTAAAGAGCTGGTAAATCAAGATTTGTATTTTATTAGATTCTTGTACGGATGAGAGATACCGTTTCATTCTCTTTACACGACTTACCAGTTTATCAAAATCTTGATCATCGTATGTAGCCATCAAATACATGAGTCGAGCATAGGTTTGTATATCTTCTCGAAGTGCCTCATCTTTGATATTTATAATTTTCATAATGTATAGCATCGCGGATTTTGGATCTCCACTACCTAGATGCATCCAAGCAATTTTATAGTTAAGAATCATCACCTTATGCAAGTCTAGATATTTGCTGTATCTCTTCATCCTTTTCAATGTACGAGCAACATCAGAAAGACCTTTACTGTAGCTTCTATTTAGAAAATGTAGATTCATTCTTCCGATATGTACGTACAGAAATGATATAATCTTAGTATTCTGACTAAATGATCGGTAATTAGCTGTTCGAAAATGGTCTATTTCTTCTAAATATTTTGAGAATCGCTCTGTATCTTTTATGTGATATAACGAATTGAGTAGATAATGATATCCTCGTAAATAGAGGTTTACATCGCGTTCCTGTAACTCAACTGAGTTCTGAAAAAGTGTAATCCATTTTTCTGCATAGTGAGCACATTGATCAAATTGAAGACATATATAATGATACCATACATAAGACTGTATAAGGTATGCTCTTTCCAGTTCATCAAGTTCCAGTGGGTTTAAGTCTTGAATTTGCTCTACAAAGAATAGATGTAATTCATCTAACTGTTCTTCCGAATGTATATGCCCTTTTTTTATGTATTCATTCAGTAATGTTATTCTTAAGTTACTCAGAGCGACACGATTACTTAAATTTTTTGTTACTCGATCGGCTTGGTTTATAAGATTGGCTACCGTATCGGTTTTACTCCGGGTGATATGATTACAGTGAATCATCTTTTCTATTTCAATGATGGTAATCAACGAAAAATCGGCATGGTGTTTTATAGCATCGCTCTTGGCCTTTGATAGTATTTTTAAGGCTTGCATGTACAGTCCTTTATCATATAGGACGTATGCAAAATCTATATATTCTCGAATCTTTATGATTGACTTTTTCTCTTTTTTAATAACTCTTAGGACAGTTAATATTTTAGAGTAAAGATGTCTTTTAGCATTGGCATACTGTCCCACTTGTTTTATGCCAAGCTTAGTTTTTACAATGGCATCATCCAATTGAGTGGATCGGTCAATTATGTCAAATAATTGTAGAAATATTTTATCCTTTTCTTCTCCAGAACCTCCAACATAAAGTCTAAAAGCCCTCTTATCTGATCGAGTTAACGATTTTATTAAAGAAAATAGATCTTCTGATCTCGAGATAGCCATGACAATGATGTTGATTATAAGTAGCTGGTTAATAGTTTGTTGTGATGAAAGTGTATCGCTTGAATTTAAAAAAATCATGCAAATCGGACTTTTTGTAGTGCATCTAGCGATCTACTTTCATATTGTAAAATAAGTCAAAACAAATGAAAAAAATCGAAGCTATAGTGAGAGCGTCTAAGTTCGAAGACGTAAAAGAAGCTCTTGCCAACGAGGAAATTTATTTTTTCACCTTCTATGAAGTTAAGGGATACGGACATCAAAAAGGTAAGAGTAGATCTTATCGCGGTACTATCTATGATGTAGGGTACATTGCCAGAATAAAACTAGAGCTGCTCTTGAGTGAAACATTTGTGGATGCTGCTATAAAGGCAATACAAACAGCAGCTCATACTGGCGATAAAGGTGATGGTCTCATATACGTAAGTAGCTTAGAGAAAACAGTCAACATCAGAAGTGGAAAAACAGGTAGCGATGCTATCAATTCATAATAGTTTTTAGAAAATCAACTTATACAAAAATGAATGAATCATTAACATTAGCGCAAGAAGCATTGGCGGCTGCTAACGACGCTAAGTTTGTAGCCAATAACGTTTGGATGCTTGTTGCCACCGTACTCGTCTTTATTATGCACCTAGGTTTTGCAACCTTAGAGTCAGGATTTGTACAAAAGAAAAACGTCGTAAACATTCTTTTTAAGAATGTTATGATTGTGTCTATCGGTTTATTGTCCTACTATTTTGTTGGTTTCAATTTGATGTACCCAGGGGTAGATGGAGGTTATTTTGTATTTGCAGGTTTTGGACTTACCAATCCTGAGGGAGCGGCTGGTCTTATAGATTATGCAAGCGGAGGATATACATATTATACTGATTTTATATTTCAAGGGATGTTTGCGGCAACTTGTTGTACGATCGTCTCTGGAGCGGTAGCGGAAAGAGTAAAGCTTATCCCTTTCCTTATTTTCTGTTTATTCTTTGTAACGATCTCTTACCCTATCACAGGATACTGGAAGTGGGGTGCAGGTTGGTTAGATGCCATGGGTTTTTATGACTTTGCTGGATCAACTATCGTACACTCTGTAGGTGGTTGGGGAGCATTGGCAGGTGCCTTATTATTAGGGCCAAGACTTGGCAAGTATACTGAAAAAGGAATAAAGCCTATACCAGGTCATAGTATGCCTCTAGCAACCATTGGTGTATTTCTTCTTTGGTTTGGATGGTTTGGATTCAACGGTGGTTCGGTGTTATCAGCTGATCCAGGAGCAGTTTCATTGGTGTTTGTCACAACGTCTGTTGCTGCGGCTGCTGGTTGTATCGGTGCATTCTTGATATCCAAGTTTGTTTATAAATCATATGATTTAGGCATGGCGCTCAACGGTATTCTTGGTGGCTTAGTGGGTATAACAGCAAGTGCTGATGGTGTATCAGTTTCTTCTGCAATACTTATCGGATTGATTGCTGGAGCAATTATTCCAATTTCTGTAAATCTATTTGATAAGATGAAGATTGATGATCCGGTAGGTGCAACCTCGGTACACTTAGTCTGCGGTATATGGGGTACTATAGCAGTAGCACTTTTTGGAAATTATGGAGAAGGAGTGGGTACTCTAGGAGTACAACTATTAGGTATCGCAGCTGTAGGAGTATTTACATTTGCTTTTGCTTTTATTGTATTCTTTCTCTTGAAAATTACAGTAGGTATTAGAGTTGATGCTCCCGAAGAGACCATAGGTCTAGACATCGGTGAACACCAAGCACAGGCCTACACATAATTGAAATTGTAATAAGTAGTCTTTTAATAAAAAGCCCTTGATCCTGGCGGGGACCAAGGGTAATACAAACAACTTTCATTGCTTGCATAGTGGTATTACGAATGTAAGATTATTGTAGCAATGATTAAAGTTTCATTCTTTAAATAATTCAACACTTTCGTAAATCTCATTTATCATGAAATTTAATTTTTTAGTCATTATTGTACTTTTAATATCATATCAATCTACTTTCGCTCAAGAAGAGGCTGATTCATCTGCGCTCCAGATTTCAGGATCTATAGATGCATATTTCAGAGTTAACCTAAACGCTGATTTTGATCAAGCGCCGGGTACTTCTTTTGCTAATCTTCCTGGTTTTTCACTTGGTATGGCAAATATCATCCTGTCCAAGGAAGTCAATGGTGTTGGCTTCGTAGCTGACGCAGTCTTTGGCCCTCGTGGAGAAGATGCTACCTTTTTATCTCCTTTTTTGAGGGCTGGAGGTAGTTCTAATATTGTCAATCAGTTATACGCATACTGGAATGTTTCTGATAAGGTCACACTTACCCTAGGAAACTTCAATACTTTCTTAGGATATGAAGTCATATCTCCTACGAGCAATTTCAATTACTCTACGAGTTACTTATTTTCATATGGTCCCTTTTCACATACAGGTATCAAAGCGGATTTTGACTTAGGAAGTGGATTGACATTAATGACAGGCGTATTTAATCCGACAGATGCCACAGAATACAATCCTACCAATGACTTTGTCGGTGGTTTACAATTGGGTTATGCGGCTGGAGACTTTAGTATATACGCTAATTTCCTGGGTGATTTAGCTGGAGAAGATGAGGAGGGGAATAGTGCTTTTAGACAGTTTGACATCACTGCAGGATACGATGTCACAAATAAAATTTATTTAGGTTTAAATACAAGTGTAGCTTCAGATAACTTTTTTGGTATAGCAGGATACTTACAGTATCAAACTACAGATGATCTCAAATTAGGGATCAGAGTGGAGTCATTTGAAGATCAAGGTTTAGGTTTATTCGGTGGTACGGCAGATGATCCTCAGGATGTTTTGAACGTAACACTGTCGGCTAATTATGCCGTGGGACCGTTGACCATAATTCCAGAGTTTAGAATTGACGCTTTTTCTACAGAAATCGTCGCTTCAGAAGATGAACTTACTGATAGTTTGAGCTCATTTGTATTAGCAGTAGCATATGGTTTTTAGTTAGTAAATATTTGATTGCATGGAAAAAAAAACTACCGATCCTGAGCAACAGGGATTATATGTACCACAATTAGAGAAAGACGCCTGTGGTGTAGGATTGCTTGCTGATCTTAAAGCAACCCCTACGAGGTATATTGTAGATTCGGCCCTAACCGTATTAGAAAATATGGAGCATCGAGGTGCCTGTGGCTGCGAGGCCAATACAGGTGATGGTGCGGGAATATTAGTACAATTACCACATGAGTTTTTTGAAAATGAGGCACAAACTTATGATTGCATCTTACCCAAAAGTGGGAGATATGGTGTCGGTATGTTTTTTTTTCCTTTTGATCTAGCCAGACGTAAATACTGCTTGAGTATAATCAAAAAGGTTGCAAAAAACCATGATTTTAAAATTTTATTCCACAGAAAAGTTCCTGTAGATAACAGTATGATCGGGGCATCGGCTAAGTCCACCGAGCCCGTTATGAAACAAATTTTTTTCAAAACCACAGGTTTTAATAATAAGGATATCGAGCGCAGATTTTACTTTTTGCGTAACTCGATCATGAAGAAGATCTATTTTAGTGATCCAGCACTTGTAGATGATTTCTATATAGCTTCTTTATCTTCAAAGACTATTGTTTACAAAGGCTTACTTACTGCCGTACAACTCCGCTATTACTTTAAAGACTTGATGAATCCTGCGTTCAAATCCGCTGTGGCTATTGTACATAGTAGATTTTCAACTAATACTTTACCCAAGTGGAAGCTAGCGCAGCCGTTTAGATGTATATCTCATAATGGAGAAATCAATACCATCCAAGGAAATATCAACTGGTGGCAAGCTAGAGAAAGATATATGGAAAAAGTTGCTCAAGGTTATGGTGAGCTGACTAAGGTTTTTCCAGTATGTGATCCTTATATTTCTGACTCAGGAAATTTTGATAATGCTGTAGATTTTTTAAAAACCGCAAGTCGATCTATACCACATGCGATCATGATGATGATCCCAGAAGCATGGCAAAATGATAAATCTATCTCTGACCATAAGAAAGCATTCTACGAATATCATGACGCTATAATAGAACCTTGGGATGGTCCCGCTTCTATCTGTTTTACTGATGGGACGATTGTAGGTGCTACATTGGATAGGAATGGTCTAAGACCTTCGAGATACGTTCTTACAGATGATAATATCCTGATACTTGGTAGTGAGGCAGGATGCTTAGAATTGGATCAGTCAAAAGTGGTGCTAAAGGGTAGATTACAACCAGGTAAAATGTTGGTGGCAGATCTTGATGAACATAGGATTATATCCGATCAAGAGCTTAAAGATACCATCTGTAAGCGTAAACCTTATCGCAGTTGGTTGCAAGAAAATGAAATAAAAATCGAAGAGCTTCAAGATCATCCATTAGATCTTCATTATGCTTCATCTATTTATCAGCGACAAGTGGCTTCCGGGATAAGTCAAGAAGATGTGGATCTTATCATAGATGCTATGATCAAGAAGGAAAAAGAACCCATTGGCTCTATGGGTGCTGACATACCCCTGGCAGTATTATCTAAAATTGCCCAACATCCGGCTAATTACTTTAAGCAACATTTTGCACAGGTAACCAATCCACCCATAGATTCTCTAAGAGAAAACTTCTATATGAGTCTAAGTACGGTTATAGGAGGTACCAGTAAAATGATAAATATAGGTCCAGCTGAGGCAAAATTTTTGAGACTAGAAAGCCCTGTATTAAGTACCAAAGATGCTGGCAGAATATATTATGCCAATAATTCTTTACTCCTTAAGTCAGATCTTGACGCTTGTGTTTCTAAGGAAAAATCGATTAAAAAAGCTATTAAGGAAATTTGTCGCTTAGCCATAAAGTATATTCGTGAGGGTACTAAAATTTTGCGGATCACCGATCATAACTTAAATGCATCGAATATCGCTATTCCTTCTTTGTTACTTACCGGAGCACTTCATCATTATCTCATTAAAAAGGGTTTGAGAAAAGAGGTTTCCTTGATTGTTGAATGTGGAGATATCTGGGAAACACATCATTATGCCTGTCTACTTTCGTTCGGAGCGGATCTGATCTATCCAAGTCTGGTACTTCAAAGTATTGATGCCATGAGTCATGAAAGAGAGGAGGATAGTGAAAAACTGCAAAAGAAATATATCAATGCAGTCAATAAAGGATTGCTAAAAATCATGTCGAAACTTGGAGTATCTACACTAGCCTCATACAAAGGTGCTCAGACATTTGAGGCACTAGGTATTGATCGTGAAGTCATAGATCTCTGTTTTAAAGGTACAATATCTAGGATCGGAGGAATGACTTTTGATGGTTTGAAAAAAGAAGCCTTGGTTAAGCATTCTCTTGCATTCAGCCCTAATCAAAATAAATTGCCTCAAATAGGAAATTATCAGTGGAAGCGCAAGGGTGAATACCATTTATTCAATCCACAGACCATTCATTTATTACAACATGCAACTTCGCAAAATAACTATGATACGTATAAGCGTTTTGCTCATCATATCGATGAATTAGAATATAATGGCAGTTCGCTACGTAGTTTCTTAAAGATAGACGCTTCAAAAAGCATTCCCATAGAAGAGGTAGAGAGTGTTGAAAGTATTTTAAAAAGATTTGCAACTGGAGCTATGTCCTTAGGCTCTTTAAGTCATGAAGCTCATGCAACTCTAGCTATTGCCATGAATAGAATAGGTGGTAAAAGTAATAGTGGAGAGGGCGGAGAAGATGAGCGACGATTCAATCGAAAACCGAATGGTGATCTTGAAAGATCAGCAATCAAACAAGTAGCTTCTGGTCGATTTGGTGTAGATATTCACTACTTGACTAATGCTGATGAGATTCAAATAAAAATAGCACAAGGGGCGAAACCTGGTGAAGGTGGACAGCTACCCGGTCATAAAGTAGACCCTTATATTGCGAAAATCAGAAACGCAACACCTGGAGTAGGGCTTATATCTCCACCACCACATCATGATATATATTCTATTGAGGATTTGGCTCAACTCATTTTTGATTTGAAAAATGCTAATAAAAATGCCAGGATTAGCGTAAAACTGGTATCCAAGGCAGGAGTAGGTATCATTGCTTCCGGTGTGACCAAGGCGCATGCTGATCATATTTTAATATCTGGTTTTGATGGTGGCACAGGGGCATCGCCATTGAGTAGTGTACGTCATGCAGGGTTGCCCTGGGAGCTTGGGCTGGCGGAGACTCATCAAACCCTAATCAAAAATGGTCTTAGAGATCGTGTTGTTTTACAAACAGATGGTCAAATAAGAACTGGTCGTGACCTTGCGATTGCTACACTTCTGGGTGCAGAGGAGTGGGGAATAGCTACCGCAGCACTGGTAGTAGAAGGGTGTATATTAATGAGAAAATGCCATCTCAATACTTGCCCAGTAGGAATCGCTACGCAGGATCCTGAACTACGAGCAAAATATAATGGAAAGGTTGATCACGTTGTTAATTACTTTTACTTTCTAGCACGACATCTACGAGAGATCATGGCAGAGTGTGGGGTACGTACGGTTAATGAGATGGTCGGTAGAACAGATTTACTTGCTGTAAGAGGGCAAGACCGTCATTGGAAGTCTCAATGCGTAGACTTAAGTCCTCTCCTACATATCGAAAATAATAAATACGGCAATACGCCTTATGCATCAAAAACTCAAGACCATGGTATTGATGATATATTAGATCATAGGTTGATCGCATTAAGTGATCTTGCCAGGGCAGAAGGAAAAAGCTATTCAAGTAATTTTATCATTAAGAGTACTGATAGAGCAGTCGGTACTATGCTTTCTCACGAAGTCACAAAGGTTTATGGTGGTCAAGGGTTACCTCAGGATCATTTATCTTTTAGATTTAGAGGATCTTCAGGTCAAAGTTTTGGAGCATTTCTAGCTACAGGTATCTCATTTACCTTAGAGGGTGAATCCAATGATTACCTTGGGAAAGGTTTAAGTGGAGGTAAGATATCTGTTTTGCCCGATCGAGACTCATCATTTAAGGCAGATGAAAATATTATCATCGGAAATGTTGCATTATATGGAGCAACCAACGGATCAGCATATATCAGCGGTATCGCTGGAGATAGGTTTTGTGTTAGAAATAGCGGGGCCCATGCTGTCGTAGAAGGCCTTGGTGATAATGGATGTGAATATATGACTGGAGGCTCGGTGATAGTCATCGGGAGTATAGGTAGAAACTTTGCGGCTGGGATGAGTGGAGGTATTGCCTACTTGTATAAAACCATTGATTACAAGTTATCCAACTTAAATAATGAACTTATTCTGATAGAAAACCCATCTCAAGAGGATCAAGAGATGATCAGAAAACAGCTACGAGCGCATGTAAATTATACGGGCTCTGTAAAAGGACTGAATATACTATCCAATTGGGATCGAGATAAGAATAATTTCATCAAAATTATTCCTGAGGATTATAAAGCAGTAATTGAAAATAGAAAATTAACGCTTAGTAAAGCAGAAAAAGTGAGCTAGGATGGGAAAAGTAACAGGATTTAAGGAGTTTAAAAGATCTCTTCCAGAAAGAGAGGATGCAGCCGCTAGAATACAACACTTCAATGAATTTGATCGCGGTGAATCTGATGAGCATATTCAAAAACAATCTGCTCGTTGTATGGATTGTGGAGTTCCATTTTGTCATAATGGATGCCCATTAGGTAATGTCATACCTGACTTCAATGATGCCGTGTATAAGGAGGATTGGAAACAAGCTTACGAAATTTTGGATTCAACCAACAATTTTCCCGAATTCACAGGCAGGATATGCCCTGCACCATGTGAGGGTAGTTGCGTATTAGGTATTAATAATGACCCTGTAGCGATTGAGTATATTGAAAAAAGTATCATTGAAAAAGCATTTGAACAAGGATGGGTCAAAGCATATCAAAAACAAGCTACCCGAGACGAAAAAATAGCCATTGTTGGATCAGGCCCAGCAGGATTAGCCGCGGCAGATCAACTGATAAAATTGGGTTATCAAGTCACAGTTTTTGAAAAAAATACAAGAATTGGTGGTCTATTGCGTTACGGAATTCCTGATTTCAAGTTGGAAAAATCTATAGTCGATCGTCGTGTAGCTCTACTTGAAGCATCGGGAGTCACTTTTAAATCCAATACAGAAATAGGCGTTGATATTCAGGTGGATACACTTAAGGCTGAATTTGATTCGATAATTCTGTGTTGTGGATCAACAATACCACGTGATCTCAATATCGAAGGTCGGTCACTTAAAGGTGTCCATTTTGCCATGGATTACCTCGAACAAAATAATAAAATCCAAGCAGGAGATACGTTTCCTGAGGAACAAGTTATAAGCCCAAAGGGAGAAGATGTTGTAGTAATAGGAGGTGGTGATACGGGTTCTGATTGTATTGGTACTTCTAATCGGCTTGGTGCCACCTCCATTCTTCAAATAGAAATTTTAGGTAAACCTTCAAATCGTAGAAGTCACAAGGATGCATGGCCTTTATGGCCGATGACTTTAAAGACTTCGAGTTCTCACGAAGAAGGCTGCGATCGAGAGTGGGCAGTCATGACCAAACGGTTTATATCTGAAGATGGCAACTATTTATCTGGAATAGAGCTATGTGATATAGAGTGGAAGGAAGATCAAAACGGTAAATTCGTCATGCAAGAGTTGCCCGATACGACTAGAGTGATTCCATGTCAGAAGGTATTCTTAGCCATGGGATTTTTACATCCACAACAAGATTTGATACATTCTTTTGGACTAAAAGTCGATGACCGAAAGAATATCTATGCTCAAAATTATCAAACTTCAGATCCTCAGATCTTTGCTGCAGGAGATGCTCGACGAGGTCAATCACTGGTTGTTTGGGCTATTGCTGAGGGTAGAGAAGTAGCGGCTGCCGTACATGCCAAATATTCAGATGTAGTACCTTCAAAAGTCAAATTTGAGCAAAATTTATTAGCAGTCTAGTCGATAGAAAAAACTCTTGAGATATGCACCCTCTGGAAATCCAATTGGATGATCTATATCATGTTGGCTTTCTTTGATTAGGGTATATTTTCTTCTAGAGAGTAGCAGTTCTGATTCGCATAAGAGCTTGAGATCTTCTTTTGAGATACGAGAAGAACAAGATGCCATGAGTAGTATTCCATTTTTTGCGATTAAAGCTATTCCAAATTTTAAGAGTCTAGTATAACTTTGCTTTGCTCTATGTACCTCCGCAGCGCTTTTGGCGAGTGCCGGTGGATCTATGATGACGAGATCATAGGATGTTTTTTGATCTTTAAGTTGGGCAAGTATATTAAAAGCATCTCCACATAGAGTTTTGTGATTATTATATTCTCCGTTCAACGCAGCATTGCTTATGGCAAGTTGTAATGCCTGTTGGCTGATGTCAACACTAGTTACTTCCTTAGCACCACCGCATAATGCATGGACACTAAATCCACCGGCATACGAAAAAACATCAAGTATTGTTTTGCCACGGGCTAGTAGTCCGACTTCTTTTCTATTGGCCCTATGGTCGAGGAAATATCCAGTCTTATGCCCTTTCAATACGTGAGCTTTGAATCGTAAGCCGTACTCTCTGAAGACTACTTCGTAATTATCAATTTTCCCAAATAATATAGTTCCTTCCTCAAGACTGCTATGTTTCATTACATTTCTGCTTAGCCTTAGGATTGCAGTGCTAGCAATATTTTGGTTTTCGAGGGAGATACTTATCCAATCGAGATAAGGTTGCCATATCATCGAATATATTTTGACCACGGCCACTGTATCATATATATCTATGATCAGAGAGGGAAGACCATCGTTCTCTCCGAATACCAATCGGTAACTATTAGTATCGGTTGCTAAAAGCGGTTTTCGTATCTGATAAGCAGCATTGATTTTTCGTTGAATAAAAGCTTGATCAAAATTAGCTCGATCCCTGAATTGTAACATTTTGATCCTGATTGGAGATTGTGGATCATACAATCCGAAGCCTAAAAATTGATTTTTTTTCTTACCAAATACGATTGCTAAATCACCTGCTGAAGCTTCTTTTGAAACTTGGGCGATACTGCTTTCAAATATCCAAGGATGTTCTGATTTGAGCGCTTTTTCACCTTTTTGAGTCAGTTTTATAGCAATTCGGTTGGGCATCATAAATGGATCTAATGATGTGCAAAGTACAAAATTATCGTATCTAGAGGTGATAATTCAAATTATCGTATCTAGAGGCGATAATCTATTTAAGAGAGTAGTGTTTTCAATAATTTAAGTAAGCTTTTAATTTACTATCTGCTTTGATGACTCTCACTTTAAGTACATTTTCCCAATTTTCATAGTGGCCATGATTATCACGATACCTCACTATTACCTTAGCTTGGTTGTACTTGATGTATGGGTGCTCTTTGAGCTCATCTAGGCTAGAGGTATTGATATTGATTTTTTTCACGTCTCCTTGGATGATTGTATTTTCATATAGTTGTGTAAGGGTAGAATCTTGTAGACCCCATACTTCGGCAAGCTGGGTACTATCTACAAAGCCACCCAACTTATCTCTATACTTCAGAATACGTTTGGACAGTGCTGGTCCAATGCCATAAATGAGCTGTAGTTCTTCGGGTATAGTCTGATTAATGTCTATGTTAAGTGCTACTTTAGGATATTTAATTTTAGCTTTTATGGCAAAGCTATCTTTTTGTATAATAGTAGAAACACTATCTATTTTAGTTTCTTTCTGGGGAATGGAAATAAATGGTTTTAGTTGATCTTGATGAGTAGAAGACAATCCATATATTTTTGCGATATCTTCACCTGAATCGAATCTTCCTCCTTTTGCTATAAAATTAGTCCATGTATTAGCTACTCGAGATGGTATTCCTATTGCAATGAGTTCTTCTTTAGTGATTGTATTCGGATTGAATTGAGCATCCAAAGATAAGGCTGCAGGAAGTGATTTCTTTTTCTTTGATTGATTTGATGAGTAGTTCTTTTCAGAAGTGGCAAAAGATTGATTTATTGTGAATTTGGATTTTTTGCCTTTACGATTTTCATACTCTTTTTGTTTTACGTTTTGTATTGAATCTATTTCTGCCAATTTAGTCTCAAGTCGGCTGTAATCATGGAGTTCTACTTCTGGTGAGACTTGATTATAATAGAGATTAGAAGCGATCAGAATTGCGATAATAATCAGTAAGATGTAGATCCCATTGCGTTCGGTTCTGGTATAGTTAAAGTAGTCGTCTATAATATTTCTCATGCATTCAGATTTATGATCACTGCTTGATCACCAGTAAATAAATAAGGAATTTCAGCCTCGTCGAGTAGTTGGCGTAGATTTTTACTCCACTTCGGATACATCTTGTTTGAAATGATAATTTGTCCAATATTTTTATCCTCTATAAGCCGTAGGAAGCTATCCGTGTATATGCTTCCGATGATCAGATAATCGATATTATTGAGGTATCTCCACTCGTGATGGTTTTTGTCCGCAATGGCAATGGTCTGTTCACTGAAAGATATGACTCCGTTATTTTTATATACTTGATTTGAGTGGTGTATGCTATCCAGTGGTGTGATTTCGCTGATCTTCTTGCTCAGCCTAAAATTAGCTCTAGCAAACTTGAGTAGTTTTTGATTTTCATCATTCGATGTGTATTCATAAGCACTGTGTCCCTGTATAAAGTCTACAATGAGCTCGCGTTGTACATCATATACTATTATAAATTTTTGTCGATTGGTATTTACATTTCTGCTCAGGCTTATACCCAGAAAAATGATCGTGGTACATAGAATTGGAAATATCCACCTTCTAGATTTGAAAGTTATCCAGCACATCATGGATGCAAGACCCAAGTATAAGATATACATTTGAGATTCGCTGAGCCATAGATCATTGAGACTACTATAAGGTAGTTTTTGTATACACTTGATAATACCTATAAATAAATCAAGTACCCGCTCTAATAACCAAGCCGCCCAAGTAGTAAACGTTTCGGATATGGGAGAGAGAATCAATACTACCATACCCAGAGCAATGATTAAAAATGCCAAACTGATGGCAGCTATTCCACTTATCCAGAATGAAGCGGCAAATTTGTGGAAGTAGTAAATAGTAACAGGAAATACCAATACTTGAGCTGCTATGGCTACGGTAAGTAAACCCCATATTTGCTTGTCTAGCCAATACCTGGGCATGTACCACTTACTTATTTTAGGTTGAAAATAAAGGATGCTAAAGAGTGCCAAGTATGAAAACTGGAAGCTACCCTGAAATAGTAAAAAAGGATTGTACAACAGTAGTATAATGGCTGAGCTTCCCAAGATATTATAAGCGTTCATCCGAGGATAGAAAATACTGCCAAGTGTAAAAAGACTAAACATCACTGAGGCCCTCAGTACTGCAGGTGCTGCACCAGTCAGTAGAGCAAACAGCCAAATACCTGCAATGGTAAAAATGGCCCTGATCGCGTTAGACCATGTTCTTCTTTGAGGTAAGAAAAATAAACAATACAGCAAAATGATATTGACAATACCTACATGAAGGCCAGATACCGCAAGCACATGTACAGCTCCTGTATCCGTATAAGCGGTATATATTTCTTCACTTAGGTTGTTGCGATATCCAAGAAGCATTGCGGACGCAATAGCTCTATTATCCTCGTTTTTGATATATTTTTTGATGGTTTGGATGCAATACTGCCTGAGATTTGCGGTGAAATTTTTTAGATTATTTTCTGGTTCTTTGATAATACTCCAAGCATCTGATCTCACGAATATTTGATATTCAATAGATTGATAATTCATATATCTCTGAAAATCGAAGGCTAAAGGATTTTGATTTTTCTGGATCCTAGATAATGCCCCATGCATGAGCACTGTTTGACCTATTTTAAGTTCTGGAGCTAGGCTATCTTGCTTAAAGTAGGCGATTATATTCCCTGATTTTGGCTGCCAATGCAGGTTGGAATCCCTTTTTGCTAGGATTTTTACCTTGGCACGAGTACTTTTTCCAACTTTTGGCTCAGAGTCAATTGTCCCGACGAAGTAAAAATTATTTGAGTTGTTTTCATCAACATAATACCGATGAGACGAGGGTTTCTGAAGAATGAATAATACGATCCCTAAAGTGATAAGTAAAGTGTTGATTATTAGGTTTTTGTATCTAATCTTAAGAAGTATAACTCCCATGAATAAAATCGTACCTAATGCTAGGATTGGTGTTAACAAAACTGGGGTATAATTTGCTAGAATAATTCCGATGCAAAGCCATAAACAGATACGTATAGCTGGTACTTCTTTGAAATATGCACGATTTTTAACTAACATCCCTGTATCTTTTATCAGACTCTTACGTCCTAAAATTAACTGCGATTTTACATAACTCTCATAACACTGATTGGTAAGATAACAGAAACTACCCAATTACCCGATATACTGACTTTATTTTTATTTTTATAAATCACTGATTTTGACTAAATTAACTAATATTACTTACATTAAAAACCAACTTCACTTATGAGAAATATTCTTATTGTTCTCGTTGTGATCTTATGGATTATTGTCGGTGTTTGGTTTTATCAGATTTCTAAAAAGTGTTGTAATGACCAATCTTCGGTTGAAAAAACAGAAGAACAAATTGCACCTGTGGTAGAAGAAGCTGCAGAGATAACTGGTCCATTACTTTATAATTGGTCTGATAAGTCTCCAATATTTGGGGATGGCTGGAACGCGATGAAAAATGATCTGAGATCACGTGTAAACGAAAGTAATCACCTACTTATCACTGGATATTATGATTCAGATGAAACTAATGAAACCTCTTTTGATAACTTAGGTTTGGCAAGGGCGGATAGCCTACGAAGATCTGAGTTTGCAGATGTACCTGAAGATCAAGTACGATTGGCGGCAGAACAAAGGACTGTTCAAGAATCTAATAGAAATGGACTTTACGAGTCTGCTAAGTTTGATGTACTTCGTCAGACTAAAAACATTAAACAAACTGCCAATAGTACTACCATCTACTTCCCTTATAATTCAGCAAAAGAATTGAATGCTGGAGATGTTAGACAATATCTTGATGAGGTAGCCGAACGAGTAAATTCATCCGGTGAACGCGTCAGACTTACAGGCCACACCGATAGTTACGGAGACAATAACTCTAATATGGCCTTGGGCAGAAAACGTGCAGCTATCATCAGAGACTATCTTGTCGAAAAGGGAGTAAATAATGCTAAAATATTACTAAGCTCCAAGGGAGAAGAAAGCCCTATCGCTTCAAATGAAACCAAAGACGGTAGAGCGAAAAACCGTAGAACTGAATTACAAATCATCAAATAAACATAAACTAATGATACTATCAATATTCAACGATATATGTAATTGCTGGTGGCTATATTGGCTACTACCATTTTTACTAGGATTACTTTTGGGCTGGTTAATCTGGGTGAGATACAGAAAGTATGTTTCTCTTTACGAAAATAGTCAGAGAGATCTCGATATGGCAAATACGAGAATCGCAGAGCTAGAAGCAGATCTTAAAAAATGTAGATCAGGAAAAGCTGACTATGATAGTCAAATTGCCTTGCTCAAGGGACAATTAAGAGAATTTAAGAATAAGTCAGCTGCTTCTACTAGTAGTTCAGGATTTTCAGCTCAGACTCCGGTAGTAGCACCCAAGCCTGTCAGTAATCCTAGTTCCACAACAGGTATTGCTTCATCAAAGTTTGCAGCTTTAAAATCAGATAATCTACAAGTAGTAGAGGGTATAGGTCCTAAAATGAATGAAGTCTTGAACAAACATGGAGTACATACATGGGCGGACTTAGCTTCAAAATCATCAGGCGATTTAAGAGGAATACTGGATACTTATGGAGATCGATATAGAATCATTGACCCTATGACATGGTCAGCTCAAGCAAAACTTGCCGATGCTGGTAAATGGGACGACCTAATTGCCATGCAAAAACAATTGGATACTGGCCGCGTAGGTACAGCAGGTCTTACCGACTCTAAAGTCGAAAAGATAATGATCAAGTTAAAAATCTTAAAAAGATGGAAGCAAGATGATCTGAAAGCCGTAGAAGGAATAGGTCCTAAAATCGAAAGTCTTCTTCATGCTGATGGCATAAAAACATGGAAAGCATTATCTGAAACTTCAGTAGATAGACTTCAGTCTATACTTGATAAGGCTGGAAAAAGATATAAACTTGCAGAACCAGGTACTTGGCCACGTCAAGCAGCTATGGCGCATGAAGGCAAGTGGGACGACCTAGAAGCCTATCAGGATAATCTAAATGGTGGAAAATAGTATATACTAATAAAGTCTTACAAGCCTCGAATTTAGATTCGGGGCTTTTTTATTACATATTTATTACAGATTACACCAGTGGAAGATCAATAAGAACCAAAATATCTTCTCAGAAACCATTCTAATATCAGTAAAAAAATGATAGACGCTAATATCCACCAAAAATTAAGAACGGATTTAGTGGTATTACTTTGATAAAGACTAGGTTTTAATTGATTATTGACGATAAGTTCATCCAGTAGCAAGTTTTGTTTGTCAGGATGATAAAACTTTCCATTACTAGCTGCACTTATTTGTTGAAGTAGTGCATGGTCGGCAGTCAAGTTGTACTCCTCAAGATTGATGGATTTTACATTGAAAGAACCGTTGGCTTCATATGATTTTCCATTATACACGGTCTTAGCGTTAAAATTATACTTTCCTTCTTTTACTCCATCGATATTGATGCTGTAATAATCTTGCGTTCTGTTTAATGTATAATTATACTCATCACCCCCGACATTCGTCAATACTAGTTGCACCTCAGGATCATTGATCAGTTGATAACTATCATTGAATAATTGTGATTCAAAGGCGATTACTTCATTTTCGTTATATAGTTTTTTATTAGTACGAGTTCTGAATTTCTTCTTGTTATCCTTTAGGCTTAAGTATTGTATTGTTTTTAGAAGTAAATCTTGAAGAGCATCTGTGTTATCATATTGTAGGCCTTCATATAAAGACCACTTCCATAAGCCTTCTCCGGAGATTACCGCGGTACGAATACCTAAGGACTCACGAAAACTAAGTAATGGGTAATCAGTATTAACATCACCAATTTTTTGATTTAATAGAGCAGAAGAATTGGAGCCAGGAATAAATTCTCCAAAAATTGAATTAAGTGGCGGAAACTGACCTATCCGCTGCGCTGACCCTTCATTTAATTTAAATGCTTTGAAGTCTCCATTGACTTTCGCTTGGACTTCGTTATTATTACTTCCTTGGGTACGGATGTTCACAACATCCTGAGTAGAATTGAAAATATTTAAATCAGTTGTTGAGCCAAGTATATATAGTCGTGGTATTTTTTTTCTGGTAAGTATATCTTTATACTGTGCTAGATCAGTTTTTTGGCTTGGCAAATTGTGAAAAATAACTAAATCATAATCGCTAAGTACAATATCTTTATTCCCACTTGTTTTTGTGGTGATTTCATAGTTTTTATTCTTCTCAAGTATTCTTTTGATAACAGCGATATCAGGATGCGGAGCTTGTGCTAAAACAAGGATTTTTAATCGTTCATCCAATACTTCTACATAAAAGTCTTTCGTATTATTTCCAAGACTTATTTCGCCATTAACCGCATTCACTGATATTCGGTAATGATTGATCCCAGGAGATTTAAGTTTTATGCTTTTTTCTATCGTTTTGAAATATTGCTCTTTATCGATATTTATTCTTTCCGAGGAGATTAAAGTTTGCTTACCGTTGGATATTTCAAAAAGCTTGACCGATGTCGTATTTGATTTACAACTTTGTGCATCGATATCTATTTCGACGGGAAGTTCATCTCCGAGATAAGCTAATTGATTGTGGAAAATATTTTTGATGGATATATCCCTCCTTATCGTGGTGTCTCCCAATCCTATGGTGTATATAGGTGCATCAAAATTATAGTTGCTATATGCGGGATTTCTACCTTCGTTATAGATACCATCGCTAGCCAAAATAACTGCTCCGAGATTTCTACCAGCATAGTTATCTTCAACGTATCTGAGGACCTTATCTATATTAGTGGTATTGCGTAGTGAGGTATCTCCATTTTCTTCGATGATGTCTGTGGCATAGGAGAGTGTATCTACCTCATAATTATTTTTGAGTGCATCAATAGAGGAAGGACTCATACCTTGAGCTCCTTTGATAGAATTAGAGATATCCTGTAGTACTACGATTACGGGATTCCTTTTTTCTTCAATAATACTTTTGATAAATGGATCAAGTAGTAGAAAGATGATAAAAAAAACAGACATCGTACGTAATAAACCTAATAGTGGTTTAAACCACAGAGATTTATCATTAAAGGATTTAGACCTAAAATACAAAAATGCTCCATAGAGTATACCGACTATTAAAGCTAAGAGTAGATACCAGAGTGGATATTGTAGCTGTATTGATTCCAAGTTGTAAGTATTAAAGAATCACAAATATTGCAATTATATTAGGATACTTGGTGATATGACCTGATATTAATGCTTTGTTAATAGTTATTGTTTTGACCACATCAGCATAACTTTGCCGTTGTTCTATCTGTTATAACTTAACTTAAACGTGACTTTTATGAATATGAGAAGACTTTTATATTGTTTCTGTTTTATGTTATTCTTGACCTCGCTCAAGGCATCTTATATTATGATCCCGATGGATCATGATGTTCAAAAAGATCACTTAAAGGCATATGGAATCACTTACTGGGTGATAGAAAAAGGGGAGGATGCTTATTGGTTATTGAATTATCGCGGAGGTAGTTTTGCCTTTCAACACAATAAGATATTTGAGGCAGAATGCAAGGTTAGGGGAGTGACTTATGAAGTGATAAGTGATGGTGCTTTTTTACAGATAAGAGAAGAAATATCTAATCCTGAGGTAAATAAGGAAGTAATAAAGTTGGAGAAAGCTCCTAAAATTGCCGTCTATACTCCTGATTTCAATGCTAGGGGTGAACGCATACAGCCTTGGGACGATGCAGTGACGCTAGTACTTTCTTATGCAGAAATTCCATATGAGACAGTATATGACAGAGAGGTGTTAGAGGATAAGTTGGCAGAGTACGATTGGTTGCACCTACATCATGAAGATTTTACTGGGCAATATGGTAAATTCTATGCGGGTCAAGGTGGACAACCATGGTATAAAATCAATCAAAAGAAGATGGAAGAGCTGGCAGGAAGTTTAGGTTTTGGAAAAGTATCTGATCTGAAGAGAGCTGTAGTATTAAAAATAAGGGAATACGTAGCAGGAGGTGGTTTTATGTTTGCTATGTGCAGTGCCACGGATACTTACGATATTGCTCTAGCTACACAGGGTCAAGATATCTGTCACCAGATACATGATGGTGATCCTAAAGATCCAGATGCTGGAGAGAATATGGACTTCACTGAAACATTTGCCTTTAGAGAGTTTGAGCTTACCAAAAATCATTTGGAGTATGAATACTCTACGATTGATCATCGATCAAGAGAGAATATGAAACCTGAAAATGATTATTTTTCACTTTTTGAGTTTTCGGCCAAATGGGATCCTGTACCAAGTATGTTATGTCAAAATCATACTTCTACGGTAAAGGGTTTTATGGGGCAGACTACGGCATATTCCAAGAGCCTTATCAAACCTGACGTATTAGTTATGGGAGAAAACAAGGCTATCAACGAAGTTAGATATATGCATGGGGAGCACGGATTTGGTCAGTGGACATTTTATGGAGGACATGATCCTGAAGATTATAAGCATTTTGTAAATGACCCTGAGACAGACCTTAGCTTACATCCCAATTCTCCTGGATATAGGTTAATACTAAATAATGTCTTATTCCCAGCTGCTAAAAAGAAAAAGAGGAAGACTTAAAAAGTCTTCCTCCTGCTTATATTTGATACTCTAACATCGGTCTATTCGTCAAATTTTAGGAACTTGTAATATCTCCTCTCACCTCTATTCCTCACTTCTAGGATATATATTCCTTCAGCATAGTCTCTGACATCCATGCTGTATGTATTTTGACCTCTGTCAAATATCTGAGTTTGTTTAGTAATAAGCTGCCCAAGGTCATTCAATATAGAAAAAGTAATATTCTGCTCTCCGTTTAGTATAAAATCAATGATCAGATTATCTCTTGTAGGTATAGGATATAATCTTTCATTTTGAAGTGTAAAATCATCTTCATCTATTTCAATAGATTCATAAACATAGTTAATAGAGCTTTGACAGCCATTTTCATCTGTAACTATTATGGTGTAGCTGCCATCTTCTGGCATAATGATTTGATTACCGTCTATTTCAGTAGCATTCTCCTCAAGGCTATAGCTCAATGACCCTGTACCCCCTATGGCCTCGATAAGAAGATTCTCTTCATTACAGTCGGGAGTATCTTCTAAGCAATCAACTATGCTTATTGCGATTGAGTCTGGTTCATTGATAATAAATGTTTCGGTCTGCTCACAGCCATCACTAGAGATTAAAGTTAAATTATATTCACCACCAGCTAAATTTTCAAATTGACCATCAACATTACTATCCTCACCATTGAGTGAATAAGTCATGATTTCTGTTTCACTTGTAGCTACGATACTACCATTCTCGGCACCATTACAGTCAATATCCTCAATATCAAGTTGAACCGTATATGACTCTCCGTCCAAAATAGTGGCGATCACCGAAGTAGTACATCCTAATGCGCTTTCAACCATAATCTCATACTCTCCAGAGGCTAGGTTATTGAATTCACCTGTAGTATTTTCTTCCCCTGCTAAGATATACGTGTAGCCAGCGGAGTTATCCATGACACTTACCGAAAGTGATCCATCAATACCACCTACACAATTGTTGTCAATCGTCTCGACGACCGATAGTACTATCTCAGGTGTTTCGGGTATAACAACGGTCTCTGATGCCATACATCCATTACTATCGGTAGCAATAATGGTGTAAGAAGATGCGCTTAAATTTTCAAAAACTCCAGTATTATTTTGCTGACCATCTAGGCTGTAATTTATACTACCATTAGCGTTTGTGGTGGTAAGTTCGATTGTACCATTGTCACCTTCGTTGCAGTCTGGACTTGTTATACCTTCTACCGTGATGATGAGCTCGTCAGGATCAGTAATCGAAATAGTTTGTGTAATCGAGCATCCATTCTGATCGATAATCGAGTAATCATAGTTTCCTGCTTCGAGATTCTCAAAAAGACCAGTTGTATTAGTCTCATTGTCTATTTGATACATTAGTTGACCAGTACCACCCACTGCACTCAATGAGATTACTCCATCTTCATTGCCTGAGCAGCTAGGATTACTGACGACTGGAGCATTTAATACTATGGCTTCAGGAGATTCGATGGTGAAATTGAATGTATTAAAGCAACCATCTGAGTCAGTAATTACAACAGAATAATCATCCGCGGCTAAATTTTCAAATACTCCATTGGTATTACTTGTTCCATTTAGCCCAAAGCTCAATAGACCATTACCTCCAATGGCATTAAGTGTAATACTACCATCTGCGCTATCACTACAACTGGTCATGTCAATATCTTGGATGGTTGTAGCTATATCTGTAGTGGCCTCTATTAGGATTTCTTCACTAGCCGTACAGCCTTGTGTATCTGTAACGATGAGTATATATTCACCACTACTCAGCTCGTCAAATTCTCCATCTCCGTTTGAAGCGCCGTCTAGTGAAAAAGTATAATCAGATGAACCACCAATGGCACTCGCTGAAAAAGAACCAATAGGGTCCCCATCACAATTACTATTTTCTATATTATTGATTGTTATTTCTATGGCTTCAGGTGATGATAAACTCTGCATGATTGATGTACTACATCCGTTTTGATCCTCTACTACTATTTCGTATTCTCCAGAGCTGAGACCTATAAATTCACCGGTAGTACTACTTTGATTATCAATTGTGTACAAGTAATTACCCTGACCGCCACTAGCATTTACCATTATGATGCCATCAGAGGTGTCGGAGCAATTTTGGTCTTGTGCAGAAAGTAGTTCTAGGGTCAATTGTGGTGGTGATTCAATATTGATGGTGGTGATAGCTTGACATCCATCAGCATCTTCTATCACAACATTATATTCGTTAGCTTCTAGGTCTGTATATTCCGTATCATCAGAAAAATCACTACCATTAACACTGTATGTATATACTCCATTCCCACCTGACCCTGATAGGCTAAATGAGCCCGTGGATTCACCGAAACAATCTATATTAGTACTATTCTCGATATTTACTTGAAGAGTAGAGCTTTGGTTGATGGTATATTCAAAATTATTGACACAGTTGTTTTCATCAATAGTTTGCAAAGTATAGCTCTGAGATGTAAGATTTTCAAATAATCCTGTGGTATTAGTCTCCCCATTTAATGAGTAAGTGAGATTAGCATTACTTGAAAATTGAAAACTTCCGCTAAAATCTCCAAAACATTCTACGTCAGTTTGGTTTACACTAATCATAAGCTCGTCTGGACCAGATATAGTGACTTCGATAAAGTCGGTACATCCTTCGCCGTCCATCGCATAAAATGTAGTGGTACCTACTCCGATTTCAGAAAAATCTGGATTACTTTGAAAGTTGACATTGTCGGCAGAATAGCTAATCCCATTTACTCCATTGGCATTAAGGATAACTTCAGTGGTCTGTCCGGGACAATCAACTACGGGTGTATTTACTAATTCAAGATCAAGAGGCGCATTACTTGTAATTGTAGCTTCGGTAGCTTCTGTGCAACCATTTTCATCTATTATTTCAATGGGATAGTTACCATTTGCTAGATCGGTATAAACATATATTTCTTCTGGTGAAGAGCCGTCAAATGAAACATTTATAGTCCCTGTCCCACCTTCGACTGATATATTTACCGATCCATTGGTCTCCCCACTACAAAGATTATCTTGAATATCAATGTCGCTAAAAATCAACTCTTCTGGCTCTTCGATAGTATAGGTGCTCTGTATACTACAATTATTAGCATCATAAGCGATCAGTGCATAAGTTCCAGGAGATAAATTATCAAATACACCTGATGATTGCGGGCTGCCGTTATTAAGAATGTAAGAAAAATTACCAACAGCACCTCCACTAGCCATCACATCTATGACTCCGTTTGCTTCGTCAAAGCATGTTACATCTTGAGTGTTTTCAAAGTTGAAACTCAATGAGGGAGGACCAAAAAGATTGACTGGTATATCTATGTTTTGCCCTGCACTATCGGATATATTCACATTATAACTACCAGTAGGTAAACCGTCAAAAGTTGGAGAACCTTGAGAAATTGAACCATTCAAGGTATAAGTATATGGAGGTTGCCCACCAGTAGCATCTACTGTGATAGTACCGTCGAAAGCATCATTGCAAGAAGGGTCTTGAGCATTGATAAGCTGTGCAGTCATCGGGGCAATGGTCTGGCAATTGGTAGAAGCAGAAAATAATAAACTTGATCTCACTCCTGACAAGATAGTATTCATATATGCTGACTGCTCTGCTGTAAATGCATTCATACAGTCATCATCTACATAATCCATGTAGTTCATGAACATATCACCAGAGTTGCCACAACTAGGGCTAGGATGATTAGGACAACCGAAATTATCAGAACCCTGAAGAGGCGTATCGTTAAATCCGTCATCACCACCACAACCTCCTACAAATGTGTGGTTGAGACCAAGATAATGCCCTACTTCATGCGTTGCTGTTCTACCTAAATTATAAGGCGAAAACGTTGCAAATCCAGGACCTCCGAACGCTCCTGAGGTAACTACCACACCATCTAATACGGCATTAGGCAGACCACCAGTAGAAGGTAAATATGCATATCCTAGAGGACCTATAGGTGCCACCCAAATATTCATATACTGATTTCTGTCCCAACCAGTAGCTTGTTTTATGCTAAACTCATTACTATCGAAATCATCGTTAGTAGCATATCTCGTAATACCATCAGTTGGATTTCCATTAGGATCTACAGTTGCTAAACAGAAGGTAATTCCAGTACTGACCGCGGAAAATTCCGAAGGGGTATTACCAGCATCGGCATTAGTTCTAGTGAAATCTTGATTGAGTACATCAATTTGTGATTGGACTCTAGCCATTGAAAAATTATTCCCTGATCCCTCTGGCTGTCCAGGCGCATGTACAAGTATGACATGGACAGGAATGGTGCCGCTAGCTTGACGACGCTCTCCCATAGGTGGCAATTCAACTTTATGATTTAATATTTCTTGATATTCGGGATATTTAAGTGCATGAGCATGCATTTTTTCATCTGCACTACAACGATGTTGACCATTGTTGGATGTGAGGATCGTAAAAGAAAATATGGTAATTAGCAGTAATATGCGCATAGTTTTACTGTTTGGATAGGAATCAATTGTTAAGCAACGTTAAGTTAAGCAATCAAGTAGCATGATCAAATAATATCAATGTAATATTATGCTTAACTGTAAAATGGCGACCCCAAAATATTAATGATTATGATGCTGAAGATTAAACTTATAAAGGATATTATCGCCATGAGTATAAAAAAGGATCGAGGGACTTTACTTTTTTCTAAGGATTCTAGTAGTATCGTAATGATCAAAACACATAGAGTCAATATTCCAATCAACAGACTCAAAAAAATACTGACCTTCGCATTAAGTAAATACAAACCAATCAGGAAAATGAGTAATATAATTGAAATTTCAGGTATACGCTTCAACACTTGTTCATTGTAATGTTGTACTCTAATTACATTCTCTATTTAGAGTGATTAGAAAATGTTTTTTTTAAATAGAGGCTCAAATTATATCAATTAAATGAACCTCGTAATTATTATGATATCGGCTAATTAACCAATCTACTTTTTAATGGTTATGATCATCGTGATCATGCATCATTTTCTCGTGGTCTGCATTTAGTTTAGTATGTTCGGCGTTCATCATTTTATGCTCAGCAATCATCGTTTCGTGATCTTTTTTTCATTTTTCATGATTAGCTTTCATCGTTGCCATGTCTATTTTACCAGTTGCATCTTGTTCTTCCATGGCTTTATGAGCAGCTATGAGATCACTATGTTTTTTCATTAGATCCATATGCTTTTGGATTATTGTGCTATGCTGATCTTCAATTTTGTTATGTGCAGTATCACCTTCTGCATGGTCATGCTTTGTATGGTCCTCTACCATTTTAGCATATTCAGCTTTAATTTCAGCATGCTCAGCTTCTATTTTTTCATGTACCGCCACCATGCCTTTATGCTCTGCTGATTCTGCAGGATTGGATCCGCATGACTTCAAGAGGATAATGCTTAGGACGGTAGCCAGAATAGAACTAAAAGTGGATTTCACGTTTTGTGTTTTCCTAATTATTAAAGTATCAAGTTACACAAGAAAAATAACTTTAATATATCGTGACTGTGATAGCTTTTCATTGATACATTACATTTCTATGATTTTAAGGTAGTCTAAAGATTTAGCTTTTCTTTTTTAGATGGCTTCTTCATGCCTAAGTAACCACTCTTTTCTAGCCAAACCACCTCCATAACCAGTAAGAGCACCATCACTGCCTATTACTCGGTGACAGGGAATTATTATAGAAATACGATTCATTCCGTTAGCTCTTGCAACTGCTCGTACGGCTTTAGGATTATTGATAAATAGTGCTAGATCTTGATAAGATCTAGTTTGTCCTAAAGGTATCTTCCTTAAAGCTTCCCAAACAGTATTTTGAAATGCAGTTCCTGGAGTATCTAAAGCAACTTCAAATTGTGTTCGAGTCCCTTCAAAATATTGATCAATTTCTATTAGACATTGTCGAATATGATTGTGGTTGGAAACGATGATTTGTGCTTGAAGACGTTTTTGAAGATCTGCGAATTCTGATTCCAACATTCGACGATCTGTGAACTCCAATAGACATATACCTTGTTCAGTACATGCTACGTACATTGGACCTAATGGCGTTGAGAATCTCTGGAGATATATGAAGTTTTTAGTTTTTCGATCTGATGGAGATTGTGATAGTACAGTTTTATAAGTATATCCAAAACCAGATAATGATTCATATCCTTGATCGTATGCTACATCGGCTTGATTTTTACCAGATTGGAGTTCTTGATAAGCTATATTCATACGATACATGCGTTGGTATGCGTGATAGGTAATCCCATAGTTTTTGTTGAACCACCGTCTTAGCTTTTCAGGGGCGATACCCACATTTCTCAACATATAGTCTTTCACTTTTTGTTTAGGATCTGATTTCATCAGATCAATGGCTTGAGTCACGAATGCAGGAGTATCGTATATGTTCTCAGTCGGTTTACATATTTTGCAAGGTCTGAAACCATGATGCAGAGCCGTGGCTATTCCGTCATAAAATTCTACATTTTCGTATTTAGGTTTTCTTGCTCGACATGTAGCGATACAAAATATTCCAGTTGTTTTGACACCAACAATGAAGCTTCCGAGATAGGAGGCATCACGATCTACAAGGGCATTATAATATTCTAGTTTTTTAGATTCATCAGTTACTTGCATTGCTTGTGTTTATGAGAATCAAACTTAGTAGACCTCTTTTGATTTCACAACTAAAAAATGAACAAGTATTTTTATCCATACATAAAAAAGGATGCTCAGTTGTAGTGTAAAGCATATTACCATTTTCTATCTTCGTATCCCGTAATGATGTCGTCAATGATGGCGATACTAATCAATAAACATGGCAAAACACGTATTCGTTACGGGAGGAGTGACTTCGTCGCTCGGAAAGGGAATTATAGCATCTTCATTGGCAAAATTACTTCAAGCAAGAGGTCTCAAGGTTACTATTCAAAAGTTTGATCCTTATATCAACATAGATCCAGGTACCCTCAACCCTTATGAACATGGAGAGTGCTATGTCACGGATGATGGCGCAGAGACAGACTTGGATCTTGGACATTATGAGCGCTTTCTCAATATATCTATGTCTCAAGCCAATAATGTAACCACGGGTCGCATCTATCAGTCGGTGATCAATAAAGAGAGAGCTGGTGATTACTTAGGTAAAACGGTACAAGTCATTCCACATATTACCGATGAGATTAAAAGTAGGATGCGTAAGCTGGAGGAGCAAGATGACTATGATATCATTATCACTGAGATCGGAGGTACAGTTGGTGATATTGAGTCGTTACCTTATATCGAAGCGATACGCCAGATGATCAATGAGTTTGGAAAGTCAAGATGCCTATCTATTCATTTGACATTGATACCATATCTGAGTGCTGCCAAAGAGCTCAAGACTAAACCAACCCAGCATAGTGTCAAAGAATTATTACAAGCAGGAGTACAACCAGATATATTGGTTTGCCGTACAGAGCATAAAATTACTAAAGAGATCAAACGTAAGTTGAGTCTATTTTGCAATGTGGAGCAAAATTCTGTAATCGAGGCGTTGGATGCTAGTACCATATATGATGTGCCACTATTGATGTTGAAAGAAAAGCTGGATCGGATAGTACTTAAAAAGCTTAAGCTATCAATGAAAATTGCTCCAGATCTTGAGGCTTGGAAAGATTTTTTAGGACACTTGAAAAATCCAACAAGAGAGGTTAATATAGGATTAGTAGGTAAGTACAATGAACTTCAAGATGCTTATAAATCTATATATGAAGCCTTTGTACATGCTGGTGCTGTCAATGAATGCAAAGTCAATGTAAAACCTATCCATTCTGAGGCACTAGAGGTAGGCGATGTAGAACATCAGATGAAAAATCTAGATGGTATTTTAGTTGCACCTGGATTTGGAGAAAGAGGAATAGAAGGAAAGCTAGAAGCCATAAAGTATGTCAGAGAAGAGGGAGTACCATTTTTTGGTATTTGTCTAGGCATGCAATGTGCTGTTGTTGAGTTCGCTAGAAATGTACTTGGTATCAAAAAAGCGGTGAGTGCTGAGGTAAGCCCAAGAGGCAAAAATCAAGTAATACATCTGATGAATGATCAAAAAAATGTCAAAGAAAAAGGTGGTACTATGAGGCTCGGTGCATATGATTGTAAATTATCAAGATCAAGTAAAACTGCCAAAGCATATGGAACTACAAATATTTCAGAGAGACATCGTCATCGGTTTGAGTTTAACAATGATTATCTAGATCAATATAATGGATCAGACTTGGTACCTGTGGGTATCAATGAGAATACTGGATTGGTAGAGATTGTGGAGCATAAATCTCATCCCTATTTTGTAGGAGTACAATTTCATCCAGAACTTAAGAGTAGGGTAGAAGCACCACACCCTTTATTCTCTTCATTTGTAAAAGCGGCTATTGAGTATAGAAAAAATCAATCTTGAATCCACGATTTGAATCATACTTACCCCAGTTAATTGCGATACTCATATCGTTGTTGGTCTTTTGGTGTAGTTATGATTGGATATTCTTTTGGGATACTGTACAGTTCGGAAGTAAGCAACCACGATGGTTTCTAGATCATGGAATCGGGAATGGACTCTTACCTAACCACTTAGATTCTGGTCATCCCTCTTTTTTTGCACTTTATTTACTGATTTTTTACAAAGTACTGGGAATCAAACTATGGGTTGCACATGTAGCCATGATGCCTTGGATATATTTGATGTTTTACTCTATAATAATGCTTGCAAAGAAGCTTTTTTTCTTGGAGTGGTATCATCTTTTTATAGCATTTATTGCTTGTCCTCCATTGCTTGGTCATTTACCCTTGGTAAGTCCCGATATTGTCATATTAGCGGCATTTTTATTGGGATTGAGAGGCTTTTTAGATCAATCCAATTTGAAAACTGTCCTTGCAGTTATGATCATGTGTAGTATGAGCATGAGAGGTGCAGCTCTAGGTTGTTGTATGATGATAATGCAATTACTTTGGTTAAGGAAAGAGCTGGATTGGAACACATGCCTTCGCATCGTCAAATTATATGTGCCGGGAGGTCTCATAATACTTATTTTTTTAGGGTATCACTACATGCAACTAGGTTGGATAGGGTACCATGAAAATTCACCTTGGGCACCTAGTTTTGGAAAAGTAGTTCTTTTAGGCTTAGTGAAAAACTGTATCGCATTTATGATCCGCATATTTGATCTGGGGATGATCGTTATATACGCGGTGCTGGCTTGGATATATTTTAAAAAAGGATGGTCCAACACGGTAAAACCTTTTCTTTTACTTTGGCTTTGCTTTGTGATCGTATTGGCGATTCTTACAATACCTTACGTTGGGTTGATGAATCCCAGGTACTTTTTACCACTTCATGTATTAGCCATACTGATCTATATGATTCAGGTTATGAATACTCAAAATCTCTCCAGGAGACCGAGGGTATTTTGGATGACCATCATATTGTTGGCTAGTTTCAATTTTTTCAAATATCCTTCGCAGATTTCTCATCCTTGGGATATCAGCGTTTTACATTGGGAGTATTATAGTCAAGAAAAAAATATGCGATCTTATCTAGATACCCAGAGGATCGCACTTAGAGATGTATCTACATTCTTCCCATCCAACAATAGCCAATATCATATACGGCTTGCGAATCATCAAAGCTCAATGCGTACGGAACCAGGTGCTAATGTTCCTTATCTGATGTTGGGAGATGTACATAATGATGCTAAAGAAAATTACAGGGATTTAGTAAAAAAGGATTACGAGTTGATTCATCGAGAAACTGGATGTTTTACTTCCTTATCGTTGTATAAAAGAAAATAATTGTATGAAGAAGCTTAAGCTTGATGAACTAGGACGGCTTACTCCAGAGGCTTTTAAAAAAGCTCCAAAACTGCCGATTATCATCGTCCTTGATAATATCCGCAGTGGTATGAATGTGGGGAGTTTCTTTCGTACAGCAGATTGTTTTGCGATCAAACATATCGTTTTAACTGGCATAAGCCCAACTCCTTTAAACAAAGAAATCAATAAAACGGCAATTGGCGCTGATCGCACGATGAGTTGGAGTTATGAAGAGGACATTTGTGATGCTGTTAAAGATTTTAAAAAACAAGGCTACACGATTATTGGTATTGAGCAAACCAATGAATCCATTCCTTTAAGTGAATTCAATGCATCAGCTTATGAAGAAATAGTAGTTGTATTCGGAAATGAGGTAGATGGGCTTTCTGAATCTGTACTTCCTCATTTAGATTCTTGTATTGAAATTGAGCAATTTGGAACGAAACACTCTCTGAATGTATCGGTATGTGCTGGGATAGTCATGTGGACATTAGCCCAGCACATACGTCAGGCTAAAATTGATGATTAGGTTTGCCACCTAATTAATCCGTAAGGTCTTTAAAAGCTTGCAGTTTACCATTGAACGGAATAAGCGGGGTTGAAAAATGACTCTTTTTCGCGACCACCAATGCCTGGATAAGTATGTGATATTCCAGATGCATCGTACATATTCATGAAAACCTTGGTTTCATTAGATGACTCAAATAGAGATAATGGTACTTCAATTTCGAATTGTACATGATCATAAGCAGCATTATTACTGGGTCCAAAAATATTCTGTGCTGTAGTTCCTGTTTGAAAATCACATCCAGTAGTACTTGACTCTGTCAATAAATGAGCAAAACAAACGCCAGCAGAAGATCGACCTATGATAAAATCTAGATTTGGATCCAATACTTCATTGTTGTTAGCATCAATATAGATAGTATAAAAGTCCGTAAAACTATTTTCCGACCAATCCAACTGATTACTTGTATCTAAAAGTGCATCTATTTGAATAAATAAATATTCTGAATTACTTGAGTAAGTTACGATATGCGCTTCAGTATTGATGATTTCGACTGGATCACTGATCTCATCTTTATTACATGAGATTAGTACTGAAAATCCTGTCATTACAAGGATTGCTAAGAATTTAGTGTAAGTAGATGGCATGGTTTGATGGTTGATGTAGATATTAGTAAATATTCAATAAACGTTTTAAAACTGGCTTCTGCCCGCTGATCAAATCTTAAACAATACTTAAAGTATTTTAGATCTGCGGACTGATAAGCATGGATGCTCCGTCAGAAGATATTCTTGATGCTTTGTATGATTACCAAGAATACGTGATGTAAAGAATCATGGATAAAATCATTCTAATTTGAAAAATTACTGAGCATAAAACTGGAGTCTCTGTCAAATTGACTTTAAGATTGTTTGTTATCAATGCAAAATCATCCGGATTCTGAATTATAGGAGTAAGTAGTGATATGCGACTCATTGTCAGTGAGTTGGATAGGATGGCTTATTTCATCCTTATAACAAGAGCTAATGATAAATAAAGAAAAAATAGAAAGGGCATAACAAGATAATTTGTGAAGAGTCTTCATATTCAAGTATTTAATTGGTCAGCATTATAATAGCAACATTCATTCAGGGTTTTTAGTCTTTATTGTTGCTTAATAATTTTATAAAGTATTGAATTTCAGTAGTTAATGATAATTCAGTTTGAGTTTTATTATTCAACTTATAATTGCCTAACAATCATTTGATCTTCTTGATTAGGTTGGGGTCAATAGCATTTTACGGTATCCATATTATTCGAACGAATGAGAGCTAACTATCTTATTATCAGATTGCTACGTAACAAATGGTATAACTATCCAACTTGATTTTATATGTGTATTTAAATTTTAATTAAAATAAAATATTGATGTAGAGTTGTTTGGTAGCATAAAATTTGTATTCTTGTAATGCAATAGTACAGTATAGTACAGTAAACTAACGAAAACCTGAGCAAGATGACTGCAGTCTTCCAAAAGATTATTGATCTTAATGATGTCTCTCATTATTCAAAAAAAGAGAGGATCATCGAGGGCTTAATTAGATCTATTCGATCAGGTGACTATGTACAAGGGGACTTTGTACCTTCTGTCAATGAAATGTCTCAAGGTCTTGGTGTTGCTAAAGAAACAGTCGTCAAAGCTTATAAGGAATTAAAAGATAGAGGTATACTCACCGCAAAGCATGGGGTGGGCTACTTTATCAGTTCTTCTGAAGCTGATCAGAAACTTAATATTGCGCTTGTACTTTACGCTTTCCATACTTTCCAGCAAATATTTTACGATTCTATCAGAGAGCAGCTAGGTGATGAAGTTAATATTGATGTGTTTTTCCATCATAATAACCTTAGTGTTTATGAAAATATTTTAGGTGATATTAAAGGGCGTTACGGCATGTATATAATAGCGCCAATTCACCATCCTTCTACACCTTTATATCTTTCTAATATACCTAAAGAAAATCTGCTTTTAGTAGATAGATATGAGTTCATTTCAGAAGATCATGCTTTTGTAAGTCAGGAATTTGAAAACAGCACATTCGAAGTATTAAAAAGTTTGATTGAGCCATTTAGCAAGTTTAATGAGATCGTTCTTTTTTACACTGACGATATAGATTATCCAAAACAATATAAAACAGCATTTGAAAGATTTTGCCAAGACCAAAAAATAAAAGGTAGAATCGAAAAAAAATATAGCAAAGGATCGATTAAAAAAGGTACCGCTTATATCACGATAGGAGATATAGATCTATGGACACTTTTGAAAGATACTGAGTTACTAAAGCTAGAACTTGGAGTTGATGTTGGTATTTTAAGTACCAACGATTCTCCAGTAAAAGAAATCATTTGTGGAGGCATTACGACCTACCATGCCGACTTTGATAGTATGGCGGATAAAGCTGTACAATTTGTAAAGACAAGAGAAGTAATACAGGAAATTCTTCCAGTGTCTATTTCCAGAAGAAAATCATTATAGCCTATTATCAATACTTAAAATTATGAATTATTAAATGCAAAACAATGAACGCTAATTTTACAAATACTAAAAACTTTACAAGCACTTGGCTGAAATTTATGGTCATGAGTGCTGCTATTTTTCTTACGGCCTCTATTTCTGCGCAAACAGTAAGTGGAGTCGTAATGGATGAAGGTGGGGTACCTATTATTGGAGCAAATATTCAAGTCGGTGGTTCGATGGATGGAACAATCACTGATATTGATGGTAATTTCTCGTTGGATATGCCAGCGGGTAGTAATACACTCGTCATTTCTTATGTAGGATACAAGGAAATAAAGGTAGACGTTAATGGTCAGTCAAATTTGAATATTACTATGACCTCAGACAATGAACTCCTAGATGAGGTTGTAGTTATTGGATATGGTGTCCAAAAACGAAGTGACCTCGTTGGATCTGTTGCATCTCTGGATGGATCAGATTTGAAGAGCTTAGTTGTTGGAAATGCGACTTCTGCACTTCAAGGAAAGATGTCTGGTATTCAGATTGAAAACAATGGTGGAGCACCAGGTGGTGATGCTAATGTATTCGTTCGTGGTGTTAGTTCTTTGACTAATTCATTCCCATTATACGTCATCGACGGAACATTTGCTGATAATATGAATTTTTTAAATCCAAAAGACATTGAGTCTATTGAGGTTTTAAAAGATGCATCTTCTGCGGCGATCTATGGATCTAGAGCGGCCAATGGAGTTGTGATTATCACAACTAAGAATGGTACTGAAGATGGTGAAACAAGAGTGAGCCTTGATGTACGTTCAGGAGTAGAAAGTGCTACAAAAATGTTGGATTTACTCAATGGGGAGCAATTTGTAGAGTACAGAAATCAGCTGGAAGCTAATGATGGAACTGGATTTGTTATGCCTGCAGGACTACCAAGTACAGATTGGCAAGATCTCTCCTTAAATGCCGGGGCAATACAGGATTATGGTCTTTCCGTTTCTGGAGGTACCGAGAATGCAAGTTATTTTATTTCAGGTAACTGGTTTAAGCAAGACGGTATATTAGTAGGATCAGGTTTTGAAAGGCTCAATGGTCGAGCAAACAGTAAATTCAAAATCGGGAAGCTAACTATCAATCAATCGCTTTCACTTGTACAATCTAACTTACAAGAAAATAATTGGTTTGGTTTTGACGGTGCAACTGCTCCTATTTTAGCAGAATCAGTACCAGAAAATGACGGTGGTTTTGAAGCACCAAGTTTTGATATTCACAATTTTGGAGGACTTAATAAATATGCCCTCGCATCTCTAGAAGACAACAACCTTCAGTCTAGAAACGCTTTAGCAAATATCAATTTCAATTATCAATTTACCGATGCTCTTTCTGTAAAATTAAATTTTGGTGCCGATTATATCAACACCTATTCTAAGTACTTTGCACCTACTTATTTTATGTCTAACAGTGACGCAGTCATCAATGTAAATGCTCAAAATGATCTCAGTGAAGTTCGTGGTGAATCTCTACTTACATTATTTGAGCCTACGGTAAATTACAATACAACATTGGGTAGTAATAATAACTTGAGTGTTGTTCTTGGATATACGGAGCAAAAGATCGATTTCAGAAATCTTGCTATTTATGCACAAGGATTACCAAATAATAACCTTCAAGTTATAGGAGCTGCCAGTCCAGATTTGATTCAAAATGTTGGTGGTGTAACTAACATCAGCGGTTTACGGTCTCTTTTTGGACGTGTAAACTATGCTCACGATGATAAATATCTGGTCCAGTTCACAATGAGACGAGATGAGTCATCGAAATTTGCTCCAGATTTTAGAGTTGGTTATTTCCCTTCTGTTTCTTTGGGATGGAAAGTACATAATGAAAGTTTCTTCCCATCAGATGGACTAATCAATAGATTAAAGATTAGAGGTGGATTAGGTACACTTGGTTCACAGAATATTCCTGACTATTCATACCAGTCAGTATTTAATCTAACGTCTAATTCTTCGTTTGGTGGTGCAGTACAGACAGGATTTGCTGAAACTTCATTCGCATTAGAAGATCTAAAATGGGAAGAGGCACAGACAATTAATATTGGTGCTGATTTGGGCTTGCTTGATGATAAATTTGCAGTTTCTTTAGAGTATTATAAGAAGGATGTGAGCGACGTATTGGTAGGTGTAAATCTTCCATCTACATCAGGTACTAGCGTACCAGTAATCAGAAATGCAGGATCTATCACAAATAGTGGAGTAGAGATTGAAGCTTTATACAGAAACAAGGGAGATAGTGGATTTAACTATGAGATTGGCTTCAATTTAGGAACCTTCAATAGTGAAATTACTTCATTGCCAAATCCAATTATTGGACCTTCTACAAGTGAAGATTTGACTCGTGTCAATAGATTTATAGAAGGTCAAGCACCTGGTGTATATTGGGGATTCCAGATAGAAGGTGTCTATGCTGACGAAGCAGCCATAGCTAATGATCCAAATATTGCGAATGACGATCTAAGAAGATCTCAAGTTCAACCTGGGGATTTTATTAGAAAAGATATTAATGGTGATGGTATTGTGGACGGTGAAGATCAAACAGTACTGGGAGATCCTACACCTGACTTTATCTATGGATTAAGTTTCTCTGGTAGCTACAATAATTTCGATTTTGGCTTATTCTTTAATGGTGTTCAGGGTAATGAAATCTATAACCTAAACAAGTTTTTCAATATTTTCTGGGCTGATGATAATAAGTTGACCGATGTATTAAATGCTTGGACTCCGACGAACACGGATACGAATATTCCAAGAGCAACAACCTTAGATGCAGCGGGAAATAGAGCACCTTCTTCATTTTTTGTAGAAGATGGTTCTTATCTAAGATTGAGAAGTTTAGAATTGGGATATACATTTGATACGGATACATCACTAGATTTCCTGAGAAATTTACGAGTATTTGTAACAGGACAGAACCTATTAACGATCACAGGTTATTCTGGTTATGATCCTGATGTATCTTCTACTAACGGTGGTAGAGCCAATAGAGATACAGGATTCTTTGGTAATACTGTAGATGTAAATCCTTTGTTGGGTAGAGGTCTAGATGCTAGAGCTTATCCTAACGCTAGGGGTATTGTATTCGGTATACAAGCACAATTTTAAGAATCACGAAAAAACCAACATTTCTAAGCATTTATAAAATGATTAAAATGAAAAATTTAAAAAAAATCACATATTTATCCTTGGTCTTGGGGTTCTGTCTTTTCAGCTATAGCTGTAATGAAAATCTATTAGATCAAGCTAACGGAAATACCGTTTCTACAGCCAACTTCTGGGAAAACCCAGACGATGTGCAAAAAGCAATTAATGGGATGTATCATCCTGTAACTAATACTTTCTTTTGGGGAAGAATCATACATACTGGTGCTATGTTGCGATCAGATGTATTTAATGTTAGGCCATTTGATGCCAATACTGCATTATCTACACTTCAAGGTACTCCAGGTGTAGCTCGATGGGCTACGGAGATTTGGCAAGAGCCATTCAAAGCAATTTATAGAGCAAATGCAATCATAGAAAATACGAACGAAACGAATGTCCCAGATGCTGCGGAGCGAAATAGCTATGTAGGTCAGGCTTATTTCATGCGTGGATTTTGTAATTTTTATTTGATTAACCTCTTTGGAAACATTCCTTTAATTACTAGAACTCCTCAAGATGATGCTGATTTTTTCCCATCACAAGCACCACAATCTGAAGTATGGGAGCAAATCGTAATGGATTTTGAAACAGCTGAGGGACTATTACCTAGCAGTTGGGATGCAGATAATCTAGGTAGACCTACTTCAGGAGCTGCTGCTGCATTCGCTGGAAAAAGTGAACTTTACAGAGGCAATGATGCTGAAGCAGTTCAAGATTTCCAAAGAGTAATATCTAGTGGAAACTATGATTTACTTCCTGCGGCTCAGTATCAAGATAATTTTGGTCAAGTCAATGAAAACAACATTGAGTCAGTATTTGAACTTCAATATTTAGGTATAGAAACATTCTCTTGGGGTGTTGATGTACCTGGAGTAGGGACAATGGGTAATTTTCATATTGACTATGCTCCTCCTACTAAGTCTCCTGATCAATCTCATTTCATCAATTCATGGGTTAAAGATCTATTTGAAGCCAATGGTGAGACCGTAAGAAGAAATGCAACGCTTGCATATGATTATCCCGGATCTACTGGATATGGCGGTACAGATTACCTTACGGATTTTGCTGGCGATATAGAAGTCGCGAACGCTGATGGTATGGAACCAATTTTCACAAAAAAGTATGCTGGATTAGATATAGGAACGAGAGATCAAGTAGATTTCTTAGGAACTAATGTTGGAAATAACTGGCGAATTATCAGGTATGCGGATGTTCTACTCATGATGGCTGAAGCATTGAATAATCAAGGTGATGCTGATGGAGCACTTACTTATATCAATCAAGTCAGAGAGAGAGCCCAGGTGGATCCATTATCAAGCATGTCTTCAGCTGAAATGACACAAGCGATCATTGATGAGAGAGTACTTGAGCTTACTGGAGAAGGACACCGATTTTTTGACTTAGTAAGATGGGGTCTTGCTGATGATTACCTTGGAGAAAACTCTCTTCATGGAGATCATCCTAAGTCATTAAGTGGAGGTACATTCACTACGGGAAGAGATGAATATGTATGGTTGCCACTATCAGAATTGGCGGCTAATGACAACCTAGTGCAAAATCCTGGTTATTAAGCCTAGGAAAAAGTTACAGTGGTTTTAACGATCTGTCTCCCTTATTCGAAAGAATAGGGGGGCTTTTTCTTATCATCATAGTATGAATAAAATATTCTTGTTCTTCACCCTACTTTTCATTTCTTGTAGTAAATCATCTGATCTATTACTTTTAGAGGAGATTGAAGGACATTCGCTCGGTGTAAATTTTATGAACAAGATTGTGGAAGATGAAGATTTCAATATTTTAGACTTTCATTATTTATATAACGGTGGTGGTATAGGGATAAGTGATTTTAATAAAGATGGAGTTTATGATATCATTTTTGGTTCTAATCAATCTACATCAGAACTGTACTTAGGTACTGGAAATATGAATTATAATTTAGCAAAACCTGTCTTTCCAGAAACTCAAAGCGTATGGGTCAATGGTATATCAATTGTTGACCTTAATCACGATGGATTGGATGATGTATATTTTAATGTTGGAGGTATGGATTGTGATGTAGCTACTTGTAAAAACCTTTTATATATCAATACATCAGATGACCAAACTGTATCGTTTAGAGAATCTGCTGCGGATTATGGACTGGACATATCCGGATATTCTCAGCAAGCGGTATTTTTTGATGTTGACCTAGATCAGGATTTAGACGTATTCATTATTCAGAATTATATTGATCATAGTACTAAAAATTACCCCAAACCGAAGAGATATTTTTCGAAAGAAATGGTAGACCGTTTACTCATCAATCAAGAGTCTGAGCTTGGACAAATACAATTCGAGGATAGCTCTAGCGAATATGGTATAGACATCTCTGGCTTCAGCTTGGGAGTCAGCTTGATCGATGTCAATGAGGATGGTTACTTGGACATCTATGTGGCAAATGATTTTGTATCCGACGATATACTATATGTCAATCAAAACGGTAAAGCCTTTAAAGATGAAATAAAGAAATACTTTTATCATACGAGTTACAACAGTATGGGGCTAGATATTAGAGATATAAATAATGATGGAAGTGATGACGTCGTGGTAGTAGATATGTTGCCAGAGACTAATGCCCGACAAAAGACGATGTTGGGTACGATGAACTATGATAAATATCTTCAATCACTAAAGGAGGAGTATAACCCGCAGATCGTAAAAAATGTATTGCAACTTTCCCTGAAATCGGAAGATTCACTTTTCATGTATCAAGATATTGCCAATCATGCTGGAACAGCTGCTACCGATTGGAGCTGGGCACCCATCATTGAAGATTTCAATCACGATGGTAAGCTAGATTTATTCATAACCAATGGATATGGTAAAAATGTAACTGATCTTGACTTTATGGCTTATAGCAATAATACTACCTCATTTGGTTCTGAAGAGCGTATACAGCAAGCAATTCTTGATGACCTCAATAGCCTTCCTGAGGTCAGATTAAAAAATAAACTTTATTTGCAAGGAGATGATCTTGAATTCCAAGATATAGATCTACAGCTAAGTAAAACGATTTCTAATGGTCTTGGGATTGCTGATCTAGACCGTGACGGTGATCTTGATCTGGTCGTCAATAATGTCAATGATCATGCACATTTTTATAAGAATAATACACTCGACCCAGGTACATGTATAAAACTCATAGGTCCTAATTGGAACCGAAATGCTATCGGTGCTAAATGTCATATATATGCAAATGGACAACTGTATTCAAGATTAGTTTCTCCAGTGAGATCCTATCTTTCTAGCATGGTTACAGACATCCATTGGGGTGGAGATGCTAGTTCCATTGATTCAGTCGAAGTGGTTTGGTCCGATGGTAAACGCCAGATTCTAACTACGATTAATCCATTGGATACTATTAGCTATCAGCCTGATAGTTATAATAAATCAACTCCAGTAGAGCAGTATCAAGAATTCCAGTTGGAACTTATTGCTAGCAAGAAAACTAATCAATTTGAACATGATTTTTCTCAACAGTCGTTGCTAATCCATGAGTTTGATTATTCAAAATCATTAGTTGCTCAAGATAGTCATCGTGACTCGAAAGGCATTTTTGTAAAAGGTGTAGAATTTTGGGAATACAAACGACTGGATAAGGACCAAACCATAATTTCGCCATTTTCAATATCAGATTATCCAACTATAAGTCTTTCTTCAAAAAGGGGTGGAATAAATTGTTATGCTTATAACGATAAGACTAACAGCTCCTTTATGGAGATATGGCAATTTAACGATGATGAATTTACAAAGTTAAGGACCTTTGGATTGCCCAAGAAGTTTAGAGTGAAACACATCGAAGAGCTGACTTCAATTCATTCCAATACGATTAGATTGTTACTGTCAGAACTTACTGATGCAACAAGTTATCCTTCTAGTGATAGGCTGAGAATGTACGAGATTAACTTTGATACTGAAGAGCAACCGGCCGTATCCACGATGATTGATTTTGAATCTAATCAAATGATTAGTGATCTAGCTGTTGCAGATCTAAATAGAGATGGTCAGTCAGATATCATAGCGGTAGGATTATTCGGAGCACCTCAAATTTGGATGTCAGATAGAGATGTTTTTAGAAATTTAGATAATCCATCATTGGATAAAATTAAGGGACTTTGGAGATGTGTGGAAGTGGTTAGTTCTTCCGATAAATCAGGACATACTATTCTTTTAGGTAATGCTGGTACTAATACTAGATTAAAAGCGAGTGAGTCATATCCAATATATCTTTGTAGAGGTGATCTCGATGGAAATGGATCCATAGACCCGATTTTATCAATGAATATTAAAAATGATAAATATGAATTTCAAGCTTGGCCTTATCATAGTCGAGATGATCTGGTAAGGCAAGTTCCTAAGATCAAGGGACTATTTAATGACTATGAAAGTTTTAGCAAGCAAAATTATTCGCAGCTTTTAGAATCATTTCAAGAAGATAGAACATTAGTAAGTATCAATGAAATGAGATCCTTGAAATTACAAATAGAGGAATCTGGGAAAATTGAGATCAATGAGATGCCTCTCGAAATACAGTTGAGTCCCGTAAATGATTTCAACGTTCAGGAAGGTATAGTCTATGTAGCAGCTGGGGACAACGGATTCGAACTAAATAGTGGTATTCAACAAGGGTTTAATGTTATGAAATATGATATGGCTTCAAACAAGATTTTAGATAAACTTACAGTAACAAAAGATCCTATTTACGAACTCATATCGACTGAAGATGATCGCATAATTTTGGTCAGTGAAAATAAAGTTGAAGCTATTGACTTGAATAATTATTAAAAACTAAAGAATTGCAGTAGTATCGCATTTCATTATTAAATTAATTCAATACGAGATATTAAGAGGAATAGTAGATGAAAGTAGTAGATCGTCAAATACAGATAAGTAATCATCCAAAATGTATCAATCCTTGTGGAGAAGACCGTCTTTCTCGGATCGAAATCGAACCTTGTTTGACAGAGTATCATCTGTCGATCGATCGTAGCTTTAATGATCGTACCCTAATACTTAAATGGCGTAAACCTGCCATTAATGTCAAAGGTGTTTGGACCCCCAATACCCTTATGGATCGGCGAATAAGAGCAGATTGGGAAGATGTATTTTTAAAAAGCAGATTATCCATAGATGCTCCATTGTTTACGGTATTTGGTCATGATGATAGCAATACAATGACTATATCATGCTTAAATTTGATTGATGAGATTCACGTTGAAGCCAATATCCAAGAAGAAGATAATCACATACATTTTACGATAAGCTTAGACCTTCAGTTAATTCGAGAAAATATCCAAAGCTTGGTATTTAGATTTGATATGCGATCAGATCAGTATTCTACGATCATTCAAAAACATGCTCATTGGATGGCTTCGCATGGTGAGCTAAAACCAACTCATGTACCCCTTGCTGCCAAGGTGCCTTTATACTCGACCTGGTATTCTTATCATCAAGATTTAAGTATAAGCTCTCTACTTGAAGAATGCAAATTGTCCAAAACTTTGGGCTATGAGCTCATTATAATTGATGATGGTTGGCAGACATTAGACGATAATAGAGGATATGATTATACCGGTGATTGGAATCCCGATCGAATCGTTGATATGTCTGGATTTGTCCAGCAGGTTCATAAGCTGGGAATGAAGTTGATGTTATGGTATTCTGTCCCTTTTTGTGGTGTAAAATCGGATGCATACCAAGAGTTTAAAGGTAAATTCCTGACCGAAAACCATCACTGGGCTCCAGTTTTTGATCCTCGCTTTCCAGAAGTGAGAAATTATCTCGTTGGTAAATATGTCAACGCCATGCTTGACTGGCATATTGATGGATTTAAACTTGATTTTATTGATGATTTCAAGGTATATCCCGAGACTGAACTACACGAATTAGAAGGTCGCGATACCATCAATGTCAATGAGGGTGTATCTTTTTTGATTAAAGAAATTGCAAGCGCTTTACAAGCTATCAATCCAGATGTATTGATAGAGTTTAGACAACAGTACATCAGTCCAGCTTTGAGACATTTGGGTAATATGTTCCGTGCATTTGACTGTCCTAACGACGCTGTGATGAATAGAGTCAGAACAACAGATGTTAAATTATTATGCGGTGAGAGTGCGGTTCATTCTGATATGTTTACTTGGCACAATGATGAGTCTACCGAAATTGCTGCATTGCAGATCACCAATATTTTATTTTCAGTACCTCAAATTTCTGTTCGATTGGCTAACCAAAGTCAAGATAAAATAGAAATGATCAAGTTCCTTACCGGATATTGGAGGGAGCATAAACATATTTTGTTGGATGGTGATTTTATGGCACATAAGCCATGCACCAATTACACCATATTGGAAGCGAGTGCTGACAACCATAAAATCATAGGATTATATGATGATCATGTAATCCAAATAGATGATATGGATAAGATTGATATCATCAACAGTAAAATCACACAGGCAGTGTTTTTAGACTTTAGTCAAGTCATTAAAAGCTATACACTATCTGTTCTAGACTGTAAAGGGAAATTGAACGATAGTATCGAAATATCGCAAAATGAGGGGATACAAAAGATTAAAGTTCCAACAGCAGGCATTATAAAAATTAGATAAAAACCATTTTACTATGAGCTCCAATATTTCTTCAATAGATACGGCAATCGTAATCGGATATCTTGTCGTAGTATTAATTATTGGTATCATTATTTCTCGGAAAACGAAGACGGGTGAAGAGCTCTTTTTAGGTGGTCGAACCTTTGGGTGGGGATTGATAGGTCTATCTCTTTTTGCATCAAATATATCGAGTTCGACAATTATAGGTCTTACTGGTGCAGCATATACTACGGGTATCGTAAATTCAGTCTATGAGTGGATGTCGGGACTTCCTCTGATTATAGCGGCACTGATTTTTGTGCCTCTTTATCTCAAAAATAAGATCACTACAATACCCGAATACCTTAAAATGAGATTTGATCGAAGATCACAATTATTTTTTTCAGGGGTTACCATTTTTAGTACCATCATGATTGAGACTGCAGGTGCTCTTTATGCAGGTACTTTGGTTTTACAAACCTTCTTCCCCGAATTAGAAATGTGGTATACCGCTATGGGCTTAGCCTTTATTGCTGGTGCATATACGGCTACTGGTGGACTTAAAGCGGTAGTTATTACCGATGCTATTCAAGCTGTAATATTGATCATTGGCTGTACCGTAATGACTTGGATTATCTACGGAAAACTTGATTATAGTTGGAGTAATGTATTAGCAAGTGTACCAGAAGATCATTTCTCTGTCGTAAGACCCATTAGTGATCCTTCTAACCCTGATTATGATCCAGGCATACCATGGCCAGGTCTGATTATGGGAGTGCCATTATTAGGGTTCTGGTATTGGTCAACGAATCAATACATCGTACAACGAATATTAGGAGCTAGATCGCTTAACGATGCTCGTTGGGGAGTAATATTAGCAGGTTTTTTAAAGGTGGCACCTTTATTTATTATGGTGTTTCCAGGAGCTATGGCAATAGGATTATTTCCTAATCTAGAAAATGGCGATGCAGTATTTCCTACCCTAGTTACTGAGGTACTTCCAGTAGGTATGGTTGGAATTGTTCTCGCTGGGCTGGTTTCGGCAATTATGTCGAGTGTCGACTCTGCTTTAAATTCATCTTCTACCTTGGTAGTGATAGATTTTATCAAACCTAATTCACCCAATATTACCGGAAAGCAAATTGCCACTTACGGACGTATAACTACTATAGTGCTTATGGTAATTGCTGCAGCTTGGGCTCCTATGATTCAAAACTTTACGGGACTTTGGGATTATCTACAACAAATGTTTAGCATCATTGTACCTCCGATAGCTGTGATTTTCTTAATCGGAGTGTTTTACAAGAGGGCTAACGGAGATGGTGCATTTTGGACGCTTATGGGTGGTACGGCTCTAGGTATCCTCCTGTTTGTGCTAGGAGAACTAGATTTGTGGCATGTACATTACACCATGAATGTTGGAATTTTATTCATAGTAAGTACGATAATATTCATAGTGATAAGTTCTATGACACCGGCACCGGATCAATCACAAATAGAGGGTCTAACCTATGATCCTGCTAATATTGATTTAGAAACTGAGCACTTACCGTGGTACTTAAATTATAAGTACCAAATGATTGCTCTAGCAGCCCTTATTTTTGGAATCTTAATTTGGCTTTGGTAGCATATGGATACAGCTCTAGTCAAGCGTAAGTTTGAAGAAATATTTAATAACCCTGCATCCATCTTGGTGCAATCTCCAGGCCGTATCAATGTCATCGGAGAGCATATTGATTATAATCATGGTTATGTGATGCCTGCGGCGATTGATAAGAAAATTGTATTTGCTGCATCAGTATCACCGACAGATGCCAATGTCTTTCATTCACTTAAAGACGAAACTATGTTTAGTGGAGTCGTAGAAGAACGCGTAGAATGGGGTAAGTATATTTTAGCTATTATGAAATTGGCGATGGCTAAGGATCTCCAGATAGGGCCCATACGAGCCGTTTTTGATTCTTCACTGCCTATAGGTGCGGGCTTATCGAGCTCAACGGCATTCAGTATGGGGATCTTATATTGCTATAAATCACTTTTTAGTTGGGAGCTTTCCCCGCTGGATATGGCCTTATTTGGTCAAGAGGTAGAGCAATCTATCGGTGTAGAATGCGGATTGATGGATCAGTATGCTATTGCACATGGTGTAAAAGATACGGTACTTAAAATGGATTGTATTCATAATACGCATGAGGCTTTTGCCGGAGATCTAGGAGACTATACTTTCCATTTACTGAATAGTAATGTACCTCATAAGTTGGAAGATACAGCATATAATGATCGTCGAAAATCTTCAGAGTCTGCCCTCAAAAAAATTCAAAAGCTATATGCTGATGTGAAAAGCTACAGAGATCTAAGTCATCAGCAAATTGAATCTGTATACTTGAAGGATAATGAACGAGATTATGCCGAATTTATCATTGAAGAAATAGATCGAGTACATCAAGCTTCCAAGGCGTATGAAAATGGGGATGTGCAAGAATTAGGTGATCTTTTAAATCAATCACATCAAGGACTTTCTGAGAAATATAAGGTCTGTTGTCAAGAAACAGATTTTTTAGCCAATTCTGCTATTGAAAAAGACGGAGTCGCCGGGATCCGACAAGTTGGCGGAGGCTTTGGAGGTTGCATGTTGCTATTAGTGCAAAAAACCAAAAAAGATTCTGTGATTCGAGAACTTAAGTTTTCATATAAAAAGCAATTTGATATCGATGCCCAAGATTATGCGGTCGACATTACAGACGGTATCAGTGTTGAAATTATTTAGGGATATAAAAGTTTGAAAATCAAGCCCTTTGGATCAAACAAACTGGGCTTTTGAATGTAAGTGTATATAGATTAGCATACCAGTACATGATAGAAAATCAGCAATTCAAAGAAAAGATATTTAGTGGTCTTGATAGATCGACTCAGTTGGATCAAGCAAGTCAAACTATCTATGACCTAATTGTCATCGGAGGTGGCATAACAGGTGCAGGTATTGCGCTAGATGCATCACTTCGAGGGTTGAAAACATTGTTATTGGAAAAACAGGATTTCGCCTCGGGTACGTCGAGCAAATCCACTAAGTTGATACATGGTGGATTACGGTACCTCAAGCAATTGGAGATAGGATTGGTCCGAGAGACGGGTACAGAACGGGCAGTAGCACATCGTAATATCCCGCATCTTGTACATCCAGAAGATATGTTATTGCCTATCGTAAGTGGAGGTACTTTCAATAAGTGGACAGCTTCCATGGCGATCTCTGTTTACGACTTCTTGGCTAACGTACCCAGCAAGGATAAAAAACGGATGTATAATCGCCAGAAGACTTTGAAGCTAGAGCCACAACTGAAGGATGATCTCATCAAATCAGGAATCATATATTCTGAATATCGTACTGATGATGCTAGACTGACCATCGAACTGATCAAAGCGGCAAGACGTGAAGGAGCAGAGGCATTTAATTATGCTAAAGTAGAATCATTTTTATATGAAAATGGCAGTGTATCAGGTGTACATGTAAGAGATGTGCGATTTGGTGACAGCTATGAGTTTAAAGCAACTCAAGTAGTATCAGCAGCTGGCCCTTGGGTAGATGAACTCCGTACCAAAGACAAATCTAAAGACGGTAAATCACTTCACTTAACAAAAGGGGTCCATATCGTTGTAGACAAAGAAAAGCTGCCGCTCAATCAGTCCGTTTACTTCGATGACTTTAAGGGGCGCATGATCTTTGCTATCCCGAGAGGCAAGGTCACGTATATAGGCACTTCTGATACGACGTACAAAAAGGATAAAGATCGCGTACTATGTACTTTAGAGGATGTAGATTATTTGCTAGCAGCGACTAATCATATTTTCGACTCACAAATCCTTACTCGAGAGGATGTCATAAGTTCATGGGCTGGTCTAAGACCATTGATCCATGAGAATGGCAAATCTCCTTCCGAGCTATCTCGAAAAGATGAAATCTTTGAATCTGAAACAGGCTTAATTTCAATAGCTGGAGGAAAGTTGACTGGATTCAGAAAGATGGCGGAACGAATCGTTGACTTAGTACTGGATAAGCACGATCAATTAGCTCAGCAAGATTGCAAGACGAAAGAATATGACATACATGTAGATAGCTTTGGTGACTATGAAGACTTTGAACGCTATCATAACAATATGTATGAAAAAAATAAGGAAAGCATCTCCGCTTATGACGCTTGGTATCTAACCAGCACCTATGGTAAAAATGCAGAAGCGATCTTAGAAATGGCCAAGACTATTGAGATTGATGATATCGAAAAGGCTATTATCAAGGCAGAGATCGTATTTGGTATTGAGTATGAAGCATTGGTGTTACCTGATGATTATTTCAACCGTAGGTCGGGAAGATTGTATTTTGATGTACATTCGATAACCAAGCATTTTGACTTTATCATGGACGAATTTCAAAGTTATCATAACTGGGATACCAAAGAATTTGAATCTATCAAAGATCAGTCTTTAGAGCTGATCAAGGACTGTACGGTGTTTCAATAATGTATGCTTATAAATCCATTTATTTAGGACTCAGAAGCTGATAAAATGGTATTTTGGATTCATAAAGTAGTTTCCAAAATATGTCATCACTACTCATACCTAATTACTCCTGGCTAGAGGATCCTTCGGTTTTTAACTTAGGTCAATCTTCCCAAATTCGAGTCGATCCTCCTTATCATGATATAGAATCGGCACAATGTTTTGATCAGCAAAAGCGATATCAAAAGATTCTATCGGGATCATGGAAATTTACTTGGCAGAATAATAGAAAAAAGCTTCCTGAAGGTTTTGAACATGTTGATTTTGATGATAAAGATTGGGATGACATCTCGGTTCCGTCTAATTGGGAGCTTTTAGGATATGGTTATCCTATTTATGTCAATGATCGATATGAATTTGATAAAAATCCGCCATTCGTTCCTGCGGATAATGAAGTAGGCATATATCGAAAGACTTTTGAAGTACCTGACGAATGGAAGGGTAGAAGAGTCTTCATTTGCTTCCCTGCGGTGAGTAGCGCCTCTTATTTCTGGATCAATGGTGAGTTTGTTGCCTATAATCAGGATTCTAAAACTGAGATCAATATTGAGATTACCGATTACTTGAGGAAAGGCGAAAACCTCATTGCGGCACAAGTATTCAGATGGTGCGAAGGCTCCTATCTGGAGTGTCAAGATATGTGGCGTATATCAGGTATCGAGCGAGAGGTTTTTCTGTATAGTCTGCCCCAGATTGCAATTCAAGACTATACAGTCTTGGCAGATTATCATCGGGATGGATCAGGGAAATTAGATATCAAAATTGATCTAGGTAAAGCTGTACAAGGCTTGACAATGAGAATAAAATTGAGTGATGGCAAGTCAACAATATGCGAGAATATTATGGATGCTGAGGGTGATCGGGTCGTCTCTGAGAATTCGATTAAGCTAGTCCAGCCTTGGTCTGACGAATCACCATATCTCTATACGTTGACGCTTGAACTATGGAATGACAATCAGCTCATAGATATTCGATCACTCAATATAGGTTTTCGGAATGTAGCTATCCGGAATGGAATTTTGGAGCTCAATTACCAACCTCTACTCATAAAAGGAGTAAATCGTCATGAGCATGATCAGGTACTTGGTCATGTGATTACAGAGGCTGATATGATCAAGGATATTGAGCTAATGAAATCCTACCATATCAATGCAGTAAGAAATAGCCATTACCCGAATGCTAAGAGATGGTATGAGCTATGCGACGAGTATGGCTTATTAGTGGTGGACGAAGCCAATATTGAGAGCCATGGTATGGGCTATGATGAGGAGTGTCTTGCCAAGCATAAGGAGTGGAAAGCGGCTCACGTTGATCGAGTACAGCGTATGTATCATCGTGCTAAAAATCATAGTTGTATTATCATTTGGTCTTTAGGCAATGAAGCTGGCGATGGCATCTGTTTTGACGAAGCTTATGATTGGTTAAAGAAGCAAGATCAATCCAGACCGATCCAGTATGAGCAAGCACATGGTGGCAGAAATACAGATATTTTCTGTCCTATGTATCCAACCATTGATGCTTGTAAAGCATATCTAGATTCTAATCCAGAGAAACCATTGATTATGTGCGAATATGCGCATGCGATGGGAAATAGCTTAGGTAATTTCAAAGAGTATTGGGATATGATCAGAGCATACCCCATGTTTCAAGGTGGTTTCATATGGGATTGGATGGATCAAGGTTTATTAGCCGAGGAGGATGGAAAGAAATACTGGAAATATGGTGGTGATTTTGGTCCAGAAGACGTGCCCAGCGATGATAACTTTTGTATCAATGGTCTGCTGTTTCCTGATCGGTCTCCACATCCGCAAGTGGAAGAAATGGTTCATTTTTATTATCCTGTGCAAATTGAATATAAAGACGGAAACCTTAAACTCATCAATGAATATCATAGTCAAGATATAGAAATTGATGTTTGTCATAGGTTTTGGTCTAAAGAAAAGGTTTTGAGAACTGGACCGATCATGATGAAACTTCTGGCAGGTCAATCATATGAGTTTGAACTTAAGCATAACGATTCTCAATATGATACGAACAATGCAGATATTTTTCTAGATATCGATGTATTCGAACTTAGCGCTAACAAGAAAGTAGGATCAAATCAATTTTTACTTTATGAAGCTTTGGAAATTAGTATGCATGATCAAGTTCAAAGTGGAAAATGGCTAGAGTCCGAATCGACTTATTACTATACATTAAGAGAAACCAGTATATCCATTGATAAAAAAACTGGGATGATCTCCGAAATAATGAAATCGGATCAAGAAGTCTTGTCTAGCCCAATCCGATTCAATTTTTGGAAAGCGCCTAATGACAATGATTTTGGTTATGACTATTATGGGAAATATGGTGCTTGTAGAAATGCGCATAAACAGCTTGTATTAAAGTCCTCGAATTCCAAGCATAACAAACTACTGTATCATTATCATCATGAAACCCTAGAACTGGAGATTACTTTAGAATACTCAATTTTAGATACTGGACTTAGTATAGAACTAAAACTGAATCCATTAGGAGAGAGATTACGAATCCCAAGATTCGGTCTGTTCGCTACATTCGATAAACCGTGGTCAGAGATTCAATACTTCGGCAGAGGCCCTCATGAAAACTATCCAGATCGCAAAAGCTCAGCAAATTGGGGAACGTATATAACAACAGTTCATGATATGCATGAACCTTATATCGCTCTGCAAGATTGCGGCTACCGATCAGAAAACAAGGAATTGATCCTTACGAGTGATACTGATAGTATCAAAATCTCGTCACATCAAGCTTTTGGATTCAGTTATTTACCTACGGATCCCGAGTCATATACCATTGAGAAAAGAGGGGAGAAGCATGCCCATGAAATTACTTATGATCTTTGTAATTACTTATGCCTGGATGCCTTTATAATGGGTGTTGGAGGTACAGACTCTTGGTTGAGTGAGCCATTGCCTAAATATAGAAGTGAGAACCTTATTACTATAAATCAATCTTGGTTAATATCTTTTTTATAGATAATTCCATCTTATTTTCCATCCATTCCAGCGTTTTCCTACTCCCATTCATAGTAGAAGTGTTGAGGGTATACAACCATCTAGAGCTCAACCATTAAAAATTATTCTACAAGAATCTAAAAATCAAAAAATGAAGACTTTAAATATTAACTTCAAGAGCATGAGCCACTATTTATTACCGATCTGTTTGATATTCCTCTTAGCAAGTTGTACAGATATCGATGAAACTATAGTAACGGATGAGGAGATTGATGAATCGATAGCTATAACCGATGCTTGGATCTGCGATATGAAATCCTTTCAAGAGGATGATTGGTACTATGAGTTATATATGCAAGATAACGGTGATTACATTGCAGTATCAGAATCAAGATTACTGAAAGTCAGTAAAGATGGTATTCTCAACTCGATCATCATGATAGACTATATGGATAATGATCGGAGTGTTGTGAAAATATTCAACGATAAAATCTATCGCTTTCATTACGACAATGATTTTCAAAACTTTGATCCTACGGCACCGATCAAGTTACAGGTGTATGACTTCGATATGGGTTTGTTAAGTGAGCAAGACTTAGCAACTACAGGGCTGCCTTATGATATTGAAATAGAAAATGATGAGACCTTTGGATTGCTCGTGTATGATAGAGATATGAATACCATGACACTAAAGAAATTAGGCACTTCGACAGGATTGATAGCCGAAGTGGTATTAAGTACTAACGGAACATTTCCCAGGAGTCTACATATCTTTAGTAATGGTGACTACCTCTACACAGATAGCTCTACCAAAAATAATATGGGACTATTCGATAATGATCTCAATCCCAAATGGGCTAGAGAGTTTGATAATCTATTGATAAGAGATGCTATATACGTCGCTGGGGAAGGCTTCTTTATCAGTGGTAGTACAACAGGAGGCGTATTCCCAGATCGACCATCTTTTGTCGCGTTGTTGGATATAGATGGTAATCTTCAGAATATCTATGAATATGCGGATACTGAACGCTGGGCACCGTCTATGCAGATCAATCAAGATCGCATCTGCTTGACACAGACGGAGCCAGAGACGAGTCTAAATATGTTGATGACGATTCTAGATTTTGATTTGAATGTTGAAAGCACTCAGGAAATTGAGGGAAGTATAGTATTCAGTGAAATCATTTTGAATGAAAATGATAGCTTTTCATTTGTCTATGGTGCCAATATCGATCCTAACGATCCAAATACATTCCCGGATGCCAATACTCGGATCTTTAAGTTTGATGGATCATATGACATACCGACTAATATCATCGTGCAATAGAAAAATCATCGCAACATAAAACTTGACGAAACGAACCAAAATACAACAGCTTATACAAGGGTGTAAAAAGCAAGAGTGGGCAGCTCAACAGGAGCTGTACCTACTCTTTGCGGATGAGATGATGAATATTGCGATTCGATATGCTAAGGATATGAGTTCGGCCAAGGATTTGGTACAAGAAACCTTCTATATATTTTTCAAAAAAATAGAACAATACCAGGCCGATAAAGGTAGTCTGGGAGCTTGGTTGAGACGTATTTTAATCAATAAATCTTTTGAAGATTATCGAAAAAGTCAAAGAGTAGAGTATCGAGAAAAAGAAGATTTTCTTGAGCAATCCTCCGATGATTTGTCAGCACTAGAAGCATTAGAAGCAGAAGATATCTTGCAGCTTTTGAATAAACTTCCAGACGGGTGTCGAGTGATCTTTAATCTAAAGCTGATCGAAGGCTATAATCATCAAGAGATAGCGGAGATGCTCGGCATCACAGCAAGTACATCAAGATCACAATTGACGAGAGCAAAAAAGTTATTGAAAGAAATGATTCACCAACAGGATAGTTACTACATGCCGTATAAAACTGCCACTAAGTGAATAAACTAAATGAACATGAATGATCATTTAAAAAATAAACTACAGAATCATAAAGTCCAATGGGATAAAGAGAAGTTATTGCCAGGACTTAAAGAACGTCTAGGTCATGATCCTAAACCTAAAAGGAGATATCTATGGCTTTTGATTCTTCTCTTGGTAGGAGGAGTTTTAGTTGGTGGAGTCTATATGTGCTATAACTCAGGCCAAGATCAACTCAGTACTCAAAATTCCAATTTAATCGCAGCTCAATCGGATGATAAAAACACAAATGATTTATCAAAAGAGTCATTTACTAGAGATCAAAGGAATACTAATCAAAGTCAACAGGAAAGTCGAATTAAAAACAAATTAGGGGACAATGAGGACAGCTCTAATCTAAGTATTATTAGCTCAGTTCAGAGCTCTGAAGATGATGCCTTAAATCAAGCTTCTAAATCAAGTATCACACTTAATGAGCCTATTAATCATTTAGGAAATAAAACCATAGTTCAATCAAAGGAGCAGCAGTTTAATTCGACAATAGAAAATCAAAATCCACAAAACCAGATCAATACCATCAATAATATTGCAAATGCAGATCTATCTAATCTAAGCAATCAATACCTCCAATCCAAGAGTACGAAAAATACCTCTACGGATAATGACTCAAAAAATCAAAGTACCCAAGTCGGTACATCCATACCTCTTTATACTGCTGTTATCAATCCATTAAAGCAAAGCTCGTGGTCATTGATTACCCTAGAGAAGCGAGAATTCAATTTAGTATTACCATTAGTTCAAAATACCAATCTAAATTCATCCGATCATCAGTTTTCCCTTCCATGGTTTTTATCATTTGATACCGCTATAGGATATGCTTGGCGATCCCGAAATCATGGCACTAACAATAGTGATTATCTAGCACTACTCACTGAAAATGATAAGACTGAAAAGACACTCTTCACCAGTCATACAAGTCTTATGCTCGGATATCATCATCGCACTAATATATCGCTGTCCATTGGCTTAGAGATGCAACACATCCAAGAGAAATTAAACTATAATTCCGAAACAGTAGAAACTCTTGAGATACCTACTGATGAGGTCGCATACTTTATCGTAGATCAGCAAGACACCACCTTTGTTATGCAGACAAGTATGGTAAATCGTACAACTACACAAACCGTCAGAAACTACAATCACCATAGGTTTTACTCGATCCCTGTGCAGTTAGGATATCAATTTGATTGGAAGAACACTAGCTTCAATGCCACCTTAGGCGCAAGCTATACCTTCCATCACCGATATCAGGGAAAAGTAAATCGTGTATCATCCAATGGAAATAATCAGATCATAGTTGCCGATGATCGTTTTAGGCTAAAAAATCGCTTGGGATATCATATTGGTTTAGCTGTAGAGCATCCTATACGTGATCATATCAAACTTACGACCAATTTCGCCTATCGCCGAACTCCAACACTTGGCTTTGGAGAGATTGGAGAGCAGCATTATCGGTCGGTGTCGGTGGGAGTAGGGTTGAGGTATGGCTTTGGTGGGTAGATAGTATTTTTTCTAGTCATTTGCGTTTATGGTTTCCATTATTTCTCTGAAACTTGCTAATCCAGATTCAATATTTTCAATAATGTCATTTGCTAAGATGTCTGGGTCGGGAAGATTATCTAAGTCAGTTAGACTTTTATCTTTTAGCCAGAAAATATCTAAGCTTGTTTTATCTCTTGTAATGACTTCATCATAGGTGTATTTTCTCCATCTTCCTTCTTCCCCCGCTTTAGTTGAGCCATCATCGCTCCAAGTTTCTCTTCTTTTGTTTATGTTTTCTGGATTGTAGAGCTTGATGAATTCTTCTAAGTGAGATTCCATCATCGGTTTTTTCTTTAAGGTATGATGGATGTTCGTTCTATAATCATAGAACCATATTTCTTTCGTCCATGGATCTTTATTTGCTGGTTTGTTATTGAAGAACAGGACATTCGCCTTAACGCCTTGTGCATAGAAAACACCTGTTGGTAATCTTAGAATAGTATGTAGTTCCGTTGTCTTCAAAAGTTGTTTTCTGACTTCTTCACCTGCTCCACCTTCAAAGAGCACATTGTCAGGTAATACAACCGCTGCTTCTCCAGTAATCTTTAATTGTGTTTTGATGTGTTGTAAGAAGTTGAGTTGCTTGTTAGATGTGGTTTCCCAGAAGTCTTGTCGATTGTAACTGAGATCTGCTTTTTCTGTTTCACCTTGTTCATTAGTGATAGTCATGCTGCTTTTCTTGCCAAATGGTGGGTTTGCTAAGACATAGTCATATCTATTTCCATCGTCAGCAATTAAAGCATCGTTTGCGTTTATGAAACTGTTACCGTCAATTTCTCCAATGTTGTGTAGGAACATATTCATCAAACACATTCTTCTGGTATTTGCTACAATCTCATTGCCGTGAAATGTGTAATTTTTCAAGAATTCTTTTTCTTGTCTATCGAGTTTGTTATTCTCAACTATCCAATCATATGCAGCTAAAAAGAACCCACCTGTTCCACAAGCTGGATCAGCAATAGTCTTCATGGGCTTTGGTTGAACACAAGCAACCATAGTCTTTATCAATGGTCTTGGAGTAAAGTATTGACCAGCTCCACTTTTGGTATCTTCTGCATTCTTCTGAAGTAGTCCTTCATAGATCTTACCTTTTATATCTGCTCCCATTAGTGCCCAATCCTCTCGATTGATCATATCAATGACTTTGAGCAATTTGGCGGGGTCTTGGATTTTGTTCTGGCTCTTAGTGAAAATTTGACCAAGTATGCCTTTTTCAGTAGATAATGATCTTAAGAGTTGGCTATAGAAGGACTCCAACTCAGCACCTCTTTTATTAGATAGTGTTTCCCAATCGCAGATGTCACCGTCTTTTATTTCTTTGCCTTCAACATCCTTTAGTCGGGGGAACTTTAGACCTTTATTGTATGGTGGTTTATTGAGTTCATCTGCCATCTTGAGGAATAGCAAATAGGTTATCTGTTCTAAATAATCACCATAGCCTACACCATCATCTCTGAGCACATTAGCAAGGTTCCATATTTTCGATATTATTGTTGAGTCTGTCATTGTTATGTTTTAGTGCATCACTCTTGACTTTTAATGCATCATTTTAATGCATCAATTTTTGCTTTTAATGCATCATTTAAGCCGTACTTTCTTGTTTTCTTTGATCCAATAGGTTCTACAACATCTAAATCCATAAGTGATAAGAGATATCGCTGAATAGTTGCCCTTGATGCTGATAATGAGCGAGTTATGTCTTTTAAAGCTACATTGTCATTAGAATAGATCAAGCTCACTATATCATAGTAGCGATCTAAGGCCTTTTTTGTAGCCTTAAGATTTAATGCATCAATTTTTGCTTTTAATGCATCACTCTGAGCATCATTTAATGTATCACTTTTAATTTTTACTGCATCATTATTAGACTCAGGGCCAAAGAAAGTTAATACTACCTCTGATTTAGTGTTTTTCCAATTAGGAGCTTTCAGTCCAGCATCTTTACACTGCTCTACGATCTTATTAGTACCTCTCCCTAACTTTTCGATATAACCTCTTAAGAAGAAGAGATGAGCGATATCAGGATTATTAGGAAAGGATCGATGTTCTTCTTTCAAAGAACCCACACCACCTAATTCTTCTGGCAAAGAACCACTATTAGCAATGACTAACCTATCTGGGTAGACACTAATTGTCATCTGAGAATTAAATGAAGCATAATCCCTATGAATCAATGCATTTATGAACCCTTCTCGCAATGCAAATGGAGGGAAGCTAAAATCTTGACGTTGCCAATCATGTTCAACAAAGACACTCCTTGTCCCCAAATTATCTACAAAGGATTGCAACTTATTAACTAAAGAAAACAAGTTGCCTTCCAAGTACTCGTCACGAATCAATTTATCACTTGTTTTACTTTCGGGATACTCTGTCAATCGGACCCTTGCTTGAGGGTAGAACTTAGATGTATTCTTAGCAAATAATAGCCCACAAGCATTTGTAAATGACATATTGGACATCAATCCATACTGCACCAAGAATGTACCTACATCACTGCCATCATAACTACTACGGTTATTTCTCTTAGCTTCATTAAAGGTTTCCACAATAAGACCCTCATCAAGGTCTTCCCAATCTAAACGAAGATTGATCTGTCGCTCCCAGTGCAATTCATCTTCTTGTCTTTGTGATATTAGATTAGATACTTGAGCTGAAGTGGCTTTTCTTGTATGCGTACCAGTTCTATAAAAAATAGTGCCATCAAAAATATATGGCTGCTTTGTTCCTTCTTGTACTTTACAAACGATGAGTTGTTTCTCTTTAATGTCTAAGACATCTACATCGATAGGGCTGTCTGGCACTATCGAATTAATTAAATAATGACGTAAATCATTGGCTACTGCTTCTGCATTTTCAATTCCTTTTATAATTCCATTTTCTTCGAGACCAATAATTAGTCGTCCACCATTTGTATTTAGAAAACTTGCTAATACTTTACCTACAACTTCTTTATTCAAACTTGACTTGAATTCAAGTCTTTCGCTTTCTCCCTGCTTAATTAAGTCTATAATTAATTGATTGTCATTCATAACAATGCATTTATATCTTTTTCTAATTGATTATAATCCGAGAATTGAGTCTTTACAAATCTGGAACCATCAATAGTGTAATTATAAAACTCATGAGCCCAAAGTCTGTTTTTAATTGAGAGACCATCACCAATTGCATGATTGTACATATCGATTACTCTAAGATCATCCATGACTCTTGATTTTCTTTTTAGCTTAAACCTTGTTCTATCTCCGTTTTTCTTATACATGAATTGTTTTAATAGCTGCCTAGCAAAAGTTACATTAGCATGTGCAAGAAAACCTCTTGGTTTTTCAAGTTCTATTGCTTTTAAAAATTCCTTATGGGTTATACCTGAACCATAATGTGGAAAGATGATTCCAAAGAAAAAGTCACAATCTTCAACGGCCTTGAGACAAGAAACCAAAGGAGGTTTCCCTGGGATACTATAGACAGTTCCCATATGTGAGCAAAGCACTTCATAGCCATAACCCACCAAAACATTATATATAGCTTCTACCTGAGGTTGATATCCATACACAACAGAAGACAACATTATTTTTAGTTTCTTCTTAGGCATTCTTCTTTTCTTTTTTGATCCGCTCCAACAATACACTGGCTGGCTCATAATCTGCCTCTTGCTTACATCGCTCTATTTCTGCCTCAGTCAATAACTTTCCTTCAAAGGCTTTTTTTAATATGCTTTGTCGTAAGGCTTGAGCTTTTTCTAAACTCTCTTTGATGCTTTCTTCTACTTTGTCGAAAACAGTCAAACGGTACTCTATTTCAATAATTAATTGATGTTGCTCTTGGATTGATAAAAGTGGAACAGGAAATGCTTTCAAGACTTTCATGTTTAAAAATGGTTGTGCGGTTTGAGATGCAATACTTTTCAGCTTGTATTTTTGATAAAATATATAATACTGTAAAACTTTTGGTAAGTACACCTTTGGATCTAACCTTACCCTACAGCTTCCTGTTGTTGAAAGCATGCCTTCAGGTTGATTCTCTGGATAAATGCAGCAATCACCAATTGTTGCTCCAACTTTTGCAATAAGAATATCTTGAGGAAGAATATTGTGTCTTCTTAATTGAAGAAATTTCTCTTTAATAATAAATTTTAAGTTGTTCGGAATAAACCTCATAGAACGGATATTAACCATTCTTATAACAGGTATGCCCTTTTCTTTGTAATCTTCCGCTACATTAATAGAAGACCCAAAAGGTCCATCTACAATACAGTTCGGTTTATTGTCTGAAATGAAAGCTAATGGTTGATTACTCCAAAATTCTGATGCACTCAAGGAAAGAGCCTCATTTTCACGAATAGAGATTTTAGAGTCTAAATTTGTTGGCATTTTGGGCTTGGTTGGCTTCTTATCATTCTTTCCACCTTCTTTCCATTTTTTTACCTCTTTTTCCCATCCTGAAATTTGGGTCTTATAAATGTTTTCTCTTTCATACTGAATTCGCTCCAATAATTCCTCAGCACTGAGCAAATCCGTCTGTTGCTCTCTCCATTCCTTAGTCAACTCCCCCTCAAACGCTTTCTTCAAAACCGCTTGCCGATAAATCTTCAGTTGCTCTTGTGCTTTTTTAAGATCAGCAATACCACTATCCAAACTGCTGAATAGACTTTCTATTTTGGAAACAATGGCTCGTTGGATCGGGAGGGGTGGAAGAGGGAATAATTGAGCAAATACATCTTTATTTCTTACTGAAGGGTAAGAGGTTCCAGTTTGTAGCTTACTTAATGAATTTAAAAATCCAGGAGAAAGACTAAAGTAAAAAAGCAATTTTGGAATTACGATATCCCTTTTCCCCCTGATCACAGTGAAACCTGATGAACAAATTTCATCATCATATTCATCTTTGGTAACCTGAGCTATGTTTTTTAAGTAGGTTCTAACTGTTGAGAACAAGACATCATTCTTTTTGACTATTTGTTGAGCTCGTGAAGGAGCATTTTTCCACTGATATTCCTTATGTCCAACAATTCTATTTTGTGCATTATCAATGACACCAATGTCAATGTACTTGAGTTTCATGGAAACTGGCATTTCTTTACGCTTCACTTTCACTGCCTTTTCACAGATTTCATTTAAAGCAATGTCCTCCCAATCCTCCATCATGCCGCCAGTACCTCATTTAGTTCATCAATAATGCTTGTCATCTCTTCTCCAAACAACTGATGCATTTTACCTTTTCCACCTTTTGCATCAAATGGTGTATAGTCTAAATCATCAATTTCAATATGATAACTGCTGACTACATGGTCTTTGATCATTCTAAGCCAGTCCATTTGTTCTGTGGTAAATCGATTATGTTGTCCTGCATTTTGTTGGAAGATCCAATTTTTGAAATTGGCTTCTATGATGCCGTCATATGCCTTTAACTCATTTTCTATTCCGCATGCTCGTCGAATCAAAGACACCAAAGCCGTAAGTTCATCTTTAGGTTGATTGCTTTTGACTTCTTCAATAGTCGAGTATGCTTCCCATACATGATGTGGAGCCAAAGTAGGTTTCTCCATTTTGAGTTTTGCCATCACGTCTTGGATCATTTTAAAGGTGATGGTTCTTCTATTGTAGGGCTGGTTATAGAAGATGCTCAGTGCTTTAATTTCATCTTTGTTTGCTTCTAAATATGCTGAGAAGTCTTTGACGAGTTCTTTGGCTTTGTCCACAGAAGTGGTGTCCCATTCGCTTTTGGTAACTGTATCAATATTGATGGTGTCGATGATTTGCTCATGTATCTTTCTGACATTTTCGAGATAGTCATTGAGTTGCCCATTAAAGGTCTTTGCCGCTTCCAAGGTTAGTGCTTCTTGAGCTTTCTTTTTGGCTTCTTCTATTAAAGCTGGTGTTTGATCTTGTTTTGGAATTTTGTCTATCTCTATTTGTGCTCTATTATCGATAGTGTCTTGATCGTAAGCATTGATCAACTCTTTTGTTATTTGCTTTAGGTTTTTGCCTCCTGAGTATTCGAGTAATTTTTCTTTTTCTTTATCCGTGATCTGTTTTTCTAATCGTATCAATCTATTGGCTAAGGAAAGAAACAATTCTTCATCAGTCACACCATAAGTAACCGCTCCCAAGAGGTCTTTCATTGGTACAGACGGTTTTCGTTCTAATGGACGACTGTCTGTTTTCTTTGATTTAGTAGCTCCGACTGCATCTACGATGACAAAGTGGGTTTTGGTTCTTGCAGTGGTGGATACTTTTTGGAGGTCGTCGTCTTTGATGGTTCTTGTACCACGACCTTTCATCTGCTCAAAGTAATTGATGCTCTTTACATCTCGCATAAAGAGTAAAACTTCAAGAGGTTTGACATCGGTACCTGTTGCGATCATATCTACCGTAACTGCAATTCGTGGATAGTAGGCATTTCTGAATCTGTTCAGAACTGATTTTGGGTCTTCATCTATTTTGTAAGTGACCTTCTTACAGAAGTCATTGCCTTCGTCAAATTCTTCTCTGATAATCTTAATGATGTCATCAGCATGGCTATCTGTCTTAGCAAACACCAAAGTCTTGGGTACTTCATATTCTCCATTATTGTCTACACGGTTGGGATAGATAGAAGTTTGCAATGCCTTCTTGAATTCTCTGATGATGTTTCTTATCTGGCTGACATTCACAACTTTCTTATCGAGGTCGTTTCGTTTGTAGTTGACATCTTCATCTAATTGTTCCCATCTTTTCTTTCGAGTCAATTTATCTCGCTTATCTACATATTGACTGGCTTTGATCTCTCCACCTTCTTTGGATATCTCAGTTTCTATTGTGTACACATCGTAAGGCACATTGACACCATCGATGACTGATTCCTCGTAAGTATATTCACTCACCACATTTTCATTGAAAAATCCGAATGTTCTTTTGTCTGGTGTAGAGGTCAAGCCAATGAGGAAAGCATCAAAATAATCCAACACCTGTTTCCATAGATTGTAAATAGAACGATGACATTCATCTATGACAATAAAGTCAAATTGTTCGATGGGTACTTTTTCTGTATATTCTACTGGAACAGCTTGTTTCTTAGATCGTTGCTTTTGTAGCCACGAGCTTTCATTTGGATTCTCTTGTTCTGCACTTTCTTCTAATTCTTCACCCTTTAGAATCGAATACAATCTTTGGATCGTAGATATGCAGACTTGACTATCAGAGGCGATATAACTGGATGACAGTCTTTGTACATTATAGAGCTCAGTGAACTTCCTATTGTCATCATTAGGTTGAAAGGTCATGAACTCTTGTTCCGCTTGTTCGCCTAAGTTCTTTGTGTCTACTAAGAACAAGATTCTTTTGGCGTCTGCATGCTTTAGAAGTCTGTAGACAAATGTGCAAGCTGTAAATGTTTTACCTGCACCAGTTGCCATTTGGATTAGAGCTTTTGGTCTGTTCTTTTTAAAGGAAGTTTCTAAATTATTTACAGCTACGATCTGTGCTGGTCTTAATCCTGTTTCATCCAAGGCAGGAATCGCTAACAATCTTTCTCTAAGACTTTTGCTTTTCTTTAGCCAAGCCTCAATCGTCTCTGGTTTGTGAAAGCTAAACACATTTCGACCTCGTGGTTTGGGATCTCTATAATCTGTAAAGCGAGTTATTGTCCCTGTACTCTCATAGACAAAGGGCAGTGGATCATTATTCAGATATTTTAGTTTAGCTGAGGCATAACCTTTTGATTGGTCTTCTACAACGGTTAATCTGTGGCCTTCTTCCTCTCTTTTCGCTTCTATGATTCCAACAGGTTTTCTATCTACAAATAGCACATAGTCAGCTGGACCGACATCAGTTTGATATTCTCTTACTGCTACACCTTTATTTTCATTGAGATTAACCTTCTTTTTTGACTGCACAACCCAACCTGCCAAAATCAACATTTGGTCGATTTTGTCTCGTGCAATTTGTTCAGGATTCTGGTTAATGTTATCTAGCATTATTAGCTTTTAGCTCAATATTATTTGCATAAGATTAGTAATAGAGGTTCACATAAGAATACTCCCATTGCTTAAATGTAGTCATATTACATGAATGAAGAAAATGTCAATAGTTACAAAGCTTTCTGTTATGATTTAGAGTTGGGTGGCTAAAATTCTCACCCCTCATACAAATGCGCCCGCTTCCACCGATTATGCGTCCACAGCCACTGCTCAGGGTTGGCAATGATCATTTGTTCTAGTCGGTCAGCGAAGATGGTAACAATCTCCTCAGGAGATTTAGCCTTGGATCGCTGGTGGAGCAGTTCGATGTTGACCTCGTAATGTCCTCGTTGAGTACGTTGGATAGGAAAGAAGAAGACATCTAAATCATAAGTATCACTTATAGTGCCAGGGCCATGTAAGAACGGAGTCATCTGATTCAAGAAAGGAATCCAAAAGCTATTATGCACCTTATGTGGACTCTGATCTGCGATTAGTATAAAGCAAGTTTGTTTATCGATATGATCGGTGAACGCTTTGCTCGTATCTTTTAAGTCTGCGACCAATACTTTGACTTCGGATCGCTTACGCTGTACAAATCTGTAGATGTATGGATTATTGATTCGTTTAGTGATACCAAGTACTTGATGATCTAGAGCAAGGCCAATACATCTTGTCGCCCATTCCCAATTGCCCAAGTGGGCTGCCACACCGATGACGGACTTATGGTTTTCAAAAGCATCTTGAAGTAATTGAGCGTTATTGAACTTATATCGTTTTTGCAATGCCTCAGGACTCATGGACATACCTTTTAGCCCTTCGATGAGTATATCGCTGAGATTACGATACGATTCTTTAAAGATATGATCAAGTTCTTCCTGTGTTTTCTCAGGAAATGAAGCCTTCAAGTTTTTGATGATGAGTTTTCGTCGATATTTGATGACATTACTCAGCAGGTAGGCAATACCATCCGATAAAAAATATAGGATTTTAAAAGGTATCAATGAAAATACAAATACCCAAAAGCGAAATACTAGGTAGCCAATCAGCTTCATATGACAAAGCTAGGCTTAGTCTTTTAACAATTCTCTAGAAATAACGAGTTTTTGAATTTCTGAGGTTCCTTCACCAATGGTACAAAGCTTAGAGTCTCTGTAAAATTTCTCTACGGGGAAGTCTTTCGTATATCCGTATCCACCAAAGATTTGTACCGCATCTGTAGATACTTCTACTGCCACTTCAGAAGCATAGTACTTTGCCATGGCACTGATCTTGGTCACATTGCCACCTTTGTTTTTGATCTCAGATGCTTTTCTGATCAATAGTTCTGATGCTTGGATCTTAGTGGCCATATCTGCCAACTTAAATGAGATTGCTTGAAATTGTGCAATCGGTTTTCCAAATTGCTCTCTTTCCTGAGCGTATTTTACAGAAGCTTCATAAGCACCTTTCGCAATACCGAGTGATAGAGCCGCAATACTGATGCGTCCACCATCCAGTATTTTCATGGCTTGTATAAATCCTTGCCCTTCTTCACCCAAGATTTGACTCTTATGAAGACGGCAATTATCGAAAACGAGTTCCGCAGTCTCAGAGGCTCGCATTCCAAGCTTATTTTCTTTTTTTCCAGAGCTAAATCCTGGAGTACCTTTTTCGATTGCAAAGGCAGTGATACCTCGACTGTCCAATAAATCACCTGTGCGGATGAGTACGACTGCCACATCACCAGACTTTCCATGCGTAATCCAGTTTTTAGTACCGTTGACCACGAAGTAGTCACCGTCTCGCTCAGCAGTACAGCGCATTCTCATAGCATCACTACCAGTATTAGACTCCGTCAATCCCCAAGCACCGATCCATTCGCCGGTCGCTAGTTTAGGCAGGTATTTTTGCTTTTGCTCTTCGTTGCCAAACATTAAGATATGGTTGGTGCAAAGAGAGTTATGAGCGGCTAGAGAGAGACCTATGGAACCACATACTTTAGCCACTTCTTCGATGACACTGACATACTCTTGATATCCTAATCCAGAGCCACCATATTCTTCAGGTACCAATACTCCAAGAAATCCATGCTGTCCCAGGTTTCGCATACAATCGATTGGGAATTCTTGGGATTCATCCCATTCCATTACATGAGGTCGTATATAAGTTTCGGCAAAGGTTTTAGCACTATCGGCTATCATAGCCAAGTTATCGAGTTCTGTAGTTGTCATAGTTAGTTATAGTTAATGGTCTTGCAAATTACCAAACAATAAATGACAACAAAGCAATCTTTGTTGTGTAAGTAATAGAGATTATTCAAGGAATGGGATCTACACCCCGTTTTTCAACTTGACCTAAAGGGCTTGTGTTGCCGCGGCGCAGAGTTCTTTTAAGTTGGAAGCTGGAAATGTTTTATTTTGGCTCTGTTGTACAAAAGCAACAGTTGCTTAAGCGGTTAGCATTGAGGATTTGTATCTAAAAGATTTCTCGAACCTCCTTTGGCTAGTCAAGCTACTCGAAATGAAAAGGATACTAATCCTTTACCCTACAGAATTCTTAAATACGATATACAAGATTGCAGCTGCTACAATAGTGACGATACCTGCTATTCTGAAAAACTGACGTTCTTGTTGTTTATTTTTTTGAGCCTGCTTATACTTTTTACTTGCTTTTGCCATGATTTCAATTATTCTAATTCTTAATGATTATTATTTCGGAACTCGATAGATTGTATCAGCCAATCTAGAAGCACTTAGGCAATATATGTAATATCATGAAAAAGTCAAAATACAATTTGGGTTTTAGCTATTTCAATCATTATGGTCTCATATTACAGATAATATCTTTTGTTTTCATAAAACTCAATGATATGATCATCGACTAGCACGTCCTGAGGACGGAGTGGCTGCTTTAAAATGATGCCTTCAAAGGTCTTACATCTGCTTAATGCAACATAAGCCTGGCCATATTCAAATGCGCCTTGACCCAGATCAATGATGACTTCTGAGAAAGTTTTGCCTTGGCTTTTATGGATCGTAATAGCCCAAGCGAGTTTGAGAGGGATCTGTGTAAAAGTACCGATAGTCTTAGTTTTTATCTCAGCGGTAGAAAGATCGTATTTAATGATTTCCCAATCCATAGCCTCTACCTCAATAGTTTTGACTTCACCTTGTTCTTTCACAGCAATGATAGCTTTATCAGGATGTAAGGATAGCACCTTCCCGATAGTACCATTGACAAATCGTTTTTGGAGGTCATTTTTGATGAACATCACTTGTGCTCCGACTTTCAATTTAAGTACGGAGTCTGTTGGATAGAGCTTGGGATTAAACATACCTTCTACCTTGGCCATGTAACTTCTCTCATCCGAATTGAGTTCATTTAATTTACTCGTATTGAGTGCATTGGCAGTAGCATTACGACTGCATAAGGTGATATGATAGTCGGTGTCGACTTGGGTGTCTTGTACTCTTTCATTTAAGGTGTCTAGGTCATCTTGATCAAATGTCCGAGTACGTATGCGGTCTAGCAATTTTATAAAGTAGCGTTCCGATTGACGGAATACCTGGTGAAGCTCAATGATTTCATACTCAAACCCATTTTCGATCACATCAGAAGAGAAGAAGTACGGACTAGGGTAGCGGTTCCTAAAAAACTGTCTTTCTACAGCAGAAGCTACTACTGGGGGAAGTTGAAACAAGTCTCCAAAAAATACCATTTGGACTCCTCCAAAAGGCTCATCGATATCTCGATTGATGCGAAGAAACTGATCAATATTATCAAGCATATCAGCTCTGACCATCGAGATTTCATCGATAATGATGACTTCTACTTTTTTATACGTTCTATAATTTTTGCGCTTGGTGATGTCCTTTTTGTCTAGCATTTTCGGCGGAAAGCCGAAAAAAGAATGTATCGTCTGTCCTTTTACATTAAGTGCGGCTATACCTGTAGGAGCAAGCACCACAGTACGTTTACGAGTTGTATTTCTGAATAATGAAAGTAAGGTAGACTTTCCTGTACCTGCACGTCCTGTGATGAAAGCGCTACGCTTTGTTTTATCTAAAACATTGATGGCGTAGTTGAATTCTTCACTCAGGCTGAGAGGTAGATTGAGGTCCAAGGATATCGATTATTTAGCCTTCAATAGGTACACGAGTACGGGAAAGTGATCGCTATATCCTGCTTGATAATCATTGAATGAGAACGTACGGAAGGGGTACCCTTTAAATCGTCCACTTTTTTGTTTGAGAAAGCGCTTGTCAAATATCTTAGTTTGATAATAAAAATATCCCTCTTGATTACGATCTAGATATGCCTCCGATAGCATCATTTGGTCAAACAGACTCCAAGTGTCTCTGTAGGCATTGGATCCGACACCTCTGCTATACATGTCCATCATTGGATTAAATAATCCACTTACTGGGACATCCTTAACTTTACCTCGAGCCATGAGATGACTGGTAACACTCTTGTTGTCTGGGTTGTCATTGAGGTCGCCCATGATGATGACTTTCGAGTCTTTATCGATTGTCATGAGACTATCTACGACAGATTTACAAAGCTGTGCCGCCTTGTTTCTATTAGGGGCTGATCGTTGTTGTCCACCTCTTCTTGAAGGCCAGTGGTTGACGATAAAGTGCATTTTTTCACCATCAAGATTTCCACTTGCCATCAGGATATCTCGGGTATATTTACGCTCCTCGCCGTCCATGAGCAAGAGCTCAAAACTAGCAGTATCTGTAAGTTCAAATTGCTTTGGATTATATAAAAAAGCAACATCAATTCCTCTACGATCAGGGCTGTCATGATGTACTATTTCATAATTACGTTCTTTGAGGTATTTGTGTTTAACGAGGTCTTCGAGTACGTACTTATTTTCAATTTCACATAGACCGATGACCGATGCTCCAGATTTAGATTTGTCAGTACCTAGTTGAGAGATGACGTAAGCCATATTTCCGATCTTCTCTTCATATCTTTTTTGAGTCCAAGCACGATCACCATCTGGAAGATATTCCTCATCTCGTATATCTGGATCATCGTATGTATCAAAAAGGTTTTCTACATTATAAAAGGCAATGCAGGCAACTTTATACTCCTTCTGTGCCTGTATACAAATAGAGGCGTATAAAAGACATATAGTGCTGATTATGGTCTTAATAGTACTCGACATCTAATTGAGCATTTTTAATTTAATAATTTCTTTACCATGACTTCGTCGATATTGTATTACTTTTACGATACCAAACTCAGTACAGCTAATGAGGCAAATGTATACAAAGTTCCTACCTTTCGCTCTATTCCTATTATTTAATTCTTCCTTAAGTTTTAGTCAATCTATTACAGGGATTGTGTTAAATTCTGCAGGTGAGCCTATTGTAGATACTCAGATTAAATTAACTAATTCTGAATATGAGACTTACACCAATCGAGAAGGAAAGTTCTCCTTTGATAATTTGGTAAAAGGAGATTATGAAATAATTGCTGCCGAACTAGGTAATCAAAATATCGGAAGAGCAGTGATACTCGGTAAAGAACGAATCGATATTGGATCGATCAAGGTTTCAGAACCTTTCTATGGAGATAAACCCACGTCAGATGAAGAAGATGACGACGATGCTTTCGACCTCATTGTATTGAATGATAATGAGCTATTTAGTGCGGATAGTGAGATAGCCGTTGCTGGATTACTCAATGCTAACTTGGGAGTTATCGGAGAAGCTGTTGCGTTCACTTTTAACGCTGCGAGGTTTAGAAGAAGAGGATTTGAAAATGAAAATGTAACGGGAGCCGTAAACGGTATCGTTTGGAACTCTCTCAACGATGGTAGATCCTACTGGCCAATGGGAGGTCTCAATGATGTTGCTAGGAATCAAAATGGAGCCTTAGATATGGGGCTTGAAGAAACACTCTTTTCTCATATTGGAGGATTTGGTGATGTCAATATTCGAGCAGGTAGCCAAAGACCACAAACTAGGCTTTCGTATGCGAAGTCTAATAGAAGCTACAGAGATAGACTTATGGTTACCCATAGTTCGGGTACTAATCAAAATGGCTGGGCATACAGCCTTTCATACTCAAGAAGATGGGGGCAAGCAGGATATATAGAGGGTACTTTTTATGATGCACATTCTTACTTTGCTTCGGTCGAAAAAGAAATGGGTAATCATTCATTAAATTTAGCAGTATTTGGTACTCCTTCAGAGCGAGGTAGATCTGCAGCTAGTACCCCAGAAGCATACGAGCTAGCTGGAACCAATTTTTATAATCCTAATTGGGGCTATCAAAATGGTGAAGTGAGAAATGCAAGGTCAACTAAAACTCATCAGCCTGTTGCGATATTAAATCATGATTGGACGGTCAATGATAAGCTCATCATCAACTCTGCCATAGCTTTCCAGACGGGTGAGTATGGTATATCAGGATTAGATTGGTTTTTAGCTTCTGATCCAAGACCTGATTACTATCGAAATCTTCCTAATTTTGTAGAAAACGAAGAACTACGTGAACAGCTTGTAAATTTCTATAAAGAGAATCCAGAAGAGCTCCAATTAGACTGGCAAGGCATGTATGATTTTAATCGAAATCGAAATGTGACTATTCCAAATGCCAATAATAGTGGTGAGGATCTTACAGGTGGTTTGTCAGGCTATGTGATCCAAAATCAACGTTTTGATGTAGAGCGATTGACCCTTAATACAAATCTACAATATGCACTCAATGATCGGATTAATATATATGGTGGTGCTAGTTATAGATCAGAAACTAATGAGACTTTCAAGGAGCTTCTAGATCTTTTAGGAGGTGAGTTTTATGTAGATTACGATGAGTTTGCGATACGCGATTTACCATTAAACCCTGATGCGCAGCAAGCAGATTTAAATAACCCTAACCGTATATTGGGCGAAGGAGATATTTTTGGAAATCACTATGATGTCAATATAAATGAGGCTACGGCATGGACACAATTAGGATATGCTGGTAGGCATTTTGATTTTTTCGCGGGAGCGAAATTGAGCAATACGCAATTTTGGAGAGAAGGATATTTTAGAAATGGATTGTTTCCAGAAAGCTCAGAGGGAGAATCAGAAAAGCAATCTTTTTTGAACTATCAGGTTAAAGCAGGTGCCACGTATAAACTAAATAACAGAAACTATCTATCTGCTAATATTAATTACATGACTCGGGCCCCATTTGCTAGGTTTGCTTATATCAGTCCTCGTACCCGAGATCAGTTGGTGCCTAACCTCACCAGTGAGAAAATCTTGAGTGGAGAAGCCTCTTATGTGGCAAGATTTCCTAAGACAAAGGCTACAGTGACAGGGTATTATACTCGATTTGATGATGGGCTATTTTCAAGAAGCTTCTACCACGATCAAGAAAGAGGCTTTGTAAATTATATCATGAATGGTGTAAGCAAGGTGCATCAAGGAATAGAATTAGGTATAGAAAGAGAGTTGCCAGCAGGGTTTAAATTGGAAGCAGTAGCGCTGATAGGTGATTATTACTATGCTGATCGACCGGTGGCAACTATTTCTCAGGATAATAACGCAGATTTACTTTTCACCGATCGTACCGTTTATCTTAAAAACTATAAAGTGACGGGTTCGCCGCAAAAGGCATTTACTGTTGGATTGGATTATAATTCTCCAAAGTTTTGGTTTGCAACGATCAATTTAAATTACTTCGATGATATATATATCAATACTAACCCAGATCGAAGAACCGAAGCTGGGGTAGAAGGAGTAGATCGTGATGAAAACCCTGAACTTTGGAATCAAATCATAGCACAAGAAAAAGTAGATGGTCAGTTTACACTTGATATTTTCGGTGGTAAGTCATTCAAGTTTGGAGATTACTTCGTCAATTTAACGCTAGGTGTAAGTAACATTTTAAATAATACAGATTTCATAACCAACGGTTTCGAACAACTCCGTTTTGATTATGAAACTAAGGATGTCAATAGATTTCAAAATAGATACTACTATAGCTTTGGAACCAATTACTTCGTACAAGCTAGTCTTAGATATTAATACCTAATAGAAATAAAGTTTATTCAATGAAAAGAATATTTCAATCGCCTATGAATGTGCTCTCCTTATTGTTATTATTCACTTTAGGGTTGGGGTCATGTGTTGATAAAGAATTTGATGAACCACCATTTACAAGTACCAATGTTGACCCGGAGTTGGATATTCCAACCGTGACAGTGAGTGATATACTGGCTAGGTGGTCACCTGGTGATTATGTAGAAATTACAGATGATGTTGCTATGGAAGCAGTAGTTGTTGCTGATGATGAATCTGGTAATTTCTACAAGACTTTAGTCGTGTCTGACAGTCTAGGTCAAGCAGGAATCTCAATTATTATTGATGATTTTGATCTGTTTAATACATACCCAGTAGGTCGTAAGATATTTGTAAAAGTGAATGGTCTATATGTAGGAGATAATAGAGGTCTACCGCAACTTGGAACCGCTCCGGTACAAGATGGTAATTTTACCAACTTGGGTAGAATACCAGCAGCTCTTAAAGAAGAGATTATTCTCCCAGGTAAGCGAAACGTAAACTTTACTATTAAGGATAAAACCCTATCTCAGTTAGGTATAAATGACTACAATACACTAGTTCGAATCCAAGGTCTAGAGTTTACAGCCAACTCTTTGGGTGATACGTATGCTAATTTTCAAGATCCTCAGAGTGGTGTCAATCACAATCTGACAGACTGCGATGATAACCGTATCATTATAAGAAACAGTGACTACGCTACATTTGCAAGAGATATGATACCGGAAGGTAACGGATCTATTGTGGCGGTATTTAGTGTATTCGGTAATGATAGTCAACTATTTATCAGAGATACAGAAGATATAGATTTTACAGGTGAGCGTTGTAGTGGAGGTAATACAGGCGGTGGAGATCAAGTAAGTATACAATCACTCCGTCAAGCTTATGCATCAGGCACGACTACACCTCCAGATGGATACGTGCAAGGTGTTGTGATAAGTGACCGAAGTACTGGTAATTTTCAGGATCAAAATATGGTTCTTCAAGATGGAGATTTCGGAATTACCGTGAGATTTTGGGATGCACATTCATATAATTTAGGGGACGAGGTACGAGTTGATTTAGCTGGTGCTGAGTTGGGCGAGTTTAGAGGTTTGGTTCAGCTTTCAAGTGTCGAACTTGATAATGCTAGCGATCAGGGAAGTTCTAGCTTACCAGCTCCAAAAGAAGTGACTGTAAGTGAATTGTTAGCTGATAATGATTTACAATCAACTAGAGTATTGATTAAAGATGCTACTATTGGAGGAGCAGCTAATTTTGGTTTCAATGACGTCACAGATAACACAGGTACGATTGATTTCTTTACCTTCTCAGGAGCATCATTTGCTAGTCAAAATGTACCTACTGGTTCAGTAAATATCACGGCCATTGCCTCAAGATACGATGATCCACAGATACTTATTAATGATGCTGATGATGTATCCGGTGGTGGTGGAAACACAGGAGGATCTGACTGTGATCAAGCTTCTGGTGAAATATCACTAGAAGATTTAAGATGTAAATGGGAAGATGGTGATGCGACTATCGCAGATAATACGATTTCAGGAATAATCATTTCTGACCGTGATGGTGGTAATATAAATAATCAAAACATACAAATTCAAAATGGTGAATACGGAATTGTTGTAAGATTTGATGAGCAGCATGGATTTACGATGGGACTAGAAGTATCTATTGATGTGGCTAATCTTGAGTTGAGTGAGTTCAATGGGATATTGCAGATCAATGGCGTGATGCTAGATGCAGTAACAGTCATGGGTCAAGGTACCATGCCTACACCTAGATCAGCAACTATACAAGAAGTACTAGATAATTCTGAAGCTTGGGAGTCTACCTTGGTGAGAATTGAGGATGTACAAGTATCAGGTGGTAGTACGTGGGGAGATGCTAATACCCTTACGGATGATAGTGGTTCTATAGCAACATATACAAGCGGTTTTGCAAGCTTTAGTGGAAGCTCAGTCCCATCTGGTAGTGTGACGCTGACTGGTATTGTAGGACAATTCAATGACCCTCAGGTATTGATTAGAAATCTTGATGACGTGAATTAAAAAATTGAATACCAAATAAAAATGTAGAGCCCTACAGTATTTAGATGCTGCAGGGCTTTTTTCATAAATAATTATTAAATCTCCAGAAATTACAATCTTTCATACCAGGAAAACATTAAGGTATATGGAAAAATATATTAGGCTTATGAATAAAATACTTTTCTCACTATTGATTATTTCAATGGCTGCGAATACAAGTTTTGCTCAGAAATTCAGCAATACTGTAGAAGAATATAAAGTTCAGTATGAAAAGAATATCAGGAAATCGAGGATCAATGGTGTATATATCCCTAAAGATTTAGAAGAGGCCTTTGAGGAGCTCACTGCGCTTAGTACAGAGCAAGACCGTGCTAAGTTTGTCCTAGGAGATGAAGATATCGTAGCAGAGCGACTGATCAAAGGTTTGGGACAATGGATGATTGTGAATTGGAATTTTTATGAAGGTTCAAGATTATCTCATCAGGTCAAAGGATTAGGTCTCTCACATCCCGATGATATTGCAGAACTCATCATTAGGCTGTATCATCGAAAATTGAATCAAAAACCTGCAGAAATGTCAACCTTGGTTCTGTCAATTTCCGCCAAAAGAAAAAAAATACTAGATAAAAATAGAGAAATCTTGAGTACGGAAACGAGGATCAAGAAAGGGTGATTTACGCGAGTTTAAGAAACACATTTCAATACACTTAAAATTGTAATATTTCGAGCATACCGAAAGATTAAAAGATAATTTATATAGATTTGAGCGCAACATTGTAATCGTACAATGTATTTGAAGTAAGAAAAAAACTATCAGCACTATGGCTAAGAATCTACTTATCGTAGAGTCGCCTGCAAAGGCCAAAACTATCGAAAAATACTTGGGGAAGGATTTTATTGTGAAGTCCAGTTATGGTCATATTAGAGACTTAGACAAAGGCAAAAAAGGTATCGACATAGAGAATGATTTTAATCCATCTTATGTAGTGTCTCCCGAAAAGCAAGACGTAGTTAAAACGCTTAAGTCTGCGGCAAAAAAAGTACAAGAAGTATGGCTTGCAACAGATGAAGACCGTGAGGGAGAGGCCATATCATGGCATATATGTGAGGTATTGGATTTACCTATCGAGACAACAAAGCGTATTGTATTTAGAGAGATAACTAAGCCCGCTGTTAATAAAGCAATAGAAAAACCACGACTTGTAGATGTAGATCTTGTCAATGCACAGCAAGCGAGACGTATATTAGACCGACTAGTAGGATTCGAACTTTCGGAGACCTTATGGCGAAAAGTAAGAGGAAAACTTTCAGCAGGAAGAGTACAATCTGTAGCTGTCAAACTAGTAGTAGACAAAGAAAAAGAAATTAAAGCATTTGAGTCTATACCTTATTACAAAGTTATCGCAATATTTAACGTCAAAAATGCACAGGGTCAGACGGTAGAACTGAAGTCAGATCTTATTAAAAGACTAGAGTCTAAAGATGATGCGTTGCAGTTACTAAACCTTTGTAAAACAGGGGAATTTACCATTCAAAGCATTAAGAAAAAACCACTAAAACGGAAACCTGCACCTCCATTTACGACTAGTACATTACAGCAAGAAGCAAGTAAGAAAATGGGATTCGCGGTAAGACGTACCATGAGTGCTGCACAGAAGCTTTACGAGCAAGGTATGATTACCTATATGAGGACAGATTCTACCAATCTTAGTGAGCTTGCCATCGGGAATATGGCAACCGAGATTACCAATCTTTTTGGAGAATCGTACTTAGAAACAAGAAGATATAAATCTAAGAAAGAGAATGCGCAGGAAGCGCATGAAGCAATCAGACCGACCTATTTTCAAAGGCAAAATGTAACGGGTGATAGCGATATGCAACGACTGTACGAACTGATTTGGAAAAGAACTATGGCAAGCCAAATGGCACCTGCACAGTTGGAAAAAACAACGGTAGAGATCAGTAATATAAATGCACCTAGCGATATATTTAAAGCAGAAGGAGAGGTATTGAAATTTGATGGTTTTTTAAAAGTATATATGGAGGCCAAAGACGAAGATGACGAGTCTGAGGCAAAAGGTATATTACCACCACTAAATGAAGGTCAAGTATTGGACCTCAATAAGATCAATAGTCGAGAACAATTTACGAGACCCCCGGCAAGATATACAGAGGCAACACTTGTGAAAAAATTAGAGGAATTAGGCATCGGAAGACCATCTACCTATGCACCTACTATTTCTAAAATAATGGAAAAAGCAAGAGGTTATGTCACCAAAGAAAGTAGAGAAGGGCATGAACGAAAGTATCAATCCATTGTATTAAGTCATGGTGATATCAAAGAGAGTATAGAGACAGAGATCACTGGAGCAACAAGTAATCGTCTGTATGCAAGTGATATTGGTACAATCGTAACTAATTTCTTATCTGAGCATTTCTCAGGTATCATGGATTATAAGTTTACCGCGGGAGTAGAAGATCAACTAGATAAGATTGCTTCAGGAAAAGATGAATGGCGTAAAACCATCAAAGACTTTTACAAACCATTTCATGAAACGGTCAAAGAAACCATCGAAAACGCTGATCGTGCTAAAGGTCTACGAGAACTAGGGAAAGACCCGGAAACAGGTCATACTGTACTCACTCAGATGACTAGATTTGGTCCAGTTGTACAGATAGGTACCCGCGAAGAAGTAGGAGAGGAAGGCAAACCAAAGTTTGCAAGTCTTAAGCCTGGTCAATCGATGGAAACAGTAAGCTATGAGGAGGCTATGGACTTGTTTCAATTGCCTAAAACACTTGGTGAGTACGAAGGTAAACCTGTAGATGTTGCGAGAGGTCGGTATGGTCCATATGTAAAGTTTGATGAAAAGTTCGTTTCTCTACCAAGAGGAATGGACCCACTAGAATTGGATCTTGACAAAGCGATCGAGCTAATCGAAGCGAAAAGAAAAGAAGATGCTCCCATCGGTACCTATGATGGAGAAGATATCACTCAAGGCAAAGGTAGGTTTGGACCTTTTATTAAATGGAATGGATTTTTTATCAATATACCTAAGCGATTTGATCCCGATAATCTTAGTAAAGAAGATTGTGAGGAATTAATCGAAGCCAAAAAGAAAAAAGAAGCCAATAGATACATCAAACAATGGCCTAAAGAAAAGTTAGCTCTTGAAAATGGTCGTTGGGGACCGTTCATTCGCCAAGGCAAAAAAAGTATCGCTTTACCTAAGATAGACGGAAAGCGACTTCAACAAGAGCATGTAGAAGATCTTACGCTAGAAGATGTAAAAGAGTTGCTTGATGGTAAAATGCCAAAAGCACTTAAAGGCTTGAAGCTAAAATAAGATCAGCAATTTGAGCTGATATATCCTGCTCTCTTAATATGGCATTCAGAGATTGATAGTCCTCCAGTATAGCTTGAGGACTATTTTTTATTTGATTGTAAGTTGCTAGCAGTTTATCTGCGTAAAGATCCTCTTGAATTAACTCAGGAATAGCCGCTTTATCGAGTATCAAATTTACCAGAGAGATATACTTGAGATCTATCAGTCTACGTGCAATCCATACTGAGATCGCTGACCCTCGGTAACATACAATTTGAGGTACTCCATATAGCGCAGTTTCTAAGGTTGCCGTTCCAGAGCTTACGAAGGCAAACTCTGACATGGATAAGATTTGATCTATCGATTCAAATTTTAAGTTATCGTGACCATAGTCGTGATATACCGAGATGGGTATATGTGGAGCTTTCGCAATGATGTGACTCTTACCTGCTTTTTGACATGCTTCGAGCATAACAGGTAGCATTCTTTTTATTTCCTGCACTCGACTTCCTGGTAGAAGTGCTATGTCATAAACTTTATTTTGAGTAGAAGTTGTTGAGATTTCTTCAGTAAGTGGGTGGCCAAAATAATGTGCATCTACTCCTCGTGCTTCAAAATATGATTTCTCAAATGGAAGTATCACAACAAGTTTATCAATATATTTTTTTATGGATTCTATTCTATTTTTCTTCCATGCCCATACTTGTGGAGCGATATAGTATATCGTTTTATAGCTTTTGGATTTGCACCATTTAGCCATACGCAGGTTGAATCCAGGATAGTCAACGAAAACAACCGTATCTGGGGCAAACGCTTCGATGTGAGCCTTACACAGTTTGAAGTTTTTATAAATGGTGAAAATATTTAGTAGCACCTCTACAAAGCCCATAAAAGCAAGTTCTTTATAGTGCTTTCTAATGATGGCACCAGCCTCTGACATCCGGTCACCGCCCCATGCTTCAATCTCTATATGAGGTTCTTTAACCTTTAGTTCTGTAATGACCTTACTAGCATGGATATCTCCTGATAATTCTCCAGCAATGAAAAATACTTTTTTCATACGACTTATTGAAAAAGTATTGAGCTATAAGTATATAACCACCATGCAACATAGGCTAGTGTAGGAAATATCATTCCTCGCATTGCATTATCATAGCGCTTTATCTTAAATACATTAATCGGTATCAGATTACAACAAATACCAAGTAGCCATACCGTTTTACGACGACCGAGATCGCTGCTAGAAGTCGTTGCATCCATGAGTCCAGCATAAGTAAGCATATCAAAAATGTATGCAACAAGAGCAAATCCTAAAATCGGACAAGCAATACCTACCAAAATGCCATTGAGTACATTATCAACTTTCATGATTTCTTATTTTGCAAGATGAGCAAGATTATCTAACTGACCATGATCAGTCAGATCTAAAGAACAAGGGACCACAGAAACATATCCATCTTGTAATGCATTGAGATCTGAGTCAGGATTATCTGTAGTAGCCTCAAAACGTCCTGCCAGCCAATAATATTTTTGACCTCTCGGATCTTCAGCTTCTTGGAAGTCTTCTACCCATTGACCTTTTCCTTGACTACATATTTTGATACCTTTTATTTCTGGTGGTTTGAGATCTGGTATATTTACATTGAGTAATGGAACAGAGTCCTTTTCTTGATCAAGTGTCTGCTTAATGATATGATCAGCTGCCCAACATGCTCCACTAAAATCGGCATCATGATCAAAATTAAGTAGGCTGAAACCAATAGCCGGTATACCGGAGATGCTAGCTTCTCGAGCAGCTGACATGGTGCCCGAGTAGATGATATTAATACTAGCATTGCTGCCGTGATTGATACCACTAATACATAGATCTATATTCCGATCAGTGATCAAAACGTTCTTGGCCAACTTAACACAATCAGCAGGAGTTCCACTACATTCAAATGCATCCACCCCTTCAAATGCATCTACCTTATATACTCGTATGGGATCTATAATGGTGATCGCATGACCTTGTCCTGACTGAGGTTTGTTAGGGGCTACTACGACTACATCACCATGTCTCTTGGCCACGTTTACCAGTTCTCTTATTCCTTTGGCTAAAATACCGTCATCATTGGTGACTAAAATTAGAGGTTTATTCATAGTACTATCTTAGTAAACGAAGATAGCTAGAATGCTACTTGTTTTTTCTCAATGGCATGACAAACAATTTTAAAAATGTTATGTTTTTTTACCATCAAAGTAAATAGATGAAGCGTAAAAAAGGTTTATTGGTAGTCAATCTTGGTACACCTGATGCACCATCCCGTGGAGCGGTATATAGATATTTAAAGGAATTTTTGACAGATGGTAGAGTGATTGATTATCCTTGGCTTCCAAGAAATCTTTTGGTAAGGGGTATCATTGCACCCTTTAGGTCGGGAAGCTCTGCTAAATTGTATCAACGCTTATGGACACCTGAGGGTTCTCCCCTTAAAATTTACGGTTATGAAGTAGTGGATGAGTTGCGTAAGATCATGCCTGACTATATCATAGAATTAGGGATGCGCTATCAAAATCCAAGTATGGAATCTGCAATAGATAAATTGCTAGAACAAAACGTAACAGATATAGTCGTATTTCCGATGTTTCCTCAGTATGCTTCTGCCACGACGGGCTCCGTACACGAGGAAGTCATGAGAATATTGAAAAAGAAACAAAATATTCCTAATGTTAATCTGATTAATTCTTATCACGATCATCCAGCTATCATCGATGTATTTGCTAAAAATGCGCAACAATTTGATTTAAAGAGTTATGATCATTTTATATTTAGCTTTCATGGCATTCCTCAGCGTCAATTGCGTAAAGCAGACTCTTGTAATCATTGTCTAAAAAAGGAGAATTGTTGCTGGACATTATCTCAGGATAATCAATTCTGCTATAGCGCTCAATGCCATGGCACTGCCCAGGCAATTGCTGATAAGTTAGGTTTTACAAAAGATCAATATACTATTAGTTTCCAATCACGACTTGGTCCTGAGCAATGGACACAGCCTTACACCAGTAAGATCATTGAAGAACAACTTGAGCATGGACACAAAAAGCTTTTGGTTTTTTCTCCAGCCTTCGTGTCTGATTGCTTAGAAACAACGATCGAAATAGGGTATGAGTACAAAGAAGAGTTTTTGGAAGACGGTGGAGAAGTACTTGACCTTGTCCCAAGTCTAAATGCAGACCCTAAATGGATCAATGCAATCAAGGATATAGTCTACGACTATGCAGGTAGCACGGCAAGTACTGTTTGATTTCCCTTGACTACATCGTCTATATTTACTTTGATTTCTGATCCGATAGGTAACATTATATCTACTCGAGAACCAAACTTTATAAAGCCATATTCCTGACCTTGAGTATATGTTTGACCGACCTTAGCATAGTTGACGATTCTTCTTGCTAGTGCTCCTGCGATCTGACGTAACAATATTACATGCTTACCATTGTTAATTGTAACGGTAGTTCGTTCATTTTCCGTACTTGATTTTGGGTGCCAAGCCACGAGATATTTCCCTTTATGGTATTTATTATATTCAACGGTCCCTGCGATAGGCATGCGGTTGACATGAACATTGAGTGGCGACATAAATACGCTTATCTGTATTACATCACGTTTCAGCGTTTCGTCTTCATATTTTTGTTCAATAACTACAACCTTTCCATCAGCGGGGGCATAGATTAAATTATTGTCTTTTGTTTCAATAATTCTATTTGGATTGCGAAAGAAGGAAATTAAAAAAATATAGATTGCTAAAGACAAAATGCTTGTGATAACAAAAGCAGTACCCCCTCCGAAATTATAAGCAGATAATGAAATTGCCAGTAGAAAGACAAACGCAAGTACTAGAGTAGGGTATCCTTCTTTATGAATATTCATATAATATAAATCTGAAATGAAAGTATAAAGATCAAAACAAAAATAAAGCTATCGAAACGATCCCAAAATCCACCATGACCAGGAAGTAAAGTTCCAGAGTCTTTGACCTTGAAGTATCTCTTAATAGATGATTGTACTAAGTCTCCAATAGAACCGAAGAGCCAAACTACTGCTGCCATTATTAGAAGTTGACTCCATGGTGTCGAAAAGAATAATGACATAAACAGCGAAAGGAGAAGAGTAAGGATACCTCCCCCGATGAAACCTTCTACTGTCTTATTTGGAGATATTGTGGGAGCAAGCTTTTTACTACCAAGTGCTCGTCCTGAGAAGTAAGCGAAAGAGTCATTAGACCATATCAGTAGGATAATAATAAAAATCAGAAAGTTAGAATTCTGATAGTTTTTTACTAAGAAGCTCATTAATAAAGAAATCGGAAGTGCAAATGCACCGAAGGCATAAAAGAAACCAATTTTTGAATGTAGAGTTCTCCAAGAGTCTATTTTCATCGAGACAATAGCAAAGGCAGAAATAGACAAAGACAAGAATATTAAAATATTTATATGTTGAAAAGAGCTATGAGAAGTAGCGCTACTGATAAGCAATATCATTATCAAAGGGATACAATAAGCGAAAATTTTTGATAATCCAGTCATTATTAAATATTCCGCTGCAGCAAAAGTTCCTATAATCAATAGAAGTAATAGCTGACCATACATGCCTGCCGCCAGCAGTCCTAGCATAATAATTGCAAATACCGAAGCAGTGATCACTCGCTGTTTTAGATCGTTTGACTTTTGTACAAGTTTTGTCATATAATGCTACGCTAGTATGGCTTTTGGATATTGCTATTGTATTTTAGTGCAAATAAAATCAATTAAACTGTGAAAACATGACTAAGCTCAGCGTCAATATTAATAAGATTGCATTAATCCGAAATTCTAGAGGTTCGGATTTGCCGAATTTAGAAAAGATAGCAATTGATTGTGAGCAGTTTGGTGCAGACGGAATTACAGTTCATCCTAGGCCTGATGAAAGACATATAAAATATAATGACCTTCCAATATTAAAATCCTGTGTTAAAACAGAATTCAATATTGAAGGATATCCATCAGCAAGATTTATGGATCATGTATTGAATGTAAAACCGGACCAATGTACTTTAGTGCCTGACCCTCCAGGAGTACTCACAAGTGATCGAGGTTGGCAGATCAAAGAAGAGGGCGAATTTCTCAAAGATGTTATAGCTAGGCTTAAAGAAAATAGAATCAGGGTTTCTCTTTTTGTAAATGCAGATGAGCAAGAGGTGGAAAACGCAAAAGAAGTAGGAGCTGATAGAGTAGAATTGTATACGGGAGATTATGCGAGAATGTATGATAAAGACAAAAATAAAGCAGTACTGCATCACATCAATGCCTCTCGAGTCGCAAATGAGTGTAAGCTAGGCTTAAATGCAGGACATGATCTAAATCTTAATAATTTGTCATTCTATGCAAGCAGCGTTTACAATCTAAAAGAAGTTTCTATTGGGCATGCAATAGTCTGTGACAGCATCTACTATGGATTAAAGAATGTTATACAGATGTACAAAAGGTGTCTCGACTAATATAATGCTACTTAACGAAGTAAAAAATCTACTAACGCATGTTGACTATAGACAGAAAAAATGCTAACGAATTAATTTTTTATTGTTAACATTGCGTTAAGATCACTAAACCAAGGAATCTCCGGGTTCCGTATTTTTAAAATCTAAATCGAAATTAGTATGAAAAAACTTTCATTGCTATTGTTTATGGTATTTGCTACTGTGAGCATAGCATTGTCCCAAAAAACAGTGACAGGAACTGTCACTGATGACACGGGCGAGGCACTCATCGGTGCGAATGTCTTAGTAAAAGGCACGAACGATGGTACCATCACAGACATTGATGGAAATTACTCTGTTGAGGTATCGGGAGATGATGCTGTTTTAGAAATCACGTACACTGGTTACAACACCAAAGAAATGGCAGTTGCAGGACAATCTGTAATTAACATTGTACTTTCTGAAGGTGTACAACTTGGAGAACTTGTTGTGACAGGTCTAGGTATCAAAAAAGAGAAAAAAGCTCTTGGATATGCTGTAACGACTATTGGATCTACAGATATCAACCTCAAGCCTGAGGGTGACGTAAGTAGAATTCTTAGAGGAAAAGTTCCAGGTGTAGATATCACTTCTACTTCTGGTCTTGCAGGTTCAGGTACTAACGTAATTATTAGAGGTTACTCTTCTATTACGGGTAACAACCAACCTTTATTCGTTGTTGATGGTGTCCCTTTTAATGCCGATACTAACAGTGATAGAGGTTTTACTTCTGGTGGAGCATCAGCTTCTTCTAGATTTCTTGATCTTGACCCTAACAGTATTAAAGAAGTATCTGTACTTAAAGGTCTTAGTGCAACTGTATTATATGGTGAGGCTGGGCGTAATGGTGTAGTACTTGTTACTACTAAAGGTGGAGATATCGGAGAGGTTGATAAAGGAATGGAGGTTTCTGTAAACCAATCGATTTTTGCTACTCAAATTGGTGGTGTTCCTCAAACGCAGCAAGTATATGGTAATGGATGGCAGAATGATGCTTCAAACGCATTCTCCAACTGGGGAGCGCCATTTGGAGGTACTGATGAGTTTAATACTCACATCAACGCAATTACTGACGGTTCTGGTAGATATCAGTTAGATACGGATGGTACAATCGTACACCCATATTCGTTTACTAACTTTATCGACGCATTCCCAGATCTTAATGGTCAAAGAATTCCTTGGCAAGCACAAAACAGCTTAGAAGAATTCTTAGGTGGAACAGGTACAACTAATATTACATCATTAAATATTAAAAACCAATTAGGTGCTAATGGTGCAATTAACTTCAACTACGGTTTTACCAATGATGAAGGATTTATTCCTAACAATGAGTTACAAAGACACAACTTCGGTCTTGGTGTAAGAACTGAGCTAGGTAACGGTATCAAATTAAAAGGTACATTTAATTACTCTACTTTAGATAGATCTACGCCTCCAGCGACGCCTATCTATAGTTCTAATCCAATCGATGGTGCATCACTATTCTCTAACGTACTCTATACACCTGTAAGTCATGACTTATATGGATGGCCTAACACCGATCCATTAACAGGCGAGTCAGTATACTATAGAGGTGGTAATGATATCCAAAATCCATTATGGACATTAGAGAATATCAACGATCAAGAAAACGTAGACAGATTTTTCGGTAACGTAAATCTAGGTTATGATCTTACAGATAATCTTTCTTTGAACTACCGTATAGGTATTGATAACTATACTCAAACTCAAAGATATACAATCAACAAAGGTGGAGCACAGGTGCCAGATGGTGCTATGACTACTTCTGAAAGAATCAATACAATCATTGACCAGAATGTGAATGTTCTGTATCAGTATCAATTGACTGATGATTGGAGTCTAGATGGTGTTGTAGGTGTTAACTTAAGAAAAGATCAAAATGATTATACGATTACATCTAGTACTCAACAGTTTATCTTTGGTCTTTTGACCCACCAGAACTTTACAAGTCATGATAACAGATCATTCAAAACGGATGAAAATCTTATTGGTGCTTATGTAACTGCTTCTGCAGGGTTCAAAAATTTCTTGTACTTTAACTTTCAAGGAAGAAATGACTGGACTTCAACTTTAGAAGCAGATAACAGATCTATCTTTTATCCATCTATAAGTGCTTCTTTCATTCCTACAGAGGTAGTTCCAGGTCTTGTAAACAACGCAACACTTAACTATTTGAAGTTAAGATTGAGTTATGGAACTTCTGCTGGTTATCCAGATCCATATTCTACAAGAACGGTATTAGGATCTTCTACTAATGTATTTAATACAGGTTCAGCTCCGATAAATACAAATTCTGTATCTAACGTATTTGGTAACCCTAACTTGACTCCTGAAACACATACAGAAATCGAGTTTGGTGTAGAAACAAAAATGTTTAATAATAGAGTCGGATTAGATCTATCTTTATATACTAAGACATCTAGTGATCTTATCATTGACTTGACATTAGATCCAACATCAGGTGGTACTTTATCTACTGTAAACTCCGCGGAGTTAAACAATAAAGGTATTGAAGCAGGATTGACATTAACTCCTGTAGCTACTGATAATGTAAGATGGGATTTTACAACTAATTTCACGAAAAACATTTCTGAGATTAAGTCTATTTTCCCAGGAATTGACAAGGTGTTAATTGATGGATTACCATTCTTAGGTAACTTTGCTATCCCTGGAGAGCAGTATGGAGTAATCGAGGGATCAAGAATCTTAAGAGACGAAGCAACTGGTCTTCCAATCGTAGGAGGGAATGGTTTATATCAAGCTGATCCAGATCAAGGAATCATTGGTGACCCTAACCCTGATTTCAATATGAGTTTCATTAACTCTATTCAGGTAAAGAATTTCAACTTTAGAGCTCAATTTGATTGGGTGCAAGGTGGTGATATTTGGGGTTCTACTGCATCTACTCTATACTCAAGAGGTATTGCAGGTGAAACTGATTTTGATAGATTTATCCCTGTGGTTGTTAACGGATTGAAGGTAGATGCTGATGGTGAGTTAGTACCGAATGATATTCAAGTAACTGCTAACAATGCTACTTGGAGAAACAGTGGAGTATTCTACGATGAAAACAGAATATTTGATGGTACTACAGTAAGACTAAGAGAGATTTCTCTTTCTTATACATTCCCAAAATCAATTCTTGAAAGTACTCCATTTGGTACTGCATCACTTACATTTAGTGGTCAAAACCTATGGTACAAAGCTGTTAACTTCCCAGAAAGTTTAAACTTCGATCCAGAAGTATTAAGTCTTGGAGTTGGTAACGGACGTGGTTTCGATTTCGTAACTGGTCCTACGGCTAAAAGATTTGGTGGAACTCTTAGCTTTACTTTCTAACAAAACTGATTCAAATTATTATGAAATTTATATATAAAACATTAATTGTTTGCACAGTATTACTAGCTAGTTCTTGTAGTCTGACTGAGTTGGATTTATTAGACAGCCCCAATGCGGTAACAGCTGAAAACGCTGATGTAAACTTTGTATTCAATTCTATTCAAATAGATTTTCGTGATTTCTTTAGAGATATCAATAATCTTACATCTAGACCAGTAAGACATCTTGGTATGACTGGCGGAAATATTTATGAAAATGCAATTGCACCAAACAGTGGTGTATTGAACAATGCATGGTCTTTTGCTTATGCTGGACTTTTACCTGACTTAGACCAGTTAATCGCTATTGCCGATGATCCTGAGGCTAAGATCCCTGCATATGCAGGTGCTGGTAAAGCAATGAAGGCATATGTACTTATGACTCTAGTAGATATGTTTGGTGAAGTTCCATTAACGGAAGCTGGCCAAGGAGTAACAGTGCCTTCACCAGTAGCTGATTCTCAGGAATCTGTATACGCTGCTGCTTTAGCATTATTAGATGCTGCAGCTGCTGATCTTCAAGAGAGCGGTCCTAATATTGCGGACTTTGATTTGTACTACGGAGGAAACCAAGAATCTTGGTTGGCTCTTGTAAATACTTTGAAAATCAAATACTACTTAAATGTAGGAGATGCTAGTGGTATTAATACTGCTGCTGGAGCAGGTATCATTGATAATGCTGCCTTAGATTTTCAATTCCAGTACTCTTCAGATAGAGAAAACTTTGCTGCGGGTAGACGTGATTCACGACATGACTGGTATGCTGATGGTTATGAAGTAGGTCCAAATGACTACCAGTCTAACTATTTTATGTGGTCTCTTTACGAAGAGAAAGGATTCTCTGATCCTAGATTACCATATTACTTTTACCGTCAAGATTTATCTCCAGTTGCTGATATTGATGCATTTACACTAGATTGTGGTCAGTTAAGTAAGCCACTTCACTATAGTGCTGAGATGCCTTTCTGTCACTTAGGTCATGCAGATCCTACTGCTATGATTGGATACTGGGGTAGAGATCATGGTAACGATGATGGTATACCACCAGATGATGATAGAAGAACTGTTGCAGGTGCTTACCCTGCGGGTGGTCAATTTGATGAAGGTCAAGGTACTCCAGTACAAAACGGTGGAACCGATGGTCTATTAGGAGCTGGTATAGCTCCGATCATGTTGTCATCTTTTACTCACTTCATGTTAGCAGAGGCTGCTCTTACTTTAGGTACAAGTGGTGATGCTGCCGCCTTATTAGAGGAAGGTATACGTCAATCAATGTCAAAAGTTGCTAGTTTCGGTCCTGCTATGGATGCTGCTGAAGTAGATAGTTACGTAACATATGTTATGGATAATTTCAACGCTGCAGGTGCGGATGGTAAATTGGATATTTTGATGAAAGAATACCATATTGCACTTTGGGGTAATGCACTAGAGGCTTACAATGGTTACAGAAGAACAACTTTCCCAAGTAATCTACAACCTACACTAGAGGTTGATCCTGGAACGTTCCCAACATTATGGTACTATCCTTCTGATTATATTAATCTAAATCAAAATTCTGGCGACCAAAGAGATCTTGGAAATCAAGCTTTCTGGGATACTAATCCAGCTGGAGTTCTTAAATAACAAACAGATAGATTAAAAATGAAAATGATAAAAAATATATTTTACGTTGCAGCTTTAGCACTATTTGTGGTTGGTTGTGCCGATGAACCTCTTCCATTTGAAACGTGGGACGAGTTAGGTAAAGGTGGTTTCTCAAGATTGACTGGTACTGATAATGGTACATTCTTCTTTACTGACCCTGATAATTCTTCATTTACCATGGATTTAGAGTATTACTCTGAAAACAATGGGGCTGAGGTTGCTGCCAATGAATGGTACGTACGTCACAGAAACAATATTACTGGAGAAATTTCAGAGCAAGCTCTAGTCACTACGGTAAGCAGTTTCGGTACAAATGCAAACTCAGGTCTGCCTTCAGCAAGTGTGAGTTTTACACTTAATGATGCTCTTGCGGCTATGGGTAAGACTATTGATGACCTTAATGGGGGTGATGATATCATCTTTGATGGTTTTGTGATTCTTAATGACGGTAGTCGTTTTGGACCGGACAATACGGGTAACTCTATTCAGGGTGGTGCTGGTTTTGATGGTATATTTAGAGTAATTAAGCCATTACTATGTACTTCTAACCTTGCAGGTACTTATGATATCATAACTACTGCTACTAACCAAGGCGTTGGTATTGGTTGGGATGGTTGTGAAGGTAACACGTGGGAAGGTCAGTTAAGAATAGATGCCGTACCAGGTGCAACTGGTGAGTACTGGTTCTATACGAACAGTGCTGCGGATGGTTCTTTCTTATTTGATATGTCTCTAGGTGCTTATGCTTCTTGCTACGGTACAGATGCTCAAGGTTCTTTGCCATGTAGTGGAGATGACGGATGTCTTAACATTGTAGATGCTTGTAACAACTTAAGTTGGGCAGGTTCTTCACAATGGGGAGAGGTATTCTCTAAAGCTGAAGTTTCAGTAAATGGATCTGAGCTTACTTTTGCTTGGACTAATGATTATGGAGAAGGAGGTTCTTCTGTAATTACAAGAACTGATGGTTCATCATGGCCAAACTTGAAATAATACTTATTTCATTATAAAGTTTTATGGGTCGTCAGTAAATCTGACGACCCATTTTTATTTATGAGAGTTATTTACATTTATATTCTAATTCTTTCTTGCGTTGCGCTTTCTTCACAAAACACGATTGGTGTAATTGATTTTGATAATCAGAATTATCAGGAAGGGTATTATTTAATCTATCCTGAAAATCAGTCAAGCGTCTTTTTATTGGATGATTGCGGGCGAATTGTGAATGAATGGCAAGATTCGCTAAGTGGTCCTGGGAAAACTGCTTATTTCACAGATGATGGAGATCTCCTGAAGGCAAAAACCAGTGGTATACTTTATGACAATAGCTTCGGAGCAGGAGGGGCAGGAGGTGTAGTTGAGTTAAGAAATTGGGATAATGATCTGTTGTGGCGATATATAGCGGCAGATTCTTTAATTCGTCAGCATCATGATGTACACCCTATGCCTGATGGCAATGTCCTAATGATATTATGGCAAAAATATGGTCTTGACGACATTGTAAATGCAGGTTTTGACACTTCTGCCCATCCACAAAGAGAGATTTGGGCTGATAAATTAATTGAGGTTGACCCTAGTACGGATTCTATAGTATGGGAGTGGAATAGTTTTGATCATTTGATACAGGAATATGACCCTGAAAAGGAAAATTATGGATCAGTATTCGAAAACTATTCACGAATTGATATTAATTATCAAAAATACTCTTTTGGTAGATCTGATTGGTTACACTCCAATAGTATTGATTACAATGAGGAGCTAGATCAAATTATTTTAGGGGTAAGAAATTTTCAGGAATTATGGATTATTGACCACAGCACGACTACTGAGGAGGCTTCTTCTTCAACTGGAGGCCTTTATAATAATGGTGGTGACTTACTTTATAGATGGGGTAATCCTGAGGCATATATGTCTGGTGATAGTCTCGACCGACAACTTTTTTTTCAACATGACGTACAATGGGTAAGTCAATTTGTGGATCCAAATAGTTCGTATTATGGAGATATACTCTTATATAACAATTTCATAGATCAAGACTTGTCATTAGGTCATTCATTACGACCATCATGGAATGCTATTGATTCTTCATATGTTTTTGATGAATTGACCCACCGATTTCTACCTCATACTTTTTCGGACACATTTTCTCATCCCGATACGGTTAGAGGGTTTTCTACCGCGGCATCAAGTATTCAGATACTACCTAATGAGAATGTCTTAATATGTGCGGCTCGTCAAGGACGATCATTTCAGATAGATCCAACTGGGCAAGTAGCTTGGGAATATCTTACTCCTATCATAAATGGTGTTAGAGCACCACAAGGAGTAGTACCAAACATAAGTACAAATTTCACTTTTCAGATAGAGTTTTATCCAAATGATTTTATGGGGTTCGATGATAAAGATCTTAGTCCTGGTGAATACCTAGAACTCGAACCTAATGAAGAGTTCTGTTTGTTATCATCATTAAATGATGAAGTATTGAGTATCAATAATGAGTTAATCATCAAGAAAGAATCTGAGGTCGCACTTAAAATTATTTCTCAAAAGGAACAGGTGTTATTATTTTACTCAACGATGGGACAGTTGATAAAGTCCATTAATATTAGCATCGGTGTAACGGTAGTTGATATTGGTGATCTTGCTGCAGGGCTGTATTTAGTTAAAGGAGATCGATCCCACAATGGTTACAAACTATGGAGATAGTTATAATTTAATAAATTTCAGATTTTGATTTAGAGTGCTTGTGGTAGTGAGTATGTATACTCCAGGTCGCAATGCTTCGATGTTGATTGTATTCCATGAATTAAGAAAGCTTAATTTCTCGGTAAGAACTATTGATCCATGTATATCCAATATTTCAATATCAATTTCATGGGCGTCAAAATCTCCTAGTATCTTTATGTTTAAGCTATTCAGATCTGTAGGATTTGGGTAAAGCACTATGCTTGACGCTGTTAATATATCAATAGAATTTACAGTGGTATCCATATGATCAGTGGTGTCCATTTGCATCGATAACAGTGTAGTATCTTCTTGGATATAATTAATGGTGTTAATCAATATATTTGTATCAACTTGAATTGAGTTTGGATAAGGCCAATCTATGGTAATACTATCGACATAGCTTATGGTATCGAGCCCAAAGTGTAATACTTTAGAACTTTGACTACAGTGACTACTTCCTGCAACCACTTCTTTCAAAAATGTTTTACCATTGGCATAGAGTCTAACATTGGCTCCTACTGCTGATTTATTAGAACGCATACCTTCTAGCTGGATATCACAATAGTTGCGATCCGAATTATGATTATTGAGAAAAATCTTTGTTTTTCTATCGGTAGCATTGAATGGTGCAAGTAAGACAGTGCTGATTAGATCAATATCACCATCATTATCCAAATCTCCAGTTGCTGAGCCTCGACTTACGAATTCGTTATCTATGCCTGATTGCTCAGATAAAATTTCTTCGAATGTATAATCTTCATTTTGAGCATAAAATCGATCTTGATTTAATATTCTAGAGCTTAAAAAGCTTGGCGTAGGAACATAACCGTTAGCAATATATAAGTCGTCGTATCCATCATTATTATAATCAAAAAAGTTTGCTCCCCAACTTACTGAAGTGATACTATCTTTTATAATCCACTGATCTTCGATGCCAAGTTGTTGAGCTAGATCTGTAAAATTACCTCCGTTGTTTTCTAAAAAGATATTGGATCCAATATTGGTTATATAATAATCATAATCAAGGTCATGACCATAATCTGTACTGGCGATCCCCATGCCATATATGGTGAAGTCAAAGTTTACAGCAGTACTTATTTCATTCCAGCTTTGACTTAAGCTATCATATTGATATAAAGTATTTGGGGAGATAAACTCTCCAAAATCATTGGCTGTCAGAATCTCTGATGTTCCATCTTGGTCGATATCACTGCTCAGTACTGCTAAAGAACATCCTTCATCTGTAAATCCTATTGAATTTGTTACATCAGTAAAGTCCAATATACTACCATTATTTTTGTACAAGCGATTTTCAAAACAGTCATGATCATACCCAATAATAACACCATTTTCATCTGTCAAGAATGCGCTAGATTCAACATAGCTGATCACGTAAATATCTAAATATCCATCCTGATCAAAATCTATAAAACTAGCGCCCATAGCATCGGTATTATCCAGAGGTGAATTGAAAAGCCACTTTTCTACAAAAGTACCGTTACCTTGATTATGGAATAATAAGTTTTTAGCGTAAGGGTCAAAATCAGTGCCTTTGGTAACAACGAAGATATCTTCATACCCATCATTATCTACATCGGCTGTAATGACTCCATTGGTATAATAAAAACTAGTCAAGAAGACACCTGCACTAATGGTAATGTCTTCAAAAGATCCATTTCCATTATTATGGTACAAACGATCAGTTTCGGTACCGCCCGTAAGATAAATATCTTGAAAACCATCATTATTGTAATCGAATATGGCAACTCCACCTCCAAGAAAATTTTGATGCTTATGTACGTGATCAATTCCTAGTTGAGAGGTAGATTCTTTAAATAGAGTTTCCGTAGGGTAGAGGTGTTTAATTTCATCATCGACTTTTATGATATTGTTAGTAGACTCACCTTCTATAACGGTGATAAAACCGTTTGGAACAACATCATAAAGTTTATCGATATGACCGGTTGGCCAGGTGACAACAATAGAATCTATTAAGGTATTTTGATCAACTCCAAAGATATATCGTTCTGAATTTTGGGCTAAAAATCCATTCCCTGTTGTAGTATACTGGTATTGACATTTAGGACCAGCGCATACTTTTATTTCCGATCCTGTACCTTGATAATTACTCTTTACACCTTGTAGTTGAATAGAGATTGAATTGAAACTATTTATATCTTGCTCTTGCCATAATTGTATATTATCACCAAAATTATTGAATACTGCGATTTCGTACTTCCCATCATTATTGATGTCTCCCAGAGCTGTGGCATTGCTTACATGCACGTCTTCATCCATGCAACTTCCCGGTGATGTAAAGTATCCACTTCCATCATTAATATAAAATCTTTGATTTGCTGATTCCTCTGTAGATCCTGTAATATAAATATCTAAATCACTATCAAGATCCGCATCTATAAAATTAGCGCCCCAGCTCATGTTATTAAAGCTAAGTCCTCTTTCTGTTGCTTCTTCACAGAAAAGAATTTCGTCTGGGTTACAATAATTGATTAGCAACTTATTTCCTCCTTCAGGAATATTGGTTAGGTAAAAATCTTGATAGCCATCATTATTAATATCTCCCAAGGTTACCGTCATCGCATCCATTTCGAAAAACGTTCCTACAGATTGACTTATTTCGGTAAATGTAGAGTCTGCATTATTCTTAAACATGGCGTTACCGCCTGCTCTATCATTGGCTACATATATATCTGGCCATCCATCTTTATCATAATCGAAAACTCCAGCACAGAATGGAAGTTTACCTGTATCCTTAGTCATGCTATAGCTAGAATACTCGGTAAAGCTATGGTCTCTATTATTGAGCCATAACCTATTTTGATTATTAGGTTGAAATACTGGAATTTGTCTGTCTGTATGGTATAAATCCAGATATCCATCACGATTGAAGTCTGCCCATACTGCACCATAGGATCTATTTATCTCAGTAGGTAAGCCAGATTGTAGAGTGATTTCATTAAAATTAGGATAACCGATATTTTCATATAATCGATTAACTCCGTCGTAAGTCGCAGCATAAAAGTCTAGGTCTTCATCATTATCGATATCAACCCAGATGACTTGTTTAGTTTCTTCTTGTACGTAGATGGGTAAGATTACTTCTTCAAATCCCTGTCCTTGCTGATTTTTATAAAACTGAATATTAGCATTACTTTGCCCAGCAATGGTGAGATCATCCCAGCCATCCTGATCAAAATCAACAAAGCTGAGCCCTCCACTCAAACCAGCATAATATGACACAGAAAGTCCTTGCTCCGTGGCGATATCATTAAAGCATATCTGCGCATAAAAATTATGCGAACATAATACAGCTAACAGTATTATTTTAATATACTTTCTAAACGCTGAATTCAATTTGCTTTTTTTATTCAATTAGAACTTTTAAATATTCGAAAGTTACAATTTTATTTATCGCGGTATGAAGCGATTTGAACTCATTGTCGTATACAGAAACTTTCATAAAAGAATCTCATAAAAAAGGAGTCTACACTTACCAGTGTAGACTCCTTTTTTATTTAAATCAGAAAGTAAAATATCTTCTAAATATCAAATCGATCCAAGTTCATCACCTTATCCCAAGCTGCTACGAAATCCTTAATAAACTTATCATTAGAATCACTACTTCCGTAAGCCTCAGAAAGGGCTCTCAGTTGAGAGTTTGATCCGAATACTAAGTCTACTCTTGTTGCCGTATATTTTGCTGCTCCAGTAGCACGATCTACACCATGGTAGACGCCATTGATATCGTCACCACGCTTCCATTCGGTACTCATATCGAGGATATTGGTAAAGAAGTCATTACTCAATGTTCCTTCTCTATCCGTGAAAACTCCGTGTTTAGTACCATTGTGATTAGCTCCGAGGGCTCGAAGTCCACCTACTAATACAGTCATTTCAGGGGCAGATAGTGTCAATAATTGAGCTTTATCTAATAGTAACTCTTCTGCTGGTCGATCAGCACCTTTTTGCATGTAGTTTCTGAAACCGTCTGCCTTTGGCTCTAATACTGCGAAAGAATCTACATCTGTCATTTCCTGAGTAGCATCTGTACGTCCAGGCGTAAATGGTACTTGTACTCCGTTACCCGCTGCTTTTTCAATAGCCGCACATCCACCGAGTACAATAAGATCTGCTATGGATACTTTTCTACTACCAGTGTTGAAGTCACTTTGTATTTTCTCTAAAGTACTGATTACCTTATCCAATTGTGTTGGTTGATTAGCTTCCCAATATCGTTGAGGAGTCAATCTGATACGAGCACCATTAGCTCCACCTCGCTTATCTGATCCACGGTATGTAGATGCAGAAGCCCAAGCAGTGGATACTAGCTCTGAGATGCTTAGTCCTGAGTCTAGGATTGATTTTTTGAGAGTATCAACATCTTCATCATTGATTGGATCATAATCAGCTGCAGGTACAGGGTCTTGCCAGATAAGCACCTCTGATGGTACTTCTTTACCTAAGTATCTTGATAAAGGGCCCATATCCCTATGCGTCAGTTTGTACCACGCTTTTGCGAAAGCATCAGCAAATTCAGCAGGATTTTCATGGAATCTTTTGGATATTTCTAAGTATTTAGGATCTGTACGAAGAGCCATATCTGCTGTGGTCATCATAGGTGCATGAGTCTTTGATGGATCATGAGCGTCCGGCACAGTATCAGATGCTGCTCCGCCTTTAGGTTGCCATTGCTGTGCTCCTGCTGGACTATGTGTCAATTCCCATTCGTGACCGAATAGGGTATCAAAATAACTATTGTCCCAAGATATCGGTGTCGCTGTCCATGCTCCTTCAATACCACTTGTGATCGTATCACCTCCTTTACCAGTACCAAAACTATTTTTCCAACCTAGTGCTTGCTGCTCGATGCTAGCACCCTCTGGCTCTGGGCCTACATGCACTGGATCGCCAGCACCATGTGCTTTACCAAAAGTATGACCACCCGCTACCAAGGCAACTGTTTCTTCATCATTCATGGCCATACGAGCGAAAGTCTCTCTGATATCTCTTGCCGAAGCCATAGGATCTGGATTGCCATTTGGACCTTCTGGGTTTACATAAATCAATCCCATCTGTACAGCGCCGAGCGGATTGGCTAATTCTCGATCGCCTGTATAACGCTCGTCACCTAACCACTCTGTCTCAGGACCCCAGTAGATATCACCTTCTGGCTCCCATACATCTTCACGTCCACCGCCGAAACCAAAGGTTTGGAAACCCATCGATTCTAGTGCAACATTACCCGTCAAAATCATAAGATCAGCCCAAGATAGACTGCGGCCATATTTTTGCTTGATCGGCCATAACAGTCTTCTTGCTTTGTCTAGGTTTCCGTTGTCAGGCCAGCTATTTAGAGGAGCAAATCTTAAGGTTCCTGAGCAAGCACCTCCACGACCGTCAGCTACACGATAAGTTCCAGCACTATGCCATGCCATTCGTATGAAAAATGGTCCATAATGACCATAATCCGCTGGCCACCAATCTTGAGAGTCAGTCATGAGATCATGTAGATCTTTTTTGACAGCATCCAGATCAAGACTCTTGAATGCTTCTGCATAGTCAAAATCATCATCCATAGGATTGGATACTGATGGATTTTGATGTAGCATTTTTAGGTTTAGATTGTTGGGCCACCAATCAGAGTTTGACAGTGCTCCTGCTGCGGTATGTCTGATTCTAGGATTCATGACTGGGCATTTACTGATGTCGCCCATACCATTATGTGTATGATTATCCATTTGGGAGTGTTTATGTATTAAATTATTTAGTTGCGCAAAGTTATAATAAGGTAGTAATTAGCAAGAAGAACTTTCGCTAATTTACTGTAAGCAAGTACATCACTAACCTTACTCTGTAATAACCACAATTATTATAGATAGTTTGTCTTTTTTAGTCGAAAATTAATGAATGTATAAAGGCATACTATCGGTCTGTTTTGAAATATTCACTAGCTTGCCTAGACAATTGAAGTATTCAATCTAAATCCATCGAATGAGACTATATGTATTCGCCATTTTATTGTTAGCGGCAAGCGTTAATAGCAACGCTCAATTCTCTAGAATTGACGTCAATGATATTGACCTAAGATCTGCGGATAATTCTTGGGCAACTGGTGAGAATGATTTTGTAGTGCTAGCTGATAATGAGCTTTTTGTATTGAAGTATTCAGAGCTTACAGGAGTATCTTATGAAAAAATCGAAAACATGATTACCGAAGTGGATCGTTTAGTTTTTTATGATCGTGATGAAGATGGAAAGCTAGATTTACATGTATTCGCTTTCGGTGGTGATGATTATCATGTGTATCTAAGAAGGGGAGATGGCTATGAATACGCTCCAAGCTATAATTTTAATTCTAATGCTCCTCATAATCTTCATTTTCAAGATTTCGACGGTGATGATATGGATGAAGTGATGATAAGTCATGGGATCTATACCTATCCAGAATTAGAGCGTATCTGGAGATATCCTCTTTTGAATGATTATCAATATGGATTAGTTGATTTTGTGGACTATGATATGGATGGCGATAAGGATGTATTATTCCATCAGGTCAATCGAATTCACCTACTTGAAAATACTGGTGCTGATTTTAGTACCACCAATGTTACCATACCTGAAACTGATAATAGCACTTCTTGGCTAAGAAAGATTAAAACGGAGAACGGAGATAAGTATCTATATTATAAGTTTAGTGGAAACGATATGGGGATTTATGAACTCAGTTTTCAGTCTGGAGGAGCATATATCATTGAATATAAGCTTCAAGTAGAATTAGCCCAGAGTGACAAATCTCCAATCGTAGCAGATCTCGATGCTGATGGTAATGAGGAAATCATCACCAAGAATAATGCTTTTAGTAATAATGTAGAGGTCATTTTCTATGATCCAAGTTCTCAGACTTTATCACGGAAAACTTTTAATACGGGTAATATCCGTACTATAGGTGTCAATTCATATAATAATCAATCGGCAGTAGTTGTTGGAGGAGAAGAGAGCATAGTTTGGTATGCGCTTGACGCAAATAATGAATTCATGCAAGTACAAACGGAACAACTCAATATTTTACCTACCGCAAACCCATTTGTAGACTTTGATGGCGATGGTAATGTTGATGTATTAAGTTATACGGGAGCTGGAATTGATGAACCACTTAAAAGATATATCGGAGATGGGAATTTCGAAGGTATTCGAAATATAAGCCTGCCAGAAGGTACTGGATCACTTCGAGATTTTGATGATGATGGTGATCTTGATTTTGTAGGTGAGACATTATGGTTTGAAAATTTAGATGGCTTTAGTTTTGGTGACGGAATGCCCTATACCGTGGATGATCCAACACCTGATCCAGAAATATTTTTCACGGTGGAACGATTACGTGATGATTTAGATGGCGATGGTGATTTGGATATTTTGACTTATAATTTTTTTGGTGAGCCGTTAGAGTTATTGGAGAATATCGATAATCAAAACTTTGAGTCTGCTGTTCAGTTAGCGGATTCGGATGATATAGGTGGAGATTTAGTCCTTTTGGAAGCCGAGGATATAGATGCTGATGGCATCAAAGATATTGTCATGGTCGCGGTATCAGGATCTATATGGTTAAAGGGGATGGGGGATTTACAGTTTTCAGACCCCATTCAGATTTATGATGGTCAATACAAACCGTTATCTGCAGATTTAGCAGATTTCAACCAGGATGGATATCTAGATTTGGCGATTGGTACTCGTGATATCATTGCAGGATCTGCCAAGGGGGAGACTACCATTTATATGACCGATGACGATGGCTTTGAACCTTGGTATACATATGAGAGTGGTGCTTATCATCGAGTAATATTTGCGGATTTGGATGATGATCCTCTCGAAGAATTGGTGGTAAAAAATACATTGGGCTTATTCTATTTGGATATCGATGCAACTGGATCAGTTCAGCCACAAACTATAGAACTAGATAATAGTATTTCCAACCATGAACTTGTAGTCATGGATGCCAATAGTGATGGTGATCAGGATATTATGTTGTATAGAAATGGAGATCCTGATATTCGGTATTACCTCAACAATGACTTTGAGAATACTAATGGAAATGGATGCCCAATAGGTAGTGTTTTCATTCGCTCAAAGCAACAGCTCAACGACTTTGTCGAAGAATACGGTAATTGTACCAGAATAACCGGTAGCCTATTTATCGGAAACGAAACTAATGACTGGACGGATATCGAAGAGATAAGAGGTCTAGAAAGTATCCAATCGATTACTGGTGATCTTACGATAAGATTTAATAATAAGCCTGAAGATCTTTTGGGTTTATCGGGTTTAGAAACGGTAGGAGGAAATCTACTTATCCATCAATGGAAAGGAGATTCTTTCGAAGGCTTAGAAAACCTAAGCAGTGTAGGCGGTGATTTTACACTCTCTTTCATACAAGGATTAAGCCTGCTCAAAGATCTAAGAAACTTGGAAAGTCTTGACAATATTGGTGGAACGATTGAAATAGTTAATAGTAATATTGAAAATATCAGCACTATAACTCAATCTACGATCGATGGAGACTTGATCATAACATCTTATTTAGATCCTATGTTTGATTTTGAAGGTTTTGAAGTCATAGATAGTATAAAAGGGAATCTGGAATTGTCAGGACTATTGGCGAGTTCTTTTTCGGAAATGTCAGAGCTTCAATATGTGGAAGGTATATCGATAGCCGATATGCCGTGGCTACAAAATGTAGATATCGGAAATACACTTGTTGAAATCCAGGGAGACCTGGGTATTGCCTTAAATACTGACTATGATTTGACTGCTGAATTTCCACTTCTTCAGACCGTAGGTGGAGATTTATTTTTACGAGCAAATCGTATCGATGGTTTTGAACAGCTACAATCTGTAGGGGAGAATCTATATATCTTCTGTCATGATATCGGAAATCAATGCATGCAGATGCTCACAGATGTAGGAGTAGATATTTCATCAAGTTTAGAAAATGAAGAGGACTTCACTCACTTTTCTGGTATTCAAGAAGTGAATGGAAGCTTGGGCCTAAGAGGAGAGCAGATCCGATCTTTAGCACCATTTGGCGATCTTCAACATATCAATGGATATCTATCGATCAACGGAACGTCCATAACTTCATTGAATAGTCTTTCTGATCAGCTAACGGTTGAAGAATACATATCTATAGGTCGAAATGATAATCTCAACCTCTGTAACCATCCTATTGTATGTAATCATCTTGCTGCTGGTAAAAGCTTAAATATCTATGATAATGGGATCGCCTGTAATGAAATTAAAGAGATAGAATGTATATCCAATAGTATCTCAGGTCGTATTTATTACGATTTGAATCGAAATCTCAATTGGGATGAAAATGAGGCTACGCTACCCAATATCAGGATAGGTTTTAATAATGATCAAGACTCTATTATCACCAGCTATGATGGATATTATGTAAGATATCTTGAAGAGGGCACATTTTTAGATTTGAATATAAGTATCCCAGAAGGTTGGGGTAGTGATCAGGATCAGTTTAGCATCGAAAGCTTTGTTCCTGATGATCCGCTAAATGCTAGCTATGATTTTGGGATGTATCCTCTTGAAGAAAGTAGAGATATGGTGCTCAATGTCACTCAAGGACTATTCTTATGTGATCGAGAATTTGATCTCTTTGTTGATGTTCAAAATCAGGGTTCACAGATAGAATTACCTTCTATTAGAGTGCAATATCCAGAAGGTGTTGTGATTGATACAGGGTATATGGATTTTACGAGTCATGATGTTAATAGTCGGATATTGACGTATGAGTTAGATAGTCTATACCCATTTTTTCATGAGCAACTCATAATCCCTTTTGTGGCACCTTCTGCAGTCAATTTGGGAGATATTTATGCTACAATAATTGAGTTGGAGAGTATACAAAATCAAGAAATAATTACGAAAGAAGTCACGCTAAACGAAGAGCTATTGTGCTCGTACGATCCCAATGATAAATTGGTAAGTAGTAGTAATGGAACTAGTAATTTGTATCTCAATGAGAGTGATGAACTCGTCTATACCATTCGCTTTCAGAATACTGGAAACTACTATGCTGAGACAGTGAGAATTCAGGATACCTTAAGTACCGAGTTAGATTTACGAAGCTTTGAGTTTATCTCTGCAAGTCATCCAGTGGAGATCAAGCAGAATGATAGAGTGTTGAGCTTTATTTTCAATGACATCATGCTCCCAGATAGTACTCGTGATTTGGCGGGTAGCCAAGGTTACGTAAAGTTTAAGATTAATGCTTTAGATGGAATGGAGTTAGGTGATATGATCGCAAATACTGGACATATCTATTTCGACTATAATGAGGCAATCGTGACGAATACTGTTGTTTCAGAATTAATAGATCCTACTTCTGTTACAGATATCAGTCTTAATAAAGCTGAACGATGGTTAGTACATCCAAATCCTGTGAATGATGTACTTCAAGTGACTCCAACCAGTTCTGAGTCCATGATTCATCGCTTACAAGTACTAGATACCAACGGAAAATTACTGAAAGAATCGAGTCGAAGTCGATTCTTTATTAAAGATTTGAAAGCAGGTTATTACTGGATAAAAATACAAGATCAATATGGAAAGGAGATAACGCTTCCTTTCGTAAAGATCTAATACTTATAATCAGGTCGGAAGCTTACTCTTAATCCTGCTTGTATTTGATTGATAGAACTATTCTCAAGTTGCAGGTCACAATTTGGGCATAGGTCTGGTAGGAAATCTGGCGACATGCTAGGATAAAAATTGTAATTGACAAATGGTGTAATGGTGATTAACTTACTCAATCCAATATCAACACCTACACCTAATCCTAGTTTGAATAAAAAAGAGCTTTCAGTATCTACACTTTGAAGAGTAGAACTGGTTTCTGTTAGCGTAGTGATATCATGACTTAGACTCATAATTCCAGGGCTAATAGAAATGAAGAATCCTTTTTCGATAAATCCACCGTCTTTACCCCAGGTAGGACAATCGCAATCACCCTCTATATCGAGTAGATAGATTTGCGTATTTGCATTAAACCCTATTCCTGTTCCTTTAAAATTATAAAGCTGATTGGCCCCAGAGCTTGATATGGCAAATTCATAGTTAGATTCGCTAAAGCTTGAATAAAAGATTTCTGGTAAAAACTCAACTCTGTAGTTTTTCAATCTAAGCCAATAATGAATACCTATTTCGAATCCTGAACTGTATAGATCATCCGCATTTTGATAAGTGTCAGCTAAGACTGAATTATGTCCATTAAAATTATTGGAATTATATTTTGCCGCCACTCCAAATTGGGAAAATGAAACTGTGGAAATAGACAAGAAGATTATAAAAAGTAGTAGTCGCATGGTTTATTGATTTATATGTGGAGTGATTTAGAAACAAGTGTTGAAATCAAATGTGATTACTTGGTTTTCAAGATGAAGCTCTTTTTGAGTTTCGTAGCCGTAGTTACGGGAAGAAAAAAAGCAGAAATATTGGGAATCAATGAATTGCATTTCATTCAATAATTTGTTTTTAAAAACACTTCAATAACGTAACTGCTAAATTAAAAGTATTTTTGCCACCGATGAAAGCAAGAACGCTCAAAGAAAATAAGGTCAATGTAGTGACCCTAGGTTGTAGTAAAAACCTGGTGGACTCCGAGAATATCATTACACAGTTAAAGGCTAATGATTACGATGTAGTTCATGATAGTGGTGATGAAGATGCCAATATTGTCATTGTCAATACCTGTGGGTTTATAGATTTGGCAAAAGAAGAATCGGTGAACACCATCCTCAATTTTGCAGATATCAAAAAGGAAGGTGGTATAGAAAAGCTCTACGTCACAGGCTGCTTATCTCAACGATATAAAGATGATCTTGAAGAAGAAATCCCTGAAGTAGATGCATATTTTGGGACTTTGGAGCTACCTGCATTATTGGAAAAGCTTAATGCTAATTATCAGCATGAGCTACTTGGAGAGCGGGCGATTACTACACCTATGCATTATGCATACCTCAAGATATCAGAAGGCTGCAACCGTACCTGTAGCTTTTGTGCGATACCATTGATGAGAGGTAAGCATATCTCGAGAAGCATTGATGATCTTGTCGTAGAAGCTAAAAATCTGGCTAAACGAGGCGTCAAAGAACTCATGCTTATCGCTCAAGAGCTTACTTACTATGGTCTAGATTTATATAAAAAGCGAGCACTCCCCGAACTGCTTGAAGCACTATGTCAGGTAGAAGGGATCGAATGGATCAGATTGCATTATGCATATCCGAGTAAGTTTCCAGTTGAGATATTTGATGTGATGGCTCGAGAGCCCAAAATCTGTAACTATCTCGATATACCTCTACAACATGCTAACGATGCAGTCCTAGACAGGATGCGCCGTCAGATCACTCAAAAAGAGCAACGCGAACTCATCGCTCATGCCCGAAAAGTAGTACCCAATATCGCTATCAGGACAACGATGCTCGTTGGATTTCCTGGAGAGACGGATGCTGAATATCAAGATTTATGTGATTTTATAGCAGACATGAAATTTGATCGATTGGGAGTATTTCAATATAGCCACGAAGAAGATACCTCAGGATATGCATTGAAGGATGACGTCTCATCGGAAACCAAAGCTGAACGAGCCAATGGGATCATGGAGATCCAAAGAGGCATCAGCTTGGAGAAAAACGAAGCAAAAGTCGGTCTTAAGATGAAAGTTCTCATTGACCGCAAGGAATCCAATTTTTTCGTGGGTCGATCCGAATTTGATTCACCAGAGGTAGATAATGAGGTGTTGATAGATGCTAGCAAGCATTTTGTTAGAATCGGTGATTTCGTAGATGTTGAGATTTTCGATGCTCAGGATTATGATTTATATGCTTCTCCGGTCTGATCAGCGAACTATTTGACTGAATTTTTATTGAATATGCCATGAGCGAACGGCAAGGGTCAGTAATATCATTTTTTGAAAAGGACATACATCCATTTTATCAGGCAGGCTTTATCATTGTGGTCATGCTCGTATTTGATTTAGTATCATCTGGATTGCGAGCATCTGGAATGATGGACGTAAAGGACAATTTTCCTTGGCAAGTGGTGCTGAGTTTTATGTTATTCTATGCACTTTTCAATAGCCTACTCGGGCTTGGAGCAAAAGATGGGAATAAGTATTATCTATACTCCATGATTGGTTTTGTGGCATTGGCGGCGGCTGGAGGATTTCTTGCGTTTTGGTTTTCGGGTATATCTATAGAGCAAGCGCCTGGTGCTATCAAATGGATTTATTTTGTCTTTGCTTTCGGATATCTCGTCTTTGTATCCATAGTGCAGTTAATGAAAAAGATTGTACAGCTTGCTCAAGAGCAGGATAAGAAGTTGAGAGGAGAGGAGTAGTTTAACTCAACCTTCACAACATCAGGTCATCGCAATTACCTTTGTTATTAAAAGTAGATAGAACCAATAATCTTTTTCGCAAATCATCAGTTTCTTTCTAAATTACATTTCTATGAAAACATGTATTTATTTAGGGCTTATTATGATGAGCCTCATAGCATGCCAAGCGCAGCAAACTACCACGAAGACGACAGAAAGGTCTGATGCTATTGTAAAAACGGATGCCGAATGGAAAGCTGAATTAAATGAACAGGAGTTTTATGTGCTTCGACAGGCAGGTACAGAACGCTCATTCACAGGTGATCTTTGGGACAATAAGAAGGAAGGTACTTATGTATGTCGTGGATGTCAGCTGCCTTTATTCTCATCGGAAACCAAGTTCAAATCAGGTACAGGCTGGCCGAGCTTTTATCAGCCGATCTCTGATGACTGTATCGCCGAGGATGTAGACTATAAGATCGGGTATAAGAGGGTAGAGGTGCATTGTGCTAGATGCGGTGGGCACCAAGGACATGTATTTGAGGATGGTCCTAAGCCTACGGGCCTGAGATACTGTATCAATTCTGTCTCATTGGATTTTGTGGAGAAAAAGGAGTAACAGGTACTCGTCTTTGACCAGCTTTGACTTTTTCTCTTTCCACTTGATTGGTTTTATAATGGGTAGCACTTTTGGGAAGTCTTCCGTATGACTGCAGGGAATATTCCATTATATTTAGCGTTACCTATCGTGACTCATTTCCATTAAATTCAAATTCTTTCTTTTTCGAATATTTGTTGAGTTGAATTTTTTGAGTTCGTTCTTTGCTTCGATGAACATCCATAGTTCTGGATTAATTCTAAACGCTTCACCTACAAGAGTCGCAATCTTGCTATTAAATTTTCTTCTCCCTTAAAGCAGTGCATGAAGATTTCCATTTTCTATTTCTATGAATTCAGCAAACTTTGATTTCTTCAAATTATAAATAACGAGTAGTTTATTCAGAAATTCGCCTGCCTCTATTATTACTCCTTTATTGCCTTTTAGGTAAGTTTGCATCTCTAATTTGACGCCTATTCTCTGATTTTCTTCCAATTCACTTTTAGGTAACTCTTTAATGTATGCGTCAAGAATATTCTTTGTTAATTTCTTGTCTTGATTTGTTGTCTCGTCTTTTTGAGAACCAAGTATCTGATCAAAATATTTATTCTTCATCGTTTAAATCTATTCCTAAGTTAGATAATATGAGTTGTTTTCCAATTTGTGAATTGATGATCATTCGTTCCCGAAATATTAATTCAGCATTGTATTTTTCCTGATAGTATTCGATTAGATCTCCTTTACTTGTGAATACAAGAAAGCCTTTATAGTTGCCTTTATTCAGTTCGAATGACTTCAGGCAAGCATATGACATAAGGATTTCTGCAATGTTCTTGAATTTACCTTTTGAGCCGTAATTCCATGGAGCGACTTCAATATTCTTAAGCACATAATAAGCATCGTTTTCCTCTTCGAGTATGATGATGCCTTGAACTTCCTATTCAAAGATTATGGTAAAGAATTTAGAAGATTCGTTGAGTAACTGTTTCCAATTGAACTTCCAATCTTTATTAACGCCGTTGAGATTCTCTTTCGTAAAACTTTCAATTTAAGCAACAAACTCTTTATTTCGCCTGTTCTTTAAAACTGCTTGCACATGTAAATGTATCCATATTTGACACAATATGTAAGTAAAAAAACATTTTTTGACTCAAGGGAGCGGTGAATTATACTTTGCGTCTCCGACGAAGGAGGATATACGATCATACTTATTGTTGGTGGCAGTATTCTTTTACTTAAATCCAGCGAATTGAAGATTACCTTCACCCTTCGTAAATTTGACCATGTTCGCTGCAAATTCATTTATCATATTCAGGAAATTTAGGATTTGACTTTGATTAGGATTAAGTATTGTTAACTCATCTACTTTCAATTCCGTCGAAAAATATTGCTCAAAAATATCTATTGCAGAATTTCCTATGTTGTTTAAAGTATCCTTCTCGATTAGCATTCCATTATGAGCAATCACATTTCTCAAAATTGAGGTTAATTCAAAAAATTCTTCCCAGTTTGATTTCAAATCTACCCTAACCTCATTTTTCATGAATTCCTCTACTTCTGGGGATTTAAACTTCAAGTATTGTATTAGATGCCGATTATTTCGAGTGTTAAAATTCCCCCAGTTCTCTTTTTGAAAACAATCTCGAATTTCTTTATTGATTAGTTTGATTTCTTTCTTTCCAAAGTTCTTTGAGTCCTGACCCAAGAATTCTTCTAAAATCACAGATTGAAGTAATATTTCAACAGAATTATAAATTTTTAAAATGGAAGAATTAATTATCCACCTAAAAAACAATTTTTTCTGTTCTCTTAAACTCTTAGTGGTAATTCTTATATCATTGTTTTGAAATACTTTTAAAAGACCATTACCCGATTTTTTATCTATGTCATAAATCGTAAAAATCGAGGCAAATAAATCTCTTTCATTCAATCCTTCATTTTCGTATTCATTGACAATTCTGCCGATTATTGATTGCCATATCCAAATATCGGTCGAGACATTATAGACAGAATTTACATATTTTTCTATTGGTTCGTATTTTTTCATTTTTGTTTTACCGCCGCCTAACGGTGAATTGTATCCTGCGTAGGCTTTAGCCTATGCTGTGATACATTGTGTTAGTGATAGTTAATTTTCTTCTAATATTTTTCTTATTTTTTCTTGTTTCTTTTTATCCTTTGTAAGTTTATCCAAAATCTTCTGATCATCAATTTTAGGGTGAAGATTAACTCTAATATTTAACTCATCTTTATAGGGTAAGAATGATTCATATAGTCGATGAAACCCTCTTCCAACAGCACCTCGAAACATCAATAAGGTTGGATTTCTTCCTTCAGCATATGAACTTTTTAATATATGAGTTGTGGCAATACCCGGATATGGGTCTATAAAATAAATTGTTTTTATTCCTAGTTGGAATGCTTTTTTGCTGCATAGCTCGCAGGGACTTGAAGTAGTGTAAAGGTATCCTCCTTTTACTCCTTGACCACCATATTTCGTAATTTGAAGCATGGCATTTTCTTCAGCATGTAATGATCTAGTATGGACTTGGTTTTTCTCACCTTCAAAAGAATTGTGACATGTCTTAAAACAAAAAGAACAACTTCGTCCCTTGAGTTTATTATCTATATTATTTAAATCTATTTTACTTTTTACTTTTTCAACAAATGTCTCATCATCAGTATAAGAAGTTCGACCTTTTTCGAAATCACTAAATTGTTCCAGGTTTTTCTTATTAACTAAGTCAGTTAGATTTCTCAAATTACAAGGGGTTTGATACATTGCTACATCATTCCACCCTATAGCTTTAACACTATGAGATGCATCTGTTATAGCGGCACCAACTTGTCTAGAAATGCAGCCAGAATTTACTTTTGCGTTAAAGGCAACCTGCATTGTTCTTTCTTGAGAAGAAGGCGTAACAATGCCAGGTTGGAACAATAGGGCTACAAATTTAACAAGTTGGCGATGTAAACATATTGACTGTTCATTTTCACCTAGATGAATCGATTCGTCATATTGTTTTGACCAAAATATATGATAATCAGATTTTTGAATACAGTTTTCAATATCTGGAGAACTAAATTCTCCTTTATTCACTTCTCCTCCCTTATACTCGGAATCATCAATTTTATTATTAATTTTTAATGCTGCTTCAGCATTCGAATCAAACAATTTTTCAAACTTCTCCCGTTTGTAAAGTTTTCTTTCATCGCTTGTTCTGTTAATTGCAATACAATAAAATCCAGCATACTTTTCTTTGAAGTATGTTAGTTCAAGTGAGTTCTTTAGTGAATCAATTACAATCCTACCATGATTATAATCAGATTTTCTGAAAGCTTTGATTACTCTATTTAATGTTTCTGCTACGGTGTAACTATTTTCTATTTTGGGGGATACGTTTGAATGTGATATAGTTCCATGTGCTCTTAAAGAGTAAGCTAAGTCTTGAAGTAGAAGCTTTGTTTTGCCAAAATTATATTTCTTAAGTGAATTGAAGAAATTGAGAGTCGAAGGTTCAATATATGAAAAGAAGATACTAGCTACTTCCTCTGATTCCTTTCCTTCCAAACAATCCAATAATGTTGGACAAGTAAATGTTGAGAATTGATTATATAAAGTTTTGGTCAAAAGACTTTGAATAATAGCCGAAATATTATCTTCTTCAGAAAATCTAGGAGTTTCACCTTTAAAGCCACAAATCAAGTTGTCCATTGATTTATGCGCATCATCAAAACTCTTGTCAAGACATGACTGATGTAACAAGTGAAACAAGAGAATTGATGAATATCTAATTATATAAAATGGCTTCCAATTCTCACCGTATTCAAGATACTTCTGACATATTTTAATCTTTATATCGTTAACATTTTTGGTGTCTAATTCAATACGTTTACTAGCTATGTCAATAAAGTTCTTTTTTGATAATAGGTCCGCAACAATTGAACACCCAGATCCACTTCTACCCGTAAGTCCTATTAGGGCAAAATTGTTTCGTAATTTATATAATTGTTCCATAGTCTTATATTCTAATTATCACTAACTCCATTATAACAGGAACTCACCCGACAAGCCCCTTTACGCTATCAAATATACACAATGAATTGATTATCAGATCATAGTAAGGTATTTGCAATATTTAAACCTTTAGTACATGAGTATAACCGATTATAATCGAGTTATGTACGACTGAATGATGATTGTTTATTATTAACTCCTATAAGATCATTACTACTCTAAAATGAAGAAAGTAAGAAAGTGATCAATATCACGAATAAGGATATGCATAATGCTATTAATACTAGCCTTGACAGTTTGGTCCCAAAAGAGCTACTAGTATAATCTTTATGTTCTACGAGATGCTGATTTTTACGATTCCAGGTATGATTACTGGATAACATTGGTTTAGATCTCTTAAATGAATTAGATCTGATCGAAGAGGTAGGAGCTGGTTTTCCAAGTGTATGTACGGTGCTGATTGGCATGATGAACTCTTTATATAGAGATAAAGAGAATCGTCCTAATAATCCACTTCACTCGATCAAGTTGGATGAAAATTCGATGAATTATATTTCGATATGGAGAGACGTGAAAACTATATAATAATCGAAGCTAAGTGGACAAAATCTTGATGATGAATACCAGTACCACACTGACTACCAAACCAAAGACCACTTTACTGAAATCCATCAATAGCATTTTGCTAGTGGCTTTAGTCAGCTTTTTATCTAATCGTAATCTAATTCCAATTTCTCGACCAGCAAGTAGGCCAATAAATATCCAAGTCGTACTCATGGGTAGTTTTGCACCCCATATACCGAAGTAATCATACTTAAATACATATAAGATAAGCCCATAGATAAAATCAATAATCGTTGCACTCCGTATATCTGCGGTATTGGTTTTTACACGAACGACCTCTTGCACTGCACCACCTTTACGATAAAAGATATACGCAAGTAGTCCAAGTATAATAAAGCTTGCGATCCCAAATTCTAGATGAGATAGATTTTTACCACCTTGGAGATAGATAAATATATTAGCAAGATCTTGTGTCAACCACTGAAACCATAGAAATCCTGTCGATAGCCATTGTAGGATGGTCCACATTTTCTCTTCATTCTTTTGGATCGGATTGGCTATAAATCGCTTTTCGGTCAAAGAAGAAACTCCCAAATAGACTAAAATTGCAGAACTAAAGGCAATGACATAACCCATGCCTGATTTCCAAATCATACCCCCTAATTTCGCATCTGTATCAAATACACTTGCGACCATCGCCTCTAGATCATTGGGTATTTTTTGCAATGAAAACAAGGTTAAGATCATGAAGGTCGTACTGATAGGCACTCCAAATCTTGTGATGATAAGTAGTACTGCAGGTGGCAGCAAGTAGTACCATGCATAATTACTTGGCATCTCGGTATAGCTTTCCAATCGTCCGTATGCAATCGGGTATTGGTCACCAGTAGATAAAAGATCATATTGACCTACCACTAAAGCCGCTAATAGTATGCTTGCCGCGAATGCCCAAAGCGTATACCAAGGCAGTCTTTTTTCATTAGAAGTGAGGAAAGTACCTAAGGTTTGTATGACATCATTCCCTACTACAGAGTAGGCTGCTAGAGCGAAGCCTAACCACATTACAGTTGTACTCATATCCATGCTAGAGGGAAGTTGTTTGCATCTTGATCCAAAAGTAAAAAACTAACTGAAACATCAAGAATTATTCATATTAAGTTTTGTAAATCTACTTGCCATGTAGGTGCTTTGTGACTGCATATATCAAATTTGATATCTTTTCATACTCGTATACTAGGTTATTGAAGATCATGACGCCGTCGATATTAGTCTCGTCTAGATGTACTGATCGTATATTTTCTGAGCGTAGAGACTGTTCAAGATTGTCGATGTCTACTTCGATCTTTTTGGCATCTGACTTCAGCTGCTCTGTGATTTCGATCGCTTTTAAGTTGGTCTTCATCTGCTCAATCGCGGAGTCTACTTTCTCTATCAAGCTATTGATACCTTCTCTTTGCTCAGGTGTAAACCAGATTTTATTATTGGATTTGTATTCTATTTCTTTACTGATCTGAAAATAGATATCGCATATGATTTCTAGATCATTACAGATGTTTATGTAACTTCTGAGGGTATAGCTAGTCTGTTCAGACATTTGCTCCCTTCCTAGTTTAGTGATGAAAGTAACAATCTCTCCCTCTAGTTTGTCACTTAATTTCTCATAGCGTTTTATGCCTTTGAGCAATATTTGCTTTTTCTTTTTGACTACACTATTGATGAGTTCCTTACTCAGGATGTTCATTTTTGCCACAACTTCTACGAGTCGAAGGGTTTCATTTTGGACTTCATTTAATGCGAGCTCAGGAGTAGCAAAATTAGAGGCAATATGATTGAGTTGGAAATCTTCTAAATCTTCTGCAGACTGTCGTACTGAACGTTTGGCTAAAGCAATCAGAATACCAATAAATGGCAATAATATGATGGCATTGATGACATTAAAAGCAGTATGAAATACCGAAAGACTGATATCTATACCACTAGCATTTTCATACGGATTGGGCTGCTGAAATATATGCATAGATATCCAAGTGACCATATCTAAGAAAAATGGAAATAGTAGTAGCACCCAAGCAACACCTACGATATTAAAGAAAGAGTGAATTCTGGCAGAACGACGAGCATCGGTATTACCTATAAGTGATGCCACTTCGGCAGTCAAGGTTGTTCCTATATTTTCTCCTAATACCATAGCCGCCGCTACTTCAAAGCTTAACCAACCTTTGGAGCACATGGTCAATGTAAGTACCATTGCTGCACTAGATGATTGCAATACGATGGTCAGTATAGTCCCGATGAGTACAAAAAGTAGTATCGATACAAATCCACGATCAGAATACTCTCGTACCCATTCTAGGAGAGCGAGATCTGGATCTGATTTTATATCAGGGACGGCATCTTGTAGAAAGCTTATCGCTAAAAATATAATCGCAAATCCTATCAAAAACTCTCCCCAATATCGAAGTCGACCTATATTTCTGAAAATTAACGGGACCCCTATTGCCACTAAGAGGAGCGATAAGGTACTCATGGAGAGCAACATATTGTCCTGATTTCCGGTAAGCTCAAACTGAGATGCAATGATCCATGCAGTGATAGTTGTACCTATATTGGCACCCATCATGACTCCGGCAGACTGTTTGAGTGAAAGCAGACCTGCATTGACAAAACTTACAGTCATCACAGTAGTAGCTGAACTACTTTGGACAGTGGCGGTGGTAAATATTCCCGTCAAAAGACCGACAAAACGATTTTTAGTCATTGTTTTTAGAGTCCGCTGCAGCTGATTCCCAGCAGCCTTTTGGATACCTTCACTCATGATCTTCATGCCGTATATGAAGAAGGTCAGTGATCCAACGATCTTGATTATATTTACGATTCCAAATTCCAAACCTCAGTGACGTTTAGAACACCAAGGTAGCATTATAAATGTAAAGTCAGGATTAATTTATAACGATCTGCTCACGGCTAAGCGTAGCTATTGGATTTTGATTTCTTTCATAAAATCCTCTAAGTATTTTAAATGGGTACGTCAATACTGATAGGGTAGGTCTAGATAAGAGTTTTATCAGGCTATAGGGCATAACAATAGCAAGTAAAAATAAAGCTGTAAGTACGTGTTTGTAGTTCATGATCTGAATTGTACTATAAAGATCATTACCGTCTGTAAATTCAGTTTTTACAACACTTTAAACTATTATGATCAATATTAAACCAGTGTAAAGTATAGTGGACTAATAAGTATTTACATCTTCACAGTCAGTCCTTTCTGAGGAGGGATATTGCCGTTTACAATTTGATCATAAATCTGTTGTAGGCCTTTTAAACCTTGGATCTCCTTAATTTCAAGATGCTTGCTTGCCTGTTGTATGGTTTTAGAAACCGATGCTTCAGAGCGAATAGTAAATTCTTTAAAACCCCACTCTTTGATTCTCTGTTGAATATGTCCCGGGGCGAAGAAAAATTCCTTACGCTTTGTTTTAGGACTATTTCCTGCTTGATCCCAATGTGTCAAGCCAACTTGAATGCAATGTTTTAAATGATCTCCAAACATATCTGATATGCTATCAATCACTTTGATGTGTCCTGACATATCGATAATCAGCGTTTTTTTTGTGCTATCCAGCTGATCAAGATTCTGATAGCTTGCACATTGATCATACAAGTCTAGGCTTTGCACATAGTCCTCATTTCTTTCGGAGGTCAGACCTATAAGGTCAGGAGATTCAGGATCATTTTTGATAGATAGGGCAGTAGCAATACTTGTTTTACTCGATGCACTCAAGATAATGATTTGCTCTGCTCCAAACCATGAATTCATCTTAGCATAATCCCATAGGCACCATCCTGTGAGATGCAATGGTTGTAAAAGCATGTAATGATTATCAGTACTCGCATTATAATGCGGATTGGCTTTCACTCGGTGGTAAAGATTATATCCTTTGGGGAGCGACTGCCTATGAAGACTGTTATCATATAATGTAAATCGAGAAACTTGATCCGCATTCATGATCAGATGATGAGCAGTTGGAAAATATCCATAAAGTCTCTCTCCAGGGGCAATTTCTGAGTGAGATGATTCGATGACATCAGCAAATCCCCAAACTGGTGTTACTCCAAAATCTTGCTTTCCATCTTCAAGACTTGGGAAGAATTGCCAATAACCAATCATATCTCCAGCTACGGCATAGGTAATGTTATTAGCAGTATAGGCAAATCTATCTATCTGGAGGAGTATTTCTCCAGTATTCAATTTTATATCCGCAGGAGCCGGACTATCGACTAGCTGAGTATTGGTAAAGTTGGTTTTATGGATTTGAAATTGTGCCATTTTAGGTATTTAGTTCAGTCATAAATTGTTGAAGTTTCATCATGGCAGGCATGGCATTTTTCTTCATGATATCTAAAATGGCCCTTTTTTCAGGATCTTCTTTATTGATGTTTTTGACCAGTTTAGAAAAACCGTCTAAGCGATTATCTAGGAGCCATTTTCTGATATTTTGATCTTGATTCCAGTTGTATTGATTCATCATGAAAGCCGCAGTCATGGGTATCCAATCCGTATCATGATTAGGAAGCGGTACTACGCAGCAAAGTTGATTTTTCTTTTGGTCACCCTCATAATTCGCTTCTACATAGGCTACAAAAGAAGCACTAAAGGCGGGTTGATGTGATCGCACGGTTTGAGGAGTGATAAGTCCGTTTTCGAATATAGGTTTAGCTTCGAGATTGGTCAGGGCACTTGCAGAACAATCTACGGATATTCTGTTTCGGTCATTTTTAATGTTCCCTCGATCTAGAATGATTTCATCTTGATCTATATGTTTTACTCTACCGAGTCTAACGATGTTTTTTATTTTTCTGAGCTCCTCAAGTTCAAGTTGACTGATTGTTGCAGCATGAAACATTTGAGGTTTTACAGCAGGATCTAGTCTGAGCAATACGCCTGATTTCTCTAAACGCTCAAAGAGATTATCAATAGAATCAGCATTAGCCAGTGCCTCAAAACTTGCCGCTTGAGCACCGATTGCATCATTGAAAAACTCTTCTGTAGGTTGCGTATTTTTTCTGTCTAGAAACCATGCATCACGTGATATAACCCATGAGATATCATCAGGATCTGTACCGTGCTCCAATAGCCAAAGGCAAGCGTCTATTCCTGTCTTACCGCCGCCTATGATCGTATATCCGCTTGGTTTTTTTTGGATATCTATCAGGCCATTTATAGGTATGAAATTTACATCCGGAGCAACGGTGAAATTAGGTTTATGGGTAGAAGGCACTGATGTTTTTAGATACGTGCAGTCTACCGTTTTGATATTGGGCTTTACTTCATACTGAAGATCATTCATAATAGAATGAAAATTGCCATTACCTGTATAACGATGCTTGGGGAAGTACTTGACTCTTCCAGAAGGTAAAAACCGATGCCTCATGACATTTTCATAATAAGCTTGTACTTCTGCTCCTGTGGCAAGATCGTTCAACCCTTTATTAAGACCTATCTTATCCTTTTTGCCGTTACTGAGTTCTTCACTGCTTACACCATAGAAGGCTGATGGCTGATGCAGCGTTACAAATGGATAAGCCTTATTCCAATGTCCACCTGGTTTCGGGTATTGATCGACTATGATAATGGATGCATCAGATTCGCTCAATAATGTATCTGCAAATGCCATCCCCATAGCACCTGAGCCAATGATGAGATAGTCGCACTGTAATTTCGTTTTACCCATGTAGACCGTAATTTGATCAACAGTAAGGTATGTAAAATTACCTACAGATCGATATTAGATATTAATGAGTTTCTATCAAAGATGAGGTTGAACCCATGTTAGTATTAGATAACGCAGCTTGATTCAAAGCACGATTGATATCAAAAATCAAATCTTCATGATGCTCCACGCCGATAGAAAGTCTGATCAAGCCTTCTGTGATTCCGATTTGCTGTTTGAGATCTGGGCATACTCCGATATGTGTCATGGTGGCAGGATGTTCTGCTAGACTTTCGGTACCGCCCAAACTGACTGCTAGTTTTATGAGTTGCAGTGCATTTAGAAATTTAAAAGCGGCAGATTCTCCTCCTTTGATATCAAATGCGATCATGGCACCTGGAGAGCTATATTGTCTTTCATAGATGTCGTAAGATCGATCATTTGGAGTCAGCGCTCCGAGGTAATGAACCTTACTGATAATATCTTGCTCCATTAAAAATTTAGCAACTTGCTGCGCATTACGAGATTGCTGTTCCATTCTTACTTTTAAAGTCTCCAAACTTCTCAATAAAAGCCAGCAAGTATGTGGACTAGCCATATTGCCTAAAAAGGTACGAAGCACTTTTACCCGTTGCATCAGATCGTGATTGCCTAGCACTGCACCTGCAATTAGATCACTGTGACCTCCAATATATTTGGTGGCAGAATATAAAACTAGATCAGCACCATGCTGCATAGGACTAGACCAGAGAGGCCCCATATAGGTGTTGTCAACAGCGACGTAAACTTGCTTTTCAGAATTGGAAAAATGATCCGCTATCGACTTGCACATCGAAATATCTAAGAGTTCATTTGTAGGGTTGGCAGGGGTCTCTAAGTATACCAATGCGAGTCGATCGGCAAGACCAGCATCATCGACCATCTGTTGTATCTCTTCCTGACTTTGATCAGGTCTGAAACCTACAGAATCTACACCGATAGATTTTAAGTAATGATTGATAAAGTGATTGGTGCCACCATAAGTAGGCAAACTATACAGTAATGCATCACCAGGACGTAAAAACTCAAGTAAAACAGTACTGATCGCGGACATGCCACTTTCAAATACAGCACATTCATCCGCTTGATCCCAGAGGCATAGTCGATCTTCTAAGATCTCAAGATTAGGGTTATTGATTCTGCTATAGATTAGACCTAGTTGTTCATCCAATGATTTTTCTCTCAGGCCATATGCGACTTCAAAAAACGCCTTGCCCTGTTCGGCACTCTTAAAAGCAAAAGTGGATGTCTGAAATATAGGCGGCTTTACCGATCCTTCTGATAGTTGAGGATCATATCCATGTGACATCATGAGACTCTCTGGGTGCATGTGGTTTTTCATAATTGCGAATTTTGTAGTGTAAAAATACGTATGGCGGGAATAAAGTCGTAATATTGAAAATAATCAGCATTATAGACTGATAATGTATAATTAACAGGAAAAATTTATGTATTATGTGGTAAGAAAATATCCAAAACGGAAATATTCCTTATATGAAAATAGATAAGACGGATCGATTACTCTTGCAGGCCTTACAGGAGGATGCAAAAACCAAGATCACAGAGTTAGAAAAATTGGTAAATCTATCTAAAACTCCCATCTACGATAGACTTAAGCGATATGATCGTGAGCAGATCATAGATCGCTATGTGGCTATACTCAATCCGAAAGTATGGGATCATCAGATGGTAGTATTTTGCTCGGTATCCCTCGAAAGCCAAAAGATAGATGCACTCGAAGCGTTCAATAAAGCCATCGAGGCCTTACCCGAAGTAGTAGAATGCTATCTGATGGGTGGTGCAAACGACTATTTACTCAAGGTTATCGTCAAAGATTTAGCCGCTTATCACCAGTTTTCATCAGGTAAACTAGCTGCCTTAGATAATGTAGCACAAATAAAGAGTACTTTTGTATTAGATGAAGTGAAAAGATCTACGGTGGTTCCGATGGGGTCATGAATGTTTGTTAATTCCAATTAGACTGAAAAATCAGCAAGCGATTATTTTATGAGAATGCAAGAAATAACAATCTTCAAAACCTATTCTATTTTTTATCTGATTTTTATTTCTCTTTATTTATTTCTAATGTCATGTCAATCAAATACAGTTGAAACCATAAAATTTCATGATATAAAATGGACTGTAACTATTCCACCTACATTCAAAAAGATTGCAAAAGAAAAATGGTATCAAGTAAAAAATTATGGTAAGCAAGAAATTGAAGCAGCATTAAACAAAGAATTGTCTAATAAGGATGCCGAAATAACTCTATTGGTATATAAGAGTGGACCTTTTCATACCATAGAAGCAAGTTGTAAAAAATACGTGAGAGAATTGAAAGACAAGAAATACATAATGCAGTTGAATCAAGTCACTTTTGAAACCTTAGTAAAAGCTATGCCAAATACAGTTTTGGATTCAACTTCCTTCAATGTGTTAATAGATGGAAAAGAATTTATTACTCAACAAATCGTCATAAATTACGATAATGGCGATCAATTGATAACTAAAAGCTACAGGAAATTCATCGGTGATTATATATTTTCTATAAACACTTTACATTCGAATTCATCTAAAGGCGAATCAATATTGAAATCAATCATAAACTCAAAGTTTGATTGATTAATGGCAACAAAAATCGATTATGATTTCATGTTGACTTTCACTAAATCCGCCGAAACTCGTCGATCATTTAATTATAGATAAAATGAAATATGACTGCTTTCCATTTACGATAATTAATGTTGAAGAAATTACTCTTCCTGTGGTCCTATTTGAAAATAGTAGATACAAATTTGAGTTTGTACGAATTGACCAAAAGATTATTGATAAAGTGTTTCCTAATCAGCAAATAATCAAAAGCGGTGCTTCATACCAATCTCCCGTAACGTTTAATATATTTCGACTCAAAAAAGTGTACCAAGACTTATTACTGGGAAATATGTTTTTGAAAGCTACTCGAAAAACAAAATTTGACCGAAAAGATGCTTCGAGGTACAGTAAAGGAATAGATGGTATAATGGATCTGATTCATTTATTTACAAAAGTTACTCTAAACGAATTCATTTCATTTGATGAAAGTGGTAATAAATCAGGTGGTGGTTCTAAGGGAAAGTACAGACAAACAACATGTTATAATTCGAACCGTAAAATATCTAACGAACAAATTGAGGAAATTCAAGAATATGCACCAAAGTACATTAAGATCGATTCAAAGAAATTAAGAGTCAGCTTTGAGTTACTAAGGAATGCAGATATAAATGGATCTAATTCATTTGCTTTAAAGTGTTCGTTAATTGTATTGCTGATTGAATCTTTTTTCTTGGAAGGTATTTCTTCTCGAAAAGAAAATTTTGCTTTCTGTCTAAATGATTATCTAGAAACTAATTCTGAAAATACATTTAGAGAATATTATGTGAATAGAGGAACATATTTTCATTCTGGAATAGATAGCTTTCGAGCACCGACCTGGAATGATTTACATGATATTGCAAAAAAGATAATCTGCGATTTTCTTGATGATGAAGCTAAATTCAAAAGAAGAGTTCACGAAATCAAAGAAAAAGTAAAGAAAAGTTGAATCTTATAATTGCGAAACACCGTTAGTCTTAATCTTTTTAAAATATCTACTCCTCATCCAACTCCCCGAACACATCCATAAGCAGCGGGCTAGTACGTTGATCGATGTCTTGTCTGATGCCAAGTTCTTTGACGGCTATAAGGCCAAATAATCCATCCAAAGCTTTAGTGTTGACATGATCATCGAGCTCAGGATTGAGTTTACCTACGAAAGGGATTTTGTTGTATGTATCTACGGCCGACTTCCAATAGCTGCGAGCATTGACTTCGTCGAGTGATGCCTGTATGATGGGCATAAATTCTGCATAGAGGCTCTTACGAGCACTGTTGTCTAGATATTGGGTAGCGGCATTATCTTCTCCAAATAGGATGTTTTTAGCATCAGAGAAGCTGATACCTTTGATGGCATCCACAAAGATTGGAGTTGCTTTTTTAGCTGCGATTTCGGCAGCTTCGTTCATCTTTTGGGTAAGATTTTTCTCTAGATCTTGAAATCCTGGGAGCTTAGATACTTTGCTGATTACTTTCTCCGCTTCTTCGGGTACCACGATTTTATACGGACTTTCCAGATAGCCATTTTTAGCGGATAGGGAAGAGACAGCTTCTACTGTGCCCGCCTCTAATGCTTCTTTAAGACCGCCAGCGATATCTAGCTTACTATCAGATTTACCAAGTACTTTTTCAGTAGCTTTTTCTGCTTTCTCCAGAAATTTACCGAACTGAGCATGAGCACTGAAAGTAAAACTGAAGCCTAAAAGTATAGTATAGACGATTTTCATAATATCTAATTTAATGGACTATACTTACTAAATGGAATAGAAGGACGATAAGTTACTTCTACGATGAATATTTAGAAAAGCTTAACTAGATACCCTTATTCTGACTTAATAAAATTCCGAATATGGATTTTGGACTGATGATCTATTGCATCTATATTTTTCTCGAATAATCTCTTAGCTTCTTCTTTATAGATCGTTTTAGGATTTAAAAGATATGCTCTTTTGATGTAGTCGATAGCTAGGACTGGATCAGCTTCCATCAACTCGCCCATTAGCCAATAATGCTTTTCTCGTTCAACTAAGTTTTCTCCAAATTTCTTGAAGCTAGAGTCGAATTCTGGTCCATAATTGACATACTCTGTTCTCTTAAAATCTGATGGAATACTATAGTCCTTAGATTTTATAATTAAAGTCTCTTTACCTAAGGCATCCATCATTCCCAATTCGTAATAAATATTGGCAATAGTCCTTTCAGGCATATCTTTTGTCAAAATCGCTATCCCTAAAGGTACGCCAAGGATAATTTTCCAGATCTTATCCAAAAAGTCTTTGCCAGTGACTAGACTTGAAGCATCTATTGCTTTAAAATTCGAGTCTTGTAATTGAAGATCTAAAGCTTTTCTTATAACCGAAAGTTCCTCAGGTATTGGTTGACCCAACTGGGTCATAATGAAGGCCTGCTTAGGAAGAAATTTTATTGCATTGGTTAAAACCTCACCATTAATTGGTGAATAAACAATCATGAGGATCGCTTTCTACGGACAGGAACACCTTTGTAAGGACCCTCTGACTTTTTTGTGTCCAGTATCCGACCCTTTGCTCTGTCAATTTTGACATATCTCCCAGTACGAGGATTTTTGGTCTGAACTATGTCTTCTTTTACTTTAGTCATGTTATAAATATAACGAATTTGAATTTTGAAGAGTTCAAATTTTTGGAAAAAGAAAAGGATGCAGTTCAACTACTTATCAAAGCCCTGCTTGCTAAACCACTCATCGCTATATACCTTACCTACATAACGAGAACCATGATCGTGGAATAGGATCACTACGACGTCATCTTCAGTAAGCTCATCTTTAAGTTGATTGGCACAAGCTACAGCACTACCGCAGCTATATCCTAGCAATAGTCCTTCTTCTTTAGCCAATCGTCTCGCGTAGATTGCTCCATCCTTATCGGTGACTTTCTCAAATCTATCGATCACATCGAAGTCTACATTTTCAGGAAGAATATCTTCACCGATTCCTTCGGTTACGTATGGATATATTTCATTTTTATCAAAAATGCCAGTCTCGTGATACTTTTTGAATACTGATCCATAAGCATCTACTGCCCATATTTTGATATCAGGATTTTGTTCTTTGAGGTATTTTCCAGCACCAGATACAGTACCACCAGTTCCTGTAGCTACGATGAGGTGAGTGATTTTACCTTCTGTTTGTTCCCAGATTTCTGGTCCTGTGCTTTTATAGTGTCCTTGTCGATTGGCAAGGTTATCATATTGATTACACCAAAAGCTATTCGGGATTTCTTTGCTGAGTCGCTCTGCTTGAGAATAATATGATTGAGGATCTTCTGGCTCCACATCAGTAGGGCATACGACCACCTCTGCTCCTACCGCTTTGAGCACGTCTATCTTTTCTTTAGATTGCTTGTCTGTGGTGGTGAATATGCATTTGTAACCTCTTACTGCACATACGAGTGCTATACCCATCCCTGTGTTACCACTGGTACATTCGATGACAGTTCCGCCTGGCTTAAGCTTTCCAGCCTTCTCAGCTTCGTTGATCATATTGAGGGCCATTCGATCTTTGGTTGAATGACCTGGGTTGAAATATTCAATTTTTCCAAGTACGAGAGCAGGTATATCTGCTACGACTTTATTCAATTTTACCAAAGGAGTATTTCCGATGGTTTCGATAATATTATTGAAGTAATTCATTTTTGCGATTTTTTAGCAAGCCGCAAAAGTAAAGGATTCTATTCGGTATACTCTAATTCTACTTGGAATCTTTTATCTACCATCCCTAAAGCCTTGGCTACACGAGGAGATACGACTAGGTCAATATTGGAGCCATATAAGTTTTCATCGAAGGGTCCTATGACCTGTGCCCATACTGATCTTCGCACAAGTGGACTATATATTTTGATCAGTGAATTAGGTGTTGCCGTTTTGTGTAGAACAAATAAGTTGTCTTTATCAGAAGTATTTTTATTCCAATAGGCTATTGCTTTTGATCGCTTTACATTGGTGATCTGGTCAATAGCCACAGTATCTTGTTCTAAAGAATCTAAGAGCTCCAGTTCTAGTTTTTTGACAAAAACCATTTGTTCCAGATCATTTGGGATTAGTTCAACTTCGTTATTCGTGATGACTTTTTGTTTCTTATCGGATTGTTCCACACGTTGTTTTGGCTGCTGAGATGCTTTAGATAACCAACCTATCTGAAGCACTTGACCTAAAGAGATATCAGGGCTCGTAAGTTTGTTCCTACGCATCATGGATTTGATATCCTGATTGAAGTATATTTTCGAAATTCTAAAAATATTGTCTTTTGCTCTCGCTTCGTAGTAGAGTGGGATATCAGCAGATTGCTTTTGATCAATGGATATCATCTGATCGTTTACAGGGATTTTTAATAAAGATCCTTCATTTAATCTGTTTAGAGCAATATTAGGATTTATTCTTTTGATATCGGATATCTCGACACCATAGATCGATTTGATACTATACGCTGACTCTTTCGCTAATACTTTATGAAATATAAAACGCTCGTTCTTATCTACTTTGACGAATAGCCCATTTTGTCCTTGTGCCATTGCACATAAGGAAGTGAGTATAAAAATGAGTAGTATCCAACACTTATTCATTAGTTTCATGTATTGAAGCGATTGACTAACAACCTGTAAATTTATATGCAGTCCATTGATTTCCAATATTTCAGCTTTTTATCCTCCCGTCCGCCTTGGGAGGACGAAACTCAAAAAGAGTTTCATCTTGAAAAACTAGCAACCGCATTTAGAATTAACGCTTGTAATTCAATAGCTTCGGGTATTTAGTAATGCAAATATATTAATTAAATTCTTTATGTGTAAATATCTGTTTTCCATTGAATAAAATTGCAATCATTCCAGCTCGGCTACAATCTACACGGCTTCCGCAAAAGTTGATGATCCAAGTACATGGCAAATCTATACTTCAGCATGTATATGATCGAGTTGTAGATTCGGCATGTTTTGATCGAGTCATTATTGCCTGTGACGATCAAATTATCGAAAAGTCAGCTCAGGCATTTGGTGCTGAAGTCTATTTAACGAATAAAAAACATATTTCTGGTACAGATCGCATAGCACAGGTAGTACAAGAACAAAATCTGAACGGTATTATTGTCAATGTACAGGGAGACGAGCCACTAATTGGAGTGGATACTTTAGCTGCATTGCTTTCATGTTTTGATGACCCTTCTGTTGATATCTGCTCTGTTTTTCGAGAAAAAGAGAATACGCAAGATTATAACAATCCCAATTGTGTCAAACTCGTCACAGATAGTCAGCATAATGCGCTTTATTTTAGCAGAGCCAGTATACCTTTTGATCGAGAGGGGAAAACTACCAGCTTTAAGCAGCACGTAGGTATCTACGCTTTTAAAAGTTCCGTTTTACTTGATTTGGTTGAACTTAAGCCTAGTACCTTGGAGCTTACAGAAAAGCTTGAGCAGCTGCGTTGGTTAGAGAATGGGTATTCTATTAGAATGGTACAGACTAAGGATCAATTGATTGGAATAGATACTGAGGAAGATCTTGATAGATTTGAGCAGTATCTAGATCAGAGAAAACTTTGATCGAAGCCAAAAGGGAGGAGATCTTTGGCGGATTTAAACATCAATATTTCGTCTTTATCGGCCTTTAATAAAATCCTGATAGGAGTGTCTTGGCGATTTTCATACTCTTGTATGACTTGCCTACATGCACCGCAAGGACTTACTGGCAAGGTGACCGGTTTATTTAGATTTTTAGCTGTTATTGCTAGGGAATCAATGGATACTCCTGGCCACTGAGAGCTAGCAGAAAATAGTGCGACTCGCTCTCCGCATATACAAAGCGGATACGAGGCATTTTCTTGATTTGATCCTAAGGCTATTTTATCATTAGATAATCGTGCCGCAGCGCCTACCTGAAACTCAGAATATGGAGAATAAGAATGTTGGAGTTGTTCCACTGCAAGTTTTATGATCTCTTGATCTTTTTCATCCAAATCATCGATGGATTTGAAAGTGAAATACTCGATGTTTAGTGTATGCTTAATCATAAGCTAAGGTATTGTAGGGTTTATAGTAGCTATAATCATGCCTTTGTTTTTATAAGGCGTTTTTCTGTATAAGTATACTACCTTTACTCAAGCAATACTTATTAATGAAACTAAGTCCACTTCATTCAGAGTCAGGTACCATGCAATGGTTTCAATTTTGCCGATATGCATCGGTGATTTTGATTTCGATTGTAATAGCAGCTTGTCTTGATATTGCAGATGTAGGTAGGGTAGAGTACATCTTTTTTCTAGCCAATATGTTCAGTTTTTTTTGGCTTTCAGGTGTCAAAAACCAAATGCTATCTTTCTTAGGTAAGAAAGCTTCTGATGAACGAAAATTTTGGTTAGCTAGATACTATAAAATTGTTCAAACGCTTTCTATCGCCTTTGTTTTAGTGTTCTTACTAGCGCAAGTCTGTTTTGGCTTACTCGAGTGGACTAATCCGCTGTACATGCTATTCTTGGTACTGCTCATAAGTCCTATTGGCAACTTAGCGGATGCGATATTGATTTTAACGAATAGATTGAAGTTATTACGAGCTTATGCTACGATCATTCATCTAGCTAGAATTGTATTGATAGCTTCAGTAGCATACATATACCGTGATTGGGAGGCAATCATTTTTGCTTATTTCATCTGGTTGTTACTCAAGTGGTTTTTTGTTACGGGCTTAGTCTTTATGTCACGAGCTAAGCATCCCGAAGTATTACCTAAGCAAACGGAGGATGTAAAAAGGACTATTTACAAAAGCATAGCTAGCCTTAGCCTATTTGCGCTTTTAGGAGGATGCATGGATTATGTAGACGGCGTGATGGTGAAATATTTTTTTGGGGATGCTGATTTTGCAATGTTTAAATATGGGGCTAGAGAGTTTCCGTTATCCTTATTGTGGGCATCGGCGGTCACTACTGCCTTATTACCTTCTTTTTCTGAAAATGAGCAAGAGGGCACTGCAACCTTAAAAAATCAACTTACTAAATGGATACCGATATTATTTGGCTCTGCTGGAGTATTGATCTTGCTAAGTCCATGGTTGTATGAGTGGGTTTATGGTTCAGCGTTTCGGCTATCTGCCTTGATATTCAATATATATCTGTTGATCATTATCACGAGAGTATTACTTCCACAACTAATCTATTATGCTCGTGGATGGAATTCGGCCTTAGTCGTGATGGGATTAGTGGAGCTCTTAGTAAATATTGTTCTTTCCTTGATACTGCTTCATTACTATGGATTGATAGGTATAGTCATAGCTACATGCATTGCTTTTTTGGTTGAGAAAATCATGTATATCTCGTACTTAAGATTTAGGTCGGACTATTCATTTTGGGATGCCATTCCGGTTAAATCTTACCTGACTTGGTCACTACTATTAATGGTTTGCTTTGGGATAAGCACGTATTATTACTATTTATAAGCAAGTTATTGATATGACAAAAGCAACCTTTTCGAAGGCATTAATCGATTTGTATGACTCTCGTGAAATTGATTATTTCTGGAGATGTATACGCGAAGATATATCTGATCTGAACGAAGAGCTTTTTCAGGAGATAGTTCAGCGGCTTTTGGATCAAGAACCCATAGATTATATCACTGGCTGGACATATTTTTTGGATTTTAAACTAAAAGTGAATCGTCATGTCTTGATTCCTCGACCTGAGACCGAGGAGTTGGTTATGCAAGTTGTACAAGACAATCATGACTGCTCTGGTTTATCTATTTTAGATATTGGTACGGGGTCGGGGTGTATTGCGATTTCTTTGATGAAGAAAATGAAGGACGTTCATGTAACAGCAATTGACATAGATTCAAAAGCTTTAAAAGTAGCTGAGGAAAATGCGGTATTGACGGATTCAGATATTGACTTCTTGAAACTTGATTTTTTGACGGAGTCAGAGACCTTAGCTAAGTATGACATCATCATTTCTAATCCTCCATATATAGCACAAGAAAGTGAGCGACAAAGGTTAAGTAATTCGACATTCACATACGAACCAGATAAAGCACTTTATGGACCCAAAGATGACCATCTTCAGTTTTATAAAGAAATCGCAAGGTTTGGCAGAAAACACTTGACTGAAGGTGGAAAGATTTATCTAGAACTCAACCCATTTGATGCTAAAGAGATCGCAAAGTATTATGAAGATTACCCAGAGATAGAGCTGATCAAAGATTTACAAGGAAAAGAAAGGATGCTGCGGTTATCCTCCTGATTTTTTGACGTTTTTGAATCCCATACCTACTAGTTCAGCAATCATTTTATCACGGTGATCTCCTTGAATCAGGATCTCTCCATTTTTGACGCTACCACCGACTCCGCATTTCACTTTCAGAGATTTTCCTAGTTCTTTAAAAGTATCAGCTGCTCCACCTTTGATTCCTCGTATGATAGTCGTACCGCTTCCTTTACGTTTTCGATCCAAAAAAATACGTACTACCGAGTTCAAATCAAACTTTGCTTTTGGTGTCATTTCGTCTTTGATTTCCGGTGCATTTTCTGGATTTCCCAGTGATTGAAATGCATCCCAGCTGAGTGTTTTCGGTTGCTTTTTACTCATGAGATAGGCTTACGCTTCCAATTATTATTGATCATTCTGAGGAGTTCGTACGCAAGGTTCTGTACTCCTTCGTTGTTTTTGCTCAACGCAACTACAGCCGTTTTGGTTTCAGGCATTAACATCAGCATGGCGTAGTGTCCAGAAGTATGTCCTGAATGCATAATAATATTGGATCGTTTTTTTTGATCGATAACATACCAGCCTAAGCCAATATCAATATGATTGCCTAGATTAGTGTCAGTGGTGGCTTTCATGGATAAGGAACAATAATCTTGGGCATTATTTTTCTCGTAGCAACGTATGGCATATTGGGCAAACCGCAAAAGTTCTTTTGCATTGGATTTAATCCCTTCAGAACCCGCAAACGATGGGAATGTCCATGGTCTTACGGGATTCATGGCACGATTATAACCTTGTGTTACTGTAAGGTCAGTATTTTCGATATGGCTTTTTTCAAATCCTAATTTTGACCAAAGTCTTTCTTCTAATGCTAGTTCATACGATGTCCCAGTAGCCTTCTCGATGATCCATTGTAGCAGTGCATAATTCATATGACTATATCTGAAAGTTCCAGATTTTACAGATGATTGCTTATGGTATGCGTCCAATAAATGGAAATGGGTATAAACACCATAGGGGTCGTCCGCATTCAATTCATATTTGCCAAATCCTTTTGGTCTTTTGGGTAATCCTGAGGTGTGATTGAGTAAATCTTCCACCACCAGATGAGCGAGCTGATCATTATGAAATTTACTGGGGATAAAGTCCTGCACTTTCGATTTTAAAGAGATATCGCCAGTTTGGATAAGCTCACCTATGAGTAAGGATGTAAAAACTTTAGATACGCTTCCGATTTCAAATATGCTATGTTGATTTAGCGATGATTCAGCTTGACCAAATGATCGATAGTAGCTGCTATCTTGATCTAATATCCCAATGATAAATCCAGGATGATCTTTAAGCTTTAGCTCTGTCTCATATTTAATCAATTTTAAAATTTCTGATCTAAGAGCATCATCTTGACTTATCAGCTTGCAAATGGAAAATAGAGCAAATACAGGTATTAAAATCAATCGCAAGGCAAAAGCGTTGTATTGTAGACATTTCAATATAGTAGAGGCTCGATTATTCATCAATTGAGTTAAATTTAAACAAACTATTCCAAGAATTATTCCGCTTCTTCAAATAATTAAGAATAAATGGCATCACGAAAAGTTAAATTTGAAAATGACTTAGGCATCGAATTATCGGGTGTAATAGAGGTACCTGTAGATCAAAGTCCATTGGCTTATGCAGTATTTGCACATGCTTTTACAGGTAATAAAAGTTTTGCTGCTACCAGAAATATTACAAAGGCCCTGACTAGAGAAGGTTATGGCGTTCTTCGATTTGATCTCACAGGTCTAGGCCAGTCAAAAGGTGATTTTTCTGATACTAATTTTACCACAGGAGTTAATGATATCAAAGCGGCTGTTCATTTTTTGGATACCCAATACGAACATCCCAAGATTTTGGTAGGTCACTCACTTGGAGGCGCAATGGCACTTAAAGCGGCGTATGAATTGGAGAGTATCAAAGCGGTAGCTACAGTAGGTACACCTTCAGAGCCAGTACATGTTACACATCTTTTAGGGTGTAGTATTGATGATATCACTGAAAAAGGAGAAGCTTTGGTAGATATCGCAGGACGTGAATTTAAGATCAAACAGCAATTCTTGGATGATATAGAATCTGTCGACCTAAAAGAGTCTATCAAAAAATTGAAAAAGGGCTTACTTATCCTACACTCTCCACAAGATCGAGTGGTAGAAATCGAAAATGCCGCGAGTATTTATCATAGTGCTCATCATCCTAAAAGCTTTATCACTTTAGACGGTGCTGATCATATGCTTACTGAAAAAAGTGATGGTTTATATGCGGGAGACGTGATCGCAGCTTGGGCAAGGAAGTATATCGAAATCCCCGAATCCAAGAAATTGAAAACTCATATGCAAGTAGTTGTAGAACAAGAAGGGGATGGATACACGACGGATATCTTAGCTGATGAGCATCGACTCGTTGCCGATGAACCCTCTGATGTTGGGGGTAGCAATTATGGTCCATCACCGTATGAACTTTTGAATGCTTCTTTAGGTGCATGTACTGCTATGACATTGAAAATGTATGCACGTCGAAAAAAATGGCCATTAGAAACCGTACGTGTTCATTTAAACTATGACAAAAGGCATATAGATGATGTCGATGATTATGCCAATCAAGCAAGTAAGATGGATCATTTCGAACGGAGTATCGAGATAGTAGGAGATTTGGATCAATTACAGATCAAGCGACTCTTGGAGATCGCCGATAAATGTCCCGTGCATAAAACGCTATCTACACCCAATTATTTCAAGACTACAATTACTCAAATGGAGGAGTAGATTAAAAGAAAGTCATTCAACTGCGCAGATACTTTAATAGATAAGCTATAACTTAAGGTAAACAGAAGACTACACTTAACTTTTATATTAAAAAGCGTAGTATGGCGACCATTATTCCATTACAAGATCAAAGTTGGCGAACATTAAATGGAGATAGAATAAATGAAACAATCTCGGAAGCCGTAGAGAATGCAATACTCCTCGAAAAATCTAAAGGCAATGCCATAACTATTTGTATCGGGACGGATAGCCAAGTCCGTGCGGATGCTATTGAGTTTGCTACGGTGATTGTTTTTGTAAGAGAAAAGAGTGGAGGATTTATGTATATCTGTAAGAGTAAAGAATTTCGAAAAATGGAGCTTAAAGAGCGTATGATTGCTGAGGTGGCCAAATCCGTAGAGATTTCATATGCATTGAGCGATATTATAAACAAATATCAAATTGCACTTGAAGTACATGCAGATATCAATAGCGATCCAACTTTTAAGTCAAATGTTGCTTTCAAAGAAGCCATGGGTTATATCGTAGGAATGGGCTATATTTTTCGGTCTAAACCTGATGCTTTTGCGAGCAGTTGTTGTGCAGATAAAGTGGTTGGATAATTCATATTATAATTTATTTTAATATTTAGCACGGTTTTTGCACCGCTCTAAACATATTATGCTTTTTGATAATATGAAAACACCCCAAATGAATAAATTATCGCAAATCATGCTTATGTGCGGAGTGATTGGACTATGCTCATGTAGTCAACACGAATCAGATATAAGCGATACAGATGATAAGCTTACGATGGCCTTGATTGATCAAGGTGGATCACTTGGCTATTTTTTACAACCTGATAGTGACGACTACTCCAATATCCCGAATGATCCCAAAAACCCTTTAACAGCGGAAAAAGTTGAGCTTGGTAAGATGTTGTTTCACGATGCTGGTTTAGCCGTAAACTCCGAGTTTCAAGAAGGTATTAACACCTACTCTTGTGCATCTTGTCATCATGCTGCTGGAGGATTTCAGGCTAATCTCGCTCAAGGCATAGGAGATGGCGGAGTGGGATTTGGTTTAGAAGGTGAATTCAGATTCATGAATCCTCATTGGGATGGTACCAAGGCTGATGTTCAGCCAATTAGAACGCCCTCAGCTTTAAATGTAGCGTATCAGACCAACCTACTTTGGAATGGTCAATTTGGAGCTACCATGTTAAATAATGGGACAGAGCATTACTGGATAGAAGGTACTCCAATAGAAACTAATTATCTTGGTTATGAGGGCGCAGAAACGCAAGCTATTGCCGGCCTTGGAGTCCATAGGCTCGAGGTTTCGATAGATAATGAGTATATCATGGAATCGGAATACAAAACAATGTTTGATGATATATTCACAGATATTCCAGAAGATGAGCGATATACGAATGAATATGCTGGTCTTGCAATAGCTGCATACGAGCGAACACTTTTACCTAATCAGAGCCCATTCCAAAATTGGCTGAGAGGAGATGCATCCGCCATGACAGAGACACAAAAGCAAGGAGCTATTCTTTTTGTAGAAAATAAATGTACCGATTGCCATACGGGTCCAGCGCTGAGTAGTATGTCATTTCATGCATACGGTATGGGAGATCTAGATCAGCATGGAACAGGAATTCTAAATGTTAGAGATGTCGAACCTGTAAATTATGGTAGAGCTAGTTTTACAGGAAAAAGCTATGATAGATATAAGTTTAAGGTGCCACAACTGTATAATTTAAAGGATTCGCCATTTTATGGACACGGTTCTACTTTTAATTCGGTGTATGAAGTGGTACAATATAAAAATCAGGGAATACCAGAAAACCCCAATGTCGCAACGGCAAAGTTGGCTGATCAGTTTGAACCATTAGGACTTACCGAGGAAGAAGTATTGGCAATCACTGATTTTATAGAGAATGGATTGTATGATCCTAATTTGAGTCGATATGAACCTGCTCATGTACCTTCAGGAATGTGCTTCCCGAATAATGATTCTATTTCACAAGAGGATTTACATTGCAATTAAACCCTAATTATACATTTGAATATTCAAACGCATAACAGACGATTGATTTTCAAAGTATTAACAGCTATACTATAAAAACATTTTAGTGTAAATCCACGTCAGGGTTAACCTTCGACGAAATCATTGAATATCAATGATTTCGTCTACCGACAAGGGCTGATTATTCAATTCTGTTGAATAATCAGGGTTAAATAAATGGATTTTTCTGAACCAAGACTTTGAAAATTAGTTTCTCTAGGTATATTTGATATATGAATAGAATTAACCTACATCATCACCATCTTCATAAATTGCCTCAGGCGATGTGATCGATGTATGTAGTTAAACTATAAATTATTAATCCCGTCTGAGTTCTTCAGATGGGATTTTTTATTGCCCTTGAAGTACTCAGACTAATGTTAAAAAAAGATGAGTACAATAAGATTGGCACTTCAAAAATCAGGTAGGCTCAAGGAAGAGTCGCTTCAGCTTTTGAAATCAGCGGGTATTAAAATCAGCAACGGTAAAGATAGGCTTAAGGTCAAATCACATAATTTTCCATTGGAGGTCTACTTTTTAAGAAATGGCGATATCCCACAATACCTTCATGATAATGTTGTGGATCTTGCCATCATAGGTCAAAATACCTTGATCGAGAAAGAGTTGGACTATCAAGAATTGATGCCATTAGGTTTTTCAAAGTGTAGGCTTTCTATAGCGGTGCCCAAAGAGATTAGCTATACCGATATTAGTGATTTGAGTAGACGTAAAATCGCGACTAGCTATCCTAATACTCTTCAGTCTTTTCTTACCAAAAATAAAATTCAAGCCGATATACATCGTATTTCAGGATCTGTAGAGATAGCTCCTAATATTGGACTTTCGGATGCCATTTGTGATATCGTAAGTACAGGAAGTACCTTGTTTAAAAATGGACTAGAAGAGGCGTTTGAGGTTTTAAGATCAGAAGCATGCCTAGCGAAATCGCTTCAAATTGATGCCGCAAAAGAGTCAATCGTAGATAAGCTCTTATTTCGCATTAAGGCTGTAATCAAGGCTAAAAACTCCAAGTACATTTTGATGAATGTACCGAATGATTCTATTGAAGCGATTGGTGAAATCTTACCCGTATTAAAAAGCCCTACAATTCTTCCTTTGGCCAAAGAAGGTTGGTCATCACTGCACTCCGTAATCCATGAAGATCGATTCTGGGAAGTCATCGATCAGCTTAAAGAAGCAGGTGCAGAAGATATTCTCGTTTGCCCAATAGAAAAAATGGTTCTCTAATTCTTATAAACGCTATTATGAAAGTCTATAAATACCCAATAAAAGATACATGGGACGCTATATGCATTAGACCTGCAGATGACAATACCCAAGTCATGGAAACTGTAAAGAGAGTCTTTTCAGAGGTTGAGGCAGAGGGTGATCTTGCCATTCAGCGTTTTAATGAAAAATTCGATAAGAACGAAAGTTCTTTATTTAAAATTGAGCTTTCTGAAATCTTGGATAGTACATCAAAACTCTCAGATGAATTGAAATCATCAATCAAGCTTGCTATCAACAATATTAAAAGTTTCCATACGGCTCAGCGACAAGAAAATCTGCAAGTCGAGGTGATGCCAGGCATACAATGTAGTCAGATCGCTAAACCCATTGATCGCGTAGGTATCTATATACCAGGAGGTACTGCTCCATTGCTAAGCACCGTGTTGATGTTGGGTATTCCAGCTCAGGTTGCTGGCTGCGAACAAATTATTCTTTGTACCCCAGCGGATAAGGATGGTAAAGTAAATCCTGCCATTTTATTTGCAGCCAGCGAAGTAGGTATCTCTGAGATCTATGGAGTGGGTGGGGCACAGGCCATCGCTGCGCTACATTATGGTACTGATCAGATCCCTAAGGTTGATAAGATCTTTGGTCCGGGTAATCAATACGTGACAGCTGCTAAGCAATTTGCTCAGATGCAAGGGACTGCCATTGATATGCCTGCAGGTCCGTCTGAATTGCTAGTTTTAGCAGGAGAAAGTAGTATCCCAGATTTTGTCGCGGCTGATTTGCTCTCGCAGGCGGAGCACGGAGTTGATAGCCAAGTGGTATGTGTTGTGGAAAATGAATCTCTGATTGTCGAAATTGAAAAAAGTATAGAAAAGCAGGTAGCGGATTTACCAAGAAAAGAAATTGCTCAGCAAGCACTTGAAAATAGCAGTTTCGTTGTGTTAAAATCTATACAAGAGCGTATCGATTTTATCAATCTGTATGCCCCTGAACATTATATCATTTGTAGTGATCAAGAGCAAGAATATTTAGATGGATTGACCAATGCAGGATCTGTTTTTCTTGGGAATTATGCTCCAGAAAGTGCGGGAGATTATGCCAGTGGTACGAATCACACTTTGCCTACATCAGGTTTTGCTAAAGCCTATAGCGGAGTAAATCTTGCGGCCTTTACTAAGCAGATCACCGTGCAAAAGTTATCAGAAACTGGAATAAGAAATATAGGAAATGCCGTCATCGAAATGGCAAATGCGGAATCGCTTAAAGCTCATGCTAATGCCGTACAAGTCCGATTAGATTACCTCAATAAACAGGAACGAGATGTTTGATCTATCCAAGAAAATAAGACCGCACATCGCCGATCTTGCCCCGTATTCTTCCGCAAGAGATGAATTTGTAGGAACAGCCGAGGTATGGCTAGATGCCAATGAGTTTTACCTAGACAATGGATATAACCGTTACCCGAATAAAGATTTAAACGGTTTGGTATCGAAGCTATCGACACAATTTGGAGTTACAAAAGATCGCATGATTTTGGGTAATGGTAGTGATGAAATTTTGGATATGATCCTCCGTCTATTTTGCGAACCCAGTAAAGATTCCATCCTGACGATGCCACCGACCTATAGCATGTATCAGGTCTTGGCTAAAATCCAAAATGTTGGCATTCAGAAGGTGCCATTAGATTCAAGTTTTCAGATAGATCTCGAGGGATGTTTGGCTGCGATTTCAAATGGGACTAAACTGGTGATGATCTGTAGTCCAAATAATCCAAGCGGTAATTTGATGGCAGTAAGTGTCATTCAAAAATTACTGGAGCAAGATGTGGTGGTGGTCATTGATGAAGCTTATATCCAATTTGCAGATCAGCCATCGTGGGTAGAGCAAATAGATCGGTATCCGAATCTGATCGTTACTCAGACGCTTAGTAAGGCCTATGGTCTTGCAGGTCTTCGCCTTGGTCTTTGCTTTGCAAATCCAGAAATTATCAGACTTTTGAATAAGATCAAACCACCGTATAATATCAATACAGCAAGTGCCAAAGCGGCAGTTGAATTGCTATCAAACACAGAACAAATAGCACAGCGAAAAGCTGATGTTATCAGAAATAGAGAACGCTTACAAGCATATTTACTATCTCAATCCTGGATCGAAAAAGTGTATCCTTCTGATGCTAATTTTCTATTAGCCAAATGTATGGATAACAGTGAACTACGACAGTTTTTATTAGAAAACAAGATTGTGATACGAGATCGATCCAAACAATATGGTTGCGAAAACTGTCTACGCTTTTCCATAGGAAGCAACAATGAGATCGATCAATTAATCAACACTCTAAATCAATATCAAGCATGAAACGAGTACTCTTTATAGACCGTGACGGAACCTTGATCGTCGAGCCCAAAGATGATTTTCAAGTAGATAGTTTAGAAAAGCTAGAGTTTATCCCTGGCGTATTTCGGTGGCTATCTCGTATCCAAGAAGAACTGGATTATCACTTGGTGATGGTGACTAATCAAGATGGATTGGGTACGGACTCTTTTCCAGAAGATACCTTTTGGCCAGCTCACAATAAGATGCTTAAACTGTTAGAAGCTGAAGGTATCATATTTGATGATGTCCTTATAGATCGTAGCTTTGAACATGAAGGTCTGGATACCCGAAAACCTGGGTTGGGGATGATGCAGTCCTATATTTCTGGAGACTATGATTTAGCAAATTCATATGTGCTAGGAGATCGTGAGTCTGATATGCAATTGGCTAAAAATCTAGGTGCTCAAGGAATTTTCATTGGAGATGAAGCAAAAAGTGATGTTGCCTTAATTGCCGATCATTGGAAGGCAATTTATGAGTTTCTAAGGCTTGAAAATCGCTCGATAAGATATGAGCGAAATACTAATGAAACTCAGATTTCGATCTTCTTAGATTTGGATGGTAAGGGACCATCTTCCGTGAAAACAGGACTCAATTTTTTTGATCATATGTTAGATCAAATTGCACGTCATGGAGGTATCCAAATGCAATTGTCAACCCAAGGCGATTTACATGTTGATGAACACCATACGATAGAGGATACAGGCATCGCATTAGGAGAGGCTTTTGCGAAAGCATTAGGTGATAAACTTGGAATAGAACGCTATGGTTACACCTTACCGATGGATGATTGCTTGGCACAAGTAGCATTGGATTTTGGTGGTCGCAATTGGTTAAAATGGAAAGCAGGATTTCAAAGAGAAATGGTAGGTGATATGCCAACAGAGATGTTCTTTCACTTTTTCAAATCATTCTCAGATGGTGCCAAATGTAACCTCAATATTAAGGCAGAGGGGCTGAATGAACACCATAAGATAGAAGCCATCTTTAAAGCCTTTGCGAAAGCGATCAAAATGGCTATCAGACGAGATCCGAATCACATGATTTTACCATCGACTAAAGGTGCTTTATAATGAACATTGCGATTATAGATTATGGGGCTGGTAACATCCGCTCTTTAGAATATGCCTTTGATCGATTGGGGGTAAAAGCTCAAGCGACAAGCGATGCTGAAGATATTATGACTGCCGATAAGGTGATTTTTCCAGGTGTTGGGCATGCCGCTCCGGCTTTAGAATCATTGAAGGAAACTGGATTGTTTGATTTGATTCCCAAACTAAAGCAGGATGTGCTCGGAATTTGCTTGGGTATGCAACTCATGTGCTCATATCTCGAAGAAGCTGATGCTGATGGATTGAAGATCTTTCCAATGTCAGTGACTCGATTTCAGACACAACTTAAGGTTCCTCATATGGGATGGAATCGCTTGAGTACTTCTGAAAATGAGAGCAATGCCGATGAAGAATATGTGTATTTCGTACATAGCTATTTTGCAGAATGCCACGATGATTACACCATAGCTACATGTGATTATGATGGTCGATTTTCTGCCACTATTAAGAAGCAAAACTTCATCGGTTGTCAGTTTCATCCAGAGAAGAGTGGAGTAGTTGGACAACAGATTTTACAATCATTTATAAACGGAACATTAGGACGATGAGGATAATACCAGCGATAGATATCATTGACGGTAAAGCCGTGAGGCTTGTGAAAGGAGACTACAACAAAAAGACCATCTACAATGACGATCCCGTAGCGGTTGCAAGATCATTTGAAGATGCGGGGCTAGAATATCTGCACGTCGTAGATCTTGATGGCGCCAAGTCTTTGAAAGTGATCAATACAGAAACAATTGCAGACATTACCGCTTCGACTTCTCTCAAGATTGATTTTGGAGGAGGTATAAAATCAAGAAACGACCTTGATCAAGTATTGGACCGTGGCGTTGCTCAAGTAACCTGCGGTAGCTTAGCCGTAACCGATCGAATATTGGTAAGTTCTTGGCTTCAAGAGTTTGGTCCAGAACGTATCATTCTTGGGGCCGATGTACGTGATAAAAAGATAGCAACCCGTGGCTGGCTAGATCAAACTAGCGTAACAATAGATGAGTTGCTGAGTTATTATGCTACTCACAATTTGAGCTATGCCATCGTGACGGATATTCATAAAGATGGGATGGGGCAGGGACCTTCTTTTGAGTTGTATGAAGAACTCATTAAGGCATTTCCCTCGATCAAATTTGTGGCTTCAGGCGGTGTCCACTCCCTTGAAGATTTAGATAGATTGCGTAAGCTCGGATTGGATGGCGCCATCATTGGCAAAGCGATTTATGAAGAAGATATTTCACTCACAGAACTCGCAGCATATGTTAGCTAAACGAATCATCCCTTGCTTGGATATCAAAAATGGTAGAACTACCAAAGGCATCAATTTTGAAAACCTACGTGATGCTGGAGATCCTATTGAGCTAGCTTCAATTTATTCGGCCCAAGGTGCTGATGAATTGGTGTTTCTAGATATATCAGCCACTCAAGAGGCTAGAGCTACCGTGATAGAACTGGCAGATCAGGTTGCAGCTGAAATTAATATTCCGTTTACTGTGGGAGGAGGTATCTCCACCGTAGATCAGGTCTATGCGCTGCTTAGATCTGGTGCTGATAAAGTATCTATCAATTCTGCTGCGGTATATCGCCCAGCACTAATTGATGAACTAGTCCAAGAGTTTGGTAGCCAATGTATCGTAGTCGCTATAGATGCTAGAAAAGATGGGAAAGTCTATACTTCTGGTGGTAAAAAGCAAAGCAATTTTCGATTAGAATCTTGGGCAAAAGAAGTGCAAGACCGTGGAGCAGGAGAGATCTTATTCACGTCAATGGATCATGACGGTACCAAAGATGGCTTTGCGCTAGACGCTTTGTCAAAGCTCAATCAAGCACTGACTATACCCGTGATTGCCTCAGGAGGTGCAGGTACGAAAGAACACTTTTATGATGCTTTCCATCAAGCCAATGCCGATGCTGCACTAGCAGCTAGTGTATTTCACTTCAATGAAATCAGCATACCCGAACTCAAATCTTATTTAAAAAAGCAAAACATCCCAATCCGATGAATACCATAAAATACAACTCCGAAGGTCTAGTCCCAGCTATCATCCAAGATCAATCGACTAAAAACGTCCTAATGCTAGGCTATATGAACGAAGAATCATTGGCCATCACGAAAGAGTCAGGACTAGTCACTTTCTACAGTCGCTCTAGGAACGAACTTTGGCAAAAAGGCGCAACTAGTGGTAATTATCTCAAGCTTGTAGATATGAAACTAGACTGTGATCAAGATACTTTGCTCATCCAAGTAGAGCCACAAGGGCCAACTTGTCATACTGGTACAGACACCTGCTGGTCAGAACCCAATGAGTCATCACCATATCATGTCTTAGAAGCACTAGAGCAAACCATCATCAACCGAAAAGACAATCCTTCCGATAAGTCATACACGAGTTCGCTCTTCCAAAAAGGCATCGCCAAAGTAGCTCAAAAGGTAGGGGAGGAAGCTGTAGAAACGGTCATTGAAGCCATGCGCGATGAACCCGAACTATTCCTCAATGAAGCTGCTGATCTCATGTATCATTATCTGGTATTACTACAGGCGAAGGGTTTTTCTATCGAGGATGTGGCGGAGGTTTTGAGGGGGCGAGTGAGGTGATCATTAATTAGTAACGGGTAATTACATCAATTGTCTCACTGAAGTATAAATATATGTGATTTGATATCTATTGTTAAGAGTTGGGTTTGATTTTTTAACTAAACTATTAATTACTTTTTAGACTGTATAATCAGTTTTGGAAAGATTTAGAACATTAATGATTCCTTCTCTTACCACTAAAGCCAACTTTTCGTCTGCATTAATAAACTCATTTATTCCTTTGAACCAAATTCTATAATCTCCTCGACTATTGGACCTGTAAAGTGAAATCTCTGATTCGACAGTTTTATGTTCGTGGTCAAATAGACATTTTAGTTTGATCTTGTTTGTAGGACCTAATTTTTGTGAGGAATAATCGTGAATTCCATTTCTGTGAAGAAAGTCTCTTACATCTGTTACAGCATCCATTATACTTTTAGCCAATCCAGTTTTAGTAGGAATCAAAACTGAAAAGTCTATTTTATTTAGTTCTAAATAATTTATGTTTTTTGATTCTAGTTCACCTTCTGTAACACCCTGCAAGGAGATACTTAAAATACGTTCAATAACTTTTCCTCTGTGTTCACGACTTGCTTTTTCATGACTCCCATGTCTGGCGACCTCAAAATATCGTTTTTCATCTTCGGAAATGTCATTTAACTCCTCTTCTTCTTCGGCAGTAAAGTAAACATCAACTTTATCTTCTAAGCCTAATAATTCTCTTTCTAATACTTTGATATCCAACTTTGAATCTTCAACTTTAGATATTTCAACAAGTAAAGTGAAAATATTAGCTTTGTTAAACCAATAACTCTTTAATGGGAAATCTAATTTTTTAATGGTTTCTATAGATTTAACTAATAAGCTTAGCACTTTTTCGTAATCATCAAAGACGGAATTAAATTTCTCCAAGTACTCTTCAACTTTGGAGCTTCTTCCGAAATATTGACCTTCTAAAATTGTAGAAGTAATTAGCATTAAGTATTGAAAATCATACATTCTTTTTTTATCATTCTCAGTGAAAATTTTGTTAGAATCAAAAAAATCGTTAATTGTTAATCTTAATTTAGAATCTATGATTATATCTGTTTGATCTAATGATACTTTGTAATCTCGATCAACAAGTTGTTTACAAAACATTGCAATCTCACCATCACCAAATAAGGCATTATTCTTTTCGACAGAATTAAGTGAATATTCTGTACTGTTTATTCGTTGAAAGATTTCTTTTATTACTTCTTCTCCTATATCTTTTAAATCTCGTACTGATACTTTGTAGTTGAGGAAGGATTTTTTATCAGTCGGATCTAAATCGTTGAAGTTTTTAACCTTCTTTTGTTTGATGAAATCTCCTTCACCTTTTATATAATCTACGATTGTTGTTAATCTTTGTTGCCCATCAACTACAACTTCTGTTGCAATCATTTTATCAACGTCAATTTCAGAACTGGCGATATACACCTCTGGAAAAGGTAAATTCAAAAGAATTGTATCTATAAATGCAAATTTATGTTGTTTTTTCCAAACCAATTTTCTCTGATAATTGGGTTTGGTGTCCAGTAGATCATTATCGATTTTATTATATAAATCAATAATTTTCATACTTGTAGTCGGTATACTTTCTTTAAGTTTTATTATTGAAGTTTTATCCATTTGCAATTAAATTTAGATTAATGTTTCTAACATTATTAATATGATAGTTTTCGAAAAAAAACCAAGATTTATAGATACCAATATTTATATCTCGACCAAATTTCATTTTATAGTCGCTTTGAACACTTTCAATATCATCTGATATTCTATATTCTTTTGGTTTAAAATCGGGCTTCAGCCAACCTTTTAAAACATATAAAGCCAGAGATTTTCGATCTTTAACCTTATTCCAAATTTCTTTATTTACATAACTACTTGTATGTTCATATAGTCTTATTAGTTGATCGTCAAATAGACGATTTGATATTATTGCTATATCCAAATCCGACTTTTCTTTCTTACTGTCAAATTTATTAAAAGGGAAAAATCCGGGTTCATCTTTATCTGGTTTAATACTAAAACCTAGTTTGCCTGAGCCAACGATAGCAATTTCTCTAATATGAACTCCTAAGCTTTCTGCAATATCTTTTTTAAATTGAAATTCACTGATCTCATTTTCGATGTCAAAAAAGTAACTCGTACCATCAAGGAGGTATTTTTGAACTACAAAATCTGGACTATGGTTTAAACAGTCTTTTTTGAAATCGGCTAATTTCATTTAGAGAATAGATTTTTTTAAAGACTCACCTAATGCTTTTGCCAATAATGGTGGAACTGCATTTCCAACTTGAGTATATTGTGGTACTTCAAATCTTCTCATTTTTCCACCAGTTGTAACTTTGGATCTAAATTCAAACCAATCCGGAAATGATTGGAATCGTGCCATTTCTCTTACCGTCATTGTTCGTAGATTTTCCATATCATAATGGCAAATATCATCCGGTATTGTTAATTGAGCTGGTGCAGGTTCAAATTCAAGTAATGCTCTCTGAGAATGTTTTTTACTCGGAATTGATTCGATCAATCTTTGTACTTCTTTAATATTCTTTGGTCTTTTGTAGTATTCTCCAGCATTATTTTTGAAGAGTAAATTATATTGTGAGAATTCTTCAAAAAGATCTGCTAAAATTTCTTTATCAATATTTTTCCCAGTAAATAGGTTTATAGCACTTTTTTTAAGTCCATTTTGAAATCTACTAATAACCTGATAAAAACGAAATCTTGCTTTAACTTCAAAACTATGTTCCCTTGGCTCATGATTTTTTATTAAATAATCTTCAGGCAGTGTTTTTTTTGAAAAAACTTGATTTAATTTTTTGCCATATCCTTTTTGGATGGTCGATATTTTATATTTAATTCTAGTATTGCGAATATCACCAATTGCTTCAGATGCAGAAATGTGATAATCCTTGTCGGTTGTTATTTTAGGAAATATTACACCATCGAACAGTATTGGATCTTTTTCTATATCGTAATAATCCAGATCGCTTATCGTTAAATCATTTAAATTATTATTTGCTTTATTAAAAAAATCAAGTGATTTTTTTAATAGTATTTCTTTTGATTTATTCCTATTTATTACAGATTCAAAAAGGTCTTCTCTAAACCCTATAAGTATAAATCTTGGCCTATTTTGGGCTACTCCAAAATACTTCGAATTTAACATCATACATACGGGTACGAATCCTTCTAAAGCAAAGGCTTTACAAACTTCAAACCAAGCATAGTATTTTTCACCATTTTCTGTAAAAGGAGAGGTAATTCCTTTTACATTCTCAAGTAAAACGAATTTTGGCCTTATTAGTCCGGTAACTCGAGCAAAAGATAGAGGCAATGTATTTTTTACATCATTTTTTTTTCTTTTCCCTGCTAGACTAAAACTTTGACATGGCGGTCCTCCGGAGATTAAATCAATTTCAGAAGAACGAATATTTTGAACTAATTCAGCATTTGTTTCTAAAATGTTCAATAATTGATTAACATCTCCTATTAATAATTTATCCTTTAATGTATTTAAATCCATTAAATCGGAATAATTCCCGGTCGATGCTTCAAATGGGTTTTCTTTCAGACGATTTTTAATCTCTTTTTTGGGAAATTGGCTTTTTATCCAGAAAGTATGATTTATAGTTTCGTTGTTTCTAAGCTCTTCGTTAAATATATTGTAAGCAAATGTTTCACCTGCCATCGGTGACAATTCATTGGCAAAATACAGGTTGAAACCAGCTTTTTCCATACCCAGACTCATTCCTCCACAACCTGCGAATAATTCAATATGATTCAATTTTTTTCTCGCCAATGTAACGTACTTCTTTTAATAGGGAATTTACGATCAAAGTAACTTTAATCTTGTAATTCGCACCAAAAAATTAATAGTATTCTAAAATTTAAGTAGTTCACTTAGAATTTCAGTTCTTTTACAGCCGTTAACTATTTTCACCTACTCAAAGCAAAGTTATACCTATAATACAACAATTCAATTACTGATATTTCTACTATATGTCGACATCCTCCCTGTGGTCGTCGACGATATATTGAGTTTGTGATTCTCACGATACATGCGATGACTCCTCCCTTTGGTCGGGATACGCCGCATATATCGTGATATGATGGAATTCCAAAAAATTCGGAGATTCGCCCCATTTTTACTCACTCCACATATCACAAACTCAATATCAATGCAGAATTAAGGTCTTTCTTCTTAAAATATCCCATACCTCAACCCTTGTACTCTTTAGCATGACTAAAGTTATAAAAAATTTAGCTTAAGAATATAAGGAGATACTTTAGATACTTAAAGCAATTCTAAATCAAAAAACAATCACCCCATCCGTCCTTTTCGATTCATCTCCAACACCGCTTTTTCAATACCATTAGGTGTAAGGGGATACATCTCAAAGATCTCTTGGATGACTTTGGTAGTGAAGGTATGTTCCCACCATTCTTGTCGGTCTGGATTTAGCCAAGCTGCTTTTTTAAATTTATTTGCGATGTCTAGCCAATGTTGTATGCTGGAGCGACCAAGTTCGTATGGAGCCATGGCGGCATCTCCGATGATGAATACATTATAATCAGGCGAATGCTTGAGGAAACGATCGATGTTCATGCGCTCTGATCTGCGGGCATCGGTGAAGACATATTCATAGATGGTATTATGGAAGTAGAATGTCTTTAGGTCATGGGCAAACCGAGTCTTCATCTTTTTGAAGAGCTGAGTCACGGTATGGATGTAGGGATTCATAGAGTATCCACCATTATCGATGAGAAGAATGACCTTCATCTCGCGGCTGATCTTATCCTTGAGCTCTGGGACGAACAGTCCTCCTCGCTTCAGTCCCATGTCGATAGTGCCTTGCACATCCAGCTCTTCTTCTGCACTTTCTGATATGACTCCTTTGAGCGAAGCGAGGCTTGCGTCAATGTTGTTGTCATTGATTTGCTCATCCTTGTCTACCGGAAAATATCTTGCATCCCCAATGACTTTTCGAGCCATCTTACCACCACCTGCTCCTCCGACACGTATACCACCTTTGGCTGCGCCGCCAAATCCATATGGGGAGATACCACCTTGTCCGATCCAATGACTTCCACCAAAATGTTGGTCTTTCTGCTGATCCGCAACTCGACGCATCCGATCTAGTAATTCGTTGATATCTATATCTGAAAAATCCGATGCTCGATCCAAAGGTCGATTAGGTCCTTGCGATGCATTCGCGTCTTGATCAATTTGATCCTCTAAGTCAGGATTATCCTGCTCCAAGATTTGCTTTCCGTCAATGATCTTTTTGATATCATAGCTTGTCAGATGCACTTGATCCAAAAATCGATCGATCAGACTTTGCAGGTCAGGGGTCTCTGCTTCATCATCGAGCGATTCTAGGTAGTTTTCTTTCCATTCTTGAAAAGCCACTGATCGAGTAATCGCACTACCTAGTGTTTCACCTGGCTTAAATTGTATGTTTAGAAAGTACTCATAATAAGCCTTGCTAAATGGCCCTATATCCTGCGGTTTCTTAACGATGATCCCTTTCAATACTACAAATAGATCTCCAAACGTCTTTACTAATCCATTTTCAAAACTCTTTTGCAGCAGAAGCAATGACCGCACATCGGCTTGCAGTTTGTGAGTTCGGAATGCTTGTGGGAGGGATTGGAACATTAGTTTGGTTTAGGGTTTAGGGTTTAGTTGTCAGTAGTTTGGGTTACGGGTTACGAGGATTCGGGTTACGGGTTACGGGGTTTCTTTTTCGGTATTCCGTATTCGGTATTCGTGTTTCGATGTTCGTTGTTCGGTTGCTCTTTCTCTTTATTCCTTTAGCACAGCTAAAATCTAAAATCTAAAATCTAAAATCTAATTCGGTAACGACCGCTTCATATAATCTGAGCTGCCAGAGCTAAATAGCTTGCTTTGTACTTTTTCTAGATCTGATTGTGTTTTGATTAAGGCTCCGATGCCATCTAAGTTTTTCATTTTTTCTAGTGTTTCTTCTTTGGCAAATTGCTGTAGGTATTTTAACCAATGCAATAGCTCTCTAGTACTGGGTGCACGTTCAAGACCTAGATTTCTCATATGATAGAAGATGTTGAGTGCTGTATTCACGACTTCATCATCTGCTTTTGGGTAGTGTCTTATCACGATGGATTTCATGGTATCAGGCTCTGGGAATGCGATATAATGATAGATGCATCGTCCTTTGAATGCCGTAGGCAGCTCTTGCTCTCGATTACTCGTGATCACAATGGCGGGCATATCTTCCTCTGATACCTCGATAACTCGACCTGATTCTGGCATGACGAATTTTCGATGACTGAGTGCATATAGCAAGTCATTAGGGAATTCCCGAGGTGCCTTGTCGATCTCATCGATCAATAAGACAGAGTGGGGGCTCATGAATGCTTTTGCCGCTGGTCCCATCAAGATATAATCATCTAATTGCTCCGTAGATCTACCACCTGTACTCAGTTTTGAGTCCATTCCTTTTTCTTCACGTTGCATATTGAGCACTTCGATTTGAGAGTCTCTGAGATACTTTACGTGATCAAACTTGGCAACGAATTGCTCGACATTTGCCTTAGATCCCACAGGGTATACATGTAAGTCAAGTCCATGTGATTTTGAGTATTGTAGCGGTAGCTCCGTCTTACCGGTTCCTGGCTCACCTTCTATAAGCAGTGGCATCCCAAGCACTCGTGCCATATGAAAGGCTTGCGCTAAATCTCCATCACATACATAGATGTCATTGCCGTCCCAAAGATCTTTTTTAGCCATAGTTTTTTGTTTAGTTGTCAGTCAGATGGTTGTCAGTTGTCGGTATTCGTTGTTCGTTTTTCGAGGGTCGGGGGTCGGTTATTGTTCTTCGGTATTCGTATTTCGTGTTTCGTTTTTCGGTGATCGATCATGCTAATCACTCTTATCCTTTTTCCAAAAATAAACTTATGTAAAGCTAAACACTGCTCCTACATCCAAGTTTCCCGTAAACCGTAAACCGTAAACCGTAAACCGTAAACCGTAAACCGTAAACCGTAAACCGTTAATTATCGCAATTCTCCAGTTGTGCTTTCACATCCTTTAGCGTCGTAAATCGTTCGTCTTTCAATAAGACATTGTCCATGTAGTTGATGATATTCACGATTTCGATTTCGCTAAGATCTTTATTTCTCGGCATTTCTTGTTCGTACCACTCATCATTTACCAAGATAGAATCTTTTAATCCATATCTGATGATACAGCTTAGTTGATCTCTATTGTTTTTGTAGTAGTCAGATTCTAGTGGCGGTATGAGTTTCGCCAGTCCTGATCCATCTTTCATATGACAAGATTCGCAATGCACTCCATATAGTCTTTCACCTTGCTTGTAGGTGTCTAATTCGCAAGATGATAGTGAGATTAGGATAATAATGATATAACTAGCCGGGTGTTTCACTCACTTCTTTTAGCAGTAGATCGATATCATCTAAAAACTTAGTTACACTTTCTTCCTCTGTTCCTTCTGCGAAAGAACGTACATGTCCTTTTTGATCAATTAAAAGGATCTTTCCACTATGGTCAAAACCACCAGGAGCATCAGGATCTTCGTAGGCCACGACAAAGTATTCGTTGGCTAGCTCAAAGATGACATCCTTGTCTTCATGGCGGAGAAAATACCATTTATCGTGGTCTGCGCCTAGGTTCGTTGCATACTGTTTTAGTCGATCCACCGAATCTCTTTTAGGATCCAGAGTATGACTAATGAGTTTTATTTTGGGGTTATCCGCATATTTTTCATTGATGCGCATCATTTGCTTTTTGACTTTTGGGCATATCGAAGGACAGCTCATAAAGAAAAAATCAGCAACATATATATAGTCACTTAGTGATTCATTGTTGATGACCATGCTATCCTGATTGAGCATTTCGAAAGCAGGTATTTTGTGATTGACTTCCACACCATCTACCATCTTTTTTTTACCGATATAGGGTAAGGTTGTAGGTGCCTCAGGTCCACAAGAGTATAAAAAACCGAGAATTGCTATCCAATAGATGTATTTATTCATCGCCAACTAGTTTTTTCCCTTTTGCAATCGAACTGAGCATATCGTCGCTCACTTTCTGGATAATATCTTTCTGTTCTGTTAGGTACTTTTTGATATTTTCTTCAGTATCCCGGTCATAATCTCTTTTAAATTCTGACATCCAGTTCATCATTCCATCATCGGCTGCATTGAGTTCATCTACAGTTTGTACATATACCTGCTTTAATGAATCACTTAGATCCTTTTCTCTGAGTTTTTTCTTGAGCGCTTTTCTCGTCTTGCTGATCTCGCCCATTTTTGGCATCACTTCATCGTGTATGTGCATGACCTCATCGTAAAGCTTTTGGTTTTCTGTCGATGTAAAACTAGGTTTACAAGCGAAGAGGAGTAGTATGATGGAAAAAGTTAATATTCTTATCATAAATTTATTTTATCATGAAATTACTACTGATCATGTTGAAAAATGTCATTGTGCAGTAAATAATGACAATCAAATACTCAACTAAAAAATGGCTACAATGTTTCTATTTTCAATAACATAATCTTTGCAAGTGAAAAGATCAATCGTATGGTTTCGCAACGACCTTAGAGTACATGATAATGAAGCGCTACATGATGCATTGACTCATTCGGATGAGATCATTCCTGTATACGTGCTGGACGATAGGATATTTAGAGGAAATACTGCTTTTGGCTTTGATAAAACGGGGGTTCATCGTCTGCGCTTTGTCTTAGAATCTCTTTATGATTTACGGAAGTCTCTAGAAGATATGGGCACTACGCTTATTATACGGAGTGGCATCACTGAAGATGTGATCACCGATATCGCGAGAGAATATAAGACCAGCTGGGTATACTGCAATCGAGAACGAACCGACGAAGAAGTAAAAGTGCAAGATGTACTTGAAAATAGGCTTTGGGAGATCGGGCAAGAGATGCGCTACTATCGAGGTAAGATGTTATACTATACGGCAGATTTACCCTTTCCGATCAGTCATACACCTGATCAGTTTACCGCATTTAGAAAAGAAGTTGAAAAGTACGTACCGGTACGTAAACCGATCGAAATGGATGGGTTAAAGGCACAGCCTTTGAGCATCAATATTGATAAAGGTCATATTCCGACACTGAGAGATTTTGGCCATGATGAACCAGATAAAGTTATGGATCATTTAAGAGGTGGTGAGAGCATCGCCTTGCAAGAGCTGCAATATTATATATGGGATTCTGACCTTGTAGCGACCTATAAAAAAACGAGAAATGGACTATTGGGTAGAGATTTTTCGAGTAAGCTGAGTACGTGGCTTTCTGTAGGTTGTTTGTCTCCTAAGACTGTATATGCAGAGGTCAAAAAATATGAAAAAGAACGGAAGAAAAATGACTCGACCTATTGGTTGGTGTTTGAATTACTGTGGAGAGATTTTTTCCGATTGATGGGTAAAAAGCATGGTAATAAGATCTTCCATAGGTTAGGTACTCACGGTGATGACCCATCTATAGTTGGTGGTAAGGATATGAAATTATTTAGAGTATGGGCAGAGGGTCGTACTGGGATACCTTTCATCGATGCCAATATGCGAGAGCTCAATGCTACAGGTTTTATGTCCAATAGAGGAAGACAAAATGTTGCTAGTTTCTTGACCAAAGACCTGAAGCTCGACTGGCGCATGGGAGCGGAGTATTTTGAAAGTATGTTGATCGATTATGACCCATGTAGTAATTATGGAAATTGGAATTATGTGGCTGGGGTAGGAGTAGACCCACGAGCAGGACGATATTTCAATATCTTATTTCAAGCTAAGCGATATGATCAAAACGGAAAGTATGTGAAAAACTGGTTACCAGAACTTCGTGCCTTACCCGCAGATCTCGTGCATACTCCCGATCGATTGAGATCTGATCAACAGCAAAAGTTCGGTATACAACTAGGTAAAGACTACCCTCAAGCAGTGGTGAGTAGCAAGAAGTGGGATTAAAATTTTAGTTCTTCTGGTTTTAATATTCTAATACCCGAATAGTATCTAGGTTTTTTCTAATCTTCACAAACTCCTTGATCTTAAGGCTCTGCTCTTCTTTAGTTTTTGATCTGGTTGATTCGGACCAGTCCACAAGTAGTATGGGAAGCTCTCCTATACTTCCGTTCGATTGATGTACCTGTGCTCTTGATAGCATGATTTCTTGCACATCTGGGAAGAGTACTTTTAATTCTCTACATAGTCCACTAAAGCTTGTGGTATCAATTCTATATTTCTCAAATTCTGCTCTGAGTTGATCAAATTTCTCATCTTGAGTAGATTTTTCATTTTTGAGTGCCTCGAAAGCACCAGCCATACCTGCAATTCCCTTGACCTGAGACTCTAACTCCGAGAGTTTTTGCAACTTAATCTCTGAAGTCGATATAATCTCAATCTCAGTATTATGAAGGTGATTTTTCTCAAGACCCAAGTTATAGAATGGTATTTTGGACTTATCGATTTCGCTACCGTACACTTTGAGTATTAACTTATTGGTAGGTTCAGCATTGATAAATTGATAATCATCCAGAAATATACGGTCGTCTCCGATATATTCATTGATAAATTGATTGACATGCCGTTCTTGATTATAATCACGAAGTACGTTTGAAAATATCCAAATACTAGGGACTAATATCAGGGTCGCAAAAAGCCCAATAAGTAGTTGGTTTTTTTGTTTTCGTTTGGCATCAACAAACTTTCGGTATGGAAAGCGCAAGTACCGAACGATGGCATAAGTAGCCAGTGAAACGAAAACTGTATTCAAAAAGAACAGATAAAAAGAGCTCAGTGCAAATGTCCAATTTCCATTAGCAATTCCATAGCCAGTAACACAGAGTGGGGGCATCAATGCCGTTGCAATGGCCACACCAGGCAGGGTAGTGGATATATCTTTACGTGCTATAGAGACAATACCCGCAATACCTCCAAAAATGGCGATGAGTACATCTAAAATCGTCGGAGTAGTACGTGCTTGTATCTCAGGAGTAATCTCGTCAAATGGTGAAAACCAAAAGTAGATCGTACTCGTGACGATAGCAATCAATATCGCCGCAAAAAAATGCCTCAACGATTGTCTTAAAGTCTGGCTGTCATTAATACCTATTCCAAGTCCGATCCCTAGTATGGGACTCATCAAAGGAGATATTAGCATGGCACCAATGATGACTGCCTGAGAGTTTTGATTGAGGCCAATAGAGGCAATCATGATGGAGCACATCAACATCCATGCATTCGCTCCATTCATGGATTTCTTGTTTTTGATCTCCTCTATGGTGGCGTATTTATCTACACCTTTCTTGAGGTCTATAAGATCAGTCCAAAATCTATTGAGAATGACACCAGCTTCTTTTAAATCAGCTTTAGGAGGAGTATTTGGCTCGGTCATGAATTTATGATTCTATGATTATACCGTCTTGCATACGAAGACAACGATCACATGTATTAGCTAATTCTTGATCATGAGTAACAATTACAAATGTCTGATTGAAGTCATCACGCAACTTTCTAAACATGGTCATAATATCATGCGCATTATCACCATCAAGGTTGCCTGTGGGTTCATCTGCAAAAATGATCTTAGGATCATTAATTAGCGCTCTGGCGATAGCTACACGTTGTTGCTCTCCACCGGATAACTCCGATGGTCTATGCTCCAATCTGTGATCTACACCTAGATATCGCATGAGTTCTAGAGCTTTATATTCAGCTTCTTTTTTATTGATGCCGTTGATATAAGCGGGGATAGAAACATTTTCGAGTGCGGTAAATTCAGCAAGCAAATGATGAAACTGAAAAACAAAGCCAATCTCATTATTTCTAAAATCTGCTAATTGATTAGAACTCAGTTGATTGATTTCTTGGTTGGCGATTTTTAGTTGACCTTTATCAGCCTGATCTAAAGTGCCCAATATATGTAATAATGTACTCTTGCCAGAGCCTGACTTACCCATGATACTTACGATCTCTTTTTGATATATGTCTATGTTCACCCCATTTAAGACAGATACATCTTCAAAAGATTTTTCAATATCATTGGCTGATAATATTTTAGTCATTTCCTTTTTCTCTTAAGTACATTTAGTACTCGTTACACGTTATGCTTATATCGAGCAATCAAATATATGTGTTTCTAAAATATTTCAATCGGTTCGATAATAATATGAGCAAATATTAAGTTCTATACCCATCGAAAAAGTTCTATTAGATCTGAATTAGTTATAGAAATATGAATAATGATCTTGATGAATCAGTAGAAAAACTAACTTTGCGATCCCGATTGATCGATATTGCGATTATATGAAGATACTACAACTATGTAAAAAGTTTCCTTATCCACTCAAGGATGGTGAATCTATAGCTGTTTCTTACTTAAGTAAAGCACTAAACAACCTAGGTTGTGAGGTTACCTTATTGAGTATGAATACATCTAAGCATTTTACGGATGTCAATGCTTTACCCGATAGTTATGATCAGTACAAGAATATTCATGTTGTCGATGTAAATAATAATGTCAAAGTATCTGGCGCTATAGCTAATCTTTTCAGTAAGGAATCTTATCACGTTTCCCGTTTTGAGTCAAGTGCTTTTAAGTTCAAGTTGATAGAAATATTGAAGAGTGAAGAATTTGATGTAGTGCAGCTAGAGACACTGTATTTGACACCATACATTGATTGTATCAAAAAGCATAGTAATGCTATTGTTGCGATGAGAGCTCATAATATTGAGCATGAGATATGGGATAGGATTACTCAAAACACTAAATCTGTTGCAAAGAGAGCATATTTAAGACATCTCACAGAAAAATTACGAAACTATGAGATCACTCACCTCAATGACTATGACTATCTAATAACAGTATCGCGTCGCGACTTAAAACGATACAAAGGATTGGGTTATATCAATGGTGCAATGAGTACTCCGATAGGTCTAAAATTGGATCGATACCCGATAGATATTTCTGAAAAAAGAAAAAGTAACTCCAAAGATCTCTGTTTTATAGGCGCATTAGATTGGATGCCTAATTTTGAAGGATTGCAGTGGTTTTTAAATAAGGTTTGGCATGATTACGGTGGTGAGATCAAATTTCATATCGCTGGTCGGAATACTCCAGAGTCTTTACTCAACCTTAAGAAGGAGAATGTCGTAGTACATGGCGAAGTAGATGATGCCATCGAATTTATATCAGATTATCCAATCATGATAGTTCCGTTGTTTTCTGGTTCTGGTACTCGTGTAAAAATATTAGAAGGTATGGCACTTGGTAAAGTTGTAATTACGACTTCACAAGGGCTTGAAGGCATAGAGGCTAAGCATAATAAGCATGTTTTGATCGCTGATACCAAAGAAGACTTCGTGAAATGCATCGATGAAGCATTAATGAATAATGCTCTACGTACAAGATTAGGAAAAGCAGGCCGTGCATTTGTAGAGAAATATTATGACAATGATACTATAGCACAGTCACTTATCAAAAAATATAAGAAACTGCTTGCTTCACCGAAGTATAGCAAAGCCTAAACTGACCCTTGATATCTATGACTAGATTATTGGTCATTACATCTCGTTTCCCCTATCCATTAGAAAAAGGTGATAAGCTTAGGATATACCACCAACTGAAAGACCTGTCCAAAGCATTTGAAGTCTGTTTAATTGCACTTAATGACGAATCGGTCGAAGACGAGTCGATAGATCACATTGCTAGCATAGTGAATGAGTTGCATATGGTACAGGTGGGAGGATTTTCTAGATTATGGGGTTTGTTATCATCTATATTTTCTAAAAAACCATTTCAGATTTCTTATTTCTACTCCAATAAGGCTAGAAAAACGGTGAATAATATCGTGCAAGAGCTCCAACCTGATATCATATATAGTCATCTGTTGCGAGCAGGTCAATATGTCGATCATCTAAACTATCCATTATACATCGATTACATGGATGCATTTAGTTTGATTATGGAAAGAAGAGCTGCCAGCTCAGGATGGTTGAAAAGACTTTTTTACAAAGAGGAGGCTCGACGTATGAGAGCTCATGAAATCAAATCAAGTAAACACTTTCAAGGAAAATCTGTGATTTCGAATCAAGATCAACAATATTTACAAACTCTTGTAAATTCTAATTTTGATATAATTTCCAATGGAGTAGACTTGGAGCAGTTTCGACCGATAGTTGATATTGATAAAAAATATGATATCGTTTTCGTTGGGAATATGGGGTATCCTCCCAATATCAAAGCGGCGTTTTTTATAGCTAATCAACTACTTCCGATATTACTCAAATCCAAACTTGATATAAAAATATTGATAGCAGGTGCTCGTCCGACCAGAGGAGTTCAGTTCCTAGCTAATGAGCATATTGCGGTATCTGGTTATATTGAAGATATCCGATTGGCATATGCAAGTGCTCATGTTTTTGTAGCTCCAATATTTCATGGCGCTGGTCAACAAAATAAAATCCTCGAATCCATGGCCATGGGTTTACCTTGTGTAACAACCAATCTCGTCAATAATGCAATTGGCGCCACAGATCAGAAATCTATTTGTATTGGAGATGAGGCTAATAAGATGGCTGATTATATTGTTGAACTACTTCATAATCGAGAACATTACAACTTTATCAGGACAAATGCCATTACATTTGTAAGAGAACATTATACTTGGAAAAGTCAAAATGATAAACTTATCTGTAATCTACAAGCACTGATAGAATGATCATCGATACAAAAGCCTCAAAGACCGCAAATATGGACATCCAACTGGATACAATAGAATCAGCGATAGAAGATATTCGTAACGGTAAGATCGTCATCGTAGTCGATGATGAAGACCGAGAAAATGAGGGTGATTTTATCTGTGCAGCTGAGCTTATCTCCTCAGAGCAAATTAACTTCATGGCTACCTATGGTAGAGGTCTGATATGTACTCCCGTAACAGAACAAAGAGCTAAAGAGCTAAAACTCGAGATGATGGTAAGCAGCAATACTGCGCTGCATGAGACCGCATTTACAGTTTCTATAGATCTTATTGGGCAGGGATGTACTACTGGAATATCTGCTTATGATCGATCTACTGGTATACGGGCTATTGTAGATCAAAATACGACCGCTGAGGATTATGCAAGACCAGGTCACATTTTTCCATTGATTGCTAAAGATGGGGGAGTACTTCGTCGTACAGGACATACAGAAGCAGCTGTTGACTTATCGAAAATGGCAGGACTAGCTCCTGCTGGCGTATTGGTAGAAATACTGAATGAGGATGGGACTATGGCAAGATTGCCACAACTAAAAGAGATTGCTGAAAAACATGACCTGAAGTTGATATCCATCAAGGATCTAGTGGCTTACCGAATGAAAACTGAAAGGATAATAGAGCAGGTCAAGGAGCATCACATCAATCACAAAGAGTATGGTAGATTTACGATCAGAGCCTTCAAGCAGATTACATCAGGAGATATACATCTAGCGATTACGAAAGGAGTAATAACCGAAAAACCTACCATGGTGAGGGTACATAGTAGTGCAGAGACCAATAACATCATCGGTATTATTTTTGACGGTCAGGCTGATCTTATTAAATTGGCGATGAAGCAATTATCTCTAGAGGAGTCTGGTATTTTTCTTTACATGAGGCATGGTGAAAAGGAAGATAGTATACTGACTAAGCTCGACAATATAGACGAGCATGGTAAACTCAAAAATCAAGATCCTTCGCAACGTGACTTTGGAGTAGGCGCCCAAATTCTCAGACATTTAGGTGCTCAACAAATAAAACTTCTAACTAATAACCCTAAAAAACGAATAGGATTGATTGGTTATGGATTAGAAATTGTAGAGAATATCAATCTAGTTTAAAAAGTAGGGCAATACCCCGAATCATTGTCGTAATTACCTCTATAAGTAACCGAAAATTCAAAGGAGCTTAACCCAAGTCTGCTGTCAAAAGCATCTTGTAATCCTATGTCATAAGAGACTCCAAATAAGAAGTTTTTATAATCAAGTCCGATCATAGGTATGAAACTCTCAGGACTTATTCCAGAGGTATCATCAACGATGCGCAACCATGCTCCGAAGTGGATGGCCATATAATCTCGCTCATAAAACTCTATTCGAAAATCATTTCCTAGTGATAGCTCAGTATGATCTCCTTGGCTCAAGATCAATAGTCGAGGACTAATTGCAAATAATTCACTTAGCTTAAGAGACAGCGATGTGTTGAATACCATCCGACTATAAAGGTTGTTTTCCTTTTCAAGTGCAGGATCGGGGATGGTACTATTTTTATAAAAAGAAACATTGGGTTGATTGAAATGGTACATGGCTACTCCAATGTTATAACTCAACGATTTGCTCGGAGATGAGGAGTAGTTTAAACCAACAGAAAAATCGGGAACCGCATAATTGTTTTCAGGTAATACTTCAGAGGTATTAAGTGTATACCCATCCAGTGAATTGAATTGATCTTGAAAGAAAAGATCTTCATAGCTTATACTCCGCTGCATGACACCTAGCTGAGCTCCTAATCCCAAAAAGCTCTTCTTTTTAGCATTGATAGTTTTATGATAGGCTACGGTAAGATTAATTGCTGTCGTATTGAAGTCAAATCCATTGACCCGATCACCGAAAAAGCTAAAACCTACGCCTATATAATCTTCATTAGATTTACTACCAAGTCCAAGGTCAAGCTTTAGGTCACCAGAAAAATTGGTGGTTTTAAAGGGACTCTCAAGAGCTGATCGCCACTGTTCTCGATACACCGTTCCTATTCTATAGCTGCCCGTATGTACCCCAGCTAAGGCAGGATTGATCGCAAGAGGTGTAGCATAGAATTGTGAAAAATGTGCATCTTGACCATGGGTGCTTTGGATATAGAAGATGGACAATATACTTGTGCCGATTATCAATAAAAGGTATCTTTTCATGTAAAGCATGGCCAAAATTACTTAAAAACTAGGTGGATTGGTACGATTGCTGTAATCTTATAAGACAATTAACGAGCAACACTAAAGACATCACTTGGCAAAAAAACTGAAAAGAGAAGAGACTCCATATGGGATATGTCATTTATCCTCCATTCCTATAAGGAGCCATGCCAACGATCGATCTGAGATTGTTTCACAGGTTTTATTTGGAGAATGCGTATTTATACTGTCCAAAAGATCAAAAAACTGGATATACATACGATGTGCATGGGATGGCTATGAAGGATGGATAGATACTAAGCAAATCCAATATGTCTCAGAAAAAGAGTTTAATAAATATAATGCATGTTCTCACTTTGCTCTTGAGATTTGTCAACCAGTGCTAGATGAGCAAGGCCCTACACAGGTCTTACTTGGGTCTAGCTTATCAGGATTTGACGGTATGTCATTTGAGATGTTGAATCATAAATATGTCTATACGGGTCAGGTATATGGTGCTGCCAATGAAAAGAGAATTGAATTTGTAGAGAAGATCGCTCGTAAATATCTCAAAACACCATATTTATGGGGGGGACGGAGTCCATTTGGAATAGATTGCTCTGGTTTTGTACAGGTCGTATTTAAGATTCTTGGTATTCCGTTGAACAGAGATGCTTCACAACAGATCAATCATGGACAAACCATTGATTTTATACATGAAGCCAAGTTAGGTGATTTAGCATTTTTCGATAATAAAGAAGGGAAGATCATACATGTGGGTATTATACTCAATGATCAGAAGATTATACATGCCTCGGGAGAGGTACGTATCGACGATATCGACCATCAGGGAATCTTTAATGGTGATAGACGTAGCTACTCTCATCAATTAAGATTGATTAAAAGAGTAATCTGGTAAATGCACGGATTGCTCTGTGATCTGATAATTTTATGACGGCTTTTAATTTTAACAATCTTTACTTCCTAGTTTTTATACCTAAATTAATAGTATGAAAAATTTACTAGTTACACTTTTTCTTATCAGCAGTTCGTTCTTGATTGCTCAGTCAGATATGACACCAAAGGCCCAATCTGCAACGGAACGAAATGATCAATCGCTAAAGAATCAGATCATCGAACGTTCGATATTGAAGAATATAAAGTCTGAAAATATAGGACCAACCATTATGAGCGGTCGTATCACAGATCTAGCCGTAAACCCAAATGATCCAACACATTTTTATATAGCTTATGCATCTGGTGGATTATGGGTGACGCATAATAATGGAACTACATTTTCACCAATTTTTGATCATGAAGCGGTGATGACCATAGGAGCTATAGCAGTAAATTGGGATAACGATATCATCTGGGTAGGTACTGGTGAAGTCAACTCAAGTAGATCATCATATGCAGGAAATGGTGTATATAAAAGCAGTAATCAAGGCGAATCTTGGGAATACCTTGGATTACCTGAAAGTCATCATATAGGACGTATTATCTTGCATCCGTCAGATGAAAATATTGCCTGGATAGCAGTTTTAGGTCACCTATATTCTGACAATGAGGAGAGAGGAGTTTATATGACTAGTGATCAAGGTAAGACCTGGACTAAAACGTTATATGTAGATGAGAAAACAGGAGTTGTAGATCTGATCATTGATCCACAAAATGATGATCACCTTTATGCTGCCACATGGCAACGTGAACGAAGAGCTTGGAATTTTGTAGAAGCAGGAAAAGGCTCAGGAATACATGAATCTACTGATGGAGGGAAGAATTGGACTATGGTCTCTGGTGGAACATCAGGATTTCCACAAAATGAAGGTGTAGGTCGTATAGGTCTAGCCATGTACAATGATGGAGAAAGTTCAAAACTGTATGCATTTTTAGATAACTACAATCGACGACCCAAGGAAGATGATAAAGATTTGAAAGATCAACTAGTAAAGGATGATTTCAAATCGATGACCAAAGAGAGCTTTGCATCTCTAGAAGATGACCAACTAGAATCGTTTTTGAGAGACAATCGATTTCCTAAAAAATATTCAGCAAGTTCTGTAAAGTCAGATATTGCAAGTGGAAAGATTAAGCCTTCAGCGGTAGCAGAATATCTCGAAGATGCTAATAGCCTATTGTTTGATACTCCTGTAGTAGGCGCAGAGGTATATGTGAGTGATGATTTTGGAGCATCATGGAATAAAACTCACGAAGGATATTTTGATGGTTTGATATATTCTTACGGTTATTATTTTGGACAGATTCGAGTAGCTCCGTACGATGCGGATCGAGTCTATATCATGGGAGTTCCTATCTTAAAATCGGAGGATGGTGGAAAGTCATTCAAAAGTATCAATGGCCAAAATGTACATGTAGATCATCATGCGCTTTGGGTCAACCCTAATAAAAAAGGTCATTTGATCAATGGAAATGATGGAGGTATCAATATAAGCTACGATGATGGTGAAAACTGGATTAAGTGCAATAGCCCTGCGGTAGGACAGTTTTATTATATCAATGCAGATATGGCTGAGCCATATAATGTATATGGAGGATTGCAGGATAATGGAGTTTGGGTTGGGTCTCATCAATATCGTGATGGAGTACGTTGGCACCAGAAAGGTAAATATCCTTACCAGGAAATCATGGGTGGAGATGGCATGCAGATCCAGATTGACAATCGAGATAATAACACCGTGTATACGGGCTATCAATTTGGCAACTACTTTAGGATGAATGGCGATGGATCTAATAGAACATATATTACTCCCAAACATGAGCTGGGCGAGCGACCATATCGATGGAATTGGCAATCACCAATATTAATATCTCCGCACAATCAAGATATTATTTATCTAGGCTGTAATCTGCTGATGCGCAGTTTTAACCAGGGAGAAGATTTTCAAGCAATCTCTGAAGATCTTACCAATGGTGGAAGAAAAGGGGATGTTCCTTATGGAACGCTAAGTACCATTGATGAATCGGTCTTAAAGTTTGGTTTGATTTATACAGGAAGTGATGATGGCTTGATCTATAGAACTAAAGATGCTGGAAATACTTGGAATCTCATCTCAGATAAGCTTCCTGAAAATATGTGGATCAGTAGGGTACAAGCTTCAAAGCATCAAGAGGGCCGAGTATATGCATCTCTTAACGGATACCGATGGGATGATTTTAATTCATATGTATATCGTAGTGATGACTATGGTGATACTTGGACACATATTGGCCTCGCTCTGCCTAACGAACCCATCAATGTGATCAAAGAAGATCCTAAAAATGAAAATATCATCTATGTCGGATCAGATCATGGCACCTATGTTAGTCTTGATCAAGGTAACAGCTACATGTCGATCTCAAATGATATACCTCATGTTGCAGTACATGATTTAGTGTTACATCCCAGGGAACCACATTTATTAGTGGGTACTCATGGGCGTAGTATTTATAAACTGGATATAGATCACCTACGTAGTATCGCTGATATGGCTCAGGCGGAGTTAGTCATTTTAGAAGACTCCACAGTCAAGTATAGATCTAATGCAGGTAAAATCAGAAATATTTATTCTGAGCCTATTGAGTTTGAAACAGAGATCGATTACTATTCTCCGACAAGCCAAACGGCGACGCTTTTGATCCAAAGCCCAAAAGGAAAGGTATTCAAAAAGATGGATGTTCAATTGGAGAAAGGCTTAGGAAGCATAAAAGTAGCTTTGGATATAGCATCCAATAAGGTGAAAGATGTTTTAAAATATGCTAATCAGGATAAAGAAAAAGATGATAAGCTAAACCTTGAAAAATCTGATGATGGCAAGTACTATTTACCTGTAGGACTTTACGAAATAGTGCTTAATTCAAAAGCTAAAAAGTCTATTAAAAAACTTGCTATTGAAGATTAGAACAAAGAGGATACTTGGGGCTATATTTCTATTTATCCTACTTATTGGATTTGTACTTTACAAGGTATACGCTGCTCCCATGCTCGGAGTATTGAATGGATACGCGGCAAAGAAAGCATGTACATGTTACTTTGCACAGGGTAAATCCTTAGATCAGATCAAAGAAATCGATCTTTCTTTTGAGCCTATTGATATGGCAAGTCTTGATGTAAATGATAGTAACAAGTCGATGCAATCTTCAGTATATGGACTAGCAAAAAGAACCGCGGTATATCGTGGAAATTTAGGATGTATACTTTTGAAAGGAAAGGATGACTACAATATTAGCTTCGAAAAACAAATAGGACCTTCTATTGAGCGAGAATTGGTTAAGCAGACTTCTGATAATTTATCTTTTTTGGATAGTATGGCATTCAAGCCAGAGTGGAAAACTGAAGCTGTTTTAGTCCTGCATAGTGATACGATTGTGTATGAAAAGTATAGCGAAGGAGTCGATGAAACAACACCTTTGCTTGGATGGTCGATGACCAAAAGTATCACTAGTACATTGATAGGTATGTTGGTCAAAGAAGGGAAGCTGAGCCTTGATGATAAGGGGCTATTCCAGGAGTGGAGTAGAGATCAGAGATCAACAATAGCTCTGAGGCAACTATTACACATGAATTCAGGACTTTACTGGGAAGAAGTATATGACCAGATATCTACAGCTACCAATATGCTGTACAATTCCGATGATATGGTAGCATACGTCAGCAGCCAAGCTCTTCAAAATGGTCCAGGTACTTTATGGAAATACAGCAGTGGTACATCTAATTTACTCATGGAATTAGCTCGACGTCAATTTTCATCAGATCTAGAATTTTATGATTATGTGCATGACTTCTTTGAGGAGCTGGGCATGCATTCAGCTTTCATAGAACCAGATGAATCTGGTAATCTGATAGGATCATCCTATGGTTATGCATCGGCACGAGATTGGGCTAGATTTGGTAAGTTGTATTTAGACGATGGTTTTACAAATAACAAGCAGCTCATCGATACGAGTTGGGTGGACTTCTCAAGAACTGCTGTGGATGATAAAAATCCGCAATACGGTGGTCATTTTTGGCTCAGAGCGAATATGGATAATTCTTACGAGTTGCCTGATGATTTGTACTCAGCGAATGGTTTTCAGGGGCAATATGTGATTATTATTCCCTCTCATGACTTAGTCCTTGTAAGATTGGGGAATAATGATGCTTTCGAGGTAGAACGTTTTGTAAAAAGCACTATCGATGCATTAAAAAATTAGGAAGCGGGCTCAATCCAACTGATAGATCCTTACTTTCCTACCTTTTATTTTTTGGTTGTTGAGTCTCTTGATTATGGCATGGGTTTTTGTATTCGCTACGGCAACAAATGCGCAATCTGTTTTTAATTCAATAACGCCTAGCTCTCCTTTTTCTAGCTCTCCCTTTTTCATGAAGAAACCTGCAATATCTCCTTTGGATATTTTATCCCGACGACCTCCAGATACAAAGATGGTCTGCCATTGTGGGTAAGTTATTTTAGCATCATCAGTATTGAGCTCGATCCTTTCTAATGGAGGCATGTAATCTGGTAGATCTCTTTTCACCCATTTGATGATAAATGCCACCCCATGATCATGCATACGGGCAGTACGACCATTTCTATGAGTAAATTCTGGTAGTCTCTGGGGTATTTCAAAATGTATCACAAAATCCAAGGCTGGAACATCTATACCGCGACTAGCGAGATCGGTTGAGAGTAGTATATTGCTTGTACCATTTCTAAATTTGATCAATCCTCGTTCGCGATCTCGCTGCTCTAGACCTCCATAGAAGCAAGAATGTTTCAAACGCAACTGGTCTAGATATTCACTGACTTCATGTATGGTGTCTTTGAAGTTACAAAATACTATTCCTCTGCCTTTTGCTTCGGTTTGAAGTAAAAGTGATAGGGTTTCAAGCTTTGCCTTGTCTGGACTCTCTACCACCTTTATCTGAAGTCGATCGCTTCTTTGATCAAGATAGTTGATCGTGATCGGATCTTTAAGACCAATAAACTCTGGTAGGATTTTTAAGTCAGTCGCAGAAGTCAATATCTTTTTTTGGAGCGCATTCAGCTTTCGCAAAATCTGACTCATCTCTTTTTCAAAACCTATTTCCAAAGACTTATCGTACTCATCCAAAACAAGTATGGATACCGAGTGGGGATCTATGGTCTTAGATCTGATGTGATCGGCTATTCTACCTGGAGTACCGACTAATATGGCTGGGCTTGTTTGTAGTTCTTCTCGATCTTTACTTGCAGAGCGACCGCCATATACGACATTGATTTTGTATCCGCTGCCCATCTTACGAGCAACTTGTTCTATTTGTATAGCTAACTCCCGCGTAGGAGTGATAATGATGGCTTGTATATCCGTCCGTTTGGGTGATAATTGATCCAATAGCGGTAATAAAAATGCCAATGTTTTCCCTGATCCGGTGGGCGAGAGGAGTACGACCTCATCATTATTACGGATAGTTTTGCGGGCCTCAAGTTGCATAGCATTGAGACGCTGTATATCAAACTTCTTAAGGATACTATCTAATTGCTCTTGTGACATGCTCATAGCCATAAAGGTAGTGCTTGTTGCAAGAGCGGTCGCTTATCTAAGACATTATTATCGGCTTACTACAGAAATCGTAGTAGCATACTGCATCATATCTTCTGTAGTCACTTGTACCATATACAATCCAGTGGCCCAAGAAGATATATCTATCGTTGTTTTTAGTCTTTCGATTTTGCTGGTCCAAATTTGCTGTCCAAGCGTATTGACGATGACTAGTTCACCCTGTTTTGCTCCTAAATCCTGATCAAGGCTAATATTGAAAAAATCAGTGCTTGGGTTAGGGCTTACTTTAAAAAGATTAGGAGCCCAAGTCAGATCAGCCGTACCAGAGGCTTGTTCATTATTGAAACCAATAGTCGCATCTTTAATCACAAAATCTCCTGTTCCATTCGGTATTCTTGAGCTTGACATATTGGTGACCTGCTCTTCAGTATAGCTAGTCTCGTCTATGATACTTCCATCATCGTTAGATAGTATGATCTCCTCTGCTTCTTTACTTAGCTTAAAGTCGGCATGTAGGCCCGGTTGATCTTCATCTTTATCAGCCCAAATGATCAAGTAGTCGTTAGGGCCGATAGTAGTACCGCTAGGGAATTGCCATTTTTCAAGATTAGCAGGGTCATCTGATAAGAATGTTTCGCTGAGGTCGATCTCAAATTCTGTGATATTATATAATTCTATCCAATCATCCGTCTCACCTGCCTGGTCTACTATAGTACTCGTAGAATCATTAGATGCCATAAATTCATTGATGACAATATCGCCAGGAGCAATAGTCGTCGATATTATGTTACAAACACCTAACTCCTCTAAAGATGCATTGAGATTGTCAATTCTATCTCTAAGATAACTGGGTAGTCCAAGCTCTCCAATATCCGCTAAAAATGAATCATAAGAATCTAGTGGATGAGGATCATCTTGCAGTGCATCTTGGATGAGTAGTTTATTATCATCCATCATCGTTTGATAGCGATCCATCACGAAATGATCTTCCATCATGCTACAAAACTCCCGATAATATTGATCTTTTAATGCGGGTATCGCTAGTATCCTATTGATCAAAACCCCTTGGTTTTCGCTTTGGTCGATCGCAAAATTACCACCGCCACCACTACTGCCTGTGATGTCATCATAAAATTGTTGGCAATCTGCTGTCCAACTTCCACAACACCCTTCACTAAACGAAATGATCTGTGCGAATACCTCGAAGTTAGATCCTGAAAAATCACCACTTGTAATAGCATGACAGTCATAGTGGCTATAGCTTGTATTTACATTTTCGCATCGCTGATCGGAGCAATCTCCTGCTACATCAATCGCAGAGACACAGACTTGATAGTTGCCTGCCAGATCATAAGTATGTGTAGGGTTCTTTTCTGTACTTGTATTTCCATCACCAAAGTCCCATACATAACTGAGTCCAGTATTTGGCCATGAGGCATCTATGAACTGCACCGTGTTACTTCCATCTTGCAGGGTATAATAATTGGCAAATACAAAGCAATCATCACCTCCAAATCCGAGCTGTCCTCCCAGCGCCAAGTTGTAATCCCATGGGATCCAATGTATCTGACCAGTGTTGGTATCTTCATACATGTACCAGTTACGACCATGCTCCATGTAAGAATCCCAATTATTGGTAGCTACATCTACAGCTAAGGTTTTTAGGAATAAGGGTACATTAAAGGCAGATTGTATGTTTTCTTCAAACTCGGTATCTGATGAATTATTGAGCATATCTACAAAATCAATAAATCCACTCCAATCATCTTCTTCTCTATTGGTTTTTAGGCTAAAAATATTATTGTAGTTAAATGTATTTGGACCGTTATATTCAAGCTTGCTCCAAGATAGATTTTTGAATAAGTTACCTTCTGCATTACTAAAGTTATTCTGCAAAAATTCCTTATCGACCTGCTCTATGACTTGGTAGAGTCCCCAATACACATCATTGAAATATACTTTGGCAAACGAAGTACGAGGTGCTTTGACCCCAACTGCTCTCAATAGATCATAGCATATTATATCTCGATGCATAGCCGGATCAGCAGTGGCATTATTGAGATTTAGCTTTCGGAGTCCATTATATCGTTTTCCAGGTACGAATTCATTAAAGTCTATTTTAAGTGGTTTTTTATCGGAATTCCACTGATATGAGGTAAAGCCTTTAAATCGAAGACCAATGGAATCTACAACTTCTCCATTGATCTCAACACTACCCATGAGATAAGGCTTATCAGCAAATACATCGGCGTTGTTTTCATAGTTGGATGTTAAGATCTGCCAGTAATCTGGTTCATCAAACTCAAATTTGATCTCATGCAAAGTATTAGGCGCAAATATCTGATCACCGGAGTCTTGACTCATTACTAATACATAAGAAAATATAACCAGCTGTAAGGAGAGAAAGACTGTCTTCATGGATTGCATTTTTCAGTTCTATATCAAGTATATAGAAATATAGTCAAAAGTGCTGCGAGTTAAGATATGTACATAGTTGTTTTTCAGATTAACGCTAATTGGTGACATGTAAAGCTTGAAATTAACTTTAGAGATCCAGTTAGGTTTCGTATATATGACTAATCGTATTATTACTAGGGTTGTAAAATCAGTCTTTTAAGTATTACGGATACAACTATGGATAATTTATTGGTGTTAAATATACGAAGCAACAGCAGCATGAATAAACGGATCTTGTTAACATTATTATCTCTCTTTCAACTATCGCTTTTGTCTGCCCAAAAACAGGATTATATATGGTTAATGGGTAAGGATCAGAATGTAGTTCAAGACGGACTACAAGGGATGAGACTTGACTTCAATGAAACTATGATTCAGCCCAAAATTGAAACTAACGCCTTAAACTTTGACCGAAACAATGCTGTATTATGTGATCATGAGGGTAATTTATTAGCTTATACCAATGGCTGTGCTGTTGCCAATGCTAATCACGAAATCATGATGAATGGAGATAGCCTCAATTGGGGATTGTTTCACGAGCATTGGTGGATGGATGATGGGGATTGCCGCAAAGGTTACCCAGGGAGGCAAGATATTCTGATGCTTACAGATCCTGGATATGAAAAAGGCGTATATGTATTACAAAAGCCACAGGAATTCAATTTTGGAACTGATTTTGAGCTTTTTCGTAAATATCTTTTATATAGTTACATAGATCTTGATGCTAATAATGGTTTAGGATTGGTGACCTTAAAGAATGATACCTTCTACACTGGTAATCCACATTGGGGATATTTATCAGCAATTCATCATGAAAATGGTAATGACTGGTGGATCATACAACCCGAGGATACACTTAATCAATACAATCGATTTTTGATTAATTCTGAAGGAATACATCATCAAGAGGCATTAAGAATAGGCCCAACTTGGCATGAAAATACGGGTTCAAGTGGAGAGAGTAAATTCAGTCCAGATGGTTTGAAGTATGCCTTGTATTCAAGAGATAACGGTTTGCTCTTATATGATTTTGATCGATCTACGGGCTTACTCAGTAATTTAAAACAGTTAGAAGGTTTAGAAATCGATGAGACCTTCAGCGGCTTAGAGTTTTCACCTAATAGCGAGATACTCTATATCGTTAACGGTCAGTATCTATATCAAGTAGATTTATTAGAAGAAGACTTATCGCAAGGAGTAACCCTTATTGATATATATGATGGTACTCCAGATCCCTTTAATAATCGCTTTATGCAAGCAGCCTTAGCACCTAATTGTAAAATCTATATACGGTCAGGAAGTGGCAATCAGAGCTGGCACGTGATCCATCAACCTAATGAACGAGGTAAGGCATGTGACTTCGAACAACGAGGTTTACTGTTTCCACAACAATTTGCAACGGGCAGCTTCCCCAATGTACCGAGATGGCGAGTAGATGAGGAGGAGAAATGTGATCCGAGTATCATGACGATGTTTGGTGAGACAGTATATTATCGTAGAGAGCTAAGTGTATATCCCAATCCTGTGCATGACTATTTACAAATCAATTATCCTGGTAGCGACAGTAATCGGGATAGAGGGAAGTTACTTGTGTATGATATGCAGGGACAAGTGCTATTAGAACAATCAGCCGGCACTACGCAGCTTGATCTAAGCCATCTAGCTAAGGGTAGCTATGTGGTGGAGTATATACCCGAGTATGTAAGTGGTCAAGAGCGAATATTATATAATGAGGTGATTGTGAAAATGTGATAAGCCGCGGGAGTGATAAGATTCATATCTACGTCAACTTGGTAGCTTATCGATTTGACGAGCTGGGATATGATCAAGAGCATAATGAGGTGATTACTGTTTTATCTTATAATCCTCTTTGTTCTGAATGCCTCTATGGTCACCAAAAAAATAGCTTGGTTTCGTACTATTAATATGATCAAATCACCAAATTATCAAATGCTCATAAATTCTATTCATGCATATGCCCATGCCCATGCGCATCATCACCCGTAGTACCCGTACTTAGGATATCTCCAAATAAGATTGCATTATTAAATACTCGGAATCCTCCCCACCAATATCCTCGGAATAATGGATTATCAGAGAAGCAAATAATTTTTCCACGGCCTTGACCAAAAACGGTCACTGCAGCGCTATTGGCTAGCATCTTGATCTGTGATTTATGAATGTATCCGCTGACTAGAGGATTATCCGTATATCGGGCTGGAGTAGCATATGGGTTGGCAATAGGATCGTAAAATGTCGTCCCTCTCTTCATAAATGCCACTTGATCATCTTCATATCCGTAGAATAAAGGATGACTCAGATCTACCTGTGTATTGAAAATACTACCACCTATCCGTCTGGCACCCCAAGTACTTGATGATTTAGAGTAGGGTAGTTGCATGGTCTTTCCTTTGGATTCACTTTTGCTACGTGATATCTGTATGAGCTTTTTAGCATTTAGCCAATCTATCGCTCGTTTGAATGCCATGATTTTCCCACCTGACTTCACCCAATGTGTCAGGTGATGTAGTTGATCTTCACTTAGGCTAGTGTATCGGCCGTCTGCCATGATCAGTGTATTATAAGATTGCAGTGAAGCTGCTCCGATATCTTCGACATTGAGTAAGGTCACAGGCATGGACATCGTATGGTCGAGGTGGTGCCAGATGTGTCCCGCGTCGTAAGCATTCACTCCACTACCCACCACCAAGGCTATCGTAGGAGTATTCAATGGTCGTTGACTCGGGCTACCCAACATAGGGCCTTTAGTATTGAGACCCGTTGAGACAGGGTAGACCTTGATACCATATTGCGATACTTGATCACTTATCATAGAGATGACTTCGCTGGTACTCATATTTTTTTGAGTAGTAGGTATGATGACCGTACCAGCTTCAAATAGTTGATCATATTCTGGGTGCATAACATCCTTGGTCAAAACTTTTAGGTTTAGTCCTTCACGGAGTAAATTGTAGGATGCACTTGCCGCCATGGTATTTTCCCAGTTCATTAAATACGCATATGGAACTTCTCCTTCACTAGGATTATTAAAAACCTTGTTATAGGCATGTCCACTGACTCGATCACCAATCATTCCTGATCTTAGTTGACCAGATTTCAAAGCATCGTATTGAAGGTCAAAGGCTGCTGGGAAGGTCCATGCCGATACATCATAAAATAAACTGTCATTGAAGCTAGTCACTTTCTCAAACATCGCTTTGATCAATTTTGACTGTTGCTGGTCAGTTGGGATGATATAAGAATTGCCATCTGATGGATAACTAGAAGAACCTGCATTGACATCTGACTTTAGGCTAAATACATCGATCTGATGTTGACTCAATTTATCTATGAAAGCATCTAGCTTAGCATCATCACGTGATTTTATGACATATCCTTTTATTGCATCGGAAGATCTTTCAGAGGCGGCATTTTTATAAAAATCTCTTTTATAACTCAAGAGATCATTTTTAATAGCCAGCGAAGCATCCTGAGTACTGAGTGAGGTCACGACTTGATTACGTATCGTAAATGGAAAATCCAAGTCGCCATTGACAGTCGATTGCTTATGTCCTCGAGAGCTAGCCTGCTCAAAAAGTATTCCGATAGCCCCATTGATATCTGGATAGGTAGAACCCTTACCATAATAGAAATCATCAAAAGACTCCTTGGTGTAATAGAGTGATCCTATGCTATCTAATGCTTTCGCATGAAACTCTCCAATCTTACCGGTCAAATCTTGATTCTTTTGCGGCGTATTAGGATTAGTCCTAGAAGGTATACCTGGTTGAAAAAAGAAGGTATTGTTTGATCCCATTTCATGGTGATCCGTTAATACAGTAGGTTTCCACTCGTGGAAGGTTTTTACACGTCCCTGTGATTCAGGATGAGTCAATAACAACCAATCTCGGTTGAGGTCAAACCAATAATGATTCGTACGTCCTCTAGGCCATGGTTCATTGAGCTCTCGACTATGTACATCAGCAATGGTATGCACTCCTTTGTTACTGTTGACCCAGCTAGAAAATCGTTGCTGACCATCGGGATTATAGCTCGGGTCGAGTAGTATGACCATCTCCGAAAGTAATGAATCTACATGATCGCCTTGCCCTGCCGTTAGATAGTAAGCGACCAAAGGCGCTGCATTGGCACCGCTGGATTCGTTACCATGGATGGTATATCCTTGATAGATAACCATGGGGGTATTCTCAATATCAACTTGACTACCTTGATCTGATTTGCAAAGCTTTTGTTGAGCAGCTTTTATATCATTAATGTTGTCATGATTAGCTTCATTGGTGATTATACAGTATACCAGCGGTCTGTCTTCATGGGATCGAGCATACTCCACTAGTTTTACTCTTGGTGATTCGGTGGCTAGATTTTTTAAATAAAAATATAACTGATCATGCGTGATATGCCATTCGCCAATCTGATATCCTAAAAATTCTTCAGGTGTAGTGATCGATTGATCATATTCTATTTGCGGTAGGTAATAATTCAAATCTCGCTTTAGATCATCTTGTGCATATGCTACATTGATAAAAACAATTAACAGCAGCAAAAAGAGTAATTTCTGGGCTTTGAAGTTCATGATACCAGTTGTAATTTTTAATAACTTTGGTTAAAATAAGACTAATGTTCCAATTTGGTTACTTTTTGTTGATTGGCTTTGTAGTTTCTCTGCTGTTTCTGAACTTATTCTTCAGGGTTAAGGTGCTCAAATTGTATCGCCATTTGGTTAATAATCGGATACAGTTTGAAGCTAAGCATATGCTTGATCAATCAAGACTAGAGTCCGAAATCATTCCACAGTACCCAGAACATGCTGATCAAATAAGAGAATTCGTAAGAAAAGTGAGATTGTCTATTTCGATAGCTTCTTTGATTTTTATTTGTATTGTATCCATGGGCTTGTTAATGAAATATTACTTTTGAGTATGATAAAACTAGCCTTGTTAGGTTTGGGACATCTGGGTAAAATACATGCAAGATGTCTTCATCAAACTTCATTCGATGTCATTGGTTTTTACGATCCTAGCCCCAGTTTACGGCCAGAGGATTATCAAGGCTTGGAGCGCTATGATGATTTAGATTTATTACTATCAAAAGTAGATGCGGTGGATGTAGTCACGAGCACGGCTACTCACTTCGATATGATAGAAAAAGCAGTCTCTTATGGTCTTCATATTTTTGTAGAGAAGCCATTTGTACATCGATTAGCCCATGCTTATGAGGTCCAACAATCATTACAAAATAAAGATCTTGTCTTTCAAATAGGGCATGTTGAGCGGTTTAATCCAGCATACATTGATTTCGATACTCAAAGCTTAAACCCTAAATTTATTGAAGGTCATCGTTTGGCACCTTTCAATCCGAGAGGGACCGATGCCAGTGTTATTTTGGATTTAATGATTCATGATATCGATATCGTATTAGATATTGTAAAATCTAAGGTAGATCGTGTGGATGCTAATGGGGTTAAGGTAGTTTCAGATTCCTATGATATATGTAATGCTAGGATAAGATTTGAAAATGGCTGTGTCGCCAATCTTACCGCAAGTAGGATCAGCCTCAAACAAATGCGAAAGATCAGAATGGTACAGAAAGATGCCTATATCAATATTGATTTCCTCAATAAGGAAACCCAGATTTTTAGATTAGAAACGGTCAAAGAAGGGGAGGACGTAGGCGATGCCATTACCTTGGATACAGCTCAAGGTGTAAAAAAAGTGCATGTAGAGTCGCCCAAGAGTATAAATAATAACGCAATAGTCGATGAGCTTTCCGAATTTTATGAATCTATCAAAAATGGTACAAGCGTAAGAGTAGGAATAGAGGAAGGGATTGCTTCGATAGAGCTTGCCGCTGAAATATATAAACAAGTAGAAAAGAATGAGATTGCTCAATAAATTTATCCTAGGCTTATTGATCTTATGGAGTATACACTCTTGTGGGTTTCGAGACGATTTTGACGAGGTTCCCACTATCCTTGAAATCAATGAGCTCAGCCTTACCACCAAGGCTGGTCAAGGTGCAGATACAGAAGCTTTCAAAGATGTTTGGGTATCTGCAAACGGTGATTTATTGGGAGTATTTACACCTCCGGTAAAAATTCCAATATTATCAGAGCAAGATGAGATAGAGATATTTGCCTTTGCAGGCATCAGAAACAATGGTGATAATCAGGCTCCATTTCAGTATAGTATGACTTCATCAGAAGTATTTTCTATAAATAGAAATCCTGGTGAAACGATTACCAAAAATCTAGAATTTGAGTATCGCGATGATATTATTTTTGAGATGGTAGAAGGATTTGAAGGATCTAATATTATTCTCAATGATGATCGTGATGAAGACTTAGAAACCAATATAGAAAGAACTACCGACGTGACTAGATCAGGTAATTATGCTGCATATCTCGAGGTCAGTGAGGATCACTCAGCCATGGAAGTAGCTACTCAGTTTAGTTACAATACCGATAACATTATTGCCACCGCTTATATTGAATTAGATTATTTATCGGAGACTAATATGCTCATGGGTATTATCGCAGAGGCACAGGGTGTGGTAGCACCGATTGATTTTATAGTGATGCCTCCTCGTGAGGAGTGGAATAAGATTTATATTGATTTGACATTATTGCTGAGACAATCCAATGCGGAGAGCTTTAGGATCTATTTTCGTACCGTTTATGATGGCATAGACGGAAATCCTCAAAGAGTATATCTTGATAATTTAAAATATATTGTCTTCTAGATATACATATGAAGGATAATAGAAAATTCGAACAATGGTTATATCGTTTAGGTGATTACATCGCTGCGTTGATCGCTTGGTTGTGTTTTTTTATTTATCGTAAGGAGGTCGAATTTCCTGGAATATCATACAACGCCATTTTACAAGACGAAAAGCTTGGTATTGGGCTGGTATTAATTCCAGTTTTTTGGATGATATTATTTTCCATTTTTGGAAAGTATAAGGACATATATCGTTATTCCAGACTAGCTACCATTAAAAGGACAGCTGCCATATCGTTTATGGGGGTACTGATTTTATTTTTTTCCATTTTATTGGATGATACCAGCAATTCTTATGCAGGTTATAGTTCATCCTTTATCAGATTGTTATTATTACAGTTTGGGATCACAGTCGCCTTTAGGATGATCATATTGACCATCGCAAATCGCAGGCTAAAATCTGGAAAGGTGGCATATAACACTCTCATCATCGGTGGTGATACTAGCGCTGTTGAACTTTATCAAGAACTCATCAATCGTCCTCACAGCATGGGTCATCGTTTCGTTGGATTTATTGATTCTAATGGATCTAGTTCCAATCTTATAGAATCTTATATTCCGAAGCTTGGAAAAGTAGATGATCTTTCATCAATTATTGTTGAACATGGGATAGAAGAAGTCATCATTGCTGTTGAAACATCAGAACATGATCAACTCAAAGGAATTTTGGATATTCTATATGATTTCAAAGAAGAGCTGTTGATCAAAGTGATCCCTGATATGTACGATATCATAATAGGTACGGTACAGATGAATCATGTATATGGTGCTGTTCTTATTGAGATCGATCAAAATATCATGCCTCAGTGGGAACGCATCTTGAAAAGGCTCATAGATATTGTAGTGAGTATCTTGGCTATCCTATTTCTTAGTCCTTTGATACTTTATATTATGATCAGAGTAAAGTATTCGAGTAAGGGGCCTATCTTTTATATGCAAGAGAGAGTAGGTAAATCTGGTATTTCGTTTAAAATCATCAAGTTCAGATCCATGATCGTCAATGCAGAAAATGGAGTGCCACAATTGTCTAGTGAGACAGATAGCCGAATTACCTCGTGGGGAAAGACCATGAGGACATATCGATTGGATGAAATTCCGCAATTTTTTAATGTACTCAAAGGAGAAATGTCACTTGTAGGCCCTAGACCAGAGAGAGCGTATTACATAGAGAAAATAAGAGAAAAAGCACCGCATTATAAGCATTTGCTAAAGGTAAGGCCGGGGATAACGTCTTGGGGTCAAGTGAAATATGGATATGCCAGTAATATTGAACAAATGATACAAAGACTTAAATTTGATATTTTGTATATTGAAAACATGTCGATTGGATTGGATATCAAAATTTTATTCTACACATTACTCGTATTAGTACAAGGAAAAGGAAAGTGATATGCGTAGATATGGTCTAATCGGAAAATCGCTCAAACATACATTTTCACCTAGTTATTTTGCAAAGAAGTTTGTTGATGAGCATATAGCTGATGCTTCTTATGGTATTTTTGAATTGAGTGATATTTCAGATATTAAAGAAGTATTCAATCAGTCACCTGCTGGATTGAATGTTACTATTCCTTATAAAGAAGCGGTACTTCCATATATGGATTATTTATCAGATGCAGCCCGAGGTATAGGAGCAGTCAATACTATTCTTTTTCAGGAGAATAATATTATTGGTCACAATACTGACGTATCTGGGTTTACTAAAAGCTTATTGCAACATCTCGATCATGAGACTGGAAGTCAATCAGCACTCATTCTAGGTTCAGGAGGAGCTTCAAAGGCCGTTCAATTTGCTTTCAAGCAGTTGGATATCCCTTATCACGTAGTATCTCGGTCAAAAGGAGAATATAAATATGAAGACCTTTCATCACAGATCTTCGATCAAAACACCATTATAGTCAATACGACGCCACTTGGAATGTACCCCAATATAGATGGTTGCCCAGCTATCCCAATACAATTTCTTAGTGCTCATCATCTTGTCTTTGATCTAGTATATAACCCACCGAAAACAAAACTACTCTTACAAGCAGAACAAAAAGGAGCTACTATTGTAAATGGTTATGACATGCTAGTATATCAAGCTGAAGAATCATGGTATGCTTGGAATCATTCTAAAGAATTTATGTAGTTATGAGTAAAACAGAACGATTGATATTAGATTTAGAAAATACTAAAATTGCTTTTTCAACTAAGTCGGATAAAGCTCTTAATAAGATGTATAGACTTTTTCAATTAATGAAAAATAACTTTTTGGTAAATGCTGGATCATCTCTTGGGTTGATTGCTCTGAAACTAAAAGTACCTTTCACAAAATACTTTATTAGAAATACAATTTTCAAGCAATTCGTAGGTGGTGAAACATTGGATGAATGCAAGCAAGAGATTGACCTTTTATCAAAGTATAATACAAAAACAGTTTTGGATTATGGAGCTGAAGCTAAAAATGCAAAGGAGGAACTGGATAAGGTAATGAATGAAGTCATTAGAGCTTTAGAATTTGGTGGTCAAAACGAAACTGTGACCGTGGCAACGGTAAAGCTTACAGGTCTCGTACAGGATGGTGTTCTAGAAGAGCTACAAGCCAAAGGAAGCCTCTCCGCAGTGAATAATGAGCGACTGGAACAATTATTAGAAAGATTACATACCATCTGCAGCATGGCAAAAGCTAGCGATGTAGCTATCTACATCGATGCAGAGGAAAGTTGGATACAGGACAGTATTGATCAAATAACGAATAAGCTGATGCAGCAATATAATCGAGATAAAGTTGTTGTTTTCAATACTTTTCAGATGTATAGACATGATAGGTTGGATTTTTTAAAAGAAAGTTATAACAATGCTATCAATTATGGATATAAGCTTGGAGCAAAAATAGTGCGGGGAGCATATATGGAGAAAGAACGTGCTTATGCTGCTCAACACGGTAAGGTATCTCCAATACAAAAAGACAAAGCATCTACTGATAGAGATTACGATCTTGCGATTTCATATTGTTTAGATCATGTCGATACCATAAGCTTTTGTTGTGCTACGCATAATATGGCTAGTACAATTAAATGTGCAGAGAGCATTCATAAACTAGAGATCTCTAAAGACCACGAAAACATTTCATTTAGTCAATTATATGGAATGAGTGATTATATAACCTTCAATCTAGCAGATGCTGGATTTAACGTCTCTAAGTATGTTCCATACGGACCTATAGCAGATGTGATTCCTTATTTGATCAGAAGAGCGGAAGAAAATACATCTGTGGCGGGTGAAATGACAAGAGAGCTTAAATATATTAGGGAAGAAATCAATCGTAGATCTAAAAATTAGAGGTGCGACTATGACGATTCATAATCAACACCTCTAGAAAACACCCTTCAAGTAAGTTCTTTTCCCGTTTATCGTGCATGCTTTTTGAATTCAACACCGCTTGCTATCCAAAGGAAAGAAATATTATTCAAATCATCTTAATAATACTAATAATCTTAGACGAGTTGACATATAAAAATTACTAATATGGGTAAAACTACGGCAAAACTTACAGAACTAACGTTCGATTTACCAGTTGTTTTGATCATTCCTTCTTAGCAGGGTCACCATCTGGATAATCGTATGGTTCAGCTTTCTTACGACCAAATACTGAAACTTTAATATACCGATCAGGATTAAGCCTAAGGTCTTGAAGCAGGAGAGACATCTCCCTTGAGGTCGCATTTAAATTATCATAAAGCTCTTGATCATTTAACATTTTGGATAAACTTCCCTCTCCGCTAGATACTTCATTTAGTAATTCTGATAATTTGGTAAAGCTTGTATTTGCTTCAGCAAGAGTTTGATCAAGAGATTTAAGGCTTCTACTAGCATCTGACATAGTAGACGAACTGTTATCTACAAGCTTTTTGATATCTGTATCAGCCAGTTGAGCCATAGTTCTATCAATATTCGTGAGAACCGAGGTTATTTTTTGATTATTATCACTAAGGTTTTTTGATACGGACGCCATATTACTTAAAGTATTAGTAATATTTCGGTTGTTATTTTTAATGAGTTCATTTGTGCTCATACTGAGCGATGCAAGATTTTGAGTAGTTTTAGATAACTCTCGGATCATGATATCTAGCTTTGCTTCGCTATCCTCATTACCAAGGTCATCAATGATAGATCGAGCACTACTGACTAATTGTCCACTGACTTCTTCCATTTCTCCCTCACCCATTAAACTTCCTATAAGACCTAGGACTTGGCTATTTAAGTGGTCACCTGATTCGACACAGTTGCCGTTACAGACCTTATCATAGCTGATTGCTAGTCCATTACCACCTACTAATCCCTCACTTCTCATTGCTACTATTGCAGTTTTAGGGATTTTATAGTCGCCTTCAACTTTAAAGCTTACGATCATTTCTGTAAGATTTTCTTCGTTGATATTGATATCGGTCACAGTTCCGATTTTCATTCCTCTGATATACACCGGGGACGATACTGCAAGTTGCGTGACATCTTCAAAGCTTGTAGTCAAGATCATACTCCGACTAAACAGATTTTCTCCCTTTACAAACTTATAACCCCATATGGTACCAAGTATTGCTATAAAGGTGAGTATACCTATTTTTAATTCTTTAGACATGGTGGTATTTGATTTACCTAAGTATTATTTTCAAAAGTGTAAAACTAGACATTAATGCAGAGATTACACAGATAGTAAACCATGAGGATAATAAAAAGATCAGAAGACCAGTCTGCTGGATTCATTTTTTGACCAAAAAAGCATCTGTAAATCCTATACCTTTAAGATACTCTAGATGTTGATAGGCACTTGACATATCTGAGAAAGTTCCTGTGGTATACTTATACATACCATCTATCTCCTTTATTTCTAGATCTGTAATGCTTTGCCAATTAGCTGCCTGTTGTAATATAGGACGTCCATTAGAAGCTGCAATTTGTACTGAGTATTTTATTTCTTCTTCTTCTTCTTCTTCTTCTTCTTCTTCTTCTTCTTCAAAACTAACCTTTGTCGATAGGGTATTAGCAACGTTGCTAACTTTCAAAACATCAGCAGCTAGATCTATTCGATTAGGAACATCTTTAGTGTTCGGAATGATAATGTTGGTATTTCTATAGTCCAATATGCTACTCCACAGTGACTGAGCGATTTCTGTTTGTCCTGTTTCACTGTTGAGATAGTAAGCTTCTTCACGATTGGAGAGATATCCTGCCTCAAACAATATCGAAGGCATAGTTGCATTTTTGAGCACTACGAAACCAGCTTGTCTGACCCCTCTGCTTTTTTTATTTAAGTGCTCTATTTGGTATTGTTCTAGTAAGTCTGCTAGTTCGAGACTTTGACTGAGATATGCGCTCTGATTGAGCGACAGCATAATATGACCTATCGTAGATTCAGGATCATAGCCATCATAATGCATTGCGTAGTCGTTTTCAAATAATATTGATGCATTTTCGCGTTTTGCAACAGCTAGATTTTCTTCAAGTTTATGTGTTCCCATGACATAGGTCTCCGTTCCACGTATGTCTTGATCTTTAAAGTAATTGCAGTGTATAGATATGAATAAATCCGCTTTTGCTTCATTGGCAACTGCTATTCTGTCTTTTAATGGTATGAAAATGTCTTTTTCTCTCGTGAGACGAATTTCGATGTCATCTATATTTCTTTGACTTATTTGGAAAACTTTTTGTGCAATCGCCAGGGCAAGATTCTTTTCCTGTAATCCATAGCTCATGCAGCCGGGGTCTTTTCCTCCGTGCCCTGCATCTATATAAACTACGAATCTTTCGGTATGAGATACATTTTGACATACTCCTGCGTTAAATTGAATGAGAAATCCAATGATCAATAATTTCAATCTAATCCCTAAGGAGTAGTTATGGATGTTTGTGATATCAAGTTTTCTCATAATTTTACGCAGCCTTCGCACTATAAAAGTAAAGATAATTTGATATTAAATAAAAAAATATGTGTAAATAGATTTATAAGAACTACTTATATCTTATGGTTTTTGTTAATGTCTAGTAGTCTTCTTCTTTCACAAAAGGTAAAACCTTCCGTCGATCTGACGATTGATAACTCAAAAAAAAGTGCTGTCAAAGACTCAGCAGAGATTTCCAATACCCCTTTAGATCGAGAAGTGATTGACGATACCACGACTAGACCTCAGCTTGTCGCTGCGGAGGATGGTATTGATAAACCAGTCAACTATGGAGCTATTGATACTCAAAGGCTTGATGTCATCAATAACGAAATGCATTTGTATGGTGATGCATATGTGAAATATGAAAATTATGAAATAAGAGCAGGTTATATAAGACTCAATTTAGATGAAAACATAGCCTTTGCCCAAATGGTGACTGATGATAATGGGGATATGGTAGGTAGGCCTGTTTTTAAAGATGGGACCCAAGAAGTAGGTTACGATGAATTAAAATATAATTTTAAAACAAAAAAAGGTATTGTAAAAAACTCGGTTGCTCAAGAGGGAGAATTTTTTCTACATGGTGCCCGTACTAAGTTTGTAAGTAAGGATTCTGATAGTTTATATTTTGAGGATAAAGTCTATAACTCCAATGCACTCATTACGACTTGTGATGCAGATCACCCGCATTATGGAATACGGTCTAGAAAGCTTAAATTAATACCAGATCGAGTAGCTGTTATGGGGCCAGCAAATCTCGAAATTGCAGGGGTGCCTACTCCTCTTGTATTGCCTTTTGGTTTTTTCCCGTTGACTTCAGGGGTTTCTTCAGGGTTTATCTTTCCGAAAGATTATGAATATTCTCCAACTAGAGGCTTTGGTTTTAGAGGTATGGGCTACTATTTTCCTATTAATGAACGATTTGATCTTACAGTGACTGGTGACTATTATACACGTGGTAGTTATGGTTTAAGATTTCATAGCAAATACAAAAAGCGATATGCTTATAATGGAAATCTAACTTTAGGATTTGCCAATAATAGATTTGAGAACCTGGAGACAGGTCAGTTTGATGGAGATGCCACCTTTCGTATAGATTGGACACATAATCAGGATAGTAAAGCGCATCCTTATCGGAAATTGAGTGGAGGTGTAAATTTTGAAACAGGAAATTACCGTCAAAACAATTTCAATGATGCAGATGCACAATTAACCAATACATACAAGTCTAATCTCAACTTTACACATAGTCTACCAGGAACTCCTTTTTCACTGCGATCTTCATTTAGCCATGATCAAAATACGCAAACTAATGTGGTCAATGTTAGTTTCCCAAATATCAGGCTCAATATGAATAGTATAAACCCATTTGAAAGAAAGGGTAGTGGAGGAAACAAAAAATGGTATGAAAAAATCACATTGAAGTATGATGCGGAGGTCAAGGCGTATGTTAAAGCAACGGATACTACAATGTTTACGCAGCAGACGATTGATGATATTCAATACGGTATTTCTCAGACCGCTAAGACTGATGCCTCCTTTAGAATGCTTAAATATCTCAACGTATCGCCAAGTGCTTCTGTAGATGAAGTTTGGTTTTTCAAAACTCTCGAAAAGCAACTCAATCCAGAGGCCATTCTAGATAGTACTTTAGTTGATAGCCTTGCTACTGGTGAATATATTTACGATATCGATACGAGTTATGTAGTGGAGGATAATATTGTTAGAGGTTTTCAGCCGTATCGTCGTTTCAATACTGGGATATCCATGAATACTCAGATTTTCGGTACCAAGACCTTTAAAAGAGGAAAGATAAGAGGTATACGACATATCATGAAACCTACTGTAAGCTTCAATTATAGCCCTGATACGGAGTTAAAATACCAAGAATTTGTGGATACTGATTTAAGAGAGGAAGAGAATGATCCTTTTTCTTATAACCCATTTTCAGGGGGAGTCTTTAGTAATGCAAGACTGTCTGGCGAGCAGAAATCAGTAGCTTTTAGTATTATCAATATTTTTGAGGCGAAATATTTTTCTAAAAAAGATAGTACAAACAAGAAGCTGAAACTTTTTGATAATATCACTATGAGAGGTAATTATAATTTTGCCGCTGATAGCTTAAACTGGAGTAATATAACAGTAGGAGGACGTACTCGTATGTTTGGTGGTAAAACTACAGTCAACTTGGCTGCAGCTTTCAATCCGTACGAAAAAAACGGTAGTTCTTTTACTAATACATACTCAAAAGATGTAGGTGGGCCGATTTTGAATTTCGAGTCTTTTACAGCAAATATAAATACCCGATTTTCGGTATCTGATCTTCGTTCACTCTTTCAAAGTGAGGAAAAGAAAGAAGAAAAAAAATCTAAAAATGTAAAGCGTCAGGATAAACCTGGCGAAAATAAACCTAGAAAAATTCAACAAGAATCAATTCTCGATCTTATCGATAATCTTACATTTAGCCACGATTTTAGATATACAGGAAGGCGTATTGGAGATGAGAAAAGCTTTGAGGTAAGTACCCATACCTTGAGTGTAACTGGATCTATCCAGCTTACAGATAACTGGAAATTTGGTTTTTCTAGGATATCTTATGATATAAAAAATCGATCGATGTTGGTCCCATCCTTTACATTAGAAAGAGACCTCCATTGCTGGCGCATGAATTTTTCTTGGCAGCCTAACTTAGGCAGTTATAGTTTTTTTGTAGGTGTAAAATCATCTCAATTGAGCTTCTTGAAATACAACTACGGCCAAACTCAGTTTGACGGTTTTGGAAATAGGTTTTAAAATGATTGTAGACGTATCACTAGACGTAAAAGAGAAAGCGCTTAGGCTTCCTCTTTTTTAAGTAAATCAAATACCGCGGGGTTCATTCCCATATTATTGAATCCTCCGTCATGGAAGAGATTTTGCATAGTGACCATACGAGTAAGGTCCGAAAATAAGCTGATACAATAAGCGGCACAATCATCTGCGGTGGCATTTCCTAATGGGCTCATTTTATCTGCATAATCATAAAACTCTTGAAATCCTTTTACGCCCGATCCAGCCGTGGTCCATGTTGGTGATTGAGATACGGTATTGACTCGTACCTTATTTTTAAGTGCATAGTGATATCCGAAGCTTCTCGCGAAACTCTCTAATAAGGCCTTGGACTCAGCCATTTCATTATAATCAGGGAATACCCGTTGAGCAGCGATATAAGTAAGTGCCACGATAGATCCCCATTCTGCCATGGCGTCATGCTTCATAGCAGTCTGCATCAATCGATGAAAGGACATAGCGGAGATATCGAATGTTTTATGCATCCAATCATGGTTAAGATTAGTGTATTCTTTCTTTTTTCTCACATTGATGGACATACCTATTGAATGCAGTACGAAGTCTAACTTACCACCGAGGATTTCTACAGACTTGGTGATTAGGTTTTCTAGATCTTCCATGCTAGTGGCATCAGCTGCGATGACTTCTGCATTTAGCTTTTCGCCTAGTTTTTGGATACCTCCCATTCTAAGAGCTACTGGAGCATTGGTTAGTACGATTTGAGCACCTTCAGCGACGGCTTGTTCGGCTATTTTCCATGCTATAGACTGCTCGTCAAGAGCACCGAATATAATTCCTTTTTTTCCTTTTAGTAGTCCGTATGCCATAGTAATATGATTATTGGTTTTTTATAAAAGTATTAGTTCTTGAGCATTGGTAATAGCTGCCTGACTAGGAGGATCACCACTCAATATTTTTGCTAATTCAGTAATACGCTCTTCCTTATCTAGTTGACGTACTTTGGTATATGTTCTTGTTTTATCAGATTGCTTATAGATAAAAAAGTGTTGATCAGCTCTTGATGCTATTTGAGCAGAGTGGGTAATGCTAATGACTTGTTTGCCCATGGAGAGCGCTTTTAAGATGTTACCCATTTTTAAAGCGACAGCACCAGATACGCCCGTATCGATTTCATCATAAATCTGAGTACCAAGGGCAAGATGTTTAGCTGCTATAGACTTGATAGCTAAGGTCAATCTAGATATTTCACCTCCTGAGGCCGTGTCTTTTATTGGGTTGGACTTGCTACCTGGATTTGGTTTGAAATAAAACTCCATAAGATCAATACCATTGCTACTGATGGTGTCAGTGATTTTATGTTGTATTTCAAAACTTGCTTGCTCCATGCCTAAATTGTGTATCAAGTCGTCTACTTCTTTTTGTAATGGCTTGATGCTTTTCTTTCGATTTGATGAGAGTTTTTTGGCCAATGCATAGCTTTGCTTTAGAGAGGCTTCGATTCGCTTTTTTGTTTCAACAATCTTATGATCGAGACCTATGGTCTCAGATAGTTGATTACTTATCTTTTCTTTTATTTCTGCTAATTCCAGTATATCTGCGGCTTGATGCTTTTGTAAAAGCTTGTAAATCCCAGATAATATTTCTTCTAATTTTAGCTTTTGCTCTTCGTCTCCACTTATACCGTCTGCATACCGAGTCAACTCATCTGCTAACTCTCGTACTTGTTCTGTAATATGATCGGTCTGTTCTAATAGCTTTTCGAGTTTGGCATTACCTCCGGATAAATTAGAGATATTTTTAGAGATTAAGATTAATTGATCTTGGACCGAATTTTCATCCTCTAGTAAGCAACTCTGAGCAAGACTTCCTAGCTGACTGATTTCATCGGCATTCTCAAGCATATTTAATTCTGCTTCCATAGCGACCTGATCTAGGTCATCGAAATCATATACTTCTAGCTCGTTATATTGAAATTGCAAAAACTCTTGTTCTTTTTGGGATTCTCTTTGCTTTTCGATCAAAGCTTCAAGTTCATTCTCTAACTTCTGTAAATTCTTATATTCCTTTTTAAATGCACTAAGTTCTTTTAAAGTCCCGGCATATACGTCCATCATTTTCTGTTGAAAGGGGACTTTTTGAATTTCTAAAAGATCAAATTGCTGGTGCAAATCAATAATAAGTGAAGTAACTTCTCTGAGTTTACCTAATGTTACAGGGCTATCATTGATAAAAGCTCTTGACTTACCACTAGTCGATATTTCTCTTCTGATGATGGATTCGTCATCATAATCAAGATCTAGTTGTTCGAAAAGGGGTCGTAAATTTTCGTAGCTACTCAGATCAAATGTTGCTTCTACATAACTCTTTTTGCTCTCATCGAATAATACCGAACTATCAGCTCTATTACCTAATATTAAACCTAGGGCGCCGAGTATGATGGACTTTCCAGCTCCAGTCTCACCAGTAAATACGGTAAAACCAGTATCGAAATGGATATCGATATGCTCAATAATTGCGTAATTGGATATTTGTAATGCTCTTATCATCCGAAATCAAAAATATACATTTTCTATGCTCTTGTAGCACTTTTATCGAGCTATTAATTAAGCACCGTGATATGAGTGATTTTCTTATCCATTTAACAATAATTGTTCATACGCAGGATCCACTTGATGACCTAGCTGTCGAGCATAATTTAGATCATTTTTAGCCTTAGCTAATTGATTTAAGTTGTAATGAAGTTTTGATCTTTCGTAATAAAAAAGACCATTGTTTGGATTGAGCTCAATGGCTCGGTTATAATCGGGGAGTGCTTCACTATTGCGGCCCAATATTGATTTTAATCTACCTGCTTCGTAGTGAGAGTTAGCCGCATAAGGTTCATATTTGAGGTGGGTCTGAATATCATTCAAAGCCTCTTTATAGTTGCCAAGATTAGTGTTGAGTACAAATCTATTGATGTAACCTGACGCATGATTAGGTTTGAGCTCGAGCCCTTTATTGATATCTTTTAGGGCATTTGGATAGTCACCAAGTCTTGCATATACGGCACCTCTGTTGATGTGATATTCACCTAGATTGTCACGAGTATCTTGATGGTTCGGTGCTTTATCGAGTTTGTTTTGAGCTAACTCTATCGCTTTCGAATAATCATTGAAGGCTAACCTTAATGTATCTTGGTTATTAACAGTATTGAAATATAATTTAGCCCTACTATTGAAAGGGGCAGCCTTTGTGGGATCTAATTTGATGGAAGCGCTATAATCTGCTAATGCTTCTTTTTGCCTTCCTTCATCTCGGAGATAATTGGCACGATTACCATAAGGCAAGGTTATATTATCGTAACACTTTAGTACATGGGTCCATAGGGTTTCGCTATTTTTCCAAACCTTACATTGCTGGTGACTGATTATTCCAAAAACCAACGTCACAACTGCTACGGTTGATGAAAAAACATAAGATTTCATCTTAAGGCTTAGGTTGGAAGTTTCTAGTACTCGCTCCAGTAGATATCCGTATAAAAAGAATAAGCCAAAATAAGCTACATAGGTAAATCGATCTGCCAAAAATCCCTGACCTGCTCCAAGTATCTGAAGTAAGAAAACAACATTAACACTAAAGAATAAAATACCGAAAACGGCATGTCTCCATTGGAGCTTCCACATCTTCCAAAGCCCCCAAAGTGTCATAAAAAAGATTACTATACTAGGGTAGAAATAAGCAGGCATCACTTTAGGATAAGGGTAGAGTGGTACCATTCTAAATGGAATGATCGATTTGACCAAATAGATAAGATAAGACCATGACCCTATGAATGGTCGCTGCCAAAGATCATAGGTGACATTGCTTTCTAGAGAACCCTGTCCCTGGAGCATGACTATTCCAAGGATACCAAAGCCCAACGACATTCCAAAAAACATCCACTTAGAGACGATTTGCTTGAATGAAAACTCATTATCTATTAAATAATCAATACATATCATACTCAAGGGAAGAGCGACGGCTTGTATTTTGGAAAATAGAGAAAGTGCAAATAATACTATGATCCCGATCAAGCGCTTGTTAGTATAGCCTTCTGTTTTTTGTTTGATATATAAGTACAGCGCTCCAAAGTAAAAACTTGCAAAGAGTACATCTTTTCTTTCGGTGACCCATGCTACGGATTCTACACGTAAAGGATGTATCGCAAAAAGAAGGGTGGCAAATACGCTACCTCGCCAACCCAATCCAAGCAAAAGACAAATCTTAAAAACTAATAAAACACATAGAAGATGAAGTAACAAATTATCTAAATGCCAATAAAAAGGATTGTCTAATCCAAAGAGTTTATTTTCAATCAAAAAAGTCCATATAGTCAATGGATTATAATTTCCAATGACATCAGAGGTAAAAATTTCTTTCGTGTTTGACCAAAAATTATCATTGTTTAGGGTAGTGATATTATCGTTCTCGTAAAAATTACGATCGTCATCCCAATTGACGAACTCATTCTGAAGACTAGGTAAAAATACCGTAATTGTTAAAGCTAATATGGCTAATATGGATGGCCAGTGATTGTTTTTCTTTATCGGCTTTTTAGGACTTAAGTTTTGCTTACGTTCCAGCTTTTGTTGTTTTTTAAGCTGTTTTTTAGTCAGTTTTTTTGCCATGTTCCTTATTCTCTGATGAGACTAAGATAGTCAAATATAAATTTTTATAATATAAATGAATCAAGCAACTGCTTAAGGCTTTCTTCTGATGCTGATTGACTTTGATGTATTTTCCCTTTATAATGCTTTTGGAGTTCGTTTGTAGTACTACTTCCTATAGACAAGATGATCGCATGAGGAGGTAGTATTTGATGGGTGAAGAAAGACAAGGTATTCCTTGGGCTGGTAAAAATGTAATAATCACAAGCTGGGATAATAGAATCTAAAAATCTCGTATTATCATATACGATACATTGTTCTATTTGCCTTTCAGGTAACGATGATTGAAATCTCTCAAATGAAAATTTTCCCTGTATAAAACAGATTTTATCTTGACCGATAAGCTTTGTAATAACATCGTCATCGTGAAAATCCTTGACAATAAATTGCACAGTAAGTCCTGTTTTTATCTCAAAATGTTCTGCTGTTTTTTTTCCAATACAAATAACATTAAAGGATCGAATCTCAAGGTCATCGTTAAGTTGAGTTACGAAAAAGTCAATGGATTTTTTTGAGTAAAAAAATAGCCAAAGGCACTCTTTTATCTTATTGAAGTCAAATGGTATTGATTTATACTCAATGAGATAGCGATCCACAAACTGAACACCTAAAAGTTGATGAAGTACTGAATCAGGAGTCAAATTTCTAGATATGAAAACCTTAGTCTTCATCAAATAGATCTTCTAGTTGATTGTACTTCTTTAAGGCAATAAAACATCTCGTAGCAGCTATGACATCTGCTCTGGCGTTATTGGCAGGACTATATTGCTTGTTAAATATTTTAGCATGCAATTCATTTAGTGTAGGCCATTTATAACCACCCGTTTTACTCGGTATTTTACAAAACCAAGTACTTTCCTGCATCAAGCAATAGCTGTTGGCATATGCCAGTTTGTTTTTCATTTTCTTCCTAACAAATTCGGCACCTGCTATGCTCTCATTACCTTTTAGGTTATGGGCAAATACATGGGTTGCTTTATCAAGTGCCTCTGAAAATAGCTTGAGTACTTCTACAAGATCTTTCGCCTTTTTCTCGATGTCATCTTCATCTATTTTAGCAAATTTGCTTACTGCCCCAGTCAGTGAGATACCCTCCGGTTGAATAATGTAATCGTGATCCTCGATAGGTTTTAATTCCTCGTTGAGTAGTATCCAACTCAGATGTACCATACGTGGCCATGCATGTGTTTCTGTAGTTAGTGCTTTATAGCTTTTGGGTTTACGAGCAGGAGTGGCATCGAAGACTAAATAAGTATTACTCATGGTGAAAATTATAAATATAGATACAATGATAGATTATGTATAGTTTAGTAACCTAGCTGGGATAAAATTGATTCTGCCAAGCCTGCAGTTGTATTTTGAGATGCGAAGACTCTTTTTAGTACTGTATCATTTGATCCTAGATAGGCTGCGGATACGTGGTAATAATTTGATTGATCTACATGACAATATACACCTAGAGGCAATTGACAACCACCATCCATTGCTTGCAGTACTTTACGTTCTACATTGGTGCATTTCGCAACACTTGCATGATGGATTTTTCTTATTATTTTAATAGAAGAGCGATCATCTTCTCGGCATTGAAATGCAATTACTCCTTGACCTGGCGCTGAAGGAAATTCCCTATGATGTAAATCGTATACGAAATGATCACTTAAATTAATTTTCAGTCGATTAATGCCGGCTTTTGCAAGTATTATGGCATCCATATCCTCATCTACTAATTTTTGGATACGTGTAGGTACATTTCCACGGATATCTACGGTAGAAATAGTTGGAAATAGCGCTTTTATAAATGCTTTTCTTCGAGCAGATGAAGTTCCAATTCTCGCATTTTCAGCTAGACCCATGATACGATCCTTTTGATGATGCTTGGCATTGACAATTAGACAATCATTGGCCTGTTCGCGGTATGATAAACCGGCAATAGATAAGCCGTCAGGTGACACTGTCGGTAGATCTTTGAGTGAGTGTACCGCTACGTCTATTTTGTTTTCTAGTAATGCATCTTCTATTTCTTTGGTAAAAAAGCCTTTACCCTCAAGTTTGTCAAAGGAAAGATCCTGTATGCGATCACCTTTTGTTTGTATCACAATAATTTCACTTTCAATCTGATGTTCTAAGAGCAGTGACTGCACATGGTTGGCTTGCCACAATGCAAGCTTACTTCCTCTTGTACCTATTCTAAACATAGCCGGCAATTAGTTTTTTGCTTAAACAAAGATATGGAGACTGAGGTGTGACTGAGTCATATTTTGGTCTAATAGTTTTTATTTCTTCATTAGGATTCGTAATCCACATTATCTTTAAGGTATGAATGAAGTAAGTGCTCAGCAAATTGCACATCTAATCTCAGGGCGTATAGTCGGTGATCCGAATGTAAAAGTATCGGGTCCTAGTAAAATAGATGACAGCCAAGAAGGAACAATCAGCTTCTTAGCTAATCCCAAATATGAATCATATATCTATGATTGTCTGGCAGATATAGTTTTGGTCTCCGAAAGTTTCGAGCCTAAAAAGGAATTGAACTGTACCTTGATCCACGTACCCAATGTATACGAATCCCTCGCAGTACTGATGGACACTTTCGGTGCAAAATCAAAAGAAGATCATTTTATTGCTAGTCAAGCATGTATACATGATACTGTGCAGATTGGTGACAATGTGCATATAGAAGCTTTCGTCAATATCAATCGTGGATCCTCCGTTGGTGCTGACACCCGTATTTATAGCAATGTAAGCATAGGCGCCAATGTCAAGATTGGTTCAAATACAATCATTTATCCTGGCGTAAGAATTTATGATAATTGTGAAATTGGTAATGATGTTATACTGCATGCTAATGTAGTGATTGGGGCAGATGGTTTTGGTTTTAGTAGAGCAGAGGATGGCTCCTACAAAAAAATCAATCACCTTGGCAATGTAATTATTAAAGATAAAGTCGAGATAGGAGCCAATACTACAGTAGATCGTGGTAGTATCGGCTCTACTGTGATTGGAGAAGGGGTCAAACTTGATAATTTAATTCAAGTTGCCCACAACGTAGAAATTGGAAAAAATACGGTGATCGCCGCTCAGACCGGTATTGCCGGTAGTGCAAAGTTAGGAGAGTCCAACATCATAGGTGGACAAGTTGGGATTGCAGGTCATAAAAAAATAGGGAATAGAATACAGGTGCAAGCGCAGACCGGTATCATAGGTGATATCAAAGATGATGCTCGACTATCAGGAAGCCCAGCAATTGAATATGCGAACTATTATAAGTCTTACGCAGCGTTCAAAAATCTTCCTGATTTATTAGTTGAGATCCGTAAGATGAAACAAAAGCTTGCCAAGTTGGAGGATGCATCACCCAACTTATAGTTACCTTTACTAACTAAATTATCTTCAGATTATAAGTTTCAAAATATTATGAAGCGAAAGACCATACAACATTCAGTCAGCATAAGCGGTACGGGTTTACATACTGGACAAACCGTTAATATGAAACTAAATCCAACGGAGTCTGGACAGGGCATTAGTTTTAAAAGAGTTGATTTAGAAAGTCCTGTAAAGCTTAAGGCTGATGTATCATTAGTGACTAGAACCGAGCGGGGCACGACTATAGCTAAGGGTGATGTAGAAGTTTCTACTATAGAACATTTAATGGCTGCGATCGCTGGTGCTCAGATAACTGATTTAGAAATTGAACTGGATGCATCTGAGGTGCCTATCTTAGATGGTTCTTCATATCCTTTTGTACAATTACTAAAGCAAGCAAGTTTTACAGATTTAGAAGGTGACATTGAATGTTTCGAAATCAAAGAAATATTTACCTATCGAGATGAGAATACTCATACTGAAATTACGGTAGTGCCATATGATGGATTTGAGCTGAACGTGATGATTGATTTCGAATCTGAAATGGTTGCTGCTCAGTCAGCAAGGCTTCAAGATATTTCACAATTTAGTGAGGATATAGCTGACTCAAGAACATTTGTATTCATAGAAGATTTAGAGCGTCTTTATGATGCCGGCCTAATCCAAGGAGGAGATGTTGATAATGCTGTAGTAATCACCAAAAACATCATGGAACCTCAAGAATTGGATAGGATCAAAAAGAAATTTGGGAAAGAGGATTTAGAAATAGATGATAACGGTATTGCAAGCCTGACATCATTGCGAAGTCCCAATGAGTTAGCTAAGCACAAATTATTGGATTTATTAGGAGACTTATATTTATTAGGTAGACCTATAAAAGGTAAGATTTTTGCCAATAGACCAGGGCATAAAGCCAATACCACCTTCACTAAATTACTGAAGTCAGAATTTCAAAAGGCTAGGAAATATAAAGGAAAACCTGATTATAATCCGAATATAGATCCTGTCATGGGTATCGCCGATATTCAAAATATGCTTCCTCATAGGCATCCATTCTTATTGGTAGATAAAATAATTGATATCAAGGATAATTATGTTGTTGGTGTAAAATCGATTTCATTCGGTGAGTGGTATTTTAGAGGGCATTTTCCAGATAATCCGGTATTCCCCGGTGTATTACAGATGGAAGCACTTGCGCAGACTGGAGGTATATTAGCATTAACGCTGGCAGGAGACGGCGGAAAATGGGATACATACTTTCTCAAAATGGATAACGTTAAATTTAAGTACAAAGTAGTACCAGGAGACGTTATGATTATGAAATTAGAGTTATTAGCTCCTATCAGAAGGGGAATTGTCCATATGAAGGGAACAATTTTCGTTGGAAACAGATTAGTTTCGGAAGGAGAGCTTACCGCTCAAATAGTAAAAAGAGAAGAATAGGATATGTCGAAGTTTGTGGATGTTAGTCATAAAGCTACAATTGGTAGCAACATTCAAATAGGATCTTTTACCACCATCGAAGATGATGTGGTCATTGGTGATAACTGTGAAATTGGCCCTAATGTGGTCATCATGAATGGTACCAGAATAGGAGATAATTGTAAAATATTCCCTGGTGCAGTCATCGGAGCTATACCACAAGATCTGAAATTTAAGAACGAAAAATCTCTTCTGAAAATCGGGAATAATGTAATCGTTAGAGAGTACTGCACTCTTAATAGGGGTACCGAGGCCAATCATCAAACAGTCATAGAAGATAATGTTCTTTTGATGGCATATGTGCATATAGCACATGATTGTCATGTACGTCATCATGCCATATTAGCTAATAATGCGACACTTGCAGGCCATATTGAAGTTGGTAAGTATTGTGTTTTAGGCGGAATGACAGCAGTCCATCAGTTTGTAAAAATTGGTAATCATGCTATGATCGGCGGTGGCTCTTTAGTACGTAAAGATGTACCTCCTTACGTCAAAGCGGCCCGCGAACCATTATCTTACGTTGGAGTCAATAGTGTTGGTTTACGTCGCAGAGGTTTCAACAATGAAAGTATAAACCATATTCAAGATATTTACCGCATTCTTTTTGTGAAAGAAAGAAATGTTAGAAAAGCCGTGAATACAATAGAGGCCACTATTCCAGCTTCAGAGTATCGAGCCAAAGTACTGAATTTCTTGGGTGAAGCAGATCGAGGATTGATGAAAGGTTTTAGACCTTAATCTATGATATCCGTCCACCTCGATAAAGTTGCTAAACGCTTTGGATATAGATATATATTCAAAAATTTAAGTTTTAAGTTTTCGGATGGCATTTATGGCATATCTGGGAAAAATGGCTCGGGTAAATCTACGTTGTTGAAAGTGATATCAGGCTTCATGAGCTATACTGATGGGCATATAAGTTATAGCTTTGATTCACAACAGATAAAACGATCGAATATTTACCAGAAAGTTAGTGTTGCTGCACCATATGTAAACTTAATCGACGAATTTACGCTACCAGAGATTTTTTTATTTCACCAAGATCATAAGAGATTGGACTGCAATGGCTATGACGATTTTTTAGAGATATTAGATTATCCTTATCGTCCAGATACATTTTGGAAAGAATATTCGTCAGGTATGCAGCAACGTGTAAAGCTAGGACTCGCTTTGCTTGGCGACGCTTCACTTCTTATTTTAGATGAACCCACTAGTTTCTTAGATGATAAGGCGTCGGATTGGTTCTATAGTTTGCTCAGTCAAAAAAACAATGGGAGATTGATCCTTATTGGTAGCAATGATAAACGTGATTTTTTACAATGTCGGTCAATCATTAATATAGAAGATTATCACTAGTCAGAGCAGAGGTATTGAAGTGTCGTCCCATCTTGCATTTGATATTTGATTGATTTCATTTTTAATTCATCCAAAGTGTTTGCCGTATAATGCCTGACTGTGGTAAGCCTCAGATTCATATGGATGTTAATATTATAATGATTGTTTAAAGTCTCCTTTATTTCATTTATCACTGCCTCATTATGATCTAAGCAAATAATTATTTCTCGGGCTTTGGTCATGATTAGATTAGCTTTCACATGATTATTTGCTAAGGAATCAAAAATTCGAGAACTGTCCTTGGAGCTGATATGAGAATAGTCTTTCGTTTTAAAAATTAAGACTGATTGATCCTTTTTGATTACCGTGAGTGGAGGATACTCAAGATTTTCCTCCGAAGAAATTGTAGTTCCGAGCTCATTTGGATGTAGAAATGACTTAACAAAAAATGGTATTTCCTGCTTAATGATAGGTTTGATGGTTTTTGGGTGGATTACTTTTGCTCCATAGTAAGTCATTTCAATTGCTTCTTCATACGATAGCTTTTTTAGTTTGGTAGCACCCATATCCAACTTAGGGTCAGATGACATGATACCAGGTACATCCTTCCAGAAAGTTACTGAATCTGCTTGCAACCTGCTGGAGAGTATAGACGCAGTATAGTCAGAGCCCTCACGACCGAGTGTAGTAGAAAAATTTTCAGTACTACTTGCTATGAATCCCTGAGTGACCAAAATTTTACTAGTATGATTATCCCATAGCTTTTTTAGTCGCATCTCCGTTTCTGTCCAAAGTACATTAGCATTATTATACTTATTGTCGGTAATGATATAGTCTCTGATATCTACCCAATTATTATCAATGGATTGTTGGTTCAGAAAATGGCTTACAATACGAGAAGATATAATCTCTCCCGTCACCAAGATTTGATCTAGACTATAACTAAAGTCTTCTTCAGGCTGATCTTCTATAAACCATTCAGTCTCCATGAATAGGTCATTGAGATCATCCTGCAGATCTTGGCGATTAGGTACGAGATGATCTAGGACTTGATGGTGCTTGGCTTTTAGTTTATGAAAATCCTCTAAGGTATTTTCTTTATGCTGGTAATAAGATTTTGCTAGAGCTGTCAATTCATTGGTGACATTTTGAAATGCAGAGCATACAATCACTAGACGATCATACTCTTCATTTTGAATGATTTCACATAAAGCTCGGATGCGTTCAACATTGCCCAAAGCTGCACCTCCAAATTTGAAAATTTTAATCATGTTGTAAAAATGCCTCTTTCTTAGAATAGTTTAGTAACCAAAAGAATTGAAAAGAAAATAGAATATTACAAGCTTATTTCAAGCCAATATTATTTTGTAAATTCTTACAAATACAAGATTTTATTATTTTGAAATCATATAAGTATTTGTAGATTCGTCACGTCTAACTAAGCAAATATTTATGTCAACAGACCTTCATGAGTCACTAGTACTAATGATGGTGGGCATGGTCACCGTGTTCATTATTCTTTTATTAGTCGTACTACTAGGTAGATTCCTAATATTGATTACCAATAAATACAATTCAGCTCATGCTGATAGAGAAAAGAATCATCATCTGGTGATCACCAAGGCTATGGAATCGATAGGTGTACGTATTGAAAAAATCGAATTGATAGAAAAGTAAGCCCATTTTATGAAAAAGGAAATCAGATTAGCGCTGGTATATCGTGATATGTGGCAGTCTTCGGGTAAATATGTACCTCGTGTCGATCAGCTTGTAAGAGTCGCTCAACCGATTATTGATATCGGTTGCTTTGCAAGAGTAGAGACTAATGGTGGTGGTTTTGAGCAGGTAAATTTACTATTTGGAGAAAACCCAAATAAATCAGTTAGAGAATGGACGACTCCTTTCAATAATGCTGGTATACAAACTCAGATGCTAGAACGTGGACTCAATGGAATAAGAATGAGTCCTGTGCCAGCAGATGTAAGGCGACTGATGTTTAAGGTCAAAAAAAAACAAGGTACGGATATCTCAAGATCATTCGATGGATTAAATAATCCTGCCAACTTAGCCAACTCCTTTAAATTTGCCAAAGAGGCTGGTATGATAGCGCAGGGAGCACTTAGTGTAACGCATTCTCCCGTGCATACGGTTGATTATTATATAGGTTTAGCGGATTCATATATAGATCTTGGAGCAGAAGAAATCTGTATAAAGGATATGGCGGGTATCGGTAGGCCTGTATCTATAGGTAAAATTGTAGGTGGAATCCGCAAAAGACATCCTGATATTTTGATACAATATCATGGACACTCTACGACGGGTTTCTCGGTTGTAAGTTCTTTAGAAGCAGCTCGAAACGGTGCAGATATCATAGATGTGGGCATGGAACCGCTTTCATGGGGTACTGGTCATGCTGATTTGCTTACCGTGCATGAGATGCTCAAAGATGCAGGTTTTATTTTACCTGATATTAATAATAAAGCATACATGGAAGTGCGATCTTTGAGTCAAGAATTTATCGATGATTTTCTAGGAGAATATATCAATCCTCGCAATAGGTTTATGAATTCACTGCTCATTGGACCAGGACTACCAGGAGGTATGATGGGTAGCTTGATGGCTGATCTCGAAAAAAATCTATCTAGTCTCAATAAGTGGCTTGTCAAAAGAGACAAAGCTCCTATGACTCAAGAGCAATTATTGATTAAGTTGTTTGAGGAGGTAGAGTATGCATGGCCAAGATTAGGTTATCCGCCTCTAGTAACCCCATTTAGCCAATATGTGAAAAATGTATCTCTCATGAATGCGCTTCAAACCATCAAGGGTAAAGAACGCTGGAGTATGATAGATGAGAATACTTGGGGAATGATACTTGGTCGATCTGGTCAATTGCTAGGTGAATTGGGCGATGAGATCAAGGCATTGGCTGAGAAACAAAATCGAGAATATTATGAAGGAATTCCACAAGACCTTTATCCAGATGAGCTAGAAATATATAAGAAGAAGATGGATGAGAAAGGATGGGATTATGGTCAGGATGATGAAGAGTTGATGGAGTATGCTATGCATCCACAGCAGTACGAAACCTTCAAAAGTGGAGAAGCTAAAATTAATTTTACTAAAGATTTAGAAGCGAGAAGAACTGCAAAACTTGCGAAAAGTGATGCCCATCTGCCTTCAGAAATTTTTGTGGAATTAGAAGGGAAAAAATATAAAGTTACCGTCGACAACGGTGATAAAAATGAGACTTCTTCTAAGGATACAAAGACTCCGATATCAACTAGTCCATCGGGCGAGGAAAAATTTGTGGTTGCTCCATTGGAAGGTAAGTTTTATGCCACAAAAGATAACTCCGACAAGCCTGTTCAGGTAGGTGACAAAGTAGAAATAGGAGATACTATAGGTTACATTGAAGCCATGAAAGTGATCAATGCTATCAAAAGTGATGTGTCGGGTACCATATTAGAAATATACCCTAATCATGGAGATGAAATTGAAGAAGATGATCAAATCATAAAACTAAACTAGTGGAGATCCTACACAAGTTATATGAAATGACAGCCTTTGGTGATCTGTGGAGTCAACCATTGACTTTATTAATGATCATGGTAGCATGTATTTTACTCTATTTAGGGATATACAAAAAGTTTGAGCCATTACTGTTAGTTCCGATAGCTTTTGGGGTATTACTTGCCAATTTACCCGGTGGTAATATGAGTGTTACACCTGCTGAAGAAATTGCGAACCTTTCAAGCATGAGTATTGTCACGATTGCAAAGGAGCATGGCATTATGAATATGCTTTACTATCTATTAATCAAGACAGGTTTATTACCTCCATTGATTTTTATGGGAGTCGGGGCAATGACTGATTTTGGACCTATGCTACGTAATCTTAGATTAGCATTTTTTGGCGCTGCGGCACAGATAGGGATTTTTACAGTGATGATTACAGCCGTACTGTTTGGATTTACATTGCAACAAGCTGGAGCATTAGGTATCATCGGTGGAGCGGATGGTCCCACGGCTATTTTTACAGCTATCAAGCTAGCGCCAGAGTTATTAGGACCTATTGCCATAGCTGCTTATTCTTATATGGCTTTGGTTCCAGTTATCATCCCTTTTGTAGTTAAGTTTAGCATGACTAAAAAAGAATTGCTTATCAATATGAAGCAACAGGATCGGGAGTTTCCTAATAAGTTAGAAATCAAGAATATAAAAACACTCAAGATCATATTCCCGATAGCACTGATTATTGTAGTTGCTCTATTAGTACCAAGTTCTGTTCCATTGGTGGGGCTTTTACTATTTGGTAATTTGGTCAAAGAGATAGGATCTGACACCAATAGATTATTTGAAGCGGCATCTAGCACCATTATGAATACTGCCACAGTGTTTTTAGGTCTTACCGTAGGGGCTACCATGACCGCTTCTTCATTTCTCAACTTGCAGACACTCATGATCATCGGTGGTGGATTGATAGCATTTATTATTTCAATACTAGGAGGAATAGTTGCCGTAAAAATCTATAACCTTTTCGCCAAAAAGAAAATCAATCCTTTAATCGGTGCTACTGGCCTTAGTGCCGTACCTATGGCGTCTCGTGTAGCTAATGATATTGCATTAAAACATGATCCCACTAATCATATTTTGCAGTATGCTATGTCTAGTAATATCTCTGGAGTGATCGGTTCGGCGGTAGCAGCAGGTGTATTGATCTCATTTTTAGCTTAGAATTCATCATTTTAAGCTTTTGTTGTTAAATCTTAACACCCTCTTAACAGGTAAAACGAGGGATTGACTGTTATATAAGTGTCTTTAAGAGAAAAAAACGTCAAGATAATAGTTAGTAGTTTTTTCATGCTTTTTCGATTTAGAAGCTATCGGTTTGGTAGCTTCTTTTTTTTTATCTATCCTCTAGGTACTTTAGCAATTGAATTGTAATTAGGTATTCGATATGAAGGTATGTGGCTTTAGTTTTATTAGAAATGCGATCAAGTATGATTATCCTATACGTGAGGCCTTACTTTCGATAGCGCCGTTATGCGATAAGATATTTGTTGCGGTGGGGCAATCTGAAGATGAAACCATGTCTTACATCGAAAAACTACTACCTGAAAAGATAATTATACTTCCGACCATATGGAACGATGATTTGAGGGAGGGAGGTCGTGTATTGGCTCTAGAGACTAATAAAGCATATCAATCGTTAGAAGGAAAATTCGATTGGTGTATTTACATCCAAGGAGATGAAGTTATACACGAAAAAGATTATCAAGAGATCCAAGCGTCGATGAGTCGTTTTCAAAACATGGATGTGGTCGAAGGTTTGCTTTTTAAATACAAACATTTCTATGGTAGTTATGATTACGTTGCTACCTCTTCTAATTGGTATAAAAATGAAATAAGGATAATCCGTCAGAACAAGAAAATAAGTTCTTACAAAGATGCACAAGGTTTCAGATGGACTGACGATCGTAAATTAAACGTCAAAGCAATAAACGCGTCTATATATCATTATGGATGGGTGAAACCGCCAAAAGCGATGCAGGATAAGCAAAAATCATTTAATAAATATTGGCATGATGATCAATGGATTGATCGAGTGGTAGGTCAAGCCGAGGATTTTGACTATTCACAGATTGATAGACTTCAGAGGTTTGAAGATTCACATCCAAAAGTGATGAAAGACCGTATATCTGCACAGAACTGGAAATTCGATTATGATATAAGTATGAATAAAACCAATTTTAAGCAAAGAGTGAAGGATTGGTCTCGAAAGGCTCTAGGGATCGAATTTGGTGAGTATAAAAATTATAAATTGATATAAATGAAAAGTAAAATACTCATTATCCTATCCTTGGTTATAAGTCAATTTTCTCTAGTAAAGGCACAGGAGATTGGTGATGCTTCGAAAGAGTATACGCTTTACATATTTTTATTGGATGAATGTATTATTTGCCAACAATATGCACCCTTGCTTAATTCTTACTTTGAATCTTACAAAGAAGATGTAGACTTCGTTGGAGTTTTTCCCAATTTTGCTTCTAAAAGAAAAGGGATTTCACAATTCAAGAAAAAATATAGTATCAATTATCCTCTGAGGACTGATCACTACAAACGCTTAGCATCAAAGTATAATGTCACCGTTACTCCCGAGGTGGTAATGGTTGATAATCAAAACGATCGAGTCGTCTATCAAGGTAGAATAGATAATGGTTATGTAAGAATAGGAAAAAAAAGAAGGGTAATAACGTCACATGAACTACAAAAAACCCTAGAGTCTGCCAGTCTAGGAATTTCTTCTTGGCCAAAGAGCACAGAAGCTATCGGATGCTTTATTAACTTTAACGAAAGAAATCACTGATTATGAGATATAAAATTATTGCTTTGATACTTTCAATAGTATCTTCTTCATGTCTAATAATTGCACAGCCTACCTTCAGTAAAGATATAGCTCCGATTATTTATAATCAATGTACGGTATGTCATAGATCAGGTGAGATAGGCCCTATGTCGTTTACTTCGTATGATGAGGTCAAAAATTGGGCAAGTACTATAAAGTATGTTACAAGCATTAAATATATGCCGCCTTGGAAGGCAGATCCAGAGTATTCCAATTTTTTAGGAGAGAACTACTTAACTGATGAGCAAATCGAACTGATCAAACAATGGGCTGATGCTGGAGCACCACAAGGAGATGTTTCTGATGAGCCGCCTTTGCCAGATTTTCCCTCGGGATCACTGCTAGGAGAACCTGATTTGGTCTTAGAAATGGAAGAAGCGTGGCTGCATAGAGGTGATAATAAAGATGAGTACAGGTATTTCGTCATACCTACGGGTCTTACCGAGGATAAGGTGGTAAAAGCTATAGAGCTCAGGCCGGGCAACCCTAAAATCGTTCACCATTGCTTGTTTTTTGAAGACATCACAGGAGAAGCCGCAGCCAATGATGCAGCTACTCCAGAATATGGATTTGATGGATTCGGTAGTTTCACTAGCGACCAAACAGCTGTATTAACGGCGAAGCAGTATCAGGGATATGTACCAGGACAGAAACCGAGATTTTATCAAGATGGGGTAGGACAAGTACTTAGCGCTGGATCAGATTTAGTATTACAGATGCACTATGCTCCATGGTCTGTAGATGAATTAGATAAATCTACAATCAACATCTTTTTTGCAGATGAAAACGAAGATGTAGAGCGCTATGTAGAAAGCCATATTATGGTGCCATTGGGCAATGTATTGATTAATGGGCCATTCTTTATTCCAGCTAACCAGACTCGATCATTTCATGGTATTTGGGATGTACCTTCGGATCTAAGTTTAGTGGGTATCGCTCCTCATATGCACTTATTGGGGACCGATTGGACAGTATATCTAGAATCTCCGGATGGAACTATTACGAATCTGATAAGTATCCCAGACTGGGATTTCAACTGGCAAGGATATTACAACTTCAATAGATATATCAAAGCTGAGCAGGGAAGTAAAATTCATGCAATTGCCAGCTATGATAATACCTCAGAAAACCCAAATAATCCTAATAATCCTCCACAATGGACTTCATGGGGCGAGGGCACAGAAGATGAAATGTACTATTTACCAATTCTATATATTCCTTATCAAAACGGAGATGAGGATATCATATTTGAAGATGTAAGTACATCCATAGATCATGTAGCATTTGATGAAGATAATGATCTAGCTCTGCTACCTAATCCTGCCGATGAACGGACTCGGTTAGAATTTGATTTACGCAGAGGGCAGTCGATTAGTGTTGGGATTTATGATATCCACGGAAAACTTGTAAGAATGGTACGAAATAATGAATTTTTTCCAAAGGGAAAGAACATCGTAAATTTGGCTATTTCAAGTCTTGAAAAAGGAATCTATTCTGTTTCGCTTATAACCAAAGATTATATTAGGTCACAACAACTTGTGAAGAATTAATTACAGAAATTATACTTAATTTTGCGCCGCAATCCTCTCGTATATAGAGGATTGTAACTTTCTTAACTAACTATACAAACATGTCTAAAAAAAGAATTGCAATTAATGGATTTGGAAGAATAGGTCGTCTAACTTTCAGAAATCTATTTGCTAATGATGCAGTGGAAGTAGTAGCTATTAATGATCTTACAGATAATGCAACACTTGCTCACCTACTGAAATTTGATAGTGCTCACGGCAAGTTTAATCATAATGTTGAATCTACAGATACTCACATTATCATTGATGGACATAAAATTGCTTCAACAGCTGAAAGAGATCCTTCTAAATTGGATTGGAAGTCTCAAAATATAGATGTAGTCATAGAATCTACCGGATTTTTTAGAACAAAGGAAGCTGCAAGCAAGCATATCGATGCTGGGGCAAAAAAAGTATTGATTTCAGCTCCTGCAAAAGGAGAAGGAGTTGATACCGTTGTGCTAGGTGTAAATGGAGAAAGTATCACAGATGATATGTGTATCATTTCAAATGCAAGTTGTACCACTAACTGCCTTGCACCAGTGGTGAAAATTTTGGATGAAAACTGGGGTATAGAATACGGATCACTCACAACGACTCATGCTTATACTTCAGATCAAAGAATTCAGGATGCTCCACATAGTGATCTGAGAAGAGCACGAGCGGCAGCATATAATATCATACCTACTAGTACTGGAGCAGCAAGTGCGGTCGGAAAAGTATATCCAAATGTTGCGGGTAAATTATTCGCAATTGCAGTAAGGGTACCTGTTATTACAGGTTCTATGATTGAACTTAATGTAGTATTAGACAAAGAAGTATCCAAGGAAGAAATCAATGCTAAATTTAAAGCGGCAGCAGATGGTCCTATGAAAGGTGTACTTGAGTACAGCACAGATCCATTAGTTTCTTCAGATATCGTAGGGAATAAGCACTCAAGTATATTTGATTCGTTGCTTACGGATGTAAAAGGTAAGATGGTGAAAGTTGTAAGTTGGTATGATAATGAGGCTGGATATTCAGCTCGTTTAGCAGATTTAGCAGCTTCAGTATAATTTGAAAAGATAATTTTTATTAATGATATTAAGAGCCTTGTCGGATTATTATTCGATAAGGCTTTTTTTATAATTGACCCCATTATGTATTTAAAAGAATTAAAACTGGATAAGAGAACTGTTTTGCTTCGTGTTGACTTTAATGTTCCTCTCAATGAAAACTATGAGATTACGGATGATACGCGGATGCGACGAGCTATTCCAACGATTAAGCACTTACAAGACAAATCTTGTAAAATCATCATTATGTCTCACCTCGGGAGACCACAAAAGAAGCTAAATGATGATGGTACTCTCAATGTTGAAAAATTTACCTTAAAACATTTAGTTGATCATCTAAGATCACTGACTGGTATGAATACAGCATTTTGTGACAGTCACGATGTAGACAAAATGACTAGTGCTTCAAAGAATCTAAACTTTGGAGAAATATTGTTATTGGAAAACACAAGGTTTCATAAAGGAGAGACTAAGGGTGATGAATCCTTTGCCAAAGATCTGTCTTCATTGGCTGATGTATTTGTTAATGATGCTTTTGGTACGGCACATAGAGCACATAGCAGTACTACTGTAGTGGCAAGATACTTTGATAAAACTCAAAAGTCTTTTGGTCTTCTTATGGAAGCAGAAATCGAAAACGCTAATCGAGTATTAAATGGTGCAGAGTCTCCTGTGACGGCTATTATTGGCGGAGCTAAAGTGAGTGATAAGATTCAACTAATAGAAAAACTATTGGATATTTCAGACAATATCATCATCGGTGGTGGTATGGCCTATACGTTCAAGAAGGCACTTGGTGGACAAGTAGGAAATTCTCTATGTGAAGATGATTATTTGGATTTGGCGAAAAGGCTAATAGAGAAGGCAGCGATAGCCAATACTAAAATATGGCTTCCAGAAGATTCTGTCGCAGCCGATGCATTTAGCAATGAAGCAAATATCAAAATAAAGCCTAGCGATGATATCGATAGTGGATGGATGGGGTTGGATATAGGACCGAAAGCTATAGAAGCATACAAGAAGGTAATATCATCGTCAAAAACAATCCTTTGGAATGGCCCTATGGGAGTATTTGAAATGTCTAACTATAGCAATGGAACCTTTACAGTTGCTCGAGAGGTTGCCGATGCTACACAGCTGGGGGCATTTTCTTTGATAGGAGGCGGAGACTCAGTTGCGGCGATCAATAAAGCTAATCTTTCCGATAAAGTCAGCTATGTAAGCACCGGTGGTGGAGCCATGCTAGAATATCTAGAAGGGAAAATCCTACCAGGTATACAGGCTATCCTATCATAGATCTAGTTGAGTTGCCGAGCCAATAAAATTAATGTTAGTACAGATGTTGCTTGGACTACAGTATCGCTCAATATTTTGGTCCAATCAACATCTTCTTTTTCTTCCTCTTCTTTTTTTACTTCTGCAGGTTTTGCTTTTACGACTATTGTTGATCCCTTCATCACTTTGGGATATTTTCTACCTAGAGGAAACCTAAATTTTGACCTTTCTATCTGACCATTAGGTTGCTCAACATATACATATTTTCCAGAAGATAGGTCGGAATCTATACCGCCAGCATATTCATCGATATAAAATTTTGCAGTTTTTCCTTTATGAAATGGAACAGAAATAGAGTTTCCGCTAGAGATATTATCCTCAATTTGAAAGTCTCTGACTCTAGTAGCGCCTCTTATCGTTACAAACTCCTTCTTTTTAGGAATAAGAATTACGTCTCCATCTCGAACGGTGAAGTTGAATTTAGATTTTCTATCTTCTAGTATATCCGCAAGTTTAATAATGACATTCCCTATGTTGTCTTGTGCTCTATAAAGGGTTGCTCCTTCAGGAAATGCATCTTCATTGATTCCACCTGCTCTATTTATAATGCTAGATATTCTTTCATTTTTATTGATAATGGGATATTTGCCGGCATATTTTACCTGTCCTTGCAACTCAACAAATTCCTGCAATTCAAATTCAGGTACGTATCTAACTTGAATGATATCAAAGGGTGCAAGCTTAAATTCTTGATCAGTCGAAATAACGTTTAGGTCTCGATCTATTTCAATAGATGCGATTATGGTTTTAGTAGGCTCATTATTCTTGATGATAACTCGAGATATTTCTACTTTATCTAAAGCAGCTGCAATTTTCAGACCTTGAGCCAAAACCAATGCATCTTTTACTGTCATATCCTCACCATATGGGAATGTCCCAGGCTCATTAACAGCACCACCTACGCCTATGAACGCTTTTTCATAAAACACATCCTTTTGGTATATCGTCAATCGATCAAAAGGTCTAATTTTTATATTTTGATCACTTTCGGGGTTATTCACTATTTCGTCAAGGTCTAATACAACATAGTTAGGTTCGGCAAGTAATGAATCCACTCGTTGGACATAAGCAATACTAGATGCATCTCGTCGTAATCCGCCCGAGAGATAGATGGCATCTGAAATTCTTAAATTTTGATTGGAATCAAATTCAAATTGATCGGGGTTTCTTACAGCTCCTCTTACGCTAAAGCTGATCTGGTCAGCAAAAGTATTCTTACTATACAAAATGATCTTATCTCGATCTTGTAGTACGTAATTTTGAGGAGAAGAGATATTATTCAAAACATACCTGTAGTCAAACTCTAAATATGAGTACGTACCGTCAGTTGCAAGTCGTTGTATGTAAGCTCTCGAAGTTTCCGCATTATCTGAGATTCCTGCCAGATTGATGGCATCCACGACTTTCATATTAGGAGTTCTTTCATAGTCTCCTGGATTTTTAAAAGCACCGCTAAGAGAGATGTAGTTTTTCGCAGCTTGACTGATGGTTGATATGTCTAATACGTCCCCATTTTCCAAATCGTAATTTGATCTACTAGCTAAAACTTGAGCATAAGGAATTGTCAATATTTCATTTTGATCTATTCCAAATCTGTTTACTTTAATTGTTTTTTTGATAGCATTTTTACTCATGCCACCTGCAAATTCTATGGCTTCAATTATTCCTTCTCCTTCCTTCAGTTCATACTTCATAGGCCTATTTACAGCTCCTTTTAACTCAACTATTTTTTGAGCAACGGGTACATGTAGGTAATCGCCATCATTTAAATAGTAGTTTTTGGCAATAGATGGGTTACTTATATATTCGTAGACATCTAAGTTTTCGATTTCACCACTTGATCTTATCAGTTTTATGTTTCTTACACTACCCAGATTAGTTGGTCCATTAACTGCAACAAGTGCTGAAAATGCGGTATTGATAGCTGGAATTGTTATAGGTCCTTGATTCAAAACTTCTCCGTAAACACTTACTTGGATCGTCCTGCTATAATTTAGAGTTACCGCAAATTCACCTTTTTTATAATTGTAAAACTGACGATAGTTTTTGTCTAGTTTCTTTCTTGCTTGTTCAAGAGAAAGACCTTTCAAATAAATTCTTTTATACCCGTCCCTGATGGAGATAAATCCATCTTTAGTGATCGTATGTTCTTCATCCAGTATAGAGTTGCCGAATATAGAGATGGCCAACTCATCACCTACTCCGAGTATATAATTGTCAGGAGCTTTTATTTCTTCGGACTGTTGATATACTCTGATAGTCTTATTTCGAAATAGCTGTTGGCCATAAGTATTAACTTCAACCTCTTCGTCTTCTGTGATTTCTTCAAATATCTCTTCTACTTCTGGGATGAGGGTATCTTGTACGGAGTCAGTTTCTTTTAAATTTTTAATAGAAGTTTCATTTTCTTGAGGGGCATCGATACTTTGTTGAGCTGACAGCTCCTCTATGATACTTTTTATTTCAAGTAATTCTGCTTGCGTCAGATTTTCAAGGTTATTGATATCATAACCTCTATCATTAAGTGCTTGAGTGACTTCTTCTTCACTAAGATTACGTTCTTTTAATTCTGCTTTAATTTGAGCATCCGAAAATTCGGGTAATTGAGCTTTAAGGGCTACAATCCCTAAAAATAAAAATATGATGGAAGTGAAAAATATTCTTTTACTGTGTTTCATGTCGGAGTTCTTAACCGTACTTTGTAATTGAACGTAGAAATAGGCTTCAAATATACAATATGCTATTTATTTAGAACTGTTAAAGTACTGCTTTGAAATATTCAAGCGTTTTTATCATACCCTCTCTTCTTCCTACCTTAGGCGACCAGTTCAATATCTGCTTAGCCCTTGCAATATCGGGTTGTCTTTTTTTGGGGTCGTCTTTCGGTAAGTCTTGATAAGAAATTTCTGCTCTCGGGTTATTTACGAGCGCTAATACTTCTTCAGCAACTTCTTTAATTGTTATCTCGACTGGATTGCCAATATTCACTGGTAAATGATAATCGCTAAGTAGAAGCTTATAAATACCTTCAACAAGATCAGATACATAGCAGAAGGATCTCGTTTGGCTACCATCTCCATAGATTGTTATTTTTTCTCCTCGTATGGCTTGGGAGAAAAAGTTTGGTAGAGCACGTCCGTCTTGGACTCTCATCCTTGGGCCGTACGTGTTAAATATTCTTACAATCCGAGTTTCTAGTCCATGATAATTATGATATGCCATGGTTATCGCTTCTTGGAATCGCTTAGCTTCGTCATATACACCTCGTGGACCGATAGGATTTACATTGCCCCAATATTCCTCATTTTGTGGGTGGATAAGCGGATCACCATATACCTCTGAGGTACTTGCAATCAGTAATCGAGCATTCTTTTCCTTAGCTAAGCCGAGAAGATTATGAGTACCTAGCGAACCAACTTTCAAGGTTTGTATCGGCATCTCTAAATAATCAACAGGACTTGCAGGTGATGCAAAGTGCAATATATAGTCCAAATCTCCAGGGATATGTACGAACTTACTTACATCATGATGATAATACTCAAAGTTTTTAAGTCGGAATAAATGATCAATATTATCTAATGAACCCGTGAGGAGATTATCCATTGCGATTACATGATACCCTTCATCGATAAATTTATCACAAAGGTGGCTCCCTAAAAATCCAGCTCCTCCAGTAATCAATACTTTTTTCATTTTTACTTAAACTCTTATCGTTAAGGACGTATTATACCACTTACACGTTATCCTATCAAATTATTTTAAGACCTTTGTTGCAAAGATAGAATTATTGAATACTCACGACTCATTCATTAAATGCTAAAGATCAAACCATATTTGAAAAAAGTATCATGCTGCTTTTCTGCTTTGATGCTCGTGATTAACCATAGTTCAGGGCAGGACAATCAAAATTTGAACGACCCCCTTTGGGCTTTTCACGTGTCCTATGGTGTTGAGTTGCCTTTTGGCGATGTTGCGGATAGATTCGGAGCTAATCTTCAGTTTGGCTCAGGGATTGAGAGAGTCACAAGGTCTAATTATATTTTCGGATTAGATTACAAATTCCAATTTAGCAATAACGTAAAAGAAGATCCGTTGGAGCTGCTGAGGTTCAATGATGGGCAGATCTTAAATATTCAAAATGGTGAATCATTTGTGCTTTTAAGACAAAGAGGAGCCTATATAGGAGTACTGGGAGGTAAATTATTTCAGCTTTTTCCTACACTGCGGGGTGGTTTAAGATTGACTGCTGGTGCAGGGTACTGGTATCATTATATACGTCTCCAAGATGATTCTAATGCTGTGCCTCAGGTATTCGGTGATTATGCTAAAGGATATGACAAGAGATCGGGAGGATTTACATTAAAGCAACAAATCTTTTATCAACAACTCTCTCGAAAGACTAAGCTGAATTTCTATGCAGGTTTTGAGCTGATGCAAGGATTTACAAAAGGCCTAAGACCATTTGATTATGATACTTTGAGTATAAATGATGAAAGTAGGCTAGACTTAAGCATAGGCTTTAAGGTAGGTTGGATTTTACCCTTCTATTCTGGTAACTATGTAAGTGAAGAAGTCTTTTATTAGGCCCTGGGTTCGTGAGGTATTTATATATAATATCGATGTTTTTCCTATTTGGTATTGAGAAGATAGGATCGCTATTCAATAAGAAACTAAGAAAAAGACAAAAAGGTATTGTCGCCCAACAGAGTTGTTATAATGTCGATCAGGCAAAACGATTTGGCAAAGTTGTGGTGTGGTCTCACTGCAGTTCGCTGGGTGAATTTGAACAAGCTAGATCGGTTTTAAAATTATTAAAAGATTCTCACGAGGATATTTATATCATTCAAAGTTTTTATTCTTCTTCCGGTTACGAAAATTGTAATAGGTCATTGGTCGATGAGATGTACTATCTACCTAATGACGTGATCCAGAGTAGGTCTTTTTTAAAAACCATATCACCTGATATCGTTATTTGGTGTAAGTACGATTTTTGGTTTCATTATTTCGAGTTATTAAATAGCAAGTCTATACCATTGATATTTTACTCTACTATATTTGGTGATGATCATTGGTTATTTAAATTTTGGAGTCATTTTTTTTTAAAAACTATTACTTCCTCTAGAGCTATTATTACCCAAGATCAAGACTCGTATAATCGATTGATTAATAGGAATTATCAGAATATTGTATTTGCTGGTGATACTCGGATTGATGGTGTTTTATATCGAAAGCAATCTAGTCAGCCTGATGAAAGATTAAGACTTTTTATAAATGCTAAAAAGACATTGATAATAGCTAGCAGCCATCAGGAAGATGTTGAGGTCATCGATAAATTAATTCAATTGGATAGCTTCCAGAAAATCTTAATTTTCCCTCACGAAGTAAAAGGAAAGCATCTGAATCATCTAGTTTCGCAATTTCCTAATGCTAGTATTTGGAGCAATGATAAGCCTCTTAATGGCCAAATAGCCATTATAGATACCGTGGGACTATTATTCGATAGCTATTCGATGGCATCCATGGTCTATGTCGGTGGTGGTTTTGGGTCTGGTGTTCACAATACCTTAGAACCTGCAGTATTTGGAAAACCTATTTTGGTCGGGCCGAAATACAAAAAATTTCCAGAGATTATAGAATTTATCAATAGAGGTATTTGCTATCCGATCGAGCATCTTGAAGATATTTCAAACGCTATACAGCATTTTAATAAAAATACGACTATAATTGAAAAATTAGCTAGTTCATATTTTGAAACACATAAAGGAGCAAGTGGAATAGTTGTTGAGTCTATAATTCAAAATATACCAAAATGAATCTTGACTTCAGTAAGTATCATGTGCTAGTTATAGGGGATGTAATGTTAGATAGATACATACACGGAAGCGTTGACCGTATTTCGCCTGAGGCACCGGTACCCATCTTAGGAGTTGAAAAGCGAGAAAATAGACTCGGTGGTGCTGCAAATGTCGCCTTAAATCTAAAAGGTTTAGGAGCAGAAGTAAGTGTAATATCAATCATCGGTGACGATGTTGCAGGAAAGGACCTCGTAAGTTTATTTATCGAAAATAATATTGATGTAAACTTAATCACTGATAAGTCACGACCTAGCACTTGTAAAACTAGAGTCATGTCTAGTTCACAGCATCTACTACGTGTAGATGAAGAGTCTTCGGAAAATATAAGTCCAACAATAGAGTCTAAACTATTAGAAAGTCTAACTACGCTAATAAAGAATAAAAATATAGATCTAGTTATTCTTCAGGATTATAATAAGGGAGTTTTTACAACGACAAGTATCGTTAAAATTATCAATGTATTACGGGATAATACAATTAAGTATGCCGTAGACCCTAAATTTGTAAATTCAGAATTATATCGTGATGCCTTTTTATTTAAGCCTAATTTATTGGAAGCAAAAGCGATTTCTAATAAAGACAACTATAGCGCAATAGCTGACGAAATAAAGGTAATGCTGAACGCTAAAAATGTAGTATTAACATTAGCCGCTGAGGGAATGTATTGCGTTTCTGATGAAGGCGGCTACCATGTAAAGACCATGTCCAAAGATATAGTTGATGTTTGTGGAGCAGGAGATACGGTAATAGCTACCCTAAGTTTAGCACTCTTGGAAGGATTTAGTTTAGAGCTTGCTACAAGGCTGGCAAATAGAGCAGCTGGTATTGTATGTCAAAAGTCAGGAGTAGCTCCCATTTATAAAGAGGATCTTGTAGAATAATAGCTAAGCAATGTTAATTATCAATATAATCCACAACATTGCTCTTTGCGACATTTGAGATCCAATTGTTTTTATTATTTTTAGGTCAATAGAACTTTTTGAATAAAAAACTTAATATGAAAAGAAATTTTACTCGTTTAACATCTGCATTTATGATGACGGTGATGGTTTGTTTTTCACTGATGGCTCAGGAAAGAAATACCATGACAATTACAGCACCAATTTCTGTTGCTGGTGATTATGAGGTCAGAGCAGCGGCGTTTGGAGATCTTACAACAACAGTTGCTGGAGGTACATTAGTACTTGCAGATGATGGAGACGCTACCGAAGGTACTCTTACTGATGCATGTCAACCACTAGTAAATGATTTGACAGGATTTGTTGGATTGATTGATCGTGGTACTTGTGCCTTTGTTGATAAATGTAGAAATGCTCAAACTGCAGGTGCAGTTGCAGTTTTAGTTTGTAATGATGCTCCTGAGTCTGATCCTGATAGAGGAGGATTGATCACTATGGCGGATTCAGATCCTCCAGCAAATGATATCACTATACCTTGTCTTTTTGCAACATTGGAAACCTGTAATATATTCAGAGCAGAAGTTGCTAATGGTGTTGATGTAACATTTAGCTACGTACAGCCAGAGTGTGGTGATTTCGGTTACCCTGCTTCAGCAGTTTGGGGAACAGAAAATGGTGAAGGTAACTTTGATGGAGGTCTAAATGGTTGGACAACTGATACAAACAATGGATGGATTTGGGATGCAGAAGGTAGAATTGATAGAGGCCAGTTTAACTCTACACAACCTTTTATCGTGTCTCCGTCAGTTTGTAATGGAGCCGTTGTTTTTGATTCTGATTTCTTAGATAATGGAGGTGGTGGACCTTTCGGATCTGGAGACTGTCCGAATAGTGATGCGAATGGCTCTTTTGTGCAGTTTTGTGAGGGATCTATGATTTCTCCGGTGATTGATCTCAGTGGAGTAAATAGTCAAGGTTTTATTATTCAATGGAATCAAGCTTTGAGACAATTCAATAGTGAGTATGACTTATTATTGAGTAGAGATGGAGGTAGCACATGGGCTGATACCATTAATATCAATACTGAATTTGTAACTAATAGTGCTCACTTTACGGATAATGTACAAAGAATCCCAGTATGTGGATTTGATGGCGAGTCTCAGTTTAGAATGAGATTTGTATACAGAGGTAACTATTATTACTGGGCAATTGATGATGTACTCATTTTAAATGAAGGATTCTCTGATCCAGCTACTGTTCCTAACTTTGTATCCGTAGCTACTAACTTTAAGACACCTGCTTCTCAGGTAGAACCACTTGCGTTCTTGAGTAGTATTGTAAACAATGGTAACCAAGATGCTGCGAATACCGACGTAACTATCGATATATTAAATAATTCAACGTTATCCACAGAATATTCTGGTTCTGAGACTTTTGGTACCTTAGACGGATGTGGTAGACAAGATAATATTGTATTCATGGATACATACGCTCCGACACCAGGAACGGTAACTGGAAACGACGTAGTCTACACGGGTACATATTCTGTAGCATCAGATGCGAATGCTGATTTAACAAATGATGAGCAAACTTTCGAGTTTAGATATACAGAAAACTTATTTTCTAAAGTAAGAACTGAAGCTGAAGTAGGAGAAGCTTACCTTGCTGCTATTGCTCCTACGGATGGAACAGAGTACTTCTCATTAGGTAATCACTATCATGTAGTCAACGGTACTGGACTTGCAGCTAAAACATTAACAGTTGGTATTGGAAATGATGTAGCTACGGATATGTTGAGTGGTTTTGTAACTGCACAGATATATAGATGGATTGATCTTGATGATGATGGAGCTGTGGGTACTACTGAGAGAATTCTCTTAGGAGAAGGTCAAGAAGTAATTTTTGACGGTTCTACTGGTACAAGAAGTATTACTATACCTCTTACTTCTACCCAAGGATTAGAGGATGTGGTTTTGGAGGATAATACTGACTACGTAGTAATGGTACATACTGGACCTATCTCTACAGGGGGTGAACAATGGAGATTACTAGCCGCTGAAGCAGCAGATGAGTATAATTACTTCGAAATGAATGTCGCTACAACGGCAGCAGGTTTCCCTAGACATGGTTCATTCTTTGCTAACGGTTCAGCTGGTACACAAGATGATATAGATGAGAGAACGTTTGGTCCTCTATTTGGATTTAGTACATATGCTGATTTGGAAATTGGTCCTTCTGTGACTTCTACAGAAGACTTAAATAGAAATATAAATATATCAGTATTCCCTAATCCAGCAGATGAGTTTGTTTACTTTGCAGTAGAGTTAATCGATGCTTCAGATGTACAAATTGACCTTGTAAACCTCGAAGGTAAGCTTGTGAAAACTCAAAAGTATAACTCTATACTCAGTGATAGACTTAGCATGAATGTAAGTGATATTCCTAATGGAGTATACATGGCTAACATCAGAACTGAGGAAGGATTTACCTCGAAAAGAATTGTAGTTCAGAACTAATTTAGATCTGAATAAAATTAATAAAGCCTCGAAGTTTTGCTTCGGGGCTTTTTTATTCTCTAGAATTGGTTTGTCCTCAACATAACTAAGGTACATGCGTTTAAAACTTCACTACCATTTTCCTTAAACGCTTTTGCCAGTTCAGCACTTTCTGTACCCGGATTGAATATTACTCGTTTTGCCTCTAGACCTATTAAATAATCTTGATGTTCTAGAAGAGCAGTAGGATTCATGTATAGGGTGAGTGTATCTATCTGATCTACTTTTGGATGTCCAGCTAGAATGGGATGATCGTTGGCATGACCTTCTCTTCGACCTACTTGTACTATTTCATGACCATACTGTAATAGCATTTCAGAAGCTTTATATGAATACCGTTCTGGATTAGTAGATGAACCAAAAATTAAGACTTTCATGGATTAGCTGTTTTATCTGATGGATATATTTGACATCTGTTTATCATCAAGTATAACTCAAAATGTCAAATTAAGATGATTTCAAGTGATTCTTTAGTAGAGTTTTGAGTATTAAATTGTGCTATAAAAGATAATTCTACCGTTAAAGAGCATATTTAGTACTGAAGTAAGTACTTTTAGAATAGAATCAGCAGTATAGATGGTATAGATGCTGTTACTTTTTAAAACCTGACTTTACATGTTTCGTAGGATAATAGTTTTTCTTTTGCTTACCCTTCTTACTCAATTTGGTGGAGTGGTATATCTCATCAATGGATATTTATTCAAGAAATGGAATTTTTTGAATAAGCTGTTTTCATTTGCCATGTTGTATACGCTAGCATTGTTTATTGTAGTGCCGTTGTTAGCTAAACTAGTAGATAGGGTTCCGCTGCCAGCACATAATTCTGAATATATAGGTCCTGCCAATTACATGACCATAGCACTCGGTAGAAATTACGTAAAATCAGATTTATATCAAGCAATCATCAATGCTGCAGTGAAGTTTGGAGATAAGCACCCTGATGCCAAGATTACCTATCTTGACGCAGGCTTTGCTTTGTCAAAGTATATTCCGATGTATCCTCATAAGTCTCATAATACAGGAAAGAGCCTAGATTTAGGTTTTATTTATAAAAATGCTGAAGGAGATGTCATGAAAGGAAGTCCATCTTGGACTGGATATGGTATTTTTACAAAAGAAAAATTAACCAAGCGTCAGAAAAAGTGCCTAGAAGAAAATAGTCTTTATGATTTCACTAAATACTTTGGTTTAGGTATCGGTAAAGGAGAATACAAGCTTGAAGGAAGGTTAACCCAAGACTTGATCAAGACTATCCATAGAGAAGCGAAGATTAAGCAGATATTTATCGAACCCTACTTGAAAGCATCCCTTGGACTTTCTAGGTTTGGAAAAATTAAATTTCATGGATGTGACGCAGTTAGACACGATGATCATTTCCATATCGAGATAGAATAAGATTACGAATAGTAGATTTCTTTAATATCTCAATACATTCACTAACTTTATCATGTAATTTATACTATGCGCGATTTTGGTATCGTTCATCACTCATAAAATCAAAACCATAAAATCACAGATTTATGATGTCATTGAGTTTCTTTTTATTTCAAACGGCCGATAACTCCGAAGCAGTTCAAGAAAATATTTTAGATCTAATCACCAAAGGTGGTCCACTTGGTATTGGTATCATCGTAATATTAATCGTTCTCTCCATACTAGCGGTTTATATTTTTGCTGAACGTTGGATGACCATCAAAACTGCGGGAAAGATAGACGATAGCTTTATGAATAATATTAAAGCTGCTGTAGTCGCGGGAAATATTGAAGGTGCCAAGACACTTTGTAAATCAACAGACACTCCTGTAGCTAGAATGGTAGAAAAAGGGATCATGAGAGTAGGGAAGCCGCTAAAAGACATAGAAGCAGCAATTGAAAACGTTGGGAATCTTGAAATTTTCAAATTAGAAAAACATTTGTCTTCACTAGCAAGTATTGCAGGGGCAGCACCGATGATTGGATTTTTTGGTACTGTAACGGGTATGATTGCTGCCTTTTATACCATGGCTAACAGTAACAGTGTAGGGCCTAAAGAGCTTGCAGACGGTATATATACGGCGTTGATCACGACTGCATTTGGTCTATTTGTTGGTATTTTTGCTTTTGTAGCATATAACATTCTTGTTGCTAAGGTTGATAAAGTAGTATTCGAAATGGAAAGAATAACTACAGAATTTATGGATCTTTTGCAGGAGCCCCAATAGCAGAATACTAGTTATATGGCGATTAAAAAACGAAATAAAGTAAGTGCAGAATTTAGCATGTCATCATTGACTGACATTATATTTTTGTTGTTGATCTTCTTTATGCTCACTTCTTCTGCTGTTCAAGTCAATGTAGAATTACCCGAGTCAGATTCTGAAACGGTAGCTCCTACTGATATGGCTGTTATGATCAAGAAAAACGGAGAAGTTACATTCAATAGTCAAAAGGTGTCTCTCAAAAATCTTGAAAAAAGGATTGCATTTGAGGTAAGATATTCGGAAAATAAGCAAAATGCAACCGTTACGATTATATCTGAGGTCGGTGTCCCTTGGAGCAAAGTAAAGGAAGTAATGAGCGTTGCGGCGAGACTCAAGCTTAAGGCGATCATTGCCACCCAAGCACGTAAATAGAATTGATCATGGGACTAAAAAAAAGAAGTAAAGTAAGTGCAGAGTTCAGTATGTCATCCTTGACAGACATTATTTTTCTATTGTTGATCTTTTTTATGTTGACATCATCAATAGTCACTCCCAATGCGCTTAATCTCAAGTTGCCAGGTAAAAGTAAAGCACCATCGACACCGTCTAATGTAGTTCCCCTTGCTGTCTCCATAGATGCAAGAGGTGTATTTTACATTAATGGATCCCAAACTAGTTATAGTAAATTGAGTTCGAGAATTCAATCTGAAAAGAAAAAACGAAAAAACAAAGCTACGGTGACCATCAAGCCAAATGGTAAGGCTCCTTCTGAAAAAGTCGTCCAAGTGATGGATTTATGCTTTCAATATGGTGTTGCGTCAGTGATGTCGGAATCAAGATAATACTTTATATTAATAACTATTGCTATATATAACTTGATTAATTTCAGGTAATTACTGACCTTTGCTTAGCATATGGATATATTGGTATTAGATAACGAAAAGAAAAAGAAAAGTATGACGTGGAGTATTATACTTCATTTACTAGTACTTCTTCTGTTTTTTTTGCCATACTTTGAGCATCAAGATCCGCCGCCAGAGATGTACGGTGTAGTAGTCAATTTCGGTAAAGAAGTCTTTGAAAAAAAAGCTGAATCTACTGAATCTCCAATAAAAGGAGATCCTAAAGCAGCTCCGCTTAGACAACAAACTAAGACCAAACCCCAAACTCAAGACAAGAGTTCTCCAACAAAAACAACCATAAAGAAAGTAGAGAAGGCAATAGAAAATAAGTCCGAAATTGTTGAAGAAAAATCTATCGTAAAAGCTGCTTCAATATCCTCCGAGAAAAATAGAGCTGCAGAAGCCGCTGCCAAAGAAGCTCAAAAGAAATCAGAGGCGGCGAAGCAGGCAAGAATGGAAGAAGCAAAGCGTCAAGAAGAGGCCAAAAAGTTTGAAGAGTCTAAAAATAAATTTGGAAGTTTATTTGGTAAATCAGACGGTAAAGTATCGGAATCTTCCAAAGGCAATCCAGATGGTATTCCTGATCAAGAAAAACTTGTGGGCTTGGTGACAGGCGTTAACAACATTGAGGGAGGATTGAAAGGTAGGGGAGTATTATATGTACCTACCATCAAGGATAATAGCCAGAAAATAGGAAAGGTAGTGGTGAAAGTATGTGTCAATAATCGTGGAGATGTAATATCAAGTCAATTTACCCAACGAGGATCTACCACTACCGATAGCGAACTAATCAATATAGCGGAGTCAGGCGCTAAAAAGTATAAATTTACACCGAGCAGTACTGATCGTCAATGTGGCAGTATTATGATAGAGTTTAAGGTGAAATAAGCTTGATTATATTATTTCTTCCATCATTGCTTTAGTAAACGGAGCCCAAGGTGGAGCAGTGAATATCTTTATTTCTTGAGCAAGATTGGTTTCTTCATTGAGAAAGGTCAACACATTCTCAACAGGCAATTTTCTGAATAAATCTGTAAATACTTTATCCCCTGCAACTTTCTTTGTTAAGAGCACATTAAGCATGATTTGGTCATAGAAACTAAATCGATCCTTCTTAAAAAAAGAAGTAAGCTTATTTCCTGCCTTAAGAGAATCAACAATATGCTGACATTGTTTTTGAATCCTATAAAAGGCATATCCCGACGAGGCTTTTACTGCTCCCGATGGAGTACCGATATTGATAATCTTTGTACTATGCTTAGCATCATTTATAAACTGTGAGGTCATTGGTATAACACCATATTCTCTTTCTTCTATGTCATATTCATCAGTATGGATATATTCTTTTATATAGTTGGCAATCAATTTGTCATACTCTTGTTGAGTCATGAGATCATTGCTGAATATTGCGATCTCTACAAGTGCCTCGGTCTTGCTTCTAGGCAGTACATAAAAAAATCTGATATCATCTGCTTGATCAATCCTAAAGTCCATGAAAACAGCCTGATGGGGATCAAATTTATGTTCTTTAGTTTTGATAAACCATCCGCCAAAATGTTGATCTACATACCAAGGTTTACTTTTATCCAATGCCTTATTATGGAAATTTTTAAATACATGATCTCCTGTAAAAATACCATGGTCGGTATGGACAGTTACGTACTCAGATGATTCTTCAATAGTTTTGACTCGGCCAGATATCCATTCAATATTACCGTGAGTACTTATTTTTTCTTTACAATGTTCATAAAAGTCAGAAGCCTTTATCATTTTATACTCGTACTCATCTAGCTGTAACTCTTTACTCATATATTGACTGTGAAATTCGAGTATTTTCCAACGCTTGCTGACTATAGAATCGAATATTCCTTGATCTTTTTCCCAAAAACTCCATGTACGATCATTTTGGGTTTTTGCTTCAGGTTCTATGATAAGTATAGAGAGGTTTTTCAAAGAAGGATCACAAAGTCTGTAGGCTAGAGAAAGTCCAGCACAACCAGCTCCACAGATAATGATATCATAGCTTTTTTTCATGAGAAGATGAAGTTAAGCCTGAGTAGGATTATTTTCATATAATACCATGTATTTTTGCATTTACAGTCATGATGAAGAATTACAACGATACAGTTCAGTATATGTTTTCGCTTTTACCTATGTATCAGCGACAAGGAAGGTCAGCGTTTAAAAAGACTCTAGATAATATCTATGCTTTACTAGCGGATCTTGATAATCCTCATGAGAAAATGAGGTGTATACACGTGGCAGGTACTAATGGAAAGGGCAGCACAAGCCATTTTCTAGCATCTATTTTACAAGAGCAAGGTCTCCGAGTAGGCTTATATACTTCTCCACATTATCAAGACTTTAGAGAACGTATAAAGATTAATGGTGAATTCATCGGAAGGCAAGAGGTAGTGAACTTTATCGAAAAGATTGAGGAATCAATAAAAGCTATTCGTCCTTCTTTTTTTGAAATCACCGTGGCCTTAGCTTTTGATTATTTTGCCAAACAAAAGCCAGATATCGTAATCGTGGAAACGGGCTTAGGAGGGAGATTGGATTCTACCAATGTTGTGCATCCGATTTTAAGTATTATAACTAATATAGGTTGGGATCATCAAAATATGTTGGGTAATACACTGCCTCTCATCGCAGGAGAAAAAGCTGGAATTATTAAAAACCAAGTTCCAGTCCTTATAGGTGAATATCAACAAGAGCTTATGTCTGTTTTTAGTTCTAAAGCTGCTTCAGTAAACTCCGATCTTAGGTATGCCCAAGAACTCATTAAATCAGATGATTCAAGTATTGAGTTTGAGAAAAGTATTAAATTGGATATTTCGGATCAGATTTCTTACCAAAAGAAAAACATCAAAACTGCTGTAGCTGCTGCAAAATTACTGTCAGCTAGTGACCTTTTAAAGATTGATTATAAGTCTATTGAAGCAGGGATAAGGAATGTTGTCAAGAATACGTATTTCATAGGTAGGTGGATGTCTTTATCTGACAGACGCATGATATTCGCGGATAGTGCTCATAATCAAGACGGTTTGAAAGCCTTATTTGATCATATTGCTACGTTAGATTTTGGCAAACTGCATGTCGTATGTGGTTTTGTAAATGATAAAAAGATAGATGATGTGATCACTTTTTTCCCACCTTCAGCTAAGTACTATTTTGCAAAAGCAAATATCCCAAGAGGCTTAGACTGTATTACTCTAAAAAATCGTTTTTCAGAGTATGGTAGATCAGGTAAGTCATATATTTCTGTTCGAAAAGCGTTTGCAGCATCAAGGGCTACCGCAAAATCAAATGATTTAATATTAGTATGTGGATCCATATTTGTTGTTGCCGAGGTTTTATAATTCATGACCATATTTGGATGCCAAGTCAACCTTTATTTGAATTTTAAAGTTTTATATGCATGAATAAGCGAAAGCGTAAAATCGTAGTGGCAATTGCAGGATCTAGTGGTTCGATTTATGCCAAAGTACTATTAGATAAGTTGAGTCAAATGACTGATGTTGTGGTAGGTCTAGTGCTTAGTGATAATGCAAGAGTCAACTGGAAGCTTGAAAATCATGAAGACTTTAATGCTGTAGGATACTCATTTAAAGAATATGGAAAACAGGATTTTTATGCACCTTTTGCATCGGGTAGTGCTCAGTACGATACTATGATTATTTGTCCTGCAAGCATGGGAATTGTCGGTCGGGTAGCGGCGGGGATTTCCAATGATTTGATGACACGAGCTGCAGATGTTATTCTTAAAGAAAGGAGAAAGTTGATTGTGGTACCTCGTGAAACACCATTTAGCCTTATCCATCTACGCAACATGACTTCTCTCACCGAGGCTGGAGCGATTATTTGTCCTGCGATACCTTCATTTTACTCTGATCCTAAATCGCCTGAAGAAATTGCAGCTACCGTGGTAGATAGGGTATTAGATTTGGCTCAATTGGAGCATGAGAGCTATCGGTGGGGAGAATAGTATTAATCATCAGAAGCTCTAAGTATATTTTTATTGACGGCGATACTCGCGTTGAGCTCAAATCCAATAAGTATAATGAATGCATTGATTTGTATCCAAATTAATAATACGATGAGCGCTCCTATAGATCCATATATCTCATTATACTTTCCGAAATTATCTACAAAATAAGCAAAGCCTAATGAACTCATAATGCTCAGTGCGGTGGCTAAGTAGGCCCCAACATTAAAAAATTTTATCCTTCGATACATCGAGGGTCCATAGCGATAGATAATCGTAATGATGCTATACAGGAGGACAATGATGACTAACCATTTAGAGATGGAAATGATGGTCGAATAATAATTGCTAAGATTGACAGTTTCAATCAGTAGATTGAGCAAAGGTTTTCCTAGTATGATCAAGATGATAGATGCAATCAGTACCGTTCCTAGTAGTGCGGTAAGCATAATGGCAACAGACCACTTTTTGAAATATCCTCGACTTTTAAATGTATGATCATAGGACTTATCGAAACCTGCCATTAAGGTGAGCATACCGTTAGATGCAAAGACCAATGCCAAGAAAAAACCTAATGAGAGCAAACCACCACGTTTTACGGATAAGATATCATTGATAATTTCATTGAGGTAACTAGATGCCTCATACGGAAGTACCTCACTTATACTCTGTTGTATGATCGACTGATAATCATCTGTAATTGGAAATAGTGGAATCAAAGTGAAAAAGAATATAATCGTAGGAAAGATCGATAGAAAGAAACTAAATGCCACCGAATTGGCTCTAGTAGTGATAGCGTCTTCTTGCACTTCTTTGACTATAAATTTCAAAATATTGAAAATAGGAATACCAGACATACCCGGTAGCGCATAGTCCTTGCTCCAGTTAATCAACTGAAATATTTTATTTTTAATATGTTGAAGTATTGGAAGTTTCAAAGTTTACTGCACCTTAGTTTTGAGAGCTTCGATAAAAAAATCTGGCGCCGAGATGCGTTTTTGTGTTTTCATATTTATGAAAAAGAGTTTGACCACGGCCTTATGCAATACATCACCAATCTCATTTAGGATTCTTACAAAAACTGTAATCATCTTGCTAGGTAGTTCTCTTAGAGTACTCTCTATTGTCAATAATTCGTCGTAGTAGGCCGGTTTTAAAAACTTAGATTCGACACTGAGTACAGGTAACATTATATTTTCTTGATCCTCAAATTTAGTATACGGTACTCCTAAGTCTCTCAACATCTCGACCCTACCTATTTCATATAGTTTTGCATAATGACCATAGTACATATATCCCATTTTATCAGTTTCGGCATATCGTACTCTATGAGTAGTTGTATAGGTGATCATAATGCAAAGTATTTAGCTATAACTCAAATATACGCTACTATATCTACAACAGATGATTACCAAATAGACTTAATATTACACTCTTGGTATCTTTAAGTCAATACTTCGTAGTTTTACAGGATTAGTTGATCGATGATGTAATAATTGATGAAACCCAGTCATATCATCCCTTCGTTATACCTATAATATTATGCTATGCTAAATAAATTGAAATCACTTTTTATAATCGAGGATGAGTCTCAAAAAAAGGAAGATTCTAATCCTCAGGCTCAGAAGACAGTCCAGAAAACAGAAGTTTCTAAAACACCATTACCTAGCTCAGATAGTATCAAAATTGATAGTAATCAAAAACCTACAGCTAAATTTGTTGATATTTTACTCAAGGCTATAGATGATTCCAATCAGGATGGATTTGATTATCTGGAGTTTAAGCAATCCTTACAGTCGCTGTCTAAGATGGAAATGGATGACGATACCCGATATAAAAGTGCCGTAGCTATGGCTGGTACAATGGGAGCTAGTACGGATCACTTAATCAAAAGTGCTTCTAAATATATGAATGTTCTCAAAACGGAGGATCAAAAATTTCAGCAGGCACTTGCTAGTCAGCGTCAAAAGCAGGTCCAAGGTGGGGCTGATAGCCTGACCAAAGCCAGAAATGATATCAAAGCCAAAAAAGCCAGAATTGAACAGCTCAAAAAGGAGATAGAAGCATCGGAATCAAAGTTGGCAGAGTTAGAGAAAAAAGTGGCAGGAGCAGAATCTAAAATTGAGAATACAAGAATAGGATTTGCCGCTGCTTATCAATCTGTTTCGATGCAAATAAAAACAGATATAGATCGATTGAAAAAGCTTAAATAGCCAAGATTTTATCAACCACAGCGCATTATTCTTAACTTTGATAAGCAGCATTCATCGCAGTATTTATGATTAAGAAGAAAAAATCATTTTGGAAACGACCTGAAGGAATTACAGGGATTATAGTACTTGTAGTATTAGCAGCTCTTACTGGTTTTGCAGTCACTAGTTTCTTTGGAGGTATTTTAGCGTTTATCCAGACCACAGCCGGATTGATCACGAGTTTAGCTGTGCTTGGGGTTATTATTTTTATGGCATTAGATGGACAGACGAGAAGCTTAGTCTCTTATATGTATAAAAGTACCATGCGATGGATCACGAGTATGTTCGTCAAAATGGATCCCATAGGGATATTGAAATCATATATTGATGACCTAAAAGGGAATCTCCGAAAAATGAATCGCCAGATCAACAAGTTACGGGGAGAAATGCATAAGCTCAAAGAGATCATTTTTAATAATCAGAAGACGATAAAAACCAATCTAACTCAAGCGACAGCCGCTAAAGCCAATAATGAGACTGGACAGGTACTTTTGAAAACTAGAAAAGCTGGCAGACTCAAGGAGTCTAATATGAAGTACGAAGACCTGCTCAAAAAGATGCAAGTTTTATATAAAGTGTTGAGTAAAATGTATGATAATAGTAGCATCCTACTAGAAGATATCGACGATCAGGTAAGACTCAAGGAGCAAGAGCGTAAAGCTATCATGGCAAGTCATAGTGCTATGAAATCTGCCATGAGTGTCATCAAAGGTAATCCTGACAAAAGAGCAATGTTTGATATGGCGCTTGAAGAAGTGGCAGATGATGTGAGTAACAAAGTAGGGGAGATGGAGCAGTTTATGGAATTATCTGAAGGCTTTATGAATTCTATAGATCTACAAAACGGAATTTTTGAAGAACAAGGTCTAAAAATGCTAGAACAGTGGGAAGCTAAGAGTGATTCCTTATTGCTCGGAGCTGCAAAAGAAGAGCTACTCATACTGGAAGATGATGTGCTCGATCTTGATGAAAGATCACCAGAAATTGAAAGAAATACGAATTCAACGAACCAATACGACTCATTTTTTGATTAATAGAGTGAAACGATTTATTATAACCAACAGCTAATAAAAATCATGGCAGCAAGATTAACTACGTTTTCAAAACTACTCATCACTATTCTTATCCTCGGATTGATATTCGGATTGGGTTGGTATGTTTTAAATAAAACATCCTTAGGTGATTCTATCAAAGAAAAAACTGAAGAGTACGAAGCAAACGAAAAAAATAATACAAATGAAACTAGCGGTGTAGCTTCTTCTTCACAATCTTTACCTAAAGCTAATCAAAATGGGAATGCTGGTGGTGCAGATGAAAATACCCTAAAAGTTCAACTAGTGACATGGGGTGGATATGCGCCAGGTCTTTATTTCAATGAGGGTGCCGCGGCAACCACTAGATCTAGATATTATCAAGATTATGGATTTAAAGTAGAGTTCAAGTTAGAGAATGACCTTATCAATGCACTTAACTCTTGGATCAGTGGAGAGTATGATGTCATTGTACAGACTGTAGATGCATTCCCTTTATATACGGCACCAGATGATATCAATCGATTCAATCCCAAGGCTTTTATGCAAGTAGATTGGTCTCGTGGAGGTGATGCACTTATCGTAAAAAGAGGAATCAATACCATCAATGATCTGAAAGGAAAAAGAATAGCTGTAGCGGTTCCCTCACCTGCACAGACGCTTTTAATTTCTTCATTAGAGGCAGCTGGGCTTAGCTATAGTGATGTAGAGGTCATCAAAACATCCGATAACCTCAAAGCAGCGGAAGCTTTTAAAGCAAATGACGTAGATGCTGCCGTAGTGTGGAGTCCTGATGATATCTTAGCAACACAAGCTGTACCTGGATCTAAAATATTATTGACCACTAGAGAGCAGACTCATATCATAGGTGATATCATGCTTGCAAAAGAAGAAGTAATCAAAGCAAAGCAAAAGATGTTTGATGGATTTTATGAAGGATGGATGAAAGGTGTCGCAGAGCTCAAAAATGAGGCAAATCTGAATAAAGCTGCCAAGTATCTTGCAGAGCTCAACCAATTGCCAGTAGAAGATGCGCTAGGGATGATGAGTACCGTATACTGGACTAATCATGGAGATAATCAAAACTTCTTTGGATTTAATAATGCGTACCGTGGTCAGAAAGGGCAGGATTTATATGAAAAAATGTCAGAGAAATTTGTAGAAACTGGGGATAGTGAAAAAACAGCTCCTAGCTGGAGATCCGTGATAAACACCTCAGCTGTAAGAAATGCAAAATTGACGGGTGCCATTCATCAGCCTGAGGGAGCTAAAGAATTTAAACCTACAACGGCTAAAGAGAAGTCTCTTCCCGCATTCGCTACGAAACCAGTATCTATTAGCTTTGCTACAGGACAATCGAGTTTGACAGAAAATGCGAAAACTATAATCGATTATACTTTTGCCGATGTCGCAAAGTCTTTTGCAGGAGTAAAAATCAGAGTTGAAGGAAATACAGATCGTACAGGAAGTAGAGCCAATAATATTAAATTATCAGAAAAGAGAGCACAAGCAGTATCTAGTTATTTACAATCACAATATGGGATGCCTGCCAATAGATTTGTAGTGGTAGGCAATGGCCCAGACAAACCTGTACCAGAATGCGCTACCAGTAATACCGATGCTTGTAACGCTAAAAATAGAAGAACAGAGTTTCAATTGATCGCAGGCGAATAATAAGCTAAAAAGTTGTCATCGCCTATGGATTGGATGTTTCGTCTTAGAGGAGAGATTTCGGGTCGCCAATATCTGATCTGGAGCCTGATTGGTTTTGCTTTGATCTTTGTGATATGGTATACCCTTACAGCAGGAAAAGATCCTATTGTCAATACGGCTATCTTACCCAAACCAATATCTAATTGTGATTCTATCTTGGTAGATCGATCTTATGAAGATGATCAAGGTAAATCGTACATTGTACAAGAGTACAGAAAGGTCAATGCCGTCAATTGTGCTTATGGGGAGATGCTATCTGATGCAAGTTTCTATCGTAATCTTTGTCTTTCTTTGGGTTTCAATTTTGGAGGCTATCTGATTGCACTTTTATGGTCTATTCCCATAGGGTTTTGCATTGGTTTACTACCCATATTTAGAGCTAGCTACGAGTCTCCCGTCAATGCTATACGATTTATTCCTTTGACCGCCGTGACAAGTATTTTCATAGCGAGTTTTGGACTCAATGCCAGTATGAAAATTAATTTTCTAGCCTTTGGTATCATGATATATTTAATACCGATCATCATTCAACGGATCAATGAAGTGAAGGATGTTTACTTAAAAACTGTGTATACGATCGGAGCATCTAAATGGCAGACGATTACTAGTGTTTATCTACCATCGGTGCTTTCTAGATTATCAGATGATTTGAGGGTTTTGACAGCTATATCATGGACCTACATCATTGTGGCCGAAAGTATAGGCGATGAAGGAGGATTGGGAGCTTACTTGTTTAGAAGTGGGCAGCGGATGGCTCGTCCAGACCGGGTATTTGCTATTTTGATCATTTTTATCATCATAGGGATTCTACAAGATAGACTCTTTGTTTATTTGGATAAAAAGTTTTTTCCGCATAAGTATCAAACTAAAAATAAGTACTCTCAGAAGATTGAAGAACCATCAGCCTGGGATGTGATTTCCGACTATATCGTGAAAGCTACCGTTTGGATTTTTATTGGTATATATGGACTGCTGTTAATCAATCAGTTTGTCGAGATTATATCTCCAAGACCGCTGTTGACAGAGTTGTTTAGTGATACATTATGGGTTATTCATACTTTATTCGCCATGGTTGTGATATATAAAGTGTCTAAACTATTTAGGAATAAGAGTAATAGTAAAGTACAAGTGGTATGAGTAATATGAATCAAAATATCATATCGCTTGAGGGTATAAGCCAGAGCTATGATGGTGGCCAAAATTGGATCATTCAAGATCTTAATTTTGATATTACTAATAAGCAAGGTCAAGGCCAGTTTGTAGTAATCCTTGGAATGTCGGGCTGTGGTAAAAGTACTTTACTTAGATATATTGCAGGGCTTCAAGAACCTACACAAGGGCAAGTATCAGTAAATGGAAGGCCTGTAGATCAGGATAATCGTGTAAGTATGGTCTTTCAACAGTACTCATCTTTACCTTGGATGACTGTGCTAGAAAATGTTGCACTTGCGCTCAAGTTTAAAGGTATCTCAAGTGAAGAGCGAGAAGCTAAGGCTATGGAACTTATCAAGCTAGTAGGTCTCGAAGGTCATGAATGGAAGTTTGCGCAGTATCCGACGTTGTCTGGAGGTCAGTTGCAACGTGTTGCTATAGCTCGTAGTCTCCTTGCTAACCCAGAGATTTTACTCATGGATGAGCCATTTGGGGCATTGGATATCAAGACTAGACTTCAGGTACAAGACCTATTGGCTGATATATGGCGAAAAATGGATTCGACCATCGTCTTCGTGACTCATGATATAGCGGAGGCAGTTTATTTAGCAGATGAGATTTATATTATGAAGTCCGCTCCATCTAGAATAGTTGAGCGCATAGATATTGATCTACCCATAGAACGAAATAGATTCACAAAACGGGATCCTAGATATATTGAACTAGTCCATCATACAGAAGATATGATGGTCAAGGTTTCAGAGATGTAGTAATGGATAAATTACCAAATAAAACATTTAGATCATTTTTAATAATAGTTTTTCTATTTACTATATCGTGAGCATCCCTGAAATTCTATTAACTCTAAAAAGATAGACCATATTGAAGTCCGATGTTCAGACCGATCGATTTGAAATTTTTATCCTGATTAGATGAAATATCTGAATTATTCTCTGGTATTAAATCATCTCTTATGATCTCATTGTAGATATATTCAAATGAGCCATTCCTATAATGCGTTCCAGCATAAATTGTTATCCCTTTCCAAATGGGTTTAGATAATTCTATTCCTAGCTTATAAAAGCTTCCACCATTATAGAAAGCCCAATGTCTGGCTGTAAAATCATTTTGAGTATTGTATGAATATGAATATAGTTCGTTAGTAGGTTGACTTTTGCTGAGATTCACATCAAGAATTGCATAATCAAACAGAAGTTTAGTATCGAAATATTTGGTATTGAATATCTTGAAAAGACCAATAGTGTATCCTGTAAATTGATATCCACTTATGCTATGTGTTCCGCCTTTTCCACTCCACATCCGAGGAAAATTATCATAAGTGGATTCTATCAGTTCAAAAGGCTTTTGGAATCCTGCAGAATTCAAATCCAAATTTAGTTTGCTTAGTCTTATTCCGATATTTTTATAGGAGATACTAAAGGCAATTGCCTGCGATGCACTATCGTCAGAATATCCGTCCGTAATTTTATCACTAGAAGTTATATCTCCTAAGTTCAAGCCAATATAAGCTTCAAGAGCGATAGCAATATCAAAGTTAGATTGAGATGTTAGAATATGAAACTGCGATAGTAACAAAGTAACTATCCAAACAATTCTTTTTACTAACATACATGACCCTTTATATTATCTAATTTACCAGGACATATCGTCCTCTGAAGTCTCACTTTTAGGCGCTTCTTCCACTACGGGGGCATCTTCAGAAGAGGTAGATTCATTATTTCCTTCAGCTTCTGCTAGAGCAGCTTGTTGAGCCTCCCATTCAGCTTGTCTTCTTTCAAATTGTTCGTAGTCATAATCAGGTAACAAATCATTTTTCACATGATCTACTGCTTCATTAAGTCCACTTACAAATCGATTAAAGTCTTCTTTGTAAAGGTATAGCTTATGTCTAACCGTAGTATTCGTTTGGAATTTTTTGGTGCTCTCGGTCAAAGTAATGTAATAATCCTCACCCTTAGTCTGTCTTACATCTATGAAGTAAGTTCTTCTTTTACCTGCACGTATTTTTTTACTAAATACGGTTTCTTGTCTGTTATCTCTTTCCACAGTTCCCTTGTTTGGTGGTCATCATTTTTATAAATGTACAAAAAACCTTAGGAAACTAGATTTTGTCAACCTTTATTTAAGTTAATTGTTAATCTCTCCTTTACTCCAGCACTGCAGTCATTTGCTGATTGTAGAGTTCTTCATAATGACCGCCTTCGATATTCATGAGTTCTTCATGGGTACCCATTTCTATGATCTGCCCTTGATCTAAGACTATGACTTTATCAAAATTGAGCATGCTATATATCCTATGGGTTATGATGATAGCAGTCTTGCCCTTTAGAGTATGATCCAAGTGATGCATGATCTTTTGCTCAGTATTGGTATCTACAGCGCTTAGACAATCATCCAATATAACGATTTCGGGATCCTTGATAAATGCCCTTGCTATAGATATACGCTGTTTCTGACCACCAGATAAGGTCACACCACGTTCGCCTATTTTGGTATCATATCCATCAGACAAGCTCTCTATATCTTCTTTGATGGCAGCGTATTCTGTAAATTGCACGACCTCTTCTTTCGTGGCATTGGAGTTACCGAATTTTACATTGTTTTCTATCGTATCGCTAAACAAGAAAACATCTTGGGGTACGTAGGCCACCTTTTGTCGTAGTACATCTAAATCTATTTTTTCAATGGGTGTACCAGCGATTTTTATAGTGCCTTCCGTCACATCGTAGAGCCTTACCAGTAGATCGGCTAGAGTACTTTTGCCCGAGGCAGTTTTACCCACAATAGCAAGGCGCTCACCGTCTTGTATACTGAAACTTACATTATTCAATGCTTTTATACCTGTATCTTTATAAGTAAAGCCGACGTTTTTAAATTCAATTTGGCCATTAATTGTATCAATACCCTGTGTATCATTTTTGATGGCAGGTTCTACATCCCAAAATTCATTGATTCTCTTTTGAGATGCTGCTGCCTGCTGTATGATAGAGGCTATCCAACCGATAGATGTAAATGGCCACGTGAGGTAGTTGATATAGATGACGAATTCTGCAATATTTCCTGGGGTTGCAAGCCCTTTTTCTACTTGTAGAGCACCTATATATATAGTCAGTATAGTACTGATACTGATCATCAAAATCATCAAAGGAAAGAATAATGCTTGCACATTGGCAAGGTCCATAGATTTCTTTTTGAACTGATCACTTTCTTCTGCGAAGTACTCCGAAAATTGATTCTCTTTATTGTAAGATTTTACTACCCGAATACCGCTGTATACCTCTTGAGCTATACTATTGAGCTTAGCCAACTGTTTTTGTATGAGTTCGCTCTTTTTATTAATGATGCTACTGACCACATAAATAGATATAGATAAAAAAGGAAGGGGGAGCAGCGTCCATAAGGTAAGCGTAACATTGGATTGTAGCATGGCATAGATGACCATTACGAATAATGCAGTAAGATTAAGCCCATATAAGATGGCTGGGCCGAGATACATACGTACTTTACTCACGTCCTCAGATACCCGAGACATGAGGTCTCCAGTTTTGTTTTGTTTGAAAAAAGCTTGATGCAATTTCTCATAATGACCAAAAATATCGCGTCTGAGATCATACTCAATGAGCCTACTCATCACAATGATAGTCTGTCTAGTCCAGTACATGAAAAATCCCATCACTACTGCGAGACCAATCAGGATACCCGCAAACTTTAAAATCTCATCGTTGACAGAGGAGCCGTCAGGAACAATAGAATCGACCGTTTTATACTTGATTTGTTGAATATAGTTAATTACGTAGTCCAGACTATCTCTAATCTTTTGAGGTATCAAAGATTTGAGATAATTTGAAATCGCAACACAAAGGATTCCAAATAGTAAATGCCATTTGTAGCGTAATATGTACTTATTTAGAACCTGTAGATCTTTCATGCTTTGCAAAAGTAGTAAATAAACAGGGGGATCACTCGTTTTGTTTGTAAGCTTAAAATAAAGCTTTTTTTGGCTTGAAATATGTTTAATATTTAACAATGAAAAAGATTACTACACTGGACGAATTTATCATCAAAAGCCAAAAGAGCTACAATGATGCCACGGGTCAGTTAACTCGATTGCTTCGTGATATTGGTATAGCAAGCAAGATCATAAATCGTGAAGTCAATATGGCTGGCCTAGTTAACATTCTCGGGGTGCACGGTGATGAAAATGCATCTGGCGATAAGGTCCAAAAGCTAGATATTTTCGCCAATGAACGCATGATCGACTGCCTTCAAAATAGTGGAGAATGTGCAGCTATAGTATCGGAGGAAAACAAGGAAATCATCATCCTGGATAAAGTAAAGGGAAAAGATCCACAGTATGTATTGGTAATGGACCCTCTTGATGGATCTAGTAATATTGATGTCAATGTAAGTGTAGGTACCATCTTTGGGATTTATAAAAGGAAATCTAATGTCAGTCAGGATCCTGGAAAAGAAGATTTTCTTCAAAAAGGTGCTGATTTAGTGGCTTCAGGATATGTATTATATGGTACTTCTACCATTTTGGTTTATACGACAGGTAATGGAGTCAATGGCTTTACATTAGATCCTTCATTGGGAGAGTTTTGCTTATCCCATCCTGATATTAAGATGCCCGATCGAGGTAATTATTACAGCGTAAATCAGGGCTATTATCTGAAGTTTGATGTAGAGATCAGACGATTTATCGATCAGTGTAATGATGACAATCTCAGATTGCGATATATAGGCAGCATGGTGTCTGACCTACATCGGATATTGTTCCAAGGGGGAATATTTCTGTATCCAAATACGAGAAAATATCCTCATGGTAAACTGCGCTTACTTTATGAATGCAATCCTATGGCGATGATCATAGAGCAAGCCGGTGGAATAGCTATCACTTGTAAGTTAGATCGAGTTCTTGAGTTAGATGTTCATGATATTCATCAGCGATCTACTATTGCTTTAGGATCGGCAGCCATGGTAGATGATATGAAAGCATTTGTAGCGAGATACAGTAGCCCTTCAACTTCATTTTAGAAAATCGTTGGCTTTACCTTTCTTAGGCTTAGGCTATAATCGTATTTTGGATTGGTGAAGCAATCCTATATACTGCCTAGTTTGATTTTTTTCATTTGGATACCTTTTATGGATGGTAGTCTATATGGGCAAAATTTATGTAACAATATACCTGTAAATAAATCTTCCGTTGTTTCGGATTATCATATCTCAGTAGAGCTTTTTCCAGAAGATAAAAAGGCCCTATGCTTACAGTCATTAAGTTGGAAAAATACTTCTCCTGATACGATTAGAGAGATTCCATTTTATATGTATCTCAATGCTTTCAAAAATTTGCAATCTTCTTATTTGAAGGGTAGTGGAGGTGAGATTTTTGGTAGATCCTTGACTAATAACAGTAAGAAGGAATGGGGCTGGATAGAAATCACTAAAATCAAATCCAAAAATGGACAAGATCTAAAGAAGGAACTTAGGTATATCCAGCTTGATGACGGTAATGATAATGATCAATCCGTTGTACAATTGAAACTCAACGAAGAGCTCTTACCAGGAGATCATATTTCTCTTGAAATTGAATTTGAGGCAAAACTGCCATATATTATATCTAGGGCGGGGTATAGTAAAAATGATTATTACTTTTTCAATCATTGGTACCCACAGCCAGGCGTATACGAACAAGATAAAAATGGTAATTGGGGATGGAATTGTCATCAATTTTTTAGAGGAACGGAGTTCTATGCTGATTTTGGAGATTATTTGGTAGATATTATCATAGATCAAAGATTTGTCGTGGGAGCTAGTGGTTGTGAGGTAAATAAAATAGATCTACCTGATGGGAAAGTTAGATATACCTACCAAGCTAATAATGTTATTGATTTTGCTTGGATAGCATATCCATTGTTTGAGGAGTATAATGATACCTACAAGGATGTACAGATAAAGATGCTAATACCTGAAGAGCATTGTATGATGGCACCGCGATATTTAGACGCTGTAAAGTATGCATTCGAGTATCTCGAGAAGCATGTGGGACCGTATCCATATCCAAGTATTACGATCTGTGATCCACCAATGCATGCCTTGAGATCGGGTTTGATGGAGTATCCAATGTTGATCACATGTGGTTCATTTTATAATTTCCCGACAGGAATACGTACCATAGAATCGCTGGTGATTCATGAGTTTACTCATATGTATTTTATGGCAACGATCGCTACCAATGAGAAAGAAGAAGCATGGATGGATGAAGGGTTTGTGACGCTTTATGAAGATAAGATCATGGATCATTATTATGGTAAAAAGTCTAGTTTAGTTGATTTTTATGGACTAAAGTCTGGGAATAGTGAAAATACTAGACTGGAGTATACTACAATGAATAACCCTTCGGAAGGAGCTATAGCTCGACCAGGTTGGGAAATTAATGGTGATTATAAAGGCTTGATTTACGCTAAGACTGCTACGATGCTCCGCAGCCTAGAAGGGTATATGGGTGAAGAATCATTTGAAGAAATGATAAAGTCGTATTTCTACACTTGGAAATTTAAGCATCCTAAAGAGGCCGACTTTAGGGCTCATCTTCGGGAGCACGTAAGAAGTAATGTGGTGGATTATCAGATTGACTATGATCGATTTTTAGATGAATGTCTCCATGGTGTTGCACAAGTAGATTATAGTATCGATTATGTCCGAATTCAAGCTCGTGAGGATAAGAAAGGCGTATTTGGTCATGGTGATGCAAAAACATATATATCTAAGACTTCTGATCAATCTGATCTTATGATAGGAATTACAAATCTAGGTACCATGAACGTACCAGTAGAGATACTATGCACCTTTGAATGTGGAAGAGATACATTATTTTTTCTTGATCAATGGCAACAAGAATACCATTTAATACTGCCTTCAGATCAAGTATCTAGAGTAGAAATAGATCCTTATCTCAAATTACCTTTGGATGTAAATTTGAATAATAACAGCTATCTGATAAATTCATCCTCAGCTGAGTCTAATGCAGACTTGTTATGGTCGTCGAGCAAGTGGTCTTATACCCTAATTGATATCTTAAGCTGGATATTTTGATGTCTATTATGAAACATATCATTGCTAAACATTGGAGGCAGCTGCTTTTCATCTACACAGTGCAATTGGGGATTTCCTTACTAGTGTTTTATTTGTTGTCGACCATGTTCTCTTCTCTGAATAATACGCAAGCTTACAGTTTGATACACCGATTGGATAGGACAGTTCTTGCTGATTTTATGCAAGCCAACCCCTCCGCATTTGATTTGTTCAGCTGTATGTCGATGATATTGATTTTAGGATATATGATGATATCTACTTTTCTTAATGCAGGATTGATTAAATCATTTATCGAAGATCGTATTCACATAAAAAGTCTACTACAATACGGTGCAAAATATTTTTGGAAGATGCTTTGCATTAATGGTGTTTGCATTCTAAGCTTTTTATTAATTGGTACTATATCGTTTTTAAGCTTCTTTTTAATAGTTGGAGATCCTATTCTATATTTTGATACCGAACGTCCATTTGTTCATTCGATGTTATTTCTTTCTCTAATGATGCTTTTCCTATCATTCCTAATTTACGTAAGCATACTTCTTGTCAAAATAGGATTACTTAGGGATTTGAAACTCAAAAGTGCCTGGAATATCGCTAAGCGAAAACTATGGAAGTCTCTCATGATTGTTATGTTCTACCTAGTCTTAGTTGTTGTCGTAAAGCAAGTGTTTGCAGGGATATTGTCGAGTAGTTTAAGTTTTTTTCTCACTTTTTTTATCATTCAAATATCTTCAATTGTTGTGATTATCATTAGATCGCTCATGTATCATAATTTATTGAAATAGAATAAGTTATGGTTATGTTAATACTTTGAATATTAACATTAATGCAATATTAAATAGATGTAATTTTAAATTATACAAAAATAAAATATTGCATATGGTGAACAATGACGATTATTAACTGTCTAAGTTTAATGTAATTATTGTTAAACAAAACTAAACTATTATGTTCTATCTTGCCGATATTGTTAGCATACCGAAGGACGATCCAGTAGCATTTACATTTTTTACTGGATACATGGCTATGGCAGCCGCTTCTCTATTTTTCTTTATGGAAAGAAGTCAGGTTGACCGAAAGTGGAAAACCTCTTTACTCGTTTCAGGTCTCATAACGGCCATAGCGGCTGTACATTACTATTACATGAGAGACTATTATGCTGCAACAGGTGAAAACCCTACAGCATTGAGGTATATTGATTGGACTCTTACTGTTCCATTAATGTGCATTGAATTTTATTTATTATTAAAGCCCGCAGGAGCAAAGACTAGCTTCTTATGGAAGTTAATTATAGCGTCTGTTTGGATGTTAGTAGCTGGTTATATTGGCGAAGCATTCAATCCACCTGGAGGAGACACTATGCATTCAGTTACCTGGGGAGTCATCTCTACGATAGGTTATGTATATATACTTTACAGTGCATGGTTTGGTGAAGCTGCACAACTTGCTGATGCGTCTGACAGTACAGCTGTCAAGAAAGGTATTAAGGCACTTGCATGGTTCGTTCTTGCAGGGTGGGCCATTTATCCGATAGGATATATGTGTATGCCTGGTGGATGGTTGAGCAGTGTTTTCCAACCATCTGATGTTGATTTATTTTATAATATCGCGGATGCGATTAATAAGATAGGTTTTGGACTTGTGGTATATAGCATTGCAATGTCAGAGTCTAAAAGTACTTCTTAATCTTTTATATCTGATTATATAGAAAGTTCCAGTAACGCTGATAGAGTGTTACTGGAATTTTTTGTACATGGAAATATGCTAGAGAGATTAGAACATATCGACTTCAGACTATTGGTAATAACCTTAATATGTTTGTTACTTTACAATTTTATCGGGGATTTTGAAATATATAATTCCATATACTTCGGTGCATTTTTCATTTTGATCCTAGGTATACCGCATGGTGCTATAGATCATATTATATTTTTTAAGGTATCTAATTCGGGAAAATCAAGTTGGAGTAGGTTTATTTTACTTTATGTAAGCTGTAGCATATTATATGGGATTGTTTGGTATTTCAGTCCTATGATTGCTTTGGGTATATTTGTACTAGTCTCAGCATATCATTTTGGTGAAGGGCAGCTACATTATATATCAGTAAAAAAATCTTGGATAAGAAGCATTTTTTTTCTTAGCTATGGTATGACGGTGCTTGCTTCATTTTTTTATTACCATACGGATTTTTGTGTATCCATTTTAGATCAATTGAATACCGATATAGCCATATACTGGGTTCGTATTACTAGAAGCTTATATCATTTATTTCTTGCCTTATTATTTTTTAAACTCCTCGTATTAGTTTTAGATAGGCATATCAAGCTAGTAGAATTTTTGAACGAAATATTAGTTGTTATCGTTATCCATATTGTTTTTTTAACCCTTCCTCCCTTACTTGCATTTTCTTTTTATTTCTGTGTATGGCATTCTATCAAGGTACTATCACATCAGTATAATCTTTTGAAAGAAATAGATAATGTGGTTATTATTCCTTTTGTAAAGAAACTGCTTCCCTATACTACCATCGCTGTTTTTGGTATAGTGCTAGCTGTATTACTATCCAACGTAGGATTGATTTCATGGAATCCGCTACTATCATTTTTCGTAATGATCAGTTTGATTACACTACCACATGCTTATGTGATGAGCATGATGTATCTGTTTAGAAATAACTAAAGGAATCAGCAATAATTAGCTAAACTTACTTAACCTAGTTCAAAAGAGGCAGGCTACATCTCCGGATCAAAATCGGATGATCGTCCTACATAAAAAAGTATCATCCCTCCAAAAACAAGTACAAGTTTTATAATAAACGCAAATCCACCACTCCAATCTTCTATTGCGGATAAAAGACTTATACGGAGACCCACAAGTGATAATATGATGGCCAACATACCAGTCATAAAGCATGCAAAACCAATAATCGTAATAATACCTTTATTCATTATAAATATACTTCAATTGAAAATCAAACATACGAATACATCTTTAGTTCTCATTAGCGACAAGCTATACTCCTACAAAATGTATAATTTTGAATAGTAATATAATATGACTCATGATAGCCATAAATATAAAAGTCAATTTCAAGTGATATTCAAAGAGTATTATAATCCACTTTGCAATTTTGCTAATTCTATTCTTCGTGATAGTGCATTAGCTGAGGATGCGATTCAGGATGTATTTACGTCATTTTGGCAAAAATCGAAAGTAGATACTATTGATAATCCAAAGGCTTTTTTGTTTCAATGTGCAAAGAATAGGGCATTTGAAGTATTACGATCAAAAAAGAAAATGAGCGATTATGCCTTAAAACTAGAGAGAGAATATACTGATGTCCTAGCCATCGAGGAACTCTCCGAAAGGTATATGCTCAAAGAAAAATTATTTAGAAAAATCGCTGAACTCCCTCCTCAATGTCAAAAGATTTTGAAATTAAGTAAGCTTAATGGATTTACATATAAGGAAATAGCAACAGAGCTAGATATTTCTGTTAAAACCGTAGAAAATCAGATCGGTCGAGGACTCAGATTATTAAGATTAAAAATGGCAACTGCCTTATGAATATAGATCGTATAATAGGTCGATTTTTACTTGGTAAGCAAAGCCAAGATGAATTAAAAACCTTGGAGCAATGGAAAACTGATGCTCAGGAAAACTTAAAGGAACTGCAAGGTATTCAGCAGTTATGGAGAGACTCTCAAGGTCTTCAGGATTATCAAGACTTTAATGTGGATAGTGCATTGGCAAAGCTTGAATCTACATTAAGTAATGATAAGAATGTTCATCATACAGGATCTAAGGTCAAGTCATTATTATCTCTTAAGTGGATCTCAGGGATAGCAGCTTCATTTCTTATTTTGTTTCTCGGTTACCAATATATGGTAACTCAACAAACAACCGTAGTCGGTAGTAATCGTACTGTACATCTACTAGCAGATGGATCGAGTATAGAAGTGGCAGATGGATCAGATCTTATACTTGCTGATTCAAATGAAAAAGTTTTTAAGCTTAAAGGAAGTGCCTATTTTGAGATAGAAAAACAAGAAAATACTCAGATAGAAATATTGACAGATTATGGTGAAATCATAGTGGTTGGTACCGCATTCGCGGTTCAATCTACAGATGATTATACTACCGTTTCAGTTTCTGAAGGAAAGGTAAATTTTAATATTGCTAATGGTAGTTTCCCGCTCACTGCTGGTATGACGGCAAGTTTTGATGGTCAATCGATGACAGTACATACGCTCTCTTCTGTTAATTTTAAAAGCCAGGTAACTGGTAAATTGATTTATGATAGTGTTCCACTTTATCAAGTAGTCAATGATCTCAACAGGCATTTTGGCAATAAAATATTGTTATCAGAAGAGGAGTCAAATTTCGGATGTAAAGTGAGCTCTGTCTTTTCCGACCTAGTTCTTGCAGATATTTTACAGGAATTAAGCTTAACGATAGGTCTTAAATTTCATAAAGAAGAAAATAAATACGTTATTGATAGCGTATCGTGTTAAAAAATAAATATTATTGGTTTTATAAAGGCTATTGCCTCAGGGCAATGAGTCTTACTATTCTGACCACTATAAGTTTGGCTCCTCTTATTGGTCAAACCTCTAACCCGTCCGTTACAATAAAGAAAGCCACCACGATTTCTGTGGATGATGTATTTAAGCTTTTTGCTAATGAACATCAACTGGTATTCAGTTATAGTCCCGATGTGGTTATGGTCTATGAAACATTTTCGCCGACAAGGAAAAAAACTGATTTAACTTCATTTCTGGAGTGGCTTTCAGTTACCCAAGAAATATCCTACACTACTGCTTCATATCCTAGAATATTAATATACCGAGAGCAGGATGATGAAACTATTTTTCAAAATAATAGGATCAGGCGTTATGGTTATGTCCAAGATAAGCTGTCAAAAGAAAAACTCATAGGGGCTATTATTTACGACGAGAATGATAAAATCTTGGGCATCACAGATCGAGGTGGATTTTACAGTTTATCATTAGAAAAAGATAAGGCCATCTTCTTTAGTTATGTGGGTTATGAGACGAAGATAATTATACCTAATGGCGAGAATGATCGCCTAGATATCTTTTTAAAAACCAAGAATGAGTTAGAGACCGTAGTCGTGACAACTTCAAGTCCAAAGGAGATCATAATCGCCGAGGGAGACCAAGGTATTATGGATATTGAGCAGATTCAAAATACCGTGGGTTTTCTAGGAGAAATCAATGCGATGCAATTGATTCGTAAGCAATCAGGTATACAATCAGGGGCTGAAGGGCAGACAGGTCTGTACATTAGGGGTGGTTCGCCAGATCAAAACTTATTACTTTATAATGGTATACCGATCTATGAAATGAGTCATGTAGCTGGGGTTTCTTCCATACTTCAGGCGGATGACCTTCAGTCTATAGAGCTGTACAAAAATGGAATACCAGCCAGTTATGGTGGTAGATTATCATCCGTACTCAATATTCAAAGCAAAAATGGTAATAAAACTCATTATGAGGCAAATGCCGGTTTAAGCCTTTCAGCTATCCATGCCCATATAGATGGACCTTTGGTAAAGGATAAAGTGAGTTATAATATCAATGCGAGACAGTCCACTGTCGGCCTATATTTAGAGCCATTGGCTAACTTATCACTAGACTACGATGATTTAGGGGTTAGTTATTATGATTTTAGTACTCATGTACATGTAGATCTTACTGCGAATGATCAAATTAGCATTTTTGGATATACGGGTGGTGACAGGATTTCATTCGATACAGCTATCGCTTCACAGAATGGAGATGACCAATTTTTATTTACTGATCGTAATAATATTACTTGGAATACTAATTTAGTAGGGGTTTCGTATGAAAGAATTCTATCTGATAAAATTTTAGCGCAGCTGGATTTAGGTAGTTCATCATATGCAATATCCTCGAGGGGATCTTATACAAGCGATCTTATCAATAGCTCTCAAATAAAAAGAAGTGAGTTAGAAATTATATCATCAACAGAGATTGAGGATCAGAACATAAGCCTCATGTTTGACTATTTTTTTCAAGGATTTGATAAAGTAAGTATTGGATACCAATATCAAAGTCATGGTTATCGACCTGCATTATTACAGTCCTCATTGATTCGAGATGATGAAATAAGGCAAATACTTGGAGAGCAAGATCCCATCAGTACAAAAGATCAAGCAATCTTTGTAGAGTACAAGGGTAGAAGTTTTGCCAAATTAAATTGGAATATTGGACTTCGTAAATCTTGGTTCAGTGGGGACAATGTGAGTTATCGTAACTGGGAACCCAGAATTAGTCTAAAATCCGATGTTACAACAAAAGTGACCTTGAGAGCTAGTTATAATGGAACTGCACAATACGTACATATGTTGACCAACCCAGGTTCTGGTTTTCCAGCAGATCTGTGGGTGCCTTCTACTGATAAAATACCTGCACAAACCGCTTCTCATTACTCTTTCAATATCGAGCTGAAGGAGGCCTTATTGGATAAAATTACTCTGGGATACTTTTATAAAGATTACGAAGGCTTGATTGAGTATACAGGTGAAAACGATATTTTTTATTCTATTTTAAATGAAAACGATCCTATCATATTTTTTGAAAATAAAACAGACTGGCAGTCACGTATCGAATTGGGGAGCGGTACTGCGAGAGGTTTCGAACTAAGCATAGATCATGCTTGGCAAAGATGGAATTTCAATTGGAATATGACCTTATCCTCATCAAGGCGTATTTTTGAAAATCTTAATAACGGGGAAGAGTTTCCATATCGGTATGATAGACCCGTGGATCATTTTATGTCATTAGGGTATAATATAAATAATGATTGGTCGGTACGTGCAGATTTTAGCTATGGTAGTGGAGCTGCATATTCCCTAGCGCTAGAGCAGTTTTTAACGCCTGAAGGGGATACCATTCTCGTGAGTGATGGACGTAATCGTCAGCGCTTACCGGCATTTCATCATCTTGATGTATATGTCAGCTATTCAAAGCTAAGACCTAAGGGTACTTTAAGCTTACAGCTTGGTGTCTATAATGTATATAATAGACTAAATCCTTTCTATGTCTATCAGTATAATGATCCTGTGAGAGAACAAATAAGATTACGACAAGTAAGTTTATTTCCATTATTACCAAGTATTAATGTCAATTGGAAATTTAAACCACAGAAATATAGGGTCGATCTTAACGATTAATATTTTCTTTAAATTTTGTCTTCATGCAGTTAAAACCTTATTTTTAAATGTGAACTTACACGTAAAATATACCGTAGTTATTTTATCACTTGCGTTAATCAGCGCCTGTTCTAAAGATATAGACGTAGAATTAACTGATTTTGAATCCAGATTAGTTGTAAACTCGATGTTTACGCCTGACTCTATTTTTACAATTAATGTAAGTAAAACCGGAAATTTAGCTGACCCATCGGACAATGTAGAGTTCATTGATTATGCCAAGGTTTTATTATATAGTGATTCTTCTGGAGAAAGCAGAATACTGACCTCCATAGGAGACGGTAACTATATTGCTAGTACCTTATATCCAGAAGTCAATGTTTTATATTCTGTTGAAGTAGAAGTTGCAGGATTTAAAACCGTTACGGCTCATGGGAAGATTCCAAATCCAGTAGTTATTTCCAGTGTTGATACCGCTATGATTTTTGAATCAAGAGGAGAGGCACTACAAGTAGATTTTGATATAGAATCTACCAATGAGAGCGATGATACTGAATATTATATATGGGATATCTTCGATGCTAATACGGTAAAAGGTAACAATCCAAACCCATTTGCTCAAGATGCTTGGATCGAAAATGCTTGGTTAAATACGACATTTTCTGATACTGATTTTATTTCTGATAGTGATCAGTTGCAATCTAAAATTTACTATCAAAATGACAAAGGTGGTGATGTGATACAAGGTAGTGTACTTTCTTTTGAACAAGATATATTTAACTCTTCGGCAGATAGTTCTGATCAAGATAGCGTAAGACTAATGCTTCGTCTTCTTACGGTAAGCCCCGAATTGTATGAATATAGTAAATCGATAGAGCTTTATAACATCAATCGTAATATCGGATCGAATCAATCGACGCCTCTAGAGATATATAGTAATGTAGAAAATGGTCTAGGGATATTTGGAGGTTATAATCAGACCTTGAAAGAGTTGTAATGTTCGTTAGCCCTATTGAATTTGGATCACCACTTTATGACCAATCTGTAAGTATACGCAATGAAATTTTGCGGAAGCCATTGGGGTTGGTTTTCCAGCCAACAGATTTATCACAAGAATTTGATTCTTATCACTTAGCCATATTTGATAGTTCTTACCATATGCTGGGCTCGCTTATTCTTAAGCCTATAAGTCAAGATGTCCTTAAGATGCGTCAAGTCGCTATCATCCATCAGATGCAAGGTAAGGGAGTAGGGTCTAGGCTTGTCTCGTATGCTGAGCAGTTTGGTAAAAAAAGATCATTCCAATGGATAGAATTACATGCTCGAAAGAAGGCCTTAAATTTCTATACCAAACATAATTATGATGTAGAGGGCTCAGTTTTTAAAGAAGTCGGACTGGATCATTATAAAATGACAAAAGCATTATAAGGCACTGTTATAGCATTTTGCTTAAGATCAAAATCAATAATGGTAGTATCATAATACCATCTAAAAGACCTGTATAAAAATAGTCATGACTAGATTTTGAAAGTCTAGAGATGATAATTGCTGCTACAATATAGCTCATCACCAATGGAACAAAATAAAAAGCACTAATAATATAATAGAGCTTTAATAGTAGTAGGCCTAATGCACAAGTGATGAGTATTCCAAGGGCAATATTGATAAGATTATTGGATTCTATTATACCTGCAAAAGTTTTTATTTCATTCGCTCGATCAATATCTGTATCCCGTAGATCGAATGGAAGCGTAATCGCAAATATGAATAAAAACCTTTCTATAGATAGGAATAGTAACTCATCGATGGGAAGAAAGGATGATAAAGGAATGCTAATCGTAAGAATACTCCAGGTAATGGCGATCAAAAAAATCTTCACATACGGTAGATCTCTGACTCTTTTTTGATTGGGCAAAACGGGTACAACATACAGAAGACCGAATAAAATGGGGATAGATAATAGAGATAGCTGATGGATGCTTAAGCGAGATGCGTATAATATAGATAACAAAGTTGCAACAGAAGTATAAAGAAATATATGAAATCGAAATTGCTTTATAATTTCAAATCTATACTGTAAATCACTACTATCCTTTACTTTTTGTATACCTACCAGACGATGAATGCCATACAAGGCAACAGTACTTGAAAATAAAAAGCATACATAATCAAGATCAAGTTGAGTAGTAGTAGCCCAATAAGAAAATGCGCATATACAGGCTGCACATAAACCAATATGCAGGTTGCTATATAGATAAAAGTTGATAAGATGTTTAACGATATTCAATTAGAACTTAGCTTTATTAAACCATTAAAAGTATTTAAAGCTCTGATTGTTCTTGATCGTTAAAAGTGACTCATACATAAGTTTGATTACATTTTCAACATCATCTTTATGTGCCATTTCCACAGTAGTATGCATATATCGAAGTGGTAGAGAAATAAGTACAGACGGTACACCACCATTGCTGTATGCAAATGCATCAGTATCTGTACCCGTACTTCTTGATGAAGCAGATCGCTGGAAAGGAATTTTATTTTTTTCAGCAACATCTATCACCTGCTGCAGCAACTTATTGTGAACTGCCGGTGCATAAGTAAGACTTGGTCCTTGACCAGATTTAGTATCACCTTGTATTTTGGCATTCACCAATGGAGTCCCAGTATCATGGCAAACGTCAGTAATAATAGCTACATTAGGTTTGATCGTATCAGCAATCATTTCTGCACCTCTCAGCCCAATTTCTTCTTGTACTGCATTTACTATATACAAAGAATAGGGTAGTTTCTTTTTATTTTTCTTGAGTAATCGAGCTACCTCAGCTATGCAAAATCCGCCCATTCTATTATCTAAAGCTCTACCTACATAGTATTTATCATTGAGGATAGATAACTCATCTTCGTATGTGATGACGCATCCTACATGAACACCCATCGCAAGTACTTCATCCTTATCTTTGGCACCAACGTCAATGAATATGTTATTGACGGTAGGCGCAAGATTAGCGTCTTTTCCTTTTCGGGTATGTATCGCTGGCCAACCGAATACTCCTTTAACGATACCTTTGGAAGTATGGATATTGACCTTTTTACTTGGAGCAATGGTATGATCAGAGCCACCATTTCTGATAACTTGTAAGAAACCGTCATCTGAGATATAATTTACAAACCAAGAAATCTCATCGGCATGTCCTTCGATCACGACTTTGTACTTTTTACCCGGGTTTATGATCGCATAAGCTGTTCCGTAGTTGTCAAGGTGAGTCTCATCAACGTATGGTTTTATATAATCAATCCATAGTTTTTGACCTTCTGCCTCGAAACCTGTGGGTGAAGCATTGTTAAGGTATTTAAAAAGAAATTTCTCAGCACTTTTATTTATAATCGGCATAATAAAAATAGTTATTCTAATTCAATGATGAGTATTGCTCAGACCATGCTACTGGATCGCGATTCCAAGATTGTAATAATTCTAAATCCGCTGCACTAATCAATTGTTCTTTTTGCGCAACTTCTATAAGAGTAGAATAGTCTGTAATTGTTTTAAAAGGAATACTTGCTTTGGTAAAGTTTTGCAAAGCTTCATCAAAACCATATGTGAATATGGCCAATGTGCCCACAACCTCATGTCCCGCTTCTGCCAAGGCATCTATAGCTGATATACAACTGCCACCAGTAGAAATTAGATCTTCTACCATGAGTACTTTTTGTCCGGGTTGAATTTCTCCCTCTATTTGATTTTGTCGACCATGGCCTTTTGGCTTTGACCTTACGTAAGCAAAGGGTTTATGCATGTAATCCGCTAGTAAAGCCCCATGCGCAATGCCAGCAGTTGCAACGCCTGCTATCATATCAAATGGTCCAAAACCTTGACTTAATTGAGCTAATGCTTCTTTGATAAGGTCCCTTACTTCTATGTGACTGAGACTGATGCGATTATCACAATATATAGGAGACTTTCTACCTGATGCCCAAGTGAATGGGCTTTGAGGACTTAGCTTTATTGCTTTTATTTGCAGCAATTTTGATGCAAGTTCAATATTATAATTCATAGTCTTAAGCAAGAATTTTAACCGACAGCAAATGTACAAATTATACATTAATGAAAAGCCGCTATTCTTATGTTCTACCGATGAGTTGCAGAATATCGAAAAGCTGTACATAGGTCAAAAGATATTAAGCTCTAGGTACAACGGGAAAACAAAATCAATCCTTCATCATGTCGATATGATGGAAAAAGGACAAGTTCATGATGCAGTAGTTATTTTTCATCATGACTTGGGATATCTCAAAAATGAGTTGAAATCACTTTTTAAGACTGTAAAAGCTGGCGGTGGAGTTGTGAAAAACCCACAAGGACAGATTCTACTCATCTACAGAAGGGGATCATGGGATCTACCTAAAGGCAAAATGGATAAGGGTGAAACCAAAAAAGAAGCCGCAGTAAGAGAGGTCAAAGAAGAATGTGGTCTCAAGCATATTATTCTTGGAGATAAAATTATTACTACTAAACATAGCTATGTAACCTTTAATCATGGAAAGAGAGCCATCAAAAAAACACATTGGTATGCAATGGAAACCAATGAGTTCGATTTGATTCCGCAATTAGAGGAAGATATCGAACAGGCTGTATGGGTAGATATGAATAGATGGAGAGAGTATCAACCTATGTATAAAACTATAGAAGAGGTACTATCTAATTATGAATCGAATCATGCAGACCAAAAATAATGTAGTGTATCGGGGTCTTGACGCCAGCCTAATTTTTCGTACACTTTCTGAGCAGGATTATCTGCTGCAGTTTCTAATGATAGTCCTTTGTAATTGTGTTTTTTCGACCATTCTTGACAATGCTTAAGCAATAAACTTGCAGCGCCAAGACCTCTATGTTCAAGTTTTACATATAGGTCATTCAATATATAGTATCGCTCCATACTAACAGATGAAAGTGTCGGATACAACTGGGTAAATCCTATGAGCTGTTCATCAATAATGCACAAAAAAAAATAGAATCCTTATTATTGAGTCTTTCATCTACAAATGTGGATGCTCCCGAAATATCAGAATTTTGACGATAAAATATACGATATAGATCAAATAGAGATATTAACTGCTCGCGATACTGGCTTTGGTATGGTATTATTTTAAAGTTATGCGTTGTCACCCTGATATTTTATTGCTTTTTCATTAGTGATCAAAAAATTAGCTAGTCCAGCGACTATTAAAGATGTACCTGCGAGAAGCATGGTATTAATTGTGGCTTCACCAAATATATTTTTATATAGGAAGTTAATCCCACCAATAGCTGCAAAAATCTGAGGTATCACAATAAACATATTGAATAACCCCATGTACATTCCCATCTTCTTTGGATCAATACTACTAGATAGCATAGCATATGGCATGGATAAAATACTTCCCCAAGCGATTCCGATCAACGCAAAACAAATGTTGAGCATCCAAGCATTTTGAGTATATAGCATCATGATAAAGCCTATACCGCCAGCTATCAGGCTTATCATATGTACCCACTTTCTATTGATGACAATCTTGCTTGCGACAAAAGTCAATATCAAAGCAAATATCATGGATGATAAACCATAAGTACCCATTGCACTTCCTACTAAATCTGCTGCACTATTGTAGGCCGCATCAGCGATTTTGAACGCCTCGTCTTTCATTGAGCTTGCATCCGGTTTTGGAGATCCGAATACGTGTTCAGTCAACGCAGGTGTAGCCATGCTCCACATAGTGAAAAAAGCAAACCAGCTAAAGAACTGCACTAGACCTAATTTTACCATTGTTTTTGGCATTGAAAAGATATTTTGGAATATCTCTGTGATGCCATTCATGAAGCCTGCAGTTTCTTCTTTTTCTTTCAGAAAGGTATCCATGTCCTCAGGAGGATATTCTTTAGTCGTCATTACTGTATAGATGATGCTAGCTATAAATACAATACCACCGATAAGGAATGCAATTTTTACATTCAAAGGGAGTACGTTTGGTGCTGCTTCGTTTGCAACTCCTATTTTATTAAGTAACCACGGTAATTGACTTGCTATCCATGTACCTATTCCTATGATAAGTGTTTGTACCACAAACCCATAAGATCTTTGTGATTCGGGTAATAGATCTGCAACCAAAGCACGGAATGGCTCCATACTTATATTTATAGAGGCATCCAATACCAGAAGGCAACCAACAGCAACCCACAACACGGGGGAATGAGGCATAAAAATAAGAGCAGCAGAAGCAAGTATGGCTCCTATGAGAAAATATGGTTTACGTCTTCCAAATGTGGGATGCCAAGTACGATCACTGAGATATCCAATAATCGGTTGGACTATGAGACCTGCCAGAGGTGCAAATATCCATAGCATGGGGATTTCATCTTTGGCAGCGCCCAAAGATTGAAATATTCGTGACATAAATCCTCCCTGCAACGCGAATCCAAATTGAATCCCCAGAAACCCAAAGGACATGTTCCATATATTGAGAAAACTTAGCTTTTGCTTCTTCATAGAGCGATGTGACTTCTACTTATTTATTGGAGGCTACGATATATTCCCAAGGGCCCAATGAGATTAAATCACCCGTATGAGCATGTAGATTCTTATTGTCGAATATATTTTCCATACCATGAATATCAGAAGGTACTTGCCAGTTTTGAGGAGTATCTGAGAGATTGAGAATGGTCAAGACTTCATCTCCATCTTTTGATCTTTTGTATGCCAATACATCTGTATCATTGCCTATTAACTCCGCTTTAGCACCATACTTACCGTTGCCCAATGCTTTACTATTGTGTTTCAAGTCAAATAATGTCTTGTAAAAACTCTCATATGCATAGTCCTTAAATCCAACGGCCTCTTTAGTAAAGAAGGGTAGTCTTCGAGTTAGTGGTTCTTCCTGACCAGTATAAACTAGAGGCATTCCTTCAAAAGTAGCGGTCAATACTGCCATGGCCTTATGTGCATCACCCATTCTATCCATTTCTGTACCTGCCCAGGTATTTTCATCGTGATTAGATGTGAAGTTCATATGGAATCCCTGTTGATAAGTCTCTCTGTTATTCGCTAACCAAACTCGTAGGCTGTCTACATTTTTATGGCCTTTAGCGATTTCATTGAGCATATGATGAAAACTCCAACCGTAGTCAGCATGGTATGCGCCAGAGTTTCTATGGCTTGGTACTTCTGACTCTGCAAGCATAAAAATGTCTTCACCTTCAAATTTATCTTTCATTTCATCCCAAAAGCTTTGCTCGATACCATGAGCTACATCTACTCTGAAGCCGTCAATACCTACTTCATCTAACCAAAACTTCATATCTGAAAGCATTTCAGCCCTCATATCTTGATTGTCATAATTTAGGTCAGCAACATCTGTCCATCCCCAAGATTTACCTGTGTTGTAATCTATTGGATCAATTATATTACCTTCTTCATCTTGAGTATACCATTCTGGATGTGCGGAGATCCATGGATGATCCCATCCTGTATGATTAGGTACCCAGTCGATGATCAGTCGCATTCCTTGATCATGAATCACCTTAAGCAATGATTTAAAATCTTCCATTGTACCATAGTCAGGATTGACTTTTTTATAATCTGCTACGGCATAGGGACTTCCGTAATACAGTTTACGCTCTTCTGGATCTTCTATATCACTTACTAAAAGGTCTCCCTTTGCTTTTCGATTTTTCTCACTGATCGGATGTATGGGCATAAACCATAAAATATCTATTCCCATATTTTTTAATCTAGGGATATGTGATTCTAAACTTTTAAAAGTACCTGCCTGGGTGTATTGTCTCGTATTCACTTCATAGATGGTTGCATTATGTGCCCAAGATGGTAGTTCAGGGTAAGCACCTTTTTCGTCTTGCATTTCAGCATTTTTTGCATTTTGTTCAGCACATGACGAGAGTAGTAGTATGCTTAAAAGTATAGTTGATATCAAGTATGTCAATTGTTTCATATAATTCACTTTTTATGATCTGAAAGTAGGAAATTATACTGAAATGATCAGGATATAATAGATTTTTGAGTAATTCTGAGTGGGTATTTAGTTATCTGAAATCAGATTTTGAAAGTATTCTGCATAAGAAAAATTACAATGATAATTGCATCTCGTATTGTTTGAGGCTTAATGAAATATTAAATGATTTGAATAGATGTATTAATTCATCATGGTGCTCTGGTACGTTTATATATTTTAGCATATAAGAGTCACTCATAAGTGCTAATGTACGCAAGATATTACTTCCGATACCTTGTCTTCGATACTGCGGATGTACACCGATGTGCGGTATATCGCCAGTATGTTTTTCGATATAGCCAAATGCAATCGCCGTGTCAACATCATATATTTCTACGAGATCGATATCATCTTTTACTCTGTTGATAGACTCATAGCTGTTTTGCCATGAGCTTTCATAATCCCATGAATAAGACAATAAACGATCGTTTATTGTCTTAGGATACTTAACCTTATACTTAGTGGACAGCTCGGGTATATTTCTGTCTAAGATTTCATTTTTTGTATAGTTGTAACAATTCAATATTCTGATAACTTGAAAACCATATTTTCGATAAAGTTCGTAGGCTGGTTTGTTAGAGCAGAGCACCTCTAGTATATATTGATTAATACCTGCTTCACGTATTTTGCTGATCGTGTATTCTAGTAGTCCCTTACCAAGTCCTTTGCCTTGATACTCGGGTATGATGCCCGTACCTGTATCATAAGCGGTAGATTGACCATTCCACGTGCCAGTACAGTTGAAAATAAATCCGATAAGTTGTTCATCATCAAAAGCCCCAAATGACAACTCGTAATCTATGCCTCTACGCTTATGCATATAGCTTAACTGAGCTTCACTCAACTGAAATGGGATCGCATAATTCGAAAATGCAAGATTAAAACAAGTCAATATCTGACTAAAGGGAATGACCGATAAATTGCGGTAATCTATCATATTTCAAAAATGTCTATACTTTGCTTAAACTCCTTATCGAGTAATAGTTTGATATTGGTGAGTACAAGATCTCCCATAGAAGTACATTTCTCAAATTTGTTGGACTTGTGGTGATCGGCCAGTTCTTGGGCCAACTGACGGATTTTATCCTTCGAAGAGATCCGATCAGCTTTCATACATGCTATTAGATTATTTAACCTAGCTTTTTCAGATCTCGCTCTTCTAGCAATATTGGATCGCTCCTCTAGTTGGTATTGCCTTACTGACTCGTACGTGAGATGGTCGAATCCTAGTTTTATAATTTCATTATTGTCCTTGAAGTATTGCGGTCGATAAAAATTCATCCGACCCTCATAGGATTGTTGATCAAAGTCTATAGCTCTGAGTCTGTATTGACTGCCTTCTATATCTGGAGTGATATCCATGACATAATTATAGGCCCTCATATCACCTAGCAATCTTGCAAAACATCTCTCATTGAATTTCACAAACTCTTTTGCTATTCTTATCTTTTCAAAATCAGATACATTCAGGTCTTCAATCATAAAAGTATCTCCAGGTATACCTGCTATGTGCTCTTCGATAATCGTCTTTTCATCAACGATAAATGAAATCCTATTAGGTGATAAAATATGTTCTAGTTCGAGTCCGTATACTCTTGAAGCATCGATTTTTTTGATATAAAAGTGATCATAATTATCATTGATCTTATTGATGATTCTGACTCGATAGGGATGTGTATTGCCAAACATACAGTAGTCAATCCGATCTACTTCGAGGTGATCTATTGCGGTAAGATCACCCTCGGTATTCAGTAAGGCATAGATCTGGCAGCAAGCTTCGTTGATCTCTTTAGCTTCTGACTCTTCATAGTATACTGTTTCCCAAAGTGTTTCTTCTCCTGACTGATTCTTAAGCGGTACCGAACTGAAAAATCGAAACATATCGTCGTACTGCAGGGGTAATGGGCAGCTACGTCCATACCTCTCTAGGTATTTCTGAAAATTTTGGTTAATACCGTAGAATTTTTTCTTTTTTGAAGGTAGATTCCCAATCATAAATATCGTTTGATTTTCCGCTCTCCTAATTTATGAATACCTTCCGTGTATATGAGTAAAATCAGTTTTTTTCGTCATGCACAGGCATCCTATTTGTCCGATAATTATGATCAGCTTTCGCCAAAAGGGATAGAGCAAAGCCATTTTTTAGGTAAATATTTGGCTCGCGAAAACATGCAATTTGATAAAGTATATAGCGGACCTTTGGTAAGACAAAAGCATACTTGCCAGATCGTCGGGCAAGAACTGGGGCAAGCTAATATTGATTTTCCTATGCCTATTATACTTGATGGATTAGCAGAGCATCTCGGACCACAAGCCTTAAAGCAATCACTTCCTCAGCTACGTAAAGAGGTTCCGGTGATTAAAGCATGGTTTGAGGAAATAGATCGAGATCCTAGTACTCGTAGAAAGAATAATCTCAAAAGCTTCCAGTATTTCATGGGACGCTGGATGAATGGAATTATCAAAGTACCTGATATACAGACTTGGGATGAATTTATGGTTCAAGTGAGATCTGCATTAGCAACTATTACAGAACAGACAAATAGGGGAGAGCACATTGCTGTATTTACTTCAGGAGGTACCATAAGCGCTATCATTTGCGAAGTACTTGAGATTATCAATTATGAAAAAGCGGCAGAGCTTAACTATCTGATCAAAAATACTTCGAGACATGATTTTTATTATTCCAATGGTAAAATGAGTCTCGATTTTATGAATAATGTGGAGCATTTGGATAAAGAGTTTTATACACTCGTTTAAATAAAAAGATCGATGAAGCAATATATCAATGGTGAAAGAAGGGCCTTCGAAAATTTAATGGCATCAGATATTTCTGGTAAAATACAGATGTTGAATCTCTTAAAATTTAAAGAAGACCGAGGCTCTGAAGATTATAAGGAATATATGGCCGCTGCAAATCCTTTTTTTGATAAGTCTGGTGCTAAAATTCTTTTTTATGGTTCGGCAGCCATGTCACTAATTGGACCACAGGAAATGGAATGGGATAAAGTGCTAATCATCGAATACCCTAACAAAGAGGCATTACTAAAAATGGTGCTCGATAAGGATTATCCAGCACCATTACGTGCAGCTGCCTTAGAAGACAGCCGTTTGATTTTATGTCATTAAGTGACTTCCTTTTAGTTAAGTCGCTCGAAGATACCGGCGATACCTTGACCACCACCTACACAAGCTGTGACCATTCCGTATTTTTGATTTCTACGACGCATCTCATTGAGTAGCTGAATACTTAGCTTAGCACCTGTACAACCAAGTGGGTGACCTAGTGCTATGGCACCACCATTAGGATTTACGATGTCAGGATTTAATCCCGCTTCTTTGATAACAGCAAGTGCTTGAGTTGCAAATGCCTCATTAAGTTCTATTTGTTCAATATCATTTAGCTTAAGTCCAGCCTGACTGAGTGCCTTTGGAATTGCATTACAAGGACCGATACCCATATATAATGGATCAACACCCGCAACAGCACATGACACTAGACGAGCTACAGGCTCTAGGTTTAGTTTCTTGACCATCTCTTCGCTGACTACTAATGTAAATGCTGCTCCGTCCGAAGTCTGAGAGCTGTTACCTGCTGTGACTACACCCTTCGCCTTGAATGCTGGACGTAATCTTGCAAGTCCTTCCATACTCGTGCCTCTTCTGATACCTTCATCAGTGTCAACAGTATGAGTAGCAGTGGCACGTTTACCATCTTTTACAAAAACTTCTTCGATGGTAATCGGTACGATCTCATCTTTAAAAAGTCCGCCATCGATTGCCGCGATCGCTTTATTATGAGAGTTGACAGAAAATTCATCGGCCTGTTCTCTAGTGATTTCCCACTTAGCGGCTACCGCTTCTGCCGTGGCACCCATACTTACATGGTAGTTTAGGTTTTCCATATTCGCCTGGTAGCTAGGAGCAAGCTTGTATCCTGTCATTGGAAGTAGACTCATACTCTCCGCACCACCGGCTATATACATGTGACCGAATCCTGCTGCGATTTTACCCACAGCCATAGATATAGCTTCTAGACCTGATGCACAGTATCGATTGATGACTACACCAGGTACCTCTTTTCCTAATGCTCTTGCAGAGATCATTCTACCTATTTGAAGACCTTGCTCACCCTCCGGGTTTGCACAGCCTACGATGACATCATCGATGAGTTTAGGATCTACATTTGGTACTTGCGCCATCATATGTTTGATGATGTCGACTGCTAGATCATCGGATCTATAATTTTTGAATCCGCCTCGCTTAGACTTTGCTACGGCGCTTCGGTATCCTGATATAATGTATGCGTTCATATTTATTCGATTTTGCGAATTCGCGATATCGTGATTCCGCGGTTTATAATGTTATGATATTCTTAGACTCGATGTCTTTGCTATCAAAGTATTATTCAATTTAAAGATTTTGCAAATGAAATAATCATTCTTTTGAAATGATCGGTTTTGTCTAATTCAACCTCTAATGTTTCTAAACTTATATAGCCTATATCAGAGGCTAGAAAAAGTTGAGTCTCTAGTTCAACTAATGATCCCAAAGCAATAGATAAGTATCTTTTAAAATTAGATGCTGAATCGAAAGCTGAACCTTCAGCGATATTTGAAACTATAGAAACTGAACATCTTTTCATTTGACTTGCCAGTTCATATTTTTCCTCTTTAGGAAAAGTGATTGTCATATTGTAGATGTCGAGATTTAATGATCTAGCTTTTTGCCAAATCTTTAATTCTCGATATTCATGTTTCATGTATTGATGTCTGTTAAGTTTTGTTAGCTCGGAATGTCGCGAAGTCGAGGAATCGCAAAATCGCGAACTCGAATCACTAGTTACGCAAAGGCTTATTATTCATCAACATATATTGTATACGATCAAGTGTTTTTTGGTTTCCCAATAGACTTAAAAATCCTTCTCTTTCTATATCAAGTAGATACTGCTCACTGACCATCTGCTGACTAGTGAGATCTCCGCCTGCGATTACGTAAGCTACTTTTCTAGCTACTTCTACATCGTAATCACTCATATATCCTCCAAGTTTAAATTCATTGATGGCGGAGTAGAGTGCTGATAGTCCGGTACGTCCTAAGACTCTTACATCTTCTCTTGGCACTGGCGCTACGAAGTCTTTTGCTAGCTCGAGTACTTTGGCTTTCGCTAAGCCTATATTATTCTGAGTCTTGACACAAACTTCATCTTTAGATGGATCTAGTAGAAAATGATCAAAAGCCTCATATGCTGATGTGGCTACCGTTGCTGTTGCAACTGGTTTGAAGTGTTCTATGAGCATTGGGATCTGTGTATCACCCTGATAATAAGTATCTCCAGCTCTTAATGCCATTTCCTTTGTACCACCACCACCTGGTAATAATCCTACACCAACCTCTACAAGTCCTATATATGATTCAGCAGCATATATACCTGCATTGGCATGCATAGACATTTCGCAACCTCCTCCAAATACATAACCTTGAGTCGCGACACAAGTAGGTACTTTGGAGGTACGTAGAAGCATAGTCAACTGCTGAAATTGATGAACCATTTCGTCCAGCTTTTTGAAGTCTTTTTGCATGGCAACCATACCTATATTCATGAGGTTCGCACCTACTGTGAAGTTTTTGGCATTATTCCCAATGACCACACCATTCCAACCTTCTTCTTCTGCTTTTTGGATAGCTTCGTGCAGACCTTTTCCTATTCCTTCACCTATTGCATTGCTTTTAGATCGGAATTCTAGACACATGACACCATCTCCGATATCATGAACGGTACATTCACTATTCTTGATTATCGGAGTTTTATCTCTGATATTGTCAAGTATAACAAAGTTTTCTGTTCCAGGAATATTTTCATATTTTTTACTTTGTAGGCTGTAGTATTGTGGTCTACCCTTATGACTTCTGTAGAAACTTTGGATTCCATTGTTTACTAGATCAGTTACCCAGCTTGGTACTCTGTTGCCATATTTTTTGATCAACTCTAGACCTTTTTCAATACCTATGATATCCCAATATTGAAACGGACCATAGTCCCACATATATCCAGTCCTCATCGCATCATCTACACTGTAGAATTCATCAGATATCTCTGGTACTCTGCAACCAGAATATGATAATAATGCAGAAAAGTATTCTCTTAAAAACTCATTTTCTCGATCATCGCCTTCTAGAAGTGTAGCCATTCTCTTGTCAAATAGCTCTATTGCTTTTGCTTCTTTTATTACCGCTAACTTGGGTCTGATTGATGGTTCGTATTCTAGTGTTTTAGTATTTAAAACATTAACGATGCGCTTTCCTTTCTCGTCTCGTTCAGAAGTTTTTTCATAGAACCCTTTACCAGATTTGTTACCAAAGAATTTGTTCTCCACCACAAACTTCATAAATGGTGGTTCTGCACCATCACCTAATTGATCTAAAAACTCATCATCTTTAACAGCTGACTTCACAAATTTTGTAACCTTATCACTAGTATCAATACCTACGAGATCTTGTAATCGGTAAGTTGCTGTATTAGGTCTGCCAATCAGAGGTCCAGTTATGGCATCCACTTCTTCAAGTCTCATGTCATGCTTAACCGTAAGTTGTACCATTTTAATACCAGACATTACACCTATACGATTACCAATGAATGCTGGCGTATCCTTACATAATACCGTGGTCTTTCCTAATACGGTATCAGCCCAGTGCATGAAAAAATCAGTGACACTTTGAGCAGTTCCGGCATGTGGGATTATTTCTAGCAATGGCATATACCTTGCGGGATTGAAAAAGTGAGTGCCGCAAAAGTGAGATTTGAAATCATCTGATCTTCCTTCGCAGAGAAGCCCGATCGGAATACTTGAGGTATTAGAGGTGACCAATGACCCAGCCTTACGAATATTTTCAATTCGCTCAAACATTTGTTGTTTAATATCTACTCGTTCTACTATTACCTCAATGATCCAGTCAGCATCAGCGACTTTATCGAAGTGATCGTCAAAATTACCAGTAGTGATTCTAGACGCAAATCCTTTGGTATATAGCGCTGCAGGCTTTGATTTTAGAGCCTTTTTCATACTACCATTTACTATACTATTTCGCTTAGCAGGATTCTTTTTGTCTGCATCGCTTAAGTCAAATGGGACGATATCTAGAAGCAAAACATCAAGACCTACATTGGCGAGGTGGCAAGCTATGCCTGTCCCCATTACACCCGATCCTAATACTGCTACTTTCTGTATTCTATGTGTATTCATTTATTTAATACTTCTTTTCTAATACGAATGTCAACAATATTCTTCAATTAAAGATCTATAATCGACAAAAATTTAACTCAGAGTAAAGAAAATATTTATTTCTAGCTTTATATAATTTATGGAATAATCGAAGCTTATCTTTTGATAACGTATAATTTTGCTTTGAATTTGGGGGTTATTGCAATTATAAAATATTTACTAGTTTTACTCTAAGTAAAGAAATCAAATATTAAAAAGAGTCCGATATCATGAAAAGAACATTGACCTACAAAGGAGCTGTCTTGGGTGCTGATTGTGATTCTAACAGACATATGAATGTAGCTAGCTATGTTCAAAAGTTTGAATTGGCAGGTAGAAATTTTTCTTTCGATATTGGACTTACTGAGTTGAATAAAAACAATGGAATAGGTTTGGTTGCACTACAACAGAATATTAAGTATGTCAAAGAAGTATTTGAAGATGATCTAGTACATATAGATAGCTTTTTACTTGATATAGGAACCAAGTCTTTTACGATAAAGCATAAAATGTTCAATACTAAGACAAGGGAGTTGATCGCTACAATGGAAGTAAGCTTAGTTTTATTTGATTTGGATAAGAGAAAAGCACTAATTTTTCCTACCGATAAAAAAGCTTCATTGTTGAAGAGTAAATTCATGGCGAGGAGTTAACTTCGTCTCATGATCATATTTAAGTATCTGGCGAAGTGGTTGTTTAGATTACATGGATGGAAGCACATTGGAAAACCTTTGCCTCCTGAAATTTTCAAATGCGTATTTGTATTCGCTCCACATACATCTAATTGGGATTGGTACTTTGGTACTCTTTGTATGGTAGGATGGGGGGTTCCTATCAAAATTGCTATCAAAAATTCTTGGGTAAAATCACCTATAGGGTGGTTTATAAAGCTTCTAGGTGGTGTAGGTATTGACCGTAAAAGAGGAGGAGAGAAAGGAAGATTGGATCAGGTGAAAGACCTTGCTAATATTCTTAAAAAGTTTGATAAAATGGCATTCGTCATTACACCTGAAGGATCTAGAGCCCCTAGGGATAAATGGAAAACTGGATTTTATCATATTGCCAAACTCGCAGAGGTCCCAATAGTGACATTAGTATCACATGCAAAAAATAAAACCGTAGAACTAGGGCCTGTTTTTAGAACCAATGAAACGCTAGAAGAATGTATGCGTATAATGATGGAATTTTATCAGAGGGGATTAGGTATTGTTCCTGAAAATTTTGTTCTCGATAAGCGTTATATTTAATAGTCTAGAAACATTATTCATTAATGGCCAGAATCTTGAGTTCAACACGTTGATTTTTACGTCTACCAGCTACTGAATTATTGGAAGCAATTGGATTGCGTTTTCCATAGCCCTTATAACTAATCCTATCTGTTGATATTCCTTTATCATAAAAGTAATATGCAATATTTTTTGCACGACTGGTAGAGAGTTGGTCACAATACTCAGCAGGTGGTACGTTATTGGTATGTCCACCTATTTCTATGACTACTCCATTATTTGATTGTAAAAATTGAAAAATCTCATCTAATACTTCAAAGGAGTTTTCAGTAACTACGCTACTATCCGCCTCAAAATACAGTTCGTTTATTCTTAGCGTTTGGCCTACTTCTATTGTAGTGCTTTCAAGCTCAGGAATAAATTTTTCTTTTGGAATAAAAGCCATTGCTTCTTCCTTACACCCATTGACGTCTGTTACGGTGAGGCTATGATTTCCGGCGGGAAGATTATTGGCTTCATTTGTTACTTCACCTGTGGACCACTTATAGGTATATGGTGCTTGACCTCCTGTTACTTTAAGGCTGATTTTACCATCTTTTTTTCTAGGTCCACTCATACGTTTTATTTCCTCTATATCTATGACCAAAGGATTAGGGGCTTCCAATGTAGTATTGGCAATAGTACTGATTCCATTCGCATCTGTTACGGTTACGGTATATTTACCAGGCGCTAGTCTTTTAGGATTGTTGCCGCGTAGACCTGAGGTATTCCAAGTATACTTGTAGGGTTTAGTACCTCCTGTAGCAGATACTTTTATTATTCCATCTTTGGTATCAATACATTTGGGTGTTTCCTCGATGATACAAGATGCTGTCAGTCGTTGAGCTTCATTATCAGCAAAACGCAATCTGTAGAATCCATTTCCATCGGTGCCGATCCACAATTGGTTATTATAATCCAGTTCTATCGATAGACACTTCTTACTTAATAGTGCTACATCGTCTGAGTACGTATCGACTTTTCCGCTGTATGGATCTAAACGAACGAGTACATCTGAAGCAATATATAATTTACCTTGTGTATCAATGGATAGATCATTTATAATGCCTTGGTAGAGGTCTTTTTCGAGACCTAATTCTTGCCAGCGATCTTTTTCGTTTTCTATATGAATGAGATACATTTCTTGATCGGAGATGACCCATTTGCCTTCGTTGTTTTCATCAATAGTGAAGAATTTTAATTTTTTATCGTATAAATTTTTCCAATCTCGATCTTCGAAGACAGCAAGACCATTATCAGTACCTATCCATATTTTATCTCTAATATCTTGGTGAATAAAATTAATTTGATTGTTTTCAAGCCTACTGTTTCTGCTATTATAATTCTTAAGTGATTTTTGATTTCGTATGTGATATGTAGAAATTCCTGTATCACTACCTACCCAAGCAATTGCTCCTTTTATACATAAGCTTGTGACATTTTGTTCACTACCATTGAGCTGAATGCTAACTTGATTATCGATAGCTTCCAAGGACTTATTTTGAAAAACTACCCAAATACCGTCTCTTGTCGTTTCATAGATTGCTTGACATGCCCTTTGATCGACTAAATTAGCGATCGTATCGTTTGAAGCAATGTTGTACAGTCCTTGATCTGAGACCATCCAGATCGTATTATCGCTAGTTGTCTTTATCTCTGAAATTCTAGCTGTATTTGGAATACCTTGTATTTTTTCAATAATTACATCCTGAGCTTGCGTATAGATAAACGCTATTGACAATAGGCCAACGAATAATGATTTCATATTTTTTACTTTACAGTATGCTAACTCCATTGTGAGTCTAAGTTGTGTTATAAAAGTCATAAAAGAATACAGACAAACTTATTTTGTCAAGAAAATTTTTCTACCAATCTAGGATTACTTAGGTGCTTTACACAATCCATGGCCTCACAGCTATTGTCTCCGTAGTCAACCTCTATCTTACCGATTGATTTTGCGACTTCTAGACTTTTCTGATACAAATTTTTATTTCTTTTACCTATGGTCAATAAGCAATTATTCATGGTATCCTTAACCAGGTTTACTTCTTTATGTATTGTTGTTTCGATCGAATGTAAATAGTCCTTGTAATATTCATCACCCTGTTTTTTATCACTTTTTGCAAATTGATACAATATACCAAAGGCGCATCTACGATACTTCCAATCCTCATGGCTATGCCAGGTGTCTATAAGCTCTTTAGCGATTTTAGTTTTTGCAAATACTTCAGATAATAGATTTCCATATTGCCAATTATCAGGATAATCCATCAAAGCCTCAATATCATCGAGGCTTAAAGTTTTAGGATTCAATATCAGAGGCATAAGCATATTGGCGTCATAGATGTCAGATGATTGCAATTGTTTAGCTATTTCTAAATCTTGTCCAACCTGTTTGGCAACTTTTCTGAGTTTACCTATACCGAGGCCAAAAGAGCTTTTACCTGTAATTCCTAATTTTTCAAAGTGAACGATACCTCGTTCGTCTTTTTGTGCTTCTAGTAATGCAATTATTTCAGAATATTCCATAAGATTGTACTATGAGACTTGAAATTACAATACTCTTGGTTGTAATCCTTAGTATTATCAAAGTAAACGGACAGGAAAACTGCAGTTCGTTGGGAGTATGGCTGTGGTACATTGAGAACACGAGTTATGATACGCATGAAGACTTAGCCGCTAAGGTTTCGCAAATTGGTGCAAACAGGATTTATATCAAAGTCGGTGATGGGACGATTGATAGTACGTTTTGGCCAGAATTGGTAAATGATACTATTGTAGATACCTATAAGAAATATGGATTGGAGGTATGGGCGTGGAGTTATAATTACCCCAATAATGAGCATAAGCAAGCAGAAGTATTGTCTAGAGCAGCTCGATCAGGTTTTGAGGGTTTTGTGGTGGATGTGGAGGTAGAATTTGATGGTCTTACTGATCAGCTCTCAAGTTTGATGAGCGCTTTTTATGATGCACGTAATCAAGTCATCGAAGAGGACATTATGGAAGAAATGCCTCTATATGTCACAACGTGGGGAAATCCGCTTGATCATGATTTTAGTATATCGAGTATGGATGACTATGTGGATGCTTATATGCCTCAAACCTATGTTGAAAATTGGGGTTCAAGTTTTATAGATAACTTGGAATATTGGATATCAGTCGGTAATGAAGAGTATTTGGATCTTGGTGCTACTAAACCTATACATCATATCCTCAGTACGGAAAAGGGTATAATTACCTTTGATGAGATCAATGATTTTATTCTAGCATCAGGTGCAGAAACATCTATCTGGAGAATCCCTGGTGGTGATGTGCCCGAAAGTATCTGGGACATTTGGTCTGAAGTAGATTTTGACATTAATTTTTGTACTCAGGTACAGAGTGAAGAAGTAATAAAATCGATCCTCATCAATAATTATGCAACAGAAGTTATTCAGCTTAATCCTCAAGACCATGACTTAGCAGTCATGAATATACTAGGTCACAAGTTTGATAAAATTGAAAAATACAATACTACTTTAGACGTTTCAGAGTATCCGTCAGGTCTATACTTTATAATCAATCCAGAAATTTCTAATGTGAATGTAGAGAGCTTTGTCATTACCAAATAAATTAGAAAGGGTAATCTATAGCAACATTTACATTTCCTAACCCCTTGAAAGTACTAGGCCCTAACCATTTAGTATCTAATCCCGGTCTCACGTAGGGAGACCTTATTTTATATCCAAAATCAAATCGGATATGGAAATAAACGAAATCTAAACGTAGTCCGTATCCTATTCCCATGGCAATATCATCATAGAATTTTGAGCTGAAATTGGCACCAGGTCTATCAGGATCAAGTTCTGAAACCCATACATTACCTCCGTCTACGAAAAATGCTCCCTCAAACCACCAAAACATATCAAATCGATATTCTAGATTGAACTCTAACTTTAGATCACCTTGCTGAAAGAAAATATCTGGTTGAGTATTATCGCGGTAACTTCCGGGTCCTAGCTCTCTGATTTGCCAAGCTCGAATACTATTAGGTCCTCCAGAGAAGAATTGTTTGATATATGGTATTTGCTGTCCGTTGGCTATCGGAAATGCTGCTCCTGCGTTTAATCTGAAGGCTAGCTCTGATCCTTTTGTAGGTTTTCTATATAATCTAAAGTCAAGTTCTGATCTAGCATATTGAGCATATTCATATCGATTACTAAGTTTCCAAGTTTCATTTTTATCCGAGACGGTGTTATAGATTTTATTGGCTAAAAAGACTTCTCCTCCCGATAGTTCAAAGTTACCGATGAAGGCCCAGTAATTTCCACTTGTTTTATTTTTCGATTGATAAAAATATCCTACATCTCTGAAGAGAAAACCTGTTAGGAGATTATCCGTGAAGCTTTGTATTATGAATTCATTTTGTTGTACCGCGATTAAAAAGTTTTGAAATAAACTATATGAATTCAACTCTAGTCCGAGTTGTCTCATAACCACTCTTGTCCTTTGATTTGGATTATAGTCGTACCCGAAAGATATATTGGTAGACCGTATATCATAGAAGTCTATGATATTTTGAACGTTATATCCTACACTGATATTGGTTTGTGTATTTTCTTCGAATTTCTGATATCTATCATCATTGAAGATTCGTAAGAATCGCATCGTTTTGGCAAACCCAAAAAGGTCATATTGTCTAGGAATTTTAAGACTTGATTGGAGATTAAACGTAATGGCGGATTGAGTATTGGTCTCTCCAGCTCTTTTAAAAATTTGAAATTCTTCAGTCAGTTCAGTATTGATGCTAAAGGTATTCCCGCTTTTAAATAAATTTCTATTTGTTAAGCTTGCCGATCCTCCCAGACCTAGAAGTTGTCTTCCATTATCATTGATGGTAGAATAAAATACATTAACACCAAAGTCAGAGACCCATTGATTTTCATATGGGGTCAGGTAAATATTATAATTAATAATAGTATCCTGATCATTGGTATAGTATGGATTTACACTTACAAATCGATAAATATCAAGTTCTGACAGCTTCTTGAAGGTGCTTATCTGATTAGGCTTATTATAAAGGTCTCCAGTATGCAAGGCGTTAAACTCATTGAGTACTTTGGGCTTTAATATAAATTCATCATTGTATCTAATCAGCTGATTTCCACCTAAGCTTATAGTGCTTGTCTTGAGCGAATCTTGACCTTTGAAGTAATCGGTAAATACATTTATTTGACCTATCCGATATTGTCGGTGTCTAGTATCATCTACAGGGTTTTTAATTTCAAAATAGATATCTATCGTTTTAGTAATATTAGAGCTATCGCCTTTGATATTAATGTAGTTATCAACAAACTTTGAGTAGCCATCATTTTGAAGTGCCTTTACGATTCGACTTTTTTCTTTATCAAATTGAAACGCATCAATAGGATCACCTTTCTTGAGTAGACTAGTTGTTTTTAGTGCTTTAACTTTGGCTAGAAGAAGGGAATCTTCTCCTTGATATTCTATAGTCCCTATTCTATATTGGGCATTGGTATTGACGATATAATCAACTAATGTTTCTTTATTGTAAGTTTGAGATTCTTGTCTGACAGTAGCTTTATAAAACCCTTTCTTATTCCTAAGAAACTGTTGCATTGCAGTTGCAGTAGATTTGCTCAACTGTTCTTCATAGAGAGTAGGGGGCTCTCCGATATCGTTTCTAAGCCAATTTTTAAACCAGCTAGTATCTCCAGGAGATGAGTGTTTTAAGTAAAAATATTCTCTCGGATATATAAGTAAAAAATTATTGTTCGGCTCTTGCTGTATAAAAGTATTAAGGTCGGTCGTCAATGTAAGCTTGTCATCAATATCTTCTTCGCCTTCGTATAAGATTCTATTCTTCACCACGATAGATTGATCTTCACGCAAGTATTTGCTTGTATTGCAAGAACTCACCATTATGATTAAGCCCATTAGGTAGAAAAGCGGTTTTATATTGATCCCTCTATTGATATTACTTTTAATTTTATGGATATGATCTCTGCATTAATACCTCTCTCAAAGGAGAAAATAAAATATTGCCAAAGTTTACAATCAGCCAAGGCTAGACAAAAGTATGACAAATTCGTTATCGAAGGTGATAAAATTTCACTGGAGTTTATTCAGCAAAAACCCTTAGATATCGAATTTTTAGTTTGTAGGGATGACTGGTATATTAGAAATTTTCATATTGTCGAAAATATAAAAATAAAGTGCTTCAGATGTGATGAAAAAGATTTCAAGAAAATTTCTTCCCATAGAACGCCACAAGGTGTTCTATTGGTAGCAAAGAGGATGAGTTTAACAAAACTTAAAGATTTATCATCTCAAGCTTGGTATTTGTATCTGGATAGGATTCAAGATCCGGGTAATATGGGTACGATCCTCAGAGTAGCAGAATGGTTTGGGATAGGAGCGGTGATCTTGGCTAAGGGCTGTGTTGATGTGTTTAATCCGAAAGTGATACAGTCGTCGATGGGCAGTATATGGAGGGTCCAGAGGGCTTTAGCAACATTTGAAGAGGTATGTGCAGAGTTTAAAGATATTACGAAAATATCGTCATCATTAAATGGAACAGTGGGTTTAGAGTCCTTATCTAATATGTCGTCAGGGATTATTGTGATAGGTAATGAGAGTAAAGGAGTCTCTGATGAGATACAGAAAAAATCAGATGTACTTCTAAAAATCAACTCTGCAACGACTAATCAAGCGGAGTCTCTTAATGCGGCAATGGCAACAGGAATTATTTGTTCTTACTTAAGACATTGATTTTTTATCAGTGTACCGTACTGAGAAGCGCTGTGCTGAAAACTGAACTTTTCGATATAATTCTGATAGATATCTATTGACTTTATCTGAGAGTACCACGTATTGATATCTAATTTGTTAGGATCATTTATATCGATAAACAAACCTTTAGGATAGTCATTGATCAATTTTTTTACATCGTGAGCATGTGATGGACCAAAACATATGATCGCTTTTCTAGTGGATAGGTATTCATATAATTTCAAAGGAATTCTACCAGAAGCATTAGTGCCACCATTAATTGAAAGGATAAAAATATCGTTCGAGATTAGAAGTTGTCTGACCCTTTGTTTATCCACAAAGCCAAGAAGCTCTATCTGATTATGATAAGGGCTGTTTTCTACTTCAATCTTAACGCTATTGCTTAAATTACCAGCTATAGTAAATTGATTATCAGTACTTTGAGGAAGTAAACTGTTGAGAGCATTCCAGAGCTTAGGATGATTTCTGTCATCTCCCAGTAGGCCTAAGTAGCATATGTGGATACCTGATGTTTTATGGGATTTATCACCAATTATTGGTTCCGTATAGCCATTTCTTATGATAGCCGTTTGATTAGCTCCAAGTTCGTTAAACTCTTTTGCCCAGCTATTGCTTACAGTTACCACTTGATCAGCTGACTGCAATACGGACTTTTCAAGTTTGCGATACTTACGATCAGCCCATTTTGAAAGTCTCAATTGATCGTAGTATTCTACATTAGTCCATGGATCCCGAAAATCTGCAATCCATTTTAAATGAGGAAATCTATGTTTTAAACCCTGTGCAATGAGATGCATCGAGTGAGGTGGTCCTGTGGAAATTACAAGATCAATTGGCTCTACCTTCAGTTTTTTGGATAGATAAGATATAGATGGTCTTATCCAAAATTTACGAGCATCGGGAATAAATAGATTGCCTCTAATCCATTGACTAAGTTTAGTTTTCCAATTCACTTTTTGGATGTCGGAAAACCCTGAATACTTTTTAGATGAATTTAAGCCAAGCGAACTAGCGATATTGTAGGGTTCAAAAATTGGTCGCTTCCATATATTCAAATCGGGATGAATATTTTGTAACAATGTATCATCTCGCTGAGGAATCTCGTGGAGATCTGGAGTATAGATGGTGATTTTATATCCTTTTTCTACCAGTAGCTTTGATAGATTTAACCATCTTTGGACTCCAGCGCCGCCGCTTGGAGGCCAGTAGTATGCAATAATTAATATGTGTATAGGATCTTTCAAACTGATATTAGTAGTACAAAGTTAATCAGTTCTACTAAAGCTAGGTGTGGTTGTTTTAAAATGGAAAAACTACCTTTGAGACGTGAAGCAGATTGTGATCATACCCGCATATAACGAAGAGCAAAATATTGCTAGGGTGATAAAATCTCTAATCGATCAAACCCAGAAACCGGAGTTATTAGTCATCGTGGATGATGGTTCTACAGATAAAACTGCAGAGATAGTATTGAATTTTAAAAGAAGATATCACTGGATTAATCTCGTGACTAATCATGATAAACAGTCAAGAAGTATCGGATCTAAAATTGTCGAAGCCTTTGATCTTGGCTTAGCGAATATTCACCTTCAATCTTTTGATTTGGTCAGTAAATTTGACGCTGATCTTGAGTTTCCTGCCGACTACATAGAGCGCATACAAGAGTATTTCAAGTTAGACGATAAGCTAGGTTTGGTTGGTGGTATTTGTAATATATACGACGGCAAGTGGATTTCAGAAGGGCTTACCAACTTGGATCATGTCAGGGGGGCATTAAAAACTTATCGAGTCTCTGCCTTTGTAGAAATGGAAGGTTTGCGTAAAAGCATGGGCTGGGATAGTGCAGATGAGTTTATTCTAAGATATCATGGCTGGGCAATCAAGGTCGTTTCAGATTTAAGTGTCAGACACTACAGGGAAACGAATCATCATATCGGATGGCGAAAATCTGCACAACTGAATGCTGAGGTATTCCATAAGTTGAGGTATGGATTTTTTATAGGGACATTATCCTGCCTGAAGAGAATCATAAAGTTTAAACCTTTTCTTGTCAATGGTTTGTATACTACATGGTGGTTTTATGTTTTATACTTCAAAGGAGTACAGCCAATCGTTTCTGAAAAAGTAGGCGAATTTATTCGTAGGTATAGAGTCGCTAATATAAAATTTAAATAATGTACGAGAACTCATATCCAAAAGAGCGGTTCGAAAAAACCTTATCGTTTCTAAATAAATACGTTGATCAACCTTGTGATATTTTTGACTTAGGGGTACATAATCCTTTTACAGATGAGATGTTAAAGCACAATTATCGTGTTACCAATACCAGGGGGGAAGATCTTGATTTGGAGTATGATTGTATATATGATTATCCGGTAACACCCGTGGCGACAGCCTTTGAGATCCTCGAGCACCTTTTTTCACCACTAGAGGTATTAAGAAGAATCCAAAGTTCGAAGTTGTTTGTCACCGTTCCTCTGGATCTATGGTTTGCAAAGGCATATAGAAATGCAAAAGATGAAAGAGACCAACATTTTCATGAATTTGAAGACTGGCAAATGGACGCTCTTGTTGAAAAGGCTGGTTGGAATATTATAGATCGTGAAAAGTGGATTATAAAAAACAGAGATATTGGTATACGACCGATCTTAAGGAATCTGACTCCACGATATTATGCCATCTTTGCCGAACGTAAAAAAGATCACGTCTTTCCTACACGTAAATAGGTCTTAAAGAGCTCTTTTAATAAAGATTTACGTTTCCAAAAGGAGGTAGAGGATATAGAGGCATTATGTTTTTGGGAAAGAGCTGACAAGGCATCATCTAGGTTTCCTTCTGCACCAATAGTGTTCCAAAATTGTATAAATCCTTCTTCAAAGTCTTCTAATTCAATAACTAGGTGTTCCTTATTTTGAATAAAAGCTTCTATGTTGTTTTCGATGACAGATATCATAAAGCAGGCCTCAGGAGTCCCGTATTGATGGTTTTGTAATATGCCTGTACAAAAGTGCCGAAATAGATTATGTTGCATGCATGCCCTCCTTTGATGACTCTCAGCGGTAATGACTTGATTTTTACGTTTTAAAAATACGTAAAATGTATCCTGTGGATATTTCGAGTGAAGGGATCCAAGCATCCAAGATAATCGATTATCAGATTCGATGTGGTATGCGGGGTAGCTAAGCCTTTTGACTACATCACCTCTATTATTAGATTCATGCGCGGTGCTGTAGTTTGAGATATGTTGGCATGCTTTCACAATACTTGTAGAACCTACTCTTCCAGCCGAAAGAATAAATATATGTTTGAATCGCCGCATGTTATTTTTCATCTCAATCAATATATCAATGTATAATTATAGATCAAAGATGCCATGTAGGAGAGACAATAAAAAATATTACACAGTCTTAGAATAGTAAAGCTTAGCTTTACGTTACGATGTACAATCGCGAATTAGCCCAACATAAAGATTATGATGAATAAACTGAATAGGAGTATATGGGAGTCATAGCACGGCAGGGTATAAAAAATAGCTTGGTGAAATATCTGACCATTTCTATCGGACTTATCAGTTTGGTCTTTATTTATCCTTTAGATATGGATTTATATGGTCAGTTTGGGTTTGTAATTGATACAGCACTTTTATTTAGTCCTTTGGTATTATTTGGTAGTCATTTGTCTTCTATTAAGTATTTTTCTCAAGCAAAAGAAAAATCCAATACTGCGGGATTTTATAGTTTTCTAATGTCTCATATATCCATTTTTGGTTTATTGTTTTTGGTAATTTTCTTAGTGTTTGACCAGCAGATCATACAGTTCTTTAATAATGGAGAAAGGTATTCAGAGGTCTTTATAATTGTATGTCCCGTAACTCTTTTGACGGCATTGATGTTTGTTCAACTACGCTTTATCTCTAACTATAAGAGGATTGTTATTCCTGGTTTTCTTGAGCAGCTTATTAAGGTTTCACTCCCAATATTTTTCCTATTAATATATTTTAATGCTGTTTCCATATCCAACTTAAGTTATTTGCTGATCGGCCATTTTTTAGCTGTAAATCTACTCCTGTTTTTATACCTGAGGTCATTAGACGCATCGATAAGCATCATAAATTTTTCTTCATTTAGAAAGAGCATAGATATACGAGAATATGCAAGATATAGTGGTTATATGTTTTTTGGTGGGATCGGTGCTATGCTAGCTTTTAGACTGGATAATTTCATGGTGACCTCTATAACGGATTTTACTCAAGGCGCTGAATATCGAATTGCATCCATTTTAGGCGGACTCGTTGCGATACCATCGATGGCACTCTATGCTATAGCATCTCCTATACTATCTCAAGCCATATACGACAAGGACTTTGATGAAGTAGGACTTATCTATAGAAAAGGCTCTATCAACTTGCTCATAGCAGGTGTATTCGTTTTTCTAGGGATATACTCATGTATAGATATGGTTATTTATCTTATGCCCGAGCAGGATTTATCATTCTTAAAAAAAGTAGTTCTTATTATAGGCTCTGCCAAACTGGTTGATATGGTATTTGGTCTCAATGGTCATATACTTGTACATTCAAAGCACTACAAGTATAATTTTATATTCATCATCATCTTAGGATTGAGTAATATATTTTTAAATTATTTCTTAATCCATATATATGGTCCAATAGGGGCATCCATTGCTACTTTCTGTGCTCTATTGTTGTTTAATTTTATAAAATATTTTTTCCTTAAATCTCGCTTATCGCTTCAGCCGTTTAGTCGAATACATATTATTTTAATTACTCTTTTCGTTTTACTTGCAGGTTTCATTTATCTCGATATTTTCAATGTTCATATCATTACAAAGTCAATACTACATTTGACGATAAGTCTAGGCGTCTTTTGCTCTTATGTCATCTTGTCTAAATCTTCACCAGATATCAATATATATTTGCAGCAAATTATCAATACTTTTAAAAAATAGCTATGTCTAATATCCTTATAGATTATAAAAATCAAATTGCATATCTAACAATCAATCGCCCCAAAGCGCTCAATGCTCTGAATAAAGATATTTTTGATGAGCTTAAAGCATTTTTCAAAGAAGGATATCAGGAATACGATGATTTAGCAGGCGTCATTATAACAGGTAGTGGAGACAAGGCATTTGCCGCAGGAGCTGATATAAAGGAATTTTTACCATTGATGGAACAAGATAATCCTCCTAATCTATCAAAACGTGGACAGGATATTTTCTTTTTGATAGAGCGATTTCATAAACCTGTGATCGCACTAGTCAATGGTTTTGCTTTGGGTGGTGGATTAGAACTTGCGATGAGTTGCCATATCAGAATTGCTACGCCAAATGCAAAATTTGGATTACCCGAAACTAATCTTGGTCTTATTCCAGGATATGGTGGTACTATAAGATTGGCATCATTGATAGGTAAGGCTAGGGCAACAGAGTTAATGATTACCGCTGGCATGATTGATGCTGCTACAGCAGAAAAATTTGGATTAGCAAGTTATGTTCTAGAGGCTGAGGAGGCTATTGCAAAAGCAGAAAAAATAATATCTACATCTAGCACGAAGGGCCCAACAGCGGTTGCAAAATGCTTAGAGCAAGTCTTCCATCCTAAGTCTGATTATATCTCAGAGCACGAGTACTTTACCGTGTTATTACAGTCGGAAGAATGTAGAGAGGGTGTAAGTGCCTTTTTAGAAAAAAGAAAACCTAATTTTTAGCAAATTAGGTTTTAAAGTCATGCCGAGAGGCACTGTATTTTATTAAAACTTGTAATTATCCACCACAAACGATGCGGAGTTGATCCATCTGAGAGCTCCATAGATCTTTTTGGCTATCAACCTCATCATCATCGCAAAAATCTGTGATTTCTAAAATTGTCTCGTTGGTGACGTCAGATTTGTACATTCTAAACTCTAGGTACTCATCGTCACTATCTGCATCTTCCCATTTAAATCGGATACGCTCTTCTTCGATATCATCTACCATCTCGGCTACCTCTTCTGATCCTTCCCAATCAAAAGTGAAGACGTCACCTTGTACGTCACAGCCATCACAAAACCATCTGACTAGGCATTCGGGGTCTGTTAAAAAACGATATAAAATAGCCGGAGAGGCTTTATATATAAATTCTAAGTCGAAAGAAACTCTTTGCATTAAGCTTATTTATTAATTGTAAACATCTGATAAATAGCAAAATAAATATTACTACATGTCATTAGCTGCAAATAAAATGAAAAATTTCAATTTTCAAAACAAAAGAACTTTTTTTATGAATATTTCATTTTATTTCAAGTCAAGCTATTTTGAAACAAAATGGCGCGAAAGTGGTATTGTGTATTGATATTATTATGCTTACTTTTGCAACCCTTTGGGAAGATTAATTAAATAACCTAACAATTCTTTATGAGACAGCTGAAGATTACCAAGTCGATTACCAATAGAGAAAGTCAATCATTAGAGAAGTACTTGCAGGAAATCGGTAAAGTAGATCTTTTGACTCCTGAAGAAGAGGTGGATTTAGCTCAACGGATTAAACAAGGAGACCAAGAAGCACTTGAGAGATTGACTAAGGCCAATTTAAGATTCGTGGTTTCGGTTGCGAAACAATATCAAAATCAAGGTCTTTCCTTGAGTGATTTGATAAATGAAGGAAACCTAGGTTTGATAAAAGCAGCTCAGCGATTTGATGAGACTCGTGGATTTAAGTTCATATCATACGCCGTATGGTGGATTAGACAATCTATACTTCAGGCACTTGCTGAGCAATCAAGAATAGTAAGACTACCACTCAATAAGGTAGGATCGCTTAATAAGATCAATAGAGCATTTTCAGAATTAGAACAAGAATACGAAAGGGAACCATCTCCGGAAGAATTAGCGGAGTTGCTTGAAATTCCTACGGAAGAGGTGGAAACAACTCTTGGAGTTGCTGCCCGTCATGTATCTATGGATGCGCCATTTGTGGATGGAGAGGATAATTCTTTACTTGATGTCCTTGAAAACGGTAATACGCCTACGACTGATTCTGGTCTAGAATATAAAGAGTCTCTCCGCAAAGAGATTGAACGATCACTTGGTACATTGACTGAAAGACAATGCGATGTGATCAAACTATATTTTGGTATTAGTGTAGAACACCCCATGTCTTTAGAAGATATCGGTGAGAAATTTGGTCTTACAAGAGAAAGAGTTAGACAGATCAAAGACAAAGCGATCAATAAGTTAAGATCTGCCTCGAGATCAAAATTGCTAAAGCACTATTTAGGAGCATAATTTTTTAAATGCTTTATGGTTTGGCAAGGAATATGCTCTATGAGTGTATAATCGATTGTCTAATACGTGTCGCAGAATTCCTATAAACAATATGAAGTATGGCAACCTTTGCTCTTGGCCTCATTGGTCATTGTAGGTATGCTACTTGGTTATCAACTTAATGATAGTGGTGATCGATATTCTCTCATAGAGGACCTTGGACATATCGATAGTCAGAATGCATCGATTGGAAGGGTAGAAGAGGTTATACGATTCATAGATCATAAGTATGCTTTTGATATAAAGGATGATAAGTTGGTGAATGTAGCACTCAGTGCAGTCATCAATGAATTAGATCCTTTTTCATCTTATATACCGCCGTCATCTTTAGAAGGTGTCAATAATAGAGTATCAGGCATCTACAAGGGTATCGGTATAGAAACTTTAAGAAAGGATAACCAATTTTGTATAAGCAAAGTCTACCAAAACAGTCCTGCTAAGCTTGCTGGAATCCAAGTGTTTGATGTTATTAAAGCTATTAATGGTATAGCCTTAGATGAAAATGTGGAGTCGCTGAGCACTGTTAAAGATTCTATTCAGTCTTCTGATTTGGTTTTGTCTATTGCTCGTGATGATGAGCTTTTTGACGTTGAGATAAAAGAAGAAAAAGTTGATGTATCGGGGATTTCTCAAACTGTAAGACTGGATAGTACAACAACATATATATCACTGGATAGATTTAGTAAAGGCGTATACAAGGATTTTATGGATAGTCTTGAGTTATACGGAGCAACTAAGCCTGATCAAGATATCATCATCGACGTCAGAGGAAATTTAGGAGGTTTATTACCTGAGGTATCCAATATCTTATCCCAGTTTTTTGATCAAAAAGATCTCTCTTTAGTCACTACAAGAGGCCTCAATCAAAAAGAAGAAAAAGTAGTCAGTACAGGCAAGCCATTTTTTAGATTTGGTAATATTGCTGTATTGATAGATGATGAGTCAGCAAGTGCCTCAGAAATATTGGCGGGTGCTCTACAAGATCACGATAGAGCCGTTATTTTAGGTGAACAGAGTTTTGGTAAAGGGCTAGTACAAGAGCAATATAATCTTAAAAATAAAGGAGCTTTACGATTAACTGTCGCCGAGTATTTCTTGCCCACTGGGAGATGTATTCAGCGCAAGGAGTATAATCCATTTTCAAAAACGGATACCTTAGATCAATTTGAGTTCAACTCAATAAATCTAAATCGCACTCTAACAAGCGGAGAAGGTATTATACCCGACCTGAAAGTTGACAAAAGTACATTTGTAAGAGGTCATCAATTATCAAATGCATTGCTAGATTTTACATACGAGTTGGTGTTGTATCACAAAGATAGATCTTTGGATTTTTGGAAAGATTATATAGCAGATCCACAAACTATTTGGCTAAGCTCTGATACGGATGAAAAAACCATTATGCCTACAAAGTATGAAGCCATTCAAGCATTATCCTACTACAGTGATCAATTATCTATAACAGATTTGACTGTATTGATGCAAGATAAAGCGGTACTTAAAGCACTTGATCAATTGAAAAAAGAGAATATACTAGAACTTTAAGCCTACACAATAAGTGTTAATCATAAAGCTTTAGAATATATATACCTCGTATCCTATTTTTTGAACTCCTTGATCGTTTTCACGATAATATCACAACATTGATGTAGCTCATCTTCTGTCATGACTAATGGAGGAGCAAATCTTATGATATTACCATGGGTAGGTTTAGCTAATAAACCATTATCCCGAAGTTTGACACATATATCCCAAGCTGTCGAACTTTCTTCAGTATCATTGATGACGATGGCATTAAGCAATCCTTTTCCTCTAACTAAAACTACTAGATCAGAATCATCAACTAATTGCTGCATTCGTTCTCTGAATATTTTACCAAGACTAGCAGCATTTTGAGCAAGCCTCTCATCTCTTACAACTTCTAAAGCCGCTATGGCTACCGCACATGCAAGTGGATTTCCACCAAATGTGCTACCATGCTCACCAGGCCTGATGCACATCATAATGTCATCATCAGCTAAGACAGCGGAGACAGGAAATACTCCTCCAGAAAGTGCTTTTCCAAGAATAAGGATGTCAGGTTTAGTTTCTGGCTTATTTTCACAATGTCCTGCGCATGTACAATTACCACAAGTCGCAAGTAGTCTTCCAGTACGAGCGATGCCAGTCTGTACCTCATCAGCTATGAAGAGTACATTGTTCGCTTTACATAAGGCTTTGGCATCTGGTAGATAGTTTGCATCTGGAACGACTACACCCGCTTCACCTTGTATAGGCTCTACCAAAAATCCTGCAACATTTGGATCTTTTAGCGCCTCTTTTAGCGCCTCTAGATTATTATATTCTATGATTTCTACTCCTGGCATGAAAGGTCCAAAACCAGTACGGCTTGATGGATCTACACTAGCTGAAATAACTCCGAGGGTTCTTCCATGGAAGTTTCCCGAGGCAAAAATGATTTTGGCACTATCTTTTGGAAGACCTTTCTTTTCATATGCCCACTTTCTGCAAAGTTTGATCGCCGTTTCTACAGCTTCTACACCAGTATTGATTGGGAGTATTTTATCATAACCAAAGTATTCGGTCATGTACTTCTCATATGGTCCTAGCTTATCATTATAAAATGCTCGTGAAGTAAGTGTTAGTGTATTCGCTTGATTTTGTAAAGCTCCTATGATTTTTGGATGACAATGACCTTGATTAACCGCAGAATATGCACTCAAAAAATCAAAGTATTTCTTGCCTTCAGCGTCCCAAACATATACACCTTCTCCCTTGGCTAGTACTACTGGCAGCGGATGATAGTTATGTGCTCCATATTGATCTTCTAAAGACATCAATTCCTGAGAATTCATTTGTGCTATTGCAGTCATAATTTGAATTTTTCTGATTGTTGGTATTCTACTTGTGAAGTTAAATTTATAAAACGAGATGACCAATAAATAATCGCTACTATCCGGCTCTTTGACTAGCTTTGTCTTCAGATATGTCGACTCAGGAACAACCAAATACAATTGTCATTATTCTTGCATTTTTTGCGATCTATATCATCTGGGGTACTACTTATTTGTTCGTAGCCATCTTATTGGAGGAGCTTCCTCCTTTTATGCTTGCGGGGATTCGGTTTATTTTGGCTTCTATACTTATCTCAAGTATACTTCCTTTTGTCAAACAAAAAGAAAAACCAACTAAGGCTCAGTTCAAAAATGCAATTATTGGAGGTACCTTCTTTCTAGTATTAGGAAATGGAATGATGAGTTGGGCCTTGCAGTTCGTAGATTCTGGATTCGCATCGTTGATTATCTCTGCCCAACCGATGATCATATTATTCATGTTGTGGGTACTTTATGGTCAAAAAATAAAAGCGCAATCATATCTAGGTGTAGCTCTTGGTATTATAGGGATTTATCTACTTGTTGTACAAGATCAATTGGTATATTCTGACGATCAGTGGTGGGGATTATTGGCAGTAGTCAGTTGCTTGTTTACCTGGGGTTATGGAAGTCTCTTCGTAGCAAAGGCTGATATGCCCAAGACTTTTCTTGTCAATACCGGTATACAAATGATGTTTGCCGGTTGTGCAATGGTACTTATTAGTCTTCTTATAGAAGATGTCGACAGTATTCGATGGAACAAGTTAAGTTCTACAACGATCTATTCTATGTTATATTTAATAGTATTTGGATCGGTCGTAGCATTTACTGCTTTCAATTATCTTCTCAAGTATGTCTCACCAGAGAAAGTAAGTACCTCAACGTATATCAATCCTATTGTTGCATTGTTTTTGGGATGGTATGTATTGGATGAAATCGTTACGCTACAATCGATATTTGCAGCAGCGATACTTCTTCTCGGGGTTTACTTTATTAATAGTAGTCGATTTGAGAAATCAAATAAGACTTAATCACATTTTCCCCAAAACCCAGATATCCTGAAAATCCAAGGTTTCGTTTTTCGTACTTTGATTATCCCAATGTCCATTATGCTCAGATATAATTTCAAATCCCGATGCCTGAATTTGAGCCATTAACCACTGTTTAGAAAAAGCCACATTAGCAGATTTTACCTTTTCATCCATAAGCGCATAGCTTTCATATTGATATGGAAAGCTAAACTTTGGGTTAGTATTTAATCGTGCTTCATTTTCGTAGGAGAAACAAGTAAAAAATACCCGTCCGCCAGTATCTAGGCATCTATGCATTTCATTAAGATATTGAGACACTTCATCAGGAAGCATGTGGGTAAATACAGAGATCAAAAAACAAAAGTCAAAGCCACGATCTTCGTATGGAAAAATGAACTCTGATGCTGAATCCAGTTTGGCAGTATATAGATCATTGTCCAATGCAATGTATCGAAAATTGAAGTTTGGATATTTTGAGCTTATGTTTTTTTGACACCAATCAACCCCTGCTTTTACAAGATCAAAGCCTTCATATCTAGTCGTTGGATTCAGGTATTTAGTTAGTGGAATTGCCATGCGACCTATACCACTGCCAATATCCAATACCTGATCTGTTGGTTTCAGTTTGCCATACTCCTTGAAAAAAACTAAAAATCGATTCCCAGTTTCTATAAAGTCGCCGCCGCCAGTGTAGATCATGCCACGAGGTGGTGCCCCTTCTAATGGATAGATGATGTCCAAGGGAAGGTATACGATACGCCTCACCCAATATCGAAGAGAAACTGGCAAAGAATAAAACATATTTCTAATCAGGTTCATACTTTACGTTTTCGCGACATCTCGAACTCGCGAACTCGCGATATCGAGATGTCGTAACCTCGCCCTAAAAACTCAAAATAAACTTATTCTTCTTACCATTTTCTACCATCAAATATTTACCATGTAGAAGGTCATTTCTAGTCACTTGATGCTGGTCGTTAGCTATCTTAATTTTATTGACGGATAAGGCATTTCCTTTAATGGCTCTCTTGGCATCGCTCTTAGAGCTTACAATATTATGATCTGAGATCAGGTCAACAATATTTATTTCATTGGAGAGTCCATTATCTACCTTAATATGTGGTATTTCATTTGATACGGCTTCCAAAGCTGCCACATCCATAGATTTCAAAAAGTCATGATCTGCCTTTTTATTGAATAATAGACCCGATACCTTTTGTACAGACTCATAGCTAGTCTGACCATGTATACGTACGGTGAGTTCTTCCGCAAGAGCAGCTTTCAATTGTCTAGGGTCTTCAGCATATTCTCGTTCCATATCTTCCACCTCTGACCTACTCTTGAAGGTGAAATACCTCATAAACTTCGAGATATCAGCATCATCTGCATTGATCCAAAACTGGAAAAACTTATATGGACTGGTCATATCACCAGACATCCAAATATTACCTTCTTCGGACTTTCCGAATTTCTTTCCATCAGATTTGGTCAAGAGTGGAGTAGTGATGGCATAAGCCTTCCCTTGAATATTTCGGCGGATAAATTCTGTACCTGAAGTAATATTTCCCCATTGGTCAGATCCCCCCATTTGTACCTTACAGCCATGTTGTTTATATAGACATTGAAAATCATAAGCCTGTAGTAGCTGATAGCTGAACTCGGTAAAAGAAAGCCCAGCTTCTAGTCTATTTTTTACCGAATCTTTAGAAGTCATGTAGTTGACAGTCAATGTTTTTCCAACATCTCTCAGAAAGTCAAGAATATTCATGTCTTTATAAAAGTCATGGTTATTGACGAGAATGGCAGGATGAGTAGGGTGGTTAAAGTCCAACATACTCTTTGCCTGTTCTACTTGCCTCGCTAGATTGGCATCAAGTTCTTCATAGCTTTTGAGTTCTCGCTCCTTATCTTTTCCTGAAGGATCTCCAATACGACCAGTAGCCCCACCCATCAGCATGATAGGTTGATTACCTGATCTCTGCCATAGGTTGAGTAGCATAATCTGAACATAGTTGCCAATAGTTAGAGATGGTGCTGTAGGATCAAAGCCAATATAACCGATAGCGGGTCCACTGTTCAATAATTCTGCAACACCAGGGGTAGTGTCATGCAGCATATTTCTCCACTTCAATTCCTCCAAAAAATTCATAGCCTAATCTTTATGCGGCAAAAGTATCAAATAGCTATCATATTATAATCATTGCGCATCTGACTTCTTTTGTACCTTTGTACAAACTATCTGTAATAAGACTAGGATAAGCCTATATTGAATACTGAAAAATTCATAGCAAAACGAGTAGAGAGTAGCCACGAGGTTGGTTTTACACGAGTCATTGTCAAGATTTCTATTGCTGCATTGGCATTGAGTATAGCCGTGATGATCATAGCAAGTTCTGTAGTTTTGGGTTTTAAAAATCAAGTTACAGAAAAGGTTTTTGGCTTTTGGGGACATATACATATTACTGATAATCAAATTAGCAGATCTTTCGAACAAGTTCCTTTTAGTATAAATGAAGCTTACTACGAGCAGTTACCTAATATAGAATACCTCAGTTATGAAAAACAAGTAGAAGTACTGGGAAGCCCTGTTGAAGGTAAATATGAAAGTGTAAATACTAAGGGCGGTGTAGATTTTATTCAATCATATGCTAATGCACCAGGAATACTTAATACTGGTGACGCTTGGGAAGCCATTGTGGTAAAAGGTGTAAGCTCTGATTATAACTGGGAACATTTTTCACAATTCATAACCGAGGGAACTGCTATCAGTACGAGTGAAGATATTACGAGTAGCGGTATGCTTATTTCTACAACCACCGCTAGAAGGCTACAGCTAAAGCTTGGGGATAAATTTATCATACATTTTATCCATGATGGAGATACATTCAAACGCCGCTTTGAGCTTACCGGAATATACAACACAGGATTGGCAGAGTATGATAAGCGTATTGTTATAGCTGATATTCGTAAAATCAGGCAATTTTTGAAGTGGGAGGATGATCAAGTAGGAGGAGTTGAAATATTTATAGATGATCTCGATGATCTAGATGTATTGACTGAATATATATATCAAAATGAATTACCAATCAACCTCTATGCACAGACCATAAGAGAGAAATCACCTGAAATATTTGAGTGGTTGAGTTTGATCAGTATCAATGAATATGTTGTACTTGGCTTGATGCTCGCCGTTTGTTTGATTAATATGATAACGGTCTTATTGATTTTGATTTTAGACCGTATCAAAATGATAGGTATACTAAAGTCGATAGGTGCCAAGAATTGGATGATACGAAAAATCTTCTTTTACAAAGCATTAAATATATTGTGGAAGGGTTTACTGTTTGGAACAGCCATTGGTGTCGGTTTATGTTTACTTCAAAAATATACAGGCTTGGTAAAATTAGATGAGGCCAACTACTATCTGGCAGTTGCTCCCGTGGAATTGAACGTATGGAGAATAGTTTTAGTAAATATAGCAGCAACATTTTTGATTATGTTATTTGCGATTTTACCAACTTGGCTTGTGACTAAGATCAGTCCTAGTAAGGTTCTACGATTTGATTAACATCTTCTTTACTCATATTTTTTCGGTTCAATCTTTGATACCTATAAAACGGATGATATGTAGATGTTGACAATCTGACATCTAGCTTGTAGCTTTACGTAACCCAAAAATCAGATCAGTATGCTCCAGTACTATACAAAAGTAGGCGGTAAGCTTGAGGTTCAAGACCAAGTAGAGGATGCTGATTGGATAAATGTAACAGCACCATTCGAAATACACGAGTTAGAGCTATTAGCGAAATATTTTGATTTTCCGATTGATTTTTTGACTGATTCGCTTGATATCGATGAGCGCTCTAGATATGAACGGGAGGATCATGCAAATTTGATTTTGGTCAATACTCCATTTCTCAATGATGAGGACCGAGAAGGGGAAGCTATATATATCACTGTTCCTATAGGCATTATACTAGCTGGTGAAAGTATCATTACCTTAAGTGCTAAGGAAAGCCCTATTATCCAAAAGTTTCTAGATAATAGGGTTAAAAATTTTGATCCTAAAGATCAAAAGCTTTTTGTACTTCAACTTTTTGAGCAGAACGTATTTAGTTTTTTGGAATGCCTGAAAAAACTGAATGTGAAAAGAAACCTTATAGAACAGGAATTATACAACTCTAGTAGAAATAAAGAATTGCAAGAGTTGCTGAGAATAGAAAAAAGCTTAGTCTACTTCGTAAATAGTTTAAGTACCAATGAATTAGTTAAGCTAAAGATGAAGCGTACAGATCTACTCAAGATTCGAGAATTAGAGAGACATGCTGACTTATTTGAAGATATCATCATTGATAATAGCCAAGCCTTGGAGATGTCTAATGTATATACAAACATACTTAGCGGGACCATGGAGGCCTATGCAAGTATAGTTTCAAATAATCTAAATCAATTTATTCAGCGATTGACAATCGTTACTATCATTTTGATGGTTCCTACTTTGGTAGCCAGTTTCTACGGAATGAACGTGACGAACATACCTTTTAAAGAAAGTCCATATGCTTTTTATGTGATTGCTTTTTTTTCAGTCGGTTTAGGATTTTTTATGATTTGGTTTTTCAGATCAAAGCGTTTTTTCTGATTGTTGAGGCATGTCAGGTTTTGGATAAAGCGCATGAAATCAGGTAGTTATCCACATAACCTATATTTTGTAAAAATCATATATAGTTGATTTGTAATATGTTATATATATTATCCACACTTTGTTGATAACTTTCAGCTTAGTTTCATCATATTTTGAAGTTTATTTGTGTCGTCAAGAGCGGGAAATTCATCATTCACATGATTAAATCTTTTCCAGACAGTATCAGCGAAAGAGTTGATTTAGAGCAAAGAACATATAAACTAAATAATTATGTAGAAATTTTTAGTTGATGTTCTATGATGTTAATTAAATATTAATAAATTTGATATATCAATTTTTCATATATATGAAAATGGTGTAGCACCTTGATACAAAAAACTAAGAAGAACATGAGCAAAGCGGTCGAACCTATCCTTCAGGACAATCCAAATAGATTTGTATTATTCCCTATCCAACACGATGACATTTGGAATTTCTATAAGAAATCAGAGGCTAGCTTTTGGACTGCTGAAGAAATTGATCTTCATCAAGATTTGACGGATTGGGACGCTAAGCTCAATGACGATGAGAGATATTTTATCAAACATGTTTTAGCTTTCTTTGCTGCTAGTGATGGTATCGTAAATGAGAACCTGGCAGAAAATATGGTTAACGATATCCAGTATACAGAAGGAAAATTCTTCTATGGATTCCAGATTATGATGGAGAATATTCATTCAGAAACATATTCTCTACTCATTGACACATACATCAAAGACAACAAGGAAAAAGACTATCTTTTCAATGCCATAGAACACATGCCTTGTGTAAAGAAAAAAGCTGACTGGGCGATGAGATGGATTGAAGATGGTTCTTTTGCAGAAAGACTAATTGCTTTCGCAGCAGTAGAAGGAATATTCTTTTCAGGATCATTCTGCTCTATATTTTGGTTAAAGAAGCGGGGTCTTATGCCTGGACTTACTTTCTCAAATGAGCTTATCTCACGTGATGAAGGTATGCACTGTGACTTTGCTTGTTTGCTATACAATAATCATATTCAAAATAAACTCAATAAAGACACAGTAACGAGTATCATTACTGATGCTGTTGCTATAGAGAAAGAATTCGTTTCAGACGCCTTACCAGTAAAGCTTATCGGTATGAATTCTGATCTAATGTGTCAATATATCGAGTTTGTAGCAGATAGATTACTCGTGGCGCTCGGATGTGCAAAAGTATATAACGTAGAAAATCCTTTCCCATGGATGGAAATGATTTCTCTTCAAGGAAAAACTAACTTCTTTGAAAAAAGAGTAGGTGATTACCAAAAAGCAGGTGTTATGGCCGAAAAGGAGAAGCAAGTATTTTCACTTGACGAAGACTTTTAGGTCTACTAAACCAATCGAACCCCATCCCTTACACGGTTTTTAAGGTTTTTATTTTTTGATTTGCACCTCGGTGCAGGAAAACTACATTTCTTCAATTCAAAACTCAAACTCAATGCAAGTAGTAAAGCGTAGTGGTAAAAAAGAAGCGGTATCTTTCGACAAGATTACTGCCCGTGTAAAGAAATTGTGTTACGGCTTAGATGCCGATTACATCGAACCAATCGACATAGCGAAAAAAGTAATCCAGGGGTTATACGATGGTGTGACGACTACTGAACTAGATAATCTCGCCGCAGAGACTGCAGCAACAATGGCAGCCAAACATCCCGAGTATGCACAGTTAGCCGCAAGAATAGCTATCTCTAATCTCCATAAAAATACCAATAAGAGTTTCTCGGAATCCATGAGAATACTCTATGATTACATTGATCCCAAAACAGGTGATAAGGCGGGACTTATCGGTGAATCTACGATGAAAGTAGTCGAACAAAATGCAGACAGATTAAACTCTGCTATCATCTACGATAGAGATTATAACTTTGATTTCTTTGGGTTTAAGACCATGGAAAGATCTTATCTGTTAAGAGCGAATGGAGAAGTAGTTGAGAGACCACAGCATATGTTGATGAGAGCAGCTGTAGGTATACATGGTAACGATATAGAAGCGGCTATCGAGACCTACAATTATATGTCGGAGAAGTGGTTTATACATGCGACTCCAACACTTTTCAATGCAGGAACTCCTAAGCCACAGTTGTCTTCATGTTTTTTATTGAGTACAACCGAGGATAGTATTAGTGGAATTTTCGAAACACTTACAAGATGTGCTAAAATATCTCAATCAGCTGGTGGTATAGGTCTTAGTGTCCATAATGTAAGAGCCAAGGGTAGTTATATCAAAGGTACTGGTGGTACAAGTAACGGTATTGTACCTATGCTGAAAGTATTCAATGATACTGCGAGATATGTAGATCAGGGTGGGGGAAAAAGAAAAGGTGCATTTGCAGTTTACATAGAACCATGGCATGCTGATATTCATGATTTCTTGGATCTAAAGAAAAATCATGGTAAAGAAGAGATGCGAGCTAGAGACTTATTTTATGCAATGTGGATACCAGACTTATTCATGCAGAGAGTAGAAGAAAATGGTGAATGGTCACTATTCTGTCCTAACGAAGCACCAGGTTTACACGATTGTTATGGGGGAGAGTTTGAGGCTCTCTATCACAAATATGAGCAAGAGGGAAGAGCTCGTAAAACAGTAAAAGCACAAGAACTATGGTTTTCGATTTTAGAATCTCAAATCGAAACAGGGACGCCATATATTTTATACAAAGACGCATGTAACAAAAAGTCAAACCAAAAAAATCTAGGAACTATAAAGTCTAGTAACCTGTGTACCGAGATCGTAGAATATACTTCTAAGGACGAAGTTGCTGTATGTAATTTAGCCTCTATTAGCCTTCCAAAGTTTGTAGATACCGAGACAAAGGAGTTTGATTTTGAAAAACTAGAGGAGGTAACCAGAGTCATTACTCGTAATCTTAATAAGATTATCGATATCAACTACTATCCTATCATTGAAGCACAGAATTCTAATTTTAGGCATAGACCAGTTGGAATAGGAGTTCAAGGTCTTGCGGATGCATACATGATGATGCGTCATCCTTTTGATAGTCCAGAAGCCAAAGAATTAAACAAGCAGATCTTTGAGACAATCTACTACGCAGCTGTCTCTGAATCTAATGCAGAAGCACAGCGAGATGGTAGCTATGAAACATTTAAAGGTAGTCCTGCAAGTGAAGGTATACTGCAATTTGATATGTGGGGAGTAGAACCAAGTGATCGTTATGATTGGAATGCTCTCAAAGAAGAAATCAAAAAGACAGGACTAAGAAATAGTCTATTACTGGCGCCAATGCCCACTGCGTCTACTTCTCAGATCCTAGGAAATAATGAATGCTTTGAGCCGTATACCTCCAATATTTATACTAGAAGAACATTATCAGGTGAATATATTATAGTCAATAAGCACCTGCTCAAAGACCTCATTGGGTTCGGAATTTGGAATGAGGAAGTCAAAGAACAACTCATGGCTAGCAATGGATCGATACAAGATATCGAGGGTATTCCGCAAGAGCTAAAAGATTTATATAAAACAGTATGGGAGCTTAGCCAAAAGGTTATCATTGATCAAGCTGCAGATCGTGGAGCATATATCTGTCAAAGTCAAAGTCTCAACCTTTTTGTTGAGAATCCTAACTTCGGTAAACTCAGTTCAATGCATTTTTATGCATGGAAAAAAGGATTGAAAACTGGTATGTATTATCTCCGGTCAAAAGCAGCAGTAGATCCTATCAAGTTTACATTGAGTGCAAAACACCAACAAAAATTTGTCAAACAAGATGAGCAAGCCGTAACTGATGAAATGGTAGAAGGCGAAGTATGTACCATGGAGGAAGGTTGCATTATGTGCAGCGGATAAAGATATTTAAGAAATCCTTTAAACGATTTTACAATTCTTACACTTAGCGATTGCAGCTTTTAGTTGCAATCGCTTTTTCTATTAATACTATGATATATCGGATCAAGGATGAGTATATTATCATGACTTATTTCGTTATTTATAAGATGATAAGACATATACTTTACTGGAAGATAGGGTCTGTAGTTGTGTTGCTATTTTGCACCATTATTTCATATTCACAGATATCAGGTAAGGTGTTGGATACAGACGATATGCCACTACCTTATGCCACTATTTCCATTGAAGGGACATCACTAGGTACCACTACCAATATTGATGGTGAATTTTTTCTTAAGGAGCTTAGTTATCCATGTATTCTTGCTTTTCACTATGTAGGGTATGAGTCAAGCTTTATTGAATTCAATCAATCTCCTGATGAACCCATACATATTATACTTAAATCTGAAAATGTAACTATACCTGAGCTCACCATCACAGCAGATTCAGAAGATCCTGCTTACCAGATTATAAGAAATGCTCGTACCAAAAGAGATTACTACAAAAATTCAAATGGTAAATATCAGGCAGATTTATATATCAAAGGACTAGTGAAATTTCAAGATGCTCCTGAGTCTTTTATGGGGCAAGAAATAGGAGATATGGGTGGGATGCTTGATGATAGTACTCGTCAAGGGATCGTATATCTCTCAGAGTCACGATCCAAATTATACGTAGAAGGAGATGATAACTTAAAAGAAGTTATGTATGCTTCCAAAGTTGCAGGTGATGATCAAGGAGTAAGTTTTAACCAATACTCCAATGCCAGATTTTCATTTTATGAGCAATTCAATAGATTTGGAAGATCTCTAGTCACTCCATTGGCAGATGCCTCTTTTAATCATTATCGTTTTAAACTAGAGGGTACGATATTTGACCCTAATGGCAAACTGATCAATAAGATAAGTGTATCTCAAAAATCCGAAGAATCACCTAGTTTTTTTGGTACCATATATATCGCAGAGGATGATTGGTATATTCATAGTGCAGATCTTTCATTTACAGGTAAAGCAGCTAGACAAGAAGTATTTGATACCATAAGAGTCCGTCATGTTTACGACTACGATCCTGATCAAGATAAGGTGCTACTGAAGCAACAAGTGATGGATTTTCAAATGGGAATCTTTGCGTTTAAACTAGGCGGAACATTTAGTTACTTTTTCTCTGAGTATAATACTGATCCACAATGGACAGAATCACCCTTTAGTAAAGAGCTTTTTACTACTGAGGACGAAGCCAATAAAAATGACAGTGAATATTGGAATGATATAAGACCTGTACCACTTACGCAAGAAGAGGAAAAAGACTATGTCAAAAAAGATAGCTTAAAGGTACTATGGGAATCTAAAGACTACCTCGATTCTTTGGATCGCGAATCCAATCGTTTTCGATTGGGAAATGTCTTTTTTGGATATACCAAATCTAACAGATACAAGCATAGATATCTTAATTTTAAATCTCCGATCACAAGTTTTCAATTTAATCCAATAGAAGGATTTGCACCCAATACAAGGTTAAGACTGACCCAATGGGACGAAGATGAGTTTGAGTATAAAAGACTTAGCTTAACACTTAGATATGGGTTTTCAGACCAAGAGTTTAAGCCCAGTATACAGTATAGTCAGTATTATGATTCCAAGATGCAGCGTTATTTTTCCTTTGCTTTAGGTCGAAGATATAGACAGGTAGATCATTTCGATCCGATGCGAGAGTTGATTAATACATATACAACACTATTCTATCATAACAACTATATGTATCTCTATGATGAGCGCTATGCAGAAGGATGGTGGTCTGGGGAACTAGTGAATGGATGGAAAACGTGGCTTACATTAGGGTATTATGATAGAGCACCACTTCAAAATCAGTCCGACTTTAGTTTTTTCAATCGAGATTCTGAATATGTACCTAACTTCAGAAGGAGTATCTATAGTCAACAAGATGACTTTGCATTACCACTACCTGAGCACGAAGCTTTTATTGCTAGAATACAGCTCAGATGGCGACCAGGTCAAAAATTCTTGTCATACGCAAGATTTAGAGATCGTATACAAAGCAGTTGGCCTACTATAGTTTTTGAATACAAAAAGGCAATTCCTTTGAAAGAAGGATCTTCTTCTTTTGATTTTTTTAGTGTTAGAGTTATTGATCAACGCGTTCCGCTCAATCTTTGGGGTTATGGTAAGTACCGATTAGAATTTGGAGGATTTTTAAATCATGATCGTGTCTTTGCTCCTGATTATAAACATTTTCATGGTAATGAAACTTCTTGGGCATCAGCAAATCGATACTTATATCAGTTTAAAATGTTGCCCTACTACGGATATAGTCATACCAAGTATTACGGAGAGCTATTCTATGAGCATCATATTGATGGTCATTTATTGGATAAGATTCCGTTGATCAAAAAATTGAGATGGAAGACTGTTCTAGGATTATCTTCTTATACACTCGGAAGGGATGATACTTACTTGGAAGGATCATTGGGGTTTGAGGATATTGGTTGGAATACGTTCAGGTTTTTACGATTAGATTATGTTTGGTCTTTCAGAAATCAAGGTTTAGTAGATCATGGTATCATGATATCGACTACTCAAGATTTTTAGCAATGACAGTCAATATCGATCAAGAAGATTACTATATAGAAAATGGTCTTATAGTATTTACAGAGGAGTACCATAAAAAGAGAGGTTATTGTTGTGGCAGTGCATGCAGACACTGCCCATATAATCATAAGAATGTACCTATTCAGAAAGATGATCAATTAAGTCAGCAATAAATTTGGTGCCCAAATCTAGTTGTACTTGACTAATAAATTCATCTGATCGATGCGCTTGTGCAATATCGCCAGGTCCACATATGACAGCCTCAAATCCTGCTTCTGCAAATTGACCAGCCTCTGCGGCATAGGAGACTGCACTTATTTCTTTATTATCAATTAATGCTAGTACTGTCTTTGCAAGTTGACCATGCTCATTACCATCCAAAGCTGGTACATCACTATGCACCTCTTCTGTATTGATTTTAAAATCTGGAAAGCGCTTTTGATATTCTTTTTCTAATGAGCGACAGTATTTTTCGAAATCAGCTCGAATATCAGCCGCTTTGTCCCGAGGAATAACCCTTACATCCCATTGGAAGCTACTGTGATCAGCGATTACGTTAGGTGCTATGCCGCTTTGCTCTAGGATACCACAATGTATACTTGTATGTGGCGGAGTAAATCGATCATCAATATGTCCATCATCGATTAGTTGATCCATTTTTTGCTCCAACCATACGATCAGCTTAGCAACAATATGGATGGCACTTACTTCTTGGCGTATACGACTACTATGACCTGCGCTTCCGTTGACTGTAGTTTTATAGATGACTATACCTTTCTGACCCACCATACATTGCATCATACTTGGTTCACCTATAATTGCGAAAGCTGGTTTTTCATCATAAGTAGAATTGATATGTGCCGCTAATTCTGGTGCTGCCAGACAACCTATTTCTTCATCATAGCTAAAGGCAAGATAGATTGGCTTTTTTAGTTTAGCTTCCTTCATCTTGTGAATATTAGATAGGCAACAAGCCAGAAAACCTTTCATATCACAGGAGCCACGAGCGTATAGTTTGCCATCATCCTTGGCAGTCAAGGTAAAAGGATCTGTACTCCAATCTTGCCCAGCCACAGGTACGACATCCATATGTCCTGAGAGTATTACTCCTCCAGCTACCGCAGGGCCTATTCGAGCATGGAGCGATGCTTTATTGCCTTTTTGGTTTGGTACTAACGTATAAGCGACATCATGATTATCTAGATAACCTTTGATCCATTCTAATATGGAAAGATTGGATTCACCTCCAAGAACTGAAAAGCTGACAAGTTTGGAAAGTATCTGTTGGGTGTTCATGATTTAGTTATTTTGAATCTTCGTGAAGTTCTACATTTTCTCAGGATTTTAAGGGATTATTCTTCAAACAAAATGGTTGACCCAGATTATGCATTTAAATATTCAAATGCATAACAGACGATTGATTTTCAACAGATTATTGCGAATAAGGTAAAACCAATTTGGTGAAATTCAATGTCTGGGCAGACCTATGACAAATCATTGAAATTCAATGATTTCATCTACCCAAAGGGCGATCTATGCAATTCTATTGTATAGGTCGGGTTGAACTACAAATCAAATAATGATGATCAAAAATGCACATGCCTAATTGAGTTCTTAGAGCTCATAGACCTGTTAGATAATATTAAGAATGGTAGAATAGCACTTTCGCTGCGATTCAACATTTTCCATCTTATACCATTTCATGAAATTTCTGGTAGAATGCTGATCTATGTTTATTGATATATGTGGAGTATTCGTCGAATTAAACAGTAATCGGTATTATTCATCATCGTCTTTAACGGAGAAGTCTTAAATTAGATAAGTTAAAAACCAAAAAAGCAATCGCCATGAGACTGATATTATTTTTCTTTTTTATGTTCACTATGATATGGAGCGTCCAAGGACAAAATGAGACACTACTTAGTGGTAATAACACTTATGGTGGATTTGGTGGACCTATTTTAGAATTTTCAAGCATCAATGGTACGACAGTGGCTGATATAGGTGGAGGCGGAGCCCTTGTGATTAATGATTTCTTTTTTGGGGGTTATGGTACAGGATCAGATGCGGCGTCATTGATATTTGAAGAACAGCGATATGACATCGACTTTGGACATGGTGGATTTTGGATGGGATATGCACATAATGAATACAAATTATTTCACCTCTATAGTTCCTTACGCCTAGGCTGGGGAGAAGCTGAATTTAAACAGAATGATCAGACCTTCTACGATGACAATTTTTTTACCTTGAATCCAGAATTAGGCATAGAGGTAAATGTTACAGATTGGTTTAAGTTAGGATTTAATGGTGGTTATAGATACATCTCTGGTATAAATACTTTACCGACTCTAGACGCTGATGATTTTTCTGGTTTGATAGGTAGTATCACGTTTAGGTTTGGAGCTTTCGGCGAGTATGATTAAGCATAGTTTTATATCAAGTGCTTTTTAACTATTGATTGAATATGACTGTTTTAGGCATCGGATATTATAGGCTTAAATAGCTTAATTGAATGGCGCTGTTTTATTGAAAAAATAAGTCACTTTTGATTACCATAAACACCTGAATTTACCATAAGAAGAAGAGAATTGTAGCTATTATCGTTATTTGCGCTGAGTAATTAAGTAAATGTGATTTGACTTATATTAAGTAATCGTATAAGCTGTCTTATGTCATATAAAATAGTATCACTATTTCCATGCGCTTAACAGAATTTTTCTATTTTAAGAGAATGAAATCAATCTATTTATTTTCTTGGTGGCAACTGTTATTAATTTTTGTTTCGGTGATTATTTTGATCTCTTCCTGTGGCAAAGAGTCTGCGGACGATGCTTCTTTGAGAAGGTACAATATCCAGCTCATAAACGGTCTTACGGATGAGCCTTTAGCCAATGTTCCTATCTCTATGTTCTTTGGTATCGGTGGTACATATCTCATAGACCAAACGGAGGGAGTAACAGATAATCAGGGAATGTTAACATTAGAAATGACTGCGGCTCAGGATTCTATCAACACATTGATCAACGAAGCATCATGGTTGGAGCAATCCAATATTCATCAAACGATTACTCTCTCTACAAATGAGTATGTTTTGTATGAACTTTTTCAAGATACTGCAAAAGCCACTTTCAGACCAAAATTGGAAGAAGATAAACTCATAGTGGCTAAAGCATACGAACCTATCATCAATACATTAAGAATTATTGATGAGCCTCCTTATCGTGAGCGTGATGAATATTGTATCTATGATATCTTTCAATCACATCCTAAATTCTCTTTTAAGTATTTCGCGAGTGGGGTAGGTTTGTTTAGAGAAACCGATCCAGATACCACTGATTTATTTCTGTATTTGGCAGATGGTGTTGAGTATAATACTGAGTTCTCATTAGTCTACCTTACAGATACACTCACTGGAGCGTTGGATACCTTTTTTCAATCATCGATACAGTTTCAGGCAGATCGAAATCTTGAAGGAGAGATTTATGAAATCAAGTTTTAAGTAGTATTGCTGAAGCCATTAACTTTAACTATCATAGTGCATACAGCATCCTTTCGATTCTGATCCGTTTCTTTCATAGCTTTCATTAAGAAATAGTATTTTCAGTTCAAGTCTTTACAAAACCAATTATATGAAAAATTCCACTCTTGCAATTGTTGTATTTTTCCTTTTAATAATACTTCAAACTGGTTTCTCACAGAAGAAAAAATCTTCAAACTCTGAAGCCGTAGAGATGAAGTCAGAGTTATTTGATAATCTAAAATTTAGAAGTATTGGACCAGCATTCATGTCTGGACGAATAGCAGATATAGCCATTGATCCAACGAATGAAAATGTATGGTATGTTGCCGTAGGTTCAGGCGGCGTATGGAAGACCATCAATGCGGGTACAACCTTTCATCCAATATTTGATGAACAGCCAGTATACTCCATAGGTTGTGTGACGCTTGATCCGAATAATCCTTATACTGTTTGGGTAGGTACCGGCGAAAATGTAGGAGGTCGTCATGCGGGGTTTGGTGATGGCATATACCGCAGTCTTGATGGTGGTGTTTCATGGGAGAATATGGGATTACTTGACTCTGAGCATATCTCTAAAATCATCGTACATCCTGATGATTCTAATGTCATCATGGTAGCATCTCAAGGACCGCTTTGGAGTGCTGGCGGAGATCGAGGGTTTTTTAAATCAACGGATGGTGGTAAGAGTTGGAAAAAGACTTTGGGAGATGACCAATATACTGGAGTGACGGATATGGTCTACGATCCACGAAACCCAAATAGAATCTATGCCGTGACTTGGGAACACCATAGAACTGTTGCTGCTTGGATGGGAGGTGGTGAAAACTCTCGACTATACGTATCTGATGATGCCGGCGATACTTGGAGAATGTTAGAAAATGGCTTGCCAAAAGGAAAGTGGGGTAAAACAGGCTTAGCCATTTCTACTCAAAATCCTGATGTACTCTATGCTGCCATAGAGCTCAATCGTACCAAAGGTGGTGTATGGCGTTCTGATAATCGTGGTGGTACTTGGACTAAGATGTCAGATGCAGTTGCAGGAGCCACAGGTCCACATTACTATCAAGAAATTTACGCTTCGCCACATCAATTTGACAGATTATACCTCATGAATAACCGCCTCATGAAATCAGAGGATGGTGGCACTACATTTGCCAATATGGATGAAACGGCCAAGCATGGAGATAATCACGCCGTAGCATTCAAGCATTCAGACCCCAACTATCTGCTGGTAGGTACGGATGGAGGATTGTATGAAAGTTTTGATTTGGGTGCTAGCTGGAGGTACATGGAAAATCTACCATTGACACAGTTTTATAAAGTTGCAGTTGATGATGCCGAGCCGTTTTATAATGTATACGGAGGGACACAGGACAATAGTACCGAGGGAGGACCATCACGTACTGACAATCATCATGGTATCCGAAATGCAGATTGGAAAGTGGTACTCAACTGGGACGGACATCAGCCAGCTACCGAGCCGGGAAACCCTGATATTATGTATGGACAGCGACAGCAAGGGACACTTTCTCGTATTGATTTAAAATCTGGAGAGGTCATCGATATCATGCCTCAGCCAGCCGCCGATGAAGATTATGAACGATACAACTGGGATGCACCTATATTAGTATCGCCACATTCGCCGACCACGATTTATCATGCTTCACATAGGCTTTGGAAGTCTGATAATCGAGGTGATTCTTGGACAGCGCTTTCAGGAGATCTTACCAGAGACCAAGAACGTATAGCGTTACCGATCATGGGAAATGTACAAAGTTGGGATTCTCCATGGGATGTTGGAGCCATGTCTAATTTTAATACCATTACCTCCATCGCGGTATCACCACAAAATGAGCAAGTCATTTTCATAGGAACCGATGATGGTCTGATACAGGTGACTTCTGATGAAGGTAAGACTTGGAAAAAAATAGAAGTGAGTGCTATGGGAGTACCCAACCGATGCTATGTCAATGATATCAAAGCAGATCTTTATGATGAGAACACGTTGTATGTAGCTTTGGATAACCACAAAGAAGGAGACTACAAACCCTATCTATTGAAGAGTACCAATAAGGGAGCTAGCTGGAAACGTATCGATCATGGATTAGGTGATAAAAATCTGGTGTGGAGAATTGTACAAGATCACGTCGATCAAGACTTAATGTTTCTTGGTACTGAGTTTGGCGTATATGTTACCGTAGATGGTGGTCAACTTTGGACAGAGTTGAGAGGAGGAATACCAACGATATCATTTAGAGATCTGGCTATTCAGCGACGAGAAAATGACTTAGTCGCCGCTTCATTTGGAAGAGGTTTTTACATTTTAGATGATTACACATCATTGAGAAATGTAGATAAAGACCAACTCCAAGAATCAGCTAGCTTATTTGAGCCACGTAAGGCTTGGTGGTATATCCAAAAATCGGTACTCAATTTTGATAATATACGAGGATCTCAGGGGTCTCAGCTATACGTTGCGCCTAATCCCGATTTTGGAGCCGTATTTACCTATTATCTGAAGGAAGAAATACAGAGTTTAGAAAAGCTCAGACAAGCTTCTGAAGAGTCGATGAAAGCAGATATAGCCTTCCCAGGTTGGGAAGCACTTGCCGCGGAAACGCAAGAGCTAAAACCTTTCGTCTATGTAGAAATCAAAGATCAATCGGGTGGAGTAGTCAATCGTGTAAAAGCATCGAATAAAGCAGGATTTAATAGGGTAGCATGGGATCTTCGTGTAGGAGGATCGGGCACAATGATGCTAGATCAAAAAGAAGAGCGATTGACCGCGCTCTTAGCAGCGCCAGGAAATTATACTGCAACATTACATGCCATGGAAAACGGAAAGTCTTCTCGGATTGCTGGACCTGTTGATGTAGTAGTAGAACGATTAGGAGAGCCCGCTCTAAAAGGTAGCGATATGAAAGATGTACTAGCTTTTTGGAGACAATATGAACAATTGACCAAAGAGGTGAATACCTTATCGATAAAACTGACCAATCTAGAAAAGTTAAGTGGAAAGTTACTTACCGCCGCCACTAGGTCTTCAGTAGATCAATCCGTCATGGAGCGAATTTCAAGCCTTACGCAGAATCTAAATAAGTTGAATACCCAACTTTATGGAAATCCTGCTAAAAATCAGATTGGAGAAAAAGGAAAGCCAACTATTGGGAGTCGTCTATTTGCCTTAAATAGAGGTATTTCCATGTCGACTTACGGCCCAACGACTACGCATTTGATGACCGTGGATATCATTAATGATGAACGAAAAGCTATTAACGATCGATTGACTTCACTTCAGGCAGAAGCTAAAGAGATAGGTGGAGTGATTTCAAATGCTGGTGGTGCTTGGATAGAAGGTATGGATTAGTGAGGATAAGAGCATATTTAAGTTAACTGTGTCGATAAAGCAAAACAGTGTTTTTTATGATGAAACTTAAGTAAAAAGTAAGTTTAAGCACGAGGTATAAATGATCCTTAGAATATGCTGGTAAGGTAATTACCATAGCTATCGGGAAACGAATATTTTGGGCTGAAAATTCTTGCTTCCTTGCATAATAAAAGATACGAAAAAAACCTCAGATACATAACAAATTATTCTAATACTTTATCAACAGGCTCCATTGTTATTCACCGTGATTGAAAATAATTTTACAAACTTATCAGCAATCGTTTTTTCTTTCTGTTTACCAAGCGTGGAAATCATTTTTCGTCTTTATTGCTTCATTATTTTCGGTACAAATTCATCTTCACTTCCAAATTGGTATTCTATTTTTTGTTCTTTTAGGAACTCCAATATTTCTATCAATTCTGATTTATTTACGTGACTTTCCATTGTTACAAAAATCCATTTCTGCTTATTTTCATCGACTGGCAAATTTTCTAATATTTGCTTTTTGCATGATTCTACGGAATGAAAATCTAAATCTTTCATTATTAACCCGTCCTCTGAAAATACGATGAAATTATTTACCATTCCTTTTTCATCCAATGTTGTTTTTGTCGAATCTTTTCCGATTGATTCTATCCATGAATTAAACTTTTTATGAAATTTTTGGATTTCGATATCTGAATTTGAATCGACTTTATCAGCTTGGATTTCAAATGAATCATCGTTTTGGGCAGCCATATAAATTGGAATTTGAATTAAAAGTAAAATGGTAATTATTTTCCGAGTTGTCATTTTTTTTCTTTTTAGTTGGCGGTAACGGATGATTATATCGATCGTCTCTCTGAGGTACGAGGAGATATGATCTGATATATATTGTTACCTGTAGTCTTTCTTTTCATTTTGAAATCAGTAGGCATCCAATTTTCACCTTTTGGCTTTTTTAGATACGGACTAAAAAATAGTATTTCTTTTCCCAAAACTGGTTTATTTGAAGTATGTCTTAATGAATATTCTTTCTTTGCTTTTCCTCTGTATAATTTTCTGATTTCACCAACATTGTCATATGAAACTATCCACTTCATATTATCGATGCTCTTGATTTTGTCACTTACAATTTTATGGTCTTCTTCATTGTAGTAATTTAGATACAAGGAGGATGCCTTCAAATAATAGGGTGGATCAAAGTAAAAAATAGTATTGGGATCATTCTGTTTGATTACTATATGATCTATTAATTTGAGAGCATCTTTTTTATAAAGTTTAATTCTCTTTTTCTGTTTTGCTATTCTTCTAATTCTTCCTATTAATTCAACTTTATTGAATCTGCAATCCATTTTATATTCACCTTCTTGTTTCATTCCGCCAATTGGTCTTGCACCAATAATTCCTGACCTGTTTACTCTGTTTAGATAAAATGTTGAGAAGCCCAATTTCAATAAATTCTCTTTGCTTTTGTTGTTCTGTATTAATTTTTGTTTGTGCCATTCTGGTATAGAAATATCAGAGTTGTCTATAAGTTCACATAGATCATTAGTTCTATTAAGTAGTGAATGCCAGAAAGCATAGATCGATCGATCTTTATCGTTAATTGTTATCCTTTCAACGTAATTTTCGAGAAGGAGAAATAACGCTACTGCTGCACCACCACAAAAAGGTTCTACATAATGTCCATTAACATTATTGTCTAAACATAATTTAGCTATAAAGGGAGAAATTTTATTCTTACCGCCTGGATACCTTAAAGGTGAATAATTCATTAGTTCTTCTTATTTAAATCCTGCCACACAAGTTCAAAAAATGACTGTAAGTTATCCCATTTCGTTTTAAGTTCATTAGAACTTGGTTGAGTCACTGTAGAATGGACATATTCGTGAAAATTATGTATTGATAGAAATGAATGAACACCTTTAGCAGACGCAACTTTGTTTATATTGTTGAAGGTTTTATTATCGTAGCCTTTTGACATTAATGAATCTACAACCCAAGGTATTTTTTGACTTATCGTAGTAGATTTTGAGAAATTATGCATATTCTGTTGAGCATAATAATCTAACGTTACTTCCAGAAAGACTCTAAATAAAACACCTACAGCATTAGGGACTGAATTGCTGGATTCGTCAAGTAATAAGTCATCTTTAAGCTCTCTGTAAATATTATTGATTTTAGTTGGACTAATTCTAATTCTGCAATTTGAAGGAATGAGTCTGCGACGACTGCTGCTTTTAGGTAAGACACGATTTGTTGGTTTTGGAGTAGGTGCAGATGGACTATCTTTTTGGAATAGATCAGATTTTTTGTTCTCCTCAATTTTCTTATCAACTTTCTTTGAATCAGTTGACTTGACAGATTTCAGATATTTCTCTATTTGCGGACCTTTGTTCAATTCTCTTGAATCAACGGGATTTCCTTTAAAGTCTTCTTTTTCGAGAACGTTGTATATAATCACCTTTAATTTCTCCGGAAAGTTGGGGTCAACATAAGTCAAACTACCGTCTTCATCCAAGTTAAGTCCAAATAGTTTTCTTGCAGGGCCTGTTGTTGTTAATCTAAAGAAGTTAGTTACAAATCCTTTCCCTAAAACTTTACTTTTAATTGGTGCAGGGAGTTCTAATTCTTTTATGAAATTACTGAGAGCAACTTTCAATTTAATGCTATGATTTGCCGCTCCTCTTCTAACTGTATAGTTGTTTCTTTCTAAATCACCCCAATTCACTTCGTTGTTTCCGCGATTGTGTTTTCTGTCCAAAAATCTATAACATTGGCCTTTGTCTTCGGATACAACACATTCAAGTTTGAAATCACCTGATATACTTATGTCGGATTTTAATTTCTCTATTTTTTTGAATAACTTTTTATACTTGGATTTTATTATTTCTGGGTTGGCCAAGAGTTTATAACAGGTAAGTCTTCTATTTCCTTCAAGAGCAACTAAACTTTCTTCATCTTTCCAGACGACCAGTTTTTCTAATTGAGGTAAATCAAAATCACTTATTATTTCATCCAAAAAATCTTCTATAGCATAAGCAGGTTGAGATATAAAATATTCTATAAGTTCTGATTCTTTCGAATTGGAGTAATTATCAGGAAACCGAGCATTTTCATCCCATAAAATCAAACTGTTAATCTCTATATTTTTCTTTTGGAACATTTTGCTTTTTTATTTTTTGATTACAGGTAACTCAATTATAACAGGAACAACCCGCTCCCTTCCGAAAGATACTAGAATATTTCTAATCGTTTGATAATCAGTAATCTTAAGTTGTATAGTCGTTTTATAAACGATTATACCCGATTATAAATGTTTATAATCGGGTATTTCCGTACTAATTACAGGTACTTTATGCTCAGTAAGGGCAGAAAACTTTAGTCAATCAGGGGCTTATCGTATACGGCTTTGATGACGGTGACTCCATCTTCATTGAAGGCCGTACGTCGGTTATCTTTTCCATCCAATTCAAATACGCCATCGTTTTTGACAAATTTATATTCAAAGCCTTTGTACGGGCTTTCTATTGATAATGTACCGATGTATACACCGTCCATATCTTTGTCGGTTAGGAGTAGGGTTTTATTCCAGTCGAGTGGTGCTTGCCCACCTCTGATGCCTACGGAGTCTACATCTATTTGATTACGCATATCGACTTGGAGACTGATTTGACGTACATAGGTTTCTTGGACACATGCAGTGAGCAGTAAAGTACCTATGCATGCCGTAAAGAGAAAGTATTTCATAACTATTTGATTTTTTGATGAATAAGATAATCTAGTCCCGTTCTGCTTGATCCTTGGATGATGCTATACATAGCTACCCAAAGAAATCCCAAGGCGGGTAGCATATTCCACAGGCCTTGATCCCACTTTTGCATAAATATAGCGACTAGCATGGTACAGATGATTAAGAAAGATGCAATTCTGGTCTGGAAGCCTATCGCTAGCAATAATCCTCCTACTGCCTCACTAAAGGCACCCATCCAAGCAAAGAAGATTGGAAACATCGCGAATATACCTCCATAGCTAGCCACATCTTCAGGAAACCATGCGATCACTTCAAAGAAGTCAAGATTTCGACTTTCATCTGTCCATGGCATACCGAATTTATCGGCACCAAAGCTACTGGTCAATAAAAAGCCTGTAACAAATCGAGGGATAAAATTGAGGATCTCGGCTACCCAGTTTTGCTGTTGCCTGGGGCGATTGATGTATCGGTATATTTTGATAAATGCATTCATGATATTTCGTATTTATGGGCTTACTTTTTAAGTTTAATAGTTCTGTTTTCGTCTTCTGCTTTCACCTCATGGATCAGTGTTTTTTTACCAAAGAGTCCTACTTTATAAAGTTTAGTACCTACGGTCCACCGTTCAGCTTTGGTAAGCATGGGTGCAAAGTTCAATCCGTAGCTAAAGTAGTTTCCATCCGGCTTAGGTCCTCTCACATAGGCGCTTATTTTTCTAAAGCTATTATTTTTAAATTTTACATCGATATATCGAGTATCTATAGGTTCTTCATTTTGAAAACTTGAAAAAGTATATGCTCTACCAAATACTTCAGGCTCTCCTTGGTATACAACTTTGCCTTCTTTAGAGCTTTTACAATCCAAACGCTCACTTGCGTTGACGAATACTTTACCAGCTTCTTTGATGTTCACTTTTGCAGTTTTAGACTGTAGCTTTTCGGCATGTACATGTCCATCTTCGCTGACAATATCGATATGATTTACACTTCCATACAGTCTTACCTTACTGATACTCGCATTCACTTTGATGGATTCTTGATTGAGATCGTAGATATCTATCTCACTCCAGCTATCATTGGTCAGTACCTCGAGAGAGGGGAGGTAGATGTTGATTTCAAATTCTTGGGTACCTTCGATCCATTTTTCCTGATCGATGATCATTTTACCTTTCTTGACCTGAGTACGGAGTAGCGAAACTATATTTTCGTCATAGCTTATCTCTGCCTTTGTTACGGAAGCGTTGCAGTATATATTTACTTTACCGTTGGCATTCACAAATATCTCTTCGATATGATCGTATGTTCTGGTTTGTGTAGCTCTCTTTCCATTTCCAAAAACCTGTGCTTGCAGTTGGGAAATGGTGATTAAAAGTAGGGTAGTCATTAAAAATCTCATGGATAATTTGTTTTAAAAACCCGCATTATTCGGGTTAAAGTTAGGGTTGAGGTCAGTGCGACCGTTTGACAAGTCAAATATGAGTACGATTAGCTCTTTAAGCGCCTCAATGAGATTTGATACGGTCTCAATATGAGATTTGATACTATTAACTATATGATAATCAGTGGCTTGATCGCATTTGGATTTTTGCCATAATTATCTTGGGTTTGAAACAATTATACTGCTTTGGATCGTAAATATTCAGAAGGAGACATGTTTGTCCATTTTTTGAAGGTGCGATTAAAGGTAGCTTTACTATTGAATCCAGCATCATAGGCTAGGCTAAGTAAAGTATATTGTGCTGCTGCACCTTGATTGATTTTTTGCTTTATCCAATCTACTCGTTGTTCATTGATGTAATCATTAAAGTTAAGTCCACAACCTTTATTGATCAAAAAAGACAACTCATTAGGGTGTAGCTTTAGCTTAGAAGCTAATTCGCCTAATTTTAAATCAGCATTTCGGAAAGCCTCATTTTCTACCATATACATCTTAAGTTGATCCAAGGATAGAAGCTGCTCGTTGGATAGTTTGGGGATAGCTGCTTCAGTCAAATGAGCGTTGTCAGTGGAAGAATCAATATCAAAATTGAGACTTGATAGAGTAGATAGATCTACTCGATAGCCATATATCCCGAGGTAAATTAAAGTGAGTGCCGCTGCCATATGACCCCACCAGAAGTCTGTATAGTGTAGTGAGGTGATATTGTTATCAATCTGAGCTAGTATCAGTTGTAAAACAAATAAGGTGGCAAAAATGAGAAGGAAATTTCTGATCCAAAATAACTCACTTTTATATTTCTGGCCAAACAGCTTTTCTGTGATTTGAGCATAACTCGCGTATACCATAAATGCGAGTATGAGATAGACGATCGTAGAGATATTGTTGAGTATCTGTAGGATAAAACTGATAGCACCCATTTCTACAAATTGGAAAATAGTCCCATTCTGTACATTGTCAAATCCGTCTTGCTGCACATCATAAATGAAAATAAAGCAACGAAATATCACATATATGATTACAGGCACAAAATGCCAAATATGTTTTCGCTTAAATGCAAAACTGACCTGTGTTACACTTCTAACATAAAAGTATATCAGGGGTGCAAATAGTAAGGTGAGATCCAATAAGAAATAGTCAATCTTGGTCTGCTGGTAAGTGTCATACCAAGCCATGAATCCTACCGTATAATTAATCCTATGATAGGTATGAATGCCAATTATGGAAGCTAGAATAAGATCCCGAAGCTGCTTTTCACGGAAGTATCTGATCAAAAAAGCGATGAAAAAACCTGTGCCCCAAAGAAAAATGATGATCAATGGGATACTCCATTTTGTGAATTCGGGAAACATGCCCTAATGTAATTATTTTCCCAGCGAATAGCATGATTTTTTAGACTAACAAAGCTTCGCTTCTAAGTGCTTCATTATATGTCTTGTAAGAATGTGCTCATGATAGAGTCTAATTTAAAGTGCTAGAGCAAAGGGAAACTTCAATAAAAAAGGCCGATACTCCTCGTTAGAAGTATCGGCCTCATCAAATTAAGCATAAATTTTTCTTTTAAAATTCCTTTCTCCAGTCAACCAGCTGTGAGGGACTTGCGGCCGAAGAGAGGAATTTTTAGCTCTATCTGCTTACACTACCAAAAGGATTTGTTGCTGAAGCGTTATTGTTAAGACTTAGTGCTGAATGCACTTCGTTATTGTCTAATCCAACAAGCAATGGCTTGAGTACAAAAGGTGCAGGACTATTATCAGGTACTGGCTCCACAGAGATAACTATAGTTGAGCTTGTCAAATCTGTTGGAAACGATAGTCCATTAGGAGCATTTTGTAAAAAGTCTTCGCCTGGGTATGGAGGTCCACTTAGTGGTCCGCTGAAGCTTGCACTGGCATCAGCACCACTTGCAGAAGTAAATGTACCTGTGCTGATAGGTTGTCCGTTGATGACAGCCCAACCTTCATACGCCCATCCAGCGGGTAGAGTAGGTAAGTCCAATCCTGCTTCTGGACCTGCGGCCGTAGGGTTTAAGAACCATACACCACTCGCCTCATTCGTATCGTCATCATCTGTAGGAGTAGCAAGAATAAAACGTCCAGTAGCTTCCGTAAAATCTGTACCAATGGCAGCGCCGTGGCTCACAGTAAGATCAGATTCACTACCCGTAAAGTCTCCGGCAAGTATATGTACATCAGATGGAGATGGATCGTTGTCTGGACTTGGCTCGATCGTAAGGATATAAGCAGTTGCTTTGGATAAAGCATCTTGATCTAATTCAAAACTATTTTGCGATAATACCCCTTGATCATTCACAGTGAAAATACCAGCGGTTTGAGGAGCTCCATCCACCATGATCCAACCTTCATAAGCATAGTCACTCCCTAGGTTTTGTAGGCCTGTGATGTCAAGTGTTAGACTTTGTGTTTGATTCTCATCATCGTCGCTATCGCATGATGTCAAACTGATTCCAAATAATAATATGGCGATTAAATAATAAGTATTTTTCATAATCGTGTAGTTGTAATTTCATTCGGTACGGGCATAGATGTACCAGTACGAACGTTGTCGTTAGAAAAAAAATTAAGGTTTATAAAAATGAATTTAATGAGCTACAACCTGCAGAATCATAGCTCTAATAGATACTGATTTGGCTATTTATTTAAATCGATAAGCGATTTCAATTCCTGAATTAAATATGGATAGTTCTCCCATCCCGATCCCTTTCATAGGGACTTGGACGTAGGGCGAAATTTCAAAAGCTTTCTGTCCATAGGTATTTCGCTGATATCGTAATGCTACTCTCGCTGATCCCAGGATAAGTTTATTGACTTCCTGATCTGGTACCTCCATCAATAAACCTGGTTTCATTTGATCATCGCTATACTCAAAACCATACCACTCAGATCGGTGATTAAAATTGGTCATCCCAAGTTCAACCGCCCAACTCTGCTTTTCAGACTTAGAAAATTTATATCCTAATGAAACTGGAAACTCAATAAATCTTGATTTTCCTTTCATTTTCTCTGGTACGGTATCTCCGAATAATGCTTGATCTGCAAAATCAGCTCCTGCACCATTAAATATTTTTCTACTGTAGGCTGCTCCTAGTGAAGCATACCATCTATCAGATATATCAAATGTTACAGCTAGACCTACACGTTGACCCAGCATCGGGCTACTATTACGTCTCAGTACTGACCATTCAGGTCCTCCGTAAAGAGTAAAATGTGTACGATTCCAAAGAGTGTTATTGTTTTCTTCTATAATATTCACTGGTACCAGTTCTAGTGGTAAGTCTTGTGCTTTATCATCGCTTATAAGTAATGACTTATCTAGCGAGGATAATGACGTTATATAGATTAGATTTCTTGTATTTTCAGATAAGGAAGACATATTCGCAGTGCTCAATCCTAAGGATTCATTTGATTCCTTTAGATACACTGGGTTAGACACAGCTTTTGATTTATTAACTTCGCTAAATATTGATTGCTCCTTTATTTCAGCTATTGGTAATAGCTTTTGTGTCGTATTAGCTATCGTATTTACTTGCTGTACGAGCACGTTCTGTGAAGCACTTTTAATTGAAGCTTCTTCTAAAGTTTGAATTTTTGCTTCTTCAGAAGCAAATGGAGTAGCTAGATCATCTTGTGTTATAACTTCTGCAATTTGTTCGATTGTTTCAGCATCTTCCATATTTTGCGATACTAAAACGGTGTTGTTTTGTCGATTGATGATACAAAGTGTAGCGATAAGGCTCAAGACCAATAGAGCTCCAGAGATCCACCATATCAAGGCTTTTTTACGATCTCGCTGATCCAACATGGCATCCATAGCACTCCATGCATCTTCGCGGTACTGAAACTCTTGATGCTCCGTACCCTGCTGAAACAGCTTATCTATGTTATTTTCGGGTATTCTAGACATGTTCGAGTTTTAATTGTTGTTGAACCATGATTTGTAGGCTTTTTCGAGCCTTGTGTAGGTTCGATTTTGATGTACCTACTGATATATTTAGTTTTTCTGCTATTTCTTCATGCTTAAATCCATCTATCGCATATAGATTGAATACAGTACGATATCCATGAGATAGATTTTTGATCATTCCGAGAAGCTCTTTGTAGCTAATCTTGCTTAAAATATTTTCTCGGTCAGATATGTGATGAATGTCATCTATATTTTTATTCATGATAAGGCGCTTTTGAGATTTCAAATAATCAAGCGCGGTATTGACCAGTATTTTCCTGAACCACGGTCTGAAATCATTGGAGGTATCAAATCGATTTATCTTATTGAATACCTTCATAAAACTATCATTGAGCAGTGTGATCGCCTCATTTTCATTATTTACATATCTGATAGCAATACTCATTCCATAAGAATAGAATAGCTTGTATAGCTCATGTTGGCTTTTACGATCTTGCTTAAGACAGCCTTGGATTATATGTTGAATATCTTTATTCACTATGCTTACTCTTCGTAATATGCACCCTATACGAGTACTATAAAGATAAGGTTGCCTGAGTTAAGAATATTTTTTTGAATATGATATCTATTAAAATGAAACGACCCAGACATTACTGCCTAGGTCGTTGGTTTTATTGTTAATCAAATCATCTTGACTTTATACCATCATCATAAGTGGTTGCTCCAAGTACTGTCTTACTGTACCTAAAAACTTAGCACCTACTGCACCATCTACAATACGATGATCACATGATAGGGTGACTTTCATCATATTACCTACGACAATCTCACCATCTTTGACGACAGGCTTTTGCACGATGCTGCCTACAGCCAGGATGCATGCATCTGGCGGATTGATGATAGCTGTAAATTCTTCTATACCAAACATTCCTAGATTAGAAATGGTAAAAGTGTTGCCTTGCATTTCTTGCAAAGAGAGTTTTTTATTCTTGGCTTTTTCTGCAAGCTCTCGTACCTCTTGGTTGATATAGCTTAATGGTTTGAGGTCCGCATTATTGATAACAGGTACCAAAAGTCCTTCGCTTACCGCTACAGCAACACCAATATTTACGTCTTGATGCAGCGTAATTTTATCACCATGCCAAGATCCATTCACATATGGATGTTTTTTAAGTGCCATGGCACAGGCCTTGATGACGAGATCATTAAAGCTTATTCGAGATTCTGAGATTTCATTGACTGATTTTCTAGCGGCAATAGCATTATCCATATTGATCTCTATGGTCAAATAGAAATGCGGTGCTGTAAACTTACTTTCACCAAGTCTTTTAGCAATAGTCTTTCTCATCTGAGATACGGGATGATCACCGTACTCAATATTAGTTTCTTGTACAACTGCTTGCTGTACAGGTGCGGCGGCTTTTTGTCCTCCTCCGGCTATAAAAGACTCAATATCTCTTTTGACAATGCGCCCATGATCACCTGATCCCGATACAGATGATAGATTTATGCCGGCTTCTTTAGCCATTGATTTCGCTAGAGGTGAGGCTTTGAGATGTCCATTGTCCTGAGATGATACAACTGGGGCAGTTGCTACAGGTGCAGATGCCTTGGGTGTGGAAGGTGCTGGCTTAGTTTCGGTAGCCGGAGCTTCTACTTTTTTCTCAGGTGCAGCGGCAGGAGCGCTTGCTTGAGGACTAGATTCAGCACTCAATATTCCTGAAATATCTTCACCCTCCTCTCCAATAATAGCAATAAGTCCATCAACAGGTACAGGGCCTTCTGGTACTCCTATATGCAATAGTGTACCATCTTCAAAACTCTCCAACTCCATCGTGGCCTTATCAGTCTCTACCTCCGCAAGTACATCTCCGGATTCCACTTTTTCTCCAACTTTTTTTAACCATCCTATGATGTTACCTTCTTCCATGGTATCACTCAGTCTAGGCATTCTGATAATCTCGGCCATAATTTGAATCTTTTTTTTCGATTTAGAACTGTAAATATCTCAATTCTATGAATAACTACAAGCTTATGAATTGGTTTATCATTATGAAAATCAATTAATATTATTTCAATGAGTATCTATTTATTCATAATATGTTTTTTGATATATGTAGCTTTGTTATATGTCCATGAAGTTTTCTTCAAAATATCTTGAACAAGCGGTTGAAGCACTTTCTGAACTACCTAGTGTAGGAAAAAAGTCAGCCTTACGTCTAGCATTGCATTTAATCAATGATGAATCAGAAAAAACTAAGCGAATCGCTCAAAGTCTGATAACATTGAAAGAAAATATCACTCGATGTAAAACGTGTAATAATCTTGCAGATACTGATACTTGTGATATATGTCTCAGTGAGTCTCGTAGAAGGAATATCATTTGTGTAGTAGAGAATGTGAGAGACGTGATGGCTATCGAAGATACTCAACAGTATAGTGGTATATATCATGTACTGGGTGGAGTTATCTCTCCGCTCGAGGGAATAGGACCAGAAGATTTATCCATACAGCTTTTAAAAGATAGAGTTGAGCAGGGGCAGGTGGATGAACTCATTATGGGATTGAGTCCGACAATAGATGGAGAGACTACCATATATTATCTTTCTAAGATTTTGTCGGATACTGATGTGAAGATTAGTTTGATTGCTAGGGGAGTCGCATTTGGTGGTGAATTAGAATATGCAGATGAATTGACCATTGCCAGATCGATACAATCTAGAATACCTTATCTTGCAGGTCAATAAATGACCTTATGTCCGACATTTCGATTGTCATAGTTAGTTATAATGTAAAATCATTCTTGCAGCAATGCTTAGAATCGATCGATAAGGCTCGCGGCGGTCTTGATATTAATATCTATGTTGTTGACAACAATAGCGTTGACGGCACCAGAGAATATTTGCATTCTCTTCGTGATGAAAATTTACAGATCATTCTCAATGACGATAATGTTGGTTTTTCTACGGCTAATAATCAGGCCATCAGAATAAGCAATTCTAAGTATATACTTTTACTCAATCCTGATACCGTTATTCAAGAAGATACGCTGATAAAGTGCTTCGATAAGATGCAAATGGATCAAGAGATTGGAGCATTGGGCGTAAAATTGATAGATGGTAGTGGAGAGTTTCTCGTTGAATCCAAGCGAGGATTCCCCAGTCTATGGGCATCATTTACCAAAATGACAGGTATATCTAAGCTAGCTCCGAGATCAGAGTTTTTCAATGCCTACTATTTGGGGCATCTCGATCCAGAAGAGGAAAACGAAATAGATGTTTTATGCGGTGCCTTCATGATGGTACGATCGAGTATTTTGCCTGAAGTAGGATTCCTAGATGAGCAATTCTTTATGTACGGAGAAGATATCGATTGGTCTTACCGTATTCAAAGAGCGGGTCATAAGATTTATTATTTGCCTACTACTTCTATTATTCATTATAAAGGTGAAAGCACTAAGAAAACGAGTATTTCCTATCTAAAAATATTCTACAATGCGATGATTATCTTTTTAGATAAGCATTTCCATGGCACTACTTATTCGGTGTTAAAGCTGTTTTTGAGAGGGGGGATATATTTAAGAGGAGCTTTGAGTGCAGTGAAAAGAGTAGTTAAGAAAGGACTACATCCACTTTTGGATGCAGGTATCATTTTCCTCATCTTATGGTGCTTTAAAGACCTCTGGGCAACCTTATATTTTGGAGATCCTGATTATTTCGATGATAGTATTATATTTTGGAATATCATTGGATATCTTATTATTTGGTTAGGTTCTTTACAATTATTTGGCAATTATGATCGACGATCAGGGCCCCCTAATGTTATACAAGGGGTGATTTTTGGTTTTGTCTTTATAGTTTTGATGTATTCTATTTTACCAGAGAATTTAAGAAGTTCTCGCATGTTGATTTTAATTGGATTACCACTCGTCACAATAGGATTATTATTGGTTAAACGATTAATTAACATCATGCTTTATCATACCCATGGGCTAAGTATACCTAAGACGAAACATATAGCGATCATTGGTTCTGAACATGACATCCAAAGTATAGAATCTCAAGTTCGTTATTCAAATATAGATGCAGGTGAGATTTCAAAAGTAGAGCTCACCGAATCAGATGGGAATATTAAAAATTTGGCTAGACGTATTGACCAAATGATAAAATTACTTGGCGTAAACGAGCTTATTTTTTCGAGCCAGTCCTTGAGGTACCATGAGATTTTACAACTTATGCAGCTATTTGGTAGTAAAACCACGTTTAAAATCGCAGCAGTTAACCAAAAGTTAATCATTGGAAGTGATTCTAAGGATGAGATGGGTCAGAGCTTTACCATGCAAATGGAACTAGATATACTCCTTCCTGTAAAGAGGAGAATGAAGCGACTTTTAGATTTTGTATTAGCTTTATTTACACTAATTACATTTCCGATTACCTATTGGATTAGCAAAGGTAGGATACGTTTATCGGATATAATTTCTATAATATTTGGACGTATGAGTTGGGTAGGAGTGGACGATGATCTTGTGGATAATCAATCTAGATTGAATTTGAAGAAATCTGTATTTACGATTAAAGACACATTACCTCTAGCACTACAAGCTAATCTCGTCGTTTTACAAGAGTTAAACTTAAATTATATTCGATTTTATTCAATATGGAAAGATTTAGACACCTTAAGTCAGATTTTCTTTAAACGCTAAAATATGCCTACTAATATCGACTTACTTTCAGAAGGGAAGACTATTCATCAGGATTTAATTAATATAAGAAGGCACATTCACAAAAATCCAGAACTGAGTTGGCAAGAGAAAGAGACTAGCTCATTTATCCAAGCCCAGCTTGATGAAATAGGTGTTTCATACACCACGGGTTGGGGTGGAGGTACAGGTGTTATTGCTGAATTAGGGAATGGTGATAAAACGGTAGCTCTCAGAGCCGATATGGATGCCTTACCTATTGAAGAAAAAGCTGCACATGCTTATAAATCTCAAAAACAAGGGGTCATGCATGCATGTGGTCATGATGTACATACTACTTGTCTGTTAGGTGCATTGCGGATCTTAAAGAAGTTTGAAGCTCATCTTTCACATCGAGTCGTAGCGATATTCCAACCAGCAGAGGAGCAATTACCAGGTGGGGCTTCAATCATACTCAAAGAGGGATTTATTGAAAAGTATAATCCCGTTGCCATAATTGGTTTACACGTACACCCTCCACTTGAAGTAGGAAAAGTTGGATTGAGCCCGGGGCAATATATGGCCTCAGCAGATGAAATAAGAATCACAGTCAAAGGAAAAGGAGGACATGCAGCAGTTCCTCAAGACTGTATAGATCCTATAATAATGGCGGCACAGCTTTTAATACTATTTCAACAATTAGTAAGCCGAAAATCAAATCCAATCAACCCTGCTGTATTAAGTTTTGGAAAAATAAATTCTATTGGCGGAGCTACTAATGTTATTCCCAATGAAGTAAAACTAGAGGGAACACTACGTGCTATGGATGAGGTATGGAGAAAAGAAGCTCATGATTGGATACGGAATACAGCCTCAAATTATGCAAAGAGTCAAGATGCCGAAATCGATGTCGATATTGCTATCGGTTATCCTTGTCTATTAAATGATGAGCAATTAACTCATAATGCTAAAGCACGACTACAAGATCTACTCGGTGCTGAGAATGTCGTTGACTTGCCCAAGCGGATGACCGCCGAGGATTTTGCATATTACAGCCAAGAAATACCAGCATGTTTTTATCGTTTGGGAGTAAGAAATGAAGCTAAAGGAATTACATCTAGTGTTCATACAGATACCTTTGATGTAGATGAAGAATGTCTTTGCATAGGTGCCAGTACTCTAGCTCATATTGCACTGAATATATAGATCATAAATAATGTAAGTATCATTAAATGAGATAATTATCTATTATAATTATTTTTAATGTATATTTGGGTTTATGTTGACTTTGAGTCAAATTTTTGCGCAATGCACCCAATGATTGATCTAAATAGAAGTAAATGGCTAGAATTTTAGTTGTAGACGACGATAGAAGTATAAGAAGAACCCTTAAAGATATCCTTGAATTTGAAAAGTACAAGGTAGATGAGGCTTCTGATGGCTTAGATTGTATAGTCAAGATTAAGCAGAGTAAGTACGATGTTATCATATTAGATATTAAGATGCCGAAAATGGACGGCATGGAGGCTATCGAGAGAATTCAGGCTCTTTGCCCTGAAACGCCTGTCGTTATGATATCTGGTCATGGAACTATAAATACGGCGGTAGAAGCAGTCAAAAAAGGAGCTTTTGATTTTATACAAAAACCACCAGATCTTAATAGGCTGTTAATCACCATCCGTAATGCGCTTGATAAATCTACTCTGATTACGCAGAAAAAAGCGCTACAGCGAAAAGTAAGTAAGGTCAAGGTTCAGGAAATCATTGGAGAGTCAAAATCCATCAAGAGCATCATAGAAACTATAGAAAGAGTGGCTCCAACAGATGCAAGAGTTCTAGTAAACGGACCTAACGGTACAGGAAAGGAGCTTGTTGCGAGATGGATTCATGAATATTCTAATAGAAAAGATAAGCCGATCATAGAGGTCAACTGTGCTGCTATACCTTCGGAGCTAATTGAAAGTGAACTCTTTGGACATGAAAAAGGATCATTTACTTCTGCGCATAAACAGCGTCTTGGTAAATTTGAGTTAGCAAATGATGGAACACTATTTTTGGATGAGATAGGGGATATGAGCCTATCGGCACAGGCTAAAGTACTACGTGCATTGCAAGAAAATATCATCACCAGGGTAGGTGGAGATAAAGTGATTTCAGTAAATGTAAGAGTCATTGCTGCCACCAATAAAGATCTAAGGAAAGAAATAGCCGCTGGGAGATTTAGAGAAGATTTATATCATCGTCTAGCTGTCATCATTATCAAAGTGCCTAGTCTCAATGATCGTGCTGATGACATTCCTTTGCTAGTAACTCATTTCAATGAGAAGATTTGTGCTGAATATGGAGTACCCACAAAAAAAGTAGCTACTTCAGCTATCAAAACGCTGCAAACGTATAATTGGACAGGAAACATTAGAGAACTTCGCAATGTGGTAGAGCGTTTAATCATTCTGAGTGGCGACGAGATTACCAAAAAAGATGTAGAAAAGTATGTTTCCGCTCATCAAACGGCGAAAACTTCGCTGTCAACACTAATAGATAAATTTGATACCCTTGAAGAGCTGCAACGTCATGTAGAGCAGGAGTTCGAAGCAGTGAAAGGTGTATTAGCTTAATAAATTTTAAACAAAACAAAATGAAACAATGGACTCAAATAAAAGGTGAGAACTCGTGGACTATGTTCAAAGTACTTGCTGAATTTGTAGAAGGATTTGAAACACTAAATAGGATTGGACCTTGCATCTCTATTTTCGGTAGTGCTCGTACTAAGCCTGATCATAAATATTATCAACTTACCGTAGATCTTGCTGAGAGACTTGGTAAAGAGGGCTTTGGTACGATAAGTGGCGGTGGACCTGGTATCATGGAAGCTGCCAACAAAGGAGCTCAGAAAGGAGATGCACCTTCTGTAGGACTCAATATTGATTTACCTTTTGAGCAATCCCACAATCCATTTATTGATCAAGATAAAGTGCTTAACTACAACTACTTTTTTATCAGAAAGGTCATGTTCGTAAAGTATGCACAGGCATTTGTAGTAATGCCAGGTGGTTTTGGTACTCTTGATGAGTTGTTTGAAGTGTTGACTTTGATTCAAACAAAAAAGATAAAGTCTGTTCCTGTCATATTAATGGGTTCAGAGTTTTGGGAAGGCATGAGAGAGTGGATAGTAGCTACTATGCTTGAAAAAGAGGGGAATATAAGTCCTAAGGATTTAGACTTGATACCTGTCACGGATGATATAGAAGAAGTGATCCAGATCATAAATGACTTTTACAAAGAAGGTTCAAGTCATGATTTGGAACCTAATTATGCGTTATAAAACTCAATTTGTATTGAATAATAAAAAAAGCCTCTGCGAAGTTAATCGTAGAGGCTTTTTTTATGAAGAATTTTCAATTATAATCGAGATATTACTCGATGACAAGTTGTTTTGTTGCAATACCTTCGTCAAAGTATACTTTCATAATGTATACGCCAGAAGGCATAGATGATACGTCTATTTTTGTAGACAATCTATTAGATCCTTGATCTATGATCATCATTTTACCAGCTACATTGAAAATTTCAACATTAGTAAACTCCTGATTTCTAACAGATACATTGACAATATCTGATGTAGGGTTAGGAGATATCGTCAAGTTAACATCGACTAAGATGTCTTCAGTCGATGTGGTTAAATAAGCTGACTTACAAGGAAGGTCTAAAGCGACGCAAGCTCTTGGAGCGAAGTAGTTGATGATAGAATCTTGGTAAGCAGAAGCTTTTTCAAATGACATATCAGGGTTACTTCCTGAAGATATTAAATGCCAGTTACAAAATTCCATTGGTATACCTTCACAAGGACCACCAGCTCCATCAAGTGTTGCTTGGCCTAGAGGAGCTGTAGACCATTGGGTAACGTCCCAATATTCCCATGGAGATGCCTCTACAGGAACAGGATTGTCCATACCGTCATCCGTAAGATCCCAGTTTGGTCTTACCATAGGATATAGACCTTCATTACCGCCGTTATTAGCATTTGCAGAAGCAGTAACATCATCGTCAAAGTTGGTATCATTAATGAATACATCATTGTTACCTAATGAAACTGCCTTTGGTATGAATAAATTAGCTCCCTGTACTTCAACGATTAGGTCACCTGTCGTTGGTACGATTAGGATATCCTCGTTATATGGTGCAAAAGGGTCTGTAGGTACCTGATATGCAATCATTGGTGGATCAGACTCATCTACCCAAGATGTATCACCTAGTGCTCCTCCCATATTTACAGCTAGTTGGAACTCAGAAGAATATACTGGCGCCATATTGGCATCTAGCTCAGCATGATTAGGGAAACATAGTGTATCACCTGTAAGAGGATTTACACCTACAGTCAAACCTTTAGGGTCACCATTGATGAAAGGAATAACCATAGGATCAGGAATACCATCACCATTAATATCAGAACCGATGAACTTTGGTATTACAACATCTAAATAATCATCAACTGTAACTGCACCAAGAGATACATATGCCCCAGTTCCGATTCCCCATATCGTAATTTTATCAGGGTCTATTCCGTGTGGGTTTCCGAGTAAATCAACAGATTTACGGAAGTATCTTGCGCAAGAAGAAGCATCTTGAATTCCTCTATAAGATGCGTTGATCAGCGTATTGATTTTTTCTTCCTGTGTAGCTGTTGGACTTGGATTCCAACCCTTACGATAATCAGCAAGAGCTACTGCGTATCCACGTCTAGCAAGACTTTCTGCAAGATTTACTACATAAGGGTCAGTATTAGTTCCTATTATACTTCCATTCAAAAATTGGGGAAGAAAGTTTCCTGAGTGTAACATAACGATTAGAGGTCTCTCTGTTTCGGTATCACCTGCGGGAGTATAAAGGTCTAAGTTAAGAGGTCTAATCGATGGTGCAGCACCTAGTAATACTGGAAGTACAGTCGTGTTAGCTCCGTAGATGATATCTGTTTCAACAGCAACATCAGTAAACTCTTCAGTTACATACCTTTGAGCGTTTAACATAAGAGTACCACTCAGACAAAGTGTTGTCAAGAGTAGAGTGTAAAATCTTTTCATATAAGTGTTGTTTTAATATTTAATTTAAATTTTTATTTCTTTTCAAAATCGTAAAGCATGCTGACATAGGCCATTCTACCTACGAGAGGTCCTCCATAGGTTTGATATACTTGATTGTTTAATGCATTACTTGCACCCAACTTAATGGTTGTATTTAGTGATTTCAAATGATAATTAATTTGAGCATCTAATAATGCATAGTCATCAATAGCCCCAGTAAACTGTGGGGAACCCTCGAATATAAATCCTTGAATCCATTTATAGTTTACATTAAAACCAAACACATTATTAGAATTACCGGATAAGAATTTCAGGTTTCTTCCTGAGAATCCAATATTATATTTGTGTTCAGGTGTATTAAATGCCGGAATAATAGGGTCATCTACATCCGTATTTAATCTATTCCAGGAGTAGTTACCATTGATTTTATAATTTTCACCTAAAAAGTAATTCAGACCAGCACTAAATCCTTGAGTGGTTACTTGATTTCTAGAGTTTGCACTATATCTAAATGCTTTTACACCAGTTGGGAATCCGTCAGTAAGTGTTAATGATAATCCGATATTATATCCTATAAAGTCGTCATAAATACTATAATAATATCCCATATCAACGTATAACCTGTCAAATAAAGTAGATCGATATCCGAGCTCTAACGTTTTTACTTTCTCAGGTCTAATAGCATCTATCGAAAAGTATTCTAGATCTGGTCTATCTGGTGCAAATAGGAATTTGGTATAATCAATAAATGATTCTACAGTCACTAGGCTATCTACACCATTTAGATTTCCTCTGAGCGTAGCCGGACCAACATTGAAGTCTAGGTATTGATCACTAAGCGTGGGATTTCTGATCGCAGATGAAAATGAAACTCTAAAAAAGTTAGTTTCTCCTGGTGTATATACAAGAGAGGCAGCAGGGCTAGTCAACCAATCGAAGTTTTCATTCTTATCGACTCTCATAGTTGCACTTAAGGTAAGATCTTGTGCAATTTCTTTTTCAAATCCTCCATACATACCAAACTCTAAGTTGGATATAGATATATCTGCAGAATCGATAAAGATCGTACCATCACTTTCTGGTCGGTACAGCCTTACATTAGAGCCCACTTTGATATAATTGAACCATTCTGGTTCAAATTTATATTCTCCATGTACGTGATATAAAGCACTTCTGTCCACAATACGTGTACCACCTAACGGGTCACCTGATGGCCTAGATGTGATGGCATCGAATTCATCTTGAAACTCTTGGGTACCTGGTTCTAGAAAATTACGGGTAAAATTTTCAGTAGCTGGATTAGCAATATTGGCAAAATCTTCCGCTAAAGAATGCCAATAGCTTAATGAATCTTGGAAGTCATTCGTCCAGGTTTCTTGCGCATCTCGATCGAAGCTAATAATTGGAACGCCATCATCACCAATCTCAATTTCTAATTGGGGATATCCATTGGCATCCATTCGGTCTATAATATTATCTTTCCAAAAGTTGGCATATGCAGAATTCCAATCATTGTCAGACTTAGAGGCTTGCTGTAAGAGTAGCGCAGTAAAATAAGGGTCATATGTATCACCTGCATTATCTACTGTCATATATGCTCTTAAGAAGTATTTATCCTGTTTTCTGAATTCTATTCTATTTTGAAAAAACTGTATGTTCTTTAGTGCAAATCTGTTTTCACCTTGGTAGATGGTAGTACCATTACTATAGCTTGATGCAAATATTAGTTCTGGTGATTCGTATTCAGCACTAGGATTTGTTCTTAAATGCAAAGAGACGTTTGACTTTAGATTTCGAGTATCATAGTTAAGTAAATCCTCTTCTCTATATCCAGTTCTATGGTATGCACCTAATCCTTTGGTCGAAGACCATGGACTTGCAGTAGACTGATCAAAACTACTTCGATATTCATCACCGTAAATGTTTACCGCATCAAATCTTCCAGGATTATTTGCTCCTGATTCAGAATCAAAAACTGGTGAATAGTTAGTTGCTTCCCAGTCATCTGCAGTGAGGTATGATAGATTTAATTTAAAGGCTAAGAAATCATCTCCATTCTTGTTTTTAAAGGCGTCTGCATATCTAACAGCTGTTTCTTTAAGATTTCGTTCACCTGCTTTTAGCATGGCGCTTAGACCTTTTTTATAGAATGGATTTTTAGTCTCCATACTAATTACACCATTAAAGGCATTAGGACCATAAAATGCACTACTTGCTCCTACAATGATGTCAACCTTCAGAACGTCAAGCTCTGAAGTTCCAAGGAAGTTACCTAATGAAAAGTTAAGACCTGGTGCTTGGTTATCAACTCCATCTATAATCTGTAGAGATCTTACAGGACTAGTACTATTGAAACCTCTTGTGTTTATCACCTGAAATCCTAGACTAGCGGTTGTCATATCTACTCCTTTCAGTGCTCCAAGTCCTTCATAAAAACTGCTTGCTGGTGTTTCTTTGACTGCAAGTACGTCTAATGATTCTACGGTCAATGGAGATTTCTTAGTTTCTTCAGCAATGCGACTTCCTTTTACAACTACTTCTCCTAATACTTCTGTTGCTTCTTCCAGTCCGATTTTGACCTTTTTATTATCATTGATAGCAATTGTTTTTTCACCAAAACCTAGATAACTAATTGTGATGGTTACTGGATAGGGCAGTGCAGTATCAAAATCAAAACTTCCATCCCAATCAGTAATGGTTCCTTCGGTAGTACCATCAATGGTGATATTTGCTCCGATTACTGGTTCAGCAGTTGCCGCTTCGGTAACTACACCCTTGATTGTATTCTGTGACGATAACGTCGAAAGTGAAACCAGTGCAAATAACAAAACAAAATAAACTCTACATTTTAGCATCATCTCAAGCAAATATTTGATCTTCAAAAAGGCTTCTAGCCACATAAAATTATTAAAATAATCCAAACGTGATCCTTATTTTTTGTTATTTGTTTATATCAGACGTTTTTTCTGCTTTCTTTAACTTTCCCAATACAATCGCTAATTTATACCATTGAAGGTATTTTATATTCGGTTGATCGGATAATAAATTTTTGATTATTGATTTTTGTAGTAAGTGTTTATCCATCTTAAGTACTAGATTACTTATTCTCCAGTGCTGAATTTTATCTGCATATACTAATAATGGTATTTCTATAATTTTATCTTGCTTTTTGAATTTTATAAGGTTATCTAAGGATTCATCAATCTTCTTCAAAAAGGACTTATTTTTCACGAGTTCCAGATGTCGTGTATTATTATCAATATGAACGATGTGTTTTCCAGCTCGATATAATTGAGTGGCTAGCACCAAATCTTCATAGCCATAGCCATCCAGTGTTTCATCAAAGGGATAGTCAAGCATAGTGTCTCGGGTTATTACAAAATTGTTACTATGAAAATACCTAATCGGATGCTGTTGCCTAATGACAGCTTCTTTGGATTCGTAGGTAATGCCATATTTCCAATGCAATATTTTTGAACTTGTCTTAGGAGCTGATGGAGCATAATTGCGTCCGCCATTGATGATGGCATCAGGATAATCAGTCAGTCCTTTGATGTAGGTTTTGATAAAGTCGCGTTTTAAGATGCCACTATCACAATCGAGAAATAATAAATGATCGTACCTAGATACTCGAGCGAGCGTATTTCTAATTTTAGCACGACCCATATTTTCTTTAAACTCTACATAATTCACTCTAAACTTGGCATCTAGTGCTCTATTGCGTTCTATAATTTTCGGTCGAGAGCAATCATCAAAGCAAAGTATTTCATACTCTATACCAAGGGTATCACATTGCTTTTTAAGTCTTGCGACTAGGTCAGTAATATCTCGATTATATATAGGTATCAGAATAGAGAGCATAAGTACGAAAGTACAAACTATCGGCATTACTGCACTTGAGTAAAGATTAAGCTTTCTATTTTTATTTGGGGCAACCCTTTTTACCTTTGAGTCTTATAGGAAATATGAATAAAATAAAATGCTGCTTCTCGATACTCTTAGCTTTATCTTTTGGTTTGATATCTCCATTCCACTTAGCATCTCAGGACTTTAATCAAGATTTTCAAAAAATATTAGATACTTATGTAGTTGATGGACTAGTCAATTATGCTAATCCTCAATTAGAAGAAGATTTAGATTTGTTATTTGAAAACAATATTGAAGAGATATTTTTACCAGAATCGAAGAATAGGACTAAAGCGCTTTTGATTAATGTTTATAATGCAGCAGTAATAAGACAAGTGGTTAAAAATTATCCAATCACTAGTCCTCAAGAAGTCAATGATTTTTTTACTGAAGATGTAATTCCCTATATGGGTTTGAATTATAACCTAAATCGATTTGAAAGGGAATTATTACTTGACCAATATCATGACCCAAGACTACATTTTGCTCTCGTATGCGCAGCCGTTTCTTGTCCTAAGCTATCAAGTCAAGCATATACAGAGGATCGGCTAGAGCAAGGATTAGATAGTATCACAAACGCAGCACTTAAGGATGGTAGAATAATTAAAATAGGTGAACGGTCTGTAGCGTTGAGCAACATTTTTCGTTGGTATAGTCAAGATTTTGGTGATGTAAGACAGTATCTTTCCCAATATGATATTCTTGTAGAGGATAAGCAAATCAAATATTTGCCATATGATTGGTCATTAAACGATCAGACCAAAAAACAGGGAAATAATTCATTTCGCTACATAAGCTCATCAACGGTTAGAAATGGAGGTTTTGAATTAAAGATTTTTAATAATCTGTATAGTCAAATTGATCCTAATGAACGTTCAAACTTTTTTACGCAGACGACGAGTTTTGTATATGGGTTTAGACCCAATTTCAATATTGGTTTTGATCTTAGGTATAGAAGGGTAAATTATTTAGCAACTGATTCGTCTCCTTTTGAAGTTCTTGGGGCATTAAGTACAGGTGGTCATAGAGTATCTAATCTAGGTCCTAAAATAAGATGGGCACCAAACCCAAAGAGATTTCCAAATTTTTCGATACAATCCGCTTTTTGGTTTTCAACTTCATCACAAAGTGAGGAACTTGCTAATGGTAGGTTTTTGGATTGGAGTCACGCTACTTGGATTACCCAATTTTTTAATGATTTTACTTTTGGTGATAAATATTCACTATTTACGGAGCTAGATTTTATCTGGGAAGATATTGGTGGTGCTGATCAGTCCAATAGATTTAGCACTCCAACAACTTTAATTTTTAGCTATTTTCCGATAAAAAATTGGACTATTTATGGTTTAGGTCAATATTCACCGTTTATTCAGAATCCTTACGACTATTTCTACCAGTATGGAATAGGTACTAAATATCAGTTTACACCAGATCTAGAATTGGAGATATCATACACCAGCTTCTCTAACGAATACCTTAAATCGGTCGATGGTACTGCAGCAACTTACAATATAGGAATCAGATATAGCAAAAATTAAAGCTCAATTCTAGTAAAATCACTCAACTTAGCTTCATTACCTTTGTTATTCTTAATACAAAGTATACATATGTCTAAGTCACGTTTGCAACTCTTATTGCAGGATCAAAATTTAGATCCGACATTAAAGTCTATAGCACAACGGGTGTACGAAGGTGATCGTATTTCCGATGAGCAGTGCCAACATTTGTTTGATCATGCTTCTCTTTCATATGTCGGTGTTTTAGCTAATTTTATAAGAGAAGAGCGCCACGGTGATAAGACTTATTTCAATCGGAATTTCCATGTGGAGCCAACTAATGTCTGTCTGTATACATGCACATTTTGTAGTTATTCTAGATTGATTAAGAAAAGAGATGAAGGTTGGGAATATTCCTTAGATGATATCATGGATATCGTCAGAAAGTATGACGATGAGCCAGTGACAGAGGTACATATTGTTGGCGGAGTATTACCGCAGTATGATGTACCTTTTTATGAGTCATTATTTTCAGGAATCAAGAAGCATAGACCTGATCTGCATGTTAAAGCATTGACACCTGTAGAGTATCACTATATTTTCAAAAAGGCCAAAATTTCATACCAAGAAGGTATGGAGCGGATGCTGGCTTCAGGATTAGATAGTATGCCCGGTGGGGGCGCTGAGATTTTTCATCCTGAGATAAGAGATCAGATTGCTGGTGGTAAATGCAGTGGAGAACAATGGTTAGACATTCATCGTATATGGCACAAGCTTGGAAAACGAAGTAATGCCACCATGCTCTACGGACATATAGAGGAGTATCGCCATAGAGTAGATCATCTTTCTAAACTAAGATCTCTACAAGATGAAACTGGTGGTTTTCAGACATTCATCCCTTTGAAGTTCAGAAATAAAGGAAATCAAATGTCACATGTAGAAGAGTCTACGGTAGTAGAAGACTTACGCAACTATGCTATATCCAGAATTTACCTCGATAATTTCGATCATATCAAAGCTTATTGGCCCATGATAGGCAGAGATACAGCGCAGCTTTCATTAGCATTTGGTGTTGATGATCTGGATGGGACCATCGACGATACTACCAAGATATATAGTATGGCTGGAGCAGAGGAGCAAAACCCTGCGCTATCTACAGAGCAATTAGTCAAAACTATACGTGCAGTGGGTAGACATGCTATCGAGCGAGATACTTTGTATGGTATTGTTCAAGATTACAAAGATCACGTATTTGCTGATGATAAGCAGTTTAGGGGTTACCTTTCTTTACCTGTAAGCAACTAACTGATTTTTTCTTTTCATTTTTTCCGATTGCTACGCAACGAATATTGGTAAGAGCATATATCTATTGTCGTACCAGCTGTACAACTCGTTCCTTAAATGAAAACGAAGCTAAATTTGAACACAATGAAACAAAATCTAATCTACCTTTTTCTTTTTTCGATCATACTAGCAGTAGGATGTAGAAAAGATGATATCGGAACAGGCACTATCATAACAAATATTCCTGACCCTGAAGTATCATTCAATGCATCCATTAGCGGAATAGTCATAGATGAAGATAATGCCGTAGTAGCAGGAGCACTTGTCCAATTAGCAGATCGCTCTACCACTACCGATGAAAACGGATATTATAAAATATCAAATGTCACCATCGAAGAAGGAGGACAACTAGTGACCATAGTGAAAAATGGATATTTCAAAGGATATACCTTTGCAGAGACTGAATTGAACAAGAAATGGTTTGGCAAAACTCAGTTAATTACTCGAGAGGAGGTAGCCAATTTCAATAGTGCCAATGGTGCAAGCGTAGAAATGAATGGTGGAGCTAAGGTAGAATTTGTACAAGATGGTATCAAGAAAGAAGATGGAAGTGCATACTCAGGTCAAGTGAAAGTATTTGCTCATTGGTATGACCCATCGGCAGATAATACAGGACTAAGTATGCCAGGTGATTTAAGAGCGATTAACCTTGAAGATCAGTTGCAGCAATTAGCTACCTATGGAATGGTCGCTGTAGAATTAGAATCAGAGTCTGGTGAAAAACTACAACTTAAAGATGGCACAGAAGCTACTATAACTTTCCCGCTACCTCAGGAGTTATCTGATGCTCCTGCGGATATTCCATTATGGAGTTTTGATGAAGCATCAGGCTATTGGAAAGAAGAGGGTACTGCCACTCGCGAGGGTAATAGTTATGTTGCCCAAGTTTCGCATTTCTCATTTTGGAATTGTGATGCACCTTTTCCGGTAGTACCTTTTTCTGCACAATTCGTAGATGAAAGTGGTCAACCCTTAGTGTATCAAAGAATATGTCTTAGCGTCCTAGATAATGGACTTACTAGATCAGGTTGGACTAATGATCAAGGGGTAGTTTATGGTAAAGTACCTAAGGATAAAGAAATGCTCATGCAAGTGAAAGATGTATGTGGAAATATACTTTTAGAGCAAAATATTGGGCCTTTTTCTACTGATGTAGATTTGGGTACGATTACCGTCTCCAATGGCAATTATTCAAATACATTGACTGGGCAAATAGTAGATTGTAACAATATGCCTGTTGAGGGTGCATATGTTGTAGTGCAGACTGGTATCAATACTACTATATTAGAAACAGATGCAGATGGATTTTTTGAATATACCGTAACGAATTGCTTCTTAAATGAATTTACGGTATACGCCTATGATCCGATCACGCTCAAGCGTAGCGAGGATATACAACAAAGTACCGATGATGCTATTATTGATCTCGGCGTGATTGCACTCTGCGAAGACATTTCAGAATTTATTACCTACACCATAAATAACGGTCCTCTCAATCTGATTGATAACCCAGCAGCGGATATAGTAAATGGTACAGATGTACTTCTTTATGGCGGTATATTTGGCGATACTTTGTCGATGAAAATTTTTACTGAAAATGTATCTGTTGGATCGACTTTGACCGCTTTTAGTTCTGAAGGTAATGGATTCGATAATAATGGAAATTTCCTAGGTTTTAGATGCTTATCAGATGATATCAATCTTCCTTGTGATGATTTGAGTATTGACTTTACAGTATTCAATACCAATATTGGCCAATTTGTCGAAGGTAGTTTTAGTGGAAATATTGATGCTACTCCGAATGGTGCAGCAATAAATATTTCTGGATCTTTTAGAGTGGAAATTGATAGGATTTATGATTTTGCGTCTATTTCAGGTTTAGCTTGGCAAGATGCCAATGATGATGGTATTCGTGATGCTGGTGAGCAATTACTAGAAAATCAAACTATGGTTCTTAGAAATCAAACTTCAGTCTGTATTATCGGCTCTAATGTTGCTATTACCGACGCATCTGGTAATTATAGTTTTGAAAAAATAGTGCCTGATGCTGAGTATAGAATATATTATCAGTCAAATCAACAATCACCCATTACGATAAAAGATCAGGGTAGTGATGATACGGTTGATTGCGATTTTACTCAAGAAGCAGTTACAGATATATTAAGCCCTACTAGTGGAGAGATGATCACCAATATAGACTTAGGTCTTGCAAGTGCTCCTCCGTTATCATGTGGTGCAGATACCGAAGGTTGTAGTGATCTCTATGCATGGGCTACAGGAGGTGTTGCACCTTATATTTATGAAGTCGATGGTATTACTTCTCAAAATGGATATTTCGACTTTTTGGCACCCGGCACTTATACCTTAAATGTAACAGATGCTGTAGGTAATATTTGTGAACAAGTTGTATTTGTAGAAGGCGAAGGTCAAGTAAGTGGTAATATTTGGATCGATCAAGCCGGTGGTCAGGATGGTATATATGATCCAGGTATTGATATAGGACCAGGTTCTGGTACTACGATTTCTCTTGTTTTTGCAGGTAGTAATAATGAGATGTCGAGTACAACATTGGGTAGTACTTCTGTGAATTATAATCTCGGAGTACCGTTTCCAGGAGAGTTTCAAGTGACGATTACACCTCCTGCTGGTTTTGTGTTTGTGGATCAAGTTGTCGGTCCTAATGCTAGTGATATTGATCCAGTTACAGGTAGATCTGAGGTATTTTTTATGGAGTGTGGCTTTTTTGAAGAAATAAATATTGGTCTAAGACCAGAATAGATAAGTAAGATTAATTATTCGTTAGATTTAAGGAATCTTAACTGGGCGATGAGAAATGTCTCATCGCCTTTTTCTATTTACGACAATTGCTTGATTTCTATTATGTATTCTACGTTTACAATGTTAACTTAAAGAAATGAAGGAGTTGTCAATCATTTTAGCGATTTTTTTTCATAGTGTCATAAATGCCCAGAGCGTACCTAATGCCTATCATAATGATGATCTGAGAGATGTAGAATACCAAGGAGCGTATCAGTCTTTTGATCAGGTAGATTATATCGTAATTGAGGAAGACTGTCGCGAACTCTATATATACGATCATATTACTCAAGAAGAGCTATTTCATCCAGAAATGCACTTTCAAGATGCAAGTGTGAAGTATTATGCTTCTTCGGCAGGGTATGTTTTATGTAATTTTAATTCTGCTTTTGATGTAGGCAATGGAGATATCATGATGCTTTCAAAAGCCACAGGCATATGGGAGCCATTGATATTATCTGAAAGGCTAGAGGATGGATTTCATGGATATTTTATTGATTGGGCTCCTTTGGATCAAGATCATTTCATTTTCGCATCCTCATCTTGGCCTGAGGAAGAATTAATAATTCGGCACTATTCTATTAGTGAGAATAGATTAGATACTCTCTTTCATCTTGATCAGGGTGATGACTTGTTCTTAGGTATTGAGTATAATGATCAGGCAGAGTTTATCTATACAATACATCAACAATCCATTGTGATTATGGATCTATCTGGAGAAGTTATAGAATCCATTGAACTAGGATCAGCAATCGAAAAGTATTCCTATCAACGTAATCAATTTTTATTAATAAAGACAGAGGATGCCTTTTACACTTTAGATGCGAGATCCAATACTTTCAACGAAAACGATTTCGCATTTGAAGTAGATTCTTGGAGCGATGCTACAGATTCTACAGTTATGTATATTTCAAGAGATCCTGTAGATGCGGTTTTTGAGGCTAATGTTTTTACTGATGATATAAATTCGTTCCGTTGGTTATATGTAGAAGAGAACGATTTCATTCTCCCTAATTTTGTCGATATTTTTAATATTGACGGTTATGTGTCGGGTATTTCAATGTTTAAGTCTACTATAAACAATCAAATTTTTGCGGTCAGCTCTCTAGGAGATAAAGTAGAATCCTATGTTTCTTACAATGATATAACCGAGTGGTATGTACCTTCCAATGATTTTTCGATTGGCATAACCGATCATTCTTATTTTCTCGATACGACAGAGGTTATAGAAGTAAATGAAGATTCATTGTATTACGTTGTAGATACCTCCATAGATTTTACTTATGAAATAGAAAACCTATCAGGAGTCGATATTGACCAATTAAGAGTAAGAAGTAATGCCACCAATATGAATGGGTGTGGTTTTTTGACTTATAATCGCAACCTTACTGATCTTGCACTTGCAGAGGTTGGTGATAAAATTATTGTCAGAGATACGCTTGATTTTATTGGACGATCAGGATTTTATGAGTTTTGTATTTATGCGCATAGCGCTAATGCTAAATATGATGCGCATCAAAGAGATAATCAAAGTTGTATTGAGGTGCCTTTTGATAAAGGCGGTTGGCTAAATATGGTAGATCCTGATATCAATTGGTATATAGACTTTTTTGGTATAGGGACTCCTCCAGGACCAACGTACTTGTATCATTATACTCAAGATACTATTTGGAAAAAAGACAAAGCATATAGGCAGCTTACATGGTCGTTAGCAAAAGATGATTCAAATCAACAAAGTATTTCTTCTTTAACATCATTGTACAGGCAATATGGACCCAAAGTATATAGATGGGATGATGACATTCAAGATGAATTCCTAGTATATGATTTCAGCCTATCAGTAGGTGATCGTTTTTATCAATACGACGCGGATGAATACAGCCCCTATCTGGAGGTGGTAGAAAAAAGTACGATTCAATTAGATGATGGCAAGGATCGTATCAAGCTTGTATTAGAATGTGGTAATAGTTTCTTTGATGATGATCTTAGGTTTAAGACTACTTGGATTGAAGGTTTAGGGGATAGACGTGGTCCTTTTGTTTACGATGGGCTTTGTGTTTGGGATACTAATTTGTCTTATATACGTTGTGTCTCGGATGAGGATGGTTATATATGGCAAACTGGTGAATCGTGTATACTCTTATCGACGGAAGAAGAACCATTGAATAGAATCTCTATATTCCCAAACCCGAGCATCGATTATTTGAAAATCGAAGGAGCCTCCAATCCGTTGCAATGGGATATTATAGATATGGGAGGCACAAGTTTGATCAAAGGAACAGATCTTCAAATAGATATATCAAATTTGACCTCAGGAATTTATATAATCAAGATGACCGCAGAAGGCAATACACCTCTTTATAAACGATTCATCAAAATATAAATGGTTACTCTTTACCATTCACATAATCTTGCAGATAGCTAAAATTAGCAGTCAACTCACCATGTTGTGTAATCGTTGCTCGATCGATGATTCCTTTCCCTCCTTTGATGAGGTCCTCAGCGACATGCTCTAAGAACATCGTGCCAAATGCAGAAGAAGCATCTCTTGGTAGTTCGTTAGGTAAGTTGTCAATGGTTGTCATATCAATAATATCTTGACCATGTGCATCTGTCATTTTTCCAGTTTGTGGATCGTATCCGAAAATAGGATCAGCGATCGTACTTGCTTTTAAAGTACTCGGAATAGATGCGTCGGGTGCAATATCACAGGTAACATCAGAGATCACTTTGATTTTAAAATCTGAATCTTGCATCTGCTCTTTCGTAAAAAAGGCAGGTGCTTTGGTATCCCAGTAGATACCATTAATCATGATATCGCTTACGGGTAGAAAATGATCGAAATCAGATTCATATACTTCAGGATTTTGATAGAAGTCCTCAAGTTTATCGAATGTCTTACCATCCTTTCGCTTGACGTAATAAAAGCAATTAAGCTGTGTGAAGACAGGGTAATCATACTGATTGAGAACATAATCGAGTGGGGCGACTTGTTCAATGCCCATGTCACGAAGTACCATGGCAGCACCATTGGATACACGGCCTGTTCCTGTCAATACGATCTTGATCGGGTCTAGTTTCCAGCCTTGATACTGAGCTTTGGCAGCTTCATAATCTTTGAAACTATTCATTCTTGGTAGATCAAACTTTGGATTCCGTTGATTCCACGTATAGATAGCATTGTGAGCACCGACCATGCCCGCAAACTTACCGAATGCTATCAGACGTTGTTTTTGTTCATTAGTGATGGTTTCGTAGTCTGTAAGCTGTATGTTTTTAGATAATATGGCTCTGAGTAGACCGCGATTATATTCTTGCTTTTTGATGGTATGCGAAAAGAAAAAGTAATGTTTATCAGATACTAAGGTATCAATGGGTACTTCTTTTACTCCTAATAACACGTCACAGTCATTAACAGATTCCACGATAGCGATACCTTCATCTTTATACTCTTGATCACTAAAACATCGTGTATCACTAGATTGTACTACGATGTGGATATCAAATTCATTTTTGAGTTGAGCACATTGCTTTGGACTCAGAGGTACTCGAGTATCTGGCGGCGTCTTTAATTCTTTGATGATACCTATTTTCATAAAAATGATTTTTGTAATTCAAGGTGTATGTTATTCAGGCAGTGATTTTGCTGAATATATTTTAACCGTATGCTTTTTCTAATTGATAGATTAGGGCTTTTAAATCCTTAGGCAATTCAGCAAGCCAATGAAGGCGTTCCCTTGTTGTTGGGTGATCTATCGCAAGTTGATATGAATGCAAACTATGCCTTTTTACTAAAGGTCGTTCTTCAGTATCTCTATCGAAACGAATACGTTTTTTACTAAATTCAGATAGCTTGATTTGATCTCGCTTACTATATAAAGCATCTACAGCGAGTGGCAATCCTATAGCGCTTAAATGAACTCTGATCTGATGGGTTCTACCCGTAAGTAGTGTTACATCAAGCAGTGCATACTGCCCATATTGTTTGACTAATTGATATTTAGTAATACTGGCTTTACCCTTTTTGGCAGTGGTCATCTTTCCCTTTTTGGAAGATTCTACTATAGGTAAATCTATGGTATCTCCTTCAACATTCGGATATCCTTTAACGATGGCTTTATATTGTTTAGTTACGGTATGGTCTTCAAATTGCTTGCTGAGGTTTTTATGAGCCGTTTCATGTTTGGCCAAGATCATGACGCCACTTGTATCACGATCTAGACGATGCACCATAAAGATCTCACCATACTCTCGTTTATAATATCCCATGACATTAGGCAAGTCGCGATATCGGTCTGGAATAGTCAGTAGCTCAGCAGGTTTGTTGATCACGATGATGTCATCGTCATCATGCAGGACTTCAATCTTTTGGAGTAAACTTTTCATGTATGTTGATGAATAGTAATTTGAGATTTAACGAAGCTTGGGAACATAACTTTTATCACTTGATACTATTGATAGTCATTAGCAAAAAATCTAGAGCATTTGAATAGTTAAGGGTCTCATACTCTAAACCTAGTTTTTTGATATTGTTATAATAATCAGCTCTATGCTCATAGTAGTTTTTTTCTAGACCCGTAGCATGAGCTAAGTCTCCTAATTTATCAAGTAAAAACCACTTTTCTAGAAGCCTACCCATTCTGCCATTACCATCCTGAAATGGATGTATTTTTACAAAAGTCAAATGTATCATAGATGCATAATAAAAACTCTCAGACACATCCATTTCTGTTTCAAAGAGCATTGATGTATCCACTATGAACTGGTCATATTCATCAGATAGTCTGTATTGGTCGCAGGCTACGTATTCTATTTTATCCTCCTCTCCAAGTACATACATAGGGTTATTTCTCAGCTTACCTCGTTGATGTTCGGGTAATAAATTAGTTGATAATATGGCATGTGCTTGTTTTAGGCCGTCTTTAGTAAATTTCTGATTTTGTATGTATTCGTAAGCCTTGAAGAGGTCATTAGATCGCTTCGTATAGTCAGGTTCGTACGGGACTTTTAAAAATTTATATTTAAAAAAGGAATCATAATCTATTTCTTCACCTTCAATTTTTGAAGAATAAACAGAGGATACCGAATTATAAAAATCAAAATAATCAACCGGTAGTTCTTCTTGCCTTTTTAAATCTAAAGAACTCAACGGATTGGAATGAATCTGCTCTTTGAAAAAAGACAACAGTCCTTGATATATGATTTTTGTTTTTATGAGTTCTTTGATTTTGTGACGATTTAGCAAATTACCAATCGCCAAGTTCTTGATAGCTCTTTCTTCCCTTCACAAAATATTGATAGACAATTGACTTGTTGTAAAAAGAAGGGTTTTTACCCTTGATACCTCTGGCTTTTAAGCTTTCTTTCAATTGTCGTCTTTTACCAATAACATAAGGTAGTCTTTTATAAACACCAAAATGAGCACGGATAACTGCTAAGCAATTTTGCCATTTCCCATCCAAGATCATTTTTAATCCAGCGATGCCATCAAGGATAAGGCGTGATATAAACTTTAAAATCCTGAAACCACTCATATCATTTTTGAGTAACATCATCAGGTTATTTCTAAAATTCAGATAGGTCTTTTTAGGATTTTCATAATCCAATGTGCCGCCACCTAAATGAAATACTACAGATTGTGGAATATATCTGATTGTGTGACCATTTAGCCGCATTCTCCAACAAAGATCTATTTCTTCTTGATGCGCAAAAAACTTTCTATCGAATCCACCTGCATCCAAGAATATCTGCTTTCTTACTACCATCGCAGCTCCTGAGGCCCAATGAATGTCTGATGCTTCATCATGCTGACCATGATCCTCTTCAATATGATCGAAGATCCGCCCTCGACAAAATGGATAGGCTAGATAGTCTAAAAAACCACCAGCAGCACCTGCATATTCGAATGATTGAGCATCCTCTAAGGATAAAATCTTGGCTTGACAAGCACCAATATTATGATCATTATTCATGGCTTTAAGGATAGGGTCTATCCAGTTTGGCTCAACTTTGACATCAGAGTTGAGTATAGCTATAAGTGGCTCTTTTATAAACTGGATTCCTTTATTATAACCTTCCGCAAACGCATAATTAGTCTGCAATTTGATCAACTCTACCTCTGGGTGGTATTCTTGGATATAATCTACAGAATCATCCGTTGAGCCATTATCGATGACATAAATTTTAAACTTCTCTTGACTGCTAAATGATACAGAGGCCAAGTAAGATTGCAGATGCTCACTTCCATTATAGTTTAAAATGGCGATTGCAACCTTACAATCTTCTACTTTTGTTTTGTAGCGATTGAGTAGGTGTATAACATCAGCCTTATCCTGCGTAAGTTGTTTTTTGAGTTCGTCTAGATGATCAAATTTTTCATTAGCTCTGATGTATGCCACAATCTCTACTCGGAGCTGATCATTATAGATGATCTGATTGAAATCAAAAATATTAACTTCTACAGACAGCTCTAATCCATCATTAAGACTAGGACGATTACCGATATGCATCATGCCATCATATTGAAAATCATCATGGATTACTCGTACAGCGTATACTCCTTGTTTAGGAATGAGTTTCTTTTCTTCATTGAGTTTGAGATTTGCTGTAGGAAAACCCAATGAAGTGCCTATTTCTTTTCCATGAATGACTTTTCCAGTCAATGCATAGGTATGATTGAGTAGATTATTGGCAATTAAAATTTCACCTTGAAGGAGCGATGTTCTAATTTGAGTAGAACTGATGGTGATATCTTGCAACTGTTGTTGTTCGATCTCAACTAATTTGAAACTGCCTTTAGCTTCATAGGTTTTGAGTAAATGAATATCCCCAGCCCGATTAAGTCCGAATTTATGATCGTATCCAATGACAATGTATGATGGATCGAAGTTGCCAATGATAAATTTCTCGACATATTCTTGAGGTGATTGTCTTGAAAATTCAAAGGAAAAAGGCACTACCACTACATTGTCTACTCCTTGTTCTTCTAATAGTTTCAGTTTTTCATCAATATCAGATAAGAGCCTAAGAGTTTTATCTTTTGGATAAATAATAGACCTCGGATGTGGATCAAATGTGATGATAATAGATTCGCCACGAATCTCGCTAGCCAGTTGTTTGACTTGCTTAGCAATCTGTTGGTGAGCTCGATGCACCCCATCAAAAGATCCAATCGTGATTACTGATCTTTTAAATTTTGGAAGGTCGTTTATATCTCGAAATATTCTCATAGAGAGATTTCTGATTTATTCATGGTTATCAAATCACTTTACTACAAAGATACAATAGTATACTTTGAGAACCCTCTTTGGACGCATTTGTTGATATATTTGTAACGCTTAGCGTATGAATATAGATAACAACACGATTGTCTCTGCTCTTAGACGAGTACGTGACCCCAAAACAGGCCTAGATGTCATTTCTCAAAAGATGATTTCTAATCTCAAAATAGATGCAAAGAATGTTTCTTTTACTCTCAAGGTATCTGCTAAAGATCCCGAGGTAAAGTCAACACTCAATTTTGCTTGTATCAAGGCTATCAATGAAGAGTACCCCGATGCACAGGTACATGTTCATATGGAGCAAGAAGCTCCCACGGGTAGTGCCGGAGCTAAAGGAAGGGCATTGCCACAAATCAAAAATATCATAGCCGTTGCCTCAGGAAAGGGAGGAGTAGGGAAATCTACAGTGACTACCAACTTGGCGATTGCCCTTCGGGACAAAGGTGCTAAAGTAGGTATTATGGATGCGGACCTCTATGGTCCAAGTATTCCTACTATGATGGGGACCACTGCTCAACGACCTCAAGTGAAAAAGCTCTATGGTCAAAATAAAATATTGCCGATAGAGTCACATGGCATACACATGATATCGATAGGAAATATTGTGGAACCAGAACAAGCAGTGGTACTTCGAGGTCCTCGTCTTGGCGGCATCATCCGGCAGTTTATCAATGAATGTCTCTGGCCAGAGCTTGACTATTTACTGATTGATCTTCCTCCAGGGACTGGTGATATCCAATTGACATTGGTACAAGCGATACCGATTACAGGTGCGGTAATGGTGACCACTCCTCAAGAAGTCAGTGTAATCGATGCCGTAAAGGCCATGAATATGTTTATGTTACCCAATGTAAACGTCCCGATTCTTGGTGTGGTAGAAAATATGGCATGGTTTACTCCGGCAGAATTACCAGATAACAAGTATCATATTTTCGGATCAGGTGGAGGTATGAGCTTGGCAAGAAAGGCAAATTCGATGTTGCTCGGACAACTGCCTTTGATACAAGGAGTACGAGAGGCAGGTGATCGAGGAACGCCTGCAATTTTAGATAATAGTAATCATGCACAGAGTTATATTTCTGATATTTCTGACAATCTCATCAGACAAGTCAATATCCGCAATGAGGCTTTGGCACCCACTGAAGTTGTAAAAATCGTCAATTGATCCAGAAATTCATTATTTTTGTAATATGAGCGCAGCTGAGAAAGAACAATTGCTACAAAGAGTAGAACTCGCTTTGGATGAAATACGTCCACATCTCAAAGTAGATAAAGGCGATATCGAACTCGTAGATATCACTGATGATCTTGAGGTAAAAGTCAAGTGGTTGGGTAGTTGCGAATACTGTAGTATGTCGGCTATGACTATGAAAGCTGGTGTAGAGCATACCATAAAGCAAAAACTCCCTGAAATTAAGTCAGTACAAGCCGTAAACGGAGTAGCCTAATATGGATAGACAATCGTTGATTGCCAACATCAAAGCTAAGAAGTCTTTCTTATGTGTAGGATTAGACACTGATCTTGAAAAAGTGCCTCCATCATTTCTAGAGATGGATGATCCTATTTTTGAGTTTAATAAAATGGTTATTGATACGACCAAGGAGCATTGTGTCGCTTATAAACCTAATACAGCCTTTTACGAAGCCTACGGGGCGGCAGGTTGGACAAGTCTGCAAAAAACTATTGACTATATCGGTGAAGATCATTTTATCATTGCAGATGCAAAAAGAGGAGATATAGGAAATACTTCGGGGCGATATGCCAAAGCATTTTTTCATGCCCTAAATGCTGATTCTGTTACGGTTGCTCCATATATGGGTGTAGATAGTGTAAGTCCGTTTTTGGCTTTTGAAAATAAGTGGGTTATCCTGCTAGCTTTGACATCTAATAAAGGAAGCCAAGACTTTCAACTACTTAAGGATCAAGATGGCTTGCTATTTGAACAAGTGATCGCCAAAAGTCAAGAGTGGGGTAGCATCGAAAATCTAATGTATGTGGTAGGTGCTACGCATCCTGAGCAATTGGCACATATACGATCTTTAGTGCCTGATCATTTTTTTCTAGTGCCTGGAGTGGGAGCCCAAGGCGGCACCATCCAAGAAGTTGCTGATGCAGCGTTTACCAAAGACTGTGGGCTTTTGGTCAATAGTACCCGAGGCATTATCTATGCAGGTGGCAATGGTCCTGGATATCAAGAGCGCATAAGAGCAGCTGCCGCAGACTTACATCATCAAATGAAACCATACTTCTCATGAGATTTTTAGTCATATTATTTTTGGGACTCATCCTTACTTCATGTGCATCAACGGAGATGAAGCCGTCTGATTATGAAAAAGAAAAGAAGGCCGTACTCAAGGTATTGACCGATCAAGAATTTGCTTGGAATAAAGGTGACATAGATGGATTCATGGAAGGATATTGGAAATCTGATTTCTTAACATTTGTAGGGAGCTCAGGAGTAACCAAAGGTTGGAATGAAACTAAGGACAATTTCAATAAAGCATATCCTACTCGTGATCGTATGGGTACATTATCATTTGATGTCAATGAAATACACCGAGTGCAAGATGGATTGTACCGTATCATAGGAAAGTATACCCTCCAACGTGATGAAGATGCGCCAACTGGCTATTTTACGATTATGCTTCAGCAAGACGAAGGTAAATGGGTGATCATTTCTGATCATACGTGTTAATCAAGATGAAAAAAGTTTTCTTCCTTGTATTGATTGTTTTACTGGTTTTGGCTTTTGTCATAGGCTATAATACCTATAATTTTAAAGTAGAACGAAAAGTAGTTGAGCCTATAGAGGCTATTAAAATAGATAGCTTAGCCAAAGAAAGAATAGTTAAAGCTATTTCTATTCGTACGGTATCGTTTGAGAACGAAGAAGATTTCGACTCCATTCAATTTGAGCTATTTAATGACTTTTTAGAGGAGCAATATCCATTATTACACCAAAGCTCAGAACATAAAATTTTTAATAATTATAGTCATCTCTATCATATCAAGGGACGTAAACCTGACTCAAGTCCGATCGTCTTGATGGGACACCTAGATGTTGTTCCTATTGCTTCACCTGCATTGTGGACAGTACATCCATTTGCAGAAGGGATACAACGAGACTCAATTTTTGGAAGAGGATGTATTGACGATAAGGGAGCACTGATCAGTATTTTGGAGGCGGTGGAGTATTTATTGAAGGATGGATTTACGCATGACCGTGATATCTATCTGGCATTTGGTCATGATGAGGAAGTATCAGGAAAACGTGGAGCAGCGGAGATTTCAGCTTATCTTAAGGATTCCAATATTAAGCCTCATTTCGTTCTAGATGAAGGAGGTGCCATTACTCAAGGACTGGTGCCAGGAGTTGATCAAAATACCGCTCTGATAGGAATAGCGGAAAAAGGATACGCTAGTTTTGAACTAGTGACTCAAATGGCAGGCGGACACTCATCACAGCCCTCAAAAGAAACATCCATTGATGTATTGGCAAGAGCAGTAAGTCAATTAAAACAAAATCCGTTCCCAAGAAAGATAACACCTGTTTTATCCAGCTTTATGGATCAAGTAGGACCTCATCTTGACCTCAAAGGAAGGATGGCATTTGCCAACACTTGGCTTTTTGAATCTATGATTTTGGACGAGTACGAAAAAACAAATCAAGGGAATGCCAATATAAGGACAACTACTTCGCCGACCATTTTTGAAGCTGGTATTAAGGATAATGTTATTCCAACTGAATCTCGAGCTGTAGTTAACTTTCGGATACTACCTGGAGAAACTATAGAAACAGTCCGAGAACGTATTGTTACGACCATTAATGATGATAGGGTACAGATAAGACTATCAGGTGAAGGCTTTGATCCCTCTCCAGTATCTCCAATTGACCATGAATCCTATCAGATGATCACGAAATCGATACACGAAATATTCTCAAATACGATCACATGCTCTAATCTTGTAATAGGTGCAACGGATGCCAGGTACTATGCCAAGGTAAGTCCAAATGTATATCGATTTACTCCTTTTAAGCTTACGCCTAAAAATATCAATTGTTTTCATGGTGTAGATGAACGTATTTCTGTTGCTGAGTTTGAAAACGCTATACGGTTTTATGTCCAATTGATCCGAAATGCTAGTATTATAGAATCATAGATTTTATAATCAGAGAATTAGGTACATATTTCTTTCATACTACAACACGACAAGATCCCGCTCCCTGATCTTACTCAAATAATTACGTACGATGCTATTTAACTCGGGATTGGATTTTTGCCGATCTACATAGCTTTTGATTTCGTCGGGGCTATTGATCTGCTCATCTGTGCCAACGTATCCATATCCGGCATATTCACCATCCTCCACGAGCACGATACCCATTTCATCATTCTTACGACCAGGAAGTTTGATACAAAAATCTTGATCAAAATAAGTATTCATGGTTTGGTAGGCTAATTCGGCTCGTTGATTATACTCTTCAGAGCTTTCATCACCTAAACATGCACCATGACAAAGCCCTACTTTATGTTCAAAGCAAGGACCATCCTCTTTGAATATGCCGATTTTAGCATCGCATAATTCGAATCGTTTTTTGATATTCCAGAGGTATGATTTAGCGGTTTCGCGAGAGCTGAAGAACTCCAATATCTGCTTGTGCTGTCGATTTTTATTGTTGCTTTTTAGAATTTCAAACTGTATGTATCCCGCAAGATCGTAGTAACTATGAATAAAATACGGGTACTTGGCATTTCTCTGAGCTTTATTGATTTCGGGTTGAAGAGATTTGATCTCTTTTGATTCTAATAATAGTGCTATGAGTTCATGCCCTGTTTCCACGAAGTCAATACTATGAAGCATTTGAGCAAGCTTTAGGGATTTTTTAGTCGTTTTAGAGAAATGTTGAATAACTCTTTTCTGGATATTTTTACTTTTCCCAACGTAAATGACCTTGCCGTAGCTATTGTAGAAATAATAAACTCCAGGTGACTCTGGCAGTGCTAGTAATTGTTCTTTGCTAAGATTTTCTGGCAGTTGAGCTTCTTTGATGCCCTTATTGATCATAGTCTTGACCATGTCAGTATTATCATCACAAGAAAGTATGTATGATAATACTACAGATGCGGCATACGCATCATCTAAGGCTCGGTGTCTACTGCTTACTTCTATACCAAAATGTTTGATAAGATTACCTAAACTATATGATTTCAGTCCTGGGAATGCCTTCCGAGACATACGTACAGTACATAGTTGGCGCTTGGTAAAAGTGTAACCAAGTCTCGCAAACTCTTCTTTCAGAAAGCTGTAATCAAAACGTACATTATGCGCCACAAAAATTGCGCCTTCAGTCATTTCTACGATACGCTTAGCAATTTCATAAAACTTTGGTGCTTCAGCTACCATGTCATTGGTAATCCCAGTGATACGTGTGATCTCAGGAGGGATAGATCGCTCTGGATTGACTAAACTCTCAAATTGCTCTATAATATCTGTACCATCATAGAGTACTATACCAACCTCGGTAATACGATCACGTTTGGCAAGGCCACCAGTGGTCTCAAGATCTATTACCGCATATATTCTTTTTTTCGCCAATATACTTTTTTGAGATATGAGTCTAAGATATTAAACAACTTCTATATATGTTTTAAATCTTGTAATTTTGAAAAATGAAATATTATTTTTTGCTATTTGTGATGGGGTTCTTGATGATACAAGCTTGTAAGGGTGACACCGTCTCACAGGATCAAGTTCGTAAAGCTATCTTACCAGGTATCTTTCAAACTAAGGATTATATCCCAAATCTAAAAGATAAGAAGGTAGCCTTGGTCGTAAATCATACTTCGACCTTTGAATCTACTCATCTATTGGATAGTTTAATCAGTCTTGAGGTTGATGTAAGAGCCATTTTTGCACCAGAGCATGGATTTAGAGGTACAGCTGACGCGGGTGAAAAGATAGACGATGGAAAGGATGCTAAAACCGGTATACCGCTATACTCTCTCTATGGTAAAAATAAAAAGCCATCCGCATCTCAACTTGCTGATATTGACATAGTAGTATTTGATATCCAAGATGTTGGTGTACGTTTTTATACCTATCTATCGACGCTGCATTATGTGATGGAAGCTTGTGCCGAACAAGGCATTCCACTCATCGTTCTAGATCGACCAAATCCTAATATAGATCGTGTAGATGGTCCAGTTATGGAGGAAGAGTTTATGTCTTTTGTAGGCTTACATCCTGTTCCTATTGTGTATGGAATGACAATAGGAGAGTATGCGAAAATGATCAAAGGTGAAGAATGGATCAATCAGGCAACTTCATGTGATTTAACCATTGTGAAATGTAAAGATTATACCAGAGAAAGCACGTATGAAGTACCAATTGCACCTTCTCCTAATCTGCCTAATCATCGCTCCATAAGATTATATCCTAGTCTTTGTTTATTTGAGGGGACAAGGGTTTCTATCGGTAGAGGGACTGATCGTCAGTTTCAACTCATTGGTAGTCCAGAACTCAATATGGATGGGTGGGATGATAGCTTCATTCCCAAGCCCAATATTGGATCAAAATATCCCAAGCATCAAGATCAGGTATGCAAAGGTATAGATTTGACAAAAGCGAAATACGATCAATATCTGGAGGCAAATGAACTTACATTTGAATGGCTACTTGCTGTGCATAATCATTATCAGTCGCAAGGGCATGATTTTTTCAATAACAATAATTTTTTCGAAAAGCTGGCAGGTACAGCTAGCCTAAGGAAGCAACTTATACAGGGTAAGAGTATTCAAAAAATAAGAGCAAGCTGGCATGAGTCTCTTATTGAATTTAGAATGATCAGAAGGAAGTACTTAATCTATCAGTGATAGATTATCATATTTTAAGATTCTCTTAGTACTATAAATATCTAGTGGATACGTTTAGCTACTAATTAAGTGTAGTTTTGTGATATTCTCATAAGTATGTTATATAAATTAATTATAATCCTATGTTTTCCAATAGTTCTCCTAGGTCAAGACCTGTCTTGGACTACATATAAGAATGATTCATTCCAATTCTCGGTGTATGTGCCCTGTGAATTAGAATCCAAATCGAGGGTGATCGAAACTGTATTTGGAGAATTTCCTAACATGAGCTTCTATTGTGAAGGAACCGAAGAAGATCCGAATGAACTTTATATGGTATCCATCATACAGTATTCTGAGGGACTTTTTCCTGATGATTCTACAGCGCTGAAAGCACTGGTGCTGGATAGTACGATGATGCAAATTACAACCCAACTCTATGGAGAATTAAGTTACAATTCTGCAAAAAACATAAATGGTATCGATGGTGAAATCGGAAGGATCGTATATAACGGTGGAAGTGCAGGATGCAAACTTTGGATGGCTATAGAAGAAGATGTGCTCTACGTCTTACAGGTCTTTATGAAGTCTGAAAATGGACTGAACGAAGGCATAGATGAATTCTTGAATTCATTCAGGGTAAAAAGCAAAGAAGAGTGATCGAATAAGATTATTTTCGTGGAAAGATATCTAATACTGCCATTATGAAAATTGCCGTTCTTCCTGGTTCTTTCGATCCTATTACAACCGGACATATTGATATTGTAAGACGTGCCAAGCCACTTTTTGATAAGATTGTCGTAGCAGTAGGTGTCAACTCTCAGAAGAAATATCTTTTTTCCCTGGAGAAGAGACTGGAATGGATAAATGAAGTATTCAAAGATGATGACCAGGTCGAAGCTGGTTTTTTCGAAGGACTTACGGTCAATTACTGCAAAAATATTGAAGCTAGATTTTTGATCCGAGGATTAAGAAATGCGTCGGATTTCGATTATGAAAAGACGATCTCTCAACTCAATCACATTATTGGAGACGATTTAGAGACTATGTTCTTTATTAGTCAACCTGAGTATTCACATATTAGCTCGACGATTGTAAGAGAAATAATCAAAGGAAATGGCGATGTTTCTGCCTTTGTTCCTGATTTTATAGCCAAAGAAATTACTAACAACAACTACTAATAAGAAACCATATGTCAAACGCATATTTTGAACCCCCAATAGCTACTAACGAACCCGTATTGAGCTATGCACCAGGAACGGTAGAAAGATCAGAGCTACAAGCAGCCTATGAAGCCATGAAGATCACACCAATGGACGTACCCATGTACATTGGTGAGCAGCATGTGACTACGACTGACAAAGTAGACATGTATGCACCACATGATCTTAGCCTAAAATTAGGAACCTATAATAATGGAACAAAAGCTCATGCTCAACAAGCTATTGATGCTGCATTAGCAGCTAAAGAATCCTGGGCAGCGATGCCATGGCAAGAGAGAGCTTCCATCTTTTTAAGAGCAGCAGATCTATTGACGGGACCATTTAGAGCGAGAATGAATGCCGCTACTATGCTTTGTCAGTCTAAAAATGCTTTCCAAGCAGAGATAGATGCTGTATGTGAAATGGCAGACTTCTTTAGATTCAATGTGCAGTATATGACAGAAGTCTATGCGCAACAACCAGAAAGTGCACCTGGCATTTGGAATAGGCTAGAGTATAGACCACTTGAGGGCTTTGTATTTGCATTGACACCATTCAATTTCACATCTATAGCCGCTAACTTATGCGCTGCTCCAGCGATGCTTGGAAACGTAATTGTTTGGAAACCAGCTGATAGTCAGATCTATTCTGCCAATATCATTATGGAGCTTTTTGAGGCTGCTGGATTACCTAAAGGAGTGATCAATTTGATTTACGGTGATGGACCTGAGATCGGCGATGTCGTATTTAATCATCCTGAGTTTGCTGGGTTACATTTTACAGGAAGCACCGGTGTTTTCAAGCATTTATGGAAGACGATTGGACAAAATATCGATACATATAGATCATACCCAAGAGTAGTAGGAGAGACGGGTGGTAAAGATTTTGTAGTTGCGCATCCATCAGCAGATGCAAAGATTGTAGCTACTGCATTGGTAAGAGGAGCGTATGAGTTTCAAGGTCAAAAATGTAGTGCAGCCTCTCGAGCATACATACCAAAATCTAAGGCTCAAGATATCATTGACTTTGTGAAAGCGGATCTCGAAACGATCACTGTAGGTTCTCCTGAGGATTTCTCACATTTTGTGAACGCAGTCATTGATGAACGAGCATTCGATAAGATCTCGACCTACATAGATTATGCAAATGAGAGTAAAGATGCAGATGTAGTCGCAGGGGGAACTTACGATAAGTCTAAAGGATATTTTATTCAGCCTACCTTGATTGTGACAGAAGACCCAAAGTTCAAAACGATGGTCGAAGAGATATTTGGCCCTGTCTTGACTGTTTATGTATATGAAGACGATGCTTACGAAGCTACTCTACATTTGGTAGATGAGACCTCTCCATATGCGCTTACAGGTGCAGTGTTCAGTCAAGATAAAGATGCCGTTGCCTTAGCTCATAAGCTATTGAAAAATGCAGCAGGTAACTTTTATGTCAATGATAAACCAACAGGAGCAGTGGTTGGTCAACAACCATTTGGTGGAGCTAGAGCTTCTGGTACCAATGATAAGGCGGGTTCTATCCTAAATCTATTTAGATGGGTATCACCACGTACGATCAAAGAAAATTTTGTTCCACCATCGGACTATCGTTATCCATTTTTGGGATAGTTAGTCGTGCTTAACAGAACATTAATATAAAGATCTTCACAAGGCTAGCGATTATATCGTTAGCCTTTTATATTTACCTATATATGCAAAAATCAACAATCTTTATCTCATGGTTCTGTTTTCTAATCTGTGTCCATTTGAAAGCACAAAGCTTTACGGTAAGTGGGTATATAGACGATGCTAGTACTGGAGAAAAATTGGTCTCCGCGAATGTCTATGACTTCAATTCAGAGAACGGAACTATCAGTAATACCTTTGGGTTTTATTCATTTTCTGGTACTGGAAATGCCGAACTCGAGTTTTCATACATAGGGTATAAGTCGCAAACGATTACGATCAATTTGGATAAAGACCAAACGGTCAATATTTCGTTGCAGCCTGATAATGTTCTGCAAGAGGTGGAAATCAGTGCTGTAAGGAGTAAAAAAATTCAAGAAGAATCTCAGATGTCGACGGTTGAAGTTCCGATTGCGCAGATTAAGAAAATTCCAGCATTTTTGGGAGAGGTAGATGTATTGAAAGCTTTACAATTATTGCCAGGGGTACAGTCTGGAGGAGAAGGACAGAGTGGATTATATGTGAGAGGTGGCAGTCCCGACCAAAATTTGATATTGCTAGATGGCGTCCCAGTCTATAATGCTTCTCATCTATTTGGCTTCTTTTCGGTATTCAACGCAGATGCGCTAAAAGATGTCAAACTGATTAAAGGTGGTTTTCCAGCACGATATGGTGGTAGACTCAGTAGTGTTTTGGAAATCAATATGAAAGAAGGCAACATGAAAGAGTTTAAAGGTACAGGATCTATAGGTCTAGTAGCTTCCAAACTTACACTTGAAGGGCCCATTGTTACAGACAAAACTTCCTTCATAGTCTCTGCAAGACGTACGTATATTGATGTATTGGCTCGACCTTTTATCAAACGAGGATTTGAAAGTGAAGGAGAGGAGGGAAGTACAGGTTATTATTTCTATGACGTGAATGCCAAGATCAATCATAAGTTTTCGGATCGTGATCGTTTATACTTAAGCACCTATATAGGAAAGGATAGATTTTTTCTCAATACTAGAGAAACAGATACAGAAATCCGTGATCGATTAGATAATAATTTTGCCTGGGGAAATATAACGACTGCGCTTCGATGGAATCGATTATTAGCTCCAAAACTATTCATGAATACTACCTTAAGCCTAAGCCATTATAACTTAGATTTTGGAGTAGGGTATGGGACCGAATATCCTAATGATCGCTTAGAGGAGATCAGCCTTAATTACAATTCTGGAATAAGAGATTATGCTGCGAGAGTAGATTTCGATTATGTTCCTAGCCCAGATCATTATATTCGTTTCGGAGCTCAATGGATCAATCATAAGTTCAAACCTGGTCTATTTACGCTAAGGGAAGTTGATACCGAGGAAGACTTGAATTTTAGACTTGAGCTTGGTCAAGCTGATATCTCAGCTGAGGAATTTGCAGTATATGCTGAAGATGATATGAAGATCGGTAGTCAATTTAAAGTCAATGCAGGACTTCACTTTTCTGGATTTGTAGTAAACGGTAAAACCTATCTTTCTTTACAACCTAGGATCAGTTCGCGGTATTTGATTGATGAAAATACCTCTATCAAAGCATCCTTTGCTACGATGCAACAAAATATACATCTATTAGCCTTTGAAGGCATCGGTCTACCCACAGATCTTTGGTTACCTACCACGGATCGAGTGCGGCCACAGACATCCTATCAGTTTGCGATAGGAGCAGCCAGAAGTTTGGGAGATGATTATGAGCTTAGTGTAGAAGGATATTACAAATCGATGTCTAATGTCATTTCTTATAAAGAAGGATCTGGATTATTTGAGTTTACTGATTGGGAAGATCGAGTTACTCAGGGTGATGGAGAAGCATATGGAGCAGAGATACTGCTTCAGAAAAAATTAGGTAGACTCAATGGGTGGATGGGCTATACCTTGTCGTGGTCCAATAGACAGTTTGATGATCTCAATTCTGGCCGTGAATTTCCTTATCGTTATGATCGACGTCATGACTTGTCTATAGTCGCAAATTATCAATGGAAAGAAAATATATCTATCTCCGGTGCATGGGTGTATGGGACAGGTAATGCCGTAACTCTGGCTAGCTCAAATTATGAATCTATTGTCCAGGGGGATATAGGTGAGCCTAACTTTATTTTTGCATCATACTATGGTGATCGCAATGATTTTAGAATGAATAGCTATCATCGACTTGACGTAGGAATTAATTTTACGAAACAGAAAAAACGACATAAACGGACCTGGTCTTTCGGAGCTTATAATACTTACAATCGTAAGAATCCGTTTTTTATATACTCAGAGGTTGATTACGAGAGAAACCCAGCTACGGGAGATTTTGAGGGTACATATAGTCTGAAGCAAGCTAGCTTATTTCCAATTATACCATACATCAATTATAGTTTCGAATTTTAATATTTTGTCAATGATGAATCTATTGTATAAAGCCACAATTCTAGTTCTCTTAGTATTGATTTGCAGTTCGTGCGGTGAGGACTTTTTTACAACTACCTTAGAAATTGATCCACCAGAACATACGGATCAGTTGGTAACTAATGCATTTTTGAATATCGATGATGGAAAGATAGAAGTTGCAGTCAGTCAGACCTATAGCGTGGTAGATGTTGATCAAGAATTTGAATTAGTCAATGATGCCGAAGTCATTCTTAGAAATGATCAAGGTTTAGACCAACTTGTGCCAGCAAGTGGTCAAGACTTTGGATTTAATTATTTTGCTGATGATATAGTATCCCAAGGAAATACTTATGAATTGGAGGTGAAATATGGATCTTTTAATTCAAGAGCAACTGCGAGTATTCCGAATTTGGTTACTCTCTATGACTTCGAATTTATTGAGGATGGCGGTATAGACTCAGAGGGGGAAGATCGTAGTCGGGTGGAGTTTAGTTTTGATGATCCTGAAGATGAGGAAAATTACTATGAGCTTACCATCTATATGAGTAATGAAGGAGATCCTACATTACCAAGCTATGCTACCTATACTGACACCAATGATCCTTCGGGATCTCGTGGATATAATTATCAGTCGCTATTGATAAGTGATGCGAGCTTTGATGGTGAGCGAAAGCGCTTTAAAGCTTTGATGTATCCTACGACTAAAGAAGAGGTGGAGGGAAGACTTTTTGTACGTTGGAAAGTAGTGTCCAAGGAATATTTTCAATACTCCAAAACATTAAATATTGCTTCAGAGTTAGAAGATAATCCTTTTGCCACTCCTGTACAGATTTTCACCAATTTTGAAGGTGGTATTGGTATTTTTTCCGTTTACCGAGAGAAGAATTATAGTGTTTTTTAAAACATTCCCCTAGGCCAACTACTAGGACCTGAAAGTACCTCTTGTATGAATGTTGGAATCTGTGAAGGTATCAATGCGAAGATGATAACGACTCCAGCAATTGCTCCCCAAAAGTGAGCATCATGCCCGATATTATCATTGCTATTTTTGCTGGCCCATGAGGAGTAAAAAAGATAGAGAATAGCAAAGATGATTCCTGGAATAGGAATCACGAAAAATAAATACAGCCATTCCCAAGGATAAAATATACAGAACATTAGCACTATTGCTGATGTCGCTCCCGAAGCCCCTATGGCACGATACATTCGGTTGTCCTTATGCTTGAAATAGGAAGGAAGATCACCAATAATGATAGCCGCTAAATAGGCAAGCAGAAATAGTAATCTACCCATCATATCACCGTAGAAAGTGGTGAAAATTGATTCTATAGTATTACCAAAAATATAGAGTACATACATATTGATCAACAGATGCGTAAAATCGGCATGTACAAAGCCACTGCTGAGCATTCTATAATACGATTTATCCTGTGCTTCTATATATGGATAATGACAGAGTTGGTTGAAGAGCTCTCTATTGTTAAAAGCCATATAAGATACTAGGCAAGTCACTCCAATTAAAAGATAAGTAATCGTCATAGTCTGTATTAGTCGTTATGGTATTTTTCGTTGCGCATGATCGTACAAGCACGATACAACTGCTCCATGAAGATAAGACGAATTAACTGATGGGAAAAAGTCATGTCTGAGATTGATAGTAACTCCTGAGCTCTAGCCTTGAGTACTTCTGAAAATCCAAATGCTCCACCTATGATGAATACAATATTACGCTGTGCCCCTATCCTTATCGTAAGATTTTCTAAGTGCTGCGACCAGGATCTGGAGTTATAAGACTTACCTTTTTCATCTAATAAAATAACATAATCAGTAGGGGATAGATGTTTAAGATAGCTTTCACCCTCTTTTTCTTTCACCATCTTCGGAGGAGTATTCTTCGTTACTTTGACGTCCTTGATAATCTGAAATTGAAAGTTGCAATAGTGTTTTAAGCGTTTTTGATACTCTTGTATACCAGACTCAACGAAGCTTTGAGCGGTTTTTCCTATTGCTAATAATGTGATCTTCATATTGGGCAAAAAAATAAAGCAACCAAAATAATCAGTTGCTTCATTTACCATCAACTACCTAGAATATTAGATAACGGTATGTTGTTCATCAATATCCATGGTACGGCGAATATACAAAGCAATCCGAATTTCAAAAGAGCGCTTTTGACTAAAAAACGTTAAAATTGAACTCAAAGTATAAAAACCGATTAATTACCGACTGGAACGGCTCTGAAAATCTTTGAATTGTATGTTTTGGTGTAGCGTTTCCAAGGAGTTCGATGTTGGTGATCTCCTAGGTAGTAGGTGAGTATAAGTTCCATGGACAAGGGATCTTGAAATCCTTTAAGCGGTTGGAGCACGTTTAGATTTTCATCAAGAATAATCACGGTTGGATATCGTAGATCTCCACGTGTTAAACTAGCTGCGAGCTCATGGTAACCTTTTTTACCTGCTTTTACAAAATTATATTCTTTGCCTTGATAGGTGATGAGGCCATTATACTCAGCATTAAATCTGATCGCATAAAAGTTTTCATTTATAAAGGCAGCAATCTGAGGTTGTTGAAAAGTCTTCTTATCCATTTTCTTGCACCACCCACACCAATCCGTGTAAACATCTACAACAACTTTACGAGGGTTTGTCTTAGATAACTCTATTACCTCCTCCCATGTTTTCCATTCGATTTGCTGAGCGAAAATCGAAACCGGGATTATAAACAGAAATGTGTAAAAAGATAATTTTAAAAACTTGATCATATCGTGCTTTAATATCACTTCATAAACAAAGTAACAATGAAGAAACATAAAAATCAAAATTGTTCTTGCACATATTCTCCTTTTAAAACATTCTTAACGCTTTTTAACGGGTAGACTTTTTTATCTGGTAGACCATATCATTGCTAACTAAATTTTTAGAAACAAGCTTACCGTCCAATAGTGGTGCTTGTATTCCTTCTATCAAGTTATTTTGGCTATTATAGACATATGCTTGATCCCAAAGCTCATGCTTAATAAAAGATGCCAAGACTTCTTTTCCTCCTTCAACTAATAAACGATGAATGCCTATTGATCGTAAGTGACTAAGAACGTTGTCAATCTTTCTTGGATCGATTTTGATATAGTCGACTTGTCCTTTTTGTTTGGAATACTGGGTATTAAAAATATAAATGGGTACAGATGATTTTATAAAGTTGTATTTCTGATGATTAATTTCAGCGTTGCTATCTAGTATGACGATGCTTGGATTGTCACCGAAGTATAACCTATTATTCAGCTTTGGGTCATCTGTCAAAACTGTTTGTTTACCCACCAAAATAGCATCATGCTCTGATCTCAATTTATGGCTATGAATTTGACATTCAGGTCCTGATATCCATACCTGTCGATCTTCTTGCCCCATGAAAGCATCTTTGCTTTGAGCCCATTTCAGTGTTATGTATGGTCTATCCTCGTCTTGTAAAATTTGAAATGGATGAATAAGCTCTTGGGCTTCATCTTCTAAGACTCCTACTTCTACCTCTACACCATGATTTCTGAGATGAGAGATCCCTTTTTGATTGACTTTATCTGTAGGATCCACCATGCCGATCACCACTTTTGCTATGCCAGCATTCGATATAGCAAGGCAGCACGGTGGAGTCTTACCATAATGGGCGCATGGTTCGAGGCTGACATACATGGTACTATGAGCAAGAAGATGCTGGTCAGATGGTTTAACAGAATTCAGTGCATTAACCTCAGCATGTGCTTCACCATAGACTTTATGATACCCTTCACCGATGATACGGTCTTGATGAACAATTACAGCTCCCACTCTTGGATTCGTTTTGATGCGATGATCAGCTTTACGGGCTAGATCAAAACATCGCTTCATATAGAGCTCGTGATTCATGAAATTGTAGGGCTGAGCGATTTCAGCTTTTGTATTAAATAGTCAATTTCTACTTCTGTATTGAGATGTGAAAATGAAAACCGTACCGTTTTTCGTTTTGGATCATGACCGATCGCTTCTAATACTGGAGAATCATGCTCTACACCTGAGCTACAGGCACTTCCTGCACTTGCACATATACCGTTGATATCTAGATTAAACATCAATAGATCGGATTTTTCACTAGCAGGAAAAGAAATACTTGCTATATGAGATGCCGTGTTAGCATCGGAGGCATTGATTCTTACATCTTGAAGGTTGGACTTTACTTCTTCTAGAAGTTTTGCCTTCAGAGATGCAATATGGCTCATGCGACTTTCTCTCTCGTTGGATGCCAGTTCTAACGCTTTTGCCATACCAACTATTCCGTAAAGATTTTCTGTACCTGCTCGCATATTGCGTTCTTGAGCACCACCATATAGGTAGGGCTCTATTTTTGCATCACCATTGATGTACATGAAGCCAACTCCTTTTGGCCCATGAAATTTATGTGCCGAAGAACTCAAGAAATGAATAGGCGTTTTTTGTACATCTAAACTGTATTTTCCAATTGCTTGTACTGCATCACAGTGAAAATATGCCCGGTGCTCTTTACATAATTCGGCAATCTTCCGTATAGGATGTATTACCCCGATCTCATTGTTGACATACATCAGGCTTACTAATACAGTACTATCACTATCTGATAGATGCTTTTCGAGTTCTTTAATATCTATTTCACCCTGATCATTCAATTTTAAGTAAACAGTATCAATATCATGGCTTCCTATGGTATTCAATACACATGGATGTTCAGCCTTGGTGGTAATGATCTTTTTGATATCTAGCGATTTTATAGCACTGGATATCATTCCGTTATTGGCTTCTGTAGCACTTGACGTAAAAAATATTTCTCCTACGCTGGCATTGATGATATTGGCTACTGTTTTGCGAGAAGCCTCGATTAGTGATTTTGATTTTCTACCTTTTGCGTGGATGGATGATGGGTTTCCAAAATCATCAGTCATAACCTCATTCATAGCGGTAATTACCTCAGGAAGCAGTGGGGTAGTGGATGCATTGTCCAAATATATAGGTAGATTCATTTACGCAATTTTAGCTCAATGCACAAGCAAACCAATCCTCTGTAATAGCATTTACATCTTTTTCACCTTGGACATTGAAATACTCATTTTTACGATTATGATATTCATAATCCTTAGCCCATTCTTCATGATTTTCTGATAATTCCTGTATAGCACTCAATACAATTTCGAGTTCATCATCAGTCATGGTTGGATGTAAAGATAATCGTACCCATCCTGGTTTGTAGCTCATATCACCAAGGTTGATTTGAGTCGTGATCGTTTTGCTTTTTTCTTGGCTCACGGCCAATAAGTAGTGACCATAGGTACCTGCACAAGAGCAACCGCCTCGTACTTGGATGCCATATCGATCATTAAGCATCTTGACGGCTAAGTTGTAATGCAAGTTGTCTATGTAGAAGCTGATCACTCCAAGACGCTCTGTGATATTGTCAGCCAGAATATGAAGATTAGGAATAGCACTGAGCACTTCAAAAGCTCGAGTCGTCAATTCTTTTTCACGATTGGCGATTTTCTGAGTGTCCATTTCTTCCTTTAGCTTGATCGCTAGCGCAACCCGTATGGTTTGTAAGAAAGAAGGTGTTCCTCCATCTTCACGAGCTTCAATGGCATCATAATACTTATGCTCTCCCCAAGGATTGGTCCAGTCGACAGTTCCGCCACCAGGATTGTCAGGTACTTTATTATTATACAGTTTTTGATTGAAAATCAATATACCTGAACTTGATGGGCCTCCCAAAAATTTATGTGGACTGAAATATATAGCATCCAAATATTCATCAGGATTAGATGGATGCATATCGATGTCGATGTATGGCGCAGAGCAAGCGAAATCTACGAAACACAAACCTCCGGCTCGATGTATTTTACCCGCGATCTCATGGTATGGTGTTTTGATACCAGTTACATTGGAGCAAGATGTGATGGCTGCTATTTTAACCTTGCGCTCTTTATAATGTTCCAGTAATTCATCAAGGTGTTCTAAACATACCAATCCTTCTTTATTAGCCCGAATGATTTCAACTTCTGCTATGGTTTCCAACCAAGTAGTCTGATTGGAGTGGTGTTCCATATGCGTTACAAACACTATGGGGCGATCCTGTTTGGCAATATCAATTTTAGTTCGATACTTTTCGTGGATTTTGAGCCCTAAGATTCGTTGAAATTTATTGATGACACCGGTCATACCAGAGTTGGACGAGATCAAGATATCAGTTTCGCTCGCATTAACATGTGCCTTTATGATGTCTTTAGCCTTATGATACGCATTGGTCATGGAGCATCCCGTCACTGTAGTTTCCGTATGTGTATTGGCTACGAAAGGTGCTATTTGCTCGGTGAGCACTTTTTCAATAGGGCCATACATACGACCGCTAGCGATCCAGTCGGCATATATAATCTTTTGACGACCATAGGGAGTATCAAATTCTTGATCTATGCCTATAATCTGATCTCGGAACTTTTGAAAATGCTGCTCTAACATACTAGTCTATTATGGCTGTAAATTACAGGATTTTATCCACTTCTTGACGAACCATATTTGCTAATTTTTCAGCTTCAGCTATACTATTGCTCTCCGCATATAATCTGATAATCGGTTCTGTATTAGATTTGCGTAAATGAACCCATCCATGAGGGAAATCAATTTTCAATCCATCGATTGTATTGATGTTTTCTTTACTAAAGTGATCTTCTAATTTAGATAGTAAATCTTCGACATCAATACTAGCTGTCAATTGGATTTTCTCTTTGATAATCTCATAGTTAGGGTAGCTTGCTCGTAATTCGGTCATAGTTATACCACTTTTAGCAAGATGACTTAACATGATCGCTATCCCAACTAACGCATCACGTCCAAAATGTAATTCTGGTAGAATAACTCCGCCATTACCTTCACCACCGATAATGGCATTCGTCGCTTTCATCTTGTTGACGACATTGACTTCTCCAACTGCCGCTGCTTCGTAATTGCCACCGTGTTTTTTAGTCACATCCGCTAAAGCACGAGTACTGGATAGGTTCGATACGGTATTTCCCGATTTGATGCCAAGGAGATAGTCTGCAATAGCAACTAAGGTATATTCTTCCCCAAAGCAGCTCCCATCTTCTGATACAAACGCTAGACGGTCAACATCAGGATCAACTGAAATACCGAGTACTGATTTATTAGCAATCACGGCTTTAGAAAGATCTTCCAAGTGCTTTGGTAAAGGTTCGGGATTATGAGCAAAATCTCCTGTTACTTCCGCATGAATCAAATCATATTTACAACCCAATGCATCCAAAAGTGGCGGTATGCTGATGGCGCCAGTACTATTGATACAATCAACCGTCACATGAAACGTAGCAGCCTTGATGGCCTCTATATCAATGAAGTCTAAAGCTAAAATGGCATCAATATGATCTTTGATGGCTTTGTCATAAGTAGATCTTTTACCTAAATGATCTACCTCAGAAAACACTAAATCATTTTTATCAATGAGTGCTAGTATATCTTTCCCATCTTGAGCAGAGATAAATTCACCTCGATCATTGAGAAATTTAAGCGCATTCCACTGCTTAGGATTGTGTGATGCTGTAAAAATGATACCACCTTGAGCATTGAGCTGAGTAACCATCATCTCTACGGTTGGTGTCGTAGATAGATCGAGATCTATCACATCAATCCCCATGGATTGAAGACTAGCGATGGCGATTTCACTTACAATTTTACCAGAGATCCTTCCGTCACGTCCTACTACAATGGTTGGTTTAGTATGATTTCCTTTGATCCATTGTCCGTAGGCGGAAACGCATTGAGCAATATCGATAGGCGTAAGATTTTCTCCCGGTTGGCCACCTATGGTTCCACGGATTCCAGATATAGATTTTATTAGTGTCAATTCTTGTGATTTTTGTGCAAATTTATGCTTGTATAATACAATTCAAAGTACAGAAGTGATTTAAAAACAAATTGTTAGTTAATATGCAATTCATTGATTCCCAAGATTTCAGATTTTTTTTGCCCCATAGCTATGGCTATGAAGCTCAAAAAGAGCTTTATCTTGAAAACCAAGCAATTACATCTCAACTTAACACTTATTATTAAATCACTTCTTAGCCTTATAAATAATCTATGCTTCAACAATTAGACGTATTTCTTTTCGAATGTATCAACACGGGATTGAGTAATTCTGTTTTTGATCTGATTTTGCCGATTATACGTGAAAAACTAGTGTGGATACCCTTATACGTTTTCATTTTAGCATTCATCCTATTCAACTACAAGAAGCAGAGTTATTGGATGATTGTCTTTTTATTTATCACTGCTGGTACCAGCGATATTATCAGTAGCCATGTGATCAAAAAATCGGTTCAGCGACTACGTCCGTGTAATAGCACAGAGCTATTCGAAGATTTCAATCGACGGGTACGTTGCGGTAGCGGCTATAGTTTTACCTCTTCACATGCGGCTAATCACTATGCGATTGCATGGTATCTCGTATTTGTATTAGCGGGAATACCTCGCTGGGCTAAGTATAGTTTATTGACCTGGGCAGGCGCTATTTGTTTAGCACAAGTGTATGTGGGAGTTCACTTCCCCGTGGATGTGTTTTGTGGTGCTCTTTTGGGTTTTTTGGTGGCGTATGGGGGGAGTTGGATTTATGGTAGGGTGGTTTGAACAATATTTTTTTTATCTCAACAAAACCAAAACTCCTCAACCGTCTCAAAAGAAGCTAATCGACTCTGAATAAATACCTGGTCCTCAATCCCAGCAACACTCAAAATGACCTGAGACAAGCCAAAGTCTATAGTTTCTGAAGATTGAAGAATAATCCCATAAATATCTCGCCCAATCTTCTTTTCATTTTCTGTAATCCAAGTGAATTGGATATTCCTATCAAGGAGTAGTTGGGCAATAGCTTTTCCCTTTTTACCAGCTCCCCAAAGTATAAGTTGCTGATATGGATCGTGATGCAATTTGAGGAAATAATGGACTTTCAATTCTATAAATCGATTATCAGAATACAGATCTAGAGTACGTGATGATCGATCAGAATGATCTCTCCAATTTAATAGTACTTCTGATTGAGGAATACATTCAAGGCCACCTTGATACATCCTAAAGCAGAGGTCATAGTCCTCAGGATAGATGTCACGATTAAATGCTCCAATATGATCTAAGTCTTCGCGATGTAGCATCCAACATGGAGATGGAATGACACATTCCTTATAAAGATCGTCCCAGGAAGTACCTTTAGCGATATGATGATTGAGCCAATCTTGATACTTTTTATATCCGTCGCCTATCTCGCCTTCTTCCTTAAAATAATGTACTTGTCCCAGTGCAAGATGGCCTAGTCCGTTTTGCTCTAGATCCCGGATCATAAGTTCTAATCGATGCGGAGTCATGATGTCATCAGCATCCATTCTAGTGATATATCGTCCAGTGGACTCGACATAACCTAACTTTAGGGCTTCGATGACTCCGTGTTTCCGATTCTTAATGAGCTTGATTCTAGAATTTTGAGTACTATAGGCTTTTACAATTTCAGCACTAGTATCAGTACTGTGATCATCTATAGCTAACAATTCCCAATCAGTGAAGCTTTGCGCCAATATGGAATCTAAAGTATCCTCGAGATACTTGGCTTCGTTTTTAAAAGGCATGATGATACTGACCTCCACATTCATAAATACAAAGAAAGCAAGCTTTGAATAGATAGCAGTTTTAAAGAAGTCGTATCTTGAAAAAAAGATTAGCTATGATCACTGCTAAAAATGGTCTTAAACTTTATTTAGAATCTCAAACAGTAGATAATGCGAGAGCGAATGTACTACTCGTACATGGATATGCAGAACATAGCGGTAGATATACTTCGTTTTTTGATAATCTAAGATCTAATGGGCTTAATACCTTCGTATATGATCATCAAGGACATGGGAAATCAGAAGGTCGTACGGCTTATGTCAATCGTTTTTCAGACTATGTTGACGATCTCAAAGTAGTGATTGATCAGATAGATGATTCTTTGCCAATAGTCTTATTTTGTCATAGTATGGGTGGACTTATAGTTGCAAATTATTTAATTCAACATGATCATCGCAAGGTAAAGGCCTGTATATTTTCTGCACCCGCAGTCATGATTCCGGCTGATCTATCTCCATTTTTACAAAAAATATCTGGATTTATGAGCTGGTTGGTGCCCAAGCTTAAGACCGTGAAACTTGACTCAAGTGGTATATCTAGTGACCCTAACGAAGTGAAGATCTATAATGAAGATCCCCTCATCTATCGAGGAGGAACTTATGCACGGACTGGTGCAGAAATCCTAAAAACGCAGAAATGGGTGCAAACTCAATTTGATAAGATTAAGGTACCTTTTTTATTGCTTCAAGGAAGCGCAGATAAAATAGCAGAACCAAAAGGTGCAGAACTCCTATACGAGAAGTCTAGCTCGGATGACAAAGAGTTTTTGCGATATAAAGATTACTATCATGAAGTATTGCGAGAGCCTGGACATGAAGAAATCGAAAACACCATTGCTAAATGGATTTTAGACCGAGTATAGAAGCTTATTTTCAATTGTTTTATGAATTAATCAGGTATCAATAAATATACTTCTGTGGTTTAGCTTAATTTTAGAGCTCAAAGTGGTAAAATGGCAAAACGAATCATAAATAAACTCCTAGTTGCAAATAGAGGAGAAATTGCAATAAGAATTTTCAGAGCGGCTGCAGAACTCAAAATAAAAACGGTAGCTATCTATACCTATGAAGATAGATTTTCATTACACCGATCTAAGGCGGATCAAGCATTCCAAGTAGGTGAGGACAATGATCCTCTTAAGCCTTACTTAGATATGGATGCGATCATTCAAGTGGCTACTGAAAATGGAGTTGACGCCATACATCCCGGCTACGGTTTCTTAAGTGAGAATGAGACCTTTGCGCAGAAATGTCTCGATGCTGGAATTATCTGGGTAGGACCTACGCCAGATAGTATGAAACAACTTGGGGATAAACTAGCTGCAAAAACGGTAGCTAAAAAGGCTAACGTCCCTATTGTAGAAGCATCTGAAGAGCCAGTAGAGACTTATGAAGAGGTGTTAAAACTAGCTACACAAATAGGTTTTCCTGTGATGATTAAAGCTGCCGTAGGTGGTGGTGGTCGAGGAATGAGAGTTGTCCATGAAGAAAAAGATCTTAAGACCTTGCATCATGAAGCTTCTAGAGAAGCCACTACAGCATTTGGTGATGGTCGAGTTTTCGTAGAAAAATATATCAATGATCCCAAGCATCTAGAAGTACAGATTCTTGGAGATCAGTATGGTAATATTGTACATCTCTTTGAGCGGGATTGTTCTGTGCAAAGACGATTTCAGAAAGTGGTTGAAGTAGCGCCAAGTGTTGGGTTGAAAGAAGAAACAAGACACCGATTACATCAATATGCGGTGGCAATTTGCTCGGAGGTTGATTATTGTAATGCAGGTACTGTTGAGTTTTTAGTAGATGCCGATGAAAATATATATTTTATTGAAGTGAATACCCGTATTCAAGTGGAGCATACCATTACGGAAGTAATCACGGGAATAGATATAGTAAGAGCTCAAATTCTCATAGCAGGTGGAGTTGATCTATTCTCAGATATCATTGGCATAAAAAGTCAAGAAGCGCTTACCTATAGAGGATATGCTATTCAATGTAGAATTACGACGGAAGATCCTTCTCAAGGATTTAAACCAGACTATGGTAGATTAATAGCTTATCGTTCTGCAAGTGGATTCGGTATCCGATTGGATGCGGGTAATGCATATGCCGGATCGGTGATTTCTCCTTTTTTCGATAGTATGCTTGTTAAAGTCACTGCATGGGGTCATAGAATGGGCGATGCGGCAGATCGATTAGGGAGAGCACTCCGAGAATTTAGAGTACGTGGTGTGAAAACAAATATTCCTTTTCTTATAAATATCCTCAAGGATGAAAACCTTAGAAAAGGAAATATCACGGTCAACTATATCGCCAATCATCCAGAACTACTGACTCCTCCTAACTGGAAAGATAGAGGGACTAAAATGATCCGCTTTTTGGCTGATCGTACCGTAAATGGTAATCCTGATATCAAAAAAGCAGATCCTGATTTTAAATTCATAAAAGCCAATGTACCGATAGTCAAAAACCTAGACTACCAGTATGGAACAAAAAATATTCTGACAGATAGAGGTAGAGATGGACTTGTAGATTGGGTCAAAAATGAGGATAATATACTATACACTGATACCACATTCAGAGATGCTCATCAGTCATTATTAGCAACAAGAATGAGAACTCATGATATGCTCCAAGTAGCAGAACCATTTGCCAAACAGCATGGTCATGAGTTATTTTCAATGGAAGTGTGGGGGGGAGCAACTTTTGACGTAAGTATGAGATTTCTCAAAGAATCTCCATGGAATAGACTTATAAAGTTTCGCGAGAAAATGCCAAATGTGCTACTGCAGATGCTCCTTCGTGGGTCTAATGCGGTAGGATATAAAGCTTATCCTGACAATGTCGTAAGAGCATTTATTCTCAAGGCCGCCGAAATGGGAATCGATGTTTTCCGGGTTTTTGATTCGCTCAACTGGGTGGAGGCTATGAGATATTCGATCAAAGTCATTCATGAGGAAACTGATAGTCTAGCGGAGGCATGTATCTGCTATTCTGGACATGTATTAGATCAAACGGGTAAATATACATTGCCGTACTATATTGATCTTGCTAAGAAGCTCGAAGACGCCGGTGCTCATATGTTGGCAATAAAGGATATGGCTGGTTTATTGCGACCATCGGCTGCAAGCTATCTAATCGAAAACCTGAAAGCACAGACTCATCTACCAATACATTTGCATACACATGATACTTCGTCTATACAGAGCGCCACTTATCTCAAAGCCATAGATGCAGGAGTGGACATCGTCGATGTAGCTCTGAGCAGCATGTCAGGATTGACATCACAACCCAATTTTAATAGTCTCGTGGCTGTTATGCAAGACCATGATCGTGGTCGCGATATCGATTTGCATTCTCTTAATTCGTTCTCCAATTATTGGGAGCGAGTACGTACGTATTATTATCCTTTTGAGACTGAGCTCAGAGCGGGAACTGCCGAGGTATATAATCACGAAATACCAGGTGGTCAATATTCTAATCTAAAGCCTCAAGCGAGAGGACTAGGACTTGAGGAAAAGTTTGATACCATCAAAGAAAATTATGAAGCTGTCAACAAAATGCTTGGTGGCATTGTAAAAGTGACTCCCTCTTCGAAGGTCGTCGGAGATATGGCTATGTTTATGACCGCGAATGGCTATACCGTACAGGATATACTAGTGAATGGTGAAAGCATTGACTTCCCAGAAAGCTTCAAATCATTGATGCGAGGAGAGCTCGGACAGCGAGAAGAAGGTTGGCCCAAGGCATTGCAAAACTTTGTACTGAAAGGAGAAAAACCATTTGAGGATAGACCCAATGCATATCTCAAACCGCTAGATCTTGATGCTGAATTTGAATCTTATAAGCAAAAGTATCCTGAATTTGACGATGAGACTGATTTTATATCATATCTACTATACCCGAAGGTATTTGACCAGTACTATCAGCACTGTCAGACGTATGGCGATGTGAGTAAGATACCTTCGAAGGCATTCTTTTTTGGTATGCAGCCCAATGAGGAGATTCAAGTTAGTATCACTCATGGTAAAAATATCATCATCCAGTTTCTCAACAATAATAGCCCGAACGAAAGAGGGGAGCGTCTGAGTGTATTTAGACTTAATGGGGCTATAAGATCTGTCTACATCAAAGATAAAAATGCCGGAGTAAGCACTAAGCTTAATACAAAAGCAACGACTGCTGATCATATAGGCTCTCCACTCCAGGGTAGACTCTCAAAAATACTTGTCACAGAAAAGGATGAGGTCAAAAAAGGCCAACCACTCTTCATTTTGGAGGCAATGAAAATGGAAAGTACTGTGACAGCTCCAAGAGAAGGAGTGATCAAGAAAATCCATCTTTCAGAAGGAGAATTACTCGAGCAAGATGATCTGGTCGTAGAAATACGGTAATCATGTTGAAAATGAACCATAGCAAAATAATCATATATGTAGCAGTAGGTATTTTGTTAAGCTTAATTACCCTTTCTTGTGGAAAAGAAGATGTTAATATACCTAAACAAAACTATGAGATCAAGCTCGTGAATGGTCTTACAGATGAACCCATTGCCGAGGTCCGATTAACGCTAATCTATGCTATCGGCGGAAGTTTTACCATGGATATTGTCGATGGTATTACCGATGCTCAAGGCAGAGTTACGTTGCAGACACAAGTAGATCCTGATTCGGTAGCGGCTATTTTAGAAGAAGCTGATTGGTTAGATGAGTCTCAAATCAATCAATCTATCCGTATGGAAACGGATGGGTTTGTACTATATGAGTTATTTCAGGATTCTACCAAGAGCATCTTCAAAGTAAAGCTAGAAGAGGACAAACTCATTACCGCAAAAGCTTATATTCCGATACAAAATACTCTTCGTATCATTGATGTGCCACCAAGAAGAGATCGTGATGAGTTTTGTATTTATGATATATTCCAATCGCATCCTAGTTTTTCCTTTCCATACCTCACGCGTAATATTGGGATATTTAGATTAGAAGATCCTGATACTACCGAACTTAATTTATCTATTGCAGAAGGTGTAGAATATCAAGTGGAGTATTCACTATCTACTATGGATTCTATTAGCGGTGAATTGGATACCTTTTTTCAATCTTTTATAGAATTCACAGGAGATCGGAGTAAGGAGGGAGTGGCTTTCGAAATTAAGTTTTGAGGATATATGACATTGGATTTTAGAAGTTAAGGATTGCTTCAGAGAGGTAATGCTGTAAGTTCAATTTATTTTACTCTGCAAATATTATTTAGAGTAGGTTGTGATAATCGTACGGTATTGAGGAGTCAGACTACGTCAATCTGATTATTTTAGCTGCTTTACTACCCAAAACATATCAGTTCCTATTTCCAGAAACTTATCTATATATGCCTGCAACTCTTCAGGAGTATCATCTGATATCTTAGGGTCTATGTACGGTAAGGCTATTCTATGTTTAGCTCCTGATACAACTGGACAGCTTTCTGCGGCACTATCACAAACCAATACTGCTGTATATCTAGACTGAGGATTCATAGGATCAGAGTAATGCTTTGAGTACAGCGGTAGCCGAAAACGATAGAATGGATGATTCAATAAATATTGTGGGTTTGGCGAACCAACAGCATTCGTGTATAATGAAATTCCATGCTTCGCCGCAGCGAATACAACTCTTTGATTAAGTTCAGTTGCCTCCGTACCTCCAGAGTATGCATGTATGTTATGTAACTCGTGATACTGACATGCAAGCTCGAAAGTCATTTGTGCTATATGACTACGTCTGGAGTTATGAGTACAAATAAAATTGATATGTGCTGATGAACTTACTTGAAGCGAATCAAATATCACATTTTGCAGATCGATTAGTTCTGGTCTTGGTTTATATTCTCTTAATCGCTCAATGATACAGTCTATGATTACCATATGCTACACATCTACATTAGCATACACAGCATTCTCCTCTATAAATTTGCGCCTTGGAGGTACTTCATCTCCCATCAACATAGAAAATACACGATCCACCTCTACAGCATCTTCAATTGTCACTTTGCGCATAGTACGTTCATCAGGGTTCATAGTAGTTTCCCAGAGCTGCTCGGCATTCATCTCACCAAGTCCCTTATATCGCTGGATTTTTATACCACCCATATTTTCTGGGGTTCCACCGTATTGAGCGATTGCATCTTTTCGTTCATCATCATTCCAGCAGTAGACGCTCTTATTACCTTTTTTCACCTGGTACAGTGGTGGAGCAGCGATATACACGTATCCTTCTTCTACCAATATGCGCATATATCTAAACAAGAATGTCAATATCAAAGTCACAATATGACTACCATCCACATCGGCATCACACATGATTACGATTTTATGGTACCGAAGTTTTTCTATGTTGAGTACTCGTTCACCATCTTGCTCTTCGATACGTACGCCAAGAGCAGTGAATATATTCTTGATCTCTTCGTTTTCGTAGATCTTATGCTCTAGCGCTTTCTCTACATTGAGGATTTTACCACGGAGTGGCAAGATAGCCTGAAAGTGGCGATCACGACCTTGCTTGGCAGTACCACCTGCCGAATCTCCCTCTACCAAGAATATCTCTGACTCTGCAGGATCTTTAGAACTACAATCCGATAGTTTACCTGGAAGACCTCCGCCAGCTAGTACATTCTTGCGCTGAACCATCTCACGTGCCTTTCGAGCAGCATTTCTAGCGGTAGCAGCCAATATCACCTTGTCGATGATACGCTTAGCCATCTTGGGATTCTCCTCTAAAAAGTATTTTAGTGCTTCTCCACATGCCCTAGAAACAATACCTGTTACTTCACTATTTCCAAGTTCTCCTTTGGTCTGTCCTTTGAATTGTGGTTCGGGTACTTTGACTGATACGATAGCAGTAAGACCTTCTCGAAAATCTTCACTGCTTACTTTGAACTTTAGCTTACTGAAAAAGCCATTGTCTTCGGCATATTTTGAAAACTCTCTGTTCACAGCACGTCTAAATCCACTTACATGAGTACCACCTTCACGAGTATTAATATTATTTACAAAGGAATAGATATTCTCTGAGTAGCTTGTATTGTATTGAAGTGCAACTTCGACCTCTACGTTCTCTTCTTTACCCGTAACATGGATTGGTTCTTCAATGAGTGGAGGTCTAGATTCATCAAGATATTTTACAAACTCTTTTAATCCACCTTCAGAGAAATATTCTTCTCTCTTTGGAGAACCTTCTACGATCACTCTTTCATCTGTAAGACTGAGATGAAGACCACTGTTTAGATAAGAAAGTTCTTTAAGCCTTCCTGCTAGCGTTTCAAATTTATATTCAAGCGTCTCAAATATCTCTGGATCTGGCTGAAAAGTAACCGATGTACCACGGATACTTGTCGTCCCCATTTCTTTAACATCTGCCTGAGGCTTACCTTGCTTATATGCTTGCATGTAGTATTTGCCTTCCCGATGTACCTCTACTTGGAGGTCAGAAGAGAGGGCATTTACACAAGATACCCCTACACCATGGAGACCTCCACTCACTTTATAAGTGTCTTTATCAAACTTTCCACCTGCATGGAGTACGGTCATAACAACTTCTAATGCTGATTTTTTCAGCTTTTGATGCATACCTACTGGTATACCTCGACCATTATCCCGTACGCTGATGCTATTACCTTCGTGAATGACGACATCAATATCAGTACAATGACCTGCGAGGTGCTCATCTATCGAGTTGTCAACTACTTCCCAAACTAAGTGATGGAGACCCTTGCTATCGGTACTACCGATATACATTCCAGGTCTTTTTCTTACGGCTTCTAATCCCTCCAGTGCTTGAATATTATCAGCACCATAATTTCCTTTATTCTGACTCATTCAGACTTCTACATGATTAAGCTGCAAAAGTACAAAAAAGACTACTGAATAAAGCTATTTTTGGACTATTATAGTTGTGGTTTGAGAACAATTGTTAGAATATTTGGAATCTCTTAATATCTTTAATCTCAATCTTTTACATATTATAATTGAAGGCGATTGACATAAATACATTATTAGGTTTTAGATCTTATGATAGAAAATGAAATTCTAGTAGAAAAGAGGATAAAGGACTTAGATGAATTAAAAGAATATTCAAAGATCCTATCTCAAAAAATTCTAAACAAAGTGGTCATTCTAACTGGTGATTTAGGAGCTGGAAAAACTACGCTCTGCAATCTACTTTGTACCCATCTTGGTGTTCATTCGGGGCTATCTAGTCCGACTTTCTCAGTAATCAATGAGTACAGTACTGAAGATGCTACCATCTACCACATGGATTGGTATAGAATAGAAACGCTGGAAGATCTTATGAACATCGGTATCGAAGAATATCTCTATTCTGGGCATACTTGTCTGATAGAATGGCCTCAAGTAGGAGCAGATCTATTACCTGATGGATATATTCATATTGATATCAAAGCATTAGCTGATGAGAGCAGGGTCGTCAAGATAGTTTCTGCATATGCTACTTAGGAATTGCTTTTTTTTGAAGGCTTTTTAGCGCTAGGTTAAAGCGGTATATTGTGATTATATTTATACCTAATTGATTAATGCTTGCTCATGGATGATATCAAAAAACCACTACAGTTTTCTCAGTTTTTTACAGCAGGACAATATGAAACGCAGGTAGAAACATTGGCCATTGAGTCCAAGAAGAAGAAAGTACTGATAGGTATTCCGAAAGAGAGCAGATTGAGTGAGGATCGTGTAGCTTTGGTACCCAATTCCATTAGAACACTTACCGGCTATGGACACCGGGTTATTATAGAGCGAGGAGCTGGTGAAAATTCTAGCTTTTCTGATCATGATTATTCGGAAGCTGGCGCAGAATTGACATCGAGTAAGGAAAAGGTATTTGAAAGTGACATGATTATCAAGATTGTACCTCCCTCTATTGAGGAGATTGATCTTATGCAGACGGATCAAATCCTGCTGAGTCCATTGCAACTACCGATATTGACCGAAGAATACATTACGAAGCTCAAAAAAAAGAGAATCACAGCTCTTGCTATGGAGTATTTGCAATCTGAAGATGGAAGTATGCCTATTGTAAGGATTATGAGTGAGATCGCAGGAATGTCATCGATCATGACGGCAGCTGAGCTTTTGACAAATACTAAAGGTGGGAGAGGAACATTACTCGGTGGCGTATCCGGAGTACCACCTGCTAAAGTAGTTATATTGGGTGCAGGTGTTGTAGGAGAATTTGCTACTATGACAGCCTTGGGACTTGGAGCATCTGTACGAATATTTGATAATGATATTTCCAAAATCATGCGATTGCAGTCGAGAGTAGGCCGTCAGTTGCATACCTCATCTATGAATCCCGTCTACCTTGCGTATCAATTGACCAGTGCAGATGTCGTCATTGGGGCTGTACATAGTAAAACCGGTAGGGCACCTATATTGGTTACAGAGGAGATGGTTGCCAATATGAAAGACGGTGCCGTGATTGTTGACGTAAGCATTGATCAGGGAGGATGTTTTGAGACCAGTAAAGTCACTACTCATAAATCTCCAACTTTTATGGAGCATGGTGTTATCCATTACTGTGTACCTAATATTGCATCCAAGGTTGCAAGGACAGCTTCGGTTGCCGTTAGTAATATCATCACACCTTTGATTTTAAGAGCAGGGGAGGCAGGTCACTTTGAAAATCTATTGTACTCGAGCAAGGGTATCAGAAACGGATGTTATACATTCCGAGGATGTTTGACCAATGAATATCTCAGCCGTAGGTTTAATCAAAAGTATACCGATATTCATTTATTATTGACTTCCAAAATGTAATGACTTTTAGTTGACTAGTTGTCTGTGAACTTGTTGCAGGTAAGTAAGATAATAGTTATCAGCTTGTACAGTATATAATATACGTTGTCATAACTTTGTGAAACTCCGAGAAACTTTGCGAATCTCTGTGTAAAAATCAATGATAAATAAATATCTAACCTAGTCTAAAATCTAAAACAATCAGTGCTCTTTTCGAATCAAGTTAAGCCCTTCATTGATGGATTGGGCTACACCTTCATCCATGGTATCAAAAATCTTGTCTAAGTCTTTCATTTTTGTATCAATACTAGACAGTAGGGATAAGCCATTATCGGTAATACATATCCGATAGGTTCGACCATCTGACTTGCAGTTTTTACGGCTGATCAGTTGCTTCTTTTCCATACGATCTATCAACCTAGATACATCCGACATACGATCGATCATGAGTTCTCTGATCTCCAAGACGGATAATGGATAGTCTCTCTTATGGCCACGCAATATGCGTAGTATATTAAATTGCTTTGGAGTGAGGTCGTGAGGTTTTAAGAAAGATTTTACCTGGCTTTCCATCCAGCGAGCCGTATATAAAATATTAACTCGGAGCCTTTGAAACTCCGAGCTATATTGTTTTTCTCTTAATTCTTTATCTGTGGACATCTGAAGTCATTCAGTTTCTACAGTATAAATGTTACAACATCTAAATTGTTTAGAATACTATACTGCTAGTTGAATTTATTGATATCAGAAAGATCTTGCGAGATCGTGATTTTTCCACATTCTTCTTGTGCAGCTGTTGATTCTGGTTCAAATTTATAATTGCGAATAGCTGCTAGTGCCTTTCGTAATATTTTCTTATTTCTGGTTGTAGTTTCGTCTTCAATGATTTCTACATAGGTCACATTTCCATCTCTATTGACACAAGTTTTTATAGAAATAGTACCTGATTCATTTACTGCAGCCATCAAGGCTTTTACATCTCTAAAGATTACTTTTCTGCCAAAGATACCATCTCCACTTCCATCGTATTTTCCGGTACCAGCTCCACCATCCCCTTTTCCGCTATCACCATCATTGCCGCTATCACCATCCATACCTGGACCGTCACCTGCACTTCCTTTACCCGTGCCGCCTTCATCACCATCAAAAATACTTGGAGCGGTATCGGCAGATCCTTCTTCGCTCGTCGTGGCACTATCTGATCCTGTATCTGCTGGAAGATCTACTTGTGATGGTGCTTCTATTTCTAAGACTTCTTCTACAGGCTCTTCTACCTCCTCGACTTCTTCGATGATAGGTTCGGGCTCAGGTTCGGGCTCAGGGATTTCTTCCAAGTCTGGCTCTTCGATCTCAATATCTTCTTCGATCGCCTCAATAATGCTTTCCTCCTCTAATATTTCTGAAACTTCTGGTTCTACCGGTTTAGTTACGATCTCCGGAGTAGTCTTTGGTACTTCTCTAGGAGGCGTTTTGACTTCTACTGGTTTTACAGGTGCAGTCTTGACCTTTTTGACTTCTACTGTTTTAGGTCGTTTTTTACCTGGATCGGCATGAGCGTATTTGCTTAAAGAACTTTCTTTAAAATCAGTAAAATCTACGGTAACCTGATATTGCGTCTTAAGTTCTTCTGCTGGTTGCGCCGGTAATAAGTACCAAAAGGCTAGAAGAATCAATGCAATATGAGCAATAATCGATATACGAATACTCTTCCGTTTGTTCTTGTGGTCTAATGCGGCAACTTGTATCATAATCTATGCTTTTAAAGAAGACTCTAATCTAACGCTCAAAAGTGTTATCAGAATATTAAATGGCGTAAAAAATTAATGTTTATTTGATTGAAGGCATTTTTCTAGGACTTATTGATATTATTATTTGGAGCGATAGAGTTCTTGTTGGGCACAAAGTATTTTTTAGAGACTCTTGTCATATCGACCCTGTGGAGATATCCTTTAAAGCAGTATAATGAGTTTCTACCGTTGAAAATAATCATTTGATGGCCCTTCTTAATTTTAGACTATCCACAGACGACTTATCTAGTTCCAACCAATAAGCACAGCGGTCACTAATACAATCCATGCCATCACAAGAATAATTCCCGTCAAGGGTAGGATAAATCTCAACCATCGATCAAAGGAAATACGGCATAAACTCAACATGGCGATCAAACCACCTAAAGCAGGATTGAATAGATTGGTAACGCCATCGCCGATTTGAAAGGCAAGAATTGTAGCCTGACGAGTGAGGCCGATCAATTCACCTACAGGGATCATAATAGGCAATGTAGCCAAAGCCTGTCCGCTGCCGCTTGGAATTAAAAGATTCATAATGCATTGTGAGATAGACATGCATATCGCAGAAGCAAAAGAGGGTACTACTTTCAAGACTTCTGATAAATGATAAGCTATAGTATCGCTAATGTTTCCATCTTCTAAAATGACTTTGATAGTCGTAGCTAGTGCCACCATAAATGCTCCTGGAGCAACTACAGCAATAGATTTTAATACCGTCTCTCCAATTTCATTCAGTTTAAGGCGACCAACTAATGCAACTGCTACAGTGATCCAAATGAAAATGGCAGAGATATCATTAATAAACCAATGATATTCAAATACTCCATATAGCATAATAGCTAGACCGACTAAAAATGTAATCATCACAAACCAGTTGTTATCGCTGATGAAATATTCGGATAAAGATTTGTTTAGTTTTAGTCCAGAGGCATCAACATCATGACTGAGAGAGGATGAGGGATTTTTTTTGAGCTTTTTAAAATACCTTACATTATACCAAGCCAATAAACTTAATGCAGCAAAACATAGCATCGATCTTAATCCTTTTCCAGAATACAACGGAAGTTCAGCGATTTCGTGACCTATACCTACCGTGTACGGATTGACGGGTGACAATCCAAATCCAATAGTAATCGCTCCAACTGCAATTCCTGCGGCTAACATCAAGTCTCCACCGATCGCTAGGATCATAATGGCCGCAATCGGTACAAGCGCAATATTATTTTCATAGCCGACTAAGATGCCGAAAAGACCATATAAATAGGTCATCAAAATAATAATCAAAATCTGATTTTGCTGACCCATTTTTCGAGCGATTGTCCCCACTACATTTTCGATCATCCCTGTTTTCTCTACAATTCCAAACATGACTCCTGAGATCAAGACTATGAATACTACTCGTGCTGCAGCAAAAAATCCTTTTGGAAATGCCCTAGCAATATCCATGATAGAAAGTGGAGTAGAAGCGATAGTTTCATAGGTACCTGGCACAACGCGTAGACGACCATCTATTTCCAATCTTTCAAATAATCCTGCAGGTAAGATGTAAGTCAGAATGCTTACAAATACAATAATACCTAAGAGCATGATTACTGGATGTGGTATGTAGGATAGTATAGATTTTTCAGATTTCATATATAACGCTTAGAGAATGCTGTAGTAAGATATGAACCACAATGGCGATTAATCCATTTACTCTTTAAAATTTGAAATAATGAGTCTTTTAATCTGCATGATCATGATGATATCCAATACAACCAATAAATATGACTTTGGTAGAAATCAAACTGGAAGTGACTGGATGGTGATCGTAGATGGTGTAATGGGTGGATTGTCTACAGGTGATGCCTATCTCAAGGATGAATCCATCTATTTTGAAGGTGTTGTATCATTAGAAAATAATGGTGGCTTTAGTTCCTTAAGAGCACCATTTGTGTCGACGGATTTATCAGAAACGAAGACGATAGAGATACGATACCGAAGCACAGGCATATCATGTGCTCTTTCATTAGACTTATCCAATCGATGGTGGGAAACCAATTTCAAATTAGCCCTATCCAACACGAATGACGAATGGAAAACAGAACGCTTCTCAATAGAAGAGCTAAAAGCATATAAAATGGGTAAGCCGAAAGGATATTCCATATCTAAAGAAGATTTGGCAGAGGTGATGCGTATTGGATTTATAACCAACGAGAAAAGAGCCGGAGCATTTAGCTTGGAAGTGGATTATCTTCACTTTTTGCCATAAATATTGGCAAGCCTCGATCCATACCACGAGTAAAATTCACCATCCACGAGTTCGATCCCGGCTCCGGGTACTAGGTCTTGAAGTTCGGAAATATGTTTTTCCTTGAAAGGATAGGGTTCTGACGATAAGAGTATTACATCAGGGTTTAGTGCCTTGATTTGATCCTCTTCTAAAGTAGGATATCTCAGTTGATCCTCTAGTATATTTCTGTAACCAATCTGACTCAATATGTCATGAATATACGTGTCATGACCAATGCTCATATATGGATCATTCCAAATTAGGTATAGGGCAGATTTTGATTCTTGAATTTTATATTTTCGGATACATTGTTGGTTTTGATAAATGATCTCAGCCGCTTTTTCTTCTTTTTGATACCAATTGCCAAGGCTCTGAATAAATTCTTGGGCGTCTTGAAAGGTCTTTATGTCACTGACTAGGACATGACAGTGCTCCGCTAAAGCTTCAATATCTTCTTTGCGGTTTTCCTCTTTGTTGCCAATGATGAGGTCGGGTTTGAGGTCAAGAATATCCTTTATTCTTGGATTTTTAGTTCCACCTATTTTTGGGATATCATTAATTAGATCTTTCGGGTGAATGCAAAACTTAGTTCGACCGACGAGTAGTTTTTCTAAGCCTAAGTCACAGATAAGTTCTGTAAGAGAGGGGACTAGGCTTATGATTCTTTGAGGTGTAGATTGAGCAATGCCTGTGGTGAGTATAAACTGACTTACAGAATATGATATTCCTTGTTTTCCTATCAATGTTAATGCTTTTTAAACTCGAAAGTATAGCTAGTTGGCATTTCATTTTGTATACCTGAAATAGTCCTTTTATAAGTGCTTACACCAAGATCGTAGGTCACCTTACTTGGGTTTTTATACTCGGAATTTTCAAAGGTTACATCATTTTCTCTAATGTTTGTTGCTTTGAAAATCTTAGGATTACTGTCTTTTATAACAGAGATTAAGATGAGTTCATCGCCGATGATTTCAATCTTACTAGTGGCTTCATACAATATCTTGTCTTGCTCAATATATTTGTTTTGTTGAATGAGATTGCCTTGCTCATCGATACTCCAAGTTTCTAATAATTGACCATCCCATGCATCAGATTTCCAAGATCCAACCAAACTAGACTTGAGCTTCTTCAATGCTACTTGAGAAGAGTTTGGCTTGACTTTATGAAACTTAGTCTCCAAGTATTTTTGCTTCCAAACACCATCTTGATATTCTCCGACTGTAAACAAATAAGTACTATCATTTTCATATTGCCAGTAATCGGTCACCGAATATTCACCGTATTGGTATTGATAATGGAGATCACGATTATTTCGGATCATCTTGCCTTCTGTCAATCCACCAAATACGTCAAACTCATAGAAAGAGCTGGTGTCAGAACTCGTTGAGATTCGCCTAATTCCGAAATTTCTCAACCCATAGGTGTTCTGCTCCTTGTCTGTAAATCCTTTTGAACGAACTGCAATAATGGTACTATCCAGTTGATACTCGAAGGAGATCTCTTGCTTAAATGTTGATCCATCTCCCCATGTGCCTTCTGCTTGCCATCTGTGGTCGAAAATATGTAATTGATCAACTTGGGCATAAGAATGCACTGAAGCATTGAAGATCGTTATTGAAAATGCCATTAAAAGTACAATCGGCTCTTTTGTGTCAAATAAATATCGTTTCATTTTGATCAAGTGAGAAAAGTTATTTACACAAACTTAAGGTATAGTATTGAATTCTAAGACTCTGCGATTTGCTCGAGCGACCTCATAGTTCTTACAATAATAGTTATAATTGTACTTGATAAAATCAATACTGACGGTATCACTTATATGTACAGTAAAACCCTCTTCAGGTAAGCGATAATAGATATCTCCATTGATCACATATTCATGTAAACTTGCGTCTCGACTTTGAAACAATCGTTCCCCACAAAATAGTAATTGAGAATATTGATCTTTTAAAATATCAATTTCTTTGAACCAACCACAACCATAATAAAACATTGAATTTATGTTAACTTGGATGGTATCAAGCTTTTTATTAGAGTTCAAATATTCGTTCTGAGGTAACTGACTACTATATCGATAAATAATATCACCATAGTATTCATCACCATATCCTTCATTACCATATTTTAAACAACGTATTTCTTTAAGGTCCTGAAGTATCTTTTCGTAAAAAATACATTGACCTTTTACATGTTTGACTATTTCATTATGCTTTTTAGAAGTGGTATGGAAACTATCTAGATAAACAATCGATACCAATATCGAGCATATGATCAGAAGCTTATTGATATTTCTTGAAATGCTCATAGTTATAGTTTCTACGTTCACCAGTTACAGGATTAGTATATTGTCCAATGATAATATCACTCTCCTTAAGATTTACAAGGATGTCTTCTATATCGATATTTTCGTTGTTTTTCAGAAAGGTCATGTATTCTTTTGATCTCAAATCTTTGTAAACTGCTGGAAGGAATTTTATAGAATCATCAGAGATTTTCTCAAGCTCAGTAATAACTATCTCAGGAGTATAAGGATTTTTATGCTTGCATCCATGTTGCTGGATTAAAGTATGATTGATATTCGAAGCTATAATATGATTAGATTGGTGTTTAGAAGTCGAAATCCCTAAACTATCGCCAATGTGCATTAATATTGTTTGAATCGAATCATTATAAGGGTCTATTGGATCTATTTTTTTAAAAACGACCTTCATCCTCTCATGAAAAGCAGTGTCCACTATCGGAATGATATGAAGCTCTTTGTAAGGGTCTAATTGATTTTCTAACCTTACATGATGATAATCATCGTTACAAAGTCTCAGCTGTTCCTCTTTTTTGCTAAGATAATAGCACAGAGCGATTGATAATGGAAATAGAATATAGCCAACGTAATTCATACGTAGACATAACGTACTTTAAACTAAACTTGGTATTTAATAATTTACATCATCAACTTCATACCTACATACACCGTCCTCGCTTGTGCAGGTCCAAATACGAAGTTGCTATCACGATTTTTACCGATATCAAACTCGTTTTGATACGCATTAAACATATTTCTCACTCCGCCGTAAATCTCAATATTATTGGCAAATCGAGTTATGTCAAAAGTATAGCTCAGTTTTGCGCTAAGCTCAGAAAAGGAAGGAGAGTCTATAATCTCATCTACCGTTTGATTAGGAGCACCAGCGAAATGCGGAACTTTCATCGTACCAGTATAGATGTAATTTAGGAGTGTCTTGAATTTTCCTTTAGGGAAAAGGCTCAGCGTTGCAAATCCATATTGATTGGGCGTACGGATAAATTCTGTGATACCGTCTAACTCATCGATATATTGGACTGGATTATCAAACTCACTAGACTGAATCGTAAATCCTGATTCTAGCTGAAATTTTTGATTATAATTTGCTCTCAGTTCTAATGTGATTCCTTGTACTGTAGCACCTTGACCATTTTCTTTAAGGAAGATTTCGCCAAAAGCGTCTTCACCTATAGGGTTGAGTACAAATGCATTTTGCAATCGTGTACGAAATACATCTGCCGTAAATCCGAAGATATAATCCTCATGAATCTGATCATGATTAATGGATGCACTCAGACTGCTTGAACTTTCGGGCGCTAACTCCGGAGATAGCTGGACACGTGAGATGCCACCACCAGCAAATGCAATGTGTAGATCTGTATCAAAAGCCTGAGGTGCTCTAAAACCGCTTGCATAATTGAGTCTAAACTGCGTATTGAGATTGGGCTTAATCAATAGTGATGCTCTGGGGCTTACTCGTAGCTGATCGATCAAATTATGCTGGTCTACACGTAGACCGTATACGAGTGATAACTGATCATTGAGCTTAGTATCATTTTGCACAAAAGCACCAAAGTTTTGAGACGTCTGATCTATGAGATATTCGTATGCGGGTATTTTATCAAATACATCATCAAAGATATATTCTGCTCCAACGGTAATTACATTATTGATCCCTAAAAACGATCCTGTCTCATGGTTCCATTGCAGACCACCATTGAATGTTTTGACCAATGAGTTACCGTATGGTGGATTGGTCAGATGATTGGTGATATCAGGCTCTTCATCAGGAAATATACCTGTGTAATGAGAACGATCCGTATGCTGAGCGGCTATGTAAGAGATTAAAGAAGATTTTCCTTCATTGTAGTTGATTTGATAGTCGGCACTTCCCATCCATATGCGATGCGTTCGTTCTTCTGATTGTTCAGCAAAATATGCAGGTGCCTCTGTTTCTTGTCCGCCATATCGGTATTCATTCAGATTGCTTATACTGATTTCGAGCTTTTGATTATCGGCAGGTAGAAAGAAAAAATTAGTACCGATAGAGGTATTATTAAGCTCAGGGAGTTCTGAAAATTGATCCCCGTTATGATCATATAAGCCTCTATTTCTCTTGTTGAAAAATACGGATATACCAGCATTTTCACTTTTGATCATCATGGTTGTATTGCCCGATAGCTGCAGATCATGTGTCTCTCCATTGATTAACTGACTGTTGAAGTCTATCATCGTGTTATTCTTTTCAGGTATGGCAGTAATTACATTGACTGTACCACCAATAGCACTTGAGCCATAGAGCGAAGAACCACCACCTCTTATCACTTCGATACGATCGACCATCGAGGTTGGTAATTGTTCTAATCCATAGAGTCCCGTCAGAGGACTAAATATGGGTCTGCCATTGATCAATACCTGAGAATAACCGCCTAGCAGACCATTCATACGCAGCTGCGTATAGTTACAAGTCTGACAATTATTTTCTACACGTAGTCCTGGCTGAAAACGTAGCCCCTCCGATATATTACAAGCTTGTACATTGGTAAGTGACTCTTGATTAAGTACATTGACGAGGATGGGGGAGTCCGTTTTTCTTTTGAAAGTCTTAGTACCCGTCACCACTACCTGATCTACATAAAGTGATGCAGGGGAAAGTTTAAAATCTAAAGTTGTAAGTTCATTAGTTGAAATACTGATTTCGTTAGTCTTGGATTTATATCCGACATAACTTGCGACTAGCTGATAATTACCATACTCAAGGTCATTGATGTGATATAACCCTTGTGCATCGCTGCTTACAGTCTTAGCAATGTTGCTGATTTCTATATTAGCAAAAGGTGCCGGACTACCATCAATATATACGGTACCAGATATGCTTGCTTTTTGTGCAATGCTGCTTATCGCAAAAATCAAAAGTGCTAATGTAAAGAAAAGCCTTTTCAGTTCTGTCATGTGATACAAAAGTATAAAGTTAGATTAGGCTAACATTAAGAATTAATGATATTTATTTAAATTTGTTCTGTGGCTACTAGAATAAAAGAGAATTACCTCAAGGCATTATATCATTTGCACCATCGTGATCCTAATATTTCAATTAGTGATCTTGGCACTGAGATGGGGTTAAGCAAACCTACGGTCAATGATATGGTGAAAAAACTAGAAGCCAAGGGCTGGCTGAAATACCAAAAGTATAAGCCTCTCCAATTGACCAAAGAGGGTTTATTGATAGCTGCACTCATCATCAGAAAGCACCGATTGTCAGAGATGTTTTTGACTAAGATGATGAGTTTTGGATGGGAAGAAGTACATGATATCGCCGAGGAGCTAGAGCATATAAAATCTGATGCGTTTTTTGATCGTATGGATGAGTTATTGGGTTTCCCGACTAGAGATCCGCATGGATCACCAATACCGGATAAATCTGGAGCCATCACCGAGCTAGATTATCAAATACTATCTACCATAGTGCAAGGCAGTACCGTGACTTTTAAAGCTCTACGTGATAGCTCTTCCAAGCTTTTACAATATCTAAATAAGAAGTCTCTCGCCCTAGGGACAACTATCACTGTAATGGAGAAAGAAGCTTTTGATGGCAGTATGACCATTCGTTATGGCGGTCAAGAAGTAGTGCTATCGGATGCTGTAGCTAAGCGGTTATTGGTAGAATGTTGAATAGATAAACTCATTTTATTTCAAGTACAGGTTATTAGTCTACTCGATTTTTTTGACTTTATTTTCTATTCTGGCTTAAAAGCATAAAAGTCATTGAAGGAAGTATCGATGTTGGCTCCGAAACCTACGTATGCAATGCTATCTATTACGAATGCAGAAGCATCCTTCCTAGGAGCGCCAGGAAAGCTCTCGATCTCTTCCCAAGTATCGGCTATTGGATCATACTCATAAAAGCTATTGCTGTATTGTTCAAAACCTACTTCTCCAAACCCAAGATATGCCTGATCATCAATAACAAAAGATGTAGCTCCTGAACGACCACCGAATGGAAAATCATTCATCTGTTCCCAGGTATCGCTAGTAGGATTATATTTCCAAAGGTCATTAAGATTATCGATATCCTTTCCAAGTCCGAAATATCCCTTACCATTTAATGAGAATGCTAGAGCATCTGATCTTCCACCACCTGGAAAATCACTCAACTGGCTCCAAGTAAAATTAAAATGATCAAACCTCCATACTGTGGAAAGTAAAGTTCCTTGCCCATCTATATTATAAATTCCTCCAATTAGATATTCATAATTTCCTATTCTAAAGCTTGTTGCGTTTTGAAATCCAAAAGAGATAAAAGAATTTGTTTTAGACCATGATAAGCTCGATTTGTCTAGAACGTATACATCTTGGGTGGTGTAATCATTGATTTTCACATCACTACCTCCTATAATAAATCCGCTAAAAATATTTGAAAACCCAATAGCCATAGATTTTCTCACTGGCAGAGTATCTACATCTAGCCATTTGTTTTCTGAAGCAATATATCGAAGTGTTTGATTCGTGGCAGAGTCTGGTCTCGATGGTGTCCCTCCAACGATATAGCCATTTCCATCTAGGGCAAATGAGGCTGCAGAATTTCTAACGTCACAATTACAGTCGGCTATCTTAGTCCACCCTAAGGTCAAAGAATCAACAAAAGTTGATGTTCCATCAGCATCCTTCGGCCCATTATTCATATTGATGACGCTGTCACCTCCGCAAGCGCTTAGTAGAATGATTATAGTGATGCTTAATATTATCAATACTTTTTGCATGGATTTTTGCTTTTGGTTTACAACCCTTGGTTATTAAAAGTTCTAAACGTGAAATTAATAAATATTTCTGCCCATCAGGGCGAGGCAAGTAATGTCATTATAGAAAAAGGTGAAAATTATATCAAAGTAATGGTTTTACTCTCTTTAATCTTAGTAATTCTATTTACAGGATTCCTCTGGATTTAAGTATTCATGGTGTGATATTTTAAATCAACACGGTTATCCTATTGAAAAGTCACTTTACCAATTTGAAAGACATCCATACAGGTAAATGATCAGAAGTAGTCCCGAAATGGCTTAAAACTTTTGAATCAATCATTTCTATGAATTGAGGATTAAAGAATATATAATCCAAACGTTCTGTTGGCCTGTTTGACGGGAATGTTAATGATTCTTCTTTGCCTCCGGTATTTGCAAGCTGTAGTCCTTTCATATCCTCTATGATTTGGATACCAGAGTTTTTTTCGCTCATATCACTATTGAAGTCACCTGTTACAATTATTGCTGCATCTGAGATAAGTGGCTCTATATGATTTTTTAAAAAGTTGATTTGTTTGATTCTTGCATCTCTATCATATGCTTCAAGATGGACATTTACGATATGGACTTCTTGCGAATCGATGACAACTTTAGCATGCTGGATCAGTCTATCTATTTGAAAGGGGCTTTCATGAATTTTATGATTTTCAGGTCGTTCCAAGACTATCCTTTCAACTATTTCCAATGGAAATTTACTGATTATAGATTGCCCAGAATAGATACTTCCATAGTGAGAATTAAAATCTAAGGCGCCTCCAGGAAATGGCAGATAAAGTTCATCCCAATTTACGGCTCTATAAGCATCGAGATATCCCAGATTTTGTATAGCCTCTTCTTGATTGATATAATTGGAACGCTGAGAATCATAGTCTATCTCTTGAAAGCAAAGTATTGAAGCATTGATATTGGTCAGATTCCTTAATGTTGTTTTGAGATTATTATTATATAATAATTCGTCGGTTTCAATAGCTCGATTATTTGTCAAACCGCTCAAAAAGCCAATATTATAAGTCAGCAGGCTATATACTGAATCCTGATATTCAATCTCTTCCTTAATATTTCTTGTTAATATTGAATATTCTGATGAATCATATCTTGCAGAAGAAGCCCAAATGTAGAATGAAATAAAAAGTAATACGATGGCTAGAAGTACTAGGAGTGCAATTTTTAGTATGCCTCTTTTCATATGTTGTTACCTTATATAAAATCGTTTGTTGAGTATTTATTTTAAAAAAAATTTAATTCCTCTTTGATTCTTACTCTAAATCTAATAATTGAATCGCTTTAGGATCTCAGGGCTAATATGTGCCCTACATACTCCGTCTATACTGACCTCCAACTTCAAAAAGCGCATTGGTAATCTGACCTAAAGTGCAGTACTTCGCAGCTTCCATGAGTTGATCATATACATTTCCATTTCGTAGAGCGACATCTTTCAACGCTTGCAAAGATTGGATTGTTTTATTAGGATTTAATGCATGCAGTTGCTCTAGATTGGTGATCTGTTGCTTCTTTTCTTCCTCTGTAGCACGGATCACTTCACTAGGAGTGATTGTCGGGCTACCATCTTCTGATAAGAAGGTGTTGACTCCGATAATAGGATATTCTCCTGTATGTTTTAGCATTTCATAATGAAGGCTTTCTTCTTGAATTTTGCTACGCTGATACATGGTCTCCATTGCACCGAGTACTCCGCCTCGTTCATTGATACGATCAAACTCTACCATGACTGCTTCTTCTACGAGATCCGTCAATTCTTCGATGATGAATGCACCCTGAAGAGGGTTTTCATTTTTGGCTAAACCTAATTCATGATTGATAATCATTTGAATGGCAACGGCACGTCTTACGCTTTCTTCCGTCGGAGTTGTAATTGCTTCATCATAGGCATTGGTATGGAGCGAATTGCAGTTGTCATAGATTGCATAGAGCGCCTGCAGCGTAGTACGGATATCATTGAAATCTATTTCTTGCGCATGCAAGGATCTACCTGATGTCTGGATATGATATTTTAGCTTTTGACTACGATCATTCGCTTTGTATTTATACTTCATAGCTTTCGCCCAAATCCGACGTGCTACACGTCCGATGACGGCATATTCAGGATCTACACCATTGGAGAAGAAGAAGGATAGATTGGGCGCAAAATCGTTGATGTCCATGCCCCTACTCAAGTAGTATTCTACGAAGGTAAAGCCATTGGAAAGTGTAAATGCCAATTGAGAAATAGGATTGGCTCCAGCCTCGGCGATGTGATATCCACTAATCGATACCGAGTAAAAGTTTCGTACTGCATGATCAATGAAATATTGCTGTACATCACCCATCAGTTTGAGTGAAAATTCCGTAGAGAAAATACATGTATTCTGTGCCTGATCTTCTTTGAGTATATCTGCTTGTACAGTACCTCGTACAGAATTCAAAGCCTTAGCTTTGAGCATTTGGTATACCTCAGGATCTAAAACTTGATCTCCCGTAAGACCGAGCAGCATGAGACCTAAACCATCATTTCCTTCAGGTATACCTCCATGATATTGTGGTCTAGGGATGTTTTGATCATCGTAAACGGCTTTCAGCTTAGCTTCTACTTGACTTTCTAGACCATGCTCTTTGATATAGATTTCACATTGTTGGTCAATGGCTGCATTCATAAAGTAGGCGCAAAGCGTTGCAGCTGGACCGTTGATCGTCATCGAAACAGAAGTCTTAGGATCGCAGAGATTAAATCCTGAATAGAGCTTCTTGGCATCGTTCAGTGATGATATATTGACACCTGAGTTACCGACTTTGCCGTATATATCTGGTCGGTAGTCAGGATCTTCGCCATATAAAGTCACAGAATCAAAAGCTGTAGAAAGCCTCTTTGCAGGCATCGATTTCGATAGGTAGTGAAATCGCTTGTTGGTTCGCTCTGGCCCACCTTCTCCGGCGAACATACGAGTAGGATCTTCACCTTTTCGTTTGAATGGGAATACACCTGCCGTATACGGGAAAAATCCAGGTGCATTCTCTTGCAGACTCCATTTTAAGATTGCTCCCCAATCTTTAAATTTTGGAAGTACAATCTTAGGTATTTTATTGTGAGATAGGGAAGTAGTGAAGTTCTCTACTTTGATCTCCCTCGATCTCACTTGATAGGTAAAATACTCCTCTTGATAGGATTTCTTTTTTGCTTCCCAGTTATCTAATATGGCTAGATTTTCACGACTCAAGTCTTGTTGTAGTTCCTCTTTTTTAGACTGTATTGCTGAGTTTGTTTCAGGTACTAATCCTTCAACTTCGTTGATTGCAAATAGCTTGGTTGCGATAGCAGATTGTGATTCTACATTTTGATTGTAGCGTCTCACCGTTTCTGTTATTTCAGATAAATACCTTACTCTTGACGGTGGGATAATATATTGTTTTTCACTATTCCCTTCAGGGAGACTCTGGCTTTGGTTACCAAATAGCTTTGTGATTAGGGTATTGAAAAGGGTATTAACTCCTGGATCATTAAACTGACTTGCAATGGTACCATAAACAGGCATCGTATCAGGGTCTTCATGCCATAGATCATGATTCCGTTGGTATTGTTTTTTTACATCACGTATTGCATCTAGTGCTCCACGCTTATCAAACTTATTGATGGCAATCAGGTCTGCAAAATCGAGCATGTCGATTTTTTCCAGTTGGGAAGCAGCTCCAAATTCTGGCGTCATCACATATGCGCTTAGATCAGCATGATCTACAATTTCAGAATCAGATTGGCCAATACCAGAGGTCTCTAAAACGATAAGATCGAATCCTGCTTTTTTCATTAAAGCGATCGTACCATCGATGTGTTTGTTCAAGGCCAAGTTGTATTGACGAGTAGCTAAGGATCGCATAAATACTCGATCATTGGAGATGGCATTCATACGTATACGGTCACCAAGTAGAGCTCCACCCGTTTTTCGTTTTGATGGATCTACCGAAATTATACCAAGTGTTTTCTCAGGGAAATATCGAAGATATCTAAGTACCAGTTCATCTACTAAACTTGATTTTCCAGCACCACCTGTACCGGTTATTCCTAGTACAGGAGTTGAGGACTCTGAAAGTGACTTTTTAATGTCCTGTATCCATGAAGCACTAGTTTTGGGATTATTCTCAACGGTAGAAATAAGTTTTGCGAGATAAGCGTGGTTTTCATAACTGATGTCCTCCAGTTTAGGTGTTTTTTCATCTCCAACTTCAAAATCTGATTGCTCTAATAGATCATTGATCATACCTTGTAGTCCCATCGCACGGCCATCATCAGGAGAGTAGATTCTTGTGATACCATAAGCATGAAGATCTTCTATTTCAGATGGTAAGATGGTACCACCACCACCGCCAAATATTTTGATATGTCCTGCACCATTTTCTTGTAAAAGATCATATGCATATTTAAAAAATTCATTGTGGCCACCTTGGTAAGAGGTAATTGCGATTCCTTGTACATCTTCTTGGATAGCAGCACGGACGATCTCACGTACGGGTCTATTGTGCCCCAAGTGGATGACTTCAGCACCAGATCGTTGAATGATTCGCCGCATAATATTTATGGCCGCATCATGGCCGTCAAAGAGCGATCCCGCTGTTAAGATTCTAATCTTGTTTTTGGCTTGGTATGGGGCGATTTTTTCCATATGCTAAAGTTCTTACTATTAATCGCTTAGCACTAAATAAATCGTGTAGTTATTGTTTGTAGTATTTCAATAAATAGCTTAATATCTTTCTACGTATCGATTTTAAATCTGTAATCTCTGACTAATGCCAGTATTCAACCCCAAGGTCCAGCTTTAGTGATATTAATGAATCGATTTCCTGATAAACGATAAAGTCCACCTCCACCGCCGGCCCAGATTCTGCCTTTGCTATCTTGAAAAATACACTGAACCGCTTTGACCATGAGCCCTTCATCGATACCATAGTTGACTAGCTTTTCTCCATCAAATCGGTAGACACCATATCCTTCAGAACTAAACCAAATATGTCCATCACGATCTTCAAAAACTTCGCATACTTCATCATTACCAATACTGTCTTCAGATGTGTAGCTGGTAAATTGCCTCCCATCAAACTTGCTGATTCCGCCATATCGTGTCCCGATCCAAATATTATCGTCTTTATCTTGGAGAATACAATCTATATGATTATCTGAAAGACCGTCTTCAGTGGTATATCGTTGAAAGGCTTTACCATCGTAACGATATACCCCATAGCCATTGGTGCTAAACCAGTGATTGCCTTTTTTATCTTGCGTAATACCCCAAGTAGTTTTGCTAGATATGAAATTGCTCTCCTTAGCTTCTAGGTAGGGCAGTTCAAATGGTAGCCATGTGAGTCCGTTAAACCTAAAAACTCCATTGACTCCTCCTGCCCAAACTACATCTTCTAGATCTACATATATACTCCATAGGCGTTCGCCATTAAAGAATAGCGAGTCTTTGTAGTTTTTGAATATCTTCTGCCCATTAGAGTTCTCGTTCCAATCAAAAAGTACCGCACCTCGATCTGTGGCAAACCAAATATTCTTATCCTTATCCTCAGAGATCCCAGTTATTTGTTCACCCCCAAATCCTTCATTTATCGAATAATAGATTACACTATCACCATCATAATGTGCCACTCCAAGGCCATTAGTACCAAACCAAAAATGACCATTTTTATCCTCATAGATATGTCTAATATATGATGCAATCTGAGGTGAAGAGATGATTTGTGATTGATGATCTGGTACTTTGCTCGTGATTATTTTAGACCTTATATCGTCTTTGCATGAAATCAGAGTTATGACTAGAATAGAAAATCTAAGTAGTAATGCATTCATATCTGATACTACTTTGATTGATAATATTTTTGTAAAACGTAAAAGGCTTTTTTCTTTTCTCCTTTTTCCGATAGGAGTCCTTTACGATTATAATTGTCTTGTATCTTAGGCAGTACTCTGCGAGGAGATTTGAAGTCCATCAATATCCATGGCGAGACACCACGTAGTTGATCGACTTGATCAATCATTTTGAGTGTTTCTTGATATAGGTATTCTTGGTATTCTTCCGTCCATCGTTCTGTTTTGTCACCATGAAAGCCATATTTAGCACCTGCTCCAAATTCGGATATCAGTACGGGTTTATCTTGAGTGATATTCCATTTGATTTTGTTACATTTTTCTACCGTACCGTCGTACCATCCAATATATTGATTGAAACTTAATACGTCTACCACATCTGCAAAAGGATCTGAGATGGTTCTTGTGTTTTCCAACACAGGATCATCTTTTTGTTCTAATGCAGCACTGAGGAGTCTTGTAGGATCTTTCTGTTTGGTAAATGCGGCTAGTTTATTTAAAAACTTATTCCGGCTTTTACTATTCGGCGTTTCGTTGGCCATCGACCATATGATTGCGCTTGCTCGATTGATATCACGGGAGATAATACTTGCTATTTGGTCTTCCGCATTTTGGTAGGTATTAGGATTATCCCAGTCTATCGTCCAATACACGGGAATCTCTTCCCAAACCAAGAGGCCCAACCGATCAGCTGTTCTGATCATATGTTCATTATGTGGATAATGTGCTAGTCTAACAAAATTACAGCCAAGTGATTTTGCATGACCCAATAGTATTTTAGCATCTTCTATTGAATAAGCCCGACCGCCTCTTATGGGGCTTTCTTCATGGATAGATATACCTTTTAGAAATATGGACTCACCATTTAGTAAGATCTTAGACCCATTAGTTTCGATACTTCTAAACCCAATGGAATCAATCATCTTATCTTCTCCATATTGGATTTCTACATGATAACGTTTGGGGTTTTCTGGAGACCAATATTGGATATGATCACGATATCCCGACCATTCAAATTCGTTGAGTTTTTCGCTAGATATTTCTGCATTAATTGCTAATCCTGGAATGTGTAATCTTAACTTTTGATCATCTCCGCTAGGATTAGAAACGGAGAATTTAGCAACGATGGTATTTTTCTTTTCCTTTGAAAGTTGAATCACATAATTTTTCACCAATGCTTCAGGAGTTTCTATAATTTTTACATCTCGGGTGATTCCGCCATAGTTCCACCAATCTGTATTCAATGTAGGTACCCCTTCTTTGATTCTCTTATTGTCGACCTTTACAATGAGGTGATTTTCTGAGGGTTTGACATGCTCAGTGATTTCATATTGAAACGGAGTAAATCCTCCAATATGAGTACCTAACTTGTTTCCATTGAGGTACACCTCAGCCTTATAGTTTATAGCTCCAAAGTATAGAAATACTCTATTACTAGCATCTGATTTTTTATAGTCAAATGATTTTTTGTACCAGATTGTACCTTCATAATATTCAAGTTTTGGAGATTGACTATTCCAGTCTCCAGGTACTTCTAGTACATCCATCTTATCAAAATCGTATTCGATAAGATCAGACTTGTCTTTTGGTTTTGAGTTTAAAAAAAATGCGCTTGCCCATGGTTGTTCTTGTTGATCAAAGGCTTCGTATCGATAGTTGTAATAACCGTTTTCGTATGGATCTATTATGTAATGCCAGCTACCATTGAGTGAAGTATATTCACGATGATAGTTATTAGTATGTATATGTGATTGAGCACATAGTGAACTAGCAAACCCTAGAAAGAATAGCACTAAGCACCCATAATTTTGATAAAAATAGAACATATGAAAGATTGGTTTATTAATAACAACTAAGCTGTAAATAAAGAGTCATTATAATCTTCTTGTGATTTTGGAAATCGATTACTCTTTTGGCTTACGTAATATTTTTTCCATTTTTTTACCTCTTGCCAGTTCATCAATAAGTTTATCGAGGTAACGAGCTTTTTTAGTCAATGGAGTAAGGATTTCTTCAATTCTGTAGCCGCATATAACTCCAGTGATTAGTTTAGCATTGGGGTGAAGGGTAGCGAGGTCAAAAAATTCTTGAAATGTTACTTCCTTTTCTATCAATTCTTGGATTCTAGTTTCGTTAAATCCAGTTAGCCACTCGATGACTTCGTGTAGTTCTTCTTTTGTTTTACCTTTCTTTTCTACTTTACTTACATAATGAGGATATACAGAAGAAAAAGTCAAGCTAGCAATCCTGGCATCGTGTTCTGGAGTCGTACTCATACCATTAAGTTAGTGAATTTCGATAGAAGATAAATAATAGTATAAGGTAGTATCAAATCAATTAACGAATGTCTCAATTGTTAAATCTGACCTTCCAGCAAATCTTTGGCAAGGCTAGCTTTTTTGAGCCTCTTATTCCTGATGACATAACGAAGGTCATAAACATTGTCAATCATCAATTGAGTGTAGTAATAATTGATATGCTCAAGTATAGCAAAAAGATTTGCTAATAGACCCCAGATCAGCATAGGATTGGGTGCTTTACGACTATAATCCAACATATACTGAATCACTAGTACTGGAATCATGGCTAGAATAAGTATCCAATTTAAGCGTTTTGCATTTTTGAAAAAACTAAGATTTTTATCTTGTTCTATTGACCTTCCTTCAAGACGATCTAGCTTTAGTTTCCAGTACCATTGTCCTTGATAAAGTATCACAATACATACCATCAAACCATAGCAAAGAAAAATGATATCTCGTGGAGCATTGGTTGCCAAAACGTATAGTATCAAAGCTGGAACGCTGACATAAGTATGGGCTTTCTCTGCTGGATAATACCATTTTAACCTTTTTACTAACCTCTCTTTAGTCATCTTCCTATTTATAGATAATTGAATGAGATCTTCTTTTAAGTTAAAAAAAAATTTCAATCATAAAATCCAGTTATACGAATGTGAGTAGATGGACGAAAGTCAAAGTATATGTATTTACTCTTTTTTCAGCGTAGCTATATCATTCATTAAATGATTGATAGATGTCTTACTTAGGCCATTGTATATACCTCGGATATGACGTCTTTTGTCGATGAGTACAAAGTTTTCAGTATGTAAAAATTCATCTAAATCCTTTTCTTTTCCTAAATCTTGCTCCACGAAATAATCTCTACGACCTAATTTATATATTTCTTGTTGCTCTCCTGTGGCTAAATGCCATTTATGAGAAAGCACTCCTTTATCCTCAGCATATTCTTTTAGCACGGGTACAGAATCTCTTTCTGGAGTAACGGTATGGGAGAGTAAGAGCACATCATCGTCATCTAAATACTTATCCTGGAGCATTCCCATATTGGCAGTTAGCTTTGGGCAGATGCCCGGGCAGATCGTAAAGAAAAAATCAACTACATAGATTTTGTCTTCAAAGTCCTTTTCTGTCAGTATTTCACCTTCTTGATTGATTAAACTAAATGGAGATATTCGGTGAAAAGTATCAAGTATTTCGTCAGAAGGATCGATCCATCTTGGAGTAAAATTAGCGTCATTGAAATAGGGCAGTACGTCGACTCTACTATCATTAGACTTTTGCTCTTTACATGCCATCGTAATTACGACCCATGTCAATAAAATAATTCTAATCGGCATACTGTATTTTTTCATCTTCGAGACCAAAACATAAAGCAGCTTTTCTAAGACCGAAAGTTCTTCCATTCTTTGCTTCATAATTTGCGTATAAATCTCCATTCTTTCTAAAAGCTTGTTGTAGTCCATCTTCTTTACCCATATTGAGATGCATTATCTTGTAAAGCTCCCCTGTGGAATACCATTTTCGCTGTTCACCATGAGCTCTTCCATTTACATAGTTGAGTTTAGATATTTGAAGGTTTCCCTCCTCCGAAGACCAGACTTCTTTAGTTCCATGTAGTCTACCATTATGATAGTTAGCTCTTAGTTTTATCCTTCCATTCGGATTCCATTGTTTAGTTTCAGATTCAAGCTTTCCATTATAAACTGACATGCTCTCTTTTACGGTACTATCAGGATAATAACTAACTAAATACCCTGAAAATAATTGATTTTCATAAGTCCATTGAGAAGATTGCTTATCATATATAGCAGCAGATTTTTCTATTTTACGATTAGGGATATCAACGATTTCTACTTTTACCTCAGTAAGATCTGCAGAGGTATCTTTAGCTATGTGATCACTACAACTTATGGTGCAGCTAATGATAAATATGAATACAATTTTGTTCATTTTATAGAATGCAAAAAAGAACCACATCAATATGAAAGTATCATACTGAGTGGTTCTTTCGAATTAAAAGAAAGGGTGTTTTTATTAAAATATAGTATTAGGTGTTCCTTTTAGATCACCACCAAAAAGAAGAATATATGAGTTTACATAATACTCATTCACTATATGATAATGATAGATTTCTTCACCATTACTATGTGGTGTTACTCCAAAGTGACCACCAGATTCATCTAAATCAGAAGGATAGGATCCATCCATTTCTTTTCGACCATAAAGTAGAAAACCATCGGCCATGATACCTACCAATGATTCATCGTCGTATGACAGTGTTTTATTTTCAGCGACATCAGCTGCTTCAATATGATAATGATATCCACCAGGTCCCACGTGTCCACCTGCATAATCAAAACCTAATGCTGTTTCTACATCTAAAGGCATATTTTGTCTCTCTTGATCATTGTAAATAGGTGCTCCTGTAACAGCTATACCAATGGCACCTAGACCTGTCGCGGAACTTTGATTTGCTAATTCTGGAGATGCTGAAACCGTTACGGTATAGCTTCCTTCTCTTATTTTACCTGGTGTTACGTGATCTCCAAAGTTTTGCTCTATGTAAAGGTCTTCTGTCTCTTCCCAATAACATGATGTATGATTTGGTATTCCAGTAGATACAATTGTAATTTCATCACCATCGAATGAAATGGTAACAGAGCTGCTATTAAACTCATCAAAAGCTGAAAGTGGAGTAGGTGTTACTCCAGAGTCATTGACATCGGAGCTATTATCAACATATCCATCGATAGGATCACAAGAGGTTAGACTGATATCTGGATTTCCTAAGCCATCACCATCGGCATCTTGATACCATGTGATTTCGGTACACGGCTCTTCTTCATTGCATGAAGTGAAAAATATAGCTAAATAAAGAAGAGTGATTACGGAATATTTTAGAAATTTCATGGTGAATTAATTTTTGGTTTTTTAGTAATTATTTAGACTTTCAATAAATATCATAGTAGAATAATACTGAAGTCTTTTTAAAGTATCCTTAAAAGTGTTCGTTTTAAAGAGTATGTAGTTTCGAGACTTACATAATAGAATTAGGTGTTCCTTTTAAATCTCCTCCAAATAACAAGACGTAAGAACCTGTAAAGAATTCGTTTATGATATGATAATGGTAAATTTCTTCTCCATTACTATGTGGAGTTACTCCAAAGTGACCTCCCGACTCATCTAGATCTGTTGGATACTCACCATCAACGTCCCTTCTTCCGTACAATAAAAATCCGTCCTGCATAATACCTACTAATTTCCCATCATCATGTGATAATGTAGTATTTTCGTCTACATCTTGTGACTCTAAGTGATAGTGATATCCTGTAGGTCCATTATGCCCACCTGCATAATCAAAGCCTGAGGCTACATTGGCCGAAAGAGCTATATTAGGTCCTTCTTCATCATTGAATATTGGAGCACCTGAAACTGCAATACCAATAGCACCCAAGCCTGTGGAAGTACTACTAGCGGCAAGCTCAGGAAATGCAGAAACCGTAAGCGTATAACTACCTTCTCGTATTACACCTGGAGACATTCGAGTTTCATCTGCTACTACCGGATCTATGTATAGACTGCTTCCTTCTTCCCAGTAAGGCGAAGTATGGTTTATCAAAGCATTAGAGCTGATAGTTATTTCATCGCCATCGAAAGATACGGTTACAGCATTTGGATTAAATTCGTCAAAAGCTGAAACAGGGGTAGGGTTTACTCCAGTATCATTTGCGTCAGAGCTATTATCTACATATCCATCTATCTGATCACAAGAGCTTTCACTTACGTTTGGGTTTCCTAAACCGTCACCGTCTAAATCTTGATACCAAGTAGTCTCTGTGCATGGTTCATCATCATCACAGGATGTAATAAATAAGCTAATACATAAAAGGGCAAATAATGAATACTTAAGAATCTTCATGTTTTTAGGTATTGAGTTTAAAATAATATGAGAAGCTTTTACTTCGCTTTCAATTCTATCTTAGACTCCAAAGATTTTTAAACCCTTCGCTGGAAATGAGGAAAATTCAAAAAAAGATGAAAATCCTAAATAATTATGAGTTCAGTAGTTTTATTTAGGTTTCCTGAAATGCACTAATTTAGAACTAAACGTTTAAAGGTTCTTCCGCTAATGCATCTGTTTTTTTCTGAGTGATTAAATCATACGAAACAAAGAAAATTAACGAAAACAGAATATTGGAATAAAAAGTATTACGAAAAAATGGTATTCCCGCTTGGTAAGATTCAAGTAAACCGAGAAGATTTTTGGGATATACAGGGTCATATAACCAAGAACCAAAGTTGGTGATTAAAAAGAAGATGACACCTGCAGCAATACCTGATATTAATATTTTAAGAACAGACCTATTTTTTCGCAATAGCAACATACCTAGCGCGACAATCAATAAATATGAGCCATAAGTCCAGATCATAAAGTTGCTAAATAAGGTAATGCTATCGTCAGTGTTGTATACAAAGTTATTGAGCAAAAAGTCACTAATAAAAATGGCAATCAAAGGAATAATGAAACGATAGCTATTTTTCAAGAATACAGCGCCACCAAATAAACATAGAGCTGCTACTGGAGTAAAATTATATTCATGAGGTATCAATCTACTCAGGCATACAATGAGAATGAATCCTGCTACGAATAATGTATGTTTTTGTGTTGATTTCATATCCTTAATTATGATCTTCCTCAAAAATAATGTATTCCATAAGATTCTAGCATTTATAAATTCAAGACTTCGACTCATAGTGATTTGATTTCAGTAGAATCAAGGTATTTGCTACTTTTACAATCATGAGTAGCACATCTAATGCAGCTAAGTCAAGACCATATCTTCACCCTAACGAAAGTCCAGGACTGAATGCAGGGATTTACGTTATCGGCATAGTAGTGTTTTACATACTTCAGGTTGTAGGAGCATTTGTGATGGCAGGTTTATTAGCAGTGCATGTAGGTAATACTCCTCAAATAGGTACTGCCGAGTTAGAATTATTCTACAGCAACCCCAATTTTGAACACATTTACATGAATCCAAATCTTGGTTTATGTTTGTTGATTTTACCGTTCTTTATTATTCTGATTGGTATGTATTTCTGGTTAAAATATGTACATAAGCGAAGTTTGCTGTCAGTTATTACTGTTAGTGATTATGTCGATTATAATAGGCTATGCTTTGGCTTCGGCATTTGGTTTTTTCTATCGATGCTTATGGAAGCTATCGTATATTTTGTACTAGGTTCATCTCTACAATTTGATTTCGAGCTGAAGAATTTTATTCCTTTAATAGTAATCGCTTTTTTTCTATTACCGATTCAGATATTAGTAGAAGAGTTGTGGACTAGAGGATATCTATTGCAGGGGCTTGCCAAGACCAACCTTCGTAAGATTATCATGATCATAATCAGTACAGCTTTCTTTGCACTTTTGCATGCTGGCAATCCTGAGATTTCGAAATATGGGTTTCTACCCATGATGACATATTATATTATTGCTGGTGCAACATTAGCGATCATGACGATAATGGATGATCGATTGGAGTTAGCGATAGGAGTTCACTGGGCCACTAATTTTTTTGGTGCAGTGATTATTAATTATGAAGCATCAGCCTTACAGACTGCATCTTTATTTAATACTGACACATCAAATCCTTTGTTAATTTCGGTACTTTGGTTTTTTTCAGCACTTCTTTTTCTATACTTATGCCAGCGTAAATATCGCTGGTCTTCGTTTAGGTTATTACTCAAATAGAGATATTCTTACTATGAAAATTATACAACTAATATTTTTTGCATCGATTGCTATTTCTTCATTTGGTCAAGCTGATCGGTGGCAGCAGGCAATCAAATATAAAATGGACATCGAGGTAGATGCTGAAAACAATCAGTATGCTGGACATCAATATGTGCAGTATTATAATAATTCACCTGATACATTAGAGCGTATTTTTTATCATCTCTATTTCAATGCGTTTCAGCCAAATAGTATGATGGATACACGATCACGTACGATTGCAGATCCTGATGGTCGAGTATTAGACCGTATACAAAAGCTAAATGAAGATGAAATTGGATATCATAAAATACTGAATTTGACGCAAAACGGAAAGGAGACCAGCTATGAGGTAGTCGGCACCATTCTAGAGGTGGATCTCGCAGAGCCAATACTACCTGGAAAATCAGCATTGATGGACATGAGATATGTGTCTCAGGTACCTTTGCAAGTGAGGCGATCAGGTCGGGATAATAAAGAGGGCATCAGACTATCGATGTCTCAATGGTATCCTAAAGTCTGTGAATACGACTATCAAGGATGGCATAGTAATCCGTATGTGGGTAGAGAGTTTCATGGTGTATGGGGTGATTTTGATGTAAAAATCACCATAGATAAAGACTATATATTAGGAGCTACAGGTGTATTGCAAAATGCGGAGCAAATAGGCTATGGTTACCAAAAGAACATAGGTAAGGAGCCCAAGAAAAAAGGAAAGAGTTTGACTTGGCATTTCGTTGCTGAAAATGTACATGATTTTGTTTGGGCGGCAGATCCTGATTATACTCATACTAAGATCATGGCGCATGACGGTACCGAGCTTCATTTCCTATTTCAAGCAGGTGAAGAAACTTCTGAGAACTGGGCACAACTACCAGATGCCATGGATGAAGCACTTAAGTGGATCAATAAAAACTATGGAAAATATCCGTACCCAGTCTATTCTTTCATACAAGGTGGCGATGGCGGCATGGAATACCCAATGGCAACTTTGATCACAGGAAAGCGAAAATGGTCAAGCCTAGTGGGAGTTTCGGTACATGAGCTTATGCACTCTTGGTATCAAATGATTCTTGGCACTAATGAAGCGCTATATCCTTGGATGGATGAAGGGTTTACCTCATATGCTAGTGCTGAAACCATGAATTATCTTAAAATGAAAGGTAAAATCCCTGGAGAGGTCAGAGATAACCCAACCTTGGGATCAGTTAGATCATACGCTAATTTTACGCAGACAGGTATGGAGGAGCCACTCTCTACCCATGCAGATCATTATATAACGAATAGAGCTTATGGCTTAGCTTCTTATGTAAAAGGAAGTGCAACTCTAGCCCAGCTACAGTACATAATCGGTAAAAAAGATTTTCAATCTGCTCTATTGAGATATTATGACACATGGAAATTTAAGCATCCTAATACGAATGATTTCATCCGTATCATGGAAAAAGAATCTAATTTGGAGTTGGATTGGTTTAAGGAATATTGGGTCAATACCACTCATCAAATGGACTATGCAGTGGATACACTTTTGAGTAATTCAGCTAAGTCAACAGAAATAGTATTATCAAGACAAGGTACTTTCCCTATGCCACTCGATGTAACTGTGAGATATAAAGATGGATCAAACTCAAAACATAATATAGCTCTACGCCTGATGAGAGGTAATAAAGGAAGTGACAGTTTTATATATGAAAATATAGAAGAAGACTGGCCATGGACACATCCCAACTATAGTCTTATGATTGAAAGACCAATTGTGGATATACAATCCGTGATCATTGATGAAAGTCAGCGTATGGCTGATGTTAACTTAGATAATAATGTCTATCCTAGGGCAGTGAAAGAAGACGAGCAACCAGAATAATGGAAGCTAATCTTCTTACTGCTTTTTTAATGCCTCTGGCGCTAGCCATGATTATGTTTGGTATGGGCTTGACCTTATCTTTTGGGGAATTTAGGTCTGTGATTCAGCAACCAACCGCATTTGCCATTGGTTTTGTTAATCAAATGATATTGGTACCGTTGCTTGCTTTTGCTATAAGTCTTGGACTTCATTTGAGTCCCGATTTAGCGGTAGGTATGATGCTCATAGCGGCATGCCCAGGAGGTGCTAGCACTAACTTAATTACTTTTTTATCAAGAGGCAACGTAGCTTTAAGTATTAGCTTAACTACCATAGATGGTTTCTTAGCAGTTATTACCATTCCGCTCATTCTTAATTTTTCAATTAGCTACTTCTATGGAGGTAGTTCAGATATTTCGGTTCCGCTTATGGAGACCATAGGAAAGATCATTTTGATGATTATACTACCTGTGACGATTGGAGTATTAGTCAAAAAGAAATTTCCCAAAAGATCGGCTCAATTGGCTAGATGGTCAAAACCTGTCTCGGGTATTTTATTCTTTTTGATTTTATTATCCATTTTTATCGGAGCTTTTGATATGATCATGGCTTCTGCATATGATCTAGGTATAAGTAGTCTTTTATTGAATATTGGAGGTATGGCTGCTGGATTCATCTTAGCATCAATATTTGGACTTAATACTCGAGATAAGATTGCTATCATGATAGAGTCGAGTATCCAAAATGGTGGATTGGCCATTGTGATAGCCTCTTCGATCTTGATGAAACCAGAACTTTCACTGGTAGCAGGCATTTATAGTGTTTTTATGTTTGCGGCAACAGGTATTATCATTGGAGTATCTATGTCACTTGTAAAATGAGTGATCATACATGCTATATTTTAAGTTTTCTTTTGTGCCATGTTATCCGAATATTAAATAGTCATTTTTGACTTTTAGTTTTCACTATTTTATGGTGTTAGTGTAGAATATTATTCTATTTTTGAGCAACAATCTAGTTAAATAAAAAACCAATGAGAATTATTACCTTAATGGCGCTGGCATTGCTATCCACGTCATTGTTTTCGCAGTATTTAGAAGAATTTACAGGACAAGATGGAGCTGGATTAGTATCGGCTTCATGTACTGGAACCGCTATTACAACTTGTAGCCCAAGTGCTAATTTAAGTGGCGTTGATTGGAACATATCTTCAGCCAATTGGTCGGGGTTTGATTCCTCTAGTCCTGATGACTTTGGAGTTGTGGGAGGTAGTTTTCAAGCTAATGATATTGATAACGAGGCTTGTTGGGAGTCACCAGTCTTAGACATTAGTATGGTGTCTGGCAGTTTTAGCTTTAGTGTTGACATTGATCGTGGTGGAGATCTCGAAAACTCGGATTACGTTGATGTAAAATATAGTGTAGACGGAGGAGCTTTCATAACAGTTACCAATTGGAATGGGTTTGGAAGTACAACACATACTTTAATTGGAGATTGTACAGGATGTCCTGATGCTACTGATTTCGGGATGCAAACCGTCAGTGTCGCTGGATTGACCGGCAGCAGTACTTTTGAGATAGTTATATGTGTAGACAACGGTGCTAGTTCAGAATTTATATTTTTTGACAACATAAACGTCCCACAAGCGAATGTCAAAATATTGCCAGTAGAATTTGCTTCTTTTAAGGCTCATCTTAATCAAAATATAGTTGAGCTGGATTGGACTACAGCAAGTGAGATCAATAATGATTATTTTGTAATAGAAAGAAGTGGCAATGGAATGGACTTTGAGCAAATCGGTACCCTTAAAGGAGAAGGGAATACGTCCTATTTAACGACATATCAATTTAACGACAAGAGTCCTTTGCAACATTCAAATTACTATCGACTCAAGCAAGTCGACTACGATGGAAAATTCAATTATTCGAAAACGGTAAGTGTAGATTATCAATCTGTAAAATCACTATCAGTTTATCCTAATCCAGCGTCAGATTTAATAAATATTAGTCATGGTGGAGATGATTTCAGCTCGTTAGATATAAGAGTTTATGATCTCACAGGCAGACTAATGTTAAAAGAAAACAATATTGGAGCTACTGTAAATAACCTTGCTTTGGATGTCAGTGGATTAAATGCAGGAGTTTACAAAATTGAGGTGATAAATCTAAAAGGAGAATACTATTCTCAGTTATTTATCAAAGAATAATTAGGTCGATTCGATTTCTTAAATTACCGCCATTTATTGCTGGTATTTAGTGCAATGTTGGAAAATGTCTTTGTATTGAATGAGCCAAAATAAAGATGAGAAGAACAAAAGTCAGGAGTATTCTTGATAATCAATGATCTTCAGTAACTTGAGGTCATCGTTTAGCCATGTACATATGATTTTAGATTTTTCTATCGTTCTTCTTTACTTTATAATTATAATGTTATTTGCCTTGAGAGGTAGAGTTTCTGACCAAGAGGCTACCCCTGAGATGTACTTTTTGAGTAACAGATCATTACGTTGGCCCTCGATCGCCATTTCCACTATAGCTACGAATATACAAGGATATCAGTTTTTGGGGATGATGGGCTCAGCATATCTATATGGGTTGGCCCAAGCTAATCTTGAGGTCAATGCAATTACAGGACTTGTTATGTCGGCATTCATCTTCGTGCCGTTATATCTCAAGCATAAGGTGATCACCATTACACAATTTATCAGTAAGGTATTAGGTGAGTATACCGCCTTATTTTATAGTGTTGCCAATATTCTTTTATTCTCGACTGTAGGATTAGGTTCGGCATTGTTTTTTGGAGCTTATGCTGCGGAGTTAATTTTTGCGGATTACTTCAGTTTTATCAGTGCTGATCCTATGGTCAGAGTTGCTGTCATTGCCATTGCTTTGGGTGTTTTTTCGGCTATATACAGTTATTTAGGAGGGCTAAATGCCGTTGTGAAAACAGATATCATTCAGTTTACTATACTTACACTAGGTGGACTAGTTGTTTTAGTAATGAGTATCTACCATCTAGGAGGATGGGGTGAACTATATGAAAAAACACCTCAGCTCATGCACATGCATCTTCCTGCTGACCACCCTAAATTGCCATGGACATTGATCTTTGGATTATTCTTGTTGAATATCAACTATTGGTGCGGTAACCAAAGTGTAGTGCAACGATCCTTGGCAGCCCGAAGTCTTAAAGATGCTCAAGTCGGATTGTTAGTTGGAGGTCTTATGAAAATATTGATGGCAGTCATTATTATCATTCCCGGTATAGCACTGGCGGGCATACTAGGTGATAATGGTCTTCAAGATCCAGATCAGACGTTTCCTTTTCTTGTGCAAAATTATTTACCCATAGGTCTTCGGGGCCTTATCATCTGTGCATTATTTGCTTCTTTGATGAGTACGATAGATAGTACTTTTAATTCTCTTTCGACTTTATTTTCTATTGATATCTATCGGAAGTATATCAAACCAGATGCAAGCGATTTTGATATTGTCAAAGTAGGACGAAATACCATCGTTGTCACTTTAATTACAGGAGCAAGTATGGCTATATATTTGATCTATGAAAAAATGGGTAATCCAGAGCAAGCATTCACGCATTATCTCAATGAATTAAGATATTATATCAATTGTGGTATTGTACTGCTACTATGCACCGTTGCTTTTATTAAATTGCCAAATAAGAAGGCTACTTTAATTCTATTTTTATCATCGGCATTTGTTTATGCCTCTTTGAAATACTTCTTTCCTGACATGAATTATTTTGTCAGGGCAGGCTGGGTGATCAGTGTTTTATTTGTATTGAATGCATTAATTACTAGTTTGTTAAATGGTCAACTACCTTTCAAAATAGAATGGAAAATAAGTAATCGGAATGTGATGATATTTGCATTAGCGGAACTTTTATTGATGGTATTGATTCATATATTATTTCATTGAGTAAGGGGACGCTAGGTGGTTTGATATCGTTTACGCTATGTTATGAAGAGACTGAAGCTTTCCATTTTATGTCTTTTTGTTTTTCTACAGTTAGTTGATTCACAATGTATATGTGATCTTACGGGTACTTACAGTATCATTACAAGTTCCAAAATTTCAGAACTATTACCATGGAGTGATGATTGTGAAAAAACATGGGAGGGTCAGATAAGAGTAGTGGAAACCGATGGAGAAATTCTTTTTTATACTCAAAAAGCTGATCAAGTCGAGCCATTAGACATGTCCATGGGATTTTATAATGCTTGTTATGGAAGCAATACTCAAGATGTAATGCCAAATGGTAGCCTAAAGCTGACAAGAACCGATGGATGAGATAGCCTTAGATATACAGGTAGCAGAGCCAATGGGGGGAGACCTTTACTCTTTTAAGATTCGATCTAGAGGAAGACACTTTATTTTTTGAAGCAGCAAATGATTATGGTGAAGGGTGGCTGAGCAAATTAACCAATATTACCGATGAACCACTTCAAGTATACTGCTATGCAGATGAAGACCAAGATGGTTTTACAGCTAATGTCGATTGCAATGATTTGGATCCTGATATCAATCCCGATGCCATAGAAATACCAAATAATGAGATCGACGAAAATTGTGATGGTGATACAATGTTTACACTGTTCAATGTTGATTCAGTCGAAGATATTTTGGTCTATCCTAATCCAACGAATGGTTTTCTCAAAACAAATATTCTAAACATCGATGAATTTACTTTTCATTTACATAATGAAATGGATCAAGTAGTAGAGTTAAATAAAGGCTCGATATTGGACTTGAGGACTCGGGGTAATGGCATTTACTTTTTACAAATAAAATATAAAGCCTCAGACTCATTTAGAGTATTTAAGGTGATCAAAATATAGGGTCAATAGTCTTCAATATCATGGTTATGTCATATCCACAGATTTAAGATCTGAGTGAAAACAATAAAAGTTATAATTGTTCTACTTTTGTATCTACATACATATGGCAGAAAAGGAAGAACAAAAAAAGAAGATAACTAAAGAGGGTATACAGAGTGCTCTTCAAGTATTTCGATATATGAAACCTAATATCGGGTATTTCATCGTAGGAATGCTAAGTCTTGTGCTGGGAAGTGTAGCCTTTATGATATTTCCTGAAGCTGCTGGTGATATGACTAATATTGCCGCGGGTAAAGATCCAAAGACCTTCCCGCTTACCATTAATCAGTTTGGATTACTTTTTTTAGCGGTGTTAGTATTGCAAGGAGTATTAAGCTATGTAAGGACCGTATGTTTTGCCATTGTATCCGAAAATGGAATGGCAGGACTTAGAGCAGATCTTTACAACAAGCTCTTGACACAAAGAGTATCTTTTTTTGAAGAGACTCGAGTAGGTGAATTGACTAGTAGAATCACAGCGGATGTCGAGCAACTACAATCTGCATTCTCAGTTACACTTGCGGAGTTTATAAGACAGATTGTAATCTTAATTTTTGGTATCGGATTTTTGATTTATTCAGCTCCAAAGCTGAGTCTAGTCATGTTGCTTACTTTTCCGTTTATCGTGGTGCTTGCCATGGTTTTCGGTCGCTATATTCGCAGGCTATCCAAGGAACGACAAGATGCGCTCGCAACTACTAGCACTATCGTAGATGAGACCTTTCAGTCATTTTCAGTAGTCAAGTCATTTGCTAATGAGTGGTACGAGTCGATCAGATATTCCAAATCTGTCAACGAAATTGTAAAAATATCACTTCGCTTTGCTCGTATCCGAGGTCTGTTCTTCATTTTTATTATAACCATACTTTTTGGTGGTATCTTTTTCATACTCTGGATGGGTGCTAGATATGTACAGCAAGGAGACATGGAAGTTGGAAATCTGTTTTCATTCATCCTTTACACAGGTATTATAGGAGGTGCAATCGCTAGTTTTGGAAGCTTGTATACAACACTAGCAGGAGCGATAGGCGCTACTGAGCGAGTACAGGAAATATTAAATAGCGACTCTGAACTAGATCTAAATGATTCAAAAGAAAAAAATCAAATTCAACTCAAAGGAGATATCGAATTTAAAGGAGTACAGTTTTCATACCCTACAAGACCTGATATAGAAGTACTAAAAAATATAAGTCTAGAGGTGAAATCTGGACAGAAGATTGCCCTTGTAGGACAAAGTGGAAGTGGAAAGTCTACTATCGTGCAGTTATTGATGCGCTTTTATGATCTTGGTAGCGGAAATATCTTGGTTGATGGAAAAAATATTGAATCCTACGGTTATTCTGCATTCCGACAAAACATAGGTATAGTTCCTCAAGAGGTGCTACTTTTTGGTGGAACCATTAAAGAGAATATTCTTTATGGCAATCCTGAAGCTAGTGAAGAAGAACTCATGACGGCAGCAAAGCAATCCAATTCTTTTGAGTTCATATCTAAGTTTCCAGAAGGTTTTGAAACGATAGTAGGAGAGCGAGGTATTAAATTATCTGGCGGTCAACGTCAAAGAATTGCTATTGCCCGTGCAATCTTAAAAAATCCTACCATTCTACTGTTGGATGAAGCGACTTCTTCTTTGGATGCGGAATCAGAGAAAATCGTCCAAGATGCACTCAATACCCTGATGGAAGGGAGAACAACGATTATCATCGCACATAGATTAGCGACTATCAAAGATGTAGATTGCATTTACGTCATAGATCAAGGTCATGTAGTTGAAAAAGGTACTCATGAAGAACTAAGTAACAAAGAGTCGGGTGTATATCAAAACCTCGCCAAGCTACAATTTGAGCTCATATAAGTAACTTTTCTTATAGATTATTCGTTTTCTTTGTAATACACAAAGCATTCTCCATGATTCGTATAGTTGTACTTGCAATATCCTTATTAACAGCCTTTCAATCCTTTAGTCAAGTTGGCTATGGTTTTGTTGTCTCTCATGACCTATATCAACATTATAAAAACGCTGATGATGGTATTGCCTACGGAGGTGCCGGTAGTGCATTACTGAATCTTGGTTTAGGACCTAAAATATGGCTTGGTGGATCCAATGTATCACTTTCAGTAGAGGCTCAGGCACAGATGGGATTTTTAGGATTAGCTGTGAAAGACTATAAAGGTATGGGGATGCTTGGAGTGCCTGTACTAGCAAAATTAAATTTTAACGGAACCTCGATGATGGATCGAGAAGGACGTTTTGGTACTTCCATTGGGGGTGGTCTGCAATGGTCTCGTACAGAGCTGTACAACCTTAGAGGATCCTTTGAAGATCAGGGAGTAACTAGAGAGTTTTTTAGAACTTTTATTGTGGAAGCTTCATACGGTTTTGGTATTAGTGGTATAGGAGCACAACTATATCTTAGACACGGTTGGGATCCTGATTCTGATGCAAAAACATGGAACTTTGGTTTAAAATATGACATCAATATTCCAAAATCAAGACAGATCACTGATCCTGCCAGCGAACTATAGTCTTGCCATCGCTAAAGTCATATAATACCTTTGGGGTTTCCTCTGTATGTTCAGAAATAATCGAATGCACATCAGTAGATTCATTAAGACAAGTACTTCGCTCTAATCCACATGCCTGCGTGATAGGTGGAGGTAGCAATATCTTGTTAGTTAATGATATTGATCAAACTGTTGTGATCAATAAATTGAGTGGTATTGAAGTCAAGCATCTTGCTAATGACCGTGTATTGGTAAAAGCAGGAGCTGGAGTTGTATGGGATGATCTGGTAAACTTTTGTGTTTCAAAATCGTATTATGGAATTGAAAATCTTACCGCCATTCCAGGTTCTGTGGGAGCCGCACCTATGCAAAATATTGGAGCATACGGTGTAGAGCTAAAGGATGTTTTTCTTGATCTCAAGGCTATGCATCGTAATACTCAAGAAATACATATATTCAATAATGAAGATTGTCAGTTCGGTTACCGTTCGAGTATTTTCAAAAATGCAGAAAAGGATCAATATGTAATAACGGAAGTCTCGATAACTCTGTCCAGAATCAAACGTCTAAATACTAGTTATGCTCCTGTGCAAATAGCTGTTGATCATTTGACAGAAGATGCTAGCATTGAAGATATAAGAAACATCATCAGAGATATACGTTGGTCAAAGCTACCCAGACCCTCCAATCTTGGTAATGCGGGAAGCTTCTTTAAAAATCCAGTGATTTCAGATTCACAATTTACAGTGCTAAAAAATAAGTATCCTAATATTCCGAGTTATCCAGCTCAGAACGGTATAAAAATACCCGCAGGTTGGTTGATCGAGCAAGCTGGATGGAAAGGTAAAAGAGTGGGTGAGACAGGATGCCATGAAAAGCAATCATTGGTCATAGTCAATTATGGGGAAGCGACAGGTAGGGAAATATTTAATCACGCTATTAATGTACAATCTAGTGTAAAATCTATTTTTAATATTTATTTAGACATGGAAGTAAATATAGTGGGGGCTATGTAATTCCTAGATAGGATCATGCATTTCAAAGCTTGTTAAATTCAATTTACTATATAGCTTACTTCAAAATAAAGAATGAGCTATGGCCCAAGAATAATTCAGCTTAAATATCGATTATTCAAAAATTAAATCGACCTTTATAGTGTCGAAAGAATCAATGGCTCCGTAGTTCAACCCGCTTCGACAGAGCTCAGCGAGGCGAGCTGGATAGAAAATCTGTTATGTCATTTTATACTTACATATTGATTAATCGAATGCAGACTAAAAGTTATGTTGACATGTCTGATAATATCGAAAGGCGTTTAATAGAACATAATACCGGAAAGACTAAAACTACAAAATATGGAGGTCCATGGAAGGTATTACATTTTGAAAAATTAGAATCTATAGAAGAGGCTCGGAATCGTGAAAAATACTATAAAAGTGGTGCTGGTCGTATCAAAATAAAGAATGAGCTATGGCCCAAGAATAATTCAGCTTAAATATCGATTATTCAAAAATTAAATCGACCTTTATAGTGTCGAAAGAATCAATGGCTCCGTAGTTCAACCCGCTTCGACAGAGCTCAGCGAGGCGAGCTGGATAGAAAATCTGTTATGTCATTTTATACTTACATATTGATTAATCGAATGCAGACTAAAAGTTATGTTGACATGTCTGATAATATCGAAAGGCGTTTAATAGAACATAATACCGGAAAGACTAAAACTACAAAATATGGAGGTCCATGGAAGGTATTACATTTTGAAAAATTAGAATCTATAGAAGAGGCTCGGAATCGTGAAAAATACTATAAAAGTGGTGCTGGTCGTATCAAAATAAAGAATGAGCTATGGCCCAAGAATAATTCAGCTTAAATATCGATTATTCAAAAATTAAATCGACCTTTATAGTGTCGAAAGAATCAATGGCTCCGTAGTTCAACTGGATAGAATATCGGATTTCGGCTCCGACGGTTGCAGGTTCGAATCCTGCCGGGGTCACAAAAAAAGGAGATGCTTATTTGCATCTCCTTTTTAATTTTAACGGGCTAATGTAATTTCACCTTTACGACGTATTTCTTCACCTGAATTAGTCACTAATTGCAATAGATATACATAGACGCCATTGTCAAGATATTCTCCCTTAAATGATCCATCCCAATCTACAGTTCCAAATGGAGCTGCGTTTTGGTATATCAAATTACCCCAACGGTCATAGACTTTGAAATCTGTAGATAAGATATTGCTATCCTCTAGATTTGTGAAAATCTGAAAATTATCATTCACATTATCTCCATTAGGGCTAAACGTATTAGGAATATAAACAGAAATCGTGGGTATATCTACATTTACAGTTATAACTACTTGTTCTGTACATCCTATAGAGTTAGTAGCTACCAGAATATATTGTTGTGTAGAAACAGGAGTTGCAATCGGGTTGGCACAATCCAGGCAACTTAAAGTTTGGTCTGATTGCCACAAATATTGTGTTGAAGCATCATCAGATATTCCTTCTAGTGAAATACTTTCACCTAACGCTATGGTATAGCTTATGTTATAATCTAAAAATTCATTGGTACCTATTGCAGTAAGATCAGCGCTAGAGTTCAACATGCATCCGTCCATATCGACAATTTCAATATCATAAATACCACTAGCTAAAAGCTCAAGAAGCCCGTCATCATCTACTTCTCCGTTGATAAATATAGTATATGGTGCAGTACCTCCAGAGATATTATTTACGGTTATCGTTCCATTAGCTACATTATCACAGCTAGCAGGTATTGAAACAATATCAGCTGTGATAGCTACCACATTTTCTATTTCTACTGAAGCCGTTGATGTGCAACTAAAAAAGTCAGTGACTGTAACAATATAGTTGCCAGTAGAAACATCACTTGCAGATGTACCAGAACCTAAAGAAGGGTCATTCCATGCTATAGAATAATCAGCTACTCCTCCAGAAATTTGTAGCTCAAGCTCTGCTAAATCTCCATCACATACCACATCTGAGATGATATCAATCGATACTATTAGCGGATCGTTAGCATCCATGATATTTACGACGTTATCATACAAAACTTGTCCATTCAAGTCTGTAACTATGATACCGTAACTATCATTGATAAGATCAGTGATAGTATATCCTCCCATTGTTGTAATTGTTTCGGTACCTGCAGTACCTGAATTGATACCGAGCCAAGTTACTATAAATTCAGTGATATTATTTCCTAAATTGATAGAGATGCTTCCACTATTACCACCAGAGCAAGGATTGTCAACAGCAGATACAGAAATGGGAACATTGCAATCTATAATGCTTAAGTCAGTACTTATAATACTATCACATGCATTGATCGATTGTAAAGTATCCATGTATATTCCGGCAGTAGTCTGCCATGCATTTGCCAAAAACAAGCTATCTCCATCACAGATTTCTGCCGCATCATTGACCATAAAAACGTCATTGAAAATAAGATTCACATTGACAGTACTATCACATCCATTGCTACTCATATTATCTAGTACAACTGTTCCAGTAGCATTGTTGATATCAAAGATTTCCGTCCCGATCATAATACTTTCCCCTTCGCAGAATATTTCATCAATATCATTGATTGCTTCTTGGTAAAATTGAAGATTAATATTAATAATGGAGTCGCATCCTGTAAAACTTTGATTTTCTAAAACCTCTGTTCCTGTCGGGTTAGTGGCGTTATATTCTATACCATTTATTATTTCAAAGTAATCTGGACAATATGGGCCAACTACTGCTGTATCAGCTTCTGCATAAAAACTTAATGCAATAGTATACATCGTATCGCAACTACCATTACTTATAGTTTCATTTCCCATCTGATTGGTAATGTCGTAGGTAGTACCGTTAATCATGATTGATTCATCAGGACAAAGTCTGTCATCTACAAGAATATTTGCCATATCTCCAAATTCAAGATCTATAGTAATGATACTATCACATCCTGCAACACTTGTTAATGACTCTTCTCCATCGGGATTGCTCTCATCATATATGACACCATTTACCATGATCATGTCACCAGAACATAAATCCAATTGTATTAAACTATCCGCTGTTGGATAAAACGATACATTCACGAAAATTAAACTATCACATCCATCCACATTGGATAGATCAATGGTATCAATCATCTGATTTGCATCATAAGTATTGCCAGAAATCATAACAGATGTACCGTTACAAATAGTGGTATCAATTATGGTCGTATCAAGCTCATAAAAATTTACTTGAATATTGACAATGCTATCGCATACAAATCCGGGTAGGGTATCGATGAAAGACTCATTTCCTAGATAGAACTCCATATTATTAAGCGTTATGGTGTCGCCTGAGCAAATAGTACTATCGATGTTCGTTTCAGTAACTCCTGATGTATTAATATATAATGTATCAAGCATTCCTGCGAAATCAACATTACAGTTATTACCATCACTAATAGAGCTTACCGCTAAGCCCCATCGAGTACTATTAGCATTAATACCAATTGTGTTATTCATATAAGAGCCCGTATCTCCATTATTACATATCGTAATACTCGTATTATTACTATTCACAATTGGATCAATTAGATTGATAAGAGAACCTGTGTCATCATATAGATCTATGAAAAAGAAATATGTAGGCTCTCCTGTAAGTGTAATGTTTAAATCTGTACATTGATCATTACATAAGTTGGCTTGATCAACTGTTAAACTAACAGTTGGATTATCAAATAAAGTAATATTGATCATCGACATGGATTCTGGACATGCTACACCATCACCAACGGTATATTGAAAGCTATAATCACCTGCTGACATAGCTTCGGTGTCTATGAAGTTACCAACTAGTACTGCGCCACCATCTATATCTGCAAACGAACCACCAAGGTCAGCACCTACTAAATCTTGTTCCAAGTTGTAAAGTCCTGATTCACATATAGCAACCATATTATCTGCTCCAGCCGTCACTGCATTTACGATAGTTATCGTGAAGATCTCAGAATCTTCACCGCAAGGATCTGTAGCACTTCCTACTTGGTAAGTGTAATTATATGTTTGTCCAGCTTGACTAGTTGTATTGATAGTACTACCAAACAATATCGTACTTCCATCAGTATCTAAAAATGTTCCACCTGAAGTAGCATCACTGGATAAAAGAGATAAAAGATCAAAATTATCACCTTCGCAAACGGATGTTGAATTTGGCATCCCGGCATTTACTCCATCTTGGATTTGAAGCTCTAGCGTAGCGGTCTGTGCCGGACAAGCTCCTGATGCAGTAAAACCGTAAATAAAATTATAGTTTCCTGCGGTGAGCGAACTTATATCAACTGCAGTAGGGTTTGCATTTACATTCAACCCTGTTCCTGATAGCTCATTCCATGTTCCACCTAGATCAGGATTTGATATAAGAGCATTAAAATCCAATGTGCCAGTTGGGTTACAGATTTGTTCGATATGGTTTATTCCTGCATAGAAACTTGCTGCTACATCAACATTTATAACAGATGTAGCATCAGGACAAGGTGCTGTACCTACAACTGTATAGGTATAAGAATAGTTACCCGCAGGGATACCTGCAAAATTTACCGATGTAGAATTTATATTAAGATTAATACCTGTACCATTGACATCGTCCCAAGTACCAAAGTCATGGGTACCTAATAATGCATCTATATTATAGGTAGTCCCATCATTACATACATCTATAAAATTGGATGTACCGGGATCGGGTGAAGTAATACTTCCGATTGTTACTGAAGCTGTATTAGTACAATTATTATTGTCAGTCACTGTTACCGTATAACTTCCAGGCCCTAAGTCCACTGTATTGCCAGTTTGGGATGTTCCTGACCATTGATACATGGTATACCCACCTGTTGCTGACACCGTTGCCGTACCTCCATCACATGCTGCTGGTGAAGACGGATTTATTGCCACAGCTGGAGGTGTAAACGATGTAATCGTTATTTCATCAGTTGCAGTACATCCAGCTATGTCTGTCACTGTCACCATATATGAGCCAGTACCTACAGTGATGGATGTTCCGCTCTCTCCTGTGCTCCAATCTATATCACTTGTTAACGTAGTTGCGGTAATAGTAGTGGTACTTCCACCGCATATCTCGTTATTGGGAGCTAGACTAGATATCGTAACTGAAGGATTATTTTCAGTGATAATAATCTGATCTACCGCGGTACAATTGTTATTGTCCGTAACTGTGACTATGTATGTATCGGCAGAAGATGCCGTTATATTTGGTGTAGTTTCCCCATTAGGAGACCACAAAAAACTGGAACCAGGTGCAGTATTAGCCACAAGATTTATACCTGACCCAGCACATATTACATTACTACCCGAGCTATTATCTATACTTACCGTGGCATTACCCAATAAGATCTCTATATCATCCGTATCCGTGCAACCATTGTTGTCTGTTACAGTAACTTCATATATTGCATTAGAAGTGGCACTCAATGTTTGAGTATTAATTCCGCCACCCCAGTCATAACCACTATAACCAGATCCCGCATCTAGTATTTCAGTAAAAGGTGGACAAGACGTTATATCACTACCTAGATCAACAGGTGTATTTATGTCGTCATCGGCAAGTGTGATAGTCACGCATATTTGATAATTGATAGTAAGTAAATTGTCTTCAACCACTGTCTGCCAACCTGGACAAGTAAATTCACCCATCAAAGGTATGATATCGACTCCTAAGTTTCCTCCAAATTGAAATTCTTGAGCTGGACAGCCATAGTTAAAAGGATTAGCTGTAAGCGAGAAAATATTATTAGCATTCGGCTCTCCAATTAGAGTAGTATTCGGGTCACATGTAGCACCATTTGAGGCTCCGTCAACAACTGGGCAGTCCATTGTAAAATTTATATAATAATCTCCAGTAAACGGATTTCCTTGTATGCATGGAGGAGGTAAAGAGCCGTTATTAACGCTGATAATATCGATGTCAATTTCTATGTTATCTATTTTTTTACAAACAAATGTATTGGCCGGTAAAGGAAAATCATGGAGATATCCTTGGCTGTGTTGAATAGTACTTCCAGGTCCAGCTGTTGAATTCCAATCTTTCCTATCCAAATCAATTATTGTTTGAGGACTATCTTGATTGTAGCATACGGTAGGCAAAGTTTGTGCTAATAGTGAGGCAAAACACAAAAATTGAAGAAAAATAATAAAGGATATTATTCTAAAGAATTTCATAAATATTATGATTGCTATTTAAGTCTTAAAACGTCAGCTCGATTTATACGAGAAATAATAATGTTAAGTTAATTTAATTTTAATTCCTGCTCTGCAACTTGGTGTAAAAAATACACTAATCAGAAATATTTTAGTCTTCATCACAACAATGTGATATTTTTTCAATTACTTAGAGGTAGGAAAAATATATATGTATTTTTTCTATATGACGAATCGAATTATAAGACGAACCTAAAACTCATGAAAATCTCATTTCAAAGCGCTTATTGCGTTAAGAAGTTGTTAGCTGTACCTACATGTTGTTTGTGTTCCTTTCATTCTATAGTCTTTTATATTTAATGCAAAAAGAAAATTAAAGCAGAATTAAAATATTTATACCAATCTCATTAACAGTATGAAAAAGACATTAACTAATTTTTTATTAACGGCAGTTGCACTCTTCGTGAGTTTGACTACAATTAATGCACAATGTGACGATTTGTACATCAATGCCTTAATAGATGGTCCTCTGACCGGAGGTACACCTAAGGCAATCCAAGTATGCGCTAGTGCTGCTATTCCAGATTTAAGTATTTATGGTCTAGGCTCAGCTAACAATGGTGGTGGAACAGATGGTGAAGAGTTCACATTTCCAGCTGACCCATTAGCTTCTGGAGCATGTGTATGGGTTGCATCCGATGTAGCTAATTTTACAGCATATTTCGGATTTGCTCCTGACTACACAGAAACTTCAGCGACCTCAATTAACGGTGATGATGCAGTTGAGCTTTTTTGCTCGGGTGCTGTAGTAGATGTATTTGGTGACATCAATGTTGACGGTTCAGGTCAATGTTGGGATCATCTAGATGGATGGGCAGTAGCTACAGATATGATGCAAAATGGAGGTGTTTTTGATTCAGAAAATTGGAGCTTTAGTGGTGCTAACGCTCTAGATGGTTGTACTACAAATGCTTCATGCGCAAGTATGTTAGGTGTAGATGGAACTAATACATGTCCCGTAATTGAAAATATGTGTTCTGGCAATGTTCCAATTGAGAATTTAACAAGTGGTATGGATTATACTATTATTTCATATGTTGGTGGTAATGTTGATATTACGGTTACAGTCGTTGACAATCCAGCTGGTTTGGTAGGTTTTCTAGGTGGTCCTGGTAATCCTATTTCTTTTCCTGACGGAACTGGTACATTTACATATAATCTTACTGGTCAAACTAGTCCATTCACACTTGATATGTTTTTTAACTGGGAAGCTGGTGGACAAGGAAATTCCGAAACTGTAATTTGTCCTGAGCCTGTTGAACCTCCTCCACCTGCATGTGCTACAGAGGACTTTGTTTTTACTATAGACGGTAGTGCTGGGCCTGTTGATGTATGTGAAGGCGACGAAATAGAACTATGTTTTAGTGGTACCGGTTTACCCATGGGTGAGACCATTACAATACAAGTATCAAATGATAGTGGTGTTACATTTACTGATGTTGAAAGCACTCCTGTAACGCTTACATTAGATGCTGGAGCAGGATGGGTATCCTTTATGAATGTATTCGATGACCCAGCAGCGGTTGATGCCTCTTGTGGTGGTGGATATTGTTTTGGAGTATTTAATTGGGGTTTCAATGGTGTAGATCATCCAGATTTAGTAGCTACTTTTTCTGGTAATGACTTGACCCTGCAAGCTACTCCTCTTGATGATGGAAGTATGTATTGGTATGATACCCCTGGCGGACCTGGTGTTCAAGGAAATAACATCATGGAAGCAAATCACTTTGTAGAAGATCAAACAGGGCTATACGCTGGTACAGATCTCACATATACTGTTGAAGTCACAAATGTTGATTTTTCATGTGGTCATACATCTAGTCTTTACATTAGAGAGTTCGCTCCAGGTTTTGCATTTATTATCAATGAGGTTTTTGTTCCTATTACGGCAACTGGCGAATTATCAGTTACAATGCCAATCTCTACAACTGCGGGCAGTATCGTACAGTATGGTCATCAGACCGTAGGAAATAATGTATGGTCTACTGATGTTGATGGTTGTGGTTCTGTGCAGTTAAGCCCAGTTCAAGAATTCTGTACTACCTACGAAGTTGCGGCAGGGGATTGTCCAGCGGTGGACGGCTTTACGTTCCAAGCGATGGTTAGTAATTTTAATGATGCTTCTTGTACCGATCAGACAGAGGATGGAGTTACGGAACAGCTTTCAGCAAATTTATTTTGTCCACAAGAACAAAATTTCATGGTGACTGTCAATGGAATGACTAGCCCAATTAATGCTTGTTTAGAAAGTGATGTGGAATTATGTTTTAGCGGTGATAACTTACCTATGGGTGGTGATGTTACCTGGCAAGTGTCTAATGATCAAGGATCTACTTTTACTGATGTAGAAAGCATACCTGTAACTCTTACATTAGATGCTGGAGCAGGATGGGTATCCTTTATGAATGTATTCGATGACCCAGCAGCGGTTGATGCCTCTTGTGGTGGTGGATATTGTTTTGGAGTATTTAATTGGGGTTTCAATGGTGTAGATCATCCAGATTTAGTAGCTACTTTTTCTGGTAATGACTTGACCCTGCAAGCTACTCCTCTTGATGATGGAAGTATGTATTGGTATGATACCCCTGGCGGACCTGGTGTTCAAGGAAATAACATCATGGAAGCAAATCACTTTGTAGAAGATCAAACAGGGCTATACGCTGGTACAGATCTCACATATACTGTTGAAGTCACAAATGTTGATTTTTCATGTGGTCATACATCTAGTCTTTACATTAGAGAGTTCGCTCCAGGTTTTGCATTTATTATCAATGAGGTTTTTGTTCCTATTACGGCAACTGGCGAATTATCAGTTACAATGCCAATCTCTACAACTGCGGGCAGTATCGTACAGTATGGTCATCAGACCGTAGGAAATAATGTATGGTCTACTGATGTTGATGGTTGTGGTTCTGTGCAGTTAAGCCCAGTTGAGGAGTATTGTAGTATTTATACCATTGAAGGTGATGCAATTTTGACAAGTTCTGACTTGACCTTTCAGGCCGTTGTTTCGCCTTGGAATGAAAATAATTGTATAGCTGATGATCCTACAACTATAGACGGAATATCTGAACAAATAGTAGTTAACCTAGAAATATGTGAAGGCTTATTTATGTACGGGCCTACAAGTGAATTTGGGATAGAAGATCCGTGTATGTGTAACAACGACCAGACCGCAAATGGTGCAATGGATGGAACTTTTAGCGAACTTATACAAATTACAGGTCCCGCTGGATTTTCGCTTGTTACAGGTGCTGGAAGTTCAGGCGTTTTAGGTGGATCTAGCGTAGGTGTTCCTTTTGATGAGGTATCACCTGGAGTATACGAATTGGCATTTAACCACCTAGATCAGGTTGGATATACAGTTAATGTAAGTGTTGACATAAACGGAACGGTTTCTGCACTCGCCGATGCTAATGGAGATCCATTAAGCGTTACTAATATTTGTCAATATCCAATTATTACCGATCCTGCATTAGCGGTAGAGGCTTTATGCTTTAATGATGAGAATCCACTGTTATTTACAGGTGATGAAGTAATGGAGATCAATGGATTCGCTGGAACAGTAGAAGTAAACCTTAACGGTCCATTGGGCGAAACATTAACGGAGTTTGACCCTACAGCATTTGATAATGGTATATATACACTTTACTTTGTTTTTACAGGAGACTTTGTAGATAACGTTACCGCAGATGGTACCACTCCGGCATTCCCAGGATGTGTCACCTACACGTCTGTGGAACTACAAGTAGGTGGTGGTGGTCAGATCACATGTAATGATCATATCAATATTTCTCTTGACGAAAATTGTGAGGTGCCTGATTTTGCTGATTTCTATTTAGAGGGAGGTCAATTCAGTGAAGAATTATATTCAGTAGCATTCACTACACTAGGTGGTATTGCGATTTCGCAAGATAACTTCTCAAGCTACGTAGGTGAGACTCTACAATATGAAGTCATGGATGTATGTACTGGGAATAAGTGTTGGGGTACTTTAACGATCGAAGATAAATTAGATCCAATCATTGAAGAGTGTAATTGTCCTGAAATTGGAGATCCAGTTGAAATTACGGAGTTTACTTCTACATTAGATGACAATTCACCTACTTTCAATAGACCATTTGTAAACTTTGCTGGTACTTGTAATCCTTCAGGTACAGGCACCAATGTATTCTATGAAGCATTTGAATTTCAGCTTGATATGGCGGGTACAGGTGGATTTGAAGTAGTTACGTTTGCCGGTGGTGATAGCTTTCTAGCTCTATATGAAAACTCATTCGATCCTACTGATCCATGTGCTAATTTGGTTGCAACCAACGATGACGCTAATGGATCTTTATTAAGTGAGATCTCCGTAATGTTGAACGAAGGAACTACTTATATCCTAGTGATGACAACATTCGGAAATGGAACTACTGGAGACTTTACAATTACTGTCGAAAATGATAACGGTTCAATCATTGCACCATTAGTTGATTCAGCTTGTATTTTCAAATGCTATGAGGGAGATTACGGAACCATTGCATTCCCTGAACCAACAATATCAGATAACTGCGGTCAATTTAGCACTATTGCAAATGATCAAATCATACCATCTCCTGATTGTGGACAAAGTATTTTGAGAAGATCTTGGGCGGTGTTGAATGAAGCTGGAGAAGTTACATCTACTTGTATTCAGGAGTTTGTTCTACAAGCTTTAGATTTCTCTGATGTAGGAACTGACCTAACTGATCCTGATACTCATATTCAGCTACCACCGGCTGTTGTTGATT